>CAVSJV010000018.1:0-98065 GCA_963728405.1 Methanomassiliicoccaceae archaeon | reverse complement strand
ATTGCACTTCGAGATTTACCACTATACGGGAATAGACTGATGAGGTATTCTCTCGAATGATAAGTTTGACTGGCGGCGATCGTTCCTTATGTCGAGAGTCGCGTACAAATGTGAGAGGTAGGGAGTGGGTATCCCTATGAAGAATTGGAGCGCATGAAGATGAGATGCGAAATGACATTCACGGATTAAAAGATAAATATGGCAATTCCGGTTAAGGACCGAAATGGGCGATGAGTTGCCTAGAAGATGGAGCGTCAAATTCAGGGACGGTGCGTGTCCGGCTCAACAGATCTATTTCGACAGCCCTCAGGGGGCCCATATAGATGGAGAAACCCTGAACGTCGCCTTGTCGCAGGAGTATAGGGCCGTAAGCCAAGTCATTCCTATCACTGGTAACACTGGCTCTCCGAGGAGGATCAGGGTGTACAACTCCGACCTGTCAGTGGTTCATTTATCTTGATAATAATGACTGCGCAGAAGAAAACAATCAACCAATGGGTAATCGAAGGAAATAATGCAGAATTCATGATTAGAGCTCCTAGAACGAAGGGGATTGTTCTAGCATTTAGGCTAAACGGGAGGGTGCGCATCTCCTCGCTGTCCATCGAGGTCGATGAGGTCCCTGCTCAGATCGCAGTCGATTGGATGTTAGCCCAATTTGAGAATCCACGATGGCGCCGGAGAAAGGGCTACCTGGAACATTATGTAGAATATATTTTTGAATCTGGTTGCGATCTCAAAAAGGTGGGTTTCCTTGAATATCTGCTTGGACTAGGCAAATATCAAGAAATCATGAACATTGTCGGAGATTCATCTGAAGTGGAAGGGGTTTGGAAGTTAAGAAATCGAGCGAAGCTATACGATATTCTTGATCATCCCAATGAAATCAAGAACATGTTGGAAAAGATTGAGATTAGGGGGTATCGGGTGGCCATAATCAAATCTGGCATGGGCGATATCCTAACCGCCGGAAATTTCTTCAGTTTTATGTGTGAAAGATTTGGACTGAACTTCGTCGGTGTACACAAAATATTCGATATTAATTCTAAGCGAGGATATTACAACGAAACTTTTTCTGACATGCCTCTGCCCTCGACCACGACTAAGACGCTATTTATCGATGTGGAGGACATTGCCGACGACTTCGATGATCTGACCGCAATCATTAATCAGGTTGCGCCTGGCCAATACGATGAGCTCTGCCTGGTCCCAAAAACGGTAATGTCCTTTTCTGCGCCATTAAGGGATTCCAAATTCATCTGCCGGGAGTTCCTCAACAATCAATTCAATCGATATATCAAGGCCAAGGTCGCCGTGAAGCGCCATACCTTTCCGGAGAAGACCGTCCTGATTCATGCTCGCCTAGGGGATGTCGCACCCATACCGGTCGGCAACTTGTGCCTAAACCTGTTTGACCTTCGAAGAGGGAACAATCGAGATGGATTAGTAGCTCTCGACTCGGGGAGCAAATCCATTACGTTGCGCACCCTGACGAACATCCAATCCTTGGATGGATTCATGCGATATCTCAAGGGAATCGACAGTTCATTGCGCATTATCTTTATCAGTGACGGATACGACCTGACAAGAGAGATGTTAGCAAACCCAAAAATGCAGAAACAAATAACTGACATTATTCCCGACCTAACAATCCAAAGCCTAGTTGATTCCATAAATTATATGGATGAAAAGATTAGATCTTTGCCGGCCGACCAGATGCAAGTGGGCGAGAAGACCATCGAAGACTTTTTTAATTCGGTGGCACTGGTAATATCATCGGACGTCCTATTCTCCACCGCAAGAGGTTTTGTCTTCAATTGCGTGGCGAACTTCAAGTATGGGGACAATCCACAGCATTACTTCTCGCCAGCGACCGGCGGGCACTTTGATGTGCTTAGCACAAAAGGCTGCATGATGCACCAATTCACCGAGTTCACTAAGGTGCAGGAGGAGGTATCAAAATGCCTGATGGATTTGAAGCGCGGCGAACAAGGATTGGTGAACGTTTCCACCCATTGTAATGTGTATAGAATTGTCATCGATCAGCGTCCGCAGTTCTTCAACGATCTAGCTAACGACGCCGATCTTCAATTCTTGGAGAAGGTCATCCCCAGAGATGAGGAGACCAATTGCCTGTTGATCGACCTCAGAGCACCTTGTAAGATTTCAAAACTCGAATTAGCGCTTGAGAACCACGATGTTGAGAAATCCTTGCCATTCACGATCGACGTTAGTGTTGATGGTATAATCTGGAGCAGAATATTTTTCTGCGATTTCAAGCGGGAGATCATTTCCATTGATGCCGCCGGGATAATCACTCGATACATCAGGATCGAAAAATTAGGTTCTGGGAGCCTGTCATTTTCAGATTGTGAGGTATTTTCCAAGGCGGAAGATTTCGAAAAATATCTCGCCAACCCAGAACTTGCGCGTCGCCCATTCAGGCCCATGGACGAATCTTAAAGGACTCCAGCCTTTTTCGTCCATTTTGAATGCCGCACTGTGCAGTTTAACAATGCCTACATTATCCACTTTAGCGCCAATGATCCATTGACTATTATTGAATCGCCTTTTCTACAAGAAATCAAGCAGGAAAGCAGGAATAGGGCACAACATCAGTATTTTCGGCTCATACGCATGATTTTCTTTCTGGATGGGGTAAATACCATGCCAAGCATACCCGGCATCCGTAGAATTAGGGATGGCACCTGAGAATACAGATGAATAGCACGCCAATCTCACATTCATGTCAATACCCTACCGTTTCTCTAACCCTCCCTTATTTTGACCGCCATCGTTAATGCACATTCATCGCCAAAGATGATTACCAGCGTGACGACCACTCCGAGCAGCGTCCGAGGTACCAGGCGTTCAAAAAGCCGCCCTCCCAGCCTCATTAATGCATCCTGCTCCCAAAGAAAAAATGCGTGGACGAAGGGACTTATGGCTTTGAACCATCCACCTGCAAGGCGCAATCGGAAGGAGAGAGGTAAGCAAGAAAGGTGCGTTACCGGGAGATTGATGCAAAGAACGGAGTTGTTTTCGAGCGCAAGCACCGACACATGTCCTGGAAGCCGATCGTTGTGAAGGAGGTAGAACATAATGGACGAGTACGCATTGGCTTACGCAGCAGACTGTCCATCTACTCACTTCTTGTTTGCCTTGGGCTTGGGCTTGCTGGGGTACTTCATGATGTGGACTGTATACTCCCGGGCATGGGGAGAACGTACCACCTACCGATCGCCCTTCTGGGCGGGGGTGCTTTTTGCCTTGCTCTCGCCACTTGATCATCGACGGATACACGCATCTGACGTGAACGATGAGGAGCAGAAATGAGTCTGGATCGTAGAGATTGAAGTTCGTGATCATCGGCGATGACGTTATTGGGCTTGTGACACGTAGATCAACACGAATGTTTCAATTCGTTGGTGTCACATGATCGGACGGCCTAAAGGTGTGATTAACAAAGGAATGGGCGGCTTGCGGGCCTCGTCGGTGCGGCTTTCTACACCGCTCACGCCTTCTTCGTTCGCCGGAAAAGAACATAACGCCGAGGAGCAGGACGACGATCACCGCGCCGATCAACAGGCTGTTGTTCGAGCTCGGAGCGGCGGGGTCAATGGCCTGCACGCTCAACGAGCCAAGGTCGTTGGTCTCGCCTGCAGTGGCCGATACGCTCTTGATCATGGCCGCATAGCCATCCTTGGTCACCGTCAGATCATAGGTTCCAGGGGCCACGTGATCGAGCACGAAGTTGCTGCTGGCATCCGTCGTCGTGGTCATGCCGTTGCTCAGCGTGACCGTGGCGTTGGCGATGATGCCCCCTTCCCCGCCATTAAGGCCCATATGGGAAAGGTCGAGTACCTGCGGCCCCTCACAGATCGCGCCGTGGTCCGGCCGCTGCCGGCAGCATGACCACGAACTTCGCTCCCTTGGCGTAATCTCCCGGTATGCGATCTTCGACCCACACCCGGCCGCCATAGTCCTCCACCAGCTTCTTGACCAGGTAGAGACCGAGGCCGCTGCCCTTGGACCCGGTGGCACCGCGGAACTGGCGCACGAACACTTTACCTTTTACTTCGTCCTGGATCCCCGAACCGTCGTCCTCGATCACCACCTTGTGGTACTCCCTCCCGCCCTCGAACGCTCTGAAGAGGGCGACACCGATGGTGGCCGGCCGGTCGGTGTGCTTGGCGGCATTGTCGATGAGGTTGACGAAGGCGTCCTTGAGCAGTTCGGTGGCGAGCACAAAGCGTTTCAGCTGCGGATGGTAGTCGATGCGGGCGCGATTGTCGGGCCGCTTCAGCTGTTCTTCGATCACATCCTCGATGGTGAGCCCAAGATCGATCAGGGTCCGGGCCTCCCCGCTCGACTCGACCCGCTGCAGCTTCTGCACGTTGTCGATGAGCTTGGTGCTCTCCAGGACGGACTCGAGCGCGAGGGAGAGATGATCGTTGCGCCGATCGTTCCGCTCCTCCGTAGCAAGCTGTATGAACCCGGCGATGGCGGCGTTGATATTGTTGACGTCGTGGGTCAGGAGGTCGAGGTACAGCTCGGCGCGTTCCTTGGCTTCGACCGCCTCGTGCTCCAACCGACGTTGCGCGGTGATGTCCTGTATGACCCCCACCGCCCCGATGCGCTCTCCAGCGTCGTTGATGATCGGCGCGGCTGAGGTGAGGACCGTACCCTGGGAGCCGTCCAGGCGCTGGAGGTCGACCACACGGCCCAAGGTGCGCTCCCCGTGGCGCAGCGCCCTGCTGATCGGCCAGTCGGTCGGTTCCAGGATCAGCCCGTTATCGGCCCAGCGACCCCGGAGCGCCCGGAGGCCGGCGGGCATCCGGTCTCGCGACGCCTTCCCACCCCAGATGCTGTCCCGCAGCTTGTTCGATTCAACTACATCTCCCTGGCTATCGACGATCACCACTCCCACCGGCAGGGTGTTGAGGATGGCCCTCAGCCGCTTGCGCTCCCGGTCCGCCTCGATCGCCAGCTCCTCGATGCGCTGCTTGTCCTGCATCGCGTTCGTCACGTTGGACGAGATCATCAACACCCGCCGAGGGACGACCCATTCCAGCGGCAGCAGGGAGATCTGGCAATATTGGGTCGGCCCCCCCGGAGGGTGGCGGATGTACTCCTCGTTCACTATCGGTCGGCCGGTGGCCCTGACCCGTCGCACCAGCTCCATGTCCTTGCAGTACTCCTCCTCGCCGACCATTTCTTTGAGGTAGCGGCCCACCGGCGGTCCGTCGACGACGGACCTGACGCTGTTGCAATAGGCGGCGTTGCCCATGACCAGCATGGGTTCCTCGCCCTCGAACAGCGCCATTACTACCGGAGCGGTCTCCATCATCGCCCGGAGCACTTCCTTCTCGCTGGCCAGCTGCACCAGGAGCGCGGCCTTCTCCTCATCGGAGCGCTTCATCTCCTGATAGAGGGCCGAACTGCTCAGCGCGGCGGACACGGAGTTTGCGAGCTTGTGGGCGAACTCGATCTCGTCCTTCGAGTACGGTCGCACCCGTCCCTGACGGAGGAAGCTGATGGTGCCGGCCAGCTCATTCTTGATATGAACGGGGACGGTAAGGATGGAGCGGGCGTCGAACCGGCGGACCGTCTCCTGGTCCAGACGAGGTTCGTTGCTCGTGTCGTCGACGACCCACGGCGCGTCCGGGTCGACCCCGCCGATGAGCGCCTCGGCCCACTGCAGCCCCTGCCCGATGACCTGGGGCGGGAGGGCGTGGACGTAGCGGATGGTCCACTCGCCCCGGTCGCGAAGGACCAGGGCGAGGGGGTCGCCGCCCATGGCGACGCCGGCCAGCGCGACCACTCGGTTCATGATGGCGGCCGGGTCGGAGAGGCCGCTGATCTCCAGGTTGATCTCGTTGAGGGCCTCGAGCAGCACGCGGCCTCGGCGCTCCGGGGAGCGGTCGATGACCAGGGCCATGACCGCGTACCGTCCTCCCTCATCGCCCAATGGTGTGGCATCGTACTCGAACACGAAGTCCTGACCCAGGAATCGGCCGGTCAGTTCGCCGTGAACAGTCCGGCCCCCGTCGATGATCGCTTGGACGGTCCGTTCGATGCCCCTGACGATCTCATCGGGCAGACCCAGGTCCCGGCCGGTGAGGCCGATGATCGCTTCCGGGGGCAGGCCGATGGAGCGGGCGGCGGACGGGCTGATATAGAGGAACCGGCCGACGGGGTCGAGGATGTAGATGTAGATATTGGTGCGCGACAGCCCCTCCTCCACCAGCGAGCGCAGCTTGCTCAACTGCTCGCGGTCCATGGTCCTGCTCTGCTCGCCGTTCATGCTGATGCCCCGAGTGGTATGACATTCCGGGGGGAGATAGTTTTCTGTAGGCGGAGAAATGGGCCGACGCTTCGTGCACGAGCATCGGGGCAAGAGCTGACGGGCCTGTCCTGGTTTCGATAAGCGTATGATCTTTCCTTCCTCGAGATGGTGGGGTTGGGAATTGTATCGGCCATAAGGCCTGTCGAGAAAAATGAATAAAGAATCGGTCGAAAGGGTTTGGTCCGCAGAGCAGACCTGATCTAAAGGGTTGGCCGACGCCGTTCAGAGGGCGTCGCCGGTGTACGGGTATCCGGGCGTGCCGGTCAGCACCATGGAGGTGATCGCCTGACCGCCGTTGGCCCAGATGGTGTCCTCGCCGAAGGTGTACCGGGTCAGAGGATACACTCCGTTGTCACCCAGTTCGCCCCAGAACAGGGGCTTGCCGTCCGCCTTGGACCACTGCTCAGGCCCGGCGAAGTTGCCCGCGTCCTTGTTGGCGCCGTAGTAGTGGACATGGGCGATCTCGAATCCGACCGTACCGGTGGCGAGATCGAAGTCCGCCTTGGACCAGCTGAACAGGGTTCCCAGCGCCGCGACGCCCATCGTCCTCGGGTGAGCGGTCACGTTCGCGGTGTCCCTGGCCACGGCCTTGGCCCAGGTGTTGAATTGGACCTTGTCGCCTTGCCAGTAGTTGGCGTCGACCAGGTTGTGGTCCGGCTCGTTGAACATGTCGAACATGCCCAGAGCGGTCTCGTTCTCCACTGCCTTCATCGTGTCGAGCTCGTAGTCGATCATGTTGGCATAGGCCGAGGTGGAAGGGTCGAACACCGAGCCCGATCCCCCGTACTCGAAGGTCGGATACTCCTGCGATCCGGCCATCACCAGGACGACCCAGATGCCCTGCTGCTCAGCCTCGCTCAGCATGATGTGCAGGAACGAGGTGTACTCGTCATGATGGTTGGTCCAGGCATTGTACTGCAGCTCCGAGCCCCAGGCGTCCCCGCAACCCAGTCTCACCAGGTTCACGTCATACTGCTTCAGCAGCGAGAAGTACTCATGCCAGAATACGGAGGCATTGGAGTTCTCGGCTATCGGCGCGGTGTTGGACAGTGTCCGGTCCGGGGAACACTCGAGCTCTTGCCGGCCACGGACATATCGCCATCGATGTACGCCTTGATCGCGAACTGCATCGCGGTGGTGTCGACGACACCGAAGAACTTGTCGTTTGGAACTTGATCGTTGACCAGTAGGGTCGCATTGTCGACCGTTATGTTACCATAGGTTGGAGCGGCCACGGTGGTCGCTGATGCATTGGGCATCTCCATTACTATAATGGCTCCCGGCACCAACAGCCCGAAGGCCGCCAGCATTGCTGCTGTTTTGAATATTTTTCCACTCACTGTGCATCCCTCACTTTCTACTGATCGCTACGAGGTTGGGAGGGTAAGTTATCCGTTGTGACCCGATTATCATCTTCGATTTCAGTTAGAATGGCTCTGCCACGCATTACATCCGAGCATTGATACGTCTGGCTCCCTCTGAGCTCCGGACGCGGTGCTGAAAAATTGAAAGAACATTATTCGAATGATACTATGGATGGTAGGGAAACGCTGACCCGTTCGACCACGCGGGGAGGGGCCTTTCCAATGGGGTCCGAAGATCGAAGGGGGGTGCCCTGGAAGATCGATGGCGGCGAGGGGCAAAGATCAGAGCGATCGAGATCATTTCGTAGCGATCGTCCCGTCCGTCATCACGGTTCGGCCTTTTCCATATATGGTGCATGCCTGAGCCGCCTGAGCGCTCATCATGTGACCGCCCATCGGACCGACCCGCTACTTGGTGTTGCCAGCTGTTCTGGACCGCACCGTTCACAGCCGCTCGTGCTTCGATCCCTCGATACGGCGCCTCAATCTTTCTTCGTCGCTCAACTGCTCCACCGCCTTCTCTTCCGTGCCTTTTTCGACGGGCCAGGTGACCGGGTCCTTTACGCCCGTGTGCATCATGCTGCGCTTCCCGCAGGCAGGGCACTTCAACAGCTTGATCGACCCGATGTGGACCAGTGTGGGATGCCACGGGACCTCGAAGACCGCCCCGCACTTGGGACATTTTGCTCTCATGGAAGGACCTCAGGCCGACGATCGGCATGAATTCAGTTAAAACTATGCATATCGGCAGCCCATAGCATTCAAAACAGGCTGATGCGAGGGATGTGATGTCCGGCATGAGGATCGATCGCTCATCGTGGGATAAATGGGCCCCCGTGGCCTACATGTTCATCATCGGCCTCGTCCTCGGGTTCGTCGTCGGCTTCGCCCTGGGAATGAACAGCCCCGGTGGCTCCGGTACTCTATATTTTCTGTTGCTTCCTCCGGCCGCGATAGTGCTTGCCTTCATCGCCTTCGCCGCGATAGCAAGAAGGATCGGTAGGGACGCGTGAGCGGGCCGGAACGGAACCGGGACCCTCATGATCGCGGCCCATTGGTGAGGGCCGAGGAGCTTCATTGCTCAGGCGGAGCGCCTTTGGGCTCACCGATATTTGATACCTAGATGCAGGTGATCCTTTGATGCTGGTTGGTTCGGGAAGGGCCCGCTCTGTAACGAGGTTCGGCCTATACCTCGAGCCAGTCGTTCAACCGGTACTGCCTTCGCCCCTGCCTGGCCAGCTTGGGCAAGGTGGAGTCGATGGCATCGAGGAACTCGTTCAGCGGGACGGGGGATGAAAAGCGCGGAGAGAGGTAAGCGAGGTCACCATCGAGACGGAACTGCACGCCCCGGTAGACACATACCTCCAAGCCATTTATATGGGAAAGGACCAGAACTTCATGGACGCGAGCATCGAGGGGGCGGGAGGCTGTGGACGAGGGCGAGTATACCTGCATGAGGTGGTATTGGGTCGGATGTTTTTAAATGTGATTATATCTTTTGATAATGATAATCTGGATGAGATTTAATTTAGGGTTTTTTCCTGGGGGAGCCGACCACCAAGAAGATGCTGGCGGCATTGCGGAACGGTTCGTTCTACTCGACGCAGGGGCCGGAGGTGGCGGAGATCGGCGTGGATGAGCGTGCGATCAGGTTACGGGCCACCGGCGCGGACAAGATCGTGTTCCGCGGCTCTGGGGGCAAGGTGTTGCAGACGACCAGGGGTTCGACCGCGCTGTACGAGGTAACCGGCAACGAAGGGTACGTGCGGGCGGAGCTGGTTGACACCGCTATGGGACGGCGCGCTTGGCTACAGCCGATGACCATTGGCCCACCATCCCTAAAATGATTAAAAGAAAGAGGCCTGGGAGATAGAGGGGGTTCGGTCGCCTACGGCGTCCGGGGGCGCCGGCAGCGCATGAACATCATCAGCCCGAAGGCGACGCCGATCAAGCCGATGACGATACCGAACACTGGGCGGCAGGGCTCGATGCGGGCCTTGTACATCTCGCCGTTGCCTGGTGGCCGGGACCCGCACATTGGTGCATTGAGAAGGACCATTGACCCCTTAATCGAATGCTCCCGCGGCGTTGGGGGCGTTCTCTGGCACCTGCTGAGTGATGTCCCAGTACTCGATGATCTTATCGTCCCTGAAACGGAACAGGTGGACCTGACGCAAACCCCCGTCGCTCGGCCGGGGGCTGACGAGCTGCGTGTGCACGGCGACCATGTCGCCTTCGGCCAGAACCTGGCGGATGATGAGCTTGAAGTCGGCCTTCGATCCTTTGATGACCCCCTCCCCCCGTTCCTGCTGCACCGCGACCATGGCCTCGATGAGCGCGGCCATGCCGCCGGCGGTGTAGGGATTGTGAGTCTTGCAATCGGGGGCGAATAACCGCAACCCCTCCCGGGGCCGTCCCGAACCGACCAGCTCGAGGAACGCGACCGCCAGGTCCTTGCGGACCTTGTTGACAGCGTTTTCAGGTGCATCGAATTGCGTTACGATGGTCATCATTTCACCTGGAAAAGGTTGTCCCCCGATCGGCAAATAAGTTTTGGGCCGAAGAACATGAAAAAGATGGGAAGGGGTTTGGGTCTCACTCTTTGATCTTGCCCTCGGGCGTCGTCGGCGCATCCTTGGCCTTCTCCTTGCGACCTTCCCGCTGCAAGCGGCCGGGAGCCCACCAGGCGCGCTTGCCCATGAGCGTCATGGCCGCCGGGACGATGTAGGTCCGCACCACCATGGCGTCGAGCAGGATCGCCACCGATAGAGCGAAACCGAACTCCTGGAGCATGGTGTTGCTGGACAGCATCAGCGATCCGAAGGCTCCGGCCATGATCAGCGCCAGGGCGGTGATGATGCCGCCGGTCCAGTCGACCGCGTCGACCACCGCTTCCTTGGTCCCCTTGCCCTTGTGCACCTCCTCCCGGATACGGGTCAGGATGAACACGTTATAGTCCATGCCCAGACCCATCAGCATGACGAACAGTATCAGGGGGATGAGGAACAGGATCGGTTTTCCCAGCCAGGTGCCGAACACCAGGACGGTGGCGGCGAACGACCAGGTGATGCTCATGGCGATGGACACGATGGCGAAGGCCGGTAACAACAACGAACCGAGCACGATCATCAGCACGACGAAGATGCCCACGACCACCAGCACCTCGATGTTGTTGAACTGACCGGTGGTGGTGAGGCTGAGATCATAGATCGAAGCGGTGGCACCCCCCACCAGTATGGTCGACCCGACCAGGGCCGGTTGGAGGGCCTGGGCCTGGGACACCTCGTCCCGCAGCGTGGGGATGAAGTTCACCGCCGCGGCGCTCTCCGGCTGCTGCTTGAGCACCACCGTGAGGAGGACGCTCTTGTTGTCGCTACCGACGCTCTGGAGCATCTGCTGCCGTTGCTCCACCGGCAGGCTGGCATCGTGGTAATCGATCCATTGGCCGTACGGCCGGGTGATACCAGACACATCCTGCACCATGGGATCGGCCGCTATCGCTGCGGTGATGTTGTCGATGGCATCGAGATAGGTGGTGTTGAAGTTCGTACCGTCGTACACCAGGGTGTCGCCGGTGATGACGACCTGGGTGGGCATGATGCGGCCGGCCCCGAAGTCGGTGGTCATGGCGTTCATCCCATCCACGCTCTCGGTGTTGCCCATGCCGCCGATGAAATCGTAACTGGTCTCGGCGGTCAGGTAGATGAAGGTGGTGGGGATGGATACCAGGATCGCCGCCACCAGCAGCACCTTGGCATGCTTTACGGAGAACGAGGCGGCCCGGTGGAAGTAGCCGTGGTTGCCGGCCCTCTTCCTCTCCATCACGCCCTGGGCGTACCGGGTCCAGCGGTGCTTGGTGGTGGGCCAGAACATCCGGTTACCGATCAGCATCAGGATGGCCGGGACCAGGGTCAATGCGGCCAGCAGCGCGACGACGATGGAGGCCCCGATGACCAGGCCCATGGTGTGCAGCATGGCGAACGAGGAGGTGGCCATGGCGAAGAAGGCGATGATGACCGTAGCGCCCAGAGGTCACGATGCTCTCTCCCGCCCAGGTCACCGAGGCGTGCACCGCCTGCTCTCGAGCAGCGCCTTTGATCCGTTCCTCCCGGTAGCGCATGATGATGAAGACGGAGTAGTCCGTACCGACGCCGATGAGGATGGACAGCATCATCAGCAGGGTGGTGGAATCGATCTCGGCCACCGTCGAGCCGATGACGAACACCAACGCTTCGCTGATGCCTAGGGCGACGCCCACCACCCCTAGCGGCAGGAACTGGCCCAGCACCGAGCGGAACAGGATGCCCATCAGGACGATGATGATGACGATGGTGAACGGCTCGATCAGCAACAGGTCCTTGGACATGGAGTTCTGCATGTCCGCGGACATCCCGGCGTCACCGGTGACGTAGGTGACGATGGTCGTGCCGGAATCGGACCTCAGCGTGCTGAGCATGTTCCTCAGCACCTGCACGTCGTCGACCAGCGGCTTCTCGCCGCTGGCGGTGGTGTAGTCCGAGGCGACGGTGAAGGTGACCAGGAACAGCATGGTCTTGTTGTTCGACGAGACGAAGTTGGTGGTGAGCTGGTCAGGAATGGTCACGGGATAGGTGGCCAGGGTCCCGTTGGCGATGACCGAGCGGGCATAGGCGGAGACCGAGCTCGGAGAGTAGGACGGCCCCAGTTCGTACACCTGCTGCAGGAAGGTCCCGTTGGTGATGGCGGCCATGCTCCCGACCATGTTGAGAGCGAGGGCGTGAACTCGCGCCTGATCACTGAAGGTGGTGGTGTTGAATCCGGCCAGGACGGCCAGCATCAGCGGCTGTTGGGCCGCGGGCACCGACCCCGGCGATGAAGCCGGGGGCGACGGCGTTGACGCAAAAGTCGGCCCGGACCACCGGGTCCGCGAGGGTCGCGTTACCGGCGGTGCTGTTCCATGCGGCCGCGAAGGCCTGATAGTAGCCCAGGGCGAACGCGGTGGTGTTCGGGTCGGCCTGCTGCTGGTACAGATATCCTTCCAGTTGCGCTTCGGTCGCATCGTAGGCGTCCGGATCGGAATGGGTCAGGTCCCAGTTCGTTACATGGAGCTGCGGTATCCCCCACAGCAGGAACGCGGTGGAATTGATCTGGGCCTCGGCCGGCCGCAGGCCCGGCCCGAGCTGCATGATGTACTGCTCCATCACCAGCTCCGCGGAGGTGTAGATGGACGAGACGTTCTGCAGGTCCTTGATCTCCGACGAACCCTCGATCTGTCGTTGCAACGCGAGCACGAAGTCTCGGGACTGCGCATCGGTGATGTTGTCGCCCTGCAGCACGATGAGCAGCGTTCCGTTGGCGACGGACCGCTGGAAATTGGCGGCGATGAGCGCCTGGGCCTTGTTGGACTCGATGTCCCCCGAGGCCCCCTGGGTCTGCTGGTAGCTGATGACACTATTGACGGACATGATCGCCGGCACCGCTATCAGCAGGGCGGCGATCCACACGATGATGACCATCTTGTAACGCTTCGTTAATACGCTGGCGATCCTGTCGAACACCATATGCTCTCATCCTCATCTTCCCGCGCGATGCTCTCGTTTGCGGGAATACTGGCCTGACCAGGCCGACCACGACTCCCAATCGGAGCGGGAATTTAGCCTTTTGGTACCGAGAATATGGAGAGCATGACCGGCCGGTCCCTCGTAAAAACACCCGGGCCGAGGGGGGCCGTTTCGGGAGCGCCATCAATATGTCCCGGCTAGCAGATAAGTTCTTTATTATATGCACAGCGCGAGACCCTGGCCATGCGCTGGGGCCTCTTCACCACTCGGATGTTTATCGTCCTCGTGAACCTCGTTATCGCGGCCATCATCCTTCTCAGCGTCGTACCGCTGGTCCAGGGCGAGTCTGTAACCGTTCGCCTGCCCCAGGGCGATACCTCATGCAGGTAGCAATGACCATGTCCTCAGTGCGCAGATGCCGGTGGAGGTCTACAACGGCAGCTATTACGATATTCAGGACTTCGCTCTCGGCTCCGGTGAGCGATAATGCCTCTCGGGTGCTGGCATCCTCCCAGACCGTACCGGCCGATATCGTGCACGGCCGATGGACCACGGTGCCCTTGGCGATGGTCATCGACCTGAGCCAGGTGGACCCCGCCACCGTACGCCTGCTGGTCTTCCACGAGGTCTTCCTGCTTCGACATATCCACTACCTGCAGGCGAAGTACACCGACCGGATGGTGACCATCGACCTGGAGGGCATCGGGACATGAACTGGTTGGCCCTCATCAGCAACATGGCGGTGAACGCCGCCGACATGACCATCGTGCCGAACGGAACGCTCTACACGATCGCGGCCCCCTATCATTTTGATGCCGGCGAACATGATCAGTGGAGTCGGACTTATCGTCGGTGCGACCCTCCGCAACCCTACCGCCGTTCTGGGCACCGCCTCCCAAGACCTGACCATCCAACCGAACAACGACGGCTTCTTTTCGTTGAACGTGTCGTCCTCGGTCGCTCAGGACCTCCTGACCCAGGCCTAGACCCTGTATATGGATTCGAACGCCACCTCCGCGGGAGCGACGGACGATCAGACGAACGCCTTCCAGTGGCAGCTGTTCATATCCAATGTCAGCGTCAGCGACTCTTACCTGTCGAACAGCGGACCGACCGACCAGCTGATGGTCCCCTACTATTTCGAGGCCTCCCCCATGGTCCAGGGTGAACCGGCCACGGTCACCGGTAACGATAAACTCCTGCCTCGTCGACTCATCGGGTCGGGCAACGCTACCATGCCGATGCAGGGCGCCCAATCCCGGTGCGATCGCCATGGACCTCTCCCCCTCGACCCATCAACAGCTTATCGATTCCAGTGCCGATTGGACTATCTACGTCCAGATCGAGGTGATGGGAGTGGTGGTGAATGAACAGCAGAGCCATCATTGGAACGGAGGTGGAAGCCCATGAACGACCTCTTTCTTCGTTACGGTAACCCGGCTCGGGGAACGCTCCATGCCGTGGGCGCGGCGCTGATATACATCGTGGTACCGCTAGCCCTCATCACGCTCTTCGGTGCTATCACTTCCCATGACCACGAGTCCATAGGCGATACGAACCTCCAGCGCGCTGCTCGACGTGCTTGGCCCAGCTGCAGCCGACACCTGTACCTGGGCAGCGTGCTCGTCTGCTCGCTTTCCTCACCTGGTTCTATCCCCGGGAATCGCGTTCCCGCCTGGGCTTCGCCATCGTGTTCGACCTCATGGCGGCAGTGTATGCTGGATGCTGCTCCAGGACGGCCGGACGGAGGCCGCTCTGGCCAGTATCGGGCCGGACATCCCGCTTTTCCTGCTGTTCGAACTGTTCCTGGTGCTGATGGCGTTCTCGGTGGCCAGGGAGCTGGGGGACTATCGGGACAACCGTCGGGAACGGCTGTATCGCCGGGACCAGCCCAAGGGCTCGGCGCTGCCGCCCCTGCCTCCGTTGTACCAAGAGGATGCGGATGACATCGCTTCTCACCATGATTTCCGTCCACGCTACGGGCAGCTGTCGGAAGGTATACGGATCTCTAGAAAAACGGTCATAAAGTTCGTGATCTGATCCGCTCGCCATCTTCAGCATCATGGCGGCGGTGCTCGAGTATGTCTCCAGCGCGGGACTCGATGATATCCAGAACGTCCTGCTGTGGCTATCGGAGGCGCCCTAGTGGTGGGCGTCGTCATCACCGCGCTGAGCTTCTTCAAGGGCCTCTACCCCAAGGGCTCGTACTCGCGCATGGCCTTCGCCGTGCTGATGGCGGTGGGGTGGGCGGCGTGGATATGGATTATCACCTTGGGCGGGCGCATCGATGTGGCGACCGCCATAGGGGGCTGGGCGATCACTTTCCGGTTGACTTTCGACCGCTGGTGCTGCTGTTCGTGTTCGCCGTGCTGCTCTGGGCAGTATACGCAGTGGTGGAGCTGCTCTCGTACCGCAAGGACTGGATCGCGGGCGGTTTCCTCCCGGTGAACGACCGCCTCATCCGCCAACGGAAGCGGGATGAGAGGGAGCGTCGCCGGGTGGAACGGAAGGCCGAGCGGGAGGCGGAAAAGGCCCAGAGCAGGCGGCGCGTTCCAAGGGGAAGAAGGAAACCTGAGCGCTCGAACACTGACGGCATGACCTCCAGCCGATTCGTCCCCAGGAGGATACACATCACTATGCGGGTCTGGACGGCCAGCCAATCATAACAGATCAAATACGCCCCTCGCTTCCCTGTTCATGAGGGCATCATAATACGTCACAATAGATCACAGATGAGTATGAGGGGCCGGAGGAGCCCTAACTGCCAGAGCTGGTGACCCTTGCGCTACCGGCGCAGCATAACGGCATCAACCTTCTCATCACCGGCCCTATGGGCAGGGGGGTCACCGAGCAGGTCGGCGTCTCCAGAGAGACGGTGACGAGGTGGAGGCCGTACCATCTTCGGGTTTCAGGCCGAGCTGAACACGCGCCGGGGCAATCTGTGGAGCTTGTCCATCGACCGGTTCCGCAGCCTGGTCCCCAAAGCCCTGGGCATTATCGAGAAGACCCTTGAGAGCGAGAGCAACCCGAATCGGTGGCGGGCGGCCGTCGAGGTCCTGCGCATGACTAGGATTTCGAAGGTAAAATTAGATTGACCACGGCCAAACCGACCTGTGACGATTATCGATTCCGCCACCTCGAAGAAATTATTGCAGAGAGAAATAAGTATCGCCAATGATGAAGGTTATCATGCCGATAAATGTAAAATGGTCAGATAAAAAGAAGAGAAAATTGGGCTACGATGAACAATAATGAAAATCAATGAGTCATCACCAATAACAAATCAAGCAACACCTGTCTCTCCCAGAGGAATAATCGTGCTTCCATTATCGGCCCTCATTAACAACCTATGGATGTAACGACTATTCGGTCCGAATATCATGAATATGTATCACATATTGATTCTATTTAGCCCTAATGTACCCAGAGCTTCTCGATTAGTATTATTAATAGTTTATATTAAAAATATGAACCGTTAGGGAAAGTTACTTCATACTCCAGTACCATCCTGCGTCTCAATGATATTGGTATCGGACGATCAAACAACAAAAAATCTCGGTGCCAATGCTGTTTTATTTTATATTAAATATAGTAATTGGTATATTTCTAGTTCCATATTTCATTGATGCTCTTGGTATCGCAGCGTATGGTCTCATACCACTGGCCACATCGTTGATAGGTTATATTGGGATTCTAACGAACTCCCTCAATTCTGCTGTTTCACGGCATCTTACGATAGACATGCAAAGTCCTGATGATGGGCAAGCTAATCGAACGTTTAATTCAGCGTTCTTTGGGGTTTCAAGAATTGTTCTGTTCGTGGTCCCCGTTGTTTTGGTCATCTCTTTTTACGCCCGGCTTGTTCGGAGTGCCTTCGTCGAACGCCATTGATGCTGCAGGGCTTTTTATCGGCATCGGCCTTGCCTTCCTGATCCGCTCCTGGTCAAGCAATTTCACCGTGACCCTTTATGCTTCAAACCGTCTAGACCTGATTAATTTCATCAATCTCATCAACATCCTTGTTCAAATTTTCTTAATCATCACATTATTCACAATCTCTACCCCATCTTTGACCAGCATAGGTGTAGCTTATCTGCTCGGCGCAGTGTTGGCGACAATGGTCGCTTATCTTATGTATAGGAGAATGAATGAAAAACTGACGATAAATATTCAGTACTATGATGGTCGAAAATTTCGAGAGATGGCCCAAATGGGCGGATGGATTATCATCAACGATATTGGTGCATTGTTGCTCTTGAACATCGACCTCATAGTTGTCAACTACCTTTACGGCAATACTGTTGGCGGAGAGTATGCGATCGCCTACCAGTGGGTCGGCCTAATAAGGGGATTAGCCCTTACCTTGCATCTGATCCTTGGTCCCATCGTCCTGATAGCATATGCAAATGGGCAAAGAGATAGGCTCGTTTCGATCTTTAAGAGCGCTGTAAAATTGACAGGCATTGGGGTTGCACTCCCCATTGGACTAATTTTGCGGATTCGCACCCTCAATTCTAGGTGCATGGGTCGGTGAACAGTTTGTGTACTTGGCCCCCCTACATGATCCTTCTGACCTTTCACTTGACGATCAATACGGCGGTGATACCCCTATTTCAGATCAATGTCGCATTTAATAAGGTCAAATTGCCCGCTATCGTCACCCTGATAACGGGGGTCGGGAACCTCATTCTTGCATTTACCCTAGCAGTATTTCTCGGATGGGGCATATACGGAGTTGCTGCTGCGGCTGTCGTTATCAGTTTGACATGGAGAAGTACGTACTTTCACTCCGGTCTATGCAGCCGTGGTCATAGGTGTCTTTGCAGAAAAACGTATTTCGGCAGTGATTCCTGGAGCGATAGCCACGGCCGGTATAGCGATATTATCGTTCACATTATCCTATTTCATTGAAACCGGGAGCTTGGTGATTTTGGCATTTCTGGGCGGGGCGATTGCTTTGACATATGCCCTTGTTTCCTGGAAACTTATCATGAATGCTTCTGAAAAGCTACTTCTACCGATAAAAAGGGGGACGCCCTGAAATGCCATGTGTTGTGGATTCCATCATTCCATCAGATATATGCGTTGGCTGCGGAATTTGTGTTTCCGTTTGCCCTCAAAAGAGCCTGGACATGCGAACCAACAGATACGGTGAGTATGAGCCGTACTTAAAGAAAGATTGCCAAAAAGAATGCGGCCAGTGCTACAAAGTACCGTTGGTGACGGCAATCCTAACGAAGATAAGATTGGTGAGAGATTATTTGGGTCAATCGCCAACATCCAGCATGACGAGGCTACTGGATATTACCTCACATCATTCATCAGAAACGTCGCATCGGAAGAACATAGGGAAAAATCGGCATCGGGTGGCTTGGCCACCTGGTTGCTCGCCGTTGTTTTGTTGAAAAATGAGATCGATGCGGCGATTTGCGTCTCGCCAACGAAAGAACCGGAAACGCTCTTCAAATATTCTGTCATGAGGGATATCGAGAGTATGGAATAAAGCGTTGTCGATTAGTCTATTATCCTGTGCAATTATCGGATGCCCTTTCATACATAATGAGCACACCGGGGCGTTATGCAATAACGGCCTTACCGTGCTTCGCCAAGGGCATTCGCCTCGTTCAGGCGAGGAACAAGATCTTCGAGAGCGAATAGTGTGCATCATTGGCATCACATGCGGTCAGATGAAAAGCAAGCATTACACTAGTTATCTTGTTGCCCTATCTGGATTGAAAAGCGATGTGTCAAAAGTACATTATCGCGGGAAGGATGAGGGCGAAACCATCCAATTTTTATTTTTATTGTGAGAATAATAATTGTGGCAAAAGGCAGGGGAAGGCGTTCTGGAACGAGGGAGTATCAGAAGCCTGGTTGAGTCGATGGTTCACCTTGAACCCGTGTAATTATTGTGACGACGTCTTCGCGGAATGCGCAGATGCAGCATGCATGGATGCTTGGTTACCGGAGTACTCCAATGTCTGGAAGGGGACTAGCCTAATTTTAGTACATAACCCGAAATTACTCAAACTAATCAGATATGGCATAGATAATGGAGAGCTAGTAGCGTCCTTGGTGTCAATGAATAAAATAAAACTAAGTCAAAGCAGACTAGAAACATTTAAACATAAGATTTAAGGACCCGCCTATAGCTAGCTCAAAAGGATGGACTGAGGATACCATCGAAAAGGGTTTCGGCCAAGCGGAGTATCAACCCAATCGCGATCAAGAAAGCGCAGTTCCTAAAAGAAAGCCAAGATAGAAGTAAAACACGATTTCTCGAGTTAAATTGACGAGGTGGGCCTGGATAAGGCTCGGTTTCGCGAGAGTATGCGCCAAGAGCAGAATAAGTTGTTGATGCTACAGAAGACTGAAGAGATTACACATGCTCCATCGGCTGTTGTAGAAGATTTCCTGAAGGGGTATCTTCAATCAACGAGCGCCCACTCTTTATATTGGCTGGGAATGGCCCATATGAAATGAGGATGCGAGGCGATAATAAAGGGTCCGTCAACATCCTTAGACATCACTACAGAGACCCCAGGTTCGTATGTATCAGCCTGTTTAATTCAAAGAATGAGTTTGAAGCACAGAGAAAAAACGAGATGGACGACAGCATACAGCACCTGTCGGCTGAGTGTCCTAAATAAAGAACGCGAAGCCGTTTCCCGATTCTACAGCCCTAAGACCTGGCAGTTCATCTTTCAAAAATTCTTCAATAAGGAAAAGCATGGTCAATCGATATATAACGATATACTACCTTTCCTACCTGAAGCCAGAGCCGTCCTATCGGTCGGAGGGGACAATTACTCACTGGATAATTCAGGCCATTATTGTTCACCATGCTTGATGATTTAGTTTTAAGGGAGAATAAGCCCCTAATCATATGGGGTGGTTTGAGTCGGCCCCTTTGATAAAATTCCAGAATACGAAGAGTACATGAGCCGGCACCTCAGGAAAATCACCGGAGTCTTCGCTCGAGAATCTGCGACGATAAAATATCTCAAGAGCATAGATGTGACTAACAATGTTTACCCTGTCGCAGACCCGGCATTTCTCATGGACCCATTGAAACCAGAAGGGACAGACGGCGAGGTTTGGCTTGATAAGGAGGCGAATTGGCCTCAACCTTAGCCCCCTGATGGCAAAGTATGTCACTGACGGCAATGTAGATGCGTGGATAAGGAAAGCGGCATCAATTATCAGCGGTGTTGCTAATAAGACAGGAATGCAGGTTTATAATCCCCATGTGACTATTCCAACCTCTAATGACCATGCATTCATGCAGCAGGCGCTTTCGCTAATAGATAAGAGGGATAATATTGTTATTAATCGCACCAATATATAACGCCAGGGAAATAAAGTGGATTATCAGCCGTATGACTCTCTTCGCAGGGGCACGCACCCACTCGACGATCGCTGCTCTCTCCTCAATTGTCCCAACATTGAGCTTCGGCTACAGCATAAAGTCGCGGGGAATCAATTGGGATATCTTCGGCCACGATGATTATTGCATGGTGCCCAAAGATTTGGATGAGAAGCTTGTTTCTGACCAGTTATTATCCATGTTGGAAGACCGTGTTGCAATCAAGAAAGATTTGAATCGAATAATGCCAAAAGTCCAAAAAGTTGCGTTGAGTGCTGGGACGAGTCTGAAACAGATTGTTGGAGCGACTTAATATGTCGAATATACCAACAGTCTCGGTCGTCATCCCATTATATAATAAAGGCCCCCATATTGCTGGCGCTTGGGTCGATGCTCGCCAGACCTTTCAGGACTTCGAAGTAATCGTCGTCAATGACGGCTCAATCGATGATGGGGTGGCGGTCGTCAAAGGGTTTAACGATTCTAGAATTAGACTGATCCAACAGAAGATCAAGGAGTGTCGGCGGCAAGAAAATAGGGGGGTGGGGAGGCCCGGGCAGAATTAATCGCATTTCTAGATGCGGATGATGATCATTGCAAGCATCTTGAAACCATAAACAGACTAAAGTCTAAATATCCTGAAGCGGGGGCTTATGCGACTAGGTTTAGTATGCATCAATCCAATGGAAAGGAGAGATGGCCCGCTTACAAGTGCATACCGAAGCACCCATGGGAGGGGCTTATTCCATCATATTTTTTATCTTCGGCATTAGGAAAGTATCCAGTTAACTCTTCTGTGGTAGCAATTCCAAAGAAAATTTACACTAACGTTGGAGGATGCCCCATTGGTAAAAAGTGGGGAGAAGATGCAGAATTATGGGGAAAAATTGCTTTAAAATACCCCATAGCGTTCAGCTGGGAACATGGAGCAATATATCATTTAAACGCATCGGGTAGAGCATGTAAACAAGCACTTCCACTCGAAAAAGAGCCCATCATATTAACGATACAATGTGCCATACGGAGAGGTGAAGTCAGTCCTGAAAGAATGCATGAAATTAAAGCATATATCGCCAAAAGGGAGTTGGCACGGGCAGTAAGGTGTGTTCTATCCGGAGACCGAACAACAGCCATGGATATTATATCTGAATGCCGAACTCGATACTTCTATTCTAGAAAGATTGTGGCACTGATTTTTCTAATTATGCCAACAGGCCTTTCTCGATTCATATGGGATAAAACTTGTCAGATGTTGAATATAGAGGGGTAAATTCGAGTTTATCATTATAACGATGTTGAACATGTACGAAACAAATCCATTTGCTATTTTAATAAACTCTGAGGATTGATAATTCTCCCCCCATGAGATTCATCAGAACTCATTTCCCACATATATACAGACCGATTTGCAGTCGTATATCTTATGAAATGGTTGTTCAGATAGTAAGTTATTTGGGTCGTATTCCAACGTGATTGTTGTCGAATAGAAGTTCATTGGTTTATTAACGATTGCCTCACGGATTAGGATTGTGGCATTTGCATTATTGGTAAAGCTTCTAGCATCTAACTCCTCACTCATATCCTCTAAATTTGGATTTTTCCACCTTTGAGTGAGGTAAAAAAAATTGGTCCGACAATATAACGGAAGTGTTAGCATGTGAACCTAAGTAATCGCTCGAATACAATTCAGAAACGGTAAGAGCATATGTTACTCCGCTGTGCTCCGAAAATGTATGATTATCCACATTGGCTGGAGGACTCATAATCAACAAGAATGCAATCAAGCCGATAAATATTGGAATAACCTTCAAGAAATACCTTCTATTGGCATTCCGGCCGTAAAGTATTACGAATGTTATTGCTAACGGTATGCTCAGTAAAAGCTCAGAAAAATACCACCATCTCTCTGATATTATCCCAAGGCCCATGAGCTGAGCAGTAAATACAATAACGAGAGGAGCCAAAGCTGTGAAGGCCAAATAAAAACTGGCCTTCGTCCCCTTTCCTTGATACCATATATAATATCCCTATTAAAGATAAGGCAAAGAATAAATACATTCCAAGGTACTTAAAAATCCGTTCAATCGCCGGCGTCTGAGCGACATATTCTCCAATTTTCGAGGATCAATTAAAAAAATCTATACTGAACCCCCACTTAATCATTTGACTGAACATCCAAATGCTATTAGATGCATAAGCCCACCACGAAAACATAATGATAGTAAACAGGATAGGAAGGGCTAGTTGGATATAATGCGTTTTTAATCCCGGTGCAATAGGAATGTACGTAAGTAACAATCCATGTTACGAAAAGAAGAATTGCCAAACACATAGCTGTAAGAGTATGTGTCCAGACAATAGTAAACAAAAATAATAGTATAAGCCCAGATACTTTTAACTCATGACGCTCTTTTAAAACAAAAATTAAATATATAACAATTATTATAAATATCCCTGCAAATGCATTTGGTATCGACCAGTAACTCATGAATATGTTGAAGTTGGAGATGACGACGAATAGAGAAGATAAGCATCCAATTATATGATTCTTGAAAACGCCAAATGCAATCAAGTAAATAAACAAGGCGTTACATACAATTTGGGCAAGGCTAACCGATGCCATTGCAGCGAACTTATACCCTACATTAAGAATCAATGATGTCTCAGAAATAATTAGGTGGAATAGCGGTAATTTTCCATAACTATACCCATCTGGTAGGCTCTGAGACTGGATTATTTGTGAAACAAGGTTACTATGATAGGCCAGATCCACCCCAATTAATCCGGGAAAGATAAGGAGCTGGGACCAACTGAGATTTACACCGAGTGCCATTATTTGTAAAAGTAGAATAGCAATATTCTCCTTTTTTGAGTGAAAAATTTCATAAGCTAGAATAAATACCATTATAGTAATGATGACAAAATACTGAATGGGCCGCTCATACAGGCTTGGCCTGCAAATAATATTAATACACTCAGTATAAAAAGTAATATATATGATAATACACAAATCTTAAAGTTCAAATATGGTTTCACTCGATAAAGGTCCAATGAATTCGTACTTTTTCTTTTCAAGAGCCAGAGAAGGCATGATGCCAAGACAAGAAATCCAATAAGAAGGTATTCGGCTCGATCGGTCCGCATTGCAAGGAATAGGATCAAAACAATCGAGGCTATTGCACCCAAGATAGCGAGTGTCCTATCGATGTTGTTAAGATCCCAAATCTTTGAAAACTTATCAAACATTCTTATCACGATTTTTGTCGAAAACATCCATGTAGCTTTCCCTAATTTATTAAGAATAGCATAATGATCTGAAATGGATGCCCAATCCAAATGTTTCACCACATATTCTCTTGCATTCTTTGCTTGGCCTATATGCTCATCATTTAGGTAATTAAGAATCTGCCACTTTTGTAGCATCATCATAGGCCACTACTATCCCACAATCCGCATCCTTCACAATCCTCAAGTTCGGGATATCAGACACCATGCATGGAAGTCCCGAGGCCATCGCTTCTGCTAAGGTTAGAGGAGGCATCCCACCCTCATATTTTGAAGTCATAATATAATAATCAGAGCAGGCATAGAGTTCAGGAAGATCCTGGCCATAGTCAACATGCCCAAGGAACAGAACATTGCGCAATCCCCTCTCTTCTGAACAAGGTCTTTCGTTGCCTCGAGGAGTTCGCCTTTACCTGCGATGCAGAGAGTCACTCCCCCTAAATTCCTCTCGAGTTGCGAGAAGATCTCTATCAATGTAAAGGGCTGTTTAGCGGCAGTCAGCCGGCCGACACTTAGGATGATAACATCATCCTCAGGAATCTTGAATTTTTTCCGTAGCGCTTTCTTGTCAAGAGATGGGCGGAATTGCATTACATTGACCCCGTTGGGGATGTAGGTTATACGATCCCCCGTTATCCCGATATTCACAAGTTCTTCACAGACTGGTTCACCCACTCCGGTGAATTGGACGGTTGAAGGCATCCGTGTAATACAGTAATGCTCAAAGTGAGAAGCGAGCGACTTATATAGATGAAAGGGAAGATTTCCAACCCCATGGGTGCTTGACCCGTAATAGGTTGAGTGCATTGTTACTAAACAGCGTCTAAAGGGGTTCCCCATGGTAACAAAGGGGTTGTGGAGCCAGACGGCGTCGTATTCGTTGCCTTTAAAGTGTCGTGATACATGATACCAGTAGTTGAGCAACCCCACGATGCCTGTCTTCTGAATTAAGGCTTGACTTCCAAGTTTTATTTCGGGGCCTGTTGGAGAACATACTGTGCACTCAACACCCATTTCCTTGAGATGTTCCACAACGTTGTAGACAACGTTGGCAATGCCTGCACCATGGGGGTAATATTCCGTTGTGCAAATCAGCAATTTCAAGAGAGGACCCTCGCATCATGAAATGGTTGCTGTTGGGATGCTGTATGCCAGTCAACAAACCTCTTCAGACCGTCCACAATTGTTGTCTCAGGTACACACCCAACAAGCTTCCTCGCCAGGCTTATATCTGCCAGCGTATGTTCCGCATCGCCCTTCTGCTTGTCAGAGTATACCACTTCAGACGTGCTCCCGGTAATCTCCCGAAGATGATCGATCAGGTCGTTCATCGTGATCCGGTGGCCCCCGCCGAACGTTCATCGCATGACCATCGGCAGCACTCGTCTCCAGCAGCCTCAGGTTCACCCGGACGATGTCGTCAATGTAGGTGAAATCACGGGTCTGATTCCCGTCCCCAAAGACCGTAATAGGCTCGTTCGCGAGCATCTTCCGGGTGAAGATGGAGATCGCGAGGTCCGGACGCATCCGTGGGCCATAGACTGTGAAGTAACGGAGGGAGACAGTGGGAAGGCCGTAAACCTCATAGAAGACCCGGCAATAGTGCTCGGCGGCGAGTTTCGAGACACCATAGGGAGAAACTGGCTGCGTTGGATGTGACTCATCAAATGGCAGATATTTCACCTTACCATAAACGGAAGAAGAAGACGCATTAATGACTCTCTTCACTCCCGCATCTAGTGACGCCTGTAGGACATTGAGGGTCCCAACTACATTGATATCGTTCGGTTTGAATGGATTGTCGACTGATATTCGAACGCCTGCCTGAGCAGCCTCGTGGAATACATAATCCACATCGGCGTTAATCACAGATTTTACAAGTGATAGGTCAGTGATGTCCCCTTCAATGAAACTCACATTTGGATTTTTTAGGAGGATAGCAAGGTTTTGGCGCTTCAGAGCGGGCGAATAATAATCATCTAGATTGTCGAGAATAACGACCTCATTCTCTCGTGCAACCTCCTCGACAATGTGAGAGCCGATGAAACCCGCTCCTCCCGTGACTACGATCTTTGACATCATTACCTCCGACCTACGGGCTGCTTTCAAAGTTATCGGCGTTTACGGACGATATGACATTGGGGTCGATCTCATCTGCTGAGTCGCTCAGGCTATAGCCTTCCACATGGTGTTGAGGTTGATATCCATTTCTGACACCTACGACATGTTCATACAATTCAAGCGTCCTTCTGACCGTGTCATCCCAAGAGTAATGGGCTCGAACTCGTTCGATGCCAACTTTTCCTAAGCGAAGCGATAGACCCTCATTGGCAATGATCTGAGAAAGCTGGTCTGCAATCGATCTTGAATCCCTGGGAGGAATAAGCCGGCCTGCTCCAGAAACGATGCTGACCAGCTGCGGCAAATTTGTGCAGACCACCGGTACGCCGCAGGCCATCGCTTCAAGAATCGACCGGGGGACCCCTTCCTCCAGGCTCGGCAGAACGAACGCACGCGCATTTCGATAAACTTCCGGTAGTTCGGAATTGGGCACAAAGTCCCTGATGATCACGGAGTCCGTCAGACCTAATTTCCGTATCCTCTCCAGAATGGCATCCTTATTGGGCCCCCTACCGATCATCATGAGCGAAAAATCGGCGTGGTCCTTCTTGAAAAGAGCGAAAGCATCGATCAAGTATTCGACGCCCTTTCCCGGCGTATAGCGTCCGATCCATAGGAGGGTCTTGCTTTGGTGATCGATGGGGCCAGGTCGGAACAGCCTGGTATCTATGCCGTTATGAATGACCGAGATCTTTTGATCGGAAACCCCCATCTTGACCATCTCGGCTTTTTCATTTTCGGTGTAACATATAATCCCATCAGCGGACCGGAATGTCCACTTCGCTACGGTTGGCAGGTATAGGTTCTGCAGCCCCATCGGGGCCGTTTGAGAGATCAGGCCGTGATTGGTAATTATGAGGGGGGGCGAGTGAACACGTCTGAAAGCGGCACAAATGTTCGTTGAGAGGGAAAGATGGGAATGGGCGTGGATGAGGTCATAGTTATCACCACGGCTCGCCAGGTTAAGCACGATCGTTGGCAACATTGCATTCCCCAATGGGCTTGACAACGGCCTCAGGCGAATGATCCGGTATCCGTCTCGACTTTCGAACTGTCGGCAGGTCATCGGTTTTTGATGTGAGAACAGTTACCTGATGGCCGAGCTGGGCCTGCGCCTTTGAAAGCTCATGTGCATGCAATCCCAACCCACCCACTACCGAGGGATAAAGATCGCTAACGACGCGCAGGATTTTCATAAATAGTTCCCCACCGATCGACTGGAGATAATGATAATGTTTTTAAAACTAATGTACCTAAATACAATATCGAAAAACATAATGATATACAGATCTGCTTAATCCAGATTCATAAATCTTTGAAATATTTATAGATCAGCTCAGTGCATCATGACGACCGGCCCCATCTTGCGAAAGACATCCAGACAGCTGAGGCAGGAAGGTGATCGCAGCTCCGAGACGTAGGTCATGGGCCTCAACTACTGGGGGAGCATCCAGACGGTCGAATGACTGCTGAATTCAAATAATCAAGGAGCTTAACAATTCCAAGGTCTGGCTATGGAAGCGGACCAGCTTACCAGCAACAATGAGATCCACGCCTTCGGGGTCGAGCGTTTATTCTAAAAAAATATTGTTTCGCATCATGATCATAAATGCACGTCTAGAACATACGCTGCTAACAAGGGAATGATGGCCAGGTTCAGCGCCTTCTTGACCCGCGGCGAGTTCAAGGCGGAAGAAGAAATGAGCTCCTTCGAAGAGAGCATCATGATGAGCATGATGGCGATAAGTGCTCCACCGACCACTCCGCCTAGGTCGGTCATCATTGATTCGTGAACGCGAGCTCTACCGCACGGGAGCGGCCGGCAGCAGCACCACGAACCTCGCGCCCTGCGCGTGGTCCCCGGGAACGCGGTCCTCGACCCTGATCTCGCCGCCCATGCCATCGACCAGCCGCTTGACCAGGTACAGCCCCAGCCCGCTGCCCACACCCTTGGTGGTCCCTCGCTTGATCCGGGAGAAGACCGTTCCCTTCAGCTCGTCGGGGATCCCCGGACCATCGTCCTCGATGCTGACCTGCTTGTACTTCATCCCCTTGCGGTCGATGGTATCGATGCTCACCCCGATAGTAAGAGATTCGGTGGAATGGGCGATGGCGTTACCGATGATGCAGGCGAAGATGTCCTGCAACAGTCCGGTGGCCATGACCTCGTGGACCTCCGTTCCGGAGTAGTCGATGACGATCTTCCGACCGGAGACCAGCTCGACCTCCTCCTTGATGTGCCGGATGACCCCGGAGAGGTCATGGACCCGGGCCTCGTCGCTCGATCCGAGCGTCTGAATGCGGTTCATCGTTTCGATCAGCCGGGTGACCTCATCGACGGACCGTTCCGCGCTAGAGACCCACCCCCTCTCCTTCTCCCCCAGGTCCCCCCGGTCGCCCAGCAGCTGCAGGTACCCCAGGGTGGCGGCATTGAGATTGTTGATGTCGTGGCTCAGGATATCGATGTACAGCTGGTTACGCTCCAGGGCCTCCTCGGCGATGTGCTCCAGCTCCCGCTGCCTGGTGATGTCCTGAACGACCGCGATCGCCCCCACCACCTCTCCCGACCCAGTACGGATGGGGGCCGAGGAAGTGACCAGCGTGCCCATCGTCCCGTCCGCTCGCTGGACGTCGATGATATCGCCGGCCACCGGCCCTCCGGTCCTGACCGCTCGATAGATGCCCCAGTCCTCGGTCCGTAGACGGACCCCGGTGTCGGACCACCAGGCGCTAAGGGAGGAGAGCTCACTGAAGCGCTCTATGAACGGCAGCTCCCCTCCCCACATGTCATTGAACATGGAGTTGGTCCGGAGAAATCGACCGTTGGCATCGATGATCAGGAGGCCTACCGGTATGATCTCCAGAATGACCTGCAGCTGATACCAGCTCTCTTCCCATTGGTCCATCGTCGCCACTGGTTCATCGAGCATACCGTTCAGCTTTTCCATGAGCGGTTTTCCTCCAATAGGGCACCAACTGGGGCAGCTAGTACTTCAAGGAATCTGTTCTACCGGAGAAACGAGGTCACCGTCCAGTTAAGATCAATGTCACCGGGCAGGCATCCGCAAACCATCGGTCGACCCATCGTTCGAGGCGATGGGCAATAGGACCACGAACTTCGCGCCCTGAGTAAAATCTCCATGAACGCGGTCCTCCACCCACACCCGGCCATGGTAGTCCTCGACCAACCGCCTCACCAGGTACAGGCCCAGACCGGCCCCGGTGGCCCTGGTCTTTCCTCGTTGCAATCTGGAAAATACCTTATCCTTCATTTCGTCGGGAACGCCCGGACCATCATCCTCGATATCGACCCGGTAGTACTCGATCCCATCCTCGTAGCTCTTGCTCAACTGAACATCGATGGTGACCGGACCACTGGCATGCTTGATGGCGTTGCCGATGATGTTGGTGAAGACATCCCTCAGCAGCTCGCTGGCGATGACCAATTGTTTCAACTGGGGAGCGTAACTGATCCGCACTTCCGTTCCTGGCTGCCCTTCGAAATTCTGGACCACATCCTCCAGGAGCCAGCCCAGGTCAACGATCCCATGTCCAGAACCGGAGGACTCGATCTGTTGTATCTTCTTGACGTTCTCGATGAGGTGGGAGCTGCTGTTAAGGATCCCTATCGATCTACCAAGTTGTACTTCGGTCTTCTCGAGCAGATCACCTCTTTCGATCACCAGCTGAAGGTAGCCCAGCATTGCCGTGTTCATGTTGTTGATGTCGTGGGTCAAGAGATCGATGTACAGCTCGGCCCGCTCCTTGGCCTCGACCGCCTCGCGCTCCAGCTCCCGCTGCCTGGTGATGTCCTCGAAGACCGCCACCCCACCGATGATATGGCCCCCATCATCCTTGAGCGGGGCACCGGAATTGAGGATCGTCCCTCTGGTGCCATCGAACCTTTCGACATCGATGACCTGGCCCTTCGTGCTCGCTCCCTTCGTGATCGTTCGTGCCAGGGCCCAATCCTCCGGCCTCAAGGGAATGCCGCTGTCCGCCCACCATCCCCGATAGACCAGGAACTCGTCGATGCTATGGGTCAGGGGTAAAGAACCGCCCATGATCTCCTTGGCCGACCCATTGGCCTCGATGACCGCCCCGGTGGCATCGGCGATGAGGACGCCCACCGGTAGAGTGTCGAGGATGGTCCTCAGGCGGAGCCGTTCCTCCTCCCGTTTGGCCGCCAGCTGCTCTATCCGTTTTCGAGCGTTGACCTGCTCGGTGATGTCCTGGTAGGCGGCGATGCGTGCTTTCTTCCCCCCGTAGACGGTACGGCGGCCTCGGATCTGGACGATCAGTGGTTGGCCGTCCTTTCTGGTGATCTCCGCCTCGTACGGCTCGACCCGGCCGTACCTGACCGCCTGGACCGCCGCCTCCTTCGTCCGCGGCGTGAAGAGGTCACAGACGATCTTGCCCAGAAGCTCCGTTCTTTCGTACCCGGTCAAGATCAGGAACCCTTCGTTCATGTCCACGATCGGCCCGTTCAGGTGCACCACGATGCCCTCGAAGGCGGCCTCGGACAGGCGGCGGTAGCGGACCTCGCTGTCCCGCAGTTCGTCCTCGGCCTTCCTGCGGTCGGTGATGTCGGTGAAGAATCCCAGGACCGCAGGGCCGTCGGGCAGGCTCACCCGGGTGATGGCCACATAAAAAGGGAACTCCGTCCCGTCCTTGCGCAAACCTACCATCTCGTTCTCGGTCCCCACCAGCTCTCCACCATCGTGGCGGAGCGCGAGCTTCATCACCCTTTCCCGTTCGTGCGGGGCGATCTGTTCGGTCAGGGGGCGACCGCACACCTCATCGAGAGATGAAAAACCGAACATCTTGAGGTACCGGGGATTGGCATAGACGGTCAGACCGCGGCGGGAGATGCCAATGGCCGTGGGTGCCTGCTCTAGGAACGAGCGCAGCAGTCCCTCTTCCCCGCAACAACCGTGCTCGTCGGAGCTAGCCGCCTCCTCGATCGCGCTCTGTCGCATCTATCCTATCTTCCCCTCCATGGTGGTATCGGAAGAACATGATACATATTGACTTGGGACCACATCAACGCTCATAGTTAGGCCCCGGCTGGTGATCGAACGGGTTCTCCATGGTCCAGGACCATCATCCGGAGTGGCTGGACAGATGCCGTTCTTACCTTCCCTCGGCCTGATATCGGTAATATACCTAAAATGCGTTACCGTAACCGAGAATGCCCGCACACCATGGAATCTTGGAGAACAGCAGCCAATGGGTTGAGGAGTTCAAGGCGGTCATGGACACCATCCCCTCGGCCATAATCATTGCCCACGATCCCGAGAGCAAGGTCATCACCGGCAACGCCATGGCCAATGAGATGTTCGAGGGGCAGGAAGGTGAGAACCTCTCGGGCGGTCCCACCAGTGGTACCGGGTATAGTAACAAGCGGAGATTCTTCAGGGACGGCCGGGAGCTACGGCCGGACGAACTGCCGCTACGTCATGCCGCTCTCGCCGGCATCGAGGTCAGGGATACCGAGATGGAGATCCTGCTGCCGAGCGGCCGTAGGCGCATTCTCACGGGTAACGCCTTCCCCTTGTTCGACGCTCACGGCCACGTTCGGGGCGCCATCGGCTCGTTCGTAGACATCACTGAGCGCAGGAATACCGAGCAAGCGCTAAAGGAAAGCGAGGCCCGCTACCGCAGCTTGTTCCGGGAGAATTCTGCGCCCATGCTCCTCATCGACCCAGCGACCGGGGACATCGTCGATGCCAATCAGGCCGCCTGCGAATACTATGGTTACGAGCATGAGAACCTGCTGGGGATGAAGATCTCTCAGATCAACATCCTCGATCCCGATGAGGTGAGGATGGAGATGAGCAGGTCGGTTAGCGGAGAGAAGAGAAAATTCGATTTCCGGCATCGACTGGCCAGCGGGGAGGTCCGTGACGTCGATGTTTACTCAGGGCCCGTCCACATACAGGGCAGGCAATTGCTGTACTCCATCATCCACGACGTCACCGATCGCAAGCTGACGGAAGGAGCGCTGAGGGAGAGCGAAAGGAAGTACCGCGGCCTGTTCGAGAACATCCAGGAAGTGGCGGCCATTTACGGGTACACCTATGATGGCTGTGGACAGCTGATCGACGCCACACTGTTGGACGCGAACCCGCTGTGGTTAAAAGCCAAAAAGACGGATCTTAAGGAAGTACAAGGGAAGCGTCTCTCCGAGCTCTTCAGCGGTGAGTACTTCGAAACGACCATACAAATATTTCGCCAAATGAAGGCAACCAGGAAACCCATCGTCCTGGAGAGGGCCTTTCCTCCGGAAGGACCGGAAAGTCGCTCTTCCTTCTTCCCCCTCGACGAGGATCACTTCGTCGTCACGGCCATAGACATCAGCGTCATTAAAAAAGCACAGCAGATGGCGGAGGAGTATTCGAAGAGGCTTGAACAGAGCAACGCCGAGCTGCAGCAGTTCGCTTACGTCGCTTCGCACGACCTCAAGGAGCCACTGCGGATGGTGACCGGTTATCTTCAGCTCTTGGAGAGAAAGTATCAGGACCAGCTCGATCCCACCGCCCAGCAGTATATCAGGATCGCCGTGGACGGGGGAACGAGGATGCGCGATCTCATCGACGACCTGCTGCAGTATTCGAGGATCGATGCGAAGGGCAAAGAGTTCACCTTGGTCGATATGAACGCCGTGATCGGGAAGATCCACACCATTCTGAAGGTGCCGATCGAGGAGAGCGGGGCGGAGCTCATCATTGGTCCGCTGCCCACGGTCCTGGCGGACGAATCACAAATGGTCCAGGTGATGCAGAACCTCATTGCTAATGCTATCAAGTTCCGAGGACCGGAGCGGCCGATAGTACGCATTTCGGCGTCTCGAAATGGAAGGGAATGGACCTTCGCCGTCAAGGACAATGGCATCGGCTTGACCGCCGCCGATTCGGACCGCATTTTCCAGATGTTCCAGCGCTTGCATACCAGGGAGGAGTACTCCGGAACGGGCATTGGGCTCGCGATCAGCAAGAAGATCGTGGAGCGGCATGGTGGTCGCATCTGGTTCGAGTCGGACGGCCATAGCGGTTCGACCTTCTTCTTCACCATTCCGGTCTGATAGCCTCAGTGAACCTCATCAAGGATTTGATCCGAAAGAACAGGCTCATCAGACCCAAAGGACAAGGGTTAGAGCCTGGTAGCGAGGCCGGGATCCCACTTCATTAGAGGAGTTTATGAGCGCGAGTATCAGAGAGGATGCCATCGCGGTCAGCGCTGCTGAAGGTTATTAAAGAAAAGGGAAGGGGAGGCATGGGGGCCCCGTGTAAAGAGTTTCATCGCTGCCTACTTCTTCCTCCGCCGGTAGAACACGAACGCCCCGGCCAGCAGAGCGGCGATCACCACGACCGCCGCGCCGATCATCCAGCCATCGTCGGAGCTCGATGCGGCGGGGGCGGTGGCCTGCATGCTCAGAGTGCCGAGGTCGGTGGTCTGTCCCGCCATCACCGTCACGTCCTCACTGAGGGCCTGATAGCCGCCCTTGGTGACGTTCAGCGTGTACGATCCGACGGCGATCGTTATCGAACACGAAGTGACCGCTAGCGTCGGTGGTAGTGGTCATGCCATTGCTCAGCGTCACCGTGGCGTTGGCGATGGCGGTCCCGTCCCCGTCGACGATGCGGCCCTCGATGTTGCCGAGCGTGACCACCGTGCTGAACGACCACTGATAGCTGACTGCGTTCCCGGCCAGGTCCTCGCCCTGGACGGTGACGGTGTACTCGGTGTTGTACTCAAGCGCGTTCGGCGTGTAGGTGGCGACGTTGCCGACGAAGACCACCTGCCTTCGACGCTGTTGCTGACGATGATCTCGACCGAGCTCAGGTTCATCGGCTCGGAGAACTCGATGACGATCACAGCGTCGATAGCGACGCCGTCGCCGGTCGGGGAGACGACGACCGTCGGAGCGACGGTATCGACGGTGAAGTTCGTTGACGCCTCGCCGTAGTTGCCGGCCTCGTCGTACGCTCTCACGACGACGGTGTAGGTGCCGTCGGGAAGGTCGAACTCCTTGCTGTCACCGCTGACGATGGTCCACGCCCCGTTGTTCAATCGGACCTCGTAACGAGCGAGATCGCTCGGCTCGTCGCCGGTCCAGACGACCGTCACCGAGCCAGTGGTGTTGTAGGCACCATCGCTCGGCGAGACGACATCGACGGTTGGTGCCGTGGTATCGACAATGAAGCTGACCGAAGACGCAGTTGACGTTCCCGGCCTTGTCCACTGCCTCGACGTGTACGACGTAAGAGCCGTCACCGAGCGTCAAGACCTGGCTGCTCTCGGACGGATCGATGTAGGTGGTGTTGTCCCATGTCGCTCCGTTGAAGACGCTCAGGTTGTAGTACGCCAGGCCTGATGCCTCATCATCCCCTTCCCAGACGATGGTCACGCTGCCGGTGTTGTTGTAGGAGCCGTCCGTCGGTGAGACGATGTTGATGATCGGCTTGGTCGTGTCGTAGACGATGGTGATGCTGAAAGTCATCGAGTTGCCGGCGCTATCGTTGACGGTGATGACGAACAGGTTCGTGCCCACATCCAGGTGGAACGAGATGACCTCGGAGAACGCGGTCTGACCGGCGATGAGGCTGTTGATGGTGCTGCTGCCCTTCAGCAAGCCGTTGACGTAGTGCGTGCTGTTGCCAGTGGTCAGCGGCGCGTAATCGGGTGCTTCGATCGTGATGTCGACCTCGTCCTCATTGGTATAGATCGGCGATCCCGGCGATACGATGATCGTGGGGCCGTAACTGACAATGAACGTCACCGACGCCGAGTTGACGTTGCCGGCCGCATCGGTCACCCGCACCTTTACGGTACAGGGGTCCCTCGTCTTCCAGTAATGGCGTGGTATAGCTCGTTCCGGTCACGGTCGTCCAGGTCGTCCCGTCTATGCTTACCTCCGTCCTGACGATGCCCGAGGCGTCGGAGGCGGTCCACGAGACGGTCACGATGCCGGTGTTGTTGTACGAGCCGTCCGCGGGGCTGTCGATGCTCACGGTTGGAGCGACCGTATCGACCACGAAGCTGACCGAAGCATCGTTATGGTTACCGGCGATGTCATAGGCCTCCACCACCACGGTGTGAGGGCCGTCGCTCAGACCGTCGAAGGTGTAGCTCATCGTGCTTGACGGTACCTCGATCGGTATGCTCCCGTCGATGCTGATGTTGTAGTAAGCCATCCCCGAGAGAGCGTCGCTGCCGCTCCAGTCCACCGTCACGGTGCTGGTGGTGTTAAAGGAGTTGTCGGCAGGAGAGACGATGTTCACCGTCGGAGCAGTGGTGTCGCAGACGATGGTGATCGATGAACGTCACCGAGTTCCCGGCCGAATCGTTGACGGTAATGACGAAGAGGTTGGTGCCGAGGTCCAGGTGGAACAGCACCACCTGATCGAAAGCGGTCTGGCCGTCGATGAGGTCGTCGATCGAGTTCTCCTTCACCAGTACGCCGTTCACGTACTGCGAGACAGTTCCCGGTGGTCAGTGGAGCGGGATCGGGGGCGGTTATTCGCACATTGTACTCGCTCTGGTTGGTATAGACCGGCGATTCCGGAGAGGTGGTGATCACCGGTCCGGTGCTGTAGATCACGGTGATGTTATCCCGGAGGGAGAAGCCCATCGGGTCGGCCATGGTCACAGTGACGTTGTTCCAGCCCTCGAGCAGAGGGACGTCGGCGGACCAGGAACTCGTCCCCGAGCAGGTTCCGGTAGCACCGGTGGCCTCGTTGTACCAGGTGATCGCCCCGATGCCGAAGCCGTCCGAAGCGGTCCCGGAGACGGCCACGGTCGATATGTTGGTGTAGAGTGGCGAGGACGGCGCGGTGATGTTCATGGCCATCGTGACCGGTAGTTGATCGAGGTTACTTCCTCCGTCGATGGCGTACGGAACATCGACGATGCCGTCGTGGTTGGCGTCGGGGCTCTGCCAGTCGCTCCAGTAGTTGCCCCCGGTCTCGTTGTACCACTGATTATCGCCGCCATCATCGGCCTGGACATGGTCCGGATCGTAGGTCGAGGTGGCGCCATTGTTATCCACCAAGACGTTGCCATAGATCATGATGGAGGTACCACTGCTGAGATAGATGCCGTAGCCCGTCGAATCAGCGATCCTGTTGCCCATGATGCTATTGTTATTGGCCCCGTTACTTCTGATGCCATATTCGCCCGAACCGGTGACGGTGTTCTGGGAGATGGTGCAGTTGCTCGAACTATCCAGGATCAGGCCATAGCTCGCTGAATCAGTGATGGTGTTGTTGGAGAGAGCGATCCCTCTCGAGCTGGATAATACGATGCCAATGCTCGACGGGCCGCTGATGTCATTGTCCGCGGCGGTGCTGTTGCGTGCACTGTCCAGGAGAATGCCATAGCTCATCGAACCGCTGATGGCGTTGTTGGACACGGTGCTGCCGCTCGAGCTGGACGCTATGATGCCAGCACCTCCACAGGTCATTGTGTTATTGGCGATGGTGCAGTTGCTCGAGCCGTAGGCGTTGATGCCGCTGCCCCCGCAGGTTACCGTATTGTTGGAGATGGTTCCGTTGATCGAGCTGGGCACGATGATGCCATCATAGGTCACACCGGTAACGGTGTTGCTTAGGACCATTGTGTTGCTCGAGCTGGACACGATAATGCCCGTGCCTCCATTGTTGATGGTGTTGTTGGAGATGATGCTGTTGGATATCGTGATGCCGCTCGAGCTGGCCACCACCATGCCAGTGCCTCCATTGTTGATGGTGTTGTTGGAGATGGCGATGGAGGAAAAGGTGTTGTTGAATGCTGAGCCGCCGCTCGAAATGGACACAATAATGCCACTACCGTCATTGTCGAAGGTATTGTTGGAAATGGTGATATGGGAAAGGGTGGCGTTGTAAAGAGCATTGCCGCATCCGATGGACACCACGATGCCAGTACCTCCATTGCTTACGGTGTTGTTGGTGATGGTGATGTAGGAAAGGGTGATGTCGGAGAGGGCGTACCCGCTCCCGCTGGACACAATAATGCCAGTATACCCGCCGACCAGGGAGTTGTTGGAGATGGTGATGTTGGCCACCGTGCTGTCGCTCGAGCTGGACACGATGATGCCCGTGCCCTCAGTGGTCACCGTATTGTTGTAAATGATGATGTTGGACACGGTGCAGCCGCTCGAACATTCCATCATGATGCCAGTATACCCGCCGACTATGGTGTTGTTGGAGAACGTTATGTTACTGGAATCTTGGATCTCGAGGCCACGGTTCGAAATCGCGAGGGTAGAATTTGCGACCACGACATGGAGACCTACTCTCATGAATCGTATGGCATCACCGGAGGAATTGATGGTCAGGTTAGCGATGAGGTACGGATTCGATGCCGAGCCGTTACCGGGCCAGCCGTTCGCGGAGGCCTGAGCGGCGAGGTCCGCATCGCCGTTGATGTTGATCGGGCTGGACGAGGCGGCGCAGGTGGTCGGCGACAGCAGTACCGCGACGGCGCTCATTAGCATGACGGCGACTAGTATGACTACAGGCAATCTGGACCTCATGAACAACACCCCAACCCGAGATGAAGAACGGACCTCTGGACGACCAGCCCTTACGGTGACCGCTCAACGTCCGAGGTCATCGTCCTGGGCGTATATCAAGACAGGTAAGCTGAAATGGAAAAATGGAAATCGCAGAGCTCACTGACCGACGCTAGGCCCCCGGTCCGTCGGGGAAGTGAGAACCACGGTAAGCTCAAATCTTTCCTTTATAGGTTCCTGGGGGGACCTGGAGCTCGAACCTGGCCCCCTCTCCCGGGACCCCGCACTCCCTGATCATTATCCCGGTGATACCCAGGACCTCCCTGGACAGGAAAAGGCCCAATCCAGTGTTCTTTCCAAAGCCTTTGTCGAAGATGTGCTGCTTATCGCCCGCGGGGATACCGGCCCCATCGTCCTGGCACACCAGGATAAGAGCTTCGTCGGCATGAACGACGGAGAAACGGATGTTCTTGGCATCACCGCCATGGCGTATGGCGTTGTCGATCAGGTTCGACATCACCTTGATGACGAGAGGATCGGCCAGCACCAATATCCCCGAGGGGACCGCATTGATCACGCTGATCCTGCCGGCGATGACCTCCTCCTGAGCCTTACCGATCAATTCCCGCAGGTCGAACCACAGCGGTTCCTTCACCCCGATGTCCTCATAGGTCTCGGTGAACTGGATGATCTTGTGGACCCGATCGGTGATGGTCCTGCACTTCTCGATCCTATCGAGGCCGGGGGCCTTCTCATCGATCAACTGAAGATAGCCCCGCAGCATGGTCATCTGATTGTTCAGGTCGTGCCGGGTGATGCTGGAGAGCAGGTTCAGCTTTCGATTGGCCTCCCCCAGGGCCTCCCCAGACCGGATCCGGTCGGTGATGTCCCGGGCGGTGCCGACGATGGTCGGCCGGCCGTCGATGGTGCAGAGGTTGGCCACGATCTCCACCGGGAGGACGGTCCCGTCCTTGCGCCGGTGATAGCGTAATGGGATGAAGGTCTGGACCGGGTCGATGGCCCGACGGCTCTTCTCCGGCTCGGCAGAAATATCGCATATCGTGAGGTTGGTGAACTCTTCCTTGGAGTAGCCGTACATGAGCGTCGCGGCGGGATTGGCGTCGATGAACCGCCCCGACCGCTGATCGATGACCCAGGCCGTGTCCGGCACGGCCTCGAACAGGGCCAGGCGGCTGGCCTCGCTCTTCTTCAAAGCTTCCAGGGCCACATCGCGTTGTTCCTTCGCCCTCAGGCTGATGACCCCATAGGCCAGGTCCCCGACCATCTCCTCCAGCAGCGCCACCTCGTCCCCGGTGAACCCGTTGGTCTGTTCGGAGTAGATCATGAGCGCCCCGAAGGGCACCCCTGAGTCCATCAGGGGCATGGCTATGCTGGACCCGTACCCGTTCGTCTGGGCGAGCGCCCGCCAGGGACCGGCCCGGGCGTCGACGGCCCAATCCTGGATGAACACGGTCTGGCCGGTCTTGATGGCCGTTCCGGCAGGTCCGCATCCTCTCTCGTCCTCGCCCCAGGTGGCCCTGATGTTGGCCACGTAGTCCTCGTTGAACCCGTACCAGGCCACCGGCCGAACGGTCCTGGCCTCGTCCCGTTCGGCCATGCCGATCCAGGCCAGGCGATAGCCGGCCACCTCACACACGATGCGACACACATTATCGAGAAGTTCCTGCTCCGCACTGGCCCGGAACATCGACTTGTTGCACCCCTTGATGGCCAGCAGTTCCCGGTTCAGATGCTCCAGCCTTGATTCCATCCTGTTCCGTTCGATGATGTCCCGACCCACCAGCACGGTCCCCAGGGGCGACCCGTCGGCGCCCCGGATCAGGTCGCCGTTCGTTTCGAACGGTACTCGAGTCCCGTCCTTCATGACCAGATCATACCTTACTGGCCCCATCTTCCCCCGTGGCATGGCCCTCATGTTGGCCACCGCCCGGTCGACGTCCTCGGGGGCCATGAAGGCAAAGACGCTCTTGCCGATGACCTCCTCCCTGCTAAAGCCGCTGATCTCGAGGGCCCGGTTGTTCACCAGGGTGATGGTGCCCTCGATGTCCGTTCGGACGACAAAATCCGGTATGGTGTCGATCAGCTGGGAGAACTCTTTCTCGCTCATCCGCAGCGCCGCCTCCGCCTGGATCTTCCGAACGATGTGCCACATGCCTTCCATGAGCAGCGCTATGTCGGTGGCGTCCTGCTCGGTGTAATCGCTGTCCTTGTTCCCCACCCCGGCCACCGCCACGATGCGACCCCGGTCGAACACCGGGATGCACATATGCCGCCGGAGGGGGACGTGCCCACAGGGCAGCCCTTTCTTCAGGGGATTGGAGGCATCGTAATCGTTGGTCACCACCACCTTCCGCTGCCGCACCGCCTCCGCCCACAGCCCCGTCGATGCGGTCTCGAAGACCATGGGCTTGTCCACGATCGCGCATCGTTCCATGGCCCCCTTGGAATAGTGCTGCATGGTCAGGACCGTCTCGTCCTCGTTCAGGAAAGCGATGTAGCCGATCTGGCTCCCCGACAGCTCGATACTGTGGTCCATCGCCCTCTCAGCGATGTCCTGGGGAGTGAGGCCGGACATCTGGGCCAGTTCGAACAGGGCGCGGTTGCGGGCCTCGTCCCGACGCAGCGTTTCCTCCGCCTTCTTGCGGTCGGTGATGTCCTGATTCACCCCGAACGTCCGGATGACCCGTTGATGCTCGTCCCTGAAAGCGCAGAAGCGCACGATCACTGACGAACCCCTCCATCCTTCCTGAGGATGCGATGCTCCATCTGGAAATGATCATCGATTAGGTCCGGGGAACGAGCCCTGGTGATCGCTTTTTCCACCTCATCGACGTCATCGGGGTGAACGAACCTCCTGACATAGGCCTCAGGAGGCAGAAGATAGCCGCCTTCCTGACCGGCATCGGTACCATACAGTTCATAGAACCGATCGTTAAAGATGAACCGGCCGGTAGAGAGGTCCATCTCCCACTCCACTAGATTTGCCAGGTCCATCGCCATGGTCTGCCGGAGCCTGCTGGCCTTCAGCTCCTCCTCGGCCAACTTGCGCTCGGTGATGTCCTCATAGGAGCCCATCACGCCAATGGTCCTTCCATCGGAGTCCTGCAAGGGTACCTTGCTGGTCCGCAACCATCGTACGCTGCCATCCAATTGGATAAGTTTTTCCTCGAAATTTATCTTCGGTACACCGCTGTCCATGACCTGACGGTCGTCTGCTCGATAGCGATCAGCCGAATCTGGGTGAACGATGCCATAGTCGCTCTTTCCTATCAAGTCCCTCGGTTCGGGCAGCCCCACCGCCATGGCGGCGTTCTTGTTACAGCCGATGTACCTCAGGTCCCGGTCCTTCCAGATGACGTTCTGAGGGACGCTGTCGAGAACCAGCTGGAGCATCTGCTGCGAATGATTCAGCGCCTCCTCCGCCCGGTGGCGGCGTACCGCCTCCCTCGCCTTGTGCTCCAGCTCGCGGAACTGGGCGGTGGGGTCCCCGCCCTTCTGCACGTAGAAGTCCACGCCGGAGTTGAGCGCTTCGATGACCATCTCCTCGCGCCCGCGGCCGGTGAACAGGATGAACGGTATATCGTTGTCCTCGGCCCGCAACCGCTTGAGGAAAGCGATGCCGTTCATGACCGGCATCTGGTAATCGGAGATGATGGCGTCGTACCCACCTTCCTGAAGCTTGTCCAGAGCTTCTTCAGCGGAGGGGGCGACCTCGACCTGGATCTCGTTGGGCTTCTCCAAGAACAGCTTGCCCACCTCCAGCAGGTCGGTCTCATCATCGACGTAAAGGATCTTGATCATACTTTCCAGGACAGCAGATAAAATTCTGTGGGCGGATAAAAGCGTATGGGGCCGATGTTCAGAAATGATTCGAAGGGCTCTCACATCATCTTAGCTCGTATCCAGCGGAAAAGCGGCTACCAAGAGATCGGTCGCCCTATGGCCCCGAAAAGAACTCCTCCAACACCGGGGCGAGAACCTCAGGATCTACATCGTGGACCTGCCCCTCCAGGGTGCGACTGCTTGAGTTGGGAAGGCACTCCGCAACCGCTTTTATGGCATTGCGCATGAACGGGGGGCTCGCTCCGCCACCTATAGCAAGAACCGGCACGACGACGGCCTTCATCAGCTTCGAAGGCACCGAACCATCGCCCATGATGGCGTCGTCATAGGCGAGCGTAGGCGCCACCGAGAGGAGGTTTGACCATACTGGCGTATGTCGCATTCCGTTAATGGCCTCGGCAGGCACCCCCCATGTCGTCAAGGTCAAGGCGACGGCATCGCCTCGGCGGTCTTCCTTGAGCAGGGCGGTCAGCTGTCGCGTATAGTTCTCCGAGGCCCTTCGAGCGTTGTCGTCGCCGGTGTTGAACGGTGGCTCATACAGCGCCACTTTCTTGATCTTGAGGCCTTGGGCTGCCGCCCGGAGGGCGAGGACCGCGCCAGAGGACATCCCGAACACCAGGGCCGCACCTCCGGCCGCTCCGATGAGCGCCTCAAGGTCCTCGATCTCACGCTCGACCACATAGGGCATGGTATCCTCGCTATCGCCTCGACCACGACGATCGTAATTGAACACGGTGAACCGCTTTGATAGGAGTTCGGCCAACCGTTTCGTTTTAGGGTCGATCGCTCGATACTGGAACGCCCCCTGCACCAGGATAACGGCCGGCCCTTGGCCCGACCGATCAAAAGCGATCGTGGTCCCGTCCTTGGAGGATACGAAACCGGCAGAGATTGTTTCCATGAGCCAATAACTAACGTCCGCCCTATTTAGGGCAGAGGAATCATCTTCCCGTTCAAAAACGGGCAGGACGACCGGGGCCCATGGGGGGTCCAGTTCGCGTTCTTTGTATGATCCTCTCATCATCAATTCTGTATGGGGCAGCGGCCATCGTTTTAAATTGCACCTCACCAGCAGTAGCTGCGGGAACGACCGGGATTCGACCGCCGGTCCAAGTATGGGGCCACCAAGGGAGAGCGATTTTCCTTCCCTTGAACGGTCTGGACCAGGCTTGAACGCCTATTTGCTGCAACGAGAAAACAACCTGATCGGGGAGTCGATACAAGAACCAATTAAACCCATGCCAAACTCTTCCTAGAAAGGTCCGTCTTTCTTTTTCTCCTTGGAGGCTGGGCAGGATATCACGAATACATTCTGTCGTGGTAAATGCCTGGCCAATGGCATTGCGGTCGGATAGCGATCCCGATCAAGGATCCAAGCATCAGTTGGGATGCTAAGGTGGCCACCTGGTTCCTCCACATTAGCAAAACATTACCTGGGGAAAGGACTGAACCTTTCTTTATTTAAGGCGGATATAATTATCATTGATTCGTTCTTGTTGGACGACCGGGGGTAGGGGGTTCAAATATCATTCTCCAAATGCATTACGGGCCATATCACGTTTAACGATGGCTGGAACTAACCAATGGGCACGAACGAGAAAAACGACTGGGCCGCCGATGCGGCCGGAAGATAAAACAAGGGATAGGCTCGTCCTAGCAGCCTGCCTAGCCTCGTTCGCGGCGATCCTGGCCATCGATGCACTTCACCCCCGTAGGGCTGGGGATCGGCGTGCTGTACACCATTCCGGTGGGTCTGACCTTCCTCTCCAAGAGCGAGCGAATGACCTACGCTGTCGCCATAGTATCCAGCGTCCTCGTACCCCTCGGCTACCTGATCTCCCCCTCCGGCGGCGTCGCCTACAACAGCTACTACAATCGGGCCATCGCCCTGTTTCTCATATGGCTGATGGCCTTCCTGGCCATCCAGAGGAAGCGCACCGAGAAACGGATCGCAAGCACGAACGAGCTGCTGAAGGAAGCGAAGGAGGGGCTGGAAGAGAAAGTGGATGAGCGCACCAGGGCGCTCATGGAGAGCGAGGCCATCCTGAAGGCGGTAATGAACGGCGCAAAGAACTCTCACTTGGTCTACCTAGACCAGGAGTTCAACTTTGTTCGCGTTAATGAGACAGTACGCCAAGACCTGTGGATACAAACCAGAAGATATGATCGGGAAGAACCATTTCGCCCTCTATCCGCATGAGGAGAACGAAGCCATCTTCAAGTGCGTACGCGATACGGGCGAGCCTGCCGAGTTCCACGACAAACCCTTTGCCTTTCCAGACCAACCAGAACGAGGAGTGACTTACTGGGATTGGGTCCTGGAGCCCATCAAGAATGAATCGGGAAAGGTCGAAGGGCTGGTCTTCTCCCTCATCGAAACAACAGAGAGGAAGAAGGCGGAATGCCAAGTGGAGGAAGAGCGTTCTCGCCTCCAGGCCGTTCTGGAGACCACCCCCATTGGTGTTGTCATCGCCGAGGTGCCATCCGGCCGGTTCCTCTACGCCAACGAGGGGCTGTGGAAGATGTACCGACAGCCCCCTGCCACCACAATATCTGAGGAGGACTTTGTCCAATTCCGGCTCTTCCACGCCGACGGCCGCCCGTATGTCCCGGAGGACTACCCCATGGCTCGAGCCGCCCGGGGCGAGGTCGTCCGGAGTGATGTTAGCTCCATACAAAGAGTAGATGGGACCCGCGGGTACATCAGCACCAACGCCGCGCCCATCAGGAAGCCCGATGGGGTCATCACCGCAGTGGTTGGAATGAGCATTGATGTCACAGAACAGATCGAGGCTGAACAGGATCTCAAACGCTCCAATGCCGACCTCCAGCAGTTCGCCTACGTCGCCTCGCACGACCTCAAGGAACCGTTACGTATGGTGACCAGCTATTTGCAGCTCCTGGAGAGGAGGAGCCAGGACAAGCTAGACCCCAAATCAAATGAGTACGTGCACTTCGCCGTCGATGGCGCGCAGAGGATGGCAGCGATGATCGATGACCTCCTCGTTTACTCCCGTGTGGAGACGTCGGGCAAGAGCTTAGCCCCTGTCAGTATGGATGGGGTCCTCGCCACCGTGCTGAAAGATCTGAAAGTAAGCATCGAAGAGACCGGCACCTCGATAACGGCCGGCCCCCTTCCCACAATAACGGCGGACAGGTCACAGATGGTGCTACTGCTTACGAACCTCATCGGCAATGCTATCAAGTATCGTGGTGAGAAGGCCCCGCATGTCCACATCTCCTCTCACGGCGATGGTAGGAATTGGGTCTTCGCCGTCCAGGACAACGGCATCGGCATCGACCCGAGGCACAAGGACCGCCTGTTCCAGATGTTCCAACGGTTGCACACTAAGGATGAGTACGAAGGAACGGGCATGGGACTGGCGATCTCCCGACGCATCGTGGAACAGCACGGCGGATCGATCTGGTTCGAGTCAGAGGTCGGCAAGGGCGCCACCTTCCACTTCACCATACCCATCCGCAGATCAAGCTGATCGTGCGATGGTAGATCATGTTGGCCGATGATCGCACCTGCAGGACCTTACCGCATCTGACCGGCGGAGCGTAGTTCTTGGGTGACCTTCTCCACCGCCGCCTCGACATCCTGCGGCGTCTTCCCGCCGGTGCATACCATCTTCCCAGAGCCGAATATCTAGAGTACCACCTTTCGACTAAGTGAGGTCGATGGCATCGAGGAACTCGTTCAGGGGAATGGGAGAGGAAAAGCGCGAGGAGAGGTAGGCCAGATCGCCATCGAGCCGGAACTGCACGCCTCGGTAGACACAGGTCTCCACGCCATTGATACGGGAGAGGACCAGGACGTCATGGGCACGAACATCTAGAGGAGGGGGAGCAGGTGGCCATGGCAAAGATGATTGCATACTGGGATATCTGTCCAAATGTTTTTAAATGTGATTATATCTTTTGATAATGATAATCTGGATGAGATTTAATTTGCGGTCCTAAGACCGATAAAAGGTCAATGGCCCAGGCGGAGGGAGAACTTACTGTGACGACGGCAGTGACGGACCACGGGTTTTTGCCTGTTCCCAAGGACAAGTCTTTTGGCAATGAACTGCTACGGGGCAAGTACGACCGGGACGACGTTCGAGCTATCCAACCCATACGCCTCCAAGGGGCAGTGGCACAAGGGGCAGTTGCACTGCCATACCACCGAATCAGACGGGGACCTGTCGGTAGAAGAGGTGCTGGCGCTGTACGCGCGGCGGGGTTACGAGTTCGTGGCCCTGGCCGATCACAACCTGGTGACCAGAGCGTCGTCGACGAGCATACTGGTCATCGGCCAGGAGTTCGGCAGGGGTAACACTGAGAGCTCCGGGAAGGGGCACATGGTGGGCCTTAATGTCAACGGTTATCCGAGCCCGGGGGCCTCGGCCCAGCGGCGGATCAGCAGCATGGCCTCGCGAGGGGGGCTGGTGTTCCTGTCCCACCCCGACACCGGCGGGGCGTGGTCGACCCCGGTGCTACGTTCCCTGCGCAACAATGTGGGCATCGAGATCTACAACTGCCACCATGAGGAGTGCGCGGCGAGAAAATGGGATGAGGTGCTGAGCTCTGGGAGGATCGTGTGGGGGTTCGCGGTCGACGACGCGCACAATCTGGACGAGTTCGACAAGGGATGGGTCATGGTCCGGTTTCCTGGGGAGCCGACCACCAAAAAGGTGCTGGCGGCGCTGCGGAACGGGTCGTTCTACTCTACGCAGGGGCCGACGGTGGCGGAGATCCAGGTGAACGATCATGCCATCTGGCTGCGGACCAACGGCACGGACAAGATCATGTTCCGCGGCCATCAGGGCCGAGTGCTGCAGACGACCAGGGGTTCGACCGCGACGTACAAGTTCACGGGGAATGAGCGATATGTGCGGGCAGAGCTGGTGAACTCGGCCACCAGGAAACATGCCTGGCTGCAGCCGATGACGGTCGTTCGTAGTGGCAGCGGCGAGCCCCGCGGGACAACGATGCAAGCCAAGCCCGTTATTGGGGCTGAGAATTTCCAACGTTGACCGGACGCGGTCCCGGTGGCCTTATTTCAACGGGAAGATCGGGATCTTCTGTTTTTGAATAATAAAGGACCGGGGCTCACATCCTCATCGGTTCCTGCATGTTGACGGTCTTTACCCGGCTCGCCACCTGCTCCGGCGTCATCTCCATGTCGCCATGGAAGTCCTGCTTGTGCATCTGCACATGCTTCATTAGGTCCTCTTCTCCCTTCGGCGTAGCCACGGTGAACCCGCACACCGGACACGTGAACTGCTTTCCTTCGGCCAAATGGATCGTAATCTCTCCCATCTCCGAGCATCTCTTTTCATGAGAAAAAGATTGAATTCATACCACCGCCTGGTATGGCCTTATGAAGGTCGCATGGGTCCCACTACGATGGAGCAACCAATCAGGTCTCAAAGAACAGCATCGCGTACGTCTGTCCTTGAAAGGCACCGGGCACCGAGACACAGGTCGTGTTGACCTCACCATCGTACTTCGTCTTCCAAGCGACCCGGACGGCCGAGGAGGCCTTCTTCTGCAGAGCGTACATGACGGCGGTAATGAGCGCGTCCCTGGTGTCCTCGGTGCTGTCGGTGACCGGGGTCGGCATGATGGCCCAATCCTCGGGGGAACGGTATCCGAGCATATCGGCAAATTTTTGATTGCAGACCTTGTGGCTATCATCAAGATAGATGACCATTGCTTGAGCGGATTCGTCCAGGATGGTCCTCAACTGCTTGCTCAAGCTTTCGATCAGCTCTTGGTCAGGATGTTTCTGCATCGATATTGTTTGCATCAGAAAATAGGGTTACCCACATGTATTAATTCCTTTCCGGCCGGGTATTGATCGATCAGCTAAACAAGGATCTGAGGAAGATACCGAACTTCGAGGAACTTGGTATCGATGCAAAATGGTTCTCGGACCAGATGCTGTCGGGGTGCTAAAGGGCGCCATACATCGATGATGGTCTGGGCGACAAGGAAAGGTGTGGGAACCAGTCAAAGGATTTCGCATTCTACATAAACCTCAGGCATGAGTCTCGTGAGGGGGCGCTGTCGATGCTCAAAAGTTGTTTGAAAAGAACCAAGGAGACGGCTCGACTGAACGCTCAGGCCAACGCCTAGACCTCTATCGAAATGGCGAAATGGTGCGTTCGCTATCGAGCTAAAAGCGATAGTAATGGCTTTAGCTGCCGCCGATCGCTCATTATCGACCATTTTGCCCGAGCCACGTGTCGCGGTCGAGGAAGCGGTTAACGTTGCCCTGACCAGGGCATTTCGCGAGGCTCCAGGCCGACTGGAATGGCAATGACCGCGCCCGTCCTCCGATAACCGCGGCCCATTACCTGGCTACGATCGGGTTGATTGTCTTTTTGGACCGAAAAAGGAAAAATGGTAAGTAGAATGAAACATAGATAGAGAACGGGGGCCATGAAAAAACAACTTCTCATCCTACTCATCGTAGGGATCACCATCATACTTCTCAGTGTTGGATTGAGTGGATCTATTAAGGCACCATCAGAGCCACCCTCCCAGGATCACCTCATCGCCGACATGATCCAACGGATCGATGAGAACGAGATCTATAGTACGGTCTATTCGCTCCAGAACTTCACCACACGCTACTACGGCTCCCCGGGGAACAGCGACGCCTCGACGTACCTGTACGACAAGCTGAGCAACATTACCGGACTGACTGTTGAGTACCAAGGTGGAGCATTCAGAAATGTGATAGCGACCCTTCCAGGACGGGACGCGACGTCCTCCGATATTTTCATGGTGGGGGCGCATTATGACAGCACAAGCGGCGGCGGGGACCGAAGCGATGCACCGGGAGCTACCGACAACGGCGGAGGGGTCGCCATTGTCGTGGAACTCGCGAGGATCATGAGCCAATACACCTTTGACCACACCGTGAGGTTCGCACTGTGGAACGCCGAGGAGGAAGGCGCCAACGCTTCCGGAAGCTCCGCCTATGTACAGGATGCAGTGGCCAACCACCTGAACATAGCCCTGTACATGAACTTCGACTCATCGTGCTACGATCCAGACGGTCGATCTATCCTCGACATCATGTTCAACGATCAATCACAATGGGTTTCCGACATGATGGCTCAGCACAACCGCCTATACAACATCGGGCTCACCTTGACCTACAACGTTCACGGATGTGAGAGCGATCACAGCGCCTTCTGGGGTCAGGGATACACGGCGGTGATGACGCATGCAGAAACCCATGGGCCTGGCCACACCCCCGACGACACGGTGGACAAGGTCTCTACCAATTATGCAAAGAAGAACGGTCAGCTCGGTCTGTCCGTGCTGGCCAGACTTGCCGAGGCCGGTTTGAATCCCTAGCGAGCCGATCGTACGGCTCAGAAGTGATCGAGCGGCGTAACAATTTACATCATCTTCCGGTTGGAGGCCCCGCTGCGCGCTGGCCCGACCCATCGCCTCCCGAGCGCTCGGCGAGATCGGAGACCTCGCTTTACAATTGTAAGAAGGGGTTGCCTCGAGCTCATATGTTTAATAAGCAACTTGCTCGCATATTTTCCTACAATATGCCTCTCTTGAGCCATATGACCAAGAAAGGAAAGTTGGAATGTGGTGAAATGAGCGACCAGGAGGTCGTGGAGCTGTTCGCTGAGCTAATAAAAAGTGGGGAGGTGTGGAAGCTCCCGGGCGACTATGGCCAGACCGCAATTGAGCTGATTGAGGCCGGTTTTATCGATCATAGAGGGAACATTATCGTGTACCCGTAGAGGTCTTTCATCGGCACCGCCCGAGAACGATACTTAGGGAAACCATTCAGCCGTGGATCATAGAGTTAGAATTTGTTATCCTCACCCTTTCCTTCTACCCAGACGGGCGAGAGGGGCGACGGCCATGAGGATCACGGGCTGCCCCCCGAGCTCTCAGATGATCGGGTGGCGCACTAGGGGGCCCCCGGCCGATATCTGAGGGTTTCTTGTTCATGAGGGCTTCACCGAAGGTCACAAAAGGTCACAATCGGAAGCCGGCCGCAGGGGTTCGGTGAAACTATCAGGCCCCATGCGATCGTTCGCCGCCCCATCGTCATTGCCTCGCTCCGATGAGCGTTTTGGCAGCATCCCTTAATGATATATCGATGGCCCTCACATGATTATGACATGGCCTCTCACGCTCTTCGGGCATTGGTCCTAACGACCTGGCTCTATAGCCTGCTGGTATGGATCTATATCGTCCTAAGGATCGTGCTCAACGGCGTCGATGTTTATGAACCGTTCATCGATCGGTACCCCTATATCTCGATCCTAGAGCTGGCGTTCCTAGCCTTCGGGGTGAGCTTCCTATCGATGTTCATTTACCTCCTGGTCCGGTGGAGACCCCCGGCGAGTGGGTCCAGCGCGTTCATCGGGCCGAAGTAAAAGCCCATCCGCGGACCCCAGATCGATGAGCCCCATGCTCCCGCGAATGACCTTTACTTTCAACTGTGGAAAGGATAATTAGTCCGGTGTTCCCTAGTATGGGTTGGAGAAGGGTCGGCGAGGTGGTCTTCTCGATGATCGCATCGGCCCGGGACCATGCTGGGGTGCCAGAGCATCAATGGAGTGGACCGCAAGTCCATGTTCGAAGGTGCAACTCCTTCCCCCAGCCCCTCCTCGGTCAGGGGCTCAACGCCTCGGGGCCGTTCCCCGATACGAACCGGGCACGGCCACAGAGCATTATATCTCCAGGCCGTTTTATTCATTCAGGACCGGGACGATGTCCCACAACCTCCTGACGACAGCGCGGGCTTGAGGGTGGCCTCGACCCTTCGAGACATTATAATACGCCCCTGTGGCAATAGGACCGCACGAGGAAGCAAGGTGAAAGAGCTGGTTTTCGACCGCCCGACCGGGAGTGTACAAACGTAAGTGGATCGACAAGCAGCTGCCAGTCTGCCCATTCTGCCACAAGGCCGGACCGCGCTGGGAGGTGGCCAGGGAGAAGCGGATGGACTCGGACCGCTATTTTTTCCAATGCTCGGGCTGCGGGGGGACCGCTTCCTTCTCCACCGGGACCTCCATGAGAACCGGGATCGCTGAGAGGACGATATTCACCCCGGCCACGGCCAAGAATGCGCTCCGGATCGAGAGCGTCGGCGGGTCCCACTCCAAGATCGAGGTCGGCCGCTACTTCCTCCCAGATGAGTTGCAGAAACTTGCCGAGGCTAGTCTCCTTCACTAATCCCTTTATTTTGATCGGGGTCGCCTCCTTCGTTCGGCGCATATTCTTCAACATACCGCGCTGTGCCGAGCTTCGTTCCTAGCTTGTTCCTTTTGGTGAAGGCGTTAATGGTCGACACGAACTCAAACGCTGGTCCCCGCCCCGTTGAGGACCGACGCAGCGTTAAAGCGCCCGATTTTAATGCTTGCCGAGTAGATCGACGGCGGGCCTGGTGGCCTTATCGAAGAAAGGGAAGGAGAACGACCGCCGGGTAAACTCCGTGTGCTAGTGGATTACATTGCCCCGCAAAAGAGGATTATGTGGCTACGATCTACGATAATTTCATATGCTCAACGGTATAATTGATTCACCCCGAGGATGGGGGGCTTATGATACAACATCGATGCATGGCGTTCCTACTTGATCCGAGCGCCTCTGACCCGAGCCCCATCTGGACCCCCGGGAGGCGATGCGGGCTCACCACCGACCTCCTCGGCGTGGGCGCGTACTTTGATCGGGCCGGTCACAGAACTCCAAATGGTGGGGGGCACCACCTCCGGCCGTCGCCTGGGGGCCTCGGGAAGGGGTCGCTGGTCGAGAGCGTTCATCAGTCCGAGGCGGAAGAGCCCGGCCTCGGGTCCAAGGTTCAGGGGTAACCGATGGGGCTGGTCCGCCACGTAGCCAAGAACGCGTTGACCATGGGGCTGGTCCAGCTGGTCACGCTCATCTCCACCTTCGTCCTGTCCATTTTCCTTGCTCGTTATCTGGGGAGCGAGAACTACGGGACCTATACGCTGGCCTTCTCCCTGTCCACCCTGGTCTTCTTCATCGCCGATTTCAATCTGGGGTTCCAGCTGGTGGTGGAGGTCACCCCCAACAAGGACCTGGCTCCCCGGTACCTCACCAGTACGCTGCTGCTGAGGGCCATCCTGGGAGGAGTGGCCCTGATCGTCACCGTGCTGGTGGCCGTGCTGGAGAACCTGCCCGCGGACGTCATCTTTGCCATCCTTATCATCGCCCTGGCCACCGCCTTCAACTGGCTGTACAAGACCTTTACCGCCATGTACACCGCCTACGAACAGATGCACCTCGTCCTGTGGACCTCCATCGCCGAGCGGACCTTCACCATCTCCTTGGCCATCCTACTGCTGGTCCTCGGTTTCGGCCTTGACGCAGTGGTCCTGGTGGTGTTGGCGGGGGCCATCCTGCAGTTCGCCCTGGCCTATCTGGTCTGTTCCCGTTCCATCGCCAGGCCATCGCCCAGATTCAATCTGGCCGATGCCGCCCATCAGCTCAGGGGGGCGTTGCCCTATGCCATCTCCGATCTGGGCATCAATTCGCTGTACTCGGTCAACGCCGTGCTGGTGCAGGCCCTTCTCGTCGCCATGGGGGCGGGGGTGACGGTCGCGCTGAACGCCACGGCCATGTACAATCTTCCGTTCAACATGGTCGTTGCCTTGGTCGCCCTGCCGACCGCCCTGATCGTCACCCTGCTCCCGGTGATCTCCCGCATGTACCGCAACTCGGTGGAGATGACCCAGCTCACCCAGCAGAAGGTGATGAAGTACATGTTCGCCCTGGGCCTGCCCATTGCGGTGGGAGGGATCATCCTTTCGGAGAAGATCATCCTGTTCTTCTACGGGGCCGAGTACGCCCCGGCCGTGCCGGTCTTCTGCATCCTCATGCCGGCAGTGGCCATCAGCTTCTTCGACTCCGGCATGGCCACCGTACTGGCCTCGGCCAAGCTGGTGCGCTACATGACCGCGGCCAATGTGATGGGGGCCATCGCCAACGTGCTCCTGTGCTTCGCCCTGATCCCCTTCTTTCACGAGGAGGGGGCGGCCCTGGCCTTTACCCTGGGGTACCTGGCACTGGTGGCCACCACCTTTTACTACCTGACCCGCCACAGTGTTCAAGGTGAACCTCATCGATATCGTGTTCCGACCCTCCCTGGCCGCCGTGGGCATGGGTTTCGTCCTCCTGCTCCTGCCGGGGGTCGACCTGTTCCTCGCCCTGGGCATCGGCGCGGCGGCCTACTTCGGCCTGCTGTTCCTGGTCCAGGGGATCAACCAGGAGGACCGGGGGATCCTGGTCAAGATCCTGAAGAAAGGGGATTGAACATCGTCGCGGACCAAAGCTTCCAGGTCACTTGCGCACCCTCTGCCCAGGGAGTAGAGGATCGACATCCTCGGGGGTCTATCCCCCATTCGATCCCCATGGTGACATTGTGACCGACTCTGTACCTGTTAAGGAAAGTGGTGAAGTAATTGCGATGGATGAACATGTTTCGGATTGAGGAAAACAGACCTTCCATCGCGTAGTGCCCATGGGTCGGCACCACCGGCCCTCCGATCTGCGACATATGCCAGGACCACGGCATCCGGTCCGGGGCAGCGACCTTCGGTGCTTCGCTTGAACCGAAATTTTCGAAAGTTGTGATGGGGATGTCCGGTGATGGGCGAGGCGGCTGGCCGGGCATCGAAAGGAGTAAAGATTTTGAAGCAGAAGGCCCACATAGATAAGTGGTGGACCACCGAAATATTGGGAAGTACCGAAGGTGGGGGGGGTGACCGGACATGGGGGAACCTTATGTGGGACATTGGCAAACGGAACGAGCCGACCCATGGGGTACCCTCGTCGTTGGGCGACCCAACGATCGCTGGGGGCTCTGGTCGAGGGCCCGCCATGACCTGGGTGATGAGCGGAGGGGGCCAGGGAACTGGCGCTTGGAGGACCGAGGGAAATGAACGAGAGGCCCATTGTCTCCACCCTGACCTCCTGCTACCGCGGGGAGAAGTACCTGCCGCTGTTCCTGGAGCGAGTTCCGGAGCAGACCGCCTTCGATCGCCTGGAATTGGTAATGGACCTCAATGAGCCGTCGGCCGAGGAGCTTCGGCTGGTCAGGGAGTTCCAGGAGAAGTACCCCGGACATCTTCGCTATACCGTCCAGCCAAAAGTGGTCACCTATTCGGCATCCTGGAACAACTGCATCCGGAACGCCACCGGGCCCTACCTGGCGATATGGAACATCGACGACCTGCGGACTCCCGACTCCATTGAAAGGCAGGCGGACGTCCTGGACCGGCAACCCGATGTCGACCTGGTGTACGGGAAGGAAAAGGTGGTCCCCCGCTTCGGCGAGGTGGAGGAGGGCTACATCTGGGACAAGACCCGAGAGCCGGCCGGCGAGGCGACCCGGCTGTTCGTGTTCGGCTCGTTCTTCATGTTCCGCAAGGCCCTCATCGAGAGGGCCGGTTACTTGGACGAGCAGTTCCGCTCGTCTGCCGACTACGATTTCACCATCCGATTGGCGCTTCATTCCAAGTTCGTCCCCCTGGAGGGGAACCTGGGTTACTTCCTGGTGGCCTCCCAAGGGCTCTCCACCAATCCGAACTCCCCCAACGCGCTGGAAGACTTCGTCATCTACATGCGCTATGGCATCTATGACCTGGCGTTGTACCACCGCCTGGCCGCCGCTTCCGCCTATGACTTCTACAAGATCAAGAACGGTGCTGAGTGGATACCGGTATCGACCTATGTGCCGAACTACCAGGAGATGCTGGACCGGCGCTACCGGTACTGGTTCGACCGGGGGTACTTCGGGAACCTCCTCGTCAAGCTGTACAAGGAGAACGGGAAGTGGCTCCAGGGCGTCCTGAAAGGGTGGGGAGGCCGGGAGTGAGCGCTCCCTAGTTGATTCGGGAGAACGGCCCGACGTGAATCAATGCGTAGACGCGGCATCGTTTCCGGGAACAGGGCATTTGGCATCGAGCCAATTCTTGGCCCGGTGCACCGGTTCGTGAGCGCCCGGTGCCGCACCGGGTGTGGGGCTGCCCATGGGAAATGATGCACATCCACACCGTTCCTGCCGTGAGGCTATGAGCGACCGCAGACTTATTACGGCCGAGCCCCTTTGGCGATCGATGACTGGTAGCGGCAATAGGGCTCCTCACCCGCCCGAGGACTATGACGCCCAGATCGTAAGGACGATCCCCTATCTTGACCTCATGCACCAGGAAACGATCAACCTAGCCTCCTCCCTAGACCGTCCTCCCACGCTCTGGTTGGACACCGGCTGCGGGACCGGGACGCTGGTGAGAACGGCCCTGGACCGCCTGCCCCACACCCGGTTCCTCCTGGCCGATCCGTCGGAGCAGATGCTGGACCGAGCGCGGAAGAAACTTGCCGGCGAGGAGCGCGTTCAATTTCTCCGGCCGACCGGCACTCAGGGGTTGATGGGCCTGATCGATAAAAGCCCCGATGTGATCACCGCCATTCAATGCCACCACTATCTATCGAAGGTCGAGAGGAAAAAGGCAGTGGAGGTGTGCTTCGAGAGCCTGCAAGAGGGCGGTCTGTTCGTCACCTTCGAGAACATCCGTCCATTCACCGCCCGCGGGATCGAGATCGGGAAGAGGAACTGGGGTCGCTTCCAGTCCGAGATGGGTAAGAGCGCTGCGGAGGTGAACACCATTCTGGCCCGATTGGACAAAGAGTACTTCCCCATCACCGCGGAAGAGCATCTGGCCCTGCTACGAGAGGCCGGTTTCCGCACGGTGGAACTGTTCTGGTACTCTCACATGCAGGCGGGTCTCTACGGCCTCAAATAGGCAGCTTAGGTCGCTGGTGCGGGGGGAGAGCTCATCCTCGAACGGCTTGTTGCCCTCCAGATCTCGGATGACCTAACAATATAATGAGCCTCATGCTGGCTTGACTGATCCCAGTAATATCGTTCTCGATAAAACAGGTCCAAAACGTTAATCTACTCCTCCGGCCGTGGTAGTTTTCATTGCTTGCCATCGTTCATATCCTGGTCTGCCTGATCATCATCCGTCTGTTCTCTTTGGAGAGGAACGATGCGTTGGCGGTGCTCATGTTCGGCGTGTTCATCGATCTGGACCACCTGTTCGGAATGGCCGAGTACTGTATCGGGCAACCAGGGAGCGAGCCTGCTCAGCATCAAACATGCCATGGCCTCGGACGTGGAGTGGAAATCGATGATGCACCAGCCGGTGGCGTTCTTCGTCGTCATGCCGGTGGCGCTGCTGTTCTCCTTTGCCACCCCGCTGCTCTCATGGGTCATGCACTTGCTCATGGACTACGTCGAGACCTATTATCTGGGGTTGGCCTCGATGCCGGAGATGGCATTGACGGTGATACTGGCAGCGATCCTGGTAATGGGCGAACTCAACTTGTGCCGGAAGCTGAGCGGTGAGCCGGTCACGTTCAGGGCGTTCGTGAGCTGGGAATTGGACCGATCGTTAGGAGAGGCAAAGCAATGGCTGCCATCTCGGGCCAACAAGAAGCCGATCGGCCCGCCACTGCCATTGGACAAGATCTCGGCATTGGATGTTCAGGATTGAAGCTGGCTGCGATCAGGTAAGTCTCAAAGCCGATGACGGACGATAGAAAGGGGAGCAAGAAGTGATCGGACACCGCGACAGCGGAGAGGAAATAAGGTTGACGACGGTTCACTTCGACCAGGATGCCTCCGACCGGGATGGAGGCGCTGTCCATTTACTTCGGCATCAGTCCGTCATTCTTCGTTCTGCCTTTCACGAGATACCAGGCCCCCAGTGCGAGCCCGCAGGCCGCCAGGACCATAATGGCCAGCAGATCATAGGAACCGGCGAGGCTGTTCCAGTTCGGCCCCAGGAGATAGCCGATACACACCAGGGCGGAGCACCAGACCACCGAGCCCAGGGCCGTCAGGGCGAGGAACGGCCAGAACTTCATTTTGACCATTCCTGCCGGAAAGGAAAGATAGGCACCGACGAAGGGAAGCAAACGCGATAGGAAGATGGCCGTCACCCCGAACTTATCGAACCACTGCTCCGCTGAATCGAGACGGTCCTTGTTCAAGAGCACGAACCCGCCATACCGTTCGACCGCGGCCCTCCCTCCCTTAAGGCCGATCTCGTAGGCAATGACCGAACCGATGACGCTCCCCAGGGTCCCGGAGGCGATGACCAGGATGAGATCGAGCGCTCCGTCGGAAGCGAGCCATCCGCCCATGGGCATCACCACCTCGCTCGGTATCGGTAGGCCCATACTCTGCAAGAGCATCAGGCCGACGATGCCGGGATAGCCGATCTGGTCGATGAGCTGCATAACGAACTGAACTATCGATTCGACGATGCCCACGTTCAGAAGATTAGCACAGGTCGGCCTTATGGATGTCCCTGTGGAGGTACCCCGTGGGGCGAGACTTCGTCGATGTGATCACTGCCCATCTACCGATCTATGGCTTCTCGCCCGAAGTTGGACGGTAGCCATACCATTTGCTCGAAAAGAGCCTTTTCCGCACCTATGCTCAGGGGGGCAATCCCTTGACCCGCAGCAAGATGGCATCGTAGCCGAAAACGGCGATGTCCCTGTTACCATACTTCTGGACCCGCGTGCTCATGGCCAGGAACGCTTCGTCCGGGACGATGACCGAGACGGGGACCTCACCATAGGCCGCCTCGTTGTACTCATCGATCGCCATAGGCCTCATCCAGCTTGCCTCCGACTCGATGAACTCATAGCGTCGAACCTGGTCATGATCGTCGAGGATGGCTATCACGCCCCAGTCGGCACCATCCTTAACTTCCTCCATTATTTCGTACTCTACCGACAGGCTGCGGTCATTCCTCAGAATGGCCTCCATTCTTTTTTCGATCAACTCTTCGAGGTCCATGCCGCTGGCTCGGACCTGATGATATAACAATGTTGTGCTGACCGATATGGTGATGGGGCTGGGGCCACCGAAGGTTAGGAACGGCCATGGGAAGCCATTGACAACGGATAAGGAACCCGGCATCCTTGCCGTGCATGCCGGGCCAGCGACCCTTGACCGATCTGTTCCGGTCAGTGATTATTTATCGGATGGCGCCCAAGTTACCATCTACAGGAGCGTCAGCGCATGGGAACGACCGAGGAGACAAAGTCGGATGAGATAGAGATAAAGACGTCTGCGAAGAAGGCCGAGGCGGGAGCCCAGGAAAAGGTGGACAAGCTGGTGGAAAAGGCCGCCAAGTTCGGGGAGAAGCTGAAGGAGAAGATCCACAAATAGGGGAGCGGGTTCCCCTACCGCCCCCTGTTCCTTTGTCCCCCGTGGTTGGCTATTCCCACGGCCTTACCCCTAGCCGGCATACACTAATTTTTCGGAACGGCATCTGACCTCATCGTCCCAACACACTGACGGTTGAACGGCTCTTGCCAGGCTAACCGCCATCCAAGGGCAGGGTGCCCTGCCCGATGCCGCCGAGAGATCTAGTTTAAACTATTTCGGCCCCCTAAGACCTAATAGATTGTTGTTGGCATCTTTGACCTGTGCGATTAACAGGCCCCCACCTACATCTTTAATATCTTGCTGAATGACCGCGCCAGCGTCTACTAAGGTCTGAAGGCTTTTTTTAATGTCGGTCACGTCAATATAGCATATTACTGCCTGGCCGTGGGGGTCCAAGCCCACTTCCTGATCGCCCATTTTATAGCCCACATAATATGGTCCGTCCACGTAGGGCTCAACATCTAAAAATTTACTAAAAATGCGTTTGGCCTTTTCCAAGTCTTTTGCAGGATATACGATCAGTTTGATATTGTTGGCCATAATATCCTTCTCTTGAGATTATTGGCTATAAAAAGGCTACTCAATTTTTGTGATACATGTCAAGGCGGTGCCGAGATCGCCCTGCTGTGCGAAAGACGCCTTCCATCATGATCCGTATCAGGTTCCCACATCGCCATCTTTGTGGAGAGATGCACTCCCCGCCAGTACCCCATGAGCGGGTTCGTCATTGCCTCTGAACCAGTATCCGCCGTTCGACCTATTTTCATTAATCGATCATACCGTCGGGCATTCCCAGAGATAGGCTGGCCAACCGTTCATAGAACAATATAATATGGGCACGACTCATCAAGATTTATGCAGGATCATGGAGGGGATCATGGTTCCAATGTTGTTATCTTGCTCTGCTTCCTTTCATGTGTCCCCATTTTTGCGCTCGACATCGCCATTCCCCGGGGCTACGCCGACACGGTCCTCTATCTGATCCCCATCGTGGTAATAACCCTCTATGGTCGGATGCGGACGCCTCTGCTGCTTATGGGCGTGGTGACCACAGCGTTGACCATCACGGGCTTCTATTTCTCCTCGCCGGGGGCGGAGAGCACTTCGGTGATCGATGGTGCCTTCACCATCTTCGTGATCATCGTAGCCGTGATCTTCGGTCAATTCTTAAGTCAAGCAGGCCGCCGATCTCAAACGGACCAATCGCTCCCTCCAGGAAAGCAATGAACGCCTGGAAAAGGGAACGAGCGAGCTGGAGCGGGCCAATGATCGCTTGAGGGAAAAGAGCGACGAATTGAACCAGTCCAATGAGGACCTAAAGAAGTTCGCCTATATCGCCTCCCATGATCTGAAATCCCCCCTGTCCACCATCTCTTCTTACTTGCAGCTCTTACAACGAAAATATCAGGGAAAGGCCCTGGACCAACGGGCCGGAGAGTACATCGGCCATTCCGTGGACGCCGCCAGGCATATGGCCCATCTGATCGACGATCTGCTGCAGTACTCGACCATCGAGCAGAGCGACATGGATCTTGAACCGACCGATATGAACCAGGTCCTTGACACGGTTCGACAGAATCTCGCCGCCTCCATCGCGAGCTTACAGGCCTCCGTTTCCAGCGACCGGCTCCCCACCATCAGGGCCAATGGCACCCAGATGGTGCAGCTCCTGCAAAACCTGGTGGCCAATGCCCTAAAGTTCCACGGCCCCGAGGCCCCTCGGATCCATGTCTCCGCGGAAAAGAGAGGGGCAGCATGGCAGTTCTCGGTCCAGGACAACGGCATTGGGATCGAGCCGCAGTATGCGGACCGATTATTCCAGATGTTCTCCCGCCTTCATTCTTCCGCAGAGTACGAAGGGACCGGGATCGGACTGGCCACGGTGAAGCGGATAGTGGAACGGCACGGTGGAACGGTATGGTTCGAGTCGGAGCCGGGCCATGGCAGCACCTTCTTCTTCACTATCCCGATATAGAGCAAATAGAATAGAACCGCTGGCAATCCGGTGGGAAATGCCATATGGCCTAGATCAGGAGGTAACTGATGGAGAGATCATACATTCACTCACATTCACTCGCCAGGCCCCGGGCATATTGACGTCACCGTGGGGCGTAAGTGCTTTTCGTGTGTCGCCTATCGTACTGTCGATAGTTCCGGTCCAGCTCAAGGCCTGATCAGCTTCGGCCGAGCGCCGGCATCGATGGTCCTGGCGATCATGATGTCACATTTCGAGCAAAACCCCTGAGGTACCCTGAGCGTGACCATATGCGCGCTGGCACTCGATGCGGACCATCATACCATTACACTCGAAACAATTTATTCAACACATACACAATAATCACGGTGGGGCAGCATTCGAACAATGACATAACTCGTTGGGTCAGGCCACGATCGAGAGCATTGGGGCTACATACTGGGTGGAGATGAAAAGCGTTGAAATATCATGGTGGAGATATTGGTCGTAAATAATCGGGGTACCAAGATTGCCGATAGAAAGTGCGATGTTCTACCAGCCAGATACTCCAACCACGGAGACCAGACGATGAGTGCCAGGCGAAAGAAACAGTTACTAGGCGATTTGCCGAAGACTCCCACCGGCATCGATGGATTTGATGACATCACCAAGGGCGGCTTGCCCAAAGGCCGCCCTACCTTGATCGTCGGCGGTCCCGGGGCCGGCAAGACGCTCTTCGCCATGGAGTTCCTCGTCAATGGCGCCACCAAGTTCAACGAACCAGGCGTCTTCATTTCTTTTGAAGAGACGGAGGAAGATCTGGTCAAAAATGTTGCATCCTTAGGCTTTGATGTGAAGGCTCTCGAAGCGAAGAACATGCTCTCGATAGACTACGTCAAGGTCGAATCGGCCGAGATCGTGGAGACCGGGGAGTATGATCTGGAGGCGCTCTTCGTTCGTCTGGGCTATGCGATCGATTTGGTGGGCGCCAAGCGCGTGGTGCTCGATACGATCGAATCGATCTTCTCTGCCTTCAGCAACACTCTCATCCTTCGCTCCGAGCTGCGAAGGCTGTTCCGCTTCCTGAAGGACAAAGGAGTAACGGCCGTGATCACCGGCGAGAAGGGCGAGAACACGCTCACTCGCAATGGTCTAGAAGAGTATGTGTCCGACGCGGTCATAGTCCTCGATAACCGCATCATCGGTAATATCGCCACTCGGCGCATGCGGGTCATCAAGTACCGCGGTTCCTCGCACGGTTCGAACGAGTACCCCTTCCTCATCGACGAGGGCGGTTTCTCAGTACTACCGGTCACTTCCATCGGTCTTACGGCCAAGGTGACCGACAAGCGTGTTTCCTCAGGCATCAAGGACCTGGACGCCATGCTCGGCGGGAAAGGGTACTTCAAAGGCAGCACCATTCTATTAACGGGACAAGCAGGATCGGGCAAGTCCTCGTTCGCCGCCGAGTTCGTTCGGGCGTCGTGCGAAAACGGTAAGAAAGCGCTGTTCTTCACCTTCGAGGAGTCAGAGGGCCAGATCATTCGGAACATGCGTTCTATCGGTATTGAGCTGGGACCGTTCATCAAGAACGGTTCGCTCCAGATCTATGCCGACCGGCCGACCTCCTACGGACTGGAGATGCACCTGGTCATCATTCATAAACTGGTGAACACGTTCAAGCCCGATGTGGTGGCCTTAGATCCCATCAGCAGCCTGATGGCCATCGGCGACGATGTCGAGGTCCGCTCGACGCTCATGCGCATAGTCGATTTCCTGAAGATGAACGGCGTTACTTCGGTGTTCACCGATCTAAAGCATTCCGAGCGCCCCGAGCAAAGCTCGATGATCTCCTCGTTGGTGGACACGTGGATCCTGTTGGAGAACGTGGAATCCAACGGGGAGAACAACCGTATTCTTCGTCTCGTCAAATCGAGAGGCATGGCCCATTCCAACCAGATACGGGAGTTCCACATCACCAGCGAGGGCATCGACCTCATCCCGCCGTACATCGGTCCTGCCGGCGTGCTGACCGGCTCGGCCCGCTACGCCCAGGAAGCGAAGGAGGAAGTGGAGGAGACGGCTCGAGCCGAGGAGATGGAGCGCCTGAAGGCGAACCTGGAACAGCAACGTAAGGTGCTGGAGTCTCGGTTGGAAGCGCTGCGCGCCGAGTTCGCGGAAAAGGAAGCCGACCTCGCCAGACTAATGTCGGAGGAGAACAGGCGCAGGGAAGAGCTGGAAACCGGGAGAAAGTACATGAGGTCACTGAGAACGGCCAGCGGGAAGGAGGGGAGCGAATGAGCGACCGGGGAACTAAGGAAAAGAAGGACATGTACGACCTGCGGCTCTATGTGGCCGGTCAGACCCCCAAGTCGCTGGCCGCTCTAGCAAACCTTCGGAGAATCTGCGAAGAGAACCTCAAGGATCAATACCACATCGAGGTCATCGATCTCATGAAGACCCCCCAGCTGGCCAAGGGCGACCAGATCGTCGCCTTACCGACATTAGTAAGGAAACTTCCCGAGCCGATCAAGAAGATCATCGGGGACCTCTCTAACGAGGAGAGTGTGCTCGTAGGCTTGGACATACGACCACACGATGAGGAATGAGCAGGTGCAATATGTCCGAAAATGATTCAACCCCCATGGACGACAAGAACATCAAGTATGTTCTTCGGTTGTACATCACCGGCACCACCCCTCGGTCGGAGGAGGCGATCCGGAACATCAAGAAGATCTGCGAGCAGGAGCTCAAGGGACGGTACGAACTGGAGATCATCGACATCTACCAACAGCCGGAGCTGGCCAAGAAGGAGCAGATCCTGGCCGCTCCGACCCTCATCCGGAAGTTGCCTTTGCCACTTAGGAAGCTGGTCGGGGACATGTCCGATAAGGAGCGAGTGGTCGTCGGGCTGGAGATACAGCCGGAAAAGAAGAGCAAGAAGGAAGGTAAGAAGTGACGTTCTGAGAAGCGCAAGGCCCCGACCGAGGAACAGCTTAGATCGGAGAACGAGGAGCTGAGGGCAAAATTAGCCGATGCGGAGGAAACGCTCAGGGCCATTCAGAGCGGAGAAGTGGACGCGATCGTTGTCTCCGCCGATGGCGGCGAACAGATCTATACTCTCAAGGGGGCGGAGGAGCCGTACCGGGTTCTGTTCGAGCAGATGAACGAAGGTGCGGTCACCATCGCCGAGGACGGCGGCATCCTGTACGCCAATCAAAGCTTCGCCCGTGTGATGAAAGTGCCCCTCGAGCATGTCATTGGCACGAACTTTGAAAATTACATTCTTTCCTCCGACCTGGCGACATTCAGAGATATGATCATTCAGAGCGTTCACGAACCGGTTCGTGACGAGGTTGTGTTCAAGGATAATGATGGGACATCCGTACCGATGCAGCTGTCGATCAGTTCTCTGCCAACGGCCAAGGTCCCGACCTACTGCATCGTGGTCGCCGACCTAACGGAACGCGTGCAGGCGGAAGAAGCGCTGAAGAATGCGAACGAGCAGCTTGAGAATAAAGTGCAAGAGCGCACCAAGGAGCTGAGCGAGAGCGAGGCCAAGTACCGCAGTATGTTCGAGAACCTGCAGGAAATGGTGGGTGTCTTCAAGTACGTTTCTGGACGAGCGAGGCATGGTCGTTGATTATATCTATGTGGATGTCAACCGAGCCACCGAACGGGCCCTCGGGAGGAAGAAGGAAGATCTCATGGGCCAGAGCGCACTCCAGGTCTACGGTGAGGATGCTTTGTCATTACACATGCCCCGCATAAGGGAGGCTAGAGAGGGCGGTAGATCGGTCACCTACGAGGGTCTCTTCATGCCGCTGGACAACTATTTCCTCAACATCATCGCCCCCTTGAGCGACGAGATGTTCTTGATCTCGTCCATGAACATCACCGAGATCAAGCAGGCCCAGAACGCAGTCGAAAGGGAGCGTGCTCGTCTGCAATTCATCCTCGACTCGTTGCCGGTCGCCGTTTCTGTGGCGGACGCGAAGGGCCGCTTGCAGATCGTCAATATGAAGACCTACGAGATCTGGCGAACCGAACGACCCTTGGCCGAGGACATCGATCAGTATGCAACCTACAACGGCTTCCGTCCCGGTACCGAGATTCAGCTCAAGGCAAAAGAATGGCCCATATCTCGCGCCCTTATGGATGGAGAGACCATATCGAACGAGGAGATCGACATCCAACGCTTGGACGGTTCCAGGGGAACGATCCTCGCCTCGGCGATACCCATGAAGGACGGGCAAGGAAAGATCATGGGAGGGCTCGCCACCTACGTGGACATAACCACGCAAAAGGAGATCGAACGAAACCTAGAAAGTTCCAACGCCGAGCTGCAGCAGTTCGCTTATGTGGCCAGTCACGATCTGCAAGAGCCCCTCAGGATGGTTACCGCCTACCTCGGACTACTTAACAAGAAGTTCGGCAGCGAACTGAGTCCGCAGGCTAAGAAGTACATGAGCACGGCGGTCCGCGGTTCCGAGCGCATGAGGCAGCTCATCGACGACCTGCTGCAGTTCTCGCGCATCGACACCAAGCATGGCGAATTTGCAATAGTGGATATGAACAAAGTGGCGCACACGGTCGAGAACAACCTGCAGATGGCGATCGGCGAGGCGAGAGCGCACATCGTCATCGAACCGCTGCCGACCGTTCTGGCCGATGAAACGCAGATGGTGCAGGTGCTGCAGAACCTGATCAGCAATGCCATCAAGTTCCATGGGGCGGAAGCACCGAGGGTGGAAGTATCAGCACGTCACAGAGGTCACGAATGGATCATCGCCGTCAAGGACAACGGCATCGGCATCGATCCGAAGTATCACGAGAACCTGTTCAAGATGTTCCAGCGCCTTCATACGAACGAGCAGTATCCGGGGACCGGGATCGGGCTCGCGATCTCAAAGAAGATCGTCGAACGGCATGGCGGCCGCATCTGGGTCGAGTCGAAGAAGGGAGTGGGGAGCATCTTCTTTTTCACCATACCCGAAACCGGCGGGAGGGGAATTAAATGAATGAACCTCTTCGGCTCGTGCTCATCGAGGACAACAGGAGCGATGCCCATCTCATTCAGGAGATACTGACCGATACTGGATTAGAATATGAACTGGTCTGGCTGAGCAATGGCGAGACGGCGTTAGAGTACTTAGGATCGAACAGTGCGGACTTCATTCTCCTGGACCTCAAGTTGCCCCTGTTCAGCGGTCATCAGTTGCTGGACCTGATCGAGGAGCGCGGTATCGTCGGCAGGACGCCAGTAATCATATTGACCGGTTCCTCGTCCCCGGAGGATAGGGAAATTGCCAAGAAGAACGGCGTGGTCTGCTACCTCGTCAAGCCCATGACCGTTGAGGAGATGGAGCAGTTGGCCGTCACGCTCAAGGAGATCCTCCTTGGTGAGCGGACGTGTAACCGCTAAAACATTCATAGTGGAATTCTCCCCGACCACCTACGCCGCCCAGATAGCCCAAAGCCTGGGCGGTTCCATAGCGGTGACCACGGTCGCGTTCGTGGCCGACTGGATCGTGCTGGTGGCCGTAACCCTGGTGTTCCTGTGGATAGGCCTCAAGAAATCACGATGGAGGGATGTTTGACGCTCCCTCGGGGGTCGATGAACGATGGTGTGCTCGTACCATCTGGAACGCTAGCATTCGTGGCTTTGGTCGACCCACCATGGGTCGATCATTCCTGCAGGTGGGACTGTAACCGAACTCGGTATCTATCGAGTATGGCGTTCACATGGTCGATATGAACATCTTTAAACGGATCCTCATACCCACCGATGGAAGCGAGAACGTCAAGGTAGCGGCTGCCCAGGGTCTGGAGCTGGCCAAGCTCATGAACGCGGAGGTGACCGCCCTGAGCATAGTGGATATGGGCTCCATGGCCTATGTGAATCAGGGCATCGGGTTTCCCGATGTGTACTCGTATCTGGAGGAGGGGGCCAACGCGGCCGTCGATCAGGTCCGTCAGGACGGGGAAGGGGAAGGGCATCTTGGTCAAGACCCTGGTCATTGAGGGCAGCCCGGCCAACGAGATCATCACGGCGTCCAAGGACTACGACCTCATAGTCATGGGCTCGCTCGGTCGTACCGGCCTGTCCCATCTCCTCATGGGCAGCGTAGCGGAGAAGGTGGTCCGGCACGCCTCCTGTCCGGTGCTGGTGGTGCGGGCCCCCGAACCCAATATGGACGCGTAGTAGTCCACCGCACCAGGCGCTCACATCATAACTCCTTTCTGCCAGCATCATCAACCTGTTCCGCTGGGGCGGCTTGATCCTCTTCTTCACTGGCCCATCGATGAGGGCGTCGCCCGACCGGATACTTGACGCTGGAAACGCAGGAAAGCCTTATGAACGGTCGGCTGTCCAACGTGATCTTGAGGATACCAATGCAACAGACCCCTACGGCCACCACCGCAAAGCCCCTGGAGATGGGCTGCATAGGAGATCGGGACGTCATCACCAACGACGGAAGGAACATCGGCAGGCTGAAGGGTGCCTGGATAGACATGGGCACCTGGAGCGTGTCGGCCCTGGTCGTCGAACTGAACAAGGACGTGGTCGATGAGCTGAACGTCAAGAAGCCGATGCTGCGCACGGCCAAGGTGAACCTTCCCCTTCATACGTGAAGCATGTCGCCGATGTCGTCCAGCTCAACGCCGACATAGCGGCCTTGAGCTCGGTGTTCGCCACCGACCAGCCTTGAACACTTCCCCGGCGCACGGGGCGTTCTTTTTTATTACTTCTAGAGCGAGCGCACGAGGTTCGGACGATCCTTCCTGCTCGCGCATCTAGCTCACTGATCCAGTACCGTGATCGTTCTGAAAATGATCATGGAGCGATCGGTCTGCAATCCTATTGGGAAGCGAAAAATGGGAAAATAGAGGCTTGACGAAGTATCGACTTGTCTTCGTCACTTGAGGATCTTCTTCTTTAAGTCCTCGGCCGTCTCGGCGACCTTCTTTACCGCATTGGCACCTGTTTCCTGGACCTCGGCCTCGGCCTTCTTGCCCTTCGCCTTGGTCTCTTCCTCTTCGGCCCTCTCCTTGGTCTTTTCTATCGTTCCCATGTTCTTCACCTCGGTGATGAACGTCTTGACCTCATCGTGTATATAATCATTGATGGGGCCGACCGAGAGCTCCTTTTTGCCATTCGTTCAGAAAATGTAAAATAACGATGGGCTGGAATAGGCATACTGGGATGGGATGATGGAGAATGTGGTCTGAACTTCTAGAGATCGCATCGGGATTTTATTTCTCATTGGCAAGTGGAACGGTAGGGGAAGTCACCTCGGGGACTTTAAAAAGTTTGGCGGCCACACTCGGCTTCATTGTAGTCATAGCCTTTGGGCTGGTGGCAACCTTGTTCATGCCCCCCAAGACCAAGTCGAGATAGATCCCGCACCCGTAGGGTCCACCGATCTCGCCCAATGGAGAGCGCCCGCCAAGGTTTTTGCCTCGATACGGCCCGAAGAGAAGGTCCGGAAGATGAGGTGGCCGGTATGGGAGGTTCGCTCCACGCGGTCGATGCTGCCTGAGCCATTGAGGGGCAGAGCGGGATTTTAAACCATCCAACTGACCAGCCAACTCCTTGATCGTACCGTCCTCGGTACAAAGCGATCGTTCAAAGTTATGAAAAATAGATCGAACCCCTTTGCTCTTTTTATTTAGCAATGAGCTAGGTGATCGAGGTCGAGCGTGGCCAGATACAATATTTTGCAGCAATCTCAAAGTAATGTTAGGGAGGTGGCCCGCCGTGCTAAACTCGGGCAAGGGGGTATCAAAATAGTATCATATCTACTACGAACTACCATGCGGGGGCTATAGATAGCTCTGAAAAATGTTGCTCCATAGCAAAAAATAACACAGCCTATTACTAATTCTACAGCCGGCCATCCATATCTTTCAGCGGTCTGCCCATTGAAATAGTGATCATGGTCAAACGAACCTACCAATCTTTTTCCTAAAAAGCCCACGAAGTATAATATCAATGATTCCATTGTTCGGGGCGCTTCGGGAATAGGGTTTAAGAACCATCTTACAATGATAAATGTACCACCCTTCTCGTGGAAGCAATGGCTGGAACATCCAAATGACGTCTCATACTGATAATGAGCGAGCATCTGTTGGTTTGAACGAATACCAGTCTAGATCGCTGTTCGACACCATGCTCCAGGGCGTGGTCTTCCAGGATGTGGACGGCAGGATCATCTCTATGAACCCGGCTGCCGAGCACATCCTCGGTAGGTCCCCAGCGGAGTTCCTGGACCAGACCTCCGAAAGCGTGGAACATGACACCTTGCGAGCTGACGGCTCACCATTCTTGGGTAAGGAACATCCGGCGATGGTGGCGTTGCGGACCGGTCAAGAGATAAAAGATGTCGTCATGGGTGTTTACAATCCCCTAGAAGAACGTATCGCTGGATCAGTATCACGGCCGTGCCATTGTTCATGCCGGGCGAGGACCAGCCTTATCAGGCCTATACGATCTTCGATGACATCACTGACCGCAGGAGGGCGGAAGAAGCGCTCAGAGAGAGCGAGGAGCGGTTCCGAGGCACCCTGGACAACATGATGGAGGGGTGCCAGATCGATTGGCCACGATTGGCGGTACATTTACATAAATGATGCGGCCGAGCGGCATAACCAGAGGTCTAAGGAGGAGCTGCTGGGCAATCGGTACACGGACATGTGGCCAGGTATTGAATCCACCCATGTATTTGCCGTGTTGCGGCAGTGTATGGAGCAAAGAACGCCCCAGGACATGGAGAACGAGTTTACTTTCCCCGACGGGACCGTGGGATGGTTCGATCTGCGTATCTCGCCGGTGCCGGAGGGCATCTTCATCCTGTCGACGGACATCACCGAGCGCAAGATGGTGGAGGAAGAGCTGGAAGAGACGAAGGCTCGTCTGGAGGCGATCCTCAACCAGATGCCGGTGGGCATCATGGTGGCAGACGCCCGTTCAGGAGAGATCCTTTTCGCCAATGACGAGATCGAATCGATCTATGGCCTCGGGTTCAAACCGACGGATATCAAAGGATTCGTCGATTACACCCGATTGGCCAGGCGTCATCTGGACGGTCGCTCGTACCATACTGAGGAGTATCCCTTGGTCCGGGCCCTCAAGGGCGATGTAATAAGAAATGAAATGGCCGCGGTATTGCGACCCGATGGAAATAAGGTCTTCATCAACGGGAGCAGCGCTCCGGTGTACGACCCCCACGGCAACATCGTGGCCTCGGTCGCATTATCGATCGATGTCACCGAGCAGGTTAAGGCTCAAAGAGATAGGGACCGTTTGCTAGCTGAAACGGAAGTGTATTCCAAAAAGTTACTGAGATCGAACAATGAACTGCAGCAGTTCGCCTACGCCGCGTCGCACGATCTCCAGGAACCGCTGAGGATGATTACCGTATACCTTGGCCTCCTTGAAAGCAAGTACGGCGACCGCCTGGACGGCAAAGCGAAGCAGTACATGGACTACGCCGTAGAGGGCGGGAAGCGGGCCAAGGACCTGGTGCGGGACCTGCTGGAATTCTCCAGGGTCGATACCCAAGGGAAGCCGTTCCAGGATACGAACCTGGACAAGGTCCTTGAAGCGGTCCTCGTTAACCTAGCGGTTCGGATCAAGGACGAGAACGCCGTTGTCTCTCATGACCCTCTCCCGACCGTCCTGGCGGATGAGTTGCAGATGGCCCAAGTGCTGCAGAACCTCATCGGCAACGCCATCAAGTTCCATGGGGCGGAATCACCCACGGTGCACATCTCTGGTAGGGATGATGGCGACAAGTGGCTCTTCTCCATCCGAGACAACGGCATAGGTATCGATCCAGAGTACAAGGACAAGATCTTCGTGCTGTTCCAACGATTGCATTCTCGAGAAGAGTATGACGGCACCGGCATCGGTCTGGCCATAAGCAAGAAGATAGTTGAACGCCATGGGGGTAGGATATGGTTCAATTCCCGGCCGGGGAGCGGAACAATCTTTTATTTCACCATACCCAAGGAGGCGAGAAGTTGAACGCAACGAAGCAACTAGAGGTATTGATAATCGAGGACAATCCAGCGGACGCCATGCTCATCACTGAACTATTGGATGAGGTCGGCATCCCTCTGAACGTCATCGTGGCCAAGGACGGGAAGAAGGCCCTGGACATACTGAACCAGGAGGACGGTCACTCCAATGACCCCACGCCCGACTTCGTGATCCTGGACCTCAACCTCCCCAAGGTCCATGGTTTTGATGTACTGGCAAATATGAAGTCCTCTCCCAAACTTCGCTCCATCCCCGTGGTGGTCATGACCGGTTCGTTGAACAAGGAAGATGAGGTGAGAGCAAGAAGCTTGGGCGTGACCGACTATTGCATCAAGCCTTCTGATCTGGAGGATATGGCCGCCACCGGTCGCTGGCTGAAGAAGAAACTCGCTTCATTGACCGGGGGCAAAAAGGACGGCCATATTGACACACCGGATGCGATGAGGAGCCATTACCGGCCAGAATGGAATTTGTCTTGCAAGACGGCCATTGAAGGCGGCCTGTCATTCGATACGAGGTGGTCCGGCTTTGGTGAATGGTCGTTCAGGTCGTTAGGATGAGCTTAGCGTGCTCATCAGGCCAACCCCACTATTAATAAAACTGGCCACGCCCGACCTCGACTATCCGATTCGACTTGTTCGATAAAATAACTCACTTTCGGACACATACCATCCTCGGTAGCCTAGCTGGCCCGGCCCATCGACAGCATTATCCAGTGACCGATTACAAACGGCCGTTGCACCCAGCGGGCACCTCCCCATGGGCCATAGAACTGGCAGCAGAGACCGAGCTTCATAGAGGGCGTCGTCACCTCCGCTGGGTGCTTAAGCCTGGACCGCCTGGACGAAATGATCTACTGGTAGCCTTCAAAGGTCATGAGGCCCCCCGGCACCACGAGATGGTCGCAGCCCCATCGGCTCCAGCCGATGTCGATGTCGTTGCCTAGGGTGTAGGTCATCCACGCACCCCTTGCAACGTCGCGTGGCCTGGTATTGAGCTTTTCCCTGCAGCATCTGCGTCCGACCCCCGGTCCCGGCGATAGCATATGGTTAGATGTCTCCTCCCTTCACCCCATGGGCTCACAGCAATACGCCCATCCATCGGAGGATCTCTAGCCCACAGGTCCAGGACCGGCCTTCCTTATTTCTGACCAGACCGTCCTGGTGTCGGAACGATAAATAATCCTTCTCGCCCCCATTTCATTAGGTTTGAGAAGGCTCTGCTTCCGCGCCTCGGAGCTTCATCTACGAGGCGTTCCTCGGGTAGCTGTAGCTCAGTCGAAGACCAACGAAAAAGATGAAAAGGTAGGGGCTTCTTCCCCAGAAGCCCCATGGTCTCATTACCGGACCGCCCTAGCTATAGTGCCGAGGCAAGGCGATCATCCCTGGGAACGCCGACACCGGATGACCGCCCTATGACCTAACAGTTGACGAGTCGGTCCGCCCTCTTCACTTCTTCGGTTCCTTCATCTGCTGCGCCTGCTGGGCCGTCTTGGGCTTGTTGAAGTATTCGATGAGCAGATACAGGCCCGCCAGGACGAAGACGATGCCCACGATCCAGCCCAGGACGGCGGGGACAACGATCACAATTATTCCGAAGATAATGGCGATCACTGCTATGATGGGGTTCATTTCCATATTTACACCTGGTATTTTCAGGACAGAGAATGATATAAAAAGCTGTGCCGTCGAAGTTGCTGGGAGAGAGGTGTACAACCGGTCCGGAAGGCGCTTATCTCGCCATCGAGCGCTGGGACGAGAATAGACGGACGGTGCCAATGATGTCAATAAAAGATGGAAAGGGGTTTTTCGTGCTCCGCTCGTTAGAGGAAGAACGAGATGATGGCCAGAATGGCGAAGATGATGATCAACCATATCACGAACCGGACCGCGATCCTGGCCACCCCTAAGATGACCATGATGATCAGCAGGATCACGAAGATGACGAACAGTTCCGTTATCATTCCATGCACTCCCGGGCTATGATACTGAATTCCAGGCGCTAGATTATATGGTTAATTTCCTCCCGTGGCGGTTTTCGGGGCGAAGAGCATTAGATTCATCGAAATAGTAAAATGAGATGAGATATTCAAGCGAGCGATCGCCTTACTTTCTCGCTCCACGGCCCCGGCCGACCGGGATACCCTGGCCGCGATGATGCTCGTAGATCGGAGCTTTGTTCGCTTTTCTAAGGATAACATGGGCCCATCCTCAGGAATTGGGGGTATCCGCCCCACAGCGCGGTGGCCACCATCGCGGCGTATTTGATATTTAGGAGGTCGAATGGAACGCTCTCAATAAAATTTGCATACTGATAACGGAGAAAAATTCCGTGAGATGGCCCAGATGGGCGGACGGATTATCGTTAATGACGTTGGAGCATTACTGCTTCTGAACATCGACCTCATGGTTGTCAATTATCTTTACGGCAATGCTGCTGGCGGAGAATATGCGATCGCCTTCCAGTGGGTCATCCTCCTGAGATGATTGGCCGCGACATTCATTTCGATCATTGGTCCGATTGTCCTCATCTCGTATGCAAATGAGCAAAGGGGAAAGCTCGTTTCGATATCAAAGAGCGCAGTAAAATTGACAGGAATTGGGCTCGCGCTACCAATTGGTCTGCTTTGTGGGTTCGCACCTTCAATTCCTAGCGTCTGGGTAGGTGTACAGTATGTGGACCTGCCCCCCTTGTGGTCCTTCTGACCTTCCACCTAGTAATCAACACGGCGGTGATGCCTCTGTTTCAGGTCAATGTCGATTTCAACAAGGTCAGATTGCCACATCATGCGATTAATAACGGGTGTTGGAAATCTTGTGCTCGCGTTCACGCTTGCTTTGGTCCTCGGATGGGGCATCTATGGTGTCGCTGCAGCTGTTATGATAAGCTTGACGCTAAAGAACTTGGTATTCACACCAATATATGCATCGATAGTAATGGGTGTTCCAAAGGCTACTTACTATCCAGCATTGATTCCAGGGGCGGTGGCTACAGCCAGTATCGCTTTGAATTGCCCCCATCCCGGTCGTGACCTCGGGAACAACCTGGGATCATCCGTCCGATCCCGACAGAGGACCGACAAGTGGATAGAGCAGGATTTCCACCCGTGGAACCGTCTGGACCGGGCCTAGATCCTGGTACGCTGAGCAGGAGAACGACCTGAGCGAGGGGGCGACTCCCCGATCGAGCCTCCACCGGACCCTCCAAGAAGGTCCATCCTTCATTTTCTCCGGGGATTTTAGGCCATCGCGGATATAGTTCTATGGAGATACATGCTAGCCCAATAGTAATGGGGTCGGAGCGCAACCCCGATCAAAGGGTTGCGAACATCTGAGGTCGGGACGACCGAAATTCATCAATTCGCGGTTATGGGACGATCCGGGATAGGGTCCAAGTAGGATCGCCCAATGGAATGGTGGACGGTATCTAGGCAAGCGATGACTGGAACTCACCAATGAATGCGCATAGGAATAACGAGGAGCCCCTGGACATGAGGCCGGAAGATCGAACGAGGGACTAGCTCGTCCTAGCAGCCTGCCTAGCCTCGTTCGCGGCGATCCTGGCCATCGATGCACTCACGCCCGTAGGGCTGGGGATCGGCGTGCTGTACACCATTCCGGTGGGTTTGACCATTCCTCTCCAAGAGCGAGCGAATGACCTATGCTGTCGCCATAATATGCAGCGTCCTCGTACCCCTCGGCTACCTGATCTCCCCCTCCGGCGGCGTCGCCTACAACAGCTACTACAACCGTGCCATCGCCTTGTTTCTCATCTGGTTGATGGCATACCTGGCCATCCAAAGGAAGCGCACCGAGAGAAGCATCGAAAGGTTGAACGAGGAGCTTGAATCAAAGAGTGCAGGAACGCACCAGGGAGCTGAGCGAGAGCGAAGCCCTCCTGAAAGCGGTCCTGGAGACCACGACCGACCCGGTGTTCCTGAAAGGACCGGCATAGCAGGTTTCTGCTGGCCAATCCGGCCCTGTTGCAGGTCGTGGAAAAACCGCTCGAAGAGGTGCTCGGCAAGAACGATACCGAGATATACGACGACCCTGAGGTCGGCCATAACCTCATGGCCATCGACCGCCGCATCATGGACTCCGGCGTCGGAGAGGTGCTGGAAGAACGGGTGCAAACGCCGCGGGGGTACCGTACCTTTCTCACGACCAAGACACCGTACCGAGACCAGGATGGCAGAGTGGTCGGGATCGTTGGTATGGCCAGGGACATCACCGACCGTAAGAGGACGGAGGACGCGCTCAAGGAGAGCGAGGAGCGCTTTCGCATTCTTTCCGGGGCTACCTTCGAGGCCATCGTGATCCATGCCGACGACATGATCCTGGACGTGAACCAGGCGGCCATTGAGCAGACCGGTTATTCGAGGGACGAGGTCATTGGACGGCCCGTTCTCGATTTCTTCCCCCCGGAAGCTCATGTTGCGGTCAGGGAGGCGATCCGACAGCCGGTGGTGGAACGCTACGAGACCAAGTTGAGGCTAAAGGACGGCGAGCTGCGTACGGTGCAGATCAAGGCCCGGACCATGGAGCTCCACGGACGGTCGGCCCGGGTGGCCACGATCATGGACATCACCGAGCAGAAACGGGCCATGAACGCGCTGAGCGAGAGCGAGGCCAAGTACCGCAGCCTTCTCGAGAACGCCCAGGGAACGGTGGCCATTTGGGAGTATGTCTGGGACGATGAGAATGAACTGATCGACGCCCGCCTGCAGGAGGCCAATTCGCAAACCTTGAAGAACTACGGGGCCGAACCACCAGAGAAGGTACTGGGAATGCTGAGGTCCGAGCTCATAGGACGGGACTTCTCAGAGAAGACCATCCCGATTATCCGCCAAATGCAAGCTTCGAGGACGCCCGTCAGCCAAGAGACCCATTACGGCGATCGAGACTACCTGATCTCCTATTTCCCCATCGATAAGGACCGTTATGCGACCACCTCCGCCGACATCACCGAGATCAGGCGGGTGCAACGAACCGTGGAGGATGAACGCGCTCGCCTGCGTACCATACTGGAGACCTTGCCGGTCGGGGTGGCTTTAGCCAATGCCAGCGGCAATGTCGTGGAGAGGAACGAGTCAATGCAGCAGGTCTGGGGCATGGATATGCCACTGCCCGACGGCATCGAACGGTACGCTGTGTTAAAGGGCTGGCGGCCCAACACCGGCGAACGGTACAGGGCGGAGGACTGGGCCATGGCCCGAGCGTTGCTCAGGGGCGAGACCATCGTCGGCGAGGTCATCGATATCGAGCGCTTCGACGGCAAGCGCGCGACCATAATCAACACCGCTGCGCCGATCAGGAACTCAGAGGGCAAGATCATCGGCGCCGTGGTAACGGCCCAGGACATCTCCGAGTTGAGGGACCTGGAGAGGGACCTCAAGCGCTCCAATACCGAGCTGCAACAGTTCGCCTACGTCGCTTCGCACGACATGAAAGAGCCATTGAGAATGGTTACCAGCTACCTCGGTCTTTTGGAGAAGAATAACAAGGACAAGCTGGATCCTAAATCGAAAGAGTACGTGCACTACGCTCTGGATGGCGCCAAGAGAATGGCGGGGATGATCGATGACCTCCTCGCTTACTCCCGAGTGGAGACGAAGGGCAATGAGCTCTCCATGGTGGATATGAACGATGTGCTAGTCACTGTTCTGAGGGACCTGAGGATGGGCATCAAGGAGAGCGGGGCCTCGGTAACAAATGAAGCACTACCTTCAGTAACCGCGGACCGGCGACAGATGGCCCAGCTATTGCAGAACCTCGTCGGCAACGCCATCAAGTACCGTAGTGAGGAGGCGCCCCAGATCCACATCTCCGCGCACGAGGATGGCCGGGACTGGGTCTTCGCCGTCGCCGACAACGGTATCGGCATCGACCCCCGATACAAGGACCGCCTGTTCCAGATGTTCCAACGATTGCACACTAGGGACGAGTACGAGGGAACGGGTATGGGGCTGGCGATAAGCAAGAAGATCATCGAACGGCATGGCGGGCGCATTTGGTTCGAATCAAAACCGGGCGAAGGCTCGACCTTCTATTTCTCCATCCCAACGAGAACCTGATTGGACAGCAGCGGGATTTGAACCCGAGACCATCTAGTAGTATCAAATTTCAAGTCAATAACGGCCCTTCATGCATATGGGTCATTGTCAAACCCTTTCTTTTTCTTATGAGCCCAGTGGGCAAAGCGGGATTTCAGCCCAGCAACTCATCTAGCTAAAGACCATTTTGAACAGTGCTCTGTTCGAACCACCCCGTTCGAGAGTTGATGAGAAAATAGACCAAACCTCTTCCGCTTCTTTTCGTTAACTAAGTTAACATTTTTTAACTATCAAAACGAGCTGGACAAATCCTATTGAAGGGGTTAATGATTGGTTACAAAGGTTAATCCGACTGCCCATGCCAATGCCAAGGCCAGGATAATCATTCTCTCAATCAATAATGAGATGGGTGCAGACCCCTTCCCCTAACATCGATGACAGTGAACGGGGACATGAGCCTATTACCGGCGATGTCGGCACAACTGAGGCAAGGAACCTAGCCACGAACCAACGCTCCTACTATCGCGTGGAGGAGGGCGTGGCGGGCAAGCGGCTCAAGAACGCGTGGAAGGACCGGGCGGTGCATATTGCACAGACCCCCCTTATTGAAAAAGAATTTGATAACACTGGATATAGTTAGGAGTGGACCGATCGGGATTCTCACCTACGTATAGCCAGCAGTATCAAGTTCCAATTCAATAACGGTCCTTCATGCATATGGGTCATTGTCAAACCCTTTAACCATTTTACAAATGGTGCGGGATTGCCGCTGGGAAAGGTCCGTGAGCAAAGTACCCCCAAGGTAAATCTTTTTTTAGGGATAGGAAGATTCCTAGTTCATGCTCGGGGGGGGGAAACGTCAATCATCCTGCTTATCGAGGACGACCCTCACGACGCCGAACGCATGCGACGCATGCTCGCCGATGAGGGCTTCTCCATAAAAGTCGTTACCAATCTGTCATCGGTTTACGATGAACTTGAGAAGGGCTACGATGCCGTGGTCCTTGACCTTAACCTGCCAGATAGCCAAGGATACGATACCTTCGAGGCCGTGGAGAGAATGTCGGGAACGGTCCCGGTCGTCGTCCTCACCTCTAACTCCAACAAGGAGACGGCGATGAGAGCGATGCGGCACGGGGCACAGGACTATCTGTTCAAGGAGACTATCATCGGTGAGGTCATGGTCCGCTCCATCCGTTATGCCATATTGCGTAAGAGGCTGGTGGAGGAGGAAAAAGCCAGGGTGGAACTGCAACGCTCCAACGCCGACCTGCAACGGTTCGCCCACATCGCCTCGCATGACCTCAAGGAACCGCTCAGGATGGTCTCGCTTTACCTCAGACTATTGAAGACACAATACCGGGACCGGTTGGACGCCAAGGCCCAAAGCTACATAGACTTCGCCGTGGAAGGCTCCCAACGAATGAATGCGATGGTCGAGGACCTGCTCACCTATTCCATGGTGGATAAGAATGACATGAACCCGTCCATGACGGACATCAACGAGGTCCTCGCCTTGGCACAGAAGGACCTTGATGCCGGTATCAAGGAAAGTGGTGCCACGATAACCCACGACTCGCTACCGACAATCATGGCCGATAAAACCCAGATGGTGCTTCTGCTGCAGAACCTCATCAGCAACGCCATCAAGTACCGTGGGCCTGAACCGCCGAAGGTCCATGTGTCCGTGGAAGGAGGAGAAGAATGGGGTTTCTCCGTCCGAGACAACGGCATCGGCATCGACCCCAAGTACAGGGACAATTTATTCGAAATGTTCCGACGGTTGCATACCAGGGAGGAGTACGAGGGAACGGGCATGGGGTTGGCCATCGCCCGGCGGATCGTGGAGAGGCACGGCGGGCGCATCTGGGTCGAGTCCGAGCCGGGCCATGGCAGCACCTTCTACTTCACCATCCCTGTTCGTAGCTAGGCTGAAGATCTGGTCTGATAAAATGGACTGTGAGCAGTTTACATTGGTGATGAAAAATAGGCTGTCACTCTTGACCTCTGCATTTGTTGTTTTAAAAAATAATTTAGAAAGGGTTTGGTCCATATTTCATAGCCTCGAACAAGTGCTTTGTACATGGACGGTACAATTGAGAAGTAAGCCAGTCGTTTTGTTGGTTCCAATCCCGATCGGTCCACTCCTATACATATCCAGCATTATCAATATCTTTCTTAATAACGGTGTTTTCGGGAAAGACGATCGGATGTTCTTTCCAAGCGTCCTTGAGCTGCTTTCCGGCGACGCCCTGCTGCATACGAAAGTATGAACGTTGCGTCGTTGCTAGATTGGTGTGCCTCAACTGCGCCGACATGGCGGGAAGGCGGCTCAGGTCCCCGTTGACGGTCATGGTCGTCAGCGTGGACCGGAAGTCCTTCAGTTTGAAATCTACCCCTGACATTTCTTCAACGATGTGCTTGATCTCGTTGAAGGCGTTGGCAGAATAGAATTCATCCTGGCCTCGGTAAAGGTTCGGGAATAAGGCAGTGGCCTTTCTCATCCCCTGATTCTTAAGATATTCCTGGCGTTCGAATAGGTATCGATTGATCAGCGGGAGCATGTCCGGCCGTATGATATCGACCGGTTCGGCGCTGGCCCAGCTCCCCTCGCCCTTCGGATGGCGTACGAACAGAGTACCTTGCTGAAGATTCAGGTCTTCGCAATGAGCCAACCTTAGTTCCTTTGGTCGAACCCCTGTGGCAAAATACAATGATATCATTCCCCTGGCGACCGATCCTCTCCATTCTTCCAGGCTGCCAAGGGTCCTGAATATAATGTCCAGGTCTCCTTCGGCGATCACTCGGATCGGCTTTTTGGTAGGCTTGGGGAATCTCACACCGTCCGCCTTCATCTCATCCATGGCGAAGTTCTTGTAACACTTCAGGAACCCCTTCAGGTATTGCAGGTACTTCGCCTGGGCTACTGGGTCCAGTCCCTCTCTCCGCATCCATGCCATGAATTCTTGTATCTCTCTCCGAGTCATGTGCCGTGGATCGGTCGTATTTATTCTGCGCTCATCCTTTAGCTTCTCGAACACGCCAGCTAGGTATCGAAGTTTTCGTTCTTCCTCCTTGTAAGTAGATTCGGCCACTGTTCCGTATCTCCTATCCAAATAGTGTTTGATGGCGGCGGCGAAGGGGCGACAGCCCAGTTTCAACCGCTCCACCTCCTGCATGTCGGTTCTGTTGGGGCGACCTCGTTTCTTGGCAAGGTTTACGCCCTCGGAGCACAGAGGGCCGTCGAGCTCTCTTAAGACTTCGCTCGCATCGAGCTCGTCGAGCTCGCTCGACCGCTCCCTCTTTCGCTCCGACATTCCCATCCCATTTTCCTTGCTCGATCAGCTTGACTCGCTATCGAGCGCATTCGCTGTTCCTCAATTCGATCTCAAACATGCTGGCCAAAGTGAAAGGCTGAAAGAGAAACTTTGCGAAATCAAGGGTAATCTCTTGCGAACTTTCATTCTCATTTTGTTATATCAAATTATGAATATTGATTATTCAGCATCGAGTTTATATTGGTTGCGATTAAAAATAAAGGGAGCAAATAATTATTATTCCGGCAGGAATTGAGCGAAAAATTGAACATATGCCAGCATGTCCGGTATCACTACGATACCGGACGCGCCGATAAGAGTACGCTTATCGGTGATTTGCCTTCCTCGCGCTCATCAACAATTCTTCAGGCGACCCTCTTACCGCAGTCGCCGCAAGAACGAATCACTCATTTCCATGCGTACCCCGCAGAACCGGCAGAACTTGTCTTTGCTCTGTTCCTTGATCGTTTGGCTTGGGGCCTCATCCATCGATGCTTGTTCCTTCGGAAGATTGACGTCAATCGAGGGAGCGCGTTCATTCGTTATCACTCCATCGTTGTCGATGCATTTCAAGCGCTTTCTCGACGATACAATGAGAGCAACGCCAGCGATCAGGAAAGCGATGCCGGGAACGATCATGAACAGGAACGGATGAGTGGTCGATGACATAGGGTAAGGAATAACGCCACCTTGTCCGTTCGGATAGTAAGTATAACTAGTGCTCGACGATGGGATGAAACTCAGGAGAAAGCACAGAACGCCGACGATCATGAGAGCCGCGCCGATGTTCCGCCTTCGCTTATACTTCTTGATCGAGCCGCCTCTATTCTGGATCACTTCATTGTGCATCGTTCAACCCCCAAGCTTCTTGCCGCAGCCCTCGCAGAAGTCAGAGTCGGCGGCAGGTGTGACCGCATGATCTGCAGAATCTCGCGCTCTTGACGGTGCTCAATACCGTCATCGAGGTCGACGGAGTTCCGGCATCGAGCTCGTCGAGCTGCCTGCGCAAGCTGGAGAGCCTGACGCCTCCGACCTCGCCTATGGCCGCCGAGATGATGCCGACGACGATCAATGCGATACCCAGAATCATGAAGACCGAACCAACGGAACAGACAAGCCCGAGCGCGAGCATGCCAGCCCCGACGATCGCCGTGATGTACGCGACCGGCTGTTGCCTCTTCGCTTTCTCGTATGTGTGTATCTCCAGCTCCAGATCTCCCTCTTCTTTTCCGCGCTCAAGTCCATTGTATCAACCCTCCTCCCCACGATCGAGGATAGCTCACGGCAGGTTCATTCTTACCTGCTCCAGCTGCATCGCCACAATATCGTGCATCCACAGTCTCGGTCATGATGTATGCGTCGTCGTGATAGAATGCCATAATGACCACGACAGTTGTTCAATCGGAACGCGCAGGGCGTGGTCGCTGTAGCTCGGCCACTGAGGATCGCTCAACGAAGCCTGGTATGATTCGTTACCAACAGCGTTGGTCATCTTGACGAAGGAGTAGGCGGTCCCGCTGTTCTCGTTGTCGATGTACGAGGCCAGCACTTCCTTGGCGGTATCAACCGAAGTCGTCTCCACCAGAATGATCTTGACATCACCCAGCGGCTCACTGACATCATCGCCAACGAACAGCTCGATGGAACTGAGGTCAGTGACACTGGCATCGTATCCCTGCCCGGAAAACACGGACCGTTCGATCTCCACGCGGATGAGAGGTCGGAAGCGCTCAATATCAATTCGTCGGCCGGAGCGATAATGACCCGCCGGTCCTCTGGTGAATTAACATTGTTACTGGAATCGTTGTAACCGTCGGAATCGTTTGGGCCGTTGGCGGAACCGCCGGAACCGTTGAGGACGATGCTCGCGCCGATGGCAGCGACGATTACTAGGATTACTGTCAACGCTCCAGATGATGAGCCATTTATGATCTGGCTTTTTGATCCTATTCCCTGAGATCGGTCCTGCTGGGGGTCAGCAAGGACGCTCGATCAGCTTGATTCCATGTAACTTTCCTCCGATCGCTCGCTTTGAACCGTTGTTTAAGATTTCTTAAACGGCATGGGCGCATGCACTTTTGTGGTTATTAATAATTTATCGTTTAAGAAAGAATAAACGGAATGAATTTCATTTAGTCATAGAATCATTATGACCTTTTCCGAATGTCAAAGCTTAATCGTGAAACGGATTACTCCACGGTCATGGACCTGGGCCATGCATCGGGATTAATCAGGTACATCAACGACCATGGGGAGGTCAACCTGACCGATCTCCGTTTCATCATACCGACCTACGATAGGTTGAAGCGAACCATGGACCGGCTGTTCGAGGCCGGTCTGGTCGATAGAAAGCATATCGAGTCGCCTAGGATCACTTTCAAGTATTGGTTAACTGACAAAGGGAAGAAGGTAGCGGAGAAGTTGACCGAGATAAACGAGATTCTTTCTTAAGGCTACCCATGGCTTAGCCCTCTTTCACCCTTTACTCAATCACTCCCCCATTTTTATCTTTTTTATAAAAAGCACGAACTGGCTCGTTGTCAATAAGCAGTAATATAGCAGCAGATAAGAAGAGCTGGCCACAATGGATCATTATTGCCGCATCGAAGGGTCCCCCCCCCCCCGTTCCATTCAATTAAGTTCTCCGTCGCTCGTACCGTCATGAATGCGCGGTAGGGGTTGTGGAGTGACACCTGGGTTATTCTTGGAAAACGAGAGACTCGTAACCTGCAGCGCCGCTGTCCCCGCTGCGGCAGCCGGAAGCATGACCGTCGAACCTTCAGCATCAAACTCGATCGATGAAGCCCCTTCCCAACAGATTTTTTTCCGACACCCGTTACACCGATAAGCCCAAACGGGGCGGGGGAAGGGATACGGATTGACTTGACCCTCCCCGTCGACCACCCTCGACCACCGGGTCAACCACCCGGTCGACCACCGGGTCAACGACCACCCTCTACGCGCGTGAGTGTAGCGAGCCTGTCCCCTGCAAGCACCTTGCCTGCGTCGAGGCAGCCGACCCCCGGACATTTTCATGCCTGCTGTTTAATCCCCTCCCCTAGGGAACGAGTTTAGGGGTGGCAGAGAGATCGACGGTTGGAAGGGGTCACGGGGTCTACCTCTTCGAGAGGTGACCCGAGCAAAGGGGCTGAGAGGCAGGATAGGCACACATTATTCGTGCCGTACCTCTCCCCTAGCTCACTTCCGCCCCTGATCGACGAAACAAGGCAACAAGCGTTGAAGGCAACAGCTAGCGGCGGCCGCCGGGAGATCACAACGATACTGCCGATAAACCTGAGAGACGTGCGGAAACGGCCTTCCGGCGAGATTTCCCGTTCGTTGGCGCTAAGGCAGGGTTGGAAGTCTCTTTCGCGTCACGGTCGGATCTAGCCCCGGTATCTCCGATTCTAGGCGGCGGGTCTCGCCTCGAATTCCAAATCTTCCGCGTCTGGACGCCTTATCGGTGCATCGAAGCTTCGAACGAGGAACGAGCAGTTCTCGGCCGTTCTGAGCGGAGGAAAGCAGGGGGCGGGGAAGACGAGGATAGCAACCCGACCCGGTCGCCTTACCTAGGGCCCGGAACCCACCCTATCGACCCGGTGACCCGACCCGCCGAACCTACGCACATAATGCGCAGGCGCGTTGACCCCTGGTCCTACCCCCTCCTGGGCAGTGGGTAGGGGGTGGTTAGCTCAAAGTTCCGTTGCTTCTGAGATGCACTGGATGGCCTCGATCGGGTGGGGGTGCGGACCATCGCTCCCAGGATACGAAGGGGCTGGTTCCAGTGAGGTCGGGAGGGGCCTGCCTCGAGCCCCCTGGGTCGTTGACCCTACTGGCAACTGACGATTACCCTAGCTAAAATGCAGGCTTGAGACCCCTATCCCCCTGCCCGGGCCACCCCCTGCTGTCTCATCCTCAATCGTCAGGGTACTTGCCTCGATTTCCCGTTGGGGGGTCCGCCTTCTACTGGCTACCCGCTCGAGTCCGGTATCTTGCCGATACCGGACAATATGATGCTCTCTCACTTTCTTAAGGACGGCACGATTCGAGGCCAGAGTCGTTGAGCTTTGCTAATATTATGGCCTTCTTCCATTCGTCAAGCACCGGTTTTCACTGTCTGGTATCTAACGGATACTGGACAAGCGGTTGGGCGTCCATATTATCGCGCCAATGTATCTGGTCCCATTAATTCCATGGCATCGTTGTTGTGCTAATGGTGCTCCGACCAACATCTAGATAATCGCTCAAAGTACTCCCGTTAAAGGGGAGTTGAGCGTGATCGAGAATAAAGGTGCAGTGCTGTTCGAAGAACAATTGTACGCGGCATACCTGCCCGGTGGTTTATACTCCAATCGCAAGTACCTGCTAGGTGCATTTGGTCTCCGGGCGGCAGGGATCCTATCAATTGCGCTCTTAATCGCTGAGATATATTCGAACCAGCTTGGGGCCATAACGCCATTCTACCTGATGGTCGATGTAGTCTGGATACTTGGGATAATATTGATTTTTTGGTATGGCGAGTACATCTTACATCAACGGTGGGCTGTCCTCCAAACCTCTCCACCTCTACGACAATGGTTTGGAGATCCCTCCTCTCTATTATCGCAAGTTCGTGAGGAATGGTGGATTCGTTAGTAAAGAAGACATCGATCACATCGAGCTCAAACGGCATCGTTCGTTCAGCATTACTAACAGTCAGGGCAATGGTGTCGTTTGGCGCTCGTCCCGGTCGAGTTCATCGTTCACCTGAAGAACGGCAGGAAGCGCTCGTCGGGCAAGCGGCCGTTCGAGGTGATACAGTACGCCGTCAACGAGATGAACAAGCGTTGGGGCGTGCGGGTTGTCGACAACGGCGTCGGCAACGGGCAGCGCGTTGTGGTCAGGAACGGCGAGATCGCGGAGCTGACGAAGCTTTAGGTCACATGTAAGTGGTCTGGTATCCATCAGATACCGGACGATGCTCTTATGATGGTCCAGATATGAAAATATCGGTATCGTATTGATACCGGGCTCAACCAGGCAACTAGCTCCAGACTCCAGTAAGAGGGCTTGGTGCCTCGTGGATACCCAATATCACTTGAGCAACCAATACATACCAACTATCCGCTATTACCAACCTTCAATACTAAATATCTCTATGTTTCAGTATAGTACCAGACAACGATAATTATTTAAAAACGGACTAAATGATCATTATCCTCGATGATTGGGTTATTCTCTGTCCAAGAAACAACTGGATTGGATAATGTCAAACCACATTTCATTTAGCAAACCCATCAAGATTTTTTGAAACTACGAATCCAACTACTTCAAAGCATATTATCTATGCATTCGAATCTTCTTCTCAAGATAATATCAAGATAGTGCACAACGTTGTCCGCAGTGGGAGTAATGAATAGTCTGAGGGCGAATATTAATCCTGAAGAGGGCACGATATTTTTAAAATTAAAAATTGGCGTACTCTCACGTTCGCATGAAGAAGAAATCACTCTTTGGCAGCATGTACACAAAAATTCTATTTTTCAATTAGTTTTGCGTCCAGATTATCTAGTTCGCTTCTATCGAAGTAATATGGGCATGCCAACAAGAATGGCTGAAGTTGATGTCACTAGTATAATCGAGTCAGAACAGCCTGCCATAACAGTAACATGGTCGCCTTCGAATGACTGTTTGTATGCCGGTAAGATTGGTAGTAGTAGCTTATTGATATCCGAGGCCCGCGACTATCCAGATATCAAACTAGGAATTGATAGGAACAATCAGATTTATCGAGTTGGGGATGTGGGAGTCGTAGTTGGCTTTTTTTCGATAAGGGAGGGGGGGAAGACAGTGGCATGCTCGACACCGAAAGAAGTGTTTGACTTTCAACTCACGAAGATTGAGATCCTGTTAAAGTTATGCCCAGGGCCTGATTATTTGACGGAATCCGTTCTTGTCCAGCAATCAATTGTGATGATGACCACAGCTTTTGAAGTCTATGTTCGAGATAGGTTCGTCGAGATCTCTATGAAAAACGAATCACTGATCAATCTTGACGCCATGTACGATTTCGTTCCCTCAAAATATAGAGTAAATGCTAGGAAGGAAATAGAGGAAAGATTCGGAACTGCCGGCGAACAGGTACTTGAATTCATCAATCAAAAAAGCGTATTAATTTTCAGAACTGGAAATCATTTAAGGATGCATATAAGGACGCATATGGGGTAAGAGTTTCGGATCTAAGTATGAGTCCTGGCGAGTTGGAGACAATTCAGTTGTATATAGAATGGAGACATGGAATAATCCACGCTGGCGAAGATATGACCATTCTCAACATCGACAAGGTACCGAAACAAGATCCAATATTCGCCAAAAAGCAAGTTGGCGAGGATGGCATTATCCTGTTTAAAAAATTCATTCAGCTATTTCATGACAGAACAAATCAACGGTTGCAGTGAGCTAGCAGCCTATTGGAATCGTTTTCCAATATCCGATATCTGTTAGATGATTCTCCCAGCCCCAATCGAAGGAAGGTGAGTATGGCCGTCGAAAAACGGAATATGCGAGGTAGCTGAGAACCATTATGGCTCTGAAGGTTTTCAATCGGTGGGTCCCTAGACAATTGGGGACACACGCTCGACTGGGTGGATAATCGATTACCTAACAGGGGTCCCAATCAGATCGCATAGTGTAGCGAGAGACGGTCTCTCCAGTTCAGCAACCTGAGTATGGATTCGATTAGTGGCTCTGAACCAAAATAATCTAGTTCATTATTAAAATAATGACTTCTGACTATATTTTGAGTCTTTTGGTGATACTTTAACGTTCACGTGTTTTTCAGACCTTCACAATACATTGTAGATAGTAACTCTGCATATTCCCTCATTTCGTAAAATTGATCGACCAGTTCATCCTTAATGGGTCCAATCCCTGTTCGTTTTTTTGTCTTCTTTATTTGAATATTACCATAATCTATGGTCCATTTTTTATTATCATTTTCTGCCCTGCCAGCAATCTTTAAAAATTCCAATGAATTGTCCATACAACCTTCGGGGATCCAGCACCCTGGAGATATTTTGTCATGGATAAGATTGCGTAGTTCTGAGGAACTGGTTTCAATTTGAATGCTTTGCATTGAGGTTCCTTGATGCCACGTATCCAATTGGTCATCGGTCAATAAATTGATCAAACCCCTATCCCAAAGCCTCGCAACCAGATATATTGGACATGGGGAATCGTTACAAAACAAGTGTGTTGCCTTATTTACAACAAATTTGTCTGGCGTACAGTTCAGAGACTTCAATTCTTTTCCGAACAGTCGCTCCAATTGAAGCTGCTTTGGTAGACTCTTATCCCTCAACTTCTTATTCCGAGCGATGCCGACCTTTTTGAAAATATATGCTGAATCTGCGTAGGCTTGTGATAAATCATATTCAAGGATGGCCAGATTATTATCCAATTTGTATTCTTCTTTTTTTTGAATTTTCAATAGTTCTCTTGCTCCCCTATCAGAGAACTGAGTATGAAGGATTAACATCTGGTCTATTGTTTTTGGTTCAATCCAATCATTCGGACCCGGTCCCGATCTTAATTTCTTACATCCATCATAATTCTTTAATTGAGCTGCCTTTGATTCAAGGGAGTGGGAGTTGTTCTCTATTGATCTGGCGACATCTGCAATAATCGCATAGTCTTCGTTAAAAACCATCGTAAAATCTGGAGTGAGTCCCTTATCTCCAATTATTGGATATCGATCAAAAAATAGCCCTGCGCCTTTCTTTACATAAATGGAGTCAAAATACGAGTGCCAACAGGATATTACATCGACGGTTTGATCATAATTGCTAAAATCTACCTTGAGGCCTTTTACGCATTTGGCATGATCTTTGAGTTCAGCTTCAGGAGGATGAGCAGGACTCATAGAATCACACGAAATAGTCGTCTATCGTTCTTTCAATTTCTTCCCAGTCCTTTACCAATCCCTCATCAAAATTCTTAAACATCTGGCTGCTGATTCTTTGTAACGAATCTAACGATGACCTAAATGATGGGACAACACATAATGATCTGGACGATACTGCAAAGATATCGTATGTGGATCCATCTTGAAAATCGACCAACGAGATGTGCAGGTAGGGATTCCGATGATAGACCGAAACACCAGATTTCACTATTTTTGATATTGCTCTAACGAATTTGTCGTTATCTCCTTGTTCCTTGAACATTTCATGTTCGAACTCAATCTTTATTGGTTTCGAATCATAGTTCCCATATGTTCTTTCCCGTTTCTCTAGAACCTTTTTAGTCCTCTTCGCTGGGGTCGCGAATGACTTAAGAACTATCCTAAAAAAGAAATCAATGTCTCCTTTGTAGAATCTGAACATGCCATCTCTACTGACGAAAATATCAGATGGTTGGTGACCAACCCTAGTAATACGGATCTTTGCTTTGTCAAGATATCGACGACCTGTAGTGCAATAGTGGAATAAATCTTGTAAACTTCGACTATTGAAATCAATATCCCCATTTCCACCATAGGGATAAGTTACCGCTTTTATGACCTCGGCAGTCATTCCGTCCTTTTCGATTATTTTTGTTAATACATCATGGATTTCGTTTGAAGTAAATCCAGTCCTACTGATGCTCATTGAATGTTTTTGAAGTAGTTTCATTAATCCCTTTTCTACAAATATTTCTTTCTCGAAGGTGATTGATGTCCAGATTCCAGGTTCGATTGGCAGGATGTAAAAATATCCGGATATTGCTTGTGATTTATCCTCATCTGCGAGTTCGTTTTTATCTACGGTGAGATGGGCCTCAGAAAACGAATGATATCTTCTAATTTCAATGTTAAACCCATGCTTTTTATATCTCATAAAAATGTCCATTGGGTCTTCATCTGCGCCAAATAATATTGCAGTAATGCTCCTCTTTCTTTCCCTCGCCTTCTGTTTTAAAAGTAATAAAAGGGGAGTTATACCAACTTCCTGACCGGGCATTATTAGCTTCTCTATGTTGAAGCTTTCAGAAACGCTCTCGGATTCCCGGTCGGTCGAGAACATTCGCTCCCTGTATAATCCCATATATATGACTTACTATTTTTTTATTGTGAAAACCTATTTGGCTCTTCGACCTATTGATTACAAGGTTAGTAATCAGGTGATTTGAGCGTGCCCTCGTCCGGTATCGCCGTAGAGTGGTGACAACCGTGGCGGACATATATCATTGACTGGCCATCGATCGATTTACGCTTGAAACAACATGATTTTGCTGCCTTGTGGCGCTCACTCCAACGGAACTGGTGCTCATAGAACCGAGGGGATACCATATCATTCCTTCACCTATGCCCCGGTCGGTCATTCCCATCAGCCCATCCAGCTGCCGATAAGAAACGATACCAGACGATTTCGTCCATGATACCGAACGAAAAGCATGGGATACCGGACGTCGGAGAGGGGAGCGACCATTAATTGCCTGGAAGTGAATTTTTTTCAGTCTCGAGGACAAAGACCTTGGCTCTGCCAACTCCGCAACACATCATGATATTTCGTTGACAGTATCTATGGAAAAAGAGAAAGTTTTTATCAGACTAGCCTCGCGTTTTACCGTTTGAATTAGACTTTGATTTTGTCATATGGCTCAGAATGAGGAGTAATATTAGAGCTCGAGCCCACCCTTATTCTACGCTAGACCATTATTGTTGAAATTCACTCCAAACGTTTTCCGACTTTATAGCTGGCTCATGTGAAAACATACGATTGTATGCTTCATTGACCTGAGAGAGCGCTGCGGTGAGTTATTTTGACCTTAGCAGGTGACGAAATATCCGGTATCGGTAGGATACCGGACGAAGATCACCTTGTTCTTCTGGAGATTGGTCTTGGTCAATGTTCGATGAATGGAAAAATGATCAAATCAAGGAAGGGATCAACCTCATAGGTCAGTTCAGGATTCAATGAATGATCTCGTACGGAATATTCGATTCAGAATGTACTCCCATAATGTTCTGAGTATCTAGTTGACCACCTTGCACGGCCATACCCTTTCCCCAAACTGGGTTCCATCGTCGAATGCTAGATCGACGTATGCGGCCATGCGCCTTCTGAGAATAAGGTCGAAATCGATCTCCACCCGTTCATCGCAGTAAATCTTTCACCTGAATAGATAGATTCTATTCAAATGAATAATTAATTATAAATATAGATAAACTAATCCTTTCTCGGGAGTCGGAGAAGATGAGGCGTTCTATCCTCAAATTGATCAGCGTAGCTTGTGCCTTGATAATGGTCATGACCGTGTTCCAGGTTATGACGAATGGAGTGTCCGCAGAGGTAGGGGACGATGTGCTCGCCTTGACCGATCCGGCAGAGCACGATCACCGCCGTTTGACGATATCGAACGATGGGGCGACCTCTCCGTCGTCGACGATCTCGTCGAACGGCACGCTGCACCTCGCTTGGGCAAACCTCGTCGACGGCGGCATGGAACTTGATTATAAGATTTCGTTCGATAACGGAGCATCGTTCTCCTCCGACCGCGCCATCTCGCCGGTGTTCTATTCCATTTCCAACATCTCCATCGTCTCCTCGGACCTCGATGTAAGCATCGCGTTCGAAGGCCGATTGACCGAGAGTGCCAACCAGACCATTTACGTCCAGCACTCGTCCGACGGCGGCATTACCTGGAGCCGAACGTTCCAGCTGTGCGACGGCTCGTCCCCGTCGGTCGCGCTGACGGACGGCCGCCTGTACCTTGGACTGATGAGACCGAACGGCAACTCCTCGGTCTTCTCCATACTGAACATTACGCTCGACGGCAACGAGCTCGTTGGCGCCACGCCGATGGCTGCCCTAGAGATCGGCGATGGCTTCGGCCGCATCGTCGCCGACGCGTCGGCATTATACTACGCCGTTCACTGCAGCTTCCCATATGATGCTATCGTCTACGGCAGCATCGGCTACGACGGAGCGCAGGTCGACGCGACCACGCTGATCGCGAGCTTCTCTACCGGTGTCGTCGCCGACCTCGACCTCGTGCTCAACAACGGCATCGTGTTCATCGGCTGGTCCTACAACGGCGTCGCGGGTGCCATCGTCCAGGGAGCGATATCGTCGAGCGACCACCTGTCCTGGAGTTCGGTAGCAGTCTCCCACGCATCAGGCATCTACGGCCAAGTGTCCGCGACCGCTCACGGTGACGGCTTCTTCGTCGCCTGGGAGAACGCTACGAAAGCGTGGACGGAGATCTCCGCCTCGGCCATCTCATCATGCGGATCGATCCTAATCGACGCCGAGAGACTGTCGACCGATCGCATCGAGTCATCGTTCCCGTCAGTCATAGCTAGTTTGAACGGCGACGTCCCTGCATCTGGGTGGAGGCACACCACAACACGACCGAGCTGTTCTACTTCCAGGACGTGTTGTACGAATCGCTGGACATTTATGATCTCAAGAGCTACATCGCCACACTGGACGATGGCGTGTTCTGTCGATCTTGCTTCCAGAGCTATGCTGCTCGCTTCGATCGATACGATAGTGGACGACCTAGTGAACTTCAGGGAAGAAGCAGCACTGAATGAAGTCTACTCTCTAATGGCCGCGGTCGACGGGTTCGTAGGCGGGAGCATCGGCGACGATATTATGCTGTCATTCGCCGCCCAAGAGAAGATTTATGACATGCCTGGCCTCCCTGGAGCAGGATTTGCTCTCTTCTACAACCCTGAATGCCCTCTCATCTTCGTCCATTGACCAGGATGTAGTCTATGCTGCCTCCAGTGGAATAACGATCTCTAACATTGAACGCCGCCCCCAGCACCACGTCCGCCATCATTACTTGGACAACAGACGTCGCGGGGTCATCACACGTCTACTATGGCACCACCACATCATACGGTTCTCATGTCAGTCAGGACACCATTATCATAGTCACCTCTCATTCGGTAACGATCACCGGCCTCTCGGCCAATACCACGTATCACTTCTACGTGGAGTCGGTGTCCCTGTTCGGTCTTTCCTCTGACACTAGCCCGGACATGGTTTTCACCACACTCGCCGTCTCCATTACTGATGTAATGGTCAGCTCGATCACCGTCACTACCGCCGTGATCACCTGGACGACCGCTTCGAGCGTCGCGTCCGAGGTGCAATACGGGACCACGACCTCGTACGGTACCACGGTAAGCGGAGGAACTAGCACATCGCATTCGGCGACCGTTACCAATCTGCTCTCCAATGCCACCTGCCACTTCAGGCTCGGCAGCAGCAGCTACGGTTATTCTGACGACTACACGTTCACCACGCTGAGCATGGTCTCCAACGCCGTCGTCAGCTCGATCACCGTCTCTTCGGCGACGATCACCTGGACGACCGCTTCGAGCGTCGCGTCCGAGGTGCAATACGGGACCACGACCTCGTACGGTACCACGGTAAGCGGAGGAACTGGCACTTCTCACTCCGTCACGATCACCGGCCTGCTCTCCAATACTATTTATCATTTCAGACTCGGCAGCAGCAGCTACGGTTACTCTGGAGACTCGACATTAAAAACGCTTAGCATGGTCTCCAACGTGGTCGTCAGCTCGATCACCGTCTCTTCGGCGACGATCACCTGGACGACCGCTTCGAGCGTCGCGTCCGAGGTGCAATACGGGACCACGACCTCGTACGGTACCACGGTAAGCGGAGGAACTGGCACTTACTCCGTCACGATCACCGGCCTGCTCTCCAATACGGTCTACCACTTCAGGGCTGGAAAGAGCACATCTGGCTGTTTCCTGACGACTACACGTTCACCACGCTTAGCATGGTCTCCAACGTCGTCGTCAGCTTGATCACCATCTCTTCGGCGACGATCACCTGGACGACGGCCCAATCCGTCTCGTCGACCGCATACTACGGTACCACGACATCCTACGGTAGCTCACAGAGCGGAGGAAGCGGGACATCGCATTCCGCCACCATTACGGGCTTGAGTTCCAACACCATCTACCATTTCAGATTAGGGAGGAGCAGCTACGGTTATTCTGACGACTACACCTTCGCCACCCTTAGCAGGGTCTCCAACGTGGTCGTCAGCTCGATCACAGCTACCACGGCGACGATCACTTGGACGACCACGAGCAGCATTTCATCGGGAGTGCAATATGGACTCACGACCTCGTATGGCAGCTCACAGAGCGGAGGAAGCGGGACATCGCATTCCGCCACTATAACCGGCCTCGTCTCGAGCACCACTTACCATTTCCGAGTCGGGAGCGGTAGTGACTACTCTGGAGATTCGACATTTACCACACTTAACATGGTATCCAACGTGGTCGTCAGCTCGATCATCGCTACCACGGCGATCATCACTTGGACGACCGCGAGCAGCGTCTCGTCGGGAGTGCAATATGGACTCACGACCTCGTACGGCAGCTCACAGAGCGGAGGAAGCGGGACATCGCATTCCGCCACTATAACCGGCCTCGTCTCGGGCACCACTTACCATTTCCGAGTCGGGAGCAGCAGCTACGGATACACCGGCGACTTCACGTTCACCACGCTGAGCATGATCTCCAACGTGGTGGTAAGTGCGATCACCGCTACCACGGCGACGATCACCTGGACGACCGCGGAGTCAACCAAGAGCGACCTGCAGTATGGCATCAATACCTCGTACGGCAGCACGATAACTGAGGAACAAATTACATAAACCATTCGCAGACCCTTACCGGCTTGCTCTCCAGCACTACCTACCACTTCAGGTTGGGAAGGAGCACATACGGCTATACCGATGATTACACCTTCACCACGCTAGGCATGGTCTCCAACGTGGTGGTAAGTGCGATCACCGCTACCACGGCGACGATCACCTGGACGACCGCGAGCAGCGTTTCATCGGAGGTGCAATATGGACTTACGACCTCATATGGCGGCGATGAAAGCGGAGGAACCGGCACTTCTCATTCCGCCACCATTACTGGCAGGAACTCCAACACCACTTACCATTTCAGAATAGGAGATGCCAGCTACGGATACACCGGCGACTTCACGTTCACCACGCTGAGCATGATCTCCAACGTCGTCGTCAGCTCGATCACCGCTACCACGGCGACGATCACCTGGACGACCGCGAGCAGCGTCTCGTCAGACCTGCAGTACGGTACCACGACCTCCTACGGTAGCTCACAGAGCGGAGGAAGCGGGACATCGCACTCAGTGACCATAACTGGTCTGCTCTCCAATACCACATACCACTTCAGGATGGGAAGGAGCAGCTATGGCTATTCTGGGGATTTGACGTTCACCACCCTAGGTATTGCTATTTCCAATCTTGTGGTACATTACGAATACAGCGATGAGATCAGGATCACATGGACCACTTCTGCCGCAGGGACTTCAATCGTTGAGTATGGGACCACCACATCATATGGGAACACTGAGACAAGTAGCTCGGGTACATCGCACTCGGTGTGGCTTGAGGATCTGTCGATCAACGTCATATATCACTATCGGGTCCGATCGGTCTCATCATCCAACCCATCAGATTCGGTGAGCAGCGCAGATGCGACCTTCTGGCTCGGCCCTGACAATATTGCTGTTTCTTCGATCACAGCATCTTCCGCCACAATCACCTGGACGACACAATATGACGACGACTCCAAAGTAAGATACGGCCTAACGACTTCCTATGGTGAAAATGAATATGGTGATGACGATGGTACTTCACACTCGGTAACACTAACCGGCCTCAGTTCGAACACCATGTACCATTTCAAGGTCGGGAGCAATGATGGATATTCTGTTGACCACGTCTTCTCAACGTTGACCCTTTCCATATCGAACGTTGTTGTCTCCGTATCGCCTTCGGGCTCGGTTACTATAACGTGGAATACTGACGGCCCTGGTAACTCGGTTGTGGACTACGGGCAACCTCGTCGTACACCAATATGATGACTGGCACATCGGGCATGTCTCACACAGTAATATTGACCGGCCTGTCATCCGCTTCGACCTATCACTTCCGAGTGAGGTCCACATCCACAACCAACTCATCCGATACCGCGTACAGTGACGATGCGACATTTACCACGGGCTCGATCGCAATAACCAACATTGCACCAAATCCGGTCAGTTCGGTATCCATCACGATCGCCTGGTCTACGCAATACGCAGGCTCCTCGGTGGTGGAGTACGGTCTCAATACATCGTACGGAAGCTCGACCTCAAGTGGTTCTGGCACATCGCATTCCGTGACGCTCAATGGCCTAACCCGCGCAACGACCTATCACTATCGGGTCCGATCGGTCTCATCGTCCAACCCATCCGACGTTGCGCTAAGCAACGACATGACCTTCACCACATCAGCAATATGGATATCCAGTATTGCTTCGGTAGGGATAACCAACTATACGGCGACGATCACATGGACGACCGATATAGCCTGCAGCTCGGATGTTGACTATGGTACAACTACTGGGTATGGGACCACGGTTTCCGGGGCCACGACCACTTCACATTCGGTTACGTTAACCAATCTGGTTCCGGGGACCGTTTATCATTATAGGGTCCGATCCGTCTCTACGTCCTATCCCAGCAACCCAGCGGTAAGCTCGGATCGACAGTTCAGCACATATTCGATCAACGATGCCGGCCATCAGGGCGGTGATGCCGGCTCAACAACTGGAACGGCGCTTCAGATCGTGACCGGCTCGTTCTCCGGTTCTCTCTACAATCCTTTCGACCCTTCGGACTACTACAAGATCTCCGCTTACAGTGGTCAGCAGATCAAGATCACCGTGAACGTGCCCTCGGGGCATAACTATGATCTCAGTCTCCTGAACCCCTCAGGAACTCGGCTGGCCAACTCCACCAACGGCGTGGGGATGACCGAGAACATCGACCTCGCCGCCACTTCCTCCGGGTACTGGTACATCGCGATCTGGTGGATATCGGGCACCGGCTCCGGCACATATCTCTTCTCAGTGGACGTCTCCGCGGGCCAGGACATCTTCTACCTGGATGTCGGCTCCGTCGGAGACATGACAGCTACAGATCACCTGCCGGGCCTCTCTCTGTTGAGTGGATGGTACTCCACGGTCGATTCGATGAGGGAGGGGGTTGAGAACGCCGCCTTCCTGCTCAATTTGTACGAGCAATCGTATCAGAGGAATGTGGGCTACTTGATCACCATCAGATACCTGGCATCGGACGATGTGGCCGTCCAGGTGCTGAGCAATGGGGTGTGGATTAGTGTCGCCACTATGCCCGGCGATTCCACCACCCGGAGCCATTCGTTCATCCTTGATCCTGATCACCGATACGATTCGCTCGCGGGAACGCTGGGAATGAACGTCCAGCTGCGCTTCGCTCAAGCGCTCAAGGTCGATTGCATCCATGCTGTTGCCACTACATACAAGAGCGATTATACGCTGAACAACCACAATCCAGGCATATCGTTCGAGTCGGGATGGGCATTGGACGGTGGCATCACCAACGGCGCCGTCGGCGCCACACTGCTGGTCTCGATACCGATCGTCAGTGTGTTCTATTCCCTGAAGTTCGAATGCAACAATGACGCGGTCATTTCGCTGGAGCAGTTGACCTCGTCTGGATACATATCGCTGGGAAGCGCATCGGTGACCGGCGGGTCGGCGACCTTCCTCATCAACAAGGACGTCTACTACGACGCCGACAGCTCGTCGGCCGGCGTGAACGTCCGCATCAGGGTGGCGTCAGGCATCCATAACCTGACGTCGATCACCCTGGGCCCGGCGCAGTACATCAGTTACGTTGGTATATCTGGAGATACCGATATCGTCAGCCATATGCTGGGCATCTCGGTCTACGGAGGTTGGGGGGATGCGACCACATACGGTGGCAGGACGGTCAGGCAATCGCAGGGCACCGACGCCACTTTCCTTATCAACGCAGCAATCAGTGGGACCGACTACCTCGTTAGGATCGACTACGTGGCGACGAACGCGGGCGGCATATATGTCTCCAATGGCGACAGTACATACACGCTCCTCAAATCGATCACTAATGATGGCAACTGGCACTACGACGAGTTCCTAGTGGATTCGTCCCACATTCGCGATAGCATCAGTGGATCGGAGATCAATGTCAAGTTCAAGATCACATCCTCGGGCATCCGGGTCGCTCAGCTCACATTGTCCTACGATTCTGACGGGGACGGGTTGAGCGATGCCTTCGAGGCCAACCGTGTCGCGTATCCGTACGGACTTGATCCGTTCTCTGCAGATACGGACTCAGACAATTTGAACGACTATATGGAGCACTGTGTGATGGGCACCGACCCGACCGACCCGGACTCGGACGACGACGGCCTACTGGACGGCAGCGAGGTGTGGTCGCAGACTTGGTCGTCGGAGCAGTTCTACCGCGTACCGAACGGCGCCGGTAACGATGGCAGGCCGTGCATTCCGATCACCGTACCGTCGATTCTGATCGAGAGGATCACCTCGATCAAGGTCCATGTCGGCGTGATCACCGACCGCGCCCAGGACATCGAGATCTGGATGAACAAGGATGGCATCAGCACGCATCAGTGCTTATACTACCGCGCGCAGAGCGGCGCGAACGTCTTCGAGAGCTTCGTGCCGATCGACGGCACCTACACGATGGCGCAGTACGCCAGCGGGGGCACGTTCAACTTTTACGTCGCTGACTGGAACTCCGCCGGCAGCGACGGCCAAGTACAGTACGTACGCCTGGAGATCACCGGCACAACGAACCCGAATGATGCCGACACCGACGACGACGGCATCCTTGACGGCGAGGAAGTGAACATGGGCGCCGACGGCTGGGTGACGAATCCTATCCTCCAGGACACCGACAGCGACGGCGTTAACGATCACAACGAGATCATCGGCAATACGCTGTGCGGCCAGAAGCTCGATCCGACGTACAAGGATACCGACGGCGACGGATTCAACGACAACGTCGACAAGTTCCTCGGAGACATGATGCTGCACGTGCAGTTCAACTTCCTTAACCTCTGGGAGGACATCAACGGCGGGTCGGTGCACAACATCTTCTTCGCCCTGAAGATCAACAACGACAAGACGCTGTCGACCACCCGCCTCATCGACGTGCACACCCACGAAGACCGCTACTTCGCCTTCGACTACTACATCGACGCGCCGGACGACGGGACGAGCATGCCGTTCTCGCTGCAGGCGATAGCCGATGACGCCGGCGGCCTGAACGACGATATCCTGCTCGATTGCGAGCACACCACCGCGGACAACACCGACTACCCGTTCACCTACTACTTCAACCAGGGCCGCGTCTATTACAACGCCTACGGAGAAGGGGAGGATTGGTGGTATAACCCCAACACCGACTGCGAGGTCCGCTACTTCGTCGAGACGGTCGTCAAGCCGAAGGCGAACACCATCGTCATCAATTCCACCGACGACAACAGTGGGTTATACATCGCCTCGGACGGTAGTTACCGCTACAACGCGGACGAGCAGGTGTACATGATATACATCACGACGCCAGGCTCGAGCGCACATTTCGTCAGCGGCGTCAACACGATCATCGTGCCGCGCTACCTAGCGCTCGAGTCGCAGCTCAACGACACGCTGACCACGAACCCCGGAAGCTCGCAACTGGCGGGCGGCTCGTTCTACGCTACCGACGCGTCGCAGGCGACGAGCAGCGGTCACATCGTCGCCGTGATCGAGAAGAGCATGTCGAACGCCGACGCCGAGAACCTGCTGTACAAGCTGACGCACGACGCGGCGAACGAGCAGATCGGCAACGACATCGTGATACCGAACGTTTACCTGCTGCATTTGCCGAAGGACATCATGTCCCGACTGCCGTACATTGAGCTGAACTCGTCGCCGACCGGGGCGGCGCCGAACTTCCTGTCGCCGACCGCCATATTCGAGTTCGTGTGGAACTGTCTCGTGACGATCGGCACCGCGCTGGCGAACCTGGCGTCGAGCCTGGTGCAGGCCGGGATCAACTACGTCAACAATCTGTGGAACGCCGTCGCCGCGACGATCACGGTCATCGTGAACGCGTTCAACGCGTTCGTGCAGTGGGCAATCGAGTT
>CAVSJV010000017.1:0-462138 GCA_963728405.1 Methanomassiliicoccaceae archaeon | reverse complement strand
ATCAGAAGGCGGCCGTGGGCGACGAGCTCCTGGTCCCTATCGGTGGCAACTCCTTCGTCTTCGCCAAGGTGGAGTCCAACTCCAAGGCCATCGTGGGCATCGGGACCCGGCGTCTGGGTAGAGAAGCCCGTAGAGGACGCAATCGAGACCATGGACGACCGCGCCAAGGAACTGATGGACACCATGAAGAAGCTCACCGACCGCAGGATGGCCCTCGAAGGAACAGGCCAGTCAATTATCTCAGGTTGTCCAGCAAGAATACCAGGCGATACAGCAGACAGAGGATAGGACGGGTGGTCAGCCCTGTTCGAGTCGCTCAAGAAGAAGATCTCCGCGCTGCGGGGAAAGGCGGCCGAACTACCCTCCAACGCCGAAGAGGCGGTCGGGGACAGTGGACGGAGAAGATCGACGAGGCCGAGGTCGATGAGCTCCTGTGGGACCTGGAGCTGGGGCTTTTAGAATCGGATGTCGCCCTCCCCGTCATCGAGGAGATAAAAGCAACGTCCGCCAGGGGTTGGTGGGTAAGCGGGTCGACCGCAAGTTCCGTAGAACAGGTGGTCGAGGCCGCGCTCAAGAACGCCATCGAGGCGGTCCTCAAGAAGAGCGAGTTCGACTTCGATTCGTTCGTCAAGAACCACGAGAAGCCAGTCATCATCATGTTCGTCGGGATCAACGGTACGGGCAAGACAACGGCCGTCGCCAAGCTCGCCAACCGACTGCAGAAACAGGGAATGACCACCGTCTTTCCGCCTCGGACACCTTCCGGGCCGGAGCGATCGAGCAGCTTACCGTTCATTCCGAGAGGCTGGGAACCAAGATCGTCAAGCACCAGTCGGGCGGAGACCCGGCCGCGGTGGCGTTCGACGCCGTGGACCACGCCAAGGCCAAGCGTCGGGAAGTGCGTGCTGCGTCGATACCGCCGGACGGATGCAGACCAACGCCAATCTCATGGACGAGATGAGAAAGATCAAACGGGTGGTGAACCCCCACTGGTCATCTTCGTCGGCGACTCCCTGGCCGGCAACGATGCCATCGAGCAGGCGGTGGCGTTCAACAAGGCGGTGGGGATCGACGCGGTCATCCTGACCAAGATCGATACCGACGCCAAGGGGGGCGCGGCGCTGTCCATCGCCAACGCTATCGGGAAGCCCATCGCGTTCCTGTCCACGGGCCGGAGTACGAGGACATCATCAAGTTCGATAGCAAGTGGATGCTAGATCGGCTGTTCTCGGACTGAGCGCTTTCGGTGACCTGACGGTAAGGTCCTTCACATCGTCCCGCTCCATCTTTCGAGGTTTGCCGTTGTGCTTCTATGTAGTTCTGCCCAGCGCCGTCCGCGTGGAGGGGCGCGTGGGCCGGCCGGACGTGGCTATGGGACCGGTGGTAGATCCCGACCTGGAACGAGGGCCTCACCCTGTGCGGCTCAGCGACCATGCTCCAGACCGGGCAGGAGGAGTGGGAGGTGATGGCACCGTCCCCTTCCAAGGAGCACGTCGCTTACCTGAAAATAGAGGGAGCGGAGACGATGGTGACCGGCCGGAACAAGGTCGACCTGCTCATGTACCAGGCCAATGACCTTACCGTTGACGAGAGCCGCTGGACCTTCGGCCGATATTCTCCCGAAAGCTCAAGGGGGACGCCGTCTGGCTGCACTACCGCATCCTGTCGGTCAGTACTCCGGCTGAACGTCCTTGAACGCTCCCGGGAAGCAGAGACGGGACAGCAGGACGGCGAAGACCTTAGCGTCGTTGACGAGGTTGTCGACCCTAGTGTACTCGTTGACCTGGTGGGCCATTTCGTCGAGGGTCTCCCAGACGTAGGCGTCCATTCCGGCCTGGCGGAACCAATTGGCACAGGTCTGCCCGCCGATGCCGGCCATGGTGGGGGTTATCTTCAGTACCCGCCTCACTGCCTTGCTGAGGGCCTGGGCGCCCTCGCCGTCGGTTCGGGAGGTCTTGCCGGCTGGAGTCGATGCGGATGGCCTCCACATCGATGGTGGCCCCGGTCCTCTGCTCGAACAACTTGGCCACCTCGTTGGCGACCTTGGCGCACTCGTGGGAATCGTACTCCGGCAGAAGCCGGATGTCGAAGTAGGTGACGTCCTCTCCCGGAATGGTGTTGATGTTCTCGACAGTTGGCCATCCGCTTGGTCGGCTCGAAGGTCGAGCCGGACGGGGCGAACAGCGGGTTCTTGGCCGGGAAGCGACCGGCAAACTGGTCAGCCAGGAACAGTAGCATCTCCGAACCGACCCGGAGGGCGTTGATCCCCTTCTCCGGCGTCGAGGCGTGGACCTGCTTACCCTTTATCGCGATCTTGAGCCAGATGATCGACTTCTCCGCCACCTCGATGACCGAACCGTCCGCCTCTCCGGAGTCCGGGACGTAGAAGAGGTCGTCCTTGCCGAACAGCCCTTCCTTGATCAGATACTTGATGCCGAAGTCGGAACCGGCCTCCTCGTCGGCCACGATGGCGAGCCCGACGGTGAGGTCGGGGTCCCGGCCCGTATCAAGGAGCGCGCGCGCGGCGAACAACGATGAGATGACCGCCTGCCCGTTGTCCTCCGACCCCCTTCCGAACAGCTTCCCCTCGACGACGGTCCCCTGGAACGGCGGGTAGGTCCAGGCCTTATCGTCGCCCGGGGACACGGTGTCCATGTGCGATATGATCCACACCGTTCGCTTGCTCTTGCCCTTGCGCTTGGCGATGACGCTGGGTCGGACCTTCAGGGTGACCCGCTCGTCCAGCGCCTGGTAGGTCTGGACGTCGGTGAACCCGCACCGGCGGACCAGCTCCTCGATGAAACGGGCACGTTCGAACTCTCCCTGCCCTCCGTTCTCCGGCCCCATGGCAGGGATGGCGAGCATGTTGCCCATCTCTTTGATCATCTCGTCACGATAGCTATCCACAGATGCGAGCAGGTCTTCCATTTGGGCCATGAGCGTAACCGACCTAGAATTGAGGCAGGGCGATATAGCATTTGGCCTGGAGGCTCACTATTTTATTTCTTTCCTCCGATGAACAATGTGTAAAGGGCGGGGTCGTCGCGCTCTCGGGCCAGACCGCCTTGCGGATCGAGGTGTAGATCACCTTCGGCTCGCAGGTCACCATGCTCCTCCTGGACCAGATCAATTTCCTTCTCTTCGAGGCCGATCAGACCCACTCGGCAGTGCACGAGAGCACCACCTTGGACTGTCTTACCGTCACGGTGAACGTGTATAGCGGGGTTGTGGTATGCCCGATCACGGCCCGGACGATGTCGAGCTCAATGTCGGCATCTCTAATGAGTCCGGCTGGAGCGGTTCTGACCTCTTCCTCTCGCCCCCGTTGCTCGTCATCGGGGCCGTCGTCCTGACCGCAGTGGCCGTCATTGTCCATCTGGCCATAAGAAAAGGAAGAGATCAGGGGCCGGTAGGGTTCTCCCTGGACCCGGCGCCCTTACTTGTGGATGGCCCGCTATCACTCGCGTCGTACGATCATGGATACGGCGTTGCCGCCGCCCAGGCAAAGTGTTGCCAGTCCGGTGCGCTTGCCCCGTTCCTGCAGCGCGTGCACCAGGGTGGTCAGGACCCGGGCCCCCGAGCAGCCGATGGGGTGCCCGAGGGCCACCGCTCCGCCATTGACGTTGAAGCGGTCCTCCGGAACGCCCAGCGCACGCTTCACTGCGACGGAGGCAGTGGCGAAGGCCTCATTGTGTTCGAACAGGTCGATATGCTCGATGCCCATGTTGTTACGCTTGAGCAGGGTTTCGGTGGCGGAGATGGGCGCTTCCATGATCCATTCCGGCTTGGTGCCTCCAGTGTAATAGTCGACGATGGTGGCCAGGGGTTTGATTCCCCGCGCCTCGGCGAACTCCCGGGAGGCGACGACCAGGGCGGCGCCGCCGTCGCTCAGTTGAGAGGCGTTTCCCGCGGTCACCACTCCGTTCTCCTTGAAGGCCGGCCTGAGCTTGGCCAGCCCCTCCATGGAGATGTCGGGACGGACACCCTCGTCCTGTCGGATCTCTAGCTCTTCCTTCTTGCTCTTGATCCTGACGGGAACGATCTCCTGATCGAAGCGCCCGGCCTTGATGGCCGCCAGCGCCTTTGCGTGGCTCTGGTAAGATAGCTCGTCGGCCTCTTGCCTGGTGACGTGGTGACGTTCGGCCACGATCTCTGCGGTGCTGCCCATGTGCTGGTCGGTGATAGCATCCCATAGTCCGTCGCGGACCAGGTGATCGATGATCTTGTTATCCCCGAGACGGTAACCGAACCGCCCTTCCATGAGCAGATAGGGGGCGGCGCTCATGTTCTCCATGCCGCCGGCGACGACCACGTCGTTCTCTCCGACCCTGATCGAGTTGGCGGCCAGCATGACCGCCTTCAATCCAGAGCCGCAGATCTTGTTCACGTTCAAAGAGCCGATCTCCACCGGCAGCCCGGCCCTTATGGCGGCCTGGCGGGCCGGGTTCTGTCCTACCCCGGCCGATAGCACGATGCCCATCATGCACTCTTGGACGTCCTTCGGTTCGAGCCTGGCCCGGCTCACCGCTTCGGTGATGGCCGTCGCTCCCAACTGGGGAGCGGGGATGTTCTTCAACGAGCCGCCGAACTTGCCGACCGGAGTACGGACGGCGCTTAGGATGACTGCTTCTGTCAACGGATCATGCTCCTGTGATCATTTTACCGGGAGCGTGAGCTCCCATCCAGGCGTGCCAGCGTCTTGTTGTATAAAAAATTTGCCGGTCCTGCTATACGACAATGGTCGAATTCAATTACATCCTCTTCAGCGGCTTGGCCAGATGCCGACGGGCGCACACCGGTGGCTCGTACCATCCGGGGGCGATCTCTCTGCTCTCCGGCGCCCTCCGCGGCTCGATGGCCTTGGTACCGCACTCCCGGCAGCGGTATCCCTGGCCTTTCCCGATCGACTTCATGTTCTTGCCGCAGGACGGGCAAGGGGGATTCGAGACCTTGGTGAAGGTAGTGACGGCTCGCACCAACTGGAGCTTCTCCAGATTGAGGGTTCGGGGCTGCTCGCGCAGTTCGCCGATCGCCCTGATCAGGTCGCCCGGTCTCAGAGAGCGGACCACGTTCCGGAAGCCCTTGGAGGGCTCGTAGGCCGCGCATTCCAGCGGGCCGGCCTTCGTGTCCATAGTGAAGATGACGTGTCCACCCGGTACTGTGGACGGGGTGGACCGTACCTCCCCCTCTACCAAGTAGGTGGAGTTGGGAGCGAGTTCCTGCCATTCGCTGATGACGTGGTCATCGGTCCCCTGGTTGGTGATGAACAACATCCAGCGGTCCACCGGCTCGGAGGCGATGGAGCGCATGGCCCTGATCAGCTCAAGGGGAGAATCGCCCCTTATACCATACAGAATGGGACAGGTGGTATGGGGCACGATGGCCGGGCGGCAGGCCGTCAGGTCGAAATTATTGAAGGTCGAGGGGAAACGCTGGTCCAGCGCGCCAATATCATCAACGGCCACCTCCCGGGGATTCCCCCAGCGCTCTCGTTCCCGATAGGTCAGAACCTCGTAGGTGCGGTCCGCAGGCTTCCAGGAAGCGGCCGAGGCCGCACCGATGATACCGCGTCCAGAGTTCAGCTCAAAGGTGCGCGCCCCCGTTTCACGGAGAGCCTCCAGCGCCTCTTCTTTCTCGATTATTCGCTTGACCGCCCGTTCATAGAGCTGGGGCCGCGGGGGAGAGGGGGTCACGACCAACCCGGGGTCGGCATCATCGAGCTGGGACCATTGCTCCAGCACGCGACGGCAGCGTTCCAGGACCTCGTCGATGTCCGGCTCCGCGCTCGATCGGGCATAGCAGAACAGGTCCCGCCCGTCCATATGGCCGACCAGGCGGGGTTGGCCCTTTCCCTTGCCGATGCGAATGCAGATGGCGGCGTTGCCCCGGGTCTTCCAGGGGACCGCCGGGTTGAGCCGGACCAGCCGAGGCAGGCCGATGAGGTCGTGGTCGGGGAAGGCCCTCACCAGCTCGGTGGCGAGGAACGTGGTGCACATCCAAGTGGATGAATCGGTGTCGTCGGCGGCGATCAGCATGGCCTTCTCCGGTCCCACTGAAAGACGGAGGGCGATATCAATCCTTTTAGGTTGGCGCGCTCAAAACGATCAGCTTCTGAACGTATAGGAACTCGGGATCGTCAGCGGAGCGCTGGACGGTCACTCGTACCGAGGTGCCGTTGGACAATGGTGCGGGACAGAGGTCTTGGGAGCAGAAGGCGTCGGCCCACCCGCCCTCGGCGTCGGTAAGATTGAACAGGAATCCCCCGGAACAGGGACGGCACCGGACCACTATCACCGCTACTTCTCCGGGGTCCTTTTCATCAAGTTCCCCTAGTCCATTCGATTGGGCGGGTTGGAACTCCGAAAGGGCCATGAGGACCATCACCGTTGCGGCCGCCAGGAGGAGGAGCGTTCCCGGCCCGGCCTTGATCGAGCGCATGACCGCCCTTCTCCATGGTCAATGAACTGCTTTGTCCATACAATCAGTTTTTCAAGGATAGGCTTGAATAGGCCGTTATCGATGCCGCCTACATGTCGAAGCCATTTACTGTGCAGCATACGGCCACTATTTCCTTGGCCGTTCTCCTGGCCGGTGTGGTGATGGTGCTCGTTGGACTGTTCGATCTTATCGGCTACGGCTTCAAAGAGGCCGGCAACTGGGGATATTGGATCCTTGGCCTAGGGGCCCTCCTCCTGTTGATCGGTGGGATCTGGTTCGCGCTCTATCGCATCAATGTACGCAAGTTCAACAAGCTTATTGTTGAGAAGAGCAAGGCCATGTTCGTCAAGAAGCAGGACGATGTCGAGTATCTGGCCTGGCGATTACCGACCAAGTACGAGAACAAGCTAGCGCTGAAGAAGAAAGAGTTCGGGTTGAGGTAAGCCCCCCTCCAAAGGGGGGGACCCCTTTATTTCCATTGGAACGCCAGCGGGCCGGTCGGGGTCTGTTACCAGATATGGTAAAAGCCCCATTCCATGTTCGAAAGAGAGGTGGTCAGGCCGACTGGCCCTCGAGGGATACTATCTGATTGACGATCCGGGAGTGGTCCTTCTCCTGGCAGAAGATGTGGATGTCCACTCCTTCTCCATATTTCACATCGACCACCTCAGTATGGCCATGAAGCCACGAAAGGAACGCTTCCACGCTTTCGCCATGAGGCAAGCGGAACCGCATCTCTATGGGATATTGGAAGGTGTTGGTGATCGCTCTTTGCAGCTCTGGCAGACCGTCACCGATCTTTGAGGAGATTGTCAGGACCTCACGAGAGGGGATGGTCTCTTTGGCGAGCCGGACCTTGCTGAGGATGTCCTGGGCCTTGTCCTTCTTACTCAAGACCACGATCAATGAGGAGGGGTCGACCTCCGGGAACAATATGTCCTTGGAGGTGAGCAATTTGCGGCGCATCTCATCATCGGAGTCCGATGAGTCGACCACCAGGAGCACCAGGTCAGCGAAATAGACCTCATCGATGGTGCTCTTGAACGATTCGATCATGAAGTGCGGGAGATCACCGAGGAAACCGATGGTATCGGTCAGAAGGATCTGCTTATTCTCTCTTTCCAAACGTCCGGTGGTCGTCGAGAGGGTTGAGAACAGCCGATCCTCTACGAGCGCTTTCTCAGAGGTTAGGGAATTGAGCAGGGTGGATTTGCCGGCGTTGGTGTAGCCGGCGATGGCGACCATGTGGAACCCTCTTTTCCTCCTCTGTTGCCGACGGAGGTTGTGATCGGTCTCCAGACAGTTGAAGCTCCGATTCGATGCGGCTGAGCTGTCTCCTGATGAGCTCGTAGTAGGCGTCGGTCTCATATTCTCCGGCACCCAGGAATCCCGGATGCTCACCACCCTTGGCATTATGGATCCACTCCCTTAGCAATGGTATCTCGTAGATCAATTTGGCTCGATGGACCTGCAGTTGAGCTTCTCGGGAGAATGCACGAGTAGAGAAGATGTTAAGGATCAACCGGACGCGGTCGATGCATTCGACCTTGAGCTCGTTCTCTAATAGAAGATGTTGGGAAGGCTTGAGGTCCCCATTGAACAACAGGGCTTTCACCGGGTGAGCTTGTAGAAGTTCCTTCATCTCTTCCAATTTACCCTTTCCCATAAATGTCCGAGAGCTGGCTCTCTTCCTTCTCTGTATGACCTCGTAGACAATGGTATAGCCGGCCGAGGAGGCTAGTTCCTCCAGCTCGGAGATGTTCTCATCGAGGGTCACTAATGCTACCGGCGTATCGATCTTAGAATCGTTAACAGTTCAATTATTCTTTCCTTCTTTCTCTTTCCCTATTATACGTATGTATATTATCTTTAGCTATTCTTTTTCTTCTTCCTTCTTTCCTTTTTCACTATTTTTCTCACCTTCTCCTAGAGATTCTCTATCATCTAACAGTTCCCTCATCATCTGCGCTCTCTAAGCCGATCCTCATCGGACCCATCATCACGAACACCATCTTTATTGGGGCCAGCAGTGGTCGCGCACCTGCGCTTCGCATGGGACCATAGGAGATTTCCAACTGCAGTGGAAATAAAGGGGTGGGGGTCTTTGGGAGTTTTCTCATATGAAAGTCTTAGAACCATCTGGACATGGTCAATGGAGAAACTACATTATCCCCCTGTTCTATTCCACCGCTCACGAGGTCTCGTCCACTTTCCAATGGAAACAAAGGGGTCGGTCGGTACCTTTTCGTGACGTAAAAGAAGGCGATTATCTGGACGAAAGCATATTCCAACAATATCTGAACTCTAAGAAGATCTTCCAACGGAACCGGGAGATCCTCCGGCCGTCCTATATTCCTGACGAACTGCCGCATAGGAAAGAGCAGATCAATCAGCTCGCCTCCATACTTGTCACAGCTCTGAGAGGGGATCGGCCGTCCAATGTGCTCATCTTTGGAAAGACCGGGACGGGGAAGACCGCCTCGGTCAAATATCTGGGCAAGGAGATCAAGAAGGCCGATACGGAGTTCAACCGCATCACCTATCTTTACATGAACTGCGAGGTCGTCGACACCCAGTATGGTGTCCTGCAGAACATCGGTAACATGTTCATCGAGGACTTCAACGAGCGCATCCCCTTCACCGGATGGAGCACTGAGAGGGTATACAACATCCTGAGGGAGAAGATCGACGACACCAACCGGGTGGTGATACTGGTCCTAGATGAGATTGACAAGCTGGTGTACAAGTCGGGCGACGACGTTCTTTATCATCTCTCTAGGATCAATGACGATCTCCAGCGGGCCAAGGTCTCATTGATCGGCATATCCAACGACCTGAAGTTCACCGAGTTCCTGGACCCTCGGGTGAAGAGCCGTTTGGGAGAGGAGAAGATGGTCTTCCCCCCGTACAACGCCGACCAGTTGAAGGACATCCTCAACCAGCGTTCCGACCTCGCCTTCTTCCCGGGGGTCATCGATACTAGCGTACCGCCTCTCTGTTCCGCCCTGGCGGCCCAGGAGCATGGTGATGCGCGAAGGGCGCTGGACCTGCTGCGGATCGCCGCGGAGATCGCCGAACGCAACGGGGACGACAAGGTCACCGAAGCGCACGTCTACAAGGCCAAGAACAAGATCGAGCTTGACTGTGTCACCGAAGCGATCCGTACCCTGCCAACGCAGTCCAAGCTGGTCCTCATGAGCATCCTCCTGAGCGAGGAGAGGGGCGACGGCCGCCTGACCACCGGGGATGTCTATGAGACCTACCGGGAGCTGGGCCAAATGGTCGGCGTTACCGTGCTTACACAGAGGAGGGTCACCGACCTGATCTCCGAGCTGGACATGCTGGGCATCATACATGCTCGGGTCAAATCCTTCGGCCGAGGAGGACGAACGAAGGAGATCGAGTCATCCGTGCCGTTGGTGGAGACGAAGAAGATATTGGAAGAGGACGAGATCCTTCAGGTCATCAAGAACTACCGCCCCAAGAACCAGACCACCCTGATCTGATCAGGTGGGCGGCTTTTCCTTTCCTTTCCCGGAGCGGTCCCACAGGCGGCGAGGGCTCAGGCGGCGGGTCCATCCGAACATCTCTATGCCCCTGCGCTTCAACAGCGAGTTGGAGAGGTCCAAAGCGACCGGCACCCCGACGATGAGGGCGAGGCTGATGATGAGGTCGGTCTGGCTGTTCTTAGGCGTGTATGATGGGGCGCTTCCCGTGGCATAGAGCTTCAACAGGCCGAACCACGGCAGCTCCCCACGGGCCTTGCCGATCACCCACTCGGCCTTGATCGGTTCCTTCACCGTGCTGATCCACTTCTGGTCGTACTTCCCCAGCACAGTGCCGTTAGGGCCGTAGTACCAGTTATTGTCCCCCATGGTGATGAGGCCGCCGTGGGGCGTGCCGCGAGCGGTCATGTAGCTCAGCATGGTGTCCAGTTCGATGACCACCGTGGCGTTGGCATAGCCGATGCCGTGCAGCTCAACGGTGTCCTTCAGGTTCCACCATGCCCCCTCGCCCCCGGGCACCGACCACATCCAGCTCGGGACGTTCTCCAGCGCCGGTATATCGAAGCCCCCACCAGTGGAGTTGTACACCAGGTTACAGATGGCCCGGTGTATGATGGGTTTGTCCATACCTGATTTATAATAGATCACCACGTCCCCTAGTTCGCTATAGGTGGAGAAGCCGTTGGGGACGGCGTCCATGTATGAGGTGACATCGTTCAGGGAGCTGATCTGCTTGACTATGACGATGTCCCCCGTGTCGATGACCCCTATGTAGCTGTCCACCCCGTGCTGCATGCTCTTGGACTCGATGACGACCAGGGGCGGCCACACTCCACTGTAGGCGAACACCGCCCCGAGAACGATGAGGAATATCAAGGGGGCGATGATGAAGGCCTTGATCGATGATAGAAAACTCTTTTTTCGTTTCTCCCCCGGGGGCACAGCCGCACAAAGGCAATCCATATTATAAATGCTGTCGCCAGGAACTCCGATCTTCATACAGGCAGGAATGACTGGGGCCCGTGGAAGGATGACGATGAATCGTTCCGTCAAAGGCGGGATGACAAGTTAGATATGGGCGACCGCAAATCGCTCCCTCATGAGCAGGCCGGACAACGACACCTACTTCATGCGAATGGCCGAGCTTGTCGCCACTCGATCGTCCTGCCTCCGGCGCAACGTGGGGGCAGTGGTGGTCAAGGAGAAGCGCGTGCTCACGACCGGCTATAATGGGGCCCCCAAGGGGCTGAGGCACTGCGCCGAGGTCGGCTGCGTCCGGCTGGAGAACAAGATAGAGTCGGGGACCCGGCATGAGCTGTGCAGGGGCGTGCACGCCGAGCAGAACGCGGTCATCCAGGCCGCTTATTTCGGGGTCAGCATCAAGGACTCCACAATCTACACGACAAACTTCCCCTGCGTGATGTGCGCCAAGATTCTGGTCAATGCCGGCATCAAGGAGATCATCTACAAGGATGAATACGTCGACGAGCTGTCCCGTCAGGTGCTTGAGGAAAGCAAGGTGGTGGTCCGCCGCTATAGTGGCCCCTGCGAGGAGCATTGAACGCTCTTCCTAATATGCCTCGGAAAAACCTCACGAGATAAACGCTTTATAGCAGTGCAATTTTCATTCTCAATTGTTAGGCTGGCGAAACCATGGGCCAGGCAGTAATTCACAACTCTTTAAATATCACGAGTCTATACTGGTCAAACCTTCCGGAGAGAGTTCTGTGGGCAAAGCTGAAACACTTCTCCAAATAAGAGATGCTGAGGTCAAGGCAAAGCAGGCGCTAGAGCAGGCAGATGAGAAGCAAAGAAGCATTCTCACCGCCGCTCGTAGAGAAGCGGTAGAAAGGTCGCAGAAGGCCGAGATCGATCTCAAGGCCAAGACCGAGTCCGCGCTCGCCCAAGAGAGGAAGGCCCTCGCTACTAAGAGGGACGAGCTTCTCAAGAAGGGCAACGAGGACGCCGCAAAGATAGAAGCCAAGGCCGTCGAACGCATCCCTAAAGCAAAGCTCATGATCAAAGAAAACTTCGAGAGGACGTTAGATGCTGCTACCGGAACCCATGAGTAGGATCTTGGTCGTTGGCACCAAAGATAGGTTGCCGGCCGCTATAGAGCTTCTGTACAGCCTTCAGAACGTCCATGTCGTAGATTTCTCCCCGGACGAGGAAGGCTTCACCCTCGGCTCGCCTTTGGCGGCCGCCTCGGATGCCTCCCATAAGCTCCTGAAGCTGCGCTCCATGGAAAAGGACCTGGAGGTCAACACAGCGGCCAAGTTCAAGCAAAAGATCCCTGAGAGCAAGATCGTTCCCCAGCTGGAAACCTCGATGAACGATATCGAGACCGAGATGCTGGGGACGGTGAACTCCAAGTCCGCCAAGCAGGTCCGCCTGGCCGAAGCGGAGTCGAAGAAGCAGTCCCTGGAGCCCTTCCGGGCCATCGATCTGGACCTTTCTATGTACAAGGGCTACCAGACCATTGACGTTTTCGCCGGTCACGTACGCACGAACCCTGAAGCGGCAATCAAGGACGCCCTTCAGAACGAGTACGAGATCTTTACCAACACAGAGGGCACATTCATGGTGCTGTTCGTCCCCATCAAGCGGGCGGACGAGGCCCAGCGTGTATTGGCCCAGAGCGGTTTCACAGAGGCCCCGGTCCCTGACGGAAAGGGCAAGCCTGACGAGCTGGTCAAGGCCCTCGATGCGGAGATCGAGACCCTGAACAAGGAACTGGAGGAGGTCAACAAGAACCTCGAGCAGCTCCGCGAGAAGCACGCCAATTTCATTCTTGCGTCCGAGGAATACTTGAGCATCGTGGTGGAGAAGGCCGAGCTGCCCCTCAGGATGGGCGCCACCGAGCACTCCTTCGTCCTCGAGGCCTGGGTCCCCACCTCGGACTTTGACAAGGTCTCCGAGGCCTTCACTGACAAATTCCAGGACAACATCTATGTCGAGCGCCTGGAGGACAAGGCAAGGGTGGAGCACCACGAGACCAAGGAAGAACTCAAGATGGAGGCAGGAATGGAAACCATCGAGGAGGTCTCGGTGCCCCTTTCCGAAGAGACCCCGGTAAAGATGGGACACGGCAAAACGGTAGGCCGGTTCTCATTCTACACTAAGTTGCTCTCCACGCCTCGCTACAACGAGATCGACCCCACCATCACCATCTTCATCTTCTTCCCGCTATTCTTCGGCTTTATGGTAGGGGACGTCGGTTACGGTATCCCCTTTATCGTTCTGGGCTGGCTTGGCCTTAGAAAGACCAAGGCCAAGGAATGGCGCGCCATCTCCACCATGCTATTCTACGGTGGCATATGGGCCATCTTCTTTGGCGTGTTCCTATATGGGGACATGCTGGGCATCGAGTTTGTGTCCAGGTCGGCCGAGGAACTTTCCTGGAACGCCCTGCTGGGAACCAACTTGCCCAGGGTTTTGTTCGATATCGGTAACTTCCCGGTCCAGCTGGGCTACTTCAGCAAGCTGGGCGATGTGAAGATACTGCTCTACGGGACCCTATGGATCGGTATATTCCACCTGCTGGTCGGCCTAAGCCTGGGCTTCTACAACATCCTCATGAGGCATGGATTGAAGCACGCGGTGACGGAGAAGTTCTCCTGGATCATGATCATGGTCGGCTTCGCCTTCCTCTTGATCGTGATGATTGATGTGCTGATCAAGGGCATGCCCCTGGAGTTCACCAGACCGGAGTTCTTGATTGGTCTGGTGCTCCTGTTAGGTGGCATAGTATTGGCGGTCAAAGGGGAGGGAGGAAAGGCTCTCGTTGAACTTCCCGAGGTCTTGAGCAATGTGTTATCTTACACCAGGCTTGCGGCCATTGGGATGTCGAAGGCCGGAATGGCTCTGGCCTTCAACTTCATCGCCTTAGAAATGATCGCGCCAGGAGGAGGGATAATGCTCATAGTTGCTCTGCTCATCTTTGTTGTAGGGCATCTGATGATCTTCATCCTGGCGATAATCTCGGCTGGACTGCATGGCATTAGGTTGCAGTATGTCGAGCTCTTCACAAAGTTCTATGAAGGCGGCGGATTGGAGTACGATCCGCTTAAAGTAAAGAGAAAGCATACAATGGAGGAATAAGAAATGGCAGACATAGGCAGTGGATTGATTGCGATTGGAGCAGGACTGGCTGTAGGTATTGCAGGCATTGCGTCGGCTATCGCCGAGGCAAGTATCGGTGCAGCCGCGGTAGGTGCAATGGCCGAGGACGAGAAGCTCTTCGGTAAGGGTCTGATCCTTACGGTTATCCCTGAGACCATCGTTATCTTTGGCCTGGTCGTAGCTATCCTGCTCTGGCTCAACATGTGAGCACGAGTCAGCAAGAAGAGGCTGGCTCATGGCACTGGACAAGGTAGCTAACGATATCCTGGAGGACGCAAGGAAGGAAGCCGACCAGCGTATCCAGGAGGCAGAGAAGGAAAGAGCGAAGATTCTCCTAGAGACCGACCAGAAGATCGAAAAGATGCGAAAGGTCGAGGAGAAGGAGCTCCAGGACGCCCTCATGAGAATGGGAAGGCAGGAGCTCTCCAGTGCGGAACTGGAGGCGAAGAAGATCGTGCTGAACAAGAGGAAGGACATCCTGAACCGGACCTTCGACGAGATGCTCCGTGAGCTCTCCACAATGGATCCCAAGGAAAAGTCCGCTCTCTACAAGAAGATCTTGATCGATGGCAAGAAGGTCATCCACAAACCCAAGGTCTTCTGTCCCAAGGGAGAGGCCGATCTGCTCGCCGGTCTGCGGGGATGTGAATCGCTCACCGAGACCGACATGGAATCCGGCCTGATCCTGGAGAACGAGGACGGCTCGGTCCGTCTAGACTTCCGATTCAAGAACATTCTGGAGAGCATCTGGGATCGGGAACAGAAAACGATTTCGAACACCCTGTTCGGGTGAGCATATCTAGGTGAAGCAATGTTCGGACTAGGCCGCAACCGGGGGAACTACTCCTACGCCACAGCAAGGGTCAAAGCGAAGAAGGCCCACCTGTTGACCAAGGACAACTACCCCAAGTTGATGATGATGGACCTCAACGAGATAAGCAGGTTCCTGGGCGAGACGCAGTACAAAGCAGAGATGGTCGAGCTGGCCTCCAAATATTCGGGGGTAAATCTGTTAGAGCTCGGCACTTCGGTCAACCTGGCCCGGACCTATCGGAGCATCATCGATTTCAGCAACGGGGATCTCAAAGACCTCCTAGCGGCCTATCTGCGCCGCTGGGATTTCTGGAACATCAAGACCATCCTGCGTGGCAAGTTCTCCAATGCAAGTCTCGAGGAGATCCAGGAGGACCTGGTCCCCGCGGGCAGCCTTAGCGAGGAGTACTTGCTGTCCTTGGTGGCGATGGACGGACCGATGGAGATAATCGAAGCCCTGCACAAGAAGCAGGACATCGTCATCCCCGAGGACGTCATGGCGGCCTACGAGAAGGGCGGGAACCTCGCCCCTATCGAGGACTTCCTCGACAAGCTTTACTATACTAGGTTGCTGGAGGCGGTTCAGCCCAAGGGCAAGCCCCGCCGGCTATTCCTCTCTTACATCGAGAGGGAGATCGACATCATCAACCTGAGGACCCTTCTGAAGCTCAAACAGGCTGGCCTGACCGTCGATAAGGTCCGGCCCTATTTCATCGAGGGTGGGCACGATCTGGACGTCAGGGAATTAACCCGACTGGCCTCTGCCGAGAATTTCGAGCAGATGCTGGAGGACCTCGCTAAGCTGCCCTTCTACGAAGCGATCAAGGAAGCGCTGGATACGGCTAAGAAGACCGGATCCCTGAACGACGTGATGCTCAGCCTTCAAAGATACCAGGCCAAGCAGTCGGAGAAGTTCTCCCACCTCTATCCGTTGTCGGTGCTTCCCATCATTGACTATATCATTCGCAAGAAGATTGAAGTGGATAACCTGCGCACCATCGCCCGCGGAAAAGCCACGGGAATGGATGCTGATACGATCAAGAAGCTGCTGGTGATATGATGGAGTTCGCGGTATTGGGAACAGAGGAGTTCGTGCTGGGCTTCCGCCTTTCTGGGATAAGGCGGGTCTACGCGGTCCAGTCGAACGAGTTCGAGACTAAGCTGCTCGAGCTCGTGGCCGATTCTTCCATCGGTATCCTAGCAATTCATTCAGCTGACCTGTCCAAAGTCTCTCCCCTCTCTCGAAAGAGGGCGATGGAGAGCATTTCCCCGGTCGTGGTTCCGGTAGGCGGAGAGGAAGGCGACCTGAGAGAGAAAGTGAAGCGCGCGATTGGCGTTGATCTATACAAGACTGAGAGGGATTAAAAATGGCGAAGCAAGGTGAGATCTACAGGGTAGCCGGACCAGTGGTGACCGCGACCGGGATCTCTCCCAAGATGTATGATATCATGCAAGTGGGAGAAGAAGGCCTGATGGGTGAGGTCATCAAGATCGACGGCGACAAGACGATCATTCAGGTCTACGAGGAGACCTCCGGGTTGCGACCTGGCGAGAAGGTCATCGACACCGCTCAGCCCCTGGTGGCCGAACTCGGCCCTGGCCTGCTGACCAGCGTGTACGATGGTATCCAAAGGCCCCTGCCAGTCTTGATGCAGAACATGGGTGACTATATCAAGAGGGGCGTCAGCGCTCCTGGCTTGGACCACAAGAAGAAGTGGCACTTCACCCCCACCGCCAAGAAGGGCGACAAGGTAACCCCCGGCTCCGTCCTCGGCACCGTCCAGGAGTTCTACATCCTCCACAAGATCATGGTGCCTCCTGGAGTGAGCGGCATCCTGAGCAGCATCACCGAGGGCGACTTCACCATCGACGAGACGATCGCTACGATCGGCAGCCGAAACCTCACCATGCTTCAGAAGTGGCCTGTACGGAGTGGACGCCCGTTCGGCAAGAAGCTGCTTCCTGACATTCCCCTGGTGACCGGACAGCGTGTCCTGGACACCATGTTCCCTCTGCCCCAGGGAGGCACCGCGGCCATCCCCGGAGCGTTCGGTACCGGCAAGACGGTCACCCAGCAGCAGCTGGCCAAGTGGTCGGACGCCGAGATCGTCGTCTACATCGGATGCGGCGAGCGTGGCAATGAGATGACCGAGGTGCTTGCGACCTTCCCCGAGCTGGAGGACCCTAGGACCGGCGAGCCACTCATGCAGAGGACCGTGCTCATCGCCAACACCTCCAACATGCCCGTGGCGGCGCGTGAAGCGTCCGTCTATACCGGCATGACCATCGCCGAGTACTACCGTGACATGGGCTATAACGTCTCCTTGATGGCCGACTCCACCTCTCGGTGGGCCGAGGCCATGAGAGAGATCTCGTCCAGGCTGGAAGAGATGCCCGGTGAGGAAGGCTTCCCCGCGTATCTGTCGGCGAGACTGTCCGAGTTCTACGAGCGGTCTGGCCGTGTAGAGAACGCCAACGGTACCACTGGATCGGTATCCGTCGTAGGAGCGGTGTCCCCGCCCGGCGGCGACATGTCCGAGCCGGTCACGCAGAACACCCTGCGTATCGTCCGGGTGTTCTGGGCGCTCGATTCCAAGCTCCGTGAGAGGAGACACTTCCCGACCATTAACTGGCTGACCTCATACTCGCTGTACACCAACAACCTGGACAAATGGTACAGAACGAACGTGGCGGATGATTTCCCAGCCCAACGGCAATGGGCCATGGAGGTCCTGCAGCGTGAGGCCGAGCTTCAGGAAATCGTGCAACTGGTCGGTTCTGATGCTCTCCCTGACGAGCAGAAGATGACCCTGGAGGTAGCAAGGATGATCCGTGAGATCTTCCTGCAGCAGAACGCTTACCACAAGGTCGATACCTACTGCCCGCTGCCGAGACAATATGCCATGATGAAGCTGATAAGGCGCTTCTCGGACCTGGCCAAGAAGTCTGTGGAAAGCGACGTATCGGTCGATGCCATCGTAGAGCTCCCAGTGCGTAACCGCCTGGCCAAGTCAAAGTACGAGGACAACATCGACCAGGAGCTGGAAGCCATCGCCAAGGAGATGGACGGCCAGTTCGAAGCCCTGGGGGGTAAGGCATGAGCATTGTTTCCAAGGAATATCGTACTATCTCGCAAATCGCCGGTCCGCTGGTGTTCGTAGAGAAGACCGAGCCGGTCGGCTACAATGAGCTGGCCACCGTGACCATGCCGGACGGTACCCAGAAGAGGGGCCAGGTGCTAGACACCTCCGGTAAATACGTGGTCATCCAGGTGTTCGAGGGGACCGCTGGCGTGGAGAGGGCCGCGGGGGTTAAGTTCCTCGGCGAGGCCATGAAGATGCCGGTGTCCCGCGATATGCTGGGCAGGATCCTTAACGGAGCCGGTGACCCCATCGATGGTGGTCCGGCCATCACGCCCGAGGACCGCCTGGACATCAACGGCGCGGCCATCAACCCGTGGGCACGGGCCGAACCGAAAGAGTTCATTCAGACCGGTATCTCGTCCATCGACGGGATGAACACCCTGGTCCGTGGGCAGAAGCTGCCCATCTTCTCTGGGTCTGGTCTGCCCCACAACGACATCGCCCTGCAGATCGCTCGTCAGGCCAAGGTGCGCGGCTCCAACGAGGAGTTCGCCGTCGTCTTCGCCGCCATGGGCATCACTGCCGAAGAGGCGCAGTACTTCATGGGTGACTTCGAGAGGACCGGCGCGCTCAAGAGGGCCGTGGTCTTCATGAACCTGGCCGATGACCCCGCCATCGAGAGGATCATCACTCCGAGGTTGGCGCTCACCACCGCCGAATATCTCGCCTTCGAGCTGGACATGCACGTGCTGGTCATCCTGACCGATATCACCAACTACTGTGAGGCGCTCAGGCAGATCGGTGCGGCCCGTGAAGAAGTTCCTGGCCGACGTGGCTATCCCGGGTACATGTACACCGACCTCGCCACCCTGTACGAGAGGGCCGGTAGGATCAAGGGGAAGAAGGGCTCGATCACCCAGATCCCTATCCTGACCATGCCTGGTGATGATATCACCCATCCCATCCCCGACCTGACCGGTTACATCACTGAGGGCCAGATCGTGGCATCCAGGGATCTGAACCGCGCCGGTATATATCCATCCATCAACGTGGGCGCTTCCCTGTCCAGGCTGATGAACGCCGGTATCGGCCCGGGCCTCACCAGGGAGGACCACAAGGCCGTCTCTGACCAATGCTACGCTGCCTACGCCGAGGGCCGTGACCTAAGGGGCCTTGTCGCCATCGTCGGAAAGGAATCATTGTCGGAGAGGGACCGCAGGTTCCTTGACTTCGCCGACGCCTTCGAGAACAAGTTCGTCAGGCAGGGTCACGACGAGGACCGCGACATCGAGACCACCCTGGAGATCGCCTGGGACCTGGTGGCCATGCTACCGGAGAACCAACTGTCCAGGATCGACCGGAAGTACATCGAGAAGTACCACCCCGCCCACAAAAAGAGTGAGTGAAGATGCCACGGATGGAGGTAAAGCCGACCCGCTCCGAGCTGCTCGAGGTCAAGCGGAGGAAGAAGCTGACCCAGTCAGGCTACAAGATCCTCAAGATGAAGCGGGATGGCCTGATCATCGAGTTCTTCAAGATCCTCGAACAGGCCAAGCAGGTTCGCGTCAAGGTCGTGAAGGATTACGACGAGGCCATGAGGAAGATCGGAGTGGCCCAGGCCGTGGACGGCGCCATCGCTGTCCGCTCGGCCGCCTTCGCCCTCCGCCTCCATCCCGAGGTCACCCTTCGCTCCAAGAACTGTCATGGGCTTGGTGGTCCCGGAGATCGAGACCAACGCGCTCAAGAGCACTGTGGACCAGCGCGGCTACGGTGTCATCGGGACCTCGACCTATATCGACGAGGCCACCAGGGCGTTCGAAGACCTAGTGGAGACCTTGGTCCAGGCAGCGGAGATCGAGACCACAATGAAGAAGCTCCTTGACGAGATCGAGAAGACCAAGAGGCGTGTCAATGCGCTCGAGTTCAGGGTCATTCCCGAGCTTCAGGAAGCCGAGGACTTCATCGAGCTCCGTCTCGAGGAGATGGAGAGGGAGAGCACCTTCCGCCTGAAGCGCATCAAGGACAAGGCTGAGGCTAAAGTTGAAGTCGCTTGAGCAACTCTTTCAACAATTTTTCCATTTCCAGGACCCGGTAGCGCGGGGACGTATCCTCCGCTACTTCTGGATCATTTCTCTGGTCATGCTCGTTCTGGGCTACATATTGATAGTGTTCTTCCTGTTCAAGTGAGCAATGCATTTCTTCTAGCTCCTCCCTCGTTCATCTGATGGACCTTCCGCTTTCCCTTTCCATTTTACTGGCCGGGCTTTTCCTGCTGTACTACGGAGGAAAATGGCTGGTCGAGGGGGCCGTCGCTCTGGCCATGAGGGTAGGGATCAGCCGGCTGTTTATCGGACTGACCATCGTCGCGTTGGGGACGTCCGCTCCGGAAGCTATCCTTTCCTTCATCTCGTCATTGGAAGGCTCCAACGCGCTATCCCTGAGCAATGTTATCGGGGCCAATATCGCCAACGTGGGCCTGGTGCTGGGGGTGGCAGCTTTGATCGCGCCCATCATCGTCCGCTTCCGTATGGTTGTGATACAGGTGGTCTTCCTGGTGGTCGCTCTGTTCATGCTATTGTTCCTAGGCCTGGACGGAAGATACGATTTCAAGGACGGTCTCCTGCTCTTACTGGTCCTCAACTTATTCTTCCTTACTCTGTACCTGGGCTCCCGTCATGGTGGCCCCCTGGCCTTCGAGGAAGAGGAGGAGCTGATCGAGACGAACAGGTGGACGGTCCGCTCGAGAAAGGTGTTGATGATGTTCACCATCGTAGGGATCGTCCTCCTGGCGGTCGGCGCTCAAATGGTCATCGAGGGCGCAGCGAGCATCGCCCGGTCGGCGGGGGTCAGCCAGGAGGCCATCGGTCTCACTCTCGTCGCCTTCGGTACCACGGTCCCGGAGCTGACGGTCAGCATAACCGCTTCAAAGAAAGGGGAGACGGACATTATCATCGGCAATGTTCTGGGCACCATCATCATCAACTCCCTCTTCGTCATCGGCATCGGCGCCCTGGTCGCCGGTTTCGACACCGCCGGGCCGGACATACTCATAAACCTGGTGATCATGTCGGCCTTCATCCTGGGTCTGCTGGGATTGCTGGTGATCAGAGAGCGGATAACCAGGAAGGCAGGCTCACTTCTCCTGGTCACCTACCTAAGCTATCTGGTCGTGATATTGATAGCATGATGGTAATAATACGCCGCTCTCCGATCACATCTTCTGCTACCGATCACGTTCCGCTGATGACCCGGGGTGGAACATCTTGACCATGTTCACGCTGCGGGTCTGGTAACCAGAACGCTCGTATAGATGCAAGGCGACCTTGTTGGTAGAGAAGACATGCAGGACCAGGGCCCGTAGGCCGAGCCGTCCGGCCTCCTGGTCTAGCTCCTTCATGGTCGCTTTCCCGAACCCCCGACCCCGGAGATCCTTCTCCAGGTAGATGGCAAAGATGAAACCGGTAAGTCCTCCCAAGCCCTCTTCCACCCGGATCCAAACGTGCCCCATGGCCTGCCCCGAACTAGGGTCATGGACCGTATACAGGCGATGCCCCTTTGTTCGAACACCGTCCGGTAGCAACCGGAGCAGCTCCTTCCGGGACCTCTCTAACGCATCGGCGGCGCACCAGTAGCCGGCCTGGACGTTCTCTTCGGCATAGTCGCTCACCGTGGTCTCGAAGAAACGCTGGTAGTCCTGCTCGGACATGTTTGATAGCCGGACCTGCGCCACCATAACGCCGGCGTATCCATGGCTTTGAGGATATTATTTCCTTCGCCACCCTATCAAACGGGTCGGCTCAGTTAAAATCCATCATCCTGGTCTGCCCGGTGCCCAGGTGCACGATGGGCAGCTTGGCGGGGTCTGGATTGAAGTTGTGCATCCGCTGGAATGGGGTCTGCGACTGCCAGGTCGAGGCGCAGATCATGCGCACTCCGCGATACTCGCCGATCCCTGCACCATGAACATGACCGGTGACGAAGATGTCGGGGACCTCCTCGATCACCAGGAAGTCCTCCTTCTCCGGGGCCAGGGGGGTCTTCCCGCCGTAGATGGGGGCCATGTGCCGGCGTTTCAACATCTCCTTCATGGCCTCCAGCGGGTTGTTGTAGTTGAGGCCCTGGATATTGCCGATCCAGTCATCCAGGCTGCGGCCGTGGTAGGTCATGATCTTGCGACCCTCGATCTCCAGATAACAGGGATTTCCGATGAACTGGATGGATGAATCGAACAGCTTGGTGATGTCCTTGGGGAAGGTGGGCTGCGGCTCGGCTGGGCGCACCGCATCGTGGTTACCCGGTTGCATGATGATGCGTATGCCGTCCGGGATATCCTTCAGATGATTGGCCAATGCCTCGTACTGGGCAAAGATGTCATCTATCTCCAGCTCTTCCTCCTGCCCGGGGAAGATACCGATGCCGTCGACGACGTCCCCCGGGACCACCAGGTAACGGACCTCGTCCTGGCCCTCGGTCCTCATCCACTCGATCATCCGCTCCCACGGCTTCTGGAGGAAGGTGTTCGATCCGATGTGGATGTCGGACATGAACGCCACCGAGGCCCACGAGTCGGTCGGCTGCATCCCTTTGCGGAGGGGCAGGTCTGGCCGGATCAGCTCGTTCATCACGACCATGTCGCCCTTCATCGACGTCTTGCCGACGATGCCGATGACCTCATCAGAGACGATGTTCTCCTGGGCCAGGGGACTGTCCTTAAGGATGAGCACCGGGCACCGTCCCTCGTCGTCCTCCACCTCGAGGAGCCGGTGACCGTTCTTGGTGGTGCGGACCTCGTTCACGATGGCGATCATCTTGACCTCGCGGTCGTACTTGGTGGCCTTGGGGACCGATAGACAGCCCACTAGCTCGCGGCGCTGGGACAGGATCTTCTTGATCTTCTTGAAGCGGTCGTTGAAGTACCGGGCGAAGTCGATGATGTTGCCCTCGCAGGTCGAGTTGCCGGTGATATCTCGAAGGATGCACACGTCCCCGTCGTCCTGAGCCAGGGGTGTCGGCCGGCTCTCCCTCAGCACCTCCAGGGCCGACGGAGCGATGCGGCTCACCGGCACCGTTTCATAAAAGGGTCGCAGGTCGCTCATCGTGAGGACCAGCGGCTGCTGCTGCATGGACGCCAGCGCCGAGCGCACAAAGTTCAGGGGATCGGAACGCGACAGCACCAGCTCGGCGGCGTCCGGTTCCAAAAGAATGCCCTCGTTGGCTAGAGCATCGAGAATGCTGTCTCTCATCCCGGCACCACAAGGCAATCTGCTCTAATTAGATTTTGACCCAAGTTTCTTATTCGGTGCGGAACATTGGAGCGAACATGCCCGTCATCACCGCAACCGTTCCCTGCTACCCGACCGAGGACCGCGAGAAGGTCCGCCAGGCCTTGCTGAACCTTTTTCCTGGAGCGGAGATCGAGGAAGGCGCCGCCATGCTGACCGCCCGCACCGAGAACGCGGACCGGCTGAGGGAGATCATAATCGACAACCACATCAGAGACAGCGCCCGCTCGGTCATGCTCCGGGGCATGAAGGACGGGAGCACATGGTTCATGCTGAACAAGCAGGTCGCCTTCGTGGGGAAGGTGTCATTCCTGGACGGCCCGGTCGCGCTGGGGGGCATCGAGGTCACCATAGAGGATGAGAACATCGAGAAGGCGATCGACTTCCTGGCCGAGAGCACGGTGGAGGCCCGGGAATGATCGCAGTGTCCTCGCCGGCGTTCTCGGTGCTCGAGTTCTCTGTAGCGCTGGAAACCATCGCTCGTAACTTCCAGGCCTGGGAGGTGGTGGCCGAGGGACGGCACGATCTGAAGGAGATCGAGAAGCGGTTCCTCGACCTGGCCCCGTCGTACGATCTGGAGTACTCCGCCCACGCCCCTATGAGCGACATCAACATCGGCTCGCTCAACCCCCGCATGAGGGAAGCGGCGCTGCGAGAGCTGCTCACCGGCCTGGGCGCCTGCCGCCGACTGGGCATGGATGTGTACACCGTGCACCCAGCGTTCCTGACCCCCCTCGGTTTCGTGAGCCAGGAGAAGGTCAAGGAGGTCACCAAGGGCGCCCTTCGGATACTGGACTCATTCTCCCAGGACCTGGGCGTGAAGGTCGCACTAGAGAACATGCCCCGGTCCCCGTTCTCCATGGCCACCACTCCCGAGGCGCTCCTGGAGCTGATCGAGGGGACCGAACTGGGCATCTGCTTGGACGTCGGCCACGCCAACACCATGGGAAAACTGAAGGACTTCGTGAAGCTCAAGAAGCGCATCATCAACCTGCATGTCCACGATAACAAGGGCGAGACCGACGAGCATCTGCCCATCGGCGACGGCACGGTGGACTTCCCCTGGCTGCTGAGGTCCTTATCCGGCTATCAGGGCCGCTACGTCATCGAGTCCCGGGGGCTGGAGGACGCCCTGATCAGCCGGGACCGCCTCAGGGCCCTGCAGTATCGCGCCTAGTTCTTCAGACCGCAGCGGGTACAGGTGAGCTGCCCGTCCTTGTATAATGCCTCGCGGTTCCCGCAGTTGCGGCAGGTGAAGCCGAAGGCGGTCGGGTCGCGCGCCCTTCCATATTCGGGAGGCGGCCCCCCGGTCGCGGGTCGTATTGCCCGCGTACGACGGAGCCGGCGGGACGTAGGGGGTGGGCGGCTGATAGCCCGTGTACTGATAGCCGCCGTAATGGGCTCCGTAGTTCGGTTCTGTCGCCGCCTTAGGCACGTCCGGCCAAATCCGCTTGCCCCTGAGCCATCCCACGCCCTTGGAGGCATACAGCATCAGGTAGGGTACGCCGAGGACGACCCACACGATGATCATAAGCCCCAGTATGAGCGTCAGCAGCGTGCTGTCAGGGAACACGTCCAGAGGCACGCTCAGGAAGTCGAAGGCGAAGTGCAGCATTATGGCCGCGTACACGCCGAGCTTGAGGAACAGGTAGCCGAAGGCCAGCCCGGCCACCGCCGCGGGGAAGATCTTGAACACGTCCCAGGAGAACACATGGGCCATGCCGAACATGATCGCCGAGAACACCAGTAAGAACGCCTCCTTCCGACCGATGCTGAACCCTCCGCCCAGGAGATACTGGTGCAGCTTGCGCATCTTGCGATCGGGATTGTTGGACCGCAGAAGCGCGTCGATCACCAGCAGGGGCAGGCCGATGAGCAGGATGCGGGAGACTACCTCCTCCCATACAGAGGCCTCGGCGAAGCCGTAGATGATCTGCCATAGCTCCTGTGAGGCGAACGACGGAGTGGTGGGGGAGGTGCCGCTGCCCTGGATCAGCAGATAATAGATGATGTTGAAGGACAGCACGGCCATGAAGATGGTACCTATCACATACAAGGGGCTGTGTCCCCTGGCCGGGTACTTCACCGCCATCTCATCGCTCAGTGGTACGAAGCTCTTCTTCAGCATCCAGATGAACGAAGCGATGATGGCCAACGTCAGTAGCACGTAGTAAATGAAGAACAGCTCGCCGCCCAGCACGGCCAGGTTGACGATGAACGGAGTGATCACGAACAGGGCGATGTGTCTGTCCATGTGCGGGTAGACCAGTCCGACCCCCCAGATAGTGATGATGATGTTGGCGGCCATGAGCGCCAGGAGCGCTATGGTCCCGTACGTCCCGATCCCCATGATCAGGCTCCGCAAGGTCATGGCCTTGGGCGCCTGGTACGGCTGATAGATGGGCGGAACGACCGGGGACAGGGGGCGCCCGCATTTTGAACAGAAGTTCGAACCGGGACCCATCGGGCTCCCGCAGCTCGAACAATAATGGGGCTGAACAGGTCCAGCTGGCCCATCCCCCTCCAAAGACATGCCCGTTCAATTAGCAGAGTGCTATTTCTAATTGTCGAAGCTGGAACGGACCAATAAAAGATCCTGGTGGCCAGGTCACGACATGTCCGTTCCAGGCAAGCGTCCCTGAAGCCAAAACCTTTATCGTTCCGCCCGGGGTTCACAACATCATTAACGGAGGTAATGACATGACCGACGAGAGATACAACGAGCGCAATGTCCAGTTCGAGGTCGTCAGTTCGGAGAGGGTTTCGTTCGGAAAGAACAATTTCCTGGAGGTCGCCCGGAAGAAGGCGGTCAGTGAGACCGGGGTCACCGAGTTCATCTCCCTCAGCCGGGGATACACCATGAAGGACGGTGCCGAGCGGTACAAGTCCTCGATCAGCATACCCGACGACCCGGAGATCAGGAAGTTCCTGGCCGAGAAGTTGGAAAGCATCTGAGCTATCTTTTCTGCAGCAGGAGCTCGAGGTACGAGCTCCTTTCCGTCCTTTCCAGTCCCAGCTCTTTCATCAGCCCGAACAGCATCGCCCGGCCCCTTTCCAGCTCCAGGTCCTGCACTTCCAGCTCCACGAAACCGCCCAGGCCGGTCACCAGGTCCAGCGAGACCTCTACCTCATTCATCACGTAGACCCGCCTGATCTTCTCGACCTCGATGACCTTCTCGAACCCCACTCGCTTCAGGATGAGCTTCAACGACTCCGGGTCGGGGATCGGCGTGCTGATCTCCTCCCGGGTCTTGGTCAACTTGTCCAGTTTTGGTCCCTTGTAGAAGAGGATGTGCCGTTCGTTCTCCTTTCGGAGCCGGAGCGCTTCATCGGTACGGCCGAAGTCCCGGCAGGGGTGCGCGAGGTAGAGATCGCTCTGTTCAAGCATGCCTTCGAACCGAGCGCCCTTGTCGCGCAATATTCTCTCAACGGTGTCCAGGTCATCGACGGGGCATTTGACCTCGATCTCGATCATGAGCCTGTATGGAACGATCAAATAATAAACCCAGCAAGATTTCTATCTGATTGGAATAAATATTCCGATTAATTGAAAATCGGAAGTATACATATTTATATTCAACAAAAGGGTACGAGTGCCGCACCGGGATTGGGGCCGGTGGTGAGCATATGACCGATCGGATTAGTCTTAGGTCTGTCGGTCGACAGTCAGGTCGACCTGGTTCTTCGAGCGTCAGCGATAGCAATGCATCCAGGTCCTCGTTCCACAAGCGAAGGGCGTGGAGCCGTCGTGGTGTTTCGGACATAATCGGCAACATCCTCATTCTCGCCATCACCGTCTCCCTGTTCACAGGTATCCTATACTTCGTTTCCTCGATGCCCGGCCCCCAAGAGAAGGTATATACTGATTTCGTAGCGTCCACTTCGGGCATCGATGTGGACAATCACACTACGTTAATCACCGTCACACATAAGGGTGGAGATTCCCTGGCTGACTATAAGACCAACATCTATCTCTTCCAGGACAATACCCCACACTCCCTGAAGATCACCAATAGCCTTACTCCAATACTCAACAACGTCTGGACTCCTGGGTCGACCTGGACCTACCTGGCGACCGGGGTCTACAGCAATACCTCCCTCAGTATCATGATCGTGGACACCGAGGCCAACACGGTGGTCTACAGTAACAACCTCATCGGCGGCCAGCAGGCTGCCATGTCGATGCCCATCATCGCCAATAGGGGCATGGACCCCAGCCCCACTTATGTGGGCAATGTCGTCTCCTTCTATGCCATGGTGACCGATCCCTTTGGCAAACTGGATACAAACAGCGTTTATCTGAATGCCTCCGCGATCGGCCTGGGGAGCCTGAAGCTGTGGGACTACGGAAGCAATAACATATATTGGACCGATCAGGCCGTATCGTTCATAGCACAGGCCAACTGGAACAACAAGACACTATTGGTCAATGCGACTGATGAAAACGGAGAGGTGTCTCAGGCGAGAATGGTTCTCACCGTCCTGCCCGCGTCCGGTGGAAGCTCCGGCGGAAACCCGCTTGATTCCTACAACGATGCCCTGCTTAACGGTACATATCCGTCCGATGCTACTGGTGGCGAAAATGGCGGTGGCAACAACAATCTTGGCACTACCTTCTACTACATACGCAGGATGGCGGACAATGTCATAACCAAGGATTTCGATCCCGGTGAAGGCGTACTGATCGAGCTCTACAGCAACTCCATGTTGAACCTGGCCCTCGAGAACTCCTTCACTCTGTACAACCCGATATCGGGGGATTCCATGCCCCAATCCAAGGTGGGCGCGTTCACCTATGGCGGAATATACAATAACTTTTATCGCTATGTTTACAACTTCTCTGCCCCTGATACTGCCCTGACCTATTCCCTACTGATCAAGATGAAGGACTACTATGGGACGGTCCTCAGCGTGAGGGATGTCATTACCGTGTCAGATGCGAACTATCCATTTCTGGAGACCTACATCCTGAACAAAACCACCAATTCATTCGAACTGGCGGAAACTTTCACACCGGCGGACCGGGTCTATCTGAAGATAGTGACAAAGGACGTGAACTCGGACCTGACCAAGGTCACCTGTGGCAACATCGAGGTTTCTGACTACAGCGGCCGCTATGTCATTAGGAAGGCCCCGCCCACCGCGACTACCTACCCAAGCGATCCGGCCTACTCGGCCCCGTTGAGCTCGATCTATAAGACCTCCTCGACCAGCAGCTCGGCGACCCGCGTCGCGGATATCGACCCGACGGGCAAGGCGGGAACCTATACCCTTTACATCGAGCTCAAGGCCGCCGACCTGGGGTGGTGGCTGGCCAAGAAGAACTCCTACACCTTGAGGATATCGTTCTTCTCTGAGACGAGCGATTTGTCGGGGACCACCTACGAGACCTACCACGAGCTCAGCACGCAATTCAATGTCACGGCCCCTATGACCATGTCCGATATCATCGCCAGCATCGGCACCGGGTCCTATACTTGGAGTGCAGCGGGAGCTGAATGGACCGATAACAAACTGATGTGGTACGAGAAGGGGACCGGATCGGAACAATGGTCTCAGAATACCATCGCCGACCCCACTTACAATGGTCCTCTGGGACTCGTCCAAGCGGACATGGATGGCGACGGAATTAAGGACCTCGTGGTCGGCTTCCAGGATCCGACCGTGGCCATCGCGTGGTACAAATGTGAGAATGTGGAAGGTACCGAATGGTCTGAGACGCCCAACATTATATCGCTTCCCTTTGATGCCTATGGTGGCCAGAATCCAGCCAGTCCAACTAGCTCCGGGATCAGATATACGAACTCATTGTACGGGACCAATGACTTCGGCAAAGCCAATGAGGATGTCACCGTCTATCATCCCGATGCAAAACTGTACTCTTCCTTTTTCACCTACAACTTCCCCGGCGGGTTCATCACATCTTATGATGGGACTGATTTTATCAACCAGAACGAGATGGTCGTTGCCTTGGCCACGGGAGATTTCAACGGGGATGGCTATACTGATATCGTGGCTAGTTTTGCCCATGTCGTGGTATATTCCACGGCTGTGAGGGACTCTGAAATTCAGGACGCTTCGAAAAACTACGCCATGTTCTTCAACCGGGGCGTTTATGTGTTCTGGAACGATGGGTTGTGGACAAAGACGGCGCTCTCCACCACAATGGATTGGACTACTAGTACAGGAACGAAAATAGACCAACTCGGAGCGAACTCGAACCTCAACCCTGCCGTTCTCGATCTCGCGGTAGGTGACATTAACAAGGACGGCTGTGATGACATCGTCGGGGTATACGAGACAGGCAAGACCAATATCTGGATGAGCAATTACCTGGGGACCTCCGGTAATCTTCTGTCAAGAGAAACGGGTGCATTTGCTGCACCGCCGGTCACCACGCCGACCACAGCGATCGTAGGTGGAACGAACCCCTATGACCATACTCAGCGCATTCCATGTGTGAGGCTGGCCCAGATGGACAGCACCCAGCCTTATCTGGACATCGTGAGGACCAGCACTACCAACAACAACGTTTTCGTCATACACACGACCGGTAAGTCCACCACGACAACAGTGACCAATCCCTCGGTTGAATACGGGCCTTACGTCGACCCCTCGGCCAAAGTGACCCATATGGCGATTGGATTGACCGATCTGGTGACAAATGACACCAACATAGAGACCCTTACAGAGGTCTATCAGATGTCTACGCCATATGGGGCGTATCCCCAAGCAAGTACAATGCTGGGCCCATACGCCGACACAACGTCAAAGGACCGCAATGACATAATCAACACCGATGGTTTGACATATAATGTGGACCCGGGTAAAAGCCTGAACATGAACTCGTTCTATATCGATGGCAGCAACATGACCCGGACCGTGGTGCAGGCAAAATTGATGGTGACTTTTGCCGTTGACCCCACTTATAACGGCGGAGCCTCGATACTGTGGTCCAAGGATGGGAATACGTTCACGAGCACTGGCATCACTCCGACCAGCTCAAACCTGAACGTCACAAGGTCCTTCGACCTCTTTGCGAACGGGGCGACAACGGTGGACGCACTAACTCACCTATCGGTGTACTTCAATAACAACGGTGCAGCGGGTTCCGTAAAAATCGACCGCATGTGGATCGAGATCCGATTCGTCGAAAGCAGGTATCTCGATTGGATTTGGGAAGTACCCAACAATCCTGCCGAGCTGGTCCATGATCTGACGTTCTTGGCGAAATGCAGTGATGCGGAGACCTATAGGCTCTCCTATTCGACGGACAACAACACCTGGTTCGATATCGGTACGATCTCGGGAACAAGTCAAACGGTGTACACGGCCCACCTCATCCACACGACGAACCTGAAATACTACATAAGGGTGGTAGACAGCGTAACTGGTTCAGGCGATCTTACCAACTCCTCCCTGCTGGTGAACCTGATCCAGATAGCCCATAAGTCCTATGGGGTGGAATGGTTGGCCGGCAATCTAGTGACCTCTCCAATAATATCGCCGGGCGCAGGGGAGTACATCACCTCCTTGGCGGTGGGAGACATTGGCAAGGGTGGTTCGAGCACCGCCCCGAACTACGACCATCGCCCGGACGGTCTTAACGATGTGGTCGTCGGGACCTCCAAGGTGGGTCAGGGGGACTCGACCCATACGCTCTATATCCTGACCCAGACCAACGGGCAACTGGACGCTCCCATGGCGGTGGACACGTCGACCCTGGCAAGCCAGGTGGGCGGGTCTACCGCCTTCGATATCGCCGCCCTCGAGCTGGGCGATTTCAATGGCGACTATAACCTGGACATCGCGCTCGTGGTCGGATACGGCGCGGGCAAGAGCGGGGGGGTGTCCTTCTCGACCATATGGATATACTACAGCGAACCACAGGTGGGGAGCTGGACGTTCACCGAGAAGCCCTTGAACGCCCTTTCGGCGAACGAGGCCGGAATTAACATAAAGACCGGCAACGTCAACCTGGATATAGCCATCCCCTTCCTGGGGATCATGGGCGTGATGACGGCTGCGACCGCGGTACAGCGCTTGGAGAAACGGAAGAAGGAATGAGCTGCGCATAGCCTCCGGCGGACGGCTCTGATGTACGATGTGGTAATATCCGGTGCCGGTCCAGCCGGGGCTTTCGCCGCCCATAAGTGTGCTCAGGCCGGCCTGAGCACACTGCTCATCGAGAAAGGCACCCTCCCTAGGCACAAATGCTGTGCCGGGGGGGTCCTGAAACGGGCGGCCAACTGTGCTCGATGGGTCGATCCCGGAGGGCCTGGTTGAGCGGGAGATCACCGCCTTCACCATTGTTCGCGGCGATGTAAGGCGTGAGTTCCGATTCCAGAAGGCCGTTGCATACACGGTCCATCGAGATCGGTTCGACCAATACCTGGTCAAGAATGCTGAGCTGGAAGGAGCCGAGCTATGGGATGGGACCCGGGTTTTGGAGGCGAGGGAATACAAGGAACACGTCGCCCTCAGCACGGTTCGGGGAAAGATCGAGGCGAGATGCCTGATCATCGCCGACGGTGCCTCCAGCCACTTGGCGAACGCCCTTCTCGGGGGAAATCGAAAGGGTACGAAGGCGATCGGAGCGGCACTAGAGTGCGAGTTCAGAGGCGAAGTGAGCGACGCCCTGGAGATACACTTCATGGATACCCCGACCCCAGGCATTCGTTGGATGCCAGATTATCCAACCAATGGGTGGCTCTTCCCCACGCGACGGGGGGCCAACATCGGGGTCGTCGGATACCATGTCGATCGAAGGACTCTGGAACGGAGGATAGGCTCCATCCTTGAGGACATCAAGGAGCGGGTGGGTGACATCTCTCCAGGGATGGTGACGACACATCCCCTTCCGTTAGTGCCTCGAAGGCGGTTGAGCACGGCCCGATCGCTGGTGGTGGGCGATGCAGCAGGGTTCGTCAATCCCCTGACGGGTGAGGGGATGACCTACGCCTTGACCAGCGGTAAACTGGCGGCCAAAGCGGTCCAGGATAATGTTGTCAACGGTCTACCGTTGAACCGATACGACCGGTCGTGCGGTGACCACATCCTCCGGGACCTTCGAGCGGCCAGCGTCATCGGGCCGGTCCTTCACTGGTTGATAGGCAAGGTCGACATGACCAGGTTCTTGATGGAGTTCTCCGAACGTGAGGACCTGGTCCGGGCCTGCATGGACATCTCTCGAGGTGAGGATGATTGGAGAACCCTGCTCAAACATGCCGTTCCTTCTTTCATCCCCTTGTTCCTGTCATCGCAAAGGGCTCATTGAACGATAAGACGGAACGCAGCGTAGACCAGTCCGAGCAGGGCGATCAACAGGACCGGCCTGGCGTTCCTTTTTCTGTAGAGGAGGAATGAAGCCACAACCCCCAGCATCACGAAGAGGACCACATCGATCGCCTGATGGAACAGGATCAAAGGGGTCAGGGCGGCGATGAACACCAAAAGGCACACCGCGTAGGTGCCCTTCTCTTCTCCCAGCAAAGTAAAAACGGTCCGGACCCCGCCCCGTCGGTCGTCCTCCACCGCATCGATGTCCGTGACCATCGAACCGATGATCACCCCCAATGCCATTATGGCGCCCAGATAGAACGCTTCAGGTGTCAGGAGCGGGGCGATCACCGCTCCAGAAAGATAGTGGATGTCCCCGATCGGAAAATAGGCCACCTCATTGTAGGGAGTGATATAACCATAGAGGAACACCAGAAATGTCCCTAGCCCGATAAGGAGGGGGCGCAGAGCATGCTCCTTCAATCTAAGCGGTTTGAACGAGTAAGCGTAAGATAGGCCGGCGATGGCAACAACGATAATGAGATTTTGGACGGAGATCGATGAGGGCGATCGAAAGAGCAATTATCAGCAGCAGAAGCGATATCTGAGCATAGCCACGCGGCCCCATGAGGCCGCTGGACAGCACCCTTGGTCGGGTATGGGGGTCATCCATCCCTCGATCGCTGATATCGTTCCACATCGCACTTACCATCCATACCAGCATCGATGACACCAGGGCCATCCCCAGGAACGATAAGTTCACCCAATATGGTTTCTGGAGAATGGAGGTCACCAGGGCGGAACCTCCGCTGGCGCTCCACCCCAGGGCCGTTCCTGCCGTCATGATCGCTATGAAAAAGGTCGTTTGAAAGGGACGCATGCTGCGGACGTAAACGGATAGCCGATTCGTGGAAAGCTTTACCAGGACCGCGATCAAGGCCATCCCCACGAGCAGATAGTAGGTCAGCATGAACAGATGGAATTGGTAGTATCTTGTGGTCTCAAAGTTGGGAAAGACAGGGAAACCACCCTCGCTCCCCACCGGCAAGTAGGCCCCAGGGGTGGCCAGGATGAACATCGCCATGAACGAGAACCCCATCAGGAGGGAGACCTTCAAGAGGACGATGAGCCGCCCCAGGGGACTATCCAATTTTGTCCGTTGGAGCCAAAACGCATAGGCACCGAGGCCGAAAAGGACCACCCCGACCTCCAGGGCTTGACCGGGATGGAAGTTGGCCCCGCTAAAGTGGATCAATGCATTGAGGAAATCGGTCGCCGAGGAATACGAATAATTACTGTTCATGCCAAAAAAATAGTGGTCGATGAACGGCGGTAGGATGATGATCCAAAAGAAGGTACAGAGATAGTTCACCGACCGCCTCAGCCCCCTTCCGGAGAAGGCGGTCAGCAGCAGGACCAGGCCAAGGAACGTCACCAGGTAGAACGCCACATGGTGGGCGATACTGAATATCCAGGGATGAGAGGTGGTGACGAACTCGTGGTCCAGCAGGAAATACTCCGCCAGGTCTCTTATCACTGAGATCGAGACGATGTAGACAAAGACACCGATGACGGACAAACGATTCCGTTCGAGCCAGAGGGCGAACCGGTCCACGGCCTCGCTGAACCTTACACCCAGTGGGTCCCCGTCCCGCATGGCCGGTCATCGATTCCGGCTTATTTAACCCCGTGGCCGTTGGTTTCCGCGGGCGGAGCTTCCAGGACCCGTAGCACTCCTTCGGACCGCTCGCACTCCACCACTGCCAGGATGTTGCGGTACATCTTGGCCAGGTTGCGCAAGGCCGCAACCATGTGCTTTTCCCTCTCGAGCTCCAGCTCACGGAACCCCTTGGCCTTGTTCACTCGTTTATCCCAGCTGATAGCAAAAGCGCAAGGGCTCGAGAGATCGAACTTCTTGCCCGTGGCCCGTCGAGCGAAGAACGATTCCCTGATCATGTCCCCGTCCCGACATGCTCACAGTACGCTTCGGTGTACACTTCATTGTTCATGTCCAACGGGACGATGGGAATACCTTTGCTCTCAGAGAGCTCCAGCGCCTTCACGTATGCCGGGGGAGGTAAGCGCACCTCGCCAAACTTTTCCAGGAACGCTTGATAAATAATTTCCAGGTCGCTGGGTTCGTACTTGTCGTAATCCTCGCGATTGCGCAGGCCCATCAGGTCCTCTCGAGAGATGGAAACGGCAATGACATCCGGAGCGATCTCCTCGAACGCCTTTTCTACGGCACCCCCCTCGCTGACCGGCCCTTTGACCACCGGCAGTAGGGCAACGGAAGCGGAATCAATCCTTATGCTTCTCATCGTTCTCGCTCCTTGCACTGACCAGTTCGTACAGGATGACCGACTCGGTGATCTTCCGGAGCTCGTCCCGTCCGACTATGGGCGTGCCGCCGATGTTGTGCTTGCTCTTGGCCCGCTCGATGAAGATGACCGAGCAGCGCCCCGTCACCTTGGAAATGTCGGACACGGCCATGGCCTTGTCCTTCAGCTTGCTCTCGTCCTTTCCCAGCCCGGTCAGGATGAGGATCTGCTTGTCCTTGCTTAGCGCCTCGAACGGGCAGCGGGACGTCGGCACGATGGAGAAACCCATGTTGTTGAGGCGTTGGTACACTTCCTGGGTGAATATGTCCGAGGACGGCGGGACGACGTTGGCGGCGCCCTTGTCCTTGGGCTTGGCAATGCAATGATGGAACGGATTGACGGGCGTCACGATCGGCTGGTTGAGGAACTCTTCCAGACGTATCGCCACGTCGATCATCGCCCCCATGCCGGTCTCGTACATCTGGATCGTTCTTCGGGACACCCCGGCGATCTCGGCCAGCGTGCCCAGGGAGATGCTTCTATCCTCTCTTAGCTTCTTGAGAAGGTCGCTGTCCAGCTTGACATATAGTCCACCGGGAGCGGCGAAAATGAAGGGGGGCGCGCCTTCCAGCAGATGATCCGAAAGGGTCGTCAGTGAGATGATGGGGATGCCGAACCGGGAGTACACGATGCTCTCGTCGATCTCCCCGGCCCCGGAGCGTTCTCCAATCAGCAACGGGGAAGCGCCCAATGCCTCGCCCAGGGTGAGCATCTCTTCGGCGTTCTCCTTCGAGAAGGCATCGACATTGCTCAGTATCTTGATGATGAGGAGGGTATCCTCACGGCGCGCCACCACATCGAAGCTGATGCCTCGCATGGCCAACGGTCGGGAGACGGTAGAATTCTGACCTTGTCAGGACGGACCGTACTGCCTCTATCAGTTCATCCCTCTGCACGGACCAGTGTACGCGTAAACTTCTATATGAGCGTTCTCTAAAAAAAAAGAGCAATGGATATCGTATCTGGAATGTAATAAAAATGGGGGAAGGATAAAAGGTTTGGGCTTACTTGCCCTCGATCTTGACCGCTCGGCCACGCTTCTTGGGGGCCACCTTGGTCAGGCTGACCTCAAGGACCCCGTTCTTGTACGAGGCCTGGGCCGAGTCCGTGTCCACCGCTGAAGGCAGTTCCAGCTCCTTGGAGAACTTGCGGTCCTCCTTGTCGACCGAAATGTCCAGAAGGCGGTCCTCGACGCGGAGCTGGATATCGTCCTTTTCCACCCCGGGGAGCTCAACGATGACCCGGACCTTGTCCTTCTCCTCGATGATGTCGGTGAGCGGTTCTCGGGCTCCCTCTTCCTCAGGGCTCTCGGCGGGCTTGTTACCGAACTCCTGGATGTGCGGCTTACCGTCCGGTCCCATCCGCATGGAGAACCCATAGACGATGGGCTGGCCCATGCTGGCGTCCATCTTACCGTTCATGAAGCCTTCCATGAGCGAATCCATCCGGTGGCGCATCTCCTCGAACTCCTCGTCGAAGTTGCCGAAGAGGTCGTCCCAGTTGGTCCGGCGTCTCTTTCTCTTATCGTCGACCATGTTACTTACCTCACATACACGTAATCGTTGGCGACCTTGGGGAACTTCCCCAGATCGGTCCTGGTCATCGGCTTGACCTTGTCCAGTGCCTGGATGAAGAACTTCATGGGGACCTTCTCCTTGTTGATATCCTCGGCGGTGAGGTCCTTCTTCTTCGACACCAGCGACCGGATGGTGAGCATTACGGCTTCGTTGGCCAGAGCGGCCAGGTCCGCGCCGGAGTAGCCGTCGGTCTTCCGGGCCAGCTCGTCGATGTCCACGTCCGAGGCCAGCGGCTTTTTGGCCGTATGGATCCGGAGGACCTGCTTCCTTCCCTCGATATCGGGGGTCGGGATCTTTACCAGTCGATCGAAGCGTCCGGGGCGCAGCAGCGCTGGGTCCAGCATGTCCGGCCGGTTGGTGGCAGCGATGACCACCACATTGTGCAGGCTCTGCAGGCCGTCGATCTCGGTGAGCATCTGGGAGATCACCCGCTCGGTGACATGGCTGTCCCCCTCCCCGCCCCGTACCGGGGCGATGGAGTCGATCTCGTCCATGAAGATGATGCATGGTGCGGCCTGACGCGCCTTGCGGAACGTCTCCCTCACGGCCTTCTCGGACTCGCCGACCCACTTGCTCAGGAACTCCGGCCCCTTCACGTTGATGAAGTTGGCCTGCGATTCCGTGGCGACGGCTTTCGCCAGCAGCGTCTTGCCGGTGCCGGGCGGACCGAATAGCAGCACCCCCTTGGGCGGGGTGGCGCTCATGTGTTCGAAGACCGAGGCGTACTTCAGCGGCCACTCTACCGCTTCCTGCAGCTCTCTCTTGGCGTCGAGCAGTCCGCCGATCTCGTCCCAGTGGACGTTGGGCGTCTCGATGAACACCTCGCGCAGGGAGGAAGGCTGCATCTCCCGCAGGGCGGCGAAGAAGTCATCCCTCCTGACGGTGATCTTCATCAGCAGGTCCATGGGGATGGACTCCATCTCCAGGTCCAGTTCCGGCAGGATACGGCGTAGCGAGTGCATCGCCGCCTCCTTCGTGAGCGCCGAGAGGTCCGCTCCCACATAGCCATGGGTCAGGTCGGCCAGCTGCTCCAGGTTGACGTCCTTCTCCAGGGGCATCCCCCGGGTGTGGATCTGGAGGATGTCCAGTCGGCCTTCGCGGTTGGGTGGGTTGATCTCGATCTCGCGGTCGAACCTTCCCGGCCTTCGTATGGCTGGGTCCAGGGCATTGGGGCGGTTCGTCGCGCCGATGACCACGACCTTGCCCCGGGCCTCCAGGCCGTCCATGAGGGACAGCAGCTGGGCCACCACCCGCCGCTCCGTTTCGCCAGTTACCTCTTCGCGCTTGGGGGCGATGGAGTCGATCTCGTCGATGAAGATGATGCTCGGCGCGTTCTCCTGGGCCTGCTTGAATATCTCCCGGAGACGTTCTTCGCTCTCGCCGTAGAACTTGGACATGATCTCGGGCCCGCCGATGGTGACGAAGTTGGCGTTGGTCTCGCCCGGCGACGGCTTTCGCCAGCAGCGTCTTGCCGGTGCCAGGTGGCCCGTGCAGTAGCACCCCCTTGGGCGCTTCCACCCCTAGCCGCTCGAACAGCTCAGGGTGGCTGAGGGGCAGCTCGATCATCTCACGAACGCGCTTGACCTCGTCGCCCAGGCCGCCGATGTCCTCGTAGGTGACCTTGGGCCTGTTGGAGGCGCCTTCCTTGACCGGCTTCTCGCTGATCTTGACCTCGGTGGTCCGGTGCACCAGCACCGCATCTGACGTAGGGGTGAAGGAGACCACCACCAGGTCGATCCTTCGGCCCATGACATTGATCTGGATGACGTCCCCCCTGGTCACCGCCCGTCCTTCCAAGGTCTGACTTAGATACTCCTCGCCACCCATGATGCGGAGGGGCTCAGTGGGAGCAAAGGCGATCTTGCGGGCCTCTTTAACGTTGACTTTGACAATGGCGACCTTCTCGTCGATACTGGTCTGAGCGTTACGGCGGATGGTGCCGTCGATGCGGATCACTCCGCGGTTGGCGTCCTCCGGGTACCCCGGCCAGACGATGGCCACGGTGCGCTTCTTCCCCTCGATCTGGATGACGTCGCCGGCGGTGATGCCGAGGACCTCCATGACCGCAGGGTCGACCCTGGCGATGCCGCGCTCCGCGTCCTTGGACTTGGCTTCGGCGACCTTTAGTACTTTCTCTGATGAATCCATGATATTCACTCTCACATGTTCTTTGGTCAGAGCGCTTATTTAATGAGCGCCCCAACCGACCTGTGTTTCAAAGGCTGGCTCGGCCACGCTCGTGGCGTGCTCCAGGGCTAGCTCGTTCACTCTTCTGTCCGGTTCGTCAAGCGGCTTCCACCGGCGACGGGGCACCGGGGTCCGCTCCCTTTCGGGGACCTCAGGGTTCATTTAGCCTCCAATAGTATAGTAGACAACTAGAAGTTGTATACTAGAGGAAGTGTATTGCTAGCCCTTCTATATAATAGATTGCTTTACTTGCCCTCGAACTCCCGTAGCTTCTCCCTGGCCCTGGCCTCCATCTCCCGGAGCTCGGCCCGGACCCGGGGGATGTCCTCCTTGACCTCTCCCATGATCTCGTTGGCAAGGCGCTTGATCTCGTGGGTATTGTCCTTCGTTTCCCGGGAGACTGCGCTTAGGAGCTCCTTTGAGCTCGTCTCCATGATGGCCATGGTCTTATCGAGCATCTGGCCAGCCTCGGTAGCTACCCGGAGCATCTGCTCCATATACATCTCCGCCCTCTTCCGGGGGCTCTGTTCATCGCTCATTTTCATCCCTCCAGCCATACTTTCAGATAGCGCAGCACCACCTCGTCCCGGATGGACAGCTCGCGGGCTATCTCCTCGGGATCGAGGTCCGGTCTGCTGATGAACTCATACATGACCTTCCGAACCTGGTAATCGGGCAGTCCGGCTATGAGGCGGGCGACCTCGTCCATGGTCCTTTCCCTCTCCTCGATGAGCCCCTCCCTCTTCTGCTGCAGTTCGATGAGCTGGCGGTCGATCTCCGCCATGCTCTCCCTCAGCTGCCTGACCTGGTCGTCCAGCTCTGACCGGTCCTTCCTGTGCCCCCGCGCCGTGACCGCTTGGACGATGTGCTCGCGGGTCAGCAGCTCAGCGTTGAACAGGTTCGGTCCCAGGTCCACCACGATAGTGAAGTTCAGGGCGGGACAGTACTTCTTCCTCATCGGCCCGCCCAGATCGCTTGCTTCCTGGAAGCTCTTCACCAAATGGTACCCTTCCAACACTTTGAGGTGCTTCATGATCGCCTGTTGGCTCATCCCCAGCTCTTTGGACAGTTGCAGGGGGTAGTGGGGCTCCCGAACCAGCGCCTCCAGGATCTTGCGCCTCGTGGGGTTCTCGATGACCGAAAGGAGCTCGTCAAGTTCTACCATTGATCTCACCGGCCGTTCATAGTAACTTCAGGTTGTGAACGATGTATTGAGGGTTACCGCTAGATAAATCCTTCCACCGCAATCTAAACGACCGACGATGGGTCGCTGGAATGAGGAAAGGATTATTAGCATGGGGGGTTTTGCCAGTAGCATGCCTGGGGAACTGGTGAATGATAATGTCTTGATCAGGGACCAGACCGAGGCCAGCCAGATCTATAATAAAGGTTACTATGGCTACCCCGTCTCCGGTGGCGGTCTGGAGCTGGACCTGCTGGAGGCCATCTATCTGGTCGAGAGCGCTCGCCTGGAGGTCCTCAAGGACGGCGAGCCGCTGCCGATGGACCGCCTGGTAGCCTGCGCTTCCTCAGCCCATCGGGACTTCGAGATCAAGTACATCGTCTATCGCGACCTGCGGTCAAGAGGATTCTTGGTCAAATCAGCGGGAAACGAGTTCGATTTTCGAGTATTCCCTCGTGGAGGAACCCCGAGCAGCGCCCAGACCAAGAACTGGGTGTCGGCGATATCGGAACGTTCAGTGTTCAGCATCGGCCCGTTCATGGCCGAGATGGAGCGCTCCGAGAAAACGCGGAAAGAGCTACTCATCGCCATCGTCGATGAAGAGGGGGATCTGACCTACTACCACGCTGACCGCAGCGATCCCAAGGGGGTGGCTCACCGAGAATGGAGCGGGCCGCCCGTGGAAGGGTCTCTACTCGAGGACCGCGTGATGGTCTTCGACGAGCCAGGAGCCCAGCGGCTGTACGATAACGGGTTCTACGGCAAGAAGCTGGGCAAGGTGCTGCAGCTATCATTGATCGAGGCAGCGCATCTGATGGAACGTGAGCGGCTGAACGTATCGACGATCGTATCCGGCCGCCGGGTGAACCTGGAGCGGTTCAAGAAACGAGGCTTGAAGTTCCAGCATGATTTCGATCTTCGGCTCAAGGCGTACGATGACCTCCGCTCCCGCGGACTGGTGGTGAAGACCGGCTTCAAGTACGGCTCCCACTTCCGAGTATACGAGGACGACCCTGAAAAGTCCCACGCTCGCTGGCTGGTGCATGCCATCCCTGAGGAGTATACTACCAATTGGCCGGAGATCTCCCGGGCGGTCCGCCTGGCCCATGGGGTGAAAAAGGACATACTGTTCGCCTGGGTCAAGAAGGACGGTACCGAGTACATGCGGCTGTCCCGGGTCCGTCCCTGAGAGGGGTAAGGGTATTCAGGCCGGCGCGGCGTGGTTTGTGGTCTCGCTCTTGAGCTTGGATGCCCCGGAAATGTCCTGGAGGTCTATGGTCAGCGCTTCGTTCAGTGGCTTCATGGCCTCGTTGTTGTATCCTCGGTCGAGGATTTTGATCGAAGCGTTACGATCGCGTGATAGCGACGGTTACCACCTCTGTGTTCGAGTAGAGACGGCACTTGTTGGCGATCGTGTCAGAGCAAGAAATTTCCTGACGACCTTCATGTAATAATTTCGAACGGTGAAATGTCCGAAAGTGCTATTGCTCGAGAGCATCCCCCGCTTGCGCAGGGGGACTTCCCGCTCACCTAAGTTAAAGAAAAATTGAAAAAGGTGTTTGGAGCTTAGAGCTGGATCTCGATGCCCAACTTCTCGGTCAGCTCCTTGTAGCGGTTCCTGATGGTGACCTCAGTGACCCCAGCAATGTCCGCGACCTCCCTCTGGGTCCTGCGCTCGTTGCACAGGATGGAGGCGATGTAGATGGCCGCGGCCGCTACTCCCGTTGGGCCGCGTCCGGAGGTCAGTTCCTTCTTGGCCGCATCCTTCAGGATCTCGGCGGCCTTGGACTGTACCTCGCCACTGAGCTTGAGCTCGGAGCAGAACCTCTGCACATAGTCCTGGGGCCTGGTCGGCATGAGCTTCAGCTTCAGCTCTCGGGTCATGAACCGGTAGGTCCTTCCGATCTCCTTTCTCCCTACCCGGGAGGAGTTGGCGACCTCGTCCAGCGTCCTCGGAACGTTACATTGGCGGCATGCTGCGTACAACGACGCCGCTACCACTCCCTCGATGCTCCGTCCGCGGATGAGGTTCTTGTTGACCGCCTTACGGTATACCATGGCCGCCGTCTCCCGCACGTTCCGGGGCAGGCCCATGGCCGAGGCCATGCGGTCCAACTCGGACAACGCGAACGCCAGGTTCCTTTCTGTGGCATTGGAGACCCTGATCCGGCGCTGCCACTTCCGCAGGCGATAGAGCTGAGCGCGATTCCTGGTGGGTATGCTCTTGCCGTAGCTGTCCTTGTTCTTCCAGGAGATCTCGGTCGACAGGCCCTTGTCGTGAATGGTATAGGTCATGGGGGCCCCGGTCCTGGCCCTCTTCTCACCCTGCTCAACGTCGAAGGCCCTCCACTCCGGCCCCTGATCAATGAACTGATCGTCCAGCACTAGACCGCAGTCCTCGCAGATGAGCTCACCGCGCTCATAGTCCCTGACCAGATGCTTGCCCGCGCACTCGGGGCATTTCTCAATCTCTTCGGTCCCTTCTCTTACCTTTGGCATAATATCCGACCTCCTCGACGTAGACCTGCTTCCCCACAGCTGCGAGCAGGTTGCTCTTACCAGCCGGTTCAACGATGATGTAGGGTGAGTCGACCGGGCCGAACACTCTACGCACGTAGCCCAGCGGCTTGCTCCTGTTGTCCACGACCCTCTCCCGGGGGGCGGGGGCGAAAGCTCCCCTTACGATGAGCTTTCCATCAAAACCAACGTCCTGGATCATTCCTAGAAGTTTCATTTTATCACCAGGGATACAACGACCGGTATGTTCAAGTAGATTGGAAAACGAGTATAAGTACATTACGATAGCCTTTATTATCTTTGTTTGTCGCCCCTCGGACGCTGGCCATAACACTGTCGTTACGTGGGAACGATAATGATTATACGCTCCTTGCCCATGGTCGGAGCATGGAGATATCCAAGGACCATCCCCGCTACCGATCCCTAGTGGTGCGGGAGAGGATGTCCGATCTGGTCAGGGAAGGCGTGGTCGCGCCGACCGGGCTCATCGCCCACGGCCGGGGCGAGGCCTTCGACTATCTGCTGGGCGAGAGGACCAGCTGAGACCGCCCAGCGGTCCGAGATGGTCATGGCCGCGCACCTGCTGGAAGCGAAGCGTCCGGTCATCACCATTAACGGCAACGCCGCCGGCCTGTGCGCCGAAGGGCTACTATCCCTGGCCCGAGCCGTCCCTGCCCAGGTCGAGGTGAACCTGTTCCACCGCTCCCCGGAGAGGGTGGAGAGGGTGTGCCAGTATCTGGAGCGACACGGCGGCCGAGATGTGCTGGGGCGAGAGCAAGCGTCCCGGTTAGAAGGTATAGCGTCGGACCGGGCCCGGTGCGCCACCGAAGGCATCTATCGCGCCGATGTCGTGCTCATCCCCCTGGAAGATGGTGACCGGGCCGGTGCGCTGGTCAAAGCCGGGAAGACCGTGCTGGCCATCGACCTGAACCCGCTGTCTCGGACGGCCGTTGAATCACATGTCACCGCGGTCGACGAGCTGACCAGGGCGGCCCCTAGCATCGAGAATGCCATTCACGAGCTCAGGAACGATCCGGCGGAGAGGAAGCGCCTCATCGCCTCGTTCAGCAATGCTGATAACCTCCGGCGGTCCAGAGAGGCCATGTGCGCCCTGCTGAAGGGGTAGCAAAGCACATTAAGGGCTTTTTCAATGCCAAGGGTGGTGTTCCCGTGGACGAGCTTGTAGAGAAGGGAGTTAGACGATTGGAATGGGCCAAGGCCCACATGAGCGTGCTTCAGGACATAAGGGAGAGGCTGGTAAAGGAGAGGACCCTGGAGGGCGTGAAGGTCGGCATGGCCCTGCACGTGGAGGCCAAGACCGGCATACTGGCCCTGACCCTCGCCGAGGCCGGCGCCAAGGTGCGGCTGGCCAGCTGTAATCCCCTCTCCACCGATGATTCGGTGGCGTTGGCGCTCAAGGAACACTACGGCCTGGAAACGTACGCCAAGAAGGGCGAAAGCAACAAAGAGTACTACGCCAACCTCAACTCCGTGCTGGACATGGGCCCGGATTTTGTCATCGACGACGGTGCTGACCTGATCACCATCATTCATACTGAGCGCCGGAACCTGCTGAAGAAGGTTAAGGGCGGGAACGAGGAGACCACCACCGGCGTGGTGCGCCTGCGGTCCATGGCCGCCGAAGGCAAGCTGGAGTTCCCGGTGATCTCGGTCAACGACGCTCACATGAAGTTCATGTTCGACAACCGCTACGGGACGGGGCAGTCGACCTTCGACGGGTTCATGAACGCCACGAACCTCCTGATCGCCGGCAAGCACCTGGTGGTCGCCGGTTACGGCTGGTGCGGAAGGGGTATCGCCATGCGGGCGAAGGGCATGGGTGCCAACGTCATCGTCACCGAGGTGGACCCCGTCAGGGCGATCGAGGCCAAGATGGACGGCTATGAGGTCATGCCCATGCTGGAAGCGGCCAAGCTGGCCGACATCATCATCACCGCGACCGGGAACAAGGACATCATCCGGGCCGAGCACCTCAAGGTCCTGAAGGACGGCTGCGTCATAGGCAACTCCGGCCACTTCGACAACGAGGTCTCCAAGATCGCCCTGGTGAAACTGGCGGGGAAGCCCCAGCGGGTGCGGGAGTCAGTGGACCAGTACGCCTTCAAGGACGGCCGGAAGGCCTACCTGATCGCCGAAGGCCGCCTAATGAATCTGGCTGCGGGGCAGGGACATCCAGTGGAGATCATGGACATGAGCTTCGCCATCCAGGCTCTCTCGCTCGAGCACCTGGTCAAGAACCACAAGAAGATGGAGCCCCAGGTCTACAATGTCCCGGAGGAGCTGGACCAGCTAGTGGCACGCACCAAGCTCAAGGTCATGGGCGTGAGCATCGATTCCTTGACCAAGGGCCAGAAGAAGTATCTCGGGGGCTGGCAAGAGGGGACATGAGGCCGTTCCTGGTCGTCTACGGCCACGTGTGCCTGGACCAGATAATGTCCCTCGATCACTTTCCTGAACCGAACACCTCCGTAGACATACTGGAGAAGCACCGCTACCACGGGGGGACCGGCGCCAACATCGCCACCGTCGCCGCCTCGTTGGGCGTCCCCACCGCATTGTGCTCCTTCGTCGGCGCGGACCTTCCGCCGGACTTCCGCCACTTCATGGAATCGAAGGGAGTAGATCTGAAAGAGGTCGTGACCGTCGACGGCTATGAGACATCCACCGTGCTCATCGTCTCCGACGCCCAGGAGAACCAGGTCGCCTACGTCTATCAGGGACCGATGCGAGACATGGCCAATTTCGAGGTACGCCTGGCCGCCGCCCGCGAGGCCAAGTTCGTGCACATCTCGACCGGCCGGCCGGAATACTACCTGAAGGTGATGAAGGAGGCCCGAGGGCTGGGAAAGGACATCTCCTTCGATCCGGCCCAGGAAGTCCACCGCATCTGGGACGAGGAGACGTTCCGGCTCGCCCTCCCGCTGGCCGATCGTTTCTTCTGCAACCAGAACGAGCTCCGCACTGCCCTTAGATACATGGGCGCGGCGGGACCGGAAGGCCTGCTTCCGTACGTCTCTACAGTGATCAACACCCGGGGCGGGGAGGGCGCCGTGGCCTTTACGGGAAAGGGTTCATGGAAGGTGCTGCCGGCCAGGCCGGAAAAGATCATCGATCCTACCGGCGCGGGGGACGCCTTCCGGGCCGGCTTCTACGCTGGACAATATCGCGGTCACGGGCTCCTCGAATCGATGGCCTATGGAAATGCCACGGCCTCGTTCGTTCTTGAATCAAAGGGATCTGTGACCAATATCCCTACATGGGAAGGGGTGGAGCACAGGGCCGGCGACCTATTGTCGGCCCTCGACCGGTTCGCCGATCAATGATTTGCCCCCTCGGCCGGAGCATCTTGCATCATATGTCCGTCTCTCACTAGGGAGGTCTTGCCTGATGTTAGCCAACGGTAGGTCCCGGTCGTCTCGATGGTCTGCCAGGGAGGCGGCGAAGCAGGCGGTCGGACCTTTAGAAAGAGCTTCGAATCTGCTCAAGCTTCCCCTCCCTCCGTCGTGAAAGCGGGTGTTTTATCGCGCCTATTAAGTTAAAAAACTCCGTAAGCCAGTAAAAATTTCGAGGTCGAAACATTTATTATCACATATAAACTAATGGGGCAGCAAGGTGAGAGTTTGGCAGTGGGGTTCGTACTGATTAGCACAGCGCCGGCCAAGGAGCATGAGGTCTACAACGAGCTCCTCAAGGTCAAGGAGGTCGTAGAGCTCCATCCCCTGTTCGGAGAGTATGATCTGATCGCAAAGATCGAAGCAGAGGATTTCAACCTCCTAGGCCAGGTGGTCGTGGACAAGATCAGATCGATCCCCGGGGTCATAGACACCAAGACGCTCACGGGCATTAAGTTCTGAAACAGGTGAAAAAATGCAACTGATGGAATTCTTGACTATACTTCTAATGACTTTGGGCCTCTTCCTTGTACTGGCTGGTATCTTCACCGCCTACTTCGGGAGTGGCAAGAGCCGCACCATCGGTGTTGTGCTCCTCGTGGTCGGCCTGCTCATTGGCATCATCTGGGTTGGCCTCCGCCTGGTGGACCCCAGCCTGATCGACGTTAACATCGGAGCGACCATCTGGGCAGCCTTCCTTTACATCCTGGCAGCCCTCATCGGGGCCTTGATCGCCATAGGTGTGTTCCTGTTGGCCATCATGAAATCCTGAACGGGTAACTCAAACCCCTTCCCATCACAACCTTTTTTAATGGAGCATTGTTTGCATGGCATGATGCCGCAAGTCCTCATCATCCTGGGCAGCAAGCACGACGCCCCGGTGGCCAAGAGGGCCTCTGATATTTTCAAAGAGTTCGGAGTCAGCTCTCAGACCGTGGTAGCGTCCGCCCATCGCACCCCCGACCGGGTCAGGGAGATCGTCTCCGGCAGCGATGCTGAGATATTCATCGCCATTGCCGGGCTATCCGCAGCCCTGCCTGGGGCGGTAGCAGCATCGACGGTGAGGCCGGTCATAGGCGTCCCGGTGAGCGGCAAGGTCAACCTGGACTCCATCCTGTCCATTGTTCAGATGCCGTCAGGGATCCCCGTCGCAGCGGTAGGCCTGGACCGTGGGGACAACGCCGCATTGCTGGCGCTGCAGATACTTGGTCTAAAGGAACAGGGCATCGCCCAGAAGCTGACCAGACACCGGGAGGATATGGCCGAGTCGGTCGAGCGTGATTCCGAGGAGGTGAGCAAGGATGTTCAAGCCTGATAAGTTCGTCAACGAGCAGATCGAGGAGATCAAGGCCCAGATCAAGGGAAGGGCGATCATCGCCTGTTCCGGGGGAGTGGACAGTACGGTGGCCGCGGTGCTCGTGTCCCGAGCGATCGGCGACCGCCTCCTGACCGTCTACGTTAACAACGGCTTCATGAGGAAGGGCGAGACCGAGGCCGTGGGCCTGATGTTCGATCGGCTTGGCGTGAACTATCGCCTCATCGATGCCAGCGAGGAGTTCTTCGCTGCCATGCAGGGCATTACCGAGCCGGAGAGAAAGCGCAAGATCATCGGCGAGCGGTTCATTCGCGTCTTCGAGCGCACCGCCAAGGAGTATGGCGCCGAGTTCCTGGTGCAGGGCACCATCGCCCCCGACTGGATCGAGAGCGGGGACGGCGTCAGGGATGTCATCAAGAGCCATCACAACGTCGGCGGGCTCCCCAAGGACATGAACATGAAACTGGTCGAACCGCTGAGGGATCTGTACAAGGATGAGGTGCGCAAGGTCGCGCGGTACCTCAATGTCGAAGTGGCGGAACGCCAGCCATTCCCTGGTCCCGCCCTTGCCATCCGGGTGCTGGGCGAGGCGACCCCGGAAGCGGTTGATATCGTCCGCGAGGCGTGTGCCATCGTGGAGGAGGAGCTCGAGAACGCCTCCGCGGCCGGGAAGATGACCCGTCCGTGGCAGTACTTCGCCGTCCTGCTCCCTTGCCAGTCGGTAGGTGTCCAGGGCGACAACCGCGCCTACGGACGGACCATCGCGGTGCGCTCGGTGGAATCGATCGACGGCATGAGCGCCTCGTACTCGAAGATACCGCACGAGGTCCTGGAGCACATCTCGGTCCGCATCACCAACGAGATGAAGAGCGACGTCAACCGCGTGGTCTACGACATCACCAACAAACCGCCCGCGACGGTCGAATGGGAGTAGCCAGCATCTATCTGGAATGATAGAGGCTTGTCATTCCAAACCCCTTCTATCTTCGGGGGGACGACAATAGGCCGGGCTATGGCGGCCCTGCTTGCGATGTTCTTGGCGGCATTCACATCTGCATCTTCCTGATGACCGCATCGCAGGCATAGAAAGCGGTTTTTTACTCGATTGTCTGAGTCGCAATGACCGCACTCTGAGCATATCATGGATGTATCATAAGGATTAACCATACGACTGGGACCCCCACGATTTTGGCCTTATATTCGATAAAATTTTTTAATTGGTCAAAAGCCCAGACATCTCTCTCCGCTCTTCGCCGCTTGCTAACCGTCTTCTGAGAGCGAATGCCGTTCAAATCCTCGATAGCAATCGCTCTCGCTGTGCCTTCAGCGGCAAGTACTATGGTCTTAGAAACACAATGATTTGTATACTTTTTATGACGCGACTCCTTTCGAGCCAGTTTCTTAAGATGTTTCTTGGCCGACCTAGTGCCGACCTTCTGGAGCTTGCCTCTCAATGTCAAATATTTTTTTCTTTGCTTTCTGCAACTATCTCCGCTAAATATTTCGCCATCACTTGTAACTGCCAGATTTTTTATTCCCATGTCTATGCCCAGGAACCCAACAGGTAGGAATTCACCTTCATCGGGTACTTCGACCACTATGTTCAGATAGAAGGCCCCATCAACATAAACAAGGTCCATCTGATTTCGTATCTTCCCTTTCGATAGCCCCCCTGTCGACAATTAATTGGGATGGTCATTCGACCTTCTATCGTACCTATTGAAACGCTCTCTGTTCCTTTTAACGAGAGCACCCGATCATCATACACGACACACCCACGCTTCCGAAATTGATGGGCTGCGGTCCTTTCTTGCTTGTACGATTCAGTTACCTTCCCAATGGCTCTGATAGCAAGCTGGGCGGGCAGCTTGAACTCATCCCTGATACCATAATATGTCAGTTTATGTAAAGAAAATTTGTCAAACCTCTTCTCCTTGAACGCAATTGCTGATATCTTATCACACGCCAAGTTGAAGATCTCCATTGTGGTGAGAAGGATCAGCTTCTGGTCTGGATCTACCATTAGTTTTACCTTCTCCGTGAGAAGCATGTCCCATTGTAGGACCGAGATACTATGCTCCTCCGGGGGAGGTCCCCGAAAGTGACCGAAAGTGGCCTTACTCGACCAGTCCGTCGACCTCGTCCAGATTGGAGACGGTGTGGTCCGGGACGACCCCCTCTTCGAGCGGGCAGTAGGCAGACCTCTTCAGCACCGCCATCATGCCCACGCCCTTGGCGCCCTTGATGTCCTGCACGATGGAGTTACCCACATACATCGCCTCGGACGCATCCACGCCCAGGTTCGATAGCGCGATCTTGAAGATCTTGGGGTGAGGTTTCCTCAGCCCGACGGTCGGTCGAGAAGACATAGTCGTCGAAGTAGGCATCCAGGCCAAAGTACCTGATGTCCCGCATGGGGAACTCCGAAGGAAGGCCCCAGGCAACATCGGAGATGAGGCCGATGCTCAGGCCCCGGTCCTTCAGCCTGGCCAGCAGCTCGGCCGCCCCGTTCACCAGCTTGCGGTCCTCTAGCAGCACCCCGTAGAAGGCCTCCAGGCTCTGCTGCAGGTTGTCCTCGTCCAGGCAGCCGTACCGTTCCAGGCAGGTGCCTATCAGCTCGACCAGGGGCACCTCGACCATCCTGTTGTACTTCAGGTTGCGAGCGCGGACCAACTGCTCGGAGAGGTACGCGGTGAACTCGGTGCGGTCCACTCGCGGGGACCCCTGGCGAACGAGGTCGTAGATGCGTCCAATGCCTCTCTCCTCTGGGCCCTTCCAGTCGCAGTAGTAATCGATCAGTGTGTGCCCCAGGTCGAACAGGACCGCTTTCATCGCCGGGTAAGATGGCGGACTGGCTAATAAATCTGATTTTTTTCCCAACGTCCTCTCCGGGAAGAGAAATTTTATTTAAGTGGATTCGTTCACACGCTCATGCGCGTCTACGTGGTCGACAACGGCGGTCAGTGGACCCACCGTGAATGGCGGGTCCTTAAATATCTGGACGTCGAGACCAAGATCATACCGAACAACACCCCCCTCGACCAATTGGACGTGGATGTGCTCGTTCTGTCCGGTGGCTCTCCCCATGTCGCCGCAGAGGGCGAGAAGATGGGCCGCAACGGCGAATACCTCGATCGGGCCGACTTCCCCATATTGGGCATCTGCGCCGGGTTCCATTTCATGGCCAACCACTACGGTGGAGCGACGAGCGCGGCGGGCAAGCCGGAGTTCGGGAAGGCTACTCTCATCGTCGACCGGGAGGATGAGATCTTCCGGGGATTGCCGAAGGAGTTCGTGGTCTGGGAAAGCCACAACGACGAGGTGGTGAAGTTGCCCGATAATTTCGAGGTGCTAGCGCACACCATCAGCTGCCCGGTGGAGGCCATCAAGGTCAAGGACAAGCCGTTCTACGGGCTGCAGTTCCACCCTGAGGTAGAGAACACCGAGCACGGTTCAGAGATCTTCCAGAACTTCCTCAAGGTGGTCGAGGAGTGGCATCGCTAGGCCCCGCGGACCGAGAGCTGTTGAAGGATGCGCTCGACATAAAGTTGCGCAAGGAAGAGCTGGAACACGCCCTGGGCCGGGTGCTGAGAAAGCGAGGAATGGATTTCGAGCGCTATGTGATCATAACTTCCGCGCTGCGCGAGGCGAAGAAGAAGGACGAAGGTCTCGAGAGCGCGGCCCTCCGCCTCATCTCAGAAGGATGAACAGGAAGAGCAAGAACACTATCAAGGAGAGCGCAGCCAGGGCCGCCAAGGCCCACGTCCCTTTGAGCGCCCGGGCCGAGCCGAACACGATGGGCACCGGGCCGATGAGGACCACGCCGCCAAACCCCTTCTTCATTTCCGTGGGGGCCGAAGGCGCTTCCGGGGACTGTCCTTTGGGCCAAGGAGAACGACAAGAGGAAGAAACCGACAAAGACCAACAGGATTGCCAGAACCAGTAGGGCCCCCCCGCCATAGATGATCGGGATGATGATGACCAATGCTATGCTCGCTTCCCCCTCGGCGATGGCCACCAGTAGGATCGCTACGCCCAGGACCAGCAACGAGGCGCCGAGGAGGCCCAAGATCTTAGAGCGGCCCATGTTCCCGATGACCTACATGGTCGCTGCCTCCTATCTTGATGTTGGTCCCGACCTCAAGGCTCTTTCATCAGGGGGGTAAAGGCCTGGCTCAGCTCTATGGTGGTGACCGAGGGGTCCGTTTCGAAGATCACGGTCAGGGTGGTGCTGGAGTTCCAGAACTGGGACACGTAAAGCTTGCCGTCGCGGATGTCGTATCCCAGGTCCATGGTCCTCTTCCCATCGAGGTTGTGCAGGGAGCCATCGCTCATCTTGTAGGTCTTGCCGCCTTCCTTCACCGCAATGTCCTTGACCGTTTTACCGCCCAGGTCCACTCCCACTGTCACCGGGACGAGCCAGTAACCGGCAGCCTGGGGGTCCTTCCTGCACACATCGAAGACCCAGGTGTTGGCGGTGGAGCGACCTTCAGCGAACGATACGTCGGTTGACCACCGGCCATATACGTAGGAAGCCACCTCTCCGTCGGTGGCCTTCCAGTTCTCTAAGCTGTAGTTCGTCTTGGCAGCGTCGATCCAGTGCATCTGCTCGGGGATCTGGATGATCGGGCTCCCATGGTCATTGTGTCCGTAGGCCCGCAGGACCCCATTGTGGGTGGCCACATAGTCGACCATCTTGAAGGTGGTGTTCCAGTCCTGATAATGGTCCCAGCTCAGCTGGCGACTGGCATCCATCATATCGATGTTCGAGTACGGGTACCAGGCCGCGTTAGGGTCGGTGTAGCCGTAGTTCTTGGTATACCAGCTGCCTATCTCGCTGAAGTTGCCGGCGGTGCCCCACGACCTTTCCGACGATCGGCCATCGATGCGGACCCCGTTCAGGTACAGGGCATACATCTTCTCGTAGCTTGCCAAGTTCCCTGGATTGGCCATGGAGATGAAGGTGCGGCCCTTGCCGACATAGGACGGGTCATCCCATTTGCTGGCGAACCGGTATGCATCCATCGTGGACTGGCCACTGATGGCATCTTTCATCGCATCGTTCCAGAAGACCGCGTTATCGGTCATGTAATTATTGTACCCATGGGGATTATGGATGGCCAATTCCGATTGGGTGGCGAGGATGGCATTGGCACTGCCGGAAGGGGAGATGACATAAGCGGTCAGGGGGTGGTCGTACCCCGCATAGGTGCTGAGGATCTCCTGGAAACTGCTGATATCATCCTGGCCAAACACGCTCACCCAATCCCACCCGTTCCACCATAGCGGCAGAAAGGCATGCTCTGGAGAGGACACCATGGTCAAGGCCATCCTGTCCTTGTAAAGGATGCCGTTCACCCTTACTGTATAGTCGTAACGCTTGTTCCAGTCGGCGTTCATGGGCAGATCGGCCTCATAAAGGTGAGTGGTCGCATTGTACCTGGCCGCTACCCCGGAGATGGTGACGGTCGCATTGTCCACCGGTCTGCCGTAGTTGCCCTGTCCGTCACCGACCATCGTGCCGTTCTCGGCGGCGTACTCGTAGGTCGGTCCCACCAAAGTGTAGGGGACGGTCCCGCCGCGGCAGGCCAGATTGTCGATCACCCAGGAACCGCACTTTGCTACACCGGTGGAATAGCACTGCACGATCGAGTCGAAACCCATTGCCAGCTGATGGGGGGAACCCCAGGCCGATGGGATGGGGACGGTGGCCGAACCGACGAGGCCGCTCGCGGTGCTGATGACCCGTACGACACAATCCTGGCCGTTCACATGCTGGAAAGAGACGATATATCGGTCGGGAGCGAAACCGTAGCCCGAGGTCTTTTTGGTCTCCGCCGCTTGGATCCGATCGGCAATGGTGGTCCAGGTACCTAGGCTATCGGCGACGCGAATGTAGGTATTGTCCTCCGTCCCATAGGAAAGCTCGACCGTCGCCACCGGCACCCCGCGGCCATTGACCACGCAGGCCCGCAGGGCGAATCTCTGGGGGCTGGAAGTGTCATTTCCTATGTAGATTCCCCCATTGGGTGCATAGGCTTCGAAGGACAGGTTCCAGGAGCTCCCTCCGATCCCCGGAGTGAACCGTAGCACACTGGCGTTGGGGGTGTTACCACGGCTCATTACCCACACATAGCCGTCAAGCACGACGGCCTCGGTGTTCGGGTTCTGGGTCAGGGTCACGTTCCCGAAGTAGTTGAGGGTGCCGACCTTTGCGTCTTGGAAGGTCTCGATCTCCCCCCAGGCGTCACCAGGGCTCACCGATGAATTTTGGTCGGTATTGACATTTAACCATACCTTTGCGGTTGTGTTGGAAATGGGTTCGAGCTTTTTCGAACCGCCGCTGCTGGTAACGAGAACGGCCAGACCGGCGGTGATGACCAGAACGACAATTACCATTACTGCTATGCTCTTCTTGCTCCCACCAAACATCCCACACCGTTCCAGTTTAAAATAATCTATCCGAGAATCTATGGCAGTTTAATAAATGATTCGATTAAAACATCACATGTCCTAACCGTCCGGCCGGTAAAGGGCAAGTCAAGAAACGGGGACCTCGATTCTGCCTGGAAACGTATTTAAGACCCCACCATATTGGGGGCCACGGTGCGTTTTTGACCTCCTTGGCCCTTTTGGTCAGTGAGATACTGCAGGCCCGTGATTTCCAGACCTCGCAGGAGGACGGCTATCTGCTGGCCCGAAAGGGCCCCAGCGAGGTCGTGTTCTGCCTATTATCGACCCTGGATCGGCCGGTGGTCGATGCTTTCATGACCCGGTTCAAGGACCACGCAGGCAAGAAAATAATCGCCACCCTGGAAGCGGTGCCCCCCTCCTTCATCGAAACGCTCGATCGCTCGGTGACGATATGGGACCGGGACGCCTTGGAACATGAGATCGGAAGGACCCGCATCGAGAGGGTGATGGGGGACCGTGATCACGGTCTGGTCGACGAACTGGTCGCCGACGACTTTCCCAAGCTGGTATCCCCCGAGCTGCTAGAGGATATCTCAGAGCCGTCGGTGGGAGAGCGGATAGTCCGCCCGGTCATCGGTGTGGACGATGTGAAGGAGCTGTCCCGGCAGACGGTGGCGGGGTTCCGGCATCGGCTCGAGCTGGTGCCCCATTACGTTTATGGATACATCTGCCCCCTGTACATGGGCGGGGAGAAGGTCAGCGTGGAGAGGGGCATTCTGTCGATCAACGGGCTCACCCACAAGGTGGAATCGTGGAGCGAGAAGACCGACGTGGTCTACGCCCTCGAGGTCGCCCACAAGAGGCTGGAACCATCCATCAGCATGGAGGACGCCAAGCGCCTGGCCCGCCGGGAGCTGATAAGGGTCAACTCCTACGAGAAGGAGAACATCCGGGAGGAGAACCACGTCACCATCACCGAGAAGAAGAAGGTCTCCCCCAAGGAGGACGAGATCGTCATGGAGGACCGGGGCGTGTTCTACATTCCCATATGGTGCGTGGAGGGCGTCCATGGCATCATGGTCATCAACGCCGGCACCGGCAAGATCGTCAGTGAGGACTACTACCGGCTCTAGGTCGGAGAACTCTTTCCAGGCGTTCATTTATCCGGTCCCAGTGGGTGCCTTTCCAGTATGTCTGTCCGCAGCTCTGGCAGACGAAGAACTCATCATGCAAGGCCCGTACCCGCTCCGGTACTTTCTCGCTCACCTCCCCAGCCGGGACCTTGCTCAACGGTCCATTGCATAATGTGCAGCGGGTCATCGGCTCGGTGAAGGCGATATGGTAGGCGGCGTCGACCTGGGACAGCTGCGTCTCGAGGTGCGCGCTGGTCAGCAGCAGTCCGCGGTCCCCGGCCCGCTCGGCCAGCTGATGGTCACGGGTGAGCAAGAAGCGGTCCTCCTGGTGCGCCAGCTCCAAGATCTCACTGTCAGTCAGGTTCCGGACGTAGGCGGTGTCATAACCGATGATGCGCAACCAGCGGGCCAGCGAGCCGAGCATCTCGTCGGCCAGGAACCTAGGGCGGCGTTCCATTTCCGACCTCGTAGGTCAATAGGGCCCCGCCACCCAGGTGCTCGCAGGAGATCAATCTCAGCCGGGCGATGCGCTCGTCCTCGAACCCATCTCCGTCCGCCGGGGTGGGGGAACCCCTTCCCCCGATGATCAGGCTGCCGACGAACACACAGTAGCGGTCGACCAGTCCTCTCTCGAAGAAGGAGAATATGGTCTCTCCGCCCCCTTCGACCATAACGGTCCGGACGCCCCTCTCGGACAGATATTCCAGCAGGAGCCCGATGTCGACCTTCCCCCGGCCGACGCGCACTACCTCGGCGGTCGGCCAGGTGGTCCGGCACTCCTCGGCGGTGGCGACCAGCGTCCGTGCCTGGGCGTCTAGGACCCGGGCGCTCTCCGGCGTGCGGCCTTGGGAGTCGAGCACGACGCGGAGGGGGTTCTTTGCCGGGGAATTGCCTTTCACCGTCAGATGAGGATCGTCGGCCAGAACGGTGCCCACGCCGACCAGGATGGCGTCGGAGGCGGCCCTCAGGTGCTTGACGCGCTCCAGGTCCTCGGCCGAGGATATGCGCAGCTGTTTACGGGATCGACCGGCGATCTTGCCGTCGGCGGTCATGGCGCAATTCACTGTCACCGTGGGCCTCATCGTTCCAAAATCCCGGGGGCAGTCCATAATACTTCCCACCAACATCTTATTAGTAAGTGGTTGGAATCGAAAAAATATGAGCTTCATTCGGATCATTGAGATCGAGGAGATGAACCTCAGGGGAAGTTATGTCCTGGACGGTTTCCCATCCATCGGGTTGGTGGGGTCGATCGTGGCCAACTACCTGGTCACTCAGCTCAAGCTCAGGCAGATCGCGGTGGTGGACTCCGATTACTTTCCCACCGTGTCCATGATCAAGAACGGGGTCCCCAACAGCCCGGTGCGCGTCTATGCTGGCGACATGAACGAGATGGGGGATCGCCTGGTAGTGTTCGTTTCCGAGTTCCAACCTCCCCCGCACGTCCTAAAGGAGCTGGGCAAGACCATCATGGACTGGGTGGAGGATCACAAGTGCCGCCTGATCATCTCGCCGGAGGGATTGAGCACCAAGCAGAGCGCCCGCCCGCCCAACAAGGACGAGTCCGAAAGCCAGGTGCTGGGAGTCGGCTCCACTTCGGAAGCCAGGGAGATGTTGAAAGCGAACGACATCGCCATCTTCGAGGGAGGGGTCATCGTCGGCCTGTCCGGCATACTGCTGAATGAAGGGGTCAGCCGCACCTTCGACGTCATCACCCTACTGTCGGAGGCGAGCACCGAGTTTCCGGACGCGCGCGCCGCCGCAGCGGTGACTCGAGCGATCAACAAGCTCGTCCTCAAGGACTCGCTGGACATCCGGCCCCTGCTTCAGGAAGCCGAGATGATCGAAAAAGGCCTCAAGGACATGTACGAGAAGGCAGGAAAGGAGGACGAACTAAGGAAGGTCACTCTTCCCGGGATGTACGGTTAGGGAAGACCTCGACCAGGACGCCCTCATCCCTCTCGCGCTCGACGAACTCGACCGGCAGGAACTTTTTCAACAGCCACATCTGGGTGCTCAGATGGGAGGACACATCCCCCACGATGAAGCGGGATGGCCGCTCGGCCAGGGCCATGTAGGCGAGCAGTTGGTCGGCGGCGTGGAGGTCCAGCGTGCCTGGTCCGTCCATCTCGTCCTTCAGCCGGTGGACCGCCTCCTCTCCCACTCTCTCTGCCGACACGCCCTTCTCGCCCAGCGCGTCGGCGCCCAGGAAGGTGTTCTGATACCGGGCATACAAAGCAAGCCCCGCCCCGGTCGAGTGGCCCGAGGTCCGGTCGGTCCCTATTTTGAGCTCCTGGCCCAGGAAGGCCTTGCGGGCCGCGGTGGCCATCCTCTGGCCGACATGCTCGGGCAGGTTCTGGGTGAAGGACATGCCGCCCACCTCCTCTAGCCGGCCGCGGACCTCCAGGTCCAGCGGAACGAGCCGCGGACAGGGGGAGAGGATCGCCTTTACCGTGCCACCGCCCTGCGGGTAAAAGCCGCGGGAGACGATCTCGAGCTCGACGTCGAAGTCCATCTTTCCAAGGAGGGGCAGCAGGACATTGGTGTAGAAGTCCACCGGCGGGGACATCCGGACGTTGGTCCCGCCCTTGATCTCCAGCTCGGTGGCCATGGGGGCGCGCAAGGAAGCGAGCATGCACGCCTGCAGGACCAGGGTGATGCTGCCGGCCGTCCCCACGTCCAGCTGGTAGGCGCCACCGATGATGTTGCCCGGCCTGAACGTGATGGAGGTCGAACCCACGAACCCGCCGTCCACCTCTCCGTCGCACAGGGACGCCACGCCCATGACCGCGGTCAGGTGCTGGGCAGCCAGCCCTGGCTTGCCTCGCTTACCTCGAACGTGGTCGATCGTGATTTCCGTTCCGGTCAGTGCCGACAGCGCCACCGCGCTCCGCAGGATCTGTCCGCCTCCCTCTCCGTACGAGCCATCAATCTCCATCCGTTCTCACCTCGCAGATCTCATCCCGATGCACCCTGCCGTCTAGATACTTAGCGGCCTCATTGACGATCAGGCCGAGCAGAGCGAGGGGGATTATGAACAGCCACTCCGCCTCCAGGGGTACCGTCCTGAACGCCGCGCTCAGGAACGGAACATAGACCACCACCAGCTGCAGCGCCCCGGATACCAGGACGGCGTACAGGAGGCGGGGATTGCCCCTCAGCCCGGTCCTGAGCACGGAGGAGCGTTCGGAGCGGAAGGAGAACACCATGAACAGCTGGGTGAGGACCAGGGTGCAGAAGGCCGCCGTCCTCGCCCTGCCCACGTCGGCGTTCATGTCCAGGCTCAACTGGAACGCCATTAGACCGGCGGCGGCCATGGCCGCACTGATAAGGAGGATGCGGAAGACCGCCCTCCGATTTACCGCCCCTTCCTTGGGATCCCGGGGGCAGCGCTCCATCACCCGAGGGTCGGTCGGCTCCACCCCCAGGGCCAAGGCCGGGAAGCTGTCGGTGACCAGGTTGACCCAGAGGATCTGGATCGGTAGGAGAAACGGCAGGAAGCCCGGCTCGGTGAACAGCACGGTCGCCGCGAAGATGAGCGCGATCTCGCCTCCGTTGCACGATAGCAGATAGCCGACGAACCGCTGGATATTGTCGTAGATGCCCCTGCCCTCCTCGACCGCCGCGGCGATGGAGGCGAAGTTATCGTCGGTGAGCACGATGTCCGCCGACTCCTTGGCCACGTCGGTGCCGGTGATGCCCATGGCCACCCCGATGTCCGCCTTTTTCAGCGCCGGGGCGTCGTTCACCCCATCGCCGGTCATCGCCACCACCTGGCCATTCCTCTGTAGCGCCTCCACGATGTTGACCTTGTGCTCCGGAGAGACGCGCGCGAAGACGCTGGCCTTTCTGACCCGGGAGGCGAGGTCCTCCGGTGCCATCGCTGCCAGCTCCTTGCCCGAGATCGCCGCCGTCCTCCCGTCGCCGATGCCCATCTGCCGGGCGATGGCCTCCGCCGTTCGCTCATGGTCTCCGGTGATCATGATGGTCCGGATGCCCGCGGTCCGGCACCGTTCGATCGCCCTGACCGCTTCCGGCCGGGGGGAGTCGATCATCCCGACCAGTCCAAGGAACGTCAGTCCAAGTTCGGCCGGGCCGTCGTCAGCCGCCTCCTTCATGGCCACAGCGAGCACTCGGAGCGCCCGACTGGCCATCTCTTGGTCCTTCTCCGCGAGCTTTTGGTGCAGCTCGGCGGACAGGTCGACCGCGCGGCCGTCGACCAGGGCCTTAACGCATAAAGGCAGCACGCTCTCGGCGGCCCCCTTGGTGAACACGAACTTCGTTCCACCCCGGACGTGTACGGTGGTCATCCGCTTGGTCTCTGAGTCGAACGGCACCTCCCCTACCCGGGGGAACTCGGCCCTCAGGCCGTCCACTTCCACGCCGGCCTTCATCGCCAGCACCAAGAGGGTCCCCTCGGTGGTATCGCCCCGTATCGTCCAGCCCTTCTCCTTGACCAGTCTGGAATCATTGCACAGCGCGCCCGCTCTCACCAGCCAAGCCAGTTCGTTGCGCACTTCCGCCTTGCCGTTACCATTTCTGATCTCGCCGACCGGGGCGTAGCCCTCCCCGGTCACCTGGAACGTGTCCCGCACCAGCGCGACCTCGGTCACGCTCATCTCTCCGGTGGTCAGCGTGCCGGTCTTGTCAGTGCAGATCACAGTGGCGCTGCCCAGGCTCTCTACGGCGGGAAGGCGGCGGACCAACGCGTTCTTCCTCGCCATACGGGCGAGGCCCAGGGCCAGGCAGACCGTCACCACCGCCGGCAAACCCTCCGGTATCGCCGCGACCGCCAGGGACACCGCCGTCAGGAACATGTCCAGCAGGGGGACGTTCTCCGCCAGGCCGACCAGGAAGATGATCGCCGCTATGCCCACTATGGCGATGCCCAGCTGACCGGTGAGGCGGGCCAGCTTTTTCTGCAACGGGGTTCGCTCGTTCTCCTCCTCCACCAGTCCAGCGATCTTCCCCAGCTCGGTGGACATGCCGGTGGCAACGACTACCGCGCGGCCTCTCCCCCGGCCTACCACTGTCCCGGAGTGCACCATGTTCAGGCGGTCCCCCACCGGGGCGTCCTCGGGGTATGTTCCGGATGCGGTCTTCGACACGGGGTTCGATTCGCCGGTCAGGGACGCCTCGTTCATCTCCAGGTTCACCGCCTCCATCAGGCGGGCGTCGGCGGCGATCTTGTCGCCGGTCGCCAGAACGATGACGTCCCCGGGGACCAGGCGCTTGGAGGGGATGGATGTCTCCTTTCCGTCCCTGACCGCCGTGGCCTGGGGGGAGGAGAGGTCCCTGAGCGCTTCCAGGGTTCGCTCCGCCTTGTACTCCTGGTAGAACCCCAGGGCGGCGTTGATGATGACGATGGCCAGGATGACCACCGTATCGAATAGCTCCTCCACCCCGCCTTCGAGAAGCCAGATGCTGAAGGAGATGGCCGCCGCCACCAGCAATATGAGCACCAGGGGATCGGTGAACTGCTTGATGAAAAGGGTCAGCGCGGTCGAGCTTTTCGCGGCCGTCAGCTCATTGGGACCGTGGCGCTCGAAGCGGGCGTCGGCCTCTGATGGCGATAGCCCGGCCGGTGAGGTGGACAACCCCTCCATCGCCTGTTCTGCGGTGAGCGCGTGCCATGGCCCTCTCATCCCATGTACAATGCGCGGTCCCGCTAAAGGCGTTTTTCCCCGCCCAAGGCCGGCCTAGAAAACATCAAGTATGTACCATGTCTTACTTCGCCCGGGATGCACTGGACTTCTGAGCGGAGGAAGGGCAACTAGCGAAGGATCGGTAGGGTAAGGCGGCGGCGCTCTGGTCGTCGTCAGGTCTACGGCCCCATAGCAGCGGCTCTCCTACCTTCAGGTCCGCGGATGGGTGACAGGGCTGAACGAGAGCAGCATAATGTTCGAGGTCGGGGCGATCATGCTGGTCGCTTTCATAGGTGCAGCCTTGGCCAGCCGCTACAAGCAGAGCGTGGTTCTCGGATACATCGTCGCTGGGGTCCTCATTGGGCCGTTCATCCACCTGGATATCGCCGGGTTCCGTTATGATGGTCTCATCCAGGACACCACGTTCATATCGGTAATCTCCCAGCTGGGAATAATCCTCCTGATGTTCTTCGTCGGCCTGGAGTTCTCTATCACTAAGCTTCGGAAGGTAGAACGGCCGGCCATCATCCTCTCGGTCATCAACATTGGCGTCAATCTCTTCACCGGCATCCTCCTGGGCACCGCCCTGGGCTGGCCGCTCATCGATACCATCTTCCTCGCTGCGGTCATCTCCATGAGCTGCGCTGCGGTAGCGATGAAATCGCTCATGGAACTGAAGCGGCTCTCCAACCCCGAGACGGACTTCCTGCTCGGCGTCATGGTCGTGGAGGACTTCATCTCGGCCATCTTCCTGGCGCTGGTCGGCGGGCTCATAGTGAAGACGGGCGTCGATACCTCTCTCACCGGGTTCGTGGTCGGCGCGGCGGTCTTCGTCACCTTGTTCGCCATCCTCGCCCTATTGGTAATCCCCAAGACCATCTCCCACCTGGTCAAGATGAAGAACGACGAGATGTTCGTTCTGTTCGCGCTGGGCATGGTCTGTCTGTCCGCCGCTATCGCCGAGCTTTGCTCGATCCCGGGCATGATCGGGGCGTTCTTCATCGGCATGGCCTTCGCCGAGACGAAGATCACCGAGCGGATGAAGGAGAAGATGGCCCCGTTCCGGGACGCGTTCGTGGCGGTGTTCTTCATCGCCTTCGGCATGCTCATCGATCCCGGGCTGTTCCCATCGGTCATGGGCATCGTGGCGGTAGCGGTCGTCCTCGTGCTCATCGACGACGTGCTGATCACCGCCACGGTCTCCTACTTCATGGGCTACAGCTCCCGGCAGGCCACCGCCGTCTCGACGTCCATGTGCGCCCGCGGTGCGGAGTCGGTCCTCTATGCCAGTGTGGGGCGGCAGGCGGCCACCATCACCAAAGGCGCCGAATTATACCCGCTGGCGGGAGCGTTCACTTTCATCATGAGCGCCCTCTGTCCCTTCCTGATGGTGAAGAGCAATCGCATCGCCGATGTCATCGGCCGCAAGATGCCCCGTTTCATCAAGTACTCCGCCGGGCTCATCTCCAGGACGCTCAGCAAGCTGATCCTGCCAGGGAATGGCTACCGCATCTACAAAGGGTCCCATCGGCTGCTGGTCGCCCAGATCGCCTACGTCGCCTCGGTTCTTGGGATCATCCTGACGTCAGGTGAGCAACATCACATCGCCTTCGGTATCTCGGTGGTCGCCACCATCGCGCTGTGGATCGTGCTCCAGCTCCAGCTTCGGCCGGTGGTGAAGCAGATCAACTACACTAACCTTGGAACAATGCCTGGTCATTACATCTATATCAGCGGTTACGTCGCATCGCTGGTGTTCATCACCCTGCTCACCGCTGCCAGCGTGGCGTTCGTCTTCGCGCTGTATTGGCCTGCCGTTCTGGTGATCCTGCTGGCCTACTTCCTGTGGTTCGTCTTCTTGATGAAGGTGACCCACGACCGCACCTGCATGGACTCCACATACGCTCGTCCCCCGCGTGGACCGGCCCCTCTGACGGCCGCTGTTCCAGCTCCCAGCTCCAAGAAGGTCGATGCCCACGAGCAGCCAAGGTTCAACCACCGCCAGCGCTGGAAGGGGTTCTGAGCGCGGACCGGGACAAGGTCCGAGAATGTTGCGCATCGCTGGACCAGGGCCAATGACCGTTGCCGCCCCACTGTTGTCCGGAACTCAAGCGGACGGTAGTCTTCTACATTTCCGGCTGCAACAGGCCTAACGGGTTCCCTTCGGGATCGGCGATCCAGGCGGTGTACCCGATCGTGGGGATGTGCTGCTTTTGGGTCAGGACCTTTCCTCCGTTCTTCACCACACGCTCGATGAATTCGTCGACCGACTCGACGTTGATGTAGTTGATCGGCATCTGCTCCTTCGCCGTCCGCTTGTACATCCCACCGTTAAGGCCCGGCTCCTTGAGCATGCCCCTCTCGTCGGTCGGCACGGTCTGGAACATCACGTAGTCCATCCGGGGAATGTCCACGATCTTCCAGCCAAAAACGTTGCCATAGAACCGCTTCATCTTGTCGAGGTCATCCGCCGGTATCTCGAAATGTACTATCGTATGGTTCATATGATCGCCCCATGAACTATTTTAGAAAGCTGCCTATTAACTATTACGCCCTCGGCCGGCCGATGTCCAGAAGGAGCGGTGGTCGATCACGATCAGCGGTAGAAGGGGCTTTGGACAACTAAGATAATGCCGAGCACGGTTGCGTGAACATGAAGTACAGGTTCGAGCCGCCGCTTGAGGAAGGACTGATAAGGGCCCGTCCGAACCGGTTCATCATGGAGGTGGAGCTGCATGGGCGGATCATCAAGGCCCATTGCCCCAGCACCGGGCGGATCGGCAATCTACGCTTCCTGGGCATCCCCTGCCTGCTGTCGCTGAGCGATGACCCAAGACGAACCACCGGTGGAACGGTGGAGGCGATCTCCCTCGACCCGGTGGATAGGGCCAAGAAAGAATGGGTTGGCATCGATCAGGGCCGGGCCAACGACTATGTCGAACACTTCGTTCGGCAGGGTCTCCTTGCTCCGATGACCGGGGAGGTCTGCGAGGTCGAGCGGGAGGTGAGACTGGGGCTGTCCCGCATCGACTTCAGGATCAACGGGCGGGACTATATCGAGATCAAGACCCCACTGAACATGCTCGACTGCTCTGGCCATCCCCAATGCCAGAAGACCGCTGCGCCTTTTCTGGACTTCGAGCGCCTCATCAAACACTTCCACGACATCGCTTCGTCCGTGGGGACGGGCTCCCGGGCCATCATGCTGATGTGCTTCCTCTATGACGCCCCTATCTTCGCACCACCCGTTCCGGATAGGCATACCATTCGCATCCAGGACGCCGCCAGGGAGGCCGCCGAACATGGGGTGGAATTCTGGCAGGTGAATCTCCAGGTGGACAAGGAGGGCGTCGAGTTCATAAAATGTTTCGAACTGGCCCTGTTCGATCAAGGGCATTGACGTTCCAAGGAAGCCCGAACATGCCCCCTAGCAAGGCCAACGGCCTTATCTCTCCATTGTGATGGAATCTCGTGGCCTTTCAAGGGGCTATCATCGACAAGGCGATGCTCATTTGGGATTTCCGGGAGAGGCACCACATCATAATATGTGCCCGAACCGACTCGACCTACCGTGCGATGCGGTCGGTCACAAGCGGGGAGCTCGCACCCGCCTATGAGCTGCTGTTCTCCTTGCGTTTCATCCCCGACCGGTTATACGGTCAGGAAGGCCCCCGGTTCGAGGCCGATATCCCTCCGATGGACCACCTTCTGAGCGACGGCCCTCTGCCGTTCAGCCTCTTGAGGGGAGAGTGAGGATGGCAACTGGTGTTCGGAGGGATAGTCTCCCAGGAAGTTGGGCGGTTCTGGAAAGAGGATAACTTGAACACGCTGAGGTCGTCGGACCCGGGAGCGTTCATTGAACTCAATGACCCTCGATCCATCAAGGTCGCCGCCAACTTCCTTATTCTTCCTCATGAAATGGGCACTTGTCCGATCACTGAGACAAGGGTCTTGGCCATCCGCCCCCATGGACGACTGAAATTCGCCCCGTACTGGTACGCCATGAGGGTAGGGGGCGGGGCGGTCCGGAAGGTATGGCTGGACGGCATCCGTAGGTGAGCGGAATCGGGTCCCGGGGAATCGAGCAGCTGCCTGTGCGCAAAACCTCATTGATGGCCGAAAAGTCGGGGATGCTAGATATTATTAGTAGCGTGGGCGCTGACCTCACCATCTAAGTAAGCCAGTACTCTCAACATTTTTCGCCTCCGATACCTCGGTCGCGAAGTAAAAAAATCCCTCAACGAGCCCTTCTAGAAGTGGCTCGTTTTCGTTCCATACTTGGGTCTGCGCCTTACCAGGGAGATATCCTTCCTTAACCCACCGTAACGCCGGAAGCAGGACCTTTTTAAGATGATGCATCCCATCAAAGCCGTCTTCTGGGGGATAGGCCCTCATAACCTCGACCGCATCTCATCGTACAGGTGTATCGTCCTTTCCGTCGTGTCCAGATTGAACACCAGCACCTCGCCGGAATGATGCACCACGATGCAGCTATCAACGGAGTTGTACCTCGCCAGGACGTACCTGCCGAACTCCTCGTTCTCGAAGTGACCACTGCTCACCTCCGTTCCCCCGAACCCGCCAACGCGGCGGCCATCATCGAAACTATCCCTCAGATCTATTGCGGTCACGTCCTCGTAGGGGATGAGTTCGTTCACTACTGGGGCACTGAACGTGGAGACCGTCCGTCTCCAGCGATGCGCTCACGCTACCGGACCCCACTAACGCGAACACGGCGACCAGGATGATTGCGATGACTGTGAAGACGGCGATCAGGACCTTCCTGTTGCGCTTCCTGTCGTCCGCGGTCATCTTCGCGTCCCGGGGATTCACGCCTTCTTTCAGGAACCGGTCGCTCGTGTTTATATAATAAATTCCGGAGATCAGAATACCGATACTGATCAGGAACAGGGCCCAGAAGAGCATTGTGTTTCCTACCAGGACCAGGGACTCCACACCCGCCAGCATGATCGCCATGAAAATCATCAGCAACATGCCAACGAACTTGGCCATGGCCCTAGAGTCGTACATGTCCCGAACGGCCTTCGGCGATGTGTTATAGCCCGCGATCAGCATGGCCCCCTTTCCTGTCGCCCACATGTACGCGGACAGGGTGATCAATGGTACCATGGTGGTGAGCAGCAGGGCCTGTATCGTCAGGTCCAAGGCATCCAGCGCACCGGCGAACAGGGTCATGGCCATGGCCATCGGGACGATCACCGAGATCACCAGGACGACGGCCGCTAACAATGGGAGCTTGGTGCTTCTATCCACGATACCGCAGGGAACTGCTAGTTTTTGCCGTTTGTCCCTCAAGGTCGGTCGGACAGCATCATCAGTTTAGGCGTTACGGTGAAGAACATGTAGATTTGATAAAAAAAGGTGGTGCGGGCGCCGGCCCTCACTATCCAGACTAGCCAGTAGTACAAGAAGAAGGTTCAATCAGCGGGTTTTCTGCACAAACTCTTTCTTTTTATTTCTAGCCATCTCAGCTGGGCGCTGTGCGGCCGGAGGCAACTGGGCAAGTGGCACGGAATCAAACATTTGCTGACCAGAGCCCTGTATCTAATCTAACCCAAGGATGTTGAATAGGGTTAAACCGTAGAACACTAATTGAGAGGGAGACAGCGATACGCGATCTATCGACCCAGAAATGAGGGCCTCGAGAAATGTTCCGTATTGGATCGCGACGATCAACTCCCACCAGGGCTAGACCAAGCAGGGATGGTTATGTGTGCCGATAACAAGATGCCGAAAAAAAGTAAGAAAAGTGTCTCCTCTCCCCCCAATCTAGAAGGAGCTGATAGTCGTGATCGATACCTCGTCCAATGGGTCGCCAAATAATACGGTGGTGGTTGGCCTAGGCGCCTCAGCAGGCGGACTGGAGGCCCTTGAACAGTTCTTCCAGAACATGTCCTCCGACAGCGGGATGGCTTTCGTCATCATCACCCATCTGGACCCCAGCCACCGCAGCATGTTGGTGGAGATCATCGGTCGGTACACGAAAATGGAGGTCCATACGGTCGAGGAGGGAGTTCACGTCCAGCCTAATCAGGTCTACATCATCCCTGCCGAGGAGTATGTCTACATCGAAGATAACACCCTTCATCGAGTCAAGAGAACGGACTTGCGTGAAAAGAAGATGCCCGTCGACCTGTTCTTCCGTTCCCTGGCCGAAGCAAAGGGCGAGAACGCGGTGGCCATCGTCCTCTCCGGAACGGGAACGGACGGGTCCCTGGGAGTTAAGGACATCAAGGAGTATCTCGGGCTGGTCGTGGCCCAGGACTTCATCTCGGCCAAGTACGATGGCATGCCCCGGAGCGCCGTGGAGACCGGTCTGGTGGACGACTGCATCTCTCCCCGTCGGAGATGCCCTCTCAGCTGATGAAGTACATCGGTCATAGGGTGGCGGCGCTGGAAGCTGGGGAGAATGTGCCGGAGGCCGGTTTAGAGGCCATCCATCGCATCCTTAAGTTGGTCCGGGCTCAGACCGGTAACGACTTTTCCAGTTACAAGAAGAAGACCATCCTCCGTAGGGTGGAGCGGAGGGCGGGCATTCTCGATCTCCAGGATCTGTCGGCCTACATCGGTTACCTGAGAACGAATCCGGACGAGGTTGAGCTGTTGCAAAAGGATCTCCTTATTTCCGTCACCAGGTTCTTCCGGGACCCCGATGCGTTCGCTGCCCTCAAGGAACGGATCCTGATCGACCTCGTGGCCGAAAGGACCGAGTTATCTGCCCTGAGGATCTGGGTCCCCGCTTGCGCCACCGGCGAAGAGGTCTACTCCATCGCCATCCTTCTGCAGGAATGCATGGACGAGACCCATCGCAAGCTGGATGTCCAGATCTTCGGCACCGACATCGACGTCCAGGCGGTCGAGCGAGCGAGGACGGGACTGTACCCGGACAGCATCGTGGCTGATGTTGGTGCAGAGAGATTGAGCAAGTTCTTCGTGTTCGAGAACGAACGTTATCGGGTCAAGAAATCCCTGAGAGAGATGGTGGTGTTCGCGATCCATAACTTGCTCAATGATCCCCCCTTCTCAAGGATCGACCTGATAAGCTGCCGGAACCTTTTGATCTACCTCGAGCCCAAGGCTCAACAGAGAGTGGCCTCCACATTCGCGTACGCGGCCAATCCAGGTGCGCTCTTGTTCCTGGGCGGTTCGGAATCCCTAAATCCATTCTCCGAGTTCTTCAAACCGGTGGATGATAAAGCAAGGATCGCTGAGCGCATGAAATATCCCATGCCTGCAGTGACGTCCGCAGCAGCATCCCCCCGGATTCCTGGCGAAGCCGTGAGCGGGAGGTCCAGGATCGCCCTCAATGAGATGACCGGCCCGGACTGGAGGGGAGTCGTCCCGGAAGTGGAGCGGTTCCTGCTCGATCAACTGGCCCCTCCCACGGTGATCATCAACGCCTCGGGCGAAGTCGTCTATATCCACGGTGACACCGGCAAGTACCTACGACCGGCCACAGGCCAGGCAACGAACAATGTATCGTCGATGGCCCGCAAGGGCATCAAGTCGTACCTTTCTTCGGGGATACTCCGAGCAAGCAAAGAGGGAAAGGAGGTCGTGGTCAAGAACATCAAAGTGGATGTATACGGGCATCCCGAAGCGGTCGATCTTAGAGTAATGCCCATCCTCGGCCGAGAGGAAACAGAAGGATTGCTGGCCGTGGTCTTCGAGGAATCTCATCCCGTCAGATCAGGGAAGCGTACGAGCCAGGACCATGTCGTTCAAGAATGTAAGGAGTTCAAGGAAAGGTTGGATGAGGCGGAGAAACAATTAACTGCTACCACCACCGAGCTGGAGGCCTCGCGCGAGGAAATAAGGTCTCTCACCGAGGAGATGGAATCGACCAATGAGGAGTTCCAGAGCACCAACGAGGAACTGGAGACGTCGAGAGAGGAGCTTCAATCGGTGAACGAAGAACTGCTCACCGTTAACAATGAACTTCAGCAACGCATCGAGAAGCAAGCCGGAGTGACCAATGATCTGAAGAATCTCCTCAACAACACTGAGATCGCCATCATTTTCTTGGACACCAAGCTCAAGCTCCGGCGGTTCACCGAACCGGCCACGAGATTCGTTAACCTTGTCCAGACGGACCTCGGCCGGCCGTTGACCGCTTTCTCCACCGATCTTCTGGAGGTCGATCTCACCGCGAAAGCAAAAGCTGTTATCAACACATTAAAGGCCGAGGAGCAGGAGGTTCGCACCAAGAATGGCGAATGGTACCTTATGCGACTACTTCCCTACCGCACCGAAGGGAATGCCCCGGACGGGGTGGTGGTAACCTTCGTGGACATAAATTCCCGGAAGCGGGCGGAGAAAGAGGTCGTCGATGCGGTCGAGGAAGCAAAGAAGAAGGCCCAACGGTTAGAAGCGATCCTGAGGAGCATGAACGCGGGCCTGATCGAGCTGGACCAGAACGGCCGGGTGATCTATGCCAACCCCACCGCGTTGAAGCAGCTCGATGTGCGAAGGGTCGAAGATTATGCCCAGGCCCTCGATATTAGGACCGAGGACGGAAAGCCGATACCGCCGGAGGAATGGCCATTTCAAAAGGCGATAAAGGGAGAGACGTTCTTCAACCAGGATTTCCAGGTTCGCAACAAAGGTACAAATCATACTTTTATTGGGAGCTTCAGCGGGAACTCCGTCGTGGACCAGGAAGGAAAGTTTACCTCTGCTATCGTGACCATCGGGGAAATCTCCCGGCCAAAGGCAGGCCCAGCGTCAGCTGGAGAGGCTGCAAATGAGTGATCAGACCAATAAGCGACGGCCGGCCGGGGGACATCCATGACTGAGGACAACACCCAATACCTGGAGGAGTTGAGAAAGAGGGCCGAGGACGCTGTGAAGGGGCGTCTAGAAAGCGGAAGGAAGGTCTCCGGGGAAGAGGCCCAGGAGATCATTCACGAGCTGCAGGTCTACCAGACCGAGCTGGAGATGCAGAACGAGAGCCTTCAGAAAACGAGATCGAGCCTGGACGAGTCGATGAGGAGATATTTCGACCTGTTCAACCTCGCCCCCATTGGCTATGTGACCATCAGCGAGGATATGGTCATCAAGGAAGCCAATCTAACCTTCTCCCAGATGGTTGATTCAAATGTCAAATATGTTCTGAAGAAGAAGCTCTCGTCGTTCGTCACCGACGAATCGCAGGACGAGCTCTATCTCCATGTCCGGCGGATGTTGGAGAACCGAGGCAAACAGAGCGGTGAGATCAAGCTCAAAGGCACCAGCGAGAGCGAGGTCAGTATCGTGAGCATCACGGTCGAAGAGGGGGGTGAGATCACCATACGATCGGCGTTGTTTGACATCACCGAGCGCAAGAAAGCGGAGGAAGCGGTCAAGGAAAGTGAGCTATTTAGTTCGGCATTGAACCGGATCAACGCGTACATCAACTCCACTCTTGACTATGACGAACTCATGCAGCGGGTTATCAACGAAGGGTCAAAGGCCCTCGACGCCGAGTCCTCGCTCATCAGCATGCGCGAGGGCGATTATTGGGTCGCCCGGTTCGCGCACAACTTCCCGTCCAGCATTCTTGGCCATCTGAACACCGAAGAGGAATCGCCGATCTCCATGCTGGTCGCTAAGGAGAGAAAGGCCATCGCCATCGACGACGCGTACAACGACCCGCGAGCGAACCGGCCGAACATGAAAGCCTATAGTGCCCGTTCGGTCCTGGTAGCGCCGATCATTTTGAAAGATGAGGTCATCGGTATCATCGCGTTCTACCATAATCCCAAGAACGTCCGGTTCAGCGATGCCCAGATCGACTTCGCCAACAAGCTTGCTTCATCGCTTTCTTTGGCGATAGAGAACGCTCGACTCTTTGAAACGGTAAGCGAGAGCGAGGCGAGGTACCGCGGTTTGTTCGAGAACCTGCAGGAGCTGGTCACCCTACGCCAGTTCATTTACGACCAGAGTGGAGAGGTCATCGACAAGGTATTGGTCGATGCCAACCCCGCAGCGCTCAAGGCCTTGGGGGAAGGCCCCATCGATGAGGTCAAGGGCAAGAGAGACAGCGAGATACTCAATCCGGGGACGGCTACCATGCGGCTTGAGGACATAAGGGAGATGCGAACATTAGGGAAACCAATCACCAAGGAGGTGCATTTAGACGCTAATGATCGGGATTACCTGATGACCACCGCTCCCCTCGGGAAGGACCACGAGATCACCACGAGCGTGGACATTACCGAGATCAAGCGGGCGCAGAGAGCAACGGAAGAGGAGCGTTCCCGCCTGCGAACCATCCTAGCCACCCTGCCAGTAGGTGTGGCCATCGCCGATGCCAACGGCAGGGTGGTCGAGGCCAATGATGCTATGAGACGTATATGGGGCATCAAGGAAATAGCGGTCAATGGGGTAGACCAGTACGCCGAATTCAAGGGCTGGCGGCCGGATACTGGCGAACGATACAAGGCTGAAGACTGGGGGTTGGCCATGGCGTTGCTGAAGGGTGAGACCATCATTGGCGATGTGATCGACATCGAACGCTTCGACGGCCAGCGAGCGACCATACTCAACTCAGCGGCACCCATAATGAGTCCCGATGGTAGACTCCTGGGAGCCGTTGTGACGGCGCAGGACATCACCGAACAGAGGAACGAACAAAGGGCGCTGGCCCGTTCCAACGCCGAGCTGCAGCAGTTCGCTTATGTGGCCAGTCACGATCTGCAAGAGCCTCTCAGGATGGTTACCGCTTATCTAGGGCTACTTAACAAGAAGTTCGGCAGCGAACTGAGTCCGCAGGCCAAGGAGTACATGAGCACGGCGGTCCGCGGTTCCGAGCGCATGAGGCAGCTCATCGACGACCTGCTGCAGTTCTCGCGCATCGATACTCAAGTAATACCTTTCTCGACTGTGAATATGAACCTGGTAACTGAGAAGGTCATCGACGACCTGCATGTGGCGATCACGGAGAATAAGGCTTCAGTTTCAATCGAGCCTCTACCGACCGTCTGGGGCGATGCGACGCAACTATCTCAAGTGCTCCAGAACCTGATCAGCAATGCCATCAAGTTCCATGGGGCGGAAGCACCGAGGGTGGAAGTATCAGCACGTCACAGAGGTCACGAATGGATCATCGCCGTCAAGGACAACGGCATCGGCATCGATCCGAAGTATCACGAGAACCTGTTCAAGATGTTCCAGCGTCTTCATACGAACGAGCAGTACCCGGGGACCGGCATCGGTCTGGCCATCAGCAAGAAGATCGTCGAACGGCATGGCGGGCGCATCTGGGTCGAGTCGAAGAAGGGAGTGGGAAGCATCTTCTTCTTCACCATACCCGAGGAGCAATGACCTCGCCATCTAAGCCGCTGAACATCGTGCTCGTCGAAGACAGCAAGAGCGATGCCCATCTGATGCAGGGGTACTGAAGGATACGGGGATCGAGCATCGACTCACTTGGCTGAGCGATGGTGAGAAAGCTCTTGCATACCTCGAGTCGAACACCGCGGACTTTATCCTTCTGGACCTCAAGTTGCCCATGTTCAGCGGCCATCAATTGCTCGATCTGCTTAAAACGCGCGGTCTCCTCAGAACAACGGCAGTGATAATATTGACCGGCTCGTCCTCCCCTGACGATAAGGAAGCGGCCAAGCAGAACGGCGTGGTCTGCTACCTCATCAAGCCCATGACTATCGAGGAGATGGACCGGATGACCGCAACGCTGAAGGAAATAATGCTAGGGCAGCGGAAGAGTAACTGCTAGATACTCGGCCGCTGGTGCAACACGGGTCCAACATCAGGAGGGAGAGGCCCATTCTAGAAAAGAAACGCGCTGGAAGCTGGACCAATAGGTGCTATCTCCGTCAGTAATGGCCGAAAATTTTCTTGGCAGTGCCCAGAGCCGATAATGTTGTGGTTTTCTAACAGGAAACCCCTTCAATTCCATTAGAAGATAATAGATTAATTAATGATGAATATATCTATCTGGACGTCTCTAAAATACCACATCGTACGTAGATGTTAACATGCCTGTGAATCCGACCATTGAGAAGACCAAGGTCCACGCGTCGGTCGACCTGCCCATCCCCCTCCATAATGAGGTGGTAAAGATTTTCAAGTGGACAGGCCGCGGTCGATTGGACATCATACGAGCAGGCGTCACCAAGTTCCTCGATGAGCTGTTCATCGCGATGGACGGCTACTTCGCCACTAACAGCCTGGAGAAGTTAAAGAAAATGGTCGAGAACGAGGTCGGCTTCAAGTTTGACCTGCGCACCTGCCGGAGAACCTTCGGGCAGATGTGCCTCGACCAAGGCGTTACCATCGAGTCGGTCTCGGTCCTCATGGGACACGACTCCACCAAGGCCATGGAGAGCTATTACTGCCGTAAGAAAGAAGAGAAGGCGTTAGCGGAAGTGAGCGATGTACGGTCGCCCAAACCGACCGCCAAAACAAACCCCACTATCTCGAAGGATAATTTCCTTACTGGATATAGCTAGGAGTGCGGGCGCCGGGATTCGAACCCGGGCTTCAAGCTTGGGAAGCTTAAGTCCTAACCACTAGACTACGCCCGCCTATGTCGAGCTTGATTGTATAATTGTAATTAAAAGGTTTGGAGCGTGGTGAATCCTACTTCACCGTCTCCAGCTGGCTGATGATGTTCCAGATCAACGTCCTGCCGTGAAGCGGGATGTTCGGGTCGTTTGCCAGCTCGTCTAAGATGAAGATGGCGCTGGCTGCCTTGACGTCCATAGCCTCGTTGGGCTGCTGCAGGCGACCTTTCGCGTCGGCGGCCCCCCTCCGGATGTTCCGGGGCACCGAGGTGTCCTCGGCTAATTGGTCCGAACACGTCCATTACCTGCTTGAGTTTGATGTTGTCTGCCATTGGTTTCACCCCCGTTTGATACGGGGAAGGATATTGTATATCATCCCTTGCTTTCGGGGCCGGCCTCGGCCTTCTCGACCTTTAGCTCCCCGCCCTTCTTGAAGGTGGTCACTACCATGGAGGTCTTGCTCTCCTTGACCCCAGGGATGCTGGTTATGGTCTCCATAAGGAACCTTTTGAGCTGACCATAGGTTTGAAACTTCACTACGGCCACTATGTCGGTCTCTCCTGTTACCAGGTAGACATCGTCCACGGCGTCGTTCTCGGCGATGGCCTCGGCAATGATATCGGCCTCCTTGGTCTCCACCTTGAGGTTGATCAGGGCGGTGACCTGGTCGTCCCCGAAGTAGGACGACATGACCGTATCATATTCGGACTTCTCCCGGTTCTGCATTTCAATGACCTCGTACTCCTTATGGACGTTCAGGAAGATATGACCTATGAAGCTAGCATTATGTTAGCCCATAAAAGCCGTAAAACCTTAGCCAGCGGTCTCGAACTCTTCCTGGAGGTCGATGATGACCTGCTCGAGGACCTCTTCAAGTGACGAACTGCGGTATTCTCTCACACCACCGATCTCACTCTGAACCCTGGCTATGTAGTCGTTGTTGTCTTTAATGAATTCAACGTTGCATAGGGTCTCTTCCATCTTCCTTCACCTGGGCCAACATCCGCGAGAGATGACAGCACGCCGAATACTACAATCTCTATATATTGATTTTCCCCTGGACGAACTGGCCAAGGCCCTCTGTATTTCCAATGGTCGAGAATAGTCAGAGGATCTTATCCATGAAATAAGCGTCCTTGCCCGGGCCGTAGTATCCGCCGATCATACCCTGGAGCACGTAGCCCTGGTGCAGGTACAGGTTGATGGCAGCGACGTTGAGGACATTGACCTGAAGGACCATCTTCTTGGCCCCTCTGCGTCTGACCCTCTTCTCCATCTCAGCCAACAGTGCCCTGGCCACGCCCTTGCCGCGGTGCCTAGGCAGAACGGCGATGGACACCAGCTGCGCCGCGACCATGCCCTTCCGGAAGTTCACGGTGGCTGAGCCCAAGAGTTCCTCGTCCTCGGCCAGCACGGTCTCGAAGCCCTCCTCGGCCAGCATCTCCGCCAGGACCTCTGGCGGGTAGCGGTCCTCCTGGAAGCACGTCTCCTCGATCTCCTGGACCTCCGGCAGTTCCTCGATGCCGGCCGACCTGATCATCACGCTGCCCGGATTAGCCTAGCCCGATAACTGCCTTTCCCCGCTGTTATTAGGGGAAGAGCTAAGCGGGGACATCAGCGATGCTGTAGGAATTGAGCAAAGCTCCCTGCCCGCATCTGGCACGGCGAAACTCAAAGATAGTTGAATGCCGTTCGAATGGACATGCCCTTCCTTCCCGTCAACCAGCTGTTCACCGCCCCTGCCGACCAGGAGGTCGAGGCCCGCGGATGGATCTACCGAGCCCGTTCCAGCGGCGCCATCGTGTTCCTCGTCCTAAGGGACTCGACCGGCATCATCCAGGTGACGGTGAAGAAGGGAAACCTCCCCGACGGGGAGTTCGAGGCCGCTCACGGCACCAATCTCGAGTCGTCGGTCCTGGTCAAGGGTCGGCTGTTCGATGACAAGCGCGCTCCCGGCGGGAAGGAGATGCGCGCTTCCGCCTTCAAGGTCGTCGGTGCGGCGCAGACGTTCCCCATCACCGAGTACCAAAGCGAGGAGCTGCTGCTCGACCACCGCCACCTCTGGGTCCGCTCTCGGGAGCAGACCGCGATCATGAAGATCAAGGCCGCCGCCATGGCTGGGGCGAGGGACTGGCTGAAGGAGAACATGTTCACCGAGGTGACGCCTCCGATCCTGACCACCAATGCGTGCGAGGGCGGCACCACCCTGTTCAAGCTGAAGTACTTCGACCGGGACGCTTACCTCAGCCAGAGCGCCCAGATGTACCTGGAATCGCTGATCTTCTCCCTCGATCGGGTCTACTCCATAACGCCGTCCTTCCGCGCTGAGAAGTCCCGCACGACCCGACACCTGACCGAGTACTGGCATCTGGAGCTGGAGGAAGCGTGGGTCGATTACAAGGGTAACATGGATATCCAGGAGCAGCTGGTCTCGGCGATGGTCGAGAACGTGCTCACAAGCGCCAGGGACGAGCTTTTGCTGGTCCGTAAGGACATCCAGCCGCTGAACGCGATCAAGCCGCCGTTCAAGCGCATGACCTACTCACAGGCGATCGACAAGCTTCGCGAACAGAACTATGAGATATCGTGGGGCTGCGACCTGGGCGCTCCGGAGGAACGTGCCCTGACCGCCGAAGAGACCGTGCCGGTGTTCGTGACCAACTATCCCAAGGAGTGCAAGGCCTTCTACATGAAGGAGGACGAGGAGGACCCCCGGACGTATGCCTGTGCCGACCTGCTCGCTCCCGCTGGATTCGGTGAGATCATCGGCGGTTCGGAGAGGGAGACGGACCTCAACAAGCTCATCTCCAGGATGGAGGCGCAGGAGATCGCCATGGGGCCGTACGAGTGGTACTTGGACCTTCGCCGCTACGGTTCCGTGCCGCACTCCGGCTTCGGGCTGGGGGTGGAGAGGGTCGTCAAGTTCGTTTGCGGTCTGGAGCACATCAGGGACGCTATCCCGTTCCCCCGGACGGTGTCCCGAGTCTATCCCTGAACGTACTTGGCCAGGTGCACGATCATGTCGTGCGCCTCTTCCAGCTCTTGCAGCTCCACGTACTCATCGGTGGTGTGAGCGAGATGGGGGTCTCCAGGACCGCAGATGTACACGCGGGGGTTCACTATCGCGTACTTCGGCGCTTCGGTGGCATACGGTACGACGATGGGGTCGGTGCCCAGGAAGTTCGATAGCTCGTTGCTTATCTCGGAGTGAGGATCGGACTCGAACGCGTCCAGAGTGTACTCGATATCCATCTGGTACACCTCACCGCGCAGCCGGTTGACGATGATGTCCTCGATATCGTGGATGCTCTGGGTCGAGGGGAAACGGACGTCCACCTCGACCGAGCAGCGGTCGGAGACCACGTTGTTCTTGTTGCCGCCCGCGATGGTGGAGAAGCACATCGTCATGCCGGTAGATTTCTGCGAGGAGATCTCCGCCAGGTCCAGTAACCGGCCGAGACAGTAGTGCATCTTGAGGATGGCATCGTCGCCGAGCCAGGGCTGGCTGGAGTGGGCCGCTCGACCCTTAGTGGTCAGGCGGAAGCGGAACACCCCCTTCTCACGGTAGGCCGGAGAGAGCTCGGTCGGTTCCATGATCAGGATGCCTTTGGCTCTCCGGACGAGGTCCTCTTGGACCACCGCCGCCACGCCGTACATCTGCTCCTCCTCGTCGGTGGTGAGGGCGATGCTGAACGGTACCTCGTCGTTCACCAGGACCTCGGCCGCGTCGATCATGGCGGCACAGGCGCCCTTCATGTCGGTAGTGCCGCGGCCGTAGATGCGATTGCCATCGATCTCCCCCTGGAACATGGACCAGTTCGAGCCGACCGGCACGGTGTCGAGATGGCCGGAGAAGAGCATGCCGTGCTTGCCGCAGGTAGCGACGATCGCTGGAAACTTCTCCGGGCCGACCTGACGGACGCGCATGCCGGCGCTTTCCAATCGCCTTCGCACGTAGCGGACGATGGGGGCCATATCCGCATGGAGGTCGCTGTCCATGGCCAGTAGGTCCTGTAGCGTATCGACGACCTTTTTCTTCAGTTTCTCACCTTCCTGATGAATGGCGGAACGGCCACTCTTGCTTTCACCGAGGAATCACGAATAGTGACCTCGATCTCGTCGCCCTCCTGGGCATGGTTCAGGTTGACATAGGCGAGGGCGATGCCCTTGTTAAGGATCGGCGATAGCGTTCCGGAGGTCACCTTACCGATCTCGCGGTGGTTGAATGTGATGGGATAACCGTGACGGGGGATGCCCTTTTCCAGAAGCTCGATGCCGACGAGCTTGCGGAACACCGCGCAGTCCTTCTGCTTCAGCAGCGCCTCGCGGCCGATGAACCGGTGGCCCCACTTGACGACCCACTCCGGCCCCGTCTCTAGGGAGGTCTGTGAGCCGTCGAAGTCGGTGCCCGAGAGCAGGTACCCCATCTCCAGACGGAGCAGGTCCCTGGCCCCCAACCCGGCGGCCTGGAGCCCGAGATCCTTCCCCACGGCCATCAGCTCGTTCCATACGGCCATGGCCGCACCGTTCCCCATAAGGATCTCGAAGCCGTCCTCGCCGGTATAGCCGGAGCGGGTGATGTAGCACTGCACCGTTCCAGGTGCTGGCTTGTTGGAAGGGAACAGGTCGGGCAGGAAACGTCCGGACGCCTCATCGAACGGTCCGGACGCTCTCAGGTCGACCAGATCGCCGCGTAGACGCTTTATCTCCGTGAGGTCCTTGGAGGTGAGGCGCTGCAGGGTCTCCTGAGCCTTCGGACCCTGCAGGGCGATGCAGGCCAGGCGCTCGGACACGTCGGTGACCTGGGCGTGCCTGATATGGTCCCGGACCCATTCGAAGATCTGCGTGGCGTGGGAGGCATTGGGAATGAGCAGGAAATCGTCTGGTCCCAGGCGGAAGGTGATGGTGTCGTCAATGATCTTCCCCTGCTCGTTCAGCATGTGGGCGTAGATGCCCTTGCCGACCGCCAGGTCCTTGATGTCGTTGGTGAGCAACTCGCGGAGCGCATCTTCCGCTCCCGAACCTCGAATGATGATGTCGCCCATATGTGAGACGTCGAACAACCCCGCCCGTTGCCGGACCGCCTTGTGCTCATCCAGGACGCTAGTGTATTGGATGGGCATCTCCCAGCCGCCGAACTCCACCATCTTGGCGCCCAGGGCGACATGGGCATCGTACAACGGGGTGCGTTTCATGGACACTGAAGGAACTCCCAGGACGGCTAAAAGGATTTCCGTGGCAGATCAAAGCACTGGATACCTGGGAAGCGTAACCCTCATAACCATTCAGAAGGATGAACGGACCGTGACCGTGCGCTCCATCAACCCCCGCACCGGGCAACCGATCAAGGAGATCCCGTCCTCGTCTCCGGCCGAGCTCCAGGACGCGCTGGCCCGGGCGCGGCGAGTCCAAAAGGAATGGTTCCTGGGAACCAGCGCCGAGGACCGCATCACTTTGGCCAAGGAGCTGAAGGAGGTCTGCCGGAAGCGCCTCGACGAGGTTGTCGGCATAATGTATGAGGAGGTCGGAACGCCCAAGAAGGCGCTGGTCGGCGCCTACAACAGCGCGCTTGCCGGTGTCGATCACTACATGGCGGAATATTGGAAGATGGGATTGCAGGACTATCCTCTCCCCCCCTCATGGACCGATACCAGGGCTACGATCTCGTTCGTCCCTCACGGCGTCATCGGTCACATCGGCGTATGGAACTTCCCGTTCTGGCAGACAATGATCACTGCGTTCCCGGCCCTCCTCACCGGCAACGGCATCGTGTTCAAGCCGTCGGAGCTCTCCACCCTTTCCGGCCTGAAGATCGCCGAGCTTGTCCGCGAGGCCGGTTTCCCCGAAGGTCTCTACGTTCCGGTGGTGGGCGGCGGGGACATCGGCAAGCTGATGGTTCGCTCCGGCTTCGACGCCCTAGCGTTCACCGGCGGCATCGAGACGGGATTGGACATCACCAGGAACGCCGGCATCAAGCCGATGGTCCTCGAGCTGTCGGGCAACGATGCGGCCATCGTCTGCGCCGACGCCGACATCGAGCAGGCCGCCCGGGGTATTGCCTACGGCACCTTCAGCCGCGGGGGGCAGGTGTGCATCCGGATCAAGAGGGTGTACGTCCACGAGGAGGTGGCCGAGGCGTTGATCCTCCGCCTGGCGGACATCGCGTCCCGGCTTAACGTCGAGGATGACGTCGGGCCTCTCATAAGAGAAGAGGCGCGGGACCACGTCGCCCGGGTCGTCCAGGACGCGGTCAAGGGAGGCGCCGAGCTCCTGAGCGGCGGGAACAAGGTCAAAGGCCCCGGGTACTTCTACGAGCCTACAGTGCTCCGATACTACGACGACGACATCGAGCTCGTAAGGAAGGAGACGTTCGGGCCGGTCTGTCCCATACGGGTCGTGCACGACGAGGAGCAGGCCATCGCCCTGGCGAACGACTCCCCCTACGGTCTGGGAGCGACCATCTGGACCAAGGACTTCGAGAAGGGCGAGAGGCTCGCTAGAGCGCTCGAGGCCGGCAATATCTGGATCAACGAGTCCGTTCGGACGCTGCCCGGAGGCGAGTACTTCCAGGGGTGGAAGCAGAGCGGAATACCTTCCTCGATGTCCCGCCTGCAGATGTTCACTAAGAAGAAGACCGTGGTCAGTCACCGATCCTGCGAGCCAAGGGGCCATTGGTTCCAGTCTGGATGACCCGTCATCGTTGGATCGGGTCCAGGGGCGGGGATCTCGACCGTCCCGATAGGGCGGACCCATGCCTGGATCCTTCGATCAGATCATGAGGCGAGATGCTCGCTCGACCTCCGGTCCTTTTTCCAGCCCCCTATCGCCCGAGAGGCTCGAGTATGGGGACCGGGCATAATATTAAGCATATGCACAATATACACCCCGTTAACCTCGCCGTAAAGGTGAGCGAGAACAACAATAGGTGAAAAACATGAAGGTAGCAGTACCAGTGATGGGCGACAAGGGAATGGACGAGAGCGTGGGGGGCCACTTTGGCAAGTCCCCTGGTTACGTCATCTTCGATACGGAAACTAAGAGCGTCGATACGATCAAGAACTCCAGTGAGCACCTGGGCGGGGTGGGGCTTCCGCCGGAGCTGCTGGCCAAGCATGGTGTGAATGTAGTGGTCTGCTCCGCCCTGGGTCCCAAGGCGGTCGACATGCTCACCTCGTTCAACATCAAGGTCTATGTCGGGGCCACCGGATCGGTGAAGAGCGCCATCGACGCCTGGCAGAAGGGCAAGTTGGAGTCGGCCAACGCGGACAACGCCTGCAAAGAGCACAGTCACTAGGGGGAGGGATAGTTGAAGATCGCAGTGGCCAGCGGCAAGGGGGGCACCGGCAAGACCACCGTGGCGGTGAACTTAGCCCTGGCCATCGGCGAGGACCTCCAATTCCTTGATTGCGATGTGGAAGGGGCCAACGCCCATATCTTTCTCAAGCCTCACATCGAAACGACCAGGCCGGTGGGGATACCCGTCCCTCTGATCGATGTGGAACGATGCACCGGGTGCGGCCGATGCGCCGAGGTGTGCCGGTTCAACGCTCTGTTAAGGATCAAGAAGAGGATCAAGGTCCTGCCGAACCTATGCCACGGCTGCGGCGGGTGCCAGCTGGTCTGCCCCGCGGGGGCGGTGACCATGATGTCCCGCCGGGTTGGCTCTATCCGACAGGGCACGGCGGGAAAGATAGATTTCGCCTGCGGGGAGCTGGACGTGGGCGAGGTCTTGAGCGTACCGATAATCCGGGAGCTCAAGGCATTGGATGGTGGACATGCTCACACCATCATCGATTGTCCTCCGGGCACCTCATGCCCGGTAGTGGAATCCATCCACGGGTGCGATTACTGCTTGATGGTCACCGAGCCGACCCCCTTCGGACTGCATGACCTGAAGCTGATGGTCAATGTGCTCGGGAAGATGGGGGTACCCTCCGGGATCATCATAAACCGGGACCAGGGCCCCTATGAGCCGCTGGAGGCCTTCTGCCGGGAGTCAGGGCTATCCGTGCTCCTGCGCATCCCCCTGGATCGACGTATCGCCGAGCTCTATTCTCATGGTGATACCTTGGTCGGGAATCTGCCCGGGTTCAAGCAGCGGATGCTGGAGCTGTTCCAGGAGGTCAAAGGATGAACGGTCCCCTCAGGCAGGTCGCGGTGCTGAGCGGCAAGGGAGGCACCGGCAAGACCTCGGTGGCGGCCAGCCTGGCCTGTTTCGCCACCAGGCCGGTCATCGCCGATTGCGACGTCGATGCCTCCAACCTCTCCCTGGTGCTTCGGGGCAAGGTCCGGTCATCCCGCCCATTTATGGGCTCCCTCAAGGCCGAGATCGACCCTCTCAAGTGTACCCAGTGCGGAAAATGCGAGGAGCATTGCCACTTCCTGGCGATAAGCGATCTGCGGGTGGATCAGATGGCCTGTGAGGGGTGTGGGGTCTGCCAGCTGGTCTGCCCCTCGGGGGCGATCGACCTCAGTGAGGCGGTCTCAGGCGATATCTTCGTCCGGGACACCCCCTACGGGACGGTGGTGGACGCAGAGATGTTGCCTGGAGAGCCTAACTCCGGCAAACTGGCGGCCAAGGTAAGGGCGCTGGCCCAGGAAGAGGCCAGGCTCGAGCACAGCGAACTATTGCTGATCGACGGTCCCCCCGGCACCGGCTGTCCGGTCATATCCAGCATCACCGGCACGGACCTGGTGGTCATCGTCACCGAACCGACCGCCTCGGGCTGGCACGATCTGGGCCGGGTGGTCGATCTGGCCGCCCACTTCGGTATTCCGTGCGCGGTCATCGTCAACAAGTCCGACCTGAACACCGCATTCACCGAGGAGCTCATTGGCGCGTGCGAAAAGGCCGGGACAAGGGTGCTGGGCACCGTGCCCTATGATGAGAACGTCGCCGAGGCCATCATCAACGGCCTGCCTCTGCCCGTCCACTCACCAAATGCACCGGCGGCGGTGGCCTTGAGATCGATATGGGAAAAGATCGTGGTATTGCTGGAAAACCTGCCGGGCCAAGGGCCCATACGCATCGAGTAAGAAAATGGGGATCACTGGGTCCCCTTTCCACCGAACTTTTGGACCGCTTCGCCCACGGTGCCCGATGTCCAGGACTCCACCTGGATCTCGCCCTCGTTCAGTATCTCTAGCGCTCCCGGGCCAACTTTTCCGGTGACCAGTAGCTCCACGCCCAGGTCCATCAGCTGCTGGGCCGCCTTCACCCCCGCCCCACTATTGGCATCCTTCGCCTGGTTTGGGACGAAGCTTAGCGTCCCCAGATCGGTGTCATATATGGCAAAGACAGCGCACCGTCCGAACCGTTCTTCCACTGGCTGGTCCGATCCTTCCCTGTTACTGGTTATCGCGATTTTCATCATTTCCGCCTTCCGACCGATCAATATTGCTCTCTGGGGCCGCAGCTCCTTTTTCGAACGCCCCATCTGATGGGTTGATCCAGGACCGCGTTCCCGGCGCTCCCCGCCCACTGGATATCATATAATGTGCATATGCACAAATGTATTAATGGTTTGCCGGTTCGTGATGAAAAATACAGTAATGGGGTCGATCACAGGGTTTCCTGGTCCAATGCCTCGTCGGTGATGGTGAGCCCCCTGGCCTCGACCAGCATGATGGCCAGCTTCGAGCGGGCACTGGTCAGGCATCGCCATACCGTTCCCCTTGACACGCCCATGCGGACGGCCGCCGCCTCCTGCATCAGCCCCTCGTAGTCGACCAGCCGCAACGCCTCCAGCTCATCGGTGGTCATTATCAGGGGGCCGGCCATCTGCTCCGTGTCCAAGGGACCGAACCGAGTGGCCACCGGGGGTTCGGTGATGTTCCTTGGTTTCATGGGCCGTCCGGGACCACATCTTCTCCGGCAACAGCAGTTTCTTGGCATATGAACATTAATCGATAACGGTCAAGGTCTAATAAAGCCACTCGAAAGGCCTCAGGCGGAACGAGGGTCATGTCCTGGACCCGGCTCTTGGCCCCATCCCGTTCCAGCCTCGTTAGGGCTTACGATCGGTGGAACTGCAAGAAAGGAAACATCGTGCTCGTTCGTTGCGTATCAGCCTTTGTTCGCCAGCATTGTCTCCAACTGGTCCTTGAGCACTTTTACCGGGATGTCCGGGATGGAGATAGAGGTGGTCCTCCCTCCGGAAGGATCACCAGTGACCTTCGTTTCCACTAGTCCTTCGTTCGCCACCTGCTGCAGGTAGGCCCAGAACTGCGTATGGCCCCGGGGCTTTTCCCCGAACTCCTCGGCGGCGATCCGGTATGCCTTCTCCACGTCCCCGGTGTTCACATAGGCATGCTCCTTGAGCGCCCTCGCTACCGCCAGCAGCACGAGCTTCCTCTGCACGTCCAGCCGCTCGACCTTACTTTCCGTCACGACGCTATAGGTGAAGGCCTTGGCGGTGCGGACGTTCTCCGGCGTGACCGTGGAGCCGCCCTCTTCTTCGGCCAGCATCCCCGACTTTTCCAGGATCTCGATGGCGAAGCGAGCATCGCCCCACTCGGCGGAGACATCGGCGATCAGGTCGATCGTTTCCTGAGGGACCGTTGCGGGGTAAAAGGCCAGCGGGACGCGGTCGCCGATGATGTCCCGCAGCTCGGCCGCGGAGTACTTGTCGAAGGTGATGGCGTTGGCCCGTCGGAACGTCGACAGGGACGCGGGGTCCAGCATGTCCAGCAGGTACTTCTGGGAGATGAGGATGAGGGACATCGAGGCCTTGCCGCCGACCTTCTCCTCGTCGAACCGCGACAGATGGTAGATGAGATCGCCGGCGCCCTTGCGCAACAGAACGTCCGCTTCGTCCAGTACCACGATGAGGTGCACCTTGTTCTTCTCCAGGTGCTTGTGCAGCGCCCGCAGCATCTCGGCGGTGGAGAAACCTCGGTCGGGGAACCGCTCATCGAAATGCGTTACCAGACGAAGGAGCACGCTGGACTCGGTGTTCCTCTGACGGCAGTTCACCACTACGAAGTCCATCGCTTTGCCGGAGGCGCTGGCATCCTTGACCAGGTCGAGACAGAAGCGCTTGCTGGTGGCGGTCTTCCCCGTCCCCACGTTGCCGATCAACAGCGCCGTCTGGGAGGTGCCGGACTCCAGCACCGGCCGGAAGATCATCCGCAGGCGGTCCATCTGTTTTTCTCGGTGGACCAGCCGCTCGGGCACGTAGTCGAACGACAGCTTGGACGGGTCCTTGAGCACCTTGGCCGATGTTCCGTAACGGTGGGTCGTCAATTCCGTTTCACCCTGATGTATCCCGAGCAGGGAATAATACCGAGTCCTAGCTCTTCAAACTTGTCGGCCAATAGGTTGATCCCCAGCGAGTCGGAGGCCATGTGGCTCGCCACCACCACGTTCAAGTGGTGCTTTCTTGCTTCCTCGACGTGGCTCTCCGGCAGATGCATGCACACCACGGTACCAATGCCCGAACGCGACAGTTGCTCGTACATCTCCCTCGGGGCCGCGGTTCCCCCGGCGAACTTGACCGCCACCCGCCCGACCCGGCGGTCCCTCGAACCGACATAGATCTCGGGGGGATTGCATTCACAGGTGGCCTGCCCGTACTCCGGTATCTGGGCCAGCGCATCCAGTAGGTCACCCAGTCGGTCCGGCGCTTCTGCCTCCAGGTGCCGCTGCATGAAGTCCTGTCCCAGCAGATCGCAGGGCTGATGCAGGCACATGAACGGCACGTCCAGCAGCCTACAGGCGTCCACGACCTGTCCGTGGTTCATGGAGTGGGACGAGCACATGACCTCGTGCATCCTTGGTCCGAGGATGCATTCGGCGGCGTTGATCGGCACGCCCCACGACTCCATCATCGCCTCCTGTATGGGCATGACCTTGTAGAGCGACGCCTGAGCCCGTCCGCGAGGGTGGTGGCCGAACACCGCGTCGATCCTCCTGCCCTTCTCTCTCAGCCGGTCGGCGATGAGTACCTCGGCGGCGGAGATGTCCACCCCCCACATGACGTTCTCGACAACGACGTCAAGATCGCCGTAGAGGACCCGGCTGTCGGCGTAGGGGTTCCACAGGCTGTCAGCGTCGAACCGCCCCTTCCCCACCGCATCGAGCTTATCGTACGCCTTCCTGGTGCGCTGAAGCGCCAGGTCGAGCTCTGCTCCTCTCCGGGGATCGACCTTTACGGCCTCCTCCACCGCGAGATGATAGTACTCTAACAACCGCATGCTATCCTCGATTAATCCCCCTGCACTCATATAACCTCTTGCCAGCATGGAACACGGCCCTTAGGCCCAGGGGTAGAACATCGAATGGTCGCCGTCCGGCCGAGGAAAGGTTTGTTATCGCCAGCCTACCAATCGATACTCATGGCCGACGGAAACGAGTTCATTTCTTCGATGCTACGGGACCCCCTCAGCGCGATCAAGGTGGAGGACCTGGTGGCCGAAGCTGCCCGGGATCTGATCAAGGACGAGATCAAACGGCTCATCACGCAGAAACTGGAAGATGACCCCAAGCTGCGCAAGAACCTCCAGGAGGCGATCGCCGAACTCATGGAGGCCAAGATCCGCGAGACCTACGCCATGGTCAAGGTCGGCAAGTGCGGCCTGGACCTCGCCGTCGCTATGGTCCCCCTTGAACTAAAGCAGCGGATCGACCGGGACATCGCCGGCCTTCTGGAGCGGGAGCTGTCATCGATGGTCAGCAAGATAGAGTGAAGTAAAGATAAAAAACTGGAAAAGGATTTGAAAGGGGGCATGAGCCCGTTAGAGACCGGCGGAACAAGGCGATATGCCTTTTCCAGGGTCTGCTGCAACTATATGTTCAACCGAACAGGGCGGACAGACCAGCGGCGGCTTCCTCTTCGCTGACTTCCGGCTTCTTCTCTTCTTCCTTCTTCTTCTCCTTGTGCTCGGCTGGGGCAGCGACGGCTGCGGCCGGAGCGGCAGCAACAGCGGCCGAGGCGATGGCCTCGTCGATGTTGACACCCTCAAGGGAGCCGGTTAGGGCCTTTACCCTGGCAGCATCCGGCTCAACGCCGGCGCTCTTCAGGACAGTTCGCGATCGAATCCTCGTTGACGGTCTTTCCAGCGGCGTGAAGAACCAAGGCGCTGTATATGTATTCCATTTTCATTCCTCCGTTATTTGATCTCAATCGAATAGAGAGCTAAGGCCTGCAGCGGCTTCCTCTTCGCTGACCTCTGCCTTCTTCTCTTCTTCTTTCTTTTCGGCCTTCTTCTCCTGAGGCGCAGGCGCGGCAGCCTTTGACAGCTGCTGCTTCAATCGGTCATCCTCCAGCCCTGGAACGTGGGTGGCAACGGCGAGCATTTCTGCGTTCGCCTTTGCCAGGAGAAGACTGATGGTGTCTTTGGTGGGGATTGCCGCCTTGACACTGACGGCGCGAGCCTCGCGGTATGCCTTGCCCATGAGCGGACCGATGGTCTGCTTGGTCGGGTATACGATGCTCACACCTAGAGCGGTGGCATTCCTGGCCGCGGTGGCCAGCATTGTCGGGTAATAGCCTACGGGTATGTTGAGCACGGCCTTTTCATAGATTATGCCGTCCTCGAACGCGGCCCTCAGGTCCATACCGACGGTCATGGGGAGGATCTCCAGCTTAGGTAGGATCTTGGCGAGCTCTTCGGACACCCTGTGTCCCTTCTCAACCAGGACCTTCTCCTTGCGGATAACGATCTTCCCGCCCTCAATGGCCGCGGGGATACCGGCCTTTTGTAGCTCACCCACGATGGGGCCGGGCTTGAAAGGGGTCTCTCCCTCTTTGACGATGATGTCCTCCGGTGCCACGTCCCCCGCCTTGGCGGGAGCCGCGGACTTGGTGGCCTCCATGTGCTGGAACAGCTTGAACGGGTTCATGGGGGTGGCGATGATGGCGCACTGTCCCCCGACCAACGGCTTCAGCTTCTCCAGACCAGGCCTCTCTTTGGCCGCTTCATCGAGTGCAATGAGGACGAGGTTGTTCCTGGTCATCATCACCGCGGCGTTCTTCCTCATGCCGAGACGCATGTTCTGCATCTGCGGGGAGGGGATACCGTGGACATCGACGATGGCTACGACCTGGTTCTTGAGCATAACGTCGGTGAGTTCCTTGACCTTATCTTTCTTCCAAGACGCTACATGTGCCATCTCGAAGCCTCCTAAATCAATCTCTCCGACGGACCCATGGTCGTTTTAACATAGGCCGAGTCAATGTTCATTTTGCCTTTCTCTAATTTGCCGATTACCCTCTTAAGAATGGCATCGACAGTTCTCTGCAATCTGCTCGGGGCTCATCTCCACGGTGCCCACTGGAGCCTGGAAGGTCTTGCGGTCCTTAGTACGGACCGACACGCTCTTGCGCAGGTTCTCGATCAAGGGCTTGGGGTCGGCTCCTGGCGGTATGGGCTTTGGCATCTTGCCTCTCGGCGCGAGGACGATACCTAAGCGCTTACCGATCAGGGGCATCAAGGGGGCCTCGGCGATGAAATAATCGACCTGAGAGGCCACCTTCTTGGCCTGCTTCTTATCGTCAGCGATCTTCCCGAGCTCATCGGGAGTGATGACAACATCGGCTACGCCCCTTGCCTTCGCGGCAAGTTCAGCGCCACCAATGACGCAGACCCTAAGCGCCTTACCCCTTCCGTGTGGCAGAACAACGTCTTCCTGTATCCTGTTCTTGGGAACAGACAGGTCCACATCCCTGAGGTTTATGGCCAGATCAACGGTCTCCTTGAAGTTCCTCTTTGGGGAGGATTCAAGTGCCTTTTTGACGGCCGCTAGGGTTGTTTTCTCTACCAAATAACATTCCTCCTGTAGTGCAATTGAGCAATAAAGCTCTCCTACAGTGCGGGTTCCTTTAACAAGCTATCCTTTTTAAACTTTGTGGAAAGGAATCAGCTCGCCCTACAGGGCGAGCTGCTGGTCGAACTTGCCGGCCAGTATCTCGGTACGGGCCACCTTGGAATCCAGTCCCTCGATGGTGACCCCCATCGAAGTGCAGGTTCCCACGACCTCCAGGACCCTCATCTTCAGATCCTTGCCCATCAGCGAGTCGCCCTTCATCTGAGCGATCTTGATGGCCTGGGCGATGGTCAGGTTGCCGACCTTGACGGCCTTGGGGGAACCGCTACCCTTCTCTACGCCCAGCTCCTTAGAGATGAGCGAGGAGGTGGGGGGAGTCCCGACCTTGACCTCGAAGTTCTTGGTCTTGGGGTCGATGATGATCTTGACCGGGACCTTCATACCGTCGAAGGCCCTCGTCTTGTTGTTGATCTCGGCGACTACTTTCGGGATGTTCACACCCAGGGGGCCCAGGGCCGGGCCGAGGGGCTGACCGGGGGTGGCCCTGCCACCTTCAACTAAAACCTCTATAGTATCTGCCATATAGCTTCACCTTTCTTTCTCTAGAACCCTTACGTGATCTCCTCTGACCGTCACCGGGATGGGGACCATCGCTTCGAACAGCTCCACGGTGATCTCCTCCTTGGCCTCGTCGATGTTCTGGACCCTGGCCTTCTCGCCCTTGAACGGTCCGGCCACCAGCTCGACCACGTCACCTTCCATGATCCCCGAGACTAGGGGCTTGGGGGCGAGGTAGTGATCGATCTCCGCGAAGTTCATCTCACCGTCGACGAAGCTGTGGGCCTTTCTGACGCCCTTCACCGCGTCCCTCATACGATCGGTGTTCATGCCCTCGATGAGCACATAGCCGCGGAGGTTGGTAGGCGCGAGTATGGCGGAGATGTCCGACCTACCGGCCTTGACGCGGGAACCGATGCCGTCGGCCACATCCTTCTCATGTCCGATGGAGGTCTTGAGCGCAAGAATGGATTGCCTTGCTTCGACGGCGAACTCCAAATGGTCGCAATCCGATGGGGATTCCACCAAGCAAGCGTCCAACTTTATGACGACCCTGTCCTTGTAGGCCGATCCGATCGGGGCGTGAGCCTCTAACCGGAGCTCCTTGGGCTTGGAACCCTCCAGGAAGAAGTCGAACTCCGGAGTGGACTGGGAGCTGTGATTGTCGTAGAGGGAGCTGTTGGTCGCGTCGTGCAGACGGATGGACCACTCAGCAGCGTCCTCCGGGGTGAGCTCGACGGCCACCTTCATACGGACCTTCTTCTTGTTGGATTCCTTGCTCTTGACCTGAAAGCTCCAGCTGGTCATGCCGGAAGCGGGGACACTAGCTTCGCCACCCTTGCCTGTGAACGATAGCATACCGGCCCCTCCAGGTGAGGGAGCGGCGGCCTGATAATCTTCTTTCATTTTAATCAATCCTGAACGTGTTTATATCAGCTGAAATACTGGGGTAAATAGGTCATCAGCCAGTATATCAGGAATCCCAATCCGCCGATGAGCGCCAGTCCCAGACCGGTGATCTGGACCACTTTGATGTACTCATCGTTGGTGGGCTTGCGGGCCATCTTGATGATTCGACCATATTTGCCTTTACCAATCTTTCTGACCCGTTCCTCGACGTCCTTTTGGACTTCCCAGGACTTCTCCACTACATCCATTTGAATACGTCCTTTAGTAGTGCTGTGCGCGTTAGGTTAGAGACATCTACTTAATAAAGTCGACGTCGACGATTTTCGAGGCCCGCTCCTCGCGTGGCCCGATGATGTTCTTCGATTTCACACCGGTGATCACTACCATGACCCTGACGGTGTCCATGAGGGCCGGGTCCACTCCGGCACCCCATATGATGCGAGCGTTGGGAGAGATCTTAGCTTGGACGATCTCGGCGACCTTCTCTGCCTCGGAGATAGACATGTTCTCGCCGCCGGTGACGTTCACAAGCGCTCCGGTCGCGCCGGAGATGTCCACGTCGATGAGCGGGGAGTTGGTCGCCTCGTTGATGGCGTGCTCGATGCGGTCGTCGTCATCGCCTTCGCCAAGGCCGATCATGGCGACCCCGGCGCCCTTCATGATGGTCTTCAGGTCGTTGAAGTCGAGGTTCACCAGCCCGGGCTTGGTGATTAGTTCGGTGATCCCTTTAATTGCGCGGACCAGGACCTCGTCGGCGACCTTGAAGGCCGCGTTGAGGGCCAGCCGCGGGCACAGCTCCAAGAGCTTGTCGTTCGGTACTACGATGACCGTATCGGCCGACTGCCTCAGCCGCTCCAGGCCCCACTCGGCGTTCTCGGAGCGGATGGCTCCCTCGGCCTTGAATGGATAGGTGACGATGGCGATGGTGAGCGCGCCCATGTCCTTGGCGATCTTGGCCACGTACGGGGCGGAGCCCGTTCCGGTCCCGCCGCCCATGCCGGCGGTGACGAAGACAATATCCGCGCCGGTGAGGATCTTCCTCAGGTCCTCTTCGGCCTCCTTGGCTGCTTCCTCTCCGATCTGGGGTAGGGCTCCAGCACCAAGTCCGCGGGTGGAACGCCTGCCTAGTAGAATCTTATGGGGGGCTCTGATCGCTAGCAAGTGCTGCGCGTCGGTGTTCGCTGCGTAGATGTCAGCGCCCACGATCCCGACCTCGGAGAGCCGGTCGATGGTGTTCGTGCCCCCTCCGCCGCAGCCGATGATCTTGATGTTGGTCTTAAGGCTCTCGAGTATCTTGATGAGCTCCTGATCGGCCGAGGAGTACTCACTGTAGGTTGGACCGAGATCTCCGCCCTGAGCACCTGCGCGGGATATGGCGTCACTGAGGAACGACTTCATTATAAGCCCCCCTGGACGAAGCTCAGCATTAGCGCTGTGGGGTCGCCCGGGCGAAGGTTAAGACGCATTTATGGGTAAAAGTCTTTCGGTGCTCGTAGGCCGCCCCTGAGAATGTCTGGAAATGAAAAAAAGAGAGGCCGGAGGGGTCCCCGGCCGTTGGGGAGGTGCGCTACGCTAGTTTGGCGAAAGCCTACTTGATGAAATCGACATCGGTGTCCTTTAGACGAGTATTGTCGGTGGACTTACCCAGGATCTGGTTGGACTTGACCCCGGTAATTACGACCATCACTCGGATCTTGTGGTCCATGGACGGGTCCACTCCGGCACCCCATATGATGCGCGCAGAGCTGGACACCTTCGACTGCAGGACCTCAGCGACCTTCTGGGCCTCAGATATGGTCATATCCGCTCCACCCACTACGTTGACCAGGACACCGGTGGCGGTGCTGATATCAACGTCCAGTAGTGGGGAGTTTAGCGCGTCCTCGATCGCTTCGGTGGCGCGGTCATCGGTCTGACCATTTGATTCGCCAAGGCCGATCATGGCGACCCCGGCGCCCTTCATGATGGTCTTAACATCGTTGAAGTCGAGGTTCACCAGCCCGGGCTTGGTGATTAGCTCGGTTATTCCCTTTATGGCCCTCATCAGGACCTCGTCGGCGACCTTGAAGGCCGCGTTGATGGAGAGGCGGGGGCACAGTTCCAAGAGCTTGTCGTTGGGGATGACGATGACGGTGTCCGCGGCGTTCCTCAGCCGCTCCAGCCCCCACTCGGCGTTCTCCATCCTCATCTTCCCTTCGCCCCTGAACGGAACGGTGGTGACTGCAATGGTGAGCGCCCCTATGTCCTTGGCCAGTTTAGCCACGTACGGGGCGGAGCCCGTTCCGGTCCCGCCGCCCATGCCGGCGGTGACGAAGACGATGTTGGCGTCCATGAGGGCCTTACGGATCTCTTCCTCCGCCTCCATGGCCGATTCCTCCCCTATCTTGGGAAGTGCGCCGGCCCCCAGTCCGCGGGTGGAACGCCTGCCTAGTAGAATTTTATGAGGGACCCTGACCGCTAGCAAGTGCTGCGCGTCGGTGTTCGCTGCGTACAGCTCGGCCCCGGTGATGCCTTCGAGGGCTATGCGGTTGATGGTGTTCGACCCGCCGCCCCCGCAGCCGATGATCTTGATGTTCGTCTTGAGCTTCTGCAATAGTTCTAGCAGTTCCGCGTCCGCAGAACTGGCCTGCTGGTTTGCTGGCCTTGCCGATCCGACCGCCGATCCAAAAGATGGACCGGTAGCGCTCTCTCTAGCCAGCGCTTCCTCGACCAAAGATTTCATAGTGCATCCCTAAAAGGCGAAATGCTGTTATTGGATATAAATAACTTTATTTATCGACAGGGGCCTGGAACAATCATATTCCACCGACCTCGCAGCGTGGAAAAGTTGGTCCTTGCGAAAGCCAGGGCGCTCGAATCAGGCCGTAGGAGGACCGATGTAAGGAGCTCTCTCCGTCAGAGAGGATAAAACGCCCTGTCGAAATGTGTTGCATTGCCGACTGGAAGGGCCAATCAATTGACCGATAATATTAGGTCCAGTCTGGTCATACTGCCGCCTGTAGGAAGGAACATGAAGGCCAGAGCTGAGGTCCAATTCTTCGGAAAGGTCCAAGGGGTATCGTTCCGTGCATATACCAGACGATATTCCATCCGGCAAGAGGTCCACGGTTGGGTCCAGAACCTTCCCGATGGATCGGTGCAGGCGGTGTTCGAAGGAGAGAAAAAAGACATCGAGCAGGTCATCCATCGCCTGTGCAAGGAGCACCCGGTGGCCCATGTCGAGAGGTTCGAGGCGAAGTGGACCGAGCCGACGGGGGAGTTCGATTCATTCTCCATCAGACGGTAGTCAATCAACCTTTATCTTGTAAATCCGCTCGGGGTTGTCCTTATGGATGCGTATCGCCCTTTCCTCGGATAGCGCCCCTGAGGAAAGCAGGGCCTTGGTACGCTTCGGCACCGTATTGATGTTCATTACCGCTCCCGGCCGGGACGGCTCATCGAGGAAGTCGGTCTCCATGACGAAGCGGTCGCCTTTTGAGAGGGCCTCGTTTATCGCCGGCTTGCTCGCCAGGACCGAGGGGAACAGACCATGGTTCTCCTCCTCAAGGACGAGTGGGGGAGAATAGTGCTTTACGACCTTCTCCCTGCTCAACCCTGCCATATCGGCCCGCTGGGCCAGGTCCAGCATTACCGTCGGGTCGCTGCTCTCGGTATGTAGGACGACCGGACAGGACGCATCCCGAGCCAGCTCCATGCCGTAGCCCATGATATCGTTCGATGCCTCCCAGATGTCCGGAGGAACAGGAAAATGGGGCCGACCGATCTCGCCAATGGCGACGGCGTGCCCCTCCAGAACAACCTTCTGCGCTTCCTCCATCCCACCCTTCATTACCTCCACGGCCCTAGCTAGGCCGAAGCGTTCAGACAGCGAGAGCAGCAGCACCGGATAGGGGCCGACGCAGGCGAACACCTTAACATCGGTCTCCTCATTTCCTCGCTCGGCCATTCGCACCGTAATCCGGTATGACTCGGCGAAGTCGGTGGGGGAGCTTATGGTGACCTCAGGATAAGGGAGGTGGCAGAGCATCGCATGCGTTCCTCCGGCTTTGGAAAAGTCCTTGAGGGCCTCCACCCCCCTCCCGGAGGGCTGGAGGTGTAGATGGTTATCGAAGATAGGAACTCGATTCAGCGCAGTAGCCCCGCTGCCTTGAGCTCCTCGGTGATCTTGTTGACCGCGGCCTCGACGTCCTGAGGCTTCCTGGCGCCAGTGCAGACCAGCTTGCCGGAGCCGAACAGTAGGACGACCACCTTGGGCTCGTCCAAACGGTAGACCAGTCCGGGGAACTGTTCAGGCTCGTACTCCACCCTCTCCAGGCCCAGGGATATGGCGATAGCGTTGAGGTTGATCTCCTGGCCCAGATCGGACGAGGCCACGATGTTCTGGACCTCGATCTTGGGCTCCACCTTGATATTGATGCCGGCCTTCTCGATCTGCTTGGCGACCTTGTTGATGGCCACCTTGACGTGCTCCAGGCTCTTGGCCCCGGTGCACACTACCTTTCCGCTCCTGAACAGCAGGGTCGCGGTCTTAGGCTCCTTCAATCTGTAGATGAGACCTGGAAACTGCTCGGGCTCGTACTCCGCGCCTTCAAGGGACAGTGCAATCGCCTGCAGGTCGAGCTCCTCACCAAGGGATGTGGAAGCAACAACATTCTCGATCTTGATCTTGGCCATACGGTCACCTGGCCCAAGGTATTTATATACCTTTATAAAGCTTTTGCGTTCCGTACCGGTGCCAGCGTCCAATCTGCCACATGAAAAAACGTATTTATACTGACCGCTGACCGGTTGGCCGATCAAAACTAGATGTTTTTGATACAGAAATGTCGATAAATGAGCCAAGGGACGGAACCAGCCGAACTGGCTCTGCGAAGTTGTTCCCATATAATCTTATATAGTCAATACTACATAATGACATTTGTCTGACAATTGTACTGATATCGTCGGACGCATCTTTCGAGCGAACGGGCATGAGCGACACGGAAAGGATAACTATCAGGATACCCAGCGACAAGGTGGATGCTCTCGAGACCTTGGTCAGAGAGGGTAAGTTCCCCACGATCTCTGATGCCATCAGGGCGGCTATAGAGAGCTTCGTGGACAGCCACTTCACCCCGGACCATATCGAGCGGGTGACGGTAGAGCTGCCCAAGGGCAACGTGGTGGAGCTGGAATGTCTGGTCAAGGATGGTGATTCCGTATCCATCGACGATGCCATCCGTAACGCGGTGCGTGAATATACTAGAAAGCGGCTTACCAGGGCCATGGAGGAGATGCACTAGCCGCATTGATCCGATTTCTGAGGCATTGGGGCGGTGAGTGAATGGGGTTAGGTCAGAACGATACCGAGGAAGAGCTGCGGCGTGAGTGCGCTGAGCTGAAGATCCTGGTTGTGGGGTGTGGAGGAGGAGGCTGCAACAGCGTCCACCGCCTCATGAACATCGGCATCCGCGGCGTCAAGACCGTAGCCATCAACACGGACAAGAACCATCTCCGGACCGTCAACGCCGACCAGCGTCTGCTCATCGGCAGCCAGGTGACGCGGGGCCTTGGTGCGGGAGGCATTCCTGAGGTCGGAGAGGCCTGCATGGAGAACGCCCTGGAGCCGCTCAATGAGATTCTAAGGGACGTTGATCTAACCTTCATAACTGCCGGCATGGGCGGCGGGACCGGAACGGGTGTCGCTCCGGTGGTCGCGAGGCAGGCCAGGAAGCAAGGCTCTTTGGTGATCTCGATGGCCACCACTCCTTTCGAGTTCGAGCGGGGGCGGAGGATGGCGGCGGCCCATAAAGGCATCCGCAAGCTCAACGATAGCTCGGACATGATGCTCCTGCTCGATAACAATCGGCTCATCGACATGGTGAACCACCTGCCCATGGAGCAGGGCTTTGGAGTCATGGATCAGCTGGTCTCGGAGATGATCAAGGGGCTGGTGGAGGCTGTGACCCTGCCATCGCTGGTAAACCTCGACTTCGCTGACCTGCGGACGATCATGCGGCACAAGGGGGTGTCGACCATCCTCTATGGTGAGAGCACCGATCCGGACGGAGCGGTCCGGGAGGCATTGAGCAATCCTCTCTTGGAGATCGACTATGAGGGCGCTACCGGTGCGCTCATCCATGTGACCGGCGGGGAGAGATTATCGGTCAAGAAGGCCACCAGGGTCCTGACCGGCATGAGCGAGCAGCTGGACCTCCAGGCCCAGGTGATATTCGGCGCCAGGGTCGACCCCGAGTGCAAGGACATCATTCGGGTCATGGCGGTTATCACCGGCATCAAAGCACTGCCCGAACGGCAGAAAGGTCGCTCCCACGAGCGGGAGGAGCTGGACGACGCCCTTGAAGAATTGGTTAGCGGGTGCGGGCGACGCTGATCATTTACGTTCGGGGACCTTCTTCTTCCCCTCGATGATCTTGGTCGCGTCCCCTAACACGCCCATTATGGTGCAGAACTCCCACTTGGTGGGGACGGCTCGCCCCATCATGCGTCGGAACATGATCTCGGTGTTCTCCCGGCGGTGGGCGGGGTAGTCGATCGCTTCCAAAAGCTCGCCGAAGAACTTGTAGACCAGCTCTCTCTCTTCCTCTGAGCACACCTGAGGGCGGGCGGTCCTATGGCCGCCAAGCAAGTAAAGTTCGTAGATGACTATGGTGACCGCATGGGAGAGATTGAGTATGGGGTAGGCATCGTCGGATGGTATATGGGTGAGCAGGTCGCAGCGGGAAAGCTCTTCTTGACTGAGGCCGAGCCCCTCCCTTCCGAACAACAAGGCAATGCGGCCCTCGTAGTCCGCGGTCTTGGTGGCCAGCTGGCGGGGGGTCATCGGTATGCGGACGTAGTGCTTCGGCCCATGGGTCACGATGCCCGTGGTGCCAACGACCAGAGAGCAGCCTTTTACCGCCTCCTCGATCGTGTCGACGATGGCTGCCCGTTCAAGGATATCCCCCGCGTGCTTGGCCCGCTTGAACGCCTCTTCCCCTATGGGGCAGGGATTGACCATGCAGAGGTCCTCGAACCCGAAGTTCCCCATCGACCTGGCCACCGCTCCGATGTTTCCATCATGTTCCGGCTCGACCAGTACTACCCTGAAAAAACCCATGCCGCTCGGAACCATTAATAGGCCAGTTCTACTTAATCCTGACGTGGTCTGGCGTGCCGCGGTCAAGCTCGCCTATGACGGTAGGTCGTTCATGGGCTCCCAAAGGCAGCCTGGCGAGCTCACCGTGGAATCGGAGACGATCGACGCCTTGCGCTCGATCGGCGCTATAGACTCCGCGTTCTCGTCACGCTTCCGTTTCGCCAGCCGGACCGATCGAGGGGTCAGCGCATTGGGCAACGTAGCGGCGTTCGATACCGCGTTCTCCGGAAAGGCCCTGCTCAGAGCGATGAACTCCGCCGCCGAGGACGTATATTTCTATGGCATGGCTGAGGTGCCAGCGACTTTCAGCCCCCGCCGGGCCAAGGGGCGGTGGTATCGTTACCTTATGCCGGTGAAAGGTCTTGACGTGGCCAAGGTCGCCGAGTGCGGTGCGGCGTTCAAGGGCCACCACGACTTCCGCCGCTTCTGCAAGCCGGACGGGCGCTCCACGGTGAAGACGCTCGACAGCGTTGATGTGCTCGAGGCCGACGGCATCCTGATCCTTGACATCCGGGGACGGGAGTTCCTGCGTAACATGGTGCGGCGCATGGTCGCGTCCATGTCCAAGGTCGGCGAGGGCAAGGCCACGATCGATGAGGTAACGGCGGCGCTGGAAGGCAAGGACGTCTCCTTCGGGCTGGCGCCGCCGGAAGGCCTCACCCTCATGGACATCGAGTATGGTTTCCAGTTTGCCTGCGAATATCCTCCCACCATGGCCAGGAGGGTCGAAGAGTACCGCTTGGACGCTTTCTCTCGCCTTTCATTTGCCGACGCCCTCCTCGACCGATGTAGGAAATGATCAGGTCAGCATGCGGAATATGACGTCCGCCAGGACTTTCCGCTCCTCTGGAGTGGCCACTGTCCATAGCTCCTTGATGAGCTCTTCCTCCTTGGTGGCAGGGCATACTTTCTCGGCCAGGAAGTCTCCCAGCCTGACGGCCATGTCCTTGATCTCTTCGTCGGGGATGCCGATGCCCCTCGCGGTGGCGATACTTTCCTGAAGCGTCCCCCTCCAGGTGGTCCAGTCCTTGGTGAAATCAAGCGCATTTATGCATTTCGTGACCTTTTCTTCCTGCTGAGTCTCTCTCATCATCTGCTCATCACCTCTTCGGCTAATGTTGCATACTCTCGGCTCTGAAATAAATGCTTTCTCCACTCGTGGAGCGGGCCAGCGGGGCGGACCGTTCCGAGATGCAGCATCAGGGGTGAAAAGAATTCTTTACCAGATACATTCTGGCCTGAAATGGCATATAAATACGTTACTGTAGCATGCTCCACCACCCCTTTAATAGATACATGAAAATCCCTGGGCACCCAATAGGCTTTGGAGAAGGTCCACGGGGAGCATAATGGCCGGGGGTTCGCCCCCGCCCTTTAACCTAGGTGAGCGGGAGGTCCCCCTGCGCAAGCGGGGGATGCTATCGAGCCTCTGGTGGTTGAAGCAATGAGCGCTGTCAGAGAGGCAGTTCACTAGGGTTTTTATCGCAGCCCTCCGTTCAATGCTTCGTGATTGTCTCTATCACCGGCACGCCAGGAACGGGGAAGAGCAGCGTGGGGGCAATCCTCGAGAGGAGAGGCCATGCGGTTGTGGAGCTCGGCGACCTGATCAAGGAACATGGCCTGTACGACGGCCTTGACGAGGAGCGGGGAAGCTTGGAGGTGGACATCGATACCCTCAACGCCCGCCTACCGGGCCTGCTGCCTGACAGGGATACGATCCTTATTGGCCATCTTGCCCATCTGGTGACCACTGACCTCATTATCATACTTCGATGCCGCCCATCGGTGTTGGAGAAGCGTCTCGAAAGCAGGGGCTGGCCGCTAGCCAAGGTCCGGAGAACGTCGAGGCGGAAGCTCTGGACGTAATATTGGTGGAAGCGTCGGAGTCGGAACAGGAGATGGTGGAGATCGATACTACGGCCATGGACCAGAACGAGGTGGCTGATGCCGTCGAGGACATCCTGAAGGGGGAAAGGAAAAAGTACGAGGTCGGGAATCTTGACTGGAGCTCAGAGGTGTTGGACTGGTTCTAGATTCGAAGCGCGACCGCGTGGAGTTCATACTCGTCCCCATCGCCAAAGTCCTGTCCCGGTTCCATCCGAACACTCTATCCTGGATGTCATTTGTCATGGCCTGGGTGGCCGGCCTGCTCATTTTCTTCAGCCCCCAATACTGGCAACTGCTTCTCCCCCTGTCGGCGGTCGCGGTCCTGCTCAGCGGGTTCCTGGACGCCGTCGACGGAAAGGTGGCTCGGCTCACAGGCAAGGCGTCCAAGCGGGGGGACCTGCTCGATCACATCCTGGACCGTTACTCGGACGTGGGTCATGATCGGGGCGGTGGCGGTAAGTGCCTGGTGCAATCCCTACCTCGGCATGTTGGCGCTCATCGGCGTTCTTCTCACCAGCTACATGGGCACTCAGTCCCAGGCCATCGGGGCCGGCCGCCTGTACGCCGGCCTGCTGGGCGGGCCGACCGGGTCGTCCTGCTGGTCGTTGCCCCCCTCCTGCAGGCCAGTCTTCATGATGAGCGGCTTTAGCAGTCCTGGATCTCCGGCTGGTTCTCCCTCTCGGCGTTCGAGCTGGTCATGCTGTGGTTCGCCGTGGTCGGGAACATCACTGCTGTTCAGAGGGCGGTGGCGATCTGGAAGAAGGTGCGAGGATTAGGTCTCGTACCCTTGCCCCCTTTCCTCGGGCGGTTCTTGATGCGGTAATAGGTCAGAGGATGTTTGACGTAGGCCTGGGGGTGGTTGCAGAGGTCGTCGGCCTCGAAGCAGATCCCGTAGCTCTTCATGGTCGAGCATTCTGGCGGCGTGTATTCCGTCCCTGATGTCTCCCCCGTGATGTGGTCCACCTGGTACTTGGTCTTCGACTGGTCGAAGTCCGGGGACACCGCGAACAACGCGAGTATATCGTCCGGGGAGAGGCCGACATGGTGCAGGAAGGCGGTTAGGGAGAATCGTCCTGAGTGGGGCATGTTCTCCCCTGCCTGGGCCATGCCGATAAGGTGCTTCATGCACGGCGGGAAGTTCTCCACGCTGACCTTACCGAAGTCCTCAGCCTTGAACTGATCGCGCTTGACCGCGGTGCGCTCCTTCAGCTCCCTCAGGTCGCTGCCCAATGCCTTGGTGATCTGGTCATTGATCGGCAGCGGTAGCTCGGCCTCGATGCGGTCCTGGAGGGCCTGCTGGAGCACCCGGGCGAACCTCACTTGGTTCAAGGCCACGAACCCCGCCTTTACCTCAGTGTTCACCAGCTTCCACTCTTTGCTGCGCATCCGGGAGGTGAACTTCAGGTAATCGGTGAAGTGCATCCGGAGGGAGTCCTCATCGGTGTTCAGGGTGACCCCAAGCTGGAAGGCGACCTCCTCGACCACGTCCAGCTCCTCCTTCTCCAGCCGTTCGTACATCGCCACGCCCTCAGCAAGGGCATAGCGCTTGGTGAGGAACTTGTCGCCGACGCAGGAAACGTACATCCTGGCCATGGGATAGGAGAGTGATCTCCTCGAGCTGCTCTTCCTCGCTGCCCATGGGGCGGAAGTGCACCACGCCATCCTCCAGAGCGTCCACGACCCGCGCCTTGCCCCTGGTCCTGGCCTGGCGGAACGCCTCGTGGCCGAGCAGGTCCTCCAGGGTGACCCCCCGGTCCTTGACATGCTCGGCCGCGTCCCTGAGAAAAGGATACTTGGCGAGGTGGAGCGTCTCCATTGTTCCGAGTCAGGTCATGCGATGATAAATAATATACAATTCTGTTTCGCATTACTCAAAGCTGATGTATTCGAGCGTCTGCTCCGCCACCTGCTCGTCGTCCAGGGCCTTGGCCAGGTCCTGCGCGTTCTTCAGCGGCCGTTTCCGGAACAGCCGGATGGCCCTCTTTCGGCCGATCCCCGGGAGCGCTTCCATCGCCCTCAGGGAGCAGGTGTTGATCCTCAGGGGATGCTCGATGGCGGTAATGCTTCGGAACCCCCAGTCCACGACCTTGACATCGACGAACCGGCCGATCTCCAACGGATAAGGTATGCCCACGAGAAAGGGGTATGAGCCGATCTGCCGGCCGAAGGTGGTGTTCCCGTCCTTCAGCTCGGTGTATACTCTCCGCAGCACCCGGCCGCGTGGGACCAGCCGCTGGAGCATGGGCCGATCGACCTCCTTCCTGACCGTCTCCTTGAACCGTACGAATTCGGCGTGGCCGACCGTCGGAGGGAAGTCTCTTCGGATGGGGATGACCTGACGGACGTTGATCCGGCGCAGTAGGTGACCGCGTGCCAGCACTTCACCGAGGAAAGCCCTGTCCATCTCCAGGTCGCCTTGGTCTCACCCTCCAGGCCGATGATGAGGTTAAGCCCGGGAAGCAGGTTCGGAAGACCAGAATGGCCGACCTCTCCGCCGATCTGGTTGATCATGGCGATGGCCTCCATCACTTGTTCCGAGCGTCGAATTCAGATTGTTCGCCCTACCACTGCGGGATCGGCGCTCTCCATGCCCAGGGCGAGAACGTTGCCGCTGGTACAGTGCCTGACCAGCGTCCCGAGGACCTCCCTGGACTCCTCGGGATACTGGGCGATGACCGCCGGATTGGCATTGTCGACATGGAGCACGTCCACACCCAGGGAGGAGATGCCGGAGAACAGGCGCTCCACCGCCTGCGGGTTCGGTCGGGGAGGATCGCCCACGGACAGGTCGGCCTTATATGAGATGATGCAGGTCTGCGCTCCCAACCGAAAATTCCTCACCCCGAGCCCATGAAGCTTCTGGCACTCGGCGATGATATCCTCTTCGTCGCGGAAGAACGGTGCCCCTTTCAGCGGCTCGACACAGAAGGAGCATCCCCCTGAACGATATCGAACGCACCCCCTATAGGTCTCGATCTCTGCCACCAGCGGCTGGGGGAAATCGGGGTGAGAGAGCACCGAATCAGCCCCTGCCAGAAGCCAGGAGTTCCACTCCACCATGGAGCGCCACCGTTCCGACGGCTCCCTTCCCGATAGAATGTCATGGAGCGCTGCCGCCGGGTCCCGCCCCGCCATCAGGTTGAACTTCCCCTCCCACAGCCGAGGTTCCAGGGCCGCTGGGCCGCCCAGGACCCTTATGCCCGATAATTGCCCACTGATATGCTCCACTTCTCTCGCCGAGGCGGGCAGGGCCCTCAGATACTTGCCCGGTACGGCCGCACCGGCCATGACCAGGCTTACCTCTGCCTTTGGAAGAGGGGCTCCCTGGCGCACATGGTCGATGGTCATGTAGGTCACCTCCGCTCCTGCCTCCCTCGCCGCCCCCACCGCCGCCCTGATCTGCGGTGAAAGGTACGGAGGTACGCCCAGGCAGGCCGGCTCATCGATGTAGCAGTCGACAATCAACGCCCTCGGGACCTTGGCCATCGGACCGAAGAAAGTGGACATGCCTATATCTAAGCTGGCCTCGGGCCCTCCGATGGGCTGTGGGAGGGGGTGCCGTCCGAGGACAGCACCTACCGGGGCGATGGCTGGACAGATGGTCTGCTGCACGATCTCATTATGGCGTGGGCATGCTATGGATGAGAGCTGTTTTACTACTGGATGATGGGGTGGAACCGCTATGGAATGATATTGCGACCTTATTTTGGTCCGAATTGCGGGGCTCCATTACGATATATGTAAATTTTCGTCCCACAGGTCGCAGATAATGCCGCGTCATCGGCAAAACCCACAATACTCTTAAATAATAAAATGGGGGATTTCGAGGCGGTCCGGGCCCTGCGAGACAATGTCAAACCCGGTGGAGCGAGTTTCACATGACGATGGACAAGAAGACCGAGGAAGAACTGTTGAAAAAAGCGTACGAGCCGGCCCGGCTGGCCATGAAGTACCACCCCTTCTATGAAGGAAAGATCGAGATCACTGCCAAGTGCCCGGTCAGGAACTTCCAGGACTTTGCCATCTGGTACACTCCTGGTGTAGCTGAACCGTGCAAGGACATCAAGAAGAACCCCGAGAAGGTATATGAGCACACCAGCAAGGGCAACATGGTGGCCATCGTCTCCGATGGCACCAGGGTCCTTGGCCTGGGCGATATCGGGCCGGAGGCCGGCCTGCCGGTCATGGAAGGAAAGGCCCTTCTGTTCAAGTACCTGGGAGGTGTGGACGCCTTCCCCATCTGCCTCGCTACCAAGGATCCCGAGGAGATCATCAAGACCGTGAAGTACCTGGCCCCTTCCTTCGGAGGCATAAACCTCGAGGACATCGAGAACCCTAAGTGCTTCGAGATCCTGGACCGCCTGAGGGCGGAGATGGACATTCCGGTATGGCATGATGATCAGCAGGGCACAGCGACCATCGAGACGGCCGGCGCGATCAACGCTCACAAGGTCGTTGGCAAGAAGATCGGCGAGTCCAAGGTCGCCATGGTCGGAGCGGGCGCCGCCAACATCGCCATCTCCAGGGTCTTGGTCTCGGCGGGTTTCAACATCAAGAACATCGTCATGGTCGACAGCAAGGGCACCCTCCACCCTGGGCGCGAGGACATCAAGAAGACGCATGCCGAGAAGTGGTTCATGTGCACCCACTCCAATGCCGAGAACGTGGTCGGCGGGATCAAGGAGGCCATGAAGGGGGCGGACATCGTGGTGGCCGCTTCCCGCCCCGGGCCCGGGGTCATTCACAAGGACTGGGTAAAGGGCATGGCCAACGACGCCATCGTGTTCGCCACCGCCAACCCCATCCCGGAGATTTGGCCGTGGGAAGCGAAGGAAGCCGGGGCGCGTATCGTCGCCACCGGCCGTTCCGACTTCCCCAACCAGGTCAACAACTCGCTGGGCTTCCCGGGTATCTTCCGTGGCGCTCTGGATGTAAGGGCGAGAACGATCACCGACGAGATGTGCATCGCCGCCGCCCTGGAGATCGCCAAGACCGCCGAGGATAGGGGTCTTAGCGAGGATTACATCGTTCCGACCATGGACGATTGGGAAGTGTTCCCTCGGGAAGCCGTGGCAGTGGGCATGAAGGCCATCGAGACCGGCGTGGCCAGGGTCAAGTTCAGCAGGGACGAGCTCAGACACCGCGCCGAGACCGCTATCAAGCGGGCGCGGGGCGAGACCAAGCTGCTCATGGACACGGGCTACATCCGGAACCCGCCGGAGTGAAACCTTTTTTCCAAAACCCTTCCTAATCCATTGGTGCTAAGATGAGATATTCCGAGGCCAGGCCGGGCAGGGTCTTTGTCATAAGGCTAGAACAGGGTGAGATCGTTCACGAGGTCCTCGAGCGGTTCGCTGCCGATAAGGGCGTCCGCTCAGCTACCGTCCTGATGGTCGGGGCCGCCGACAAGGGCAGCCGGCTGGTGGTCGGTCCCGAGGACGGGGATGCGCATCCGGTCGTCCCCCTGGGACACCTATTGTCCAAGGCCCATGAGATGGCCGGGGTCGGAACGCTCTTTCCCGACGAGAATGGAAGGCCCAGTTTGCACGTCCACACCGCTCTAGGGCGGGAAGGCGGCGCCACCGTAGGCTGCATCCGCCGCGGCGTGGTAGTATGGCTGATCCTGGAAGTGATCATGTTCGAGCTGGTCGGTACCGATGCCAGGCGGATCAAGGACATCGCCACGGGATTCGAGCTCCTGGAGCCTTGAGATCAAAACCAGCAATCAAAGGCTGCCATTTATAAATATGCACAGTATAAATGGTCGTATGAACCGCCCGGTCCAGCTCGCTCTGGTCGCTGTGATCGTCACTGCTTTGATCGCCACTGGTATCTTCGTTCTTACCACCCCTTCCCACCCTGATCGGGAGACCCTCTATCAAATAGGGTCCTTGGACGACCTGGTGCAGGGGCGGTTCGGGGGAAAAGGGTCGGTGGGAGAGATGCTCTCCCACGGGGACATCGGCCTGGGCACCTTTGACGGACTGGACGGCGAGATGATCGTGATCAGCGGCAAATGCTACAAGGCGCTGACCGACGGCACGGTCCAGGTGATCGCCAACGAGGAGACCACGCCATTCGCTCAGGTCAGCCGGTTCGATGTGGACGGCACGGTCGTTCTGCAGGGTCCGTTGAACATGAGCGCGGCCGAGGCCCTTATCGAAGGCTCGCTCCCGTCATTCACCACTTTCTATGTTCTGCGGATCGATGGGATCTTCGACAATCTCACCGTACGGTCGGTGCCCGAGCAGGTCCTTCCCTACCCGCCGCTGGCCGATGTCCTGGCAAATCAGACGGTGTTCCAATATCAGAGCTTGGCTGGTACGATGGTGGGCATATGGAGCCCTTCGGACGCATCGGGACTGAGCTCGGCCGGGTTCCACTTCCATTTCATCAGCACCGATCTGAGCAAAGGAGGCCACGTCCTTGATTTTGTGGTCGACGGCCTCAACGTGCAATGGGACCAGACCGTATCGTATACAGTGGAATTAGTAATAAAAATGAAAAAGAATGATCGGAACGGCGCCGGGGCGCCGAGAAAGGTTTCAGATCAGCGTTATGGTGACGCTGTCGACGCTCTGGACCTGGGGGACGGACTTTAAGGCCTCCTCCAGCTTCTCGATGATCCCCTCGACATCATCCATGACGCAGGTGACCTCGATGATGTTGAGCCCGAACGCGAAGGGCTTTACCACCATGTTGTTGACCACAACGCCCTGGGGAAGGACCGTGGGTATAGCTTTCATTACATCCTCGGTAGGAACCTCAGGGCTCTCCGGGATCATGTTGTAGACGGCGGCGACCTTTCCCATGCAAAACACCTAAGGTCCAGTGAACCCGCACTTGGTGCAGGTGTATGCGATGCCCTGGTCCCTGCAATTGGGGCAGCGGCCGATCTCTACCTCTCCGCAATTGGGGCACTTGAAGAAATGTCATCCCGTCGTTCTTGCCCAACCTAATGCCGCATGAACTGCAAATCTTCTCAGATTCCATGAAACTCACCGAAAGTTGAGCCGATACAGTTTTGTCTTGGTATATAAGCCCTTGCCGGAGAGCCTAGAACCACCCTTTTCTGTGGAAGAGCAGCATCATGGCCACCGAGATCACTAGCATGAGGACGAGCACCAGCGGGTATCCGAATGTAGTGCCGAGCTCGGGCATGTACTGGAAGTTCATACCATACAGGCCGACGATAAATGTCAAGGGAGAGAAGATGACCGCGATAAGAGTGAGCACCTTGACCACCTGGTTGAGCTGGTTGCTGACCTGGCTCTGGTACATATCCAGCATCTCGGAGAGCATGTCGCGATGTGTATCTACGGTATCCATCAGCTCGATGGTGTGGTCGTAAGCATCCCGGTAGTAGGGGGCGGTGTAATCATCGACCAGGTCCGACTGCCCCTTGACCAGGGCATTGACCGCTTCCCGGAGAGGCCAGATGGCCTTGCGCACCCTGATAATGGCGCGCCTCAGCCTCTCCACGTCCATCAGCGCTTCCTTTCCCGCTCCTTCCAAGATGCGGTCCTGGGCCTCCTCGATCAGATTGCCTAGCTCCTCCGATACCGTGAAGTACTCATCGATGACCGTATCGATTAGGTCATAGAGCAGGTAATCAACGCCCATCTTCCTGATCTGATTGCGGTCGTTCTTCAGTGCCTCCACCGTCTTGAGGAAGTCACGGTCCGAGGGAATGATGGTCAGAAGATACCCCTTTCCCAGCAGGCTGGTGGCCCGCCCCTCCTCGACCGCCGCACCATTGAGCTCGAGGAGCTTCCACGATACGAATATCAGATTTTGGAAATCGATCAGCTTAGGGCGGTCGGTATACCCTTCCGATAGCTCGCCTACCACGACCGGGTGCAGTCCCAGCCGATCACGAATGGCGACCAGGTCCCGACCTTCGAGGCGCCCTTTGACCACGATCCAGGTGACCTTGCGCCGACCGATCCGATCCAGGGCCGCTCCGATATCGGCCACCTCCTCCCGGTCGGCGGCGGTCTCATCGTATTCAACTACGGAAACGGTCCTTCCATGGTTCCCGTTGATCTTCCCCGACCCCTGCGCGGGCATCGCTAGGATGTGGGAACCGCTAGGATATCAATGGTCTCTGAGCCGGGTCCTGAGCATCACCGAGGTGGTCAGGTCGTCGGTCTTGACCTCGGTCAGCGTGAGCTGGTGGTTCTCGATCTCCAGGATACCCATGGCCGGACGGGACCGACCTTTGAGCCGGCGGGTGGTGGAAGTGGCGGTGGTGATGAAGTAGCAGCCGTCGAGGTTCCAGGTCCAGGGTAGATGCTTGTGGCCCGATAGCACGATGTCCATAGACACCTCCTTGCAGACGCCCAGCAGGTCGCCCGCGTCGGTCGGTATCTGCCGCTCTCGGCCGGTGCCAGGGATCGGAATGAGGTGATGGTGCAGTGCCAGGATGCGAACGTTCGGCCCCGAGAGGCTCTCCCTGATGGTGTCGTAATGCTCCCTTCCCACGTGGCCGTCGTCCACATCGGGCTCGGTAGAATCAAGACCCAGCACCGTGACGCCTCCCCCTCTGAAACATGGGAAACGCGGACCGAACAGTTCCTCGAACACTGTATAGCCCAGGTTCCGGGCGTCATGGTTGCCGGGAACGATCAGCCGGTCCTTGGTATCCAGCTGGTCCAGGAAGCTTTTGGCCATCTCGAACTCCGGGATGTAGCCTTCGGTGGTCAGGTCGCCGGTGACCACCAGCAGGTCCGGACGTTCCTCCTCGATCTTCTTGGCCACGTTATCGGCCCATTTCTGGACGAACAGTGAGCTGGCAAAGTGCAGGTCGGAGATGTGAGCGATCTTCATGGTCCCCTAGTGAGGCAATACTTGAGCAAGATAAGCCTCTGTCGGCGAACATATTTTGTTCGGGACCACCGTGCGAGGGCGATAGGATGAGCACCGACGAGCGTCTCACCGAGGTCATGGGTGAGCTAAGGGGCCGGTCCGATCCCGCATCACTGGCGGGAATGGCCAGGTACGGAATAGCGACCGATAAGGCCCTGGGAGGAACCCCTATACCCCAACTGCGGGCCCTGGCCAAGCGCATGGGGAAGGACCACGAACTGGCAGAGGCGCTATGGGGGACGGATATTCATGAGGCCCGTATCCTCGCCACCATGATCGACAATCCCGCGCTGGTATCGGAAGAACAGATGGAAGCGTGGGCGGCCGGTTTCTGCTCCTGGGACCTGTGCGACCAGTGCTGTAGCAATCTCTTCTCATACGCGGCCCCGAACTGGAAGAAAGCGGCCGAATGGTCCGTCCGGGAGGGGACCTACGTCAAAAGGGCCGCCTTCGTCTTGATGGCCGCGCTTGCTGTGCATGACAAGAGCGCGGTCGACAGCAGGTTCTTGGAACTGTTGCCGATGATAGAGCAGGCCGCCTCGGACGACCGCAACTACGTCAAGAAGGCGGTCAACTGGGCGTTGCGGCAGATAGGAAAGAGGAACAGGGTCCTGAACGAAGAGGCCATCGCCTGCGGCGAACGCATCCAGGCTGCTGGTAGCCGGTCTGGTCGGTGGATCGCCGCCGATGCGCTCAGGGAACTGCGGAGCGAGGCGGTCCAGCAAAGGCTCTGGGACCGGGAATGCAAGATGCGCGGATTGCATTGACATATCATATATGGGGCCGATCATATTGCGAGGCGCCGTGCAGGGGGCCGAAGTACGAGAACCGTCGTCGTTCGGACCCCTGGTTCCCCTCCAATAGGAACCTTTAAATAATTTGAGTCTTTACATGGGGTTCTGCAATGCCTACTAGCTTGCAATGGGCCCGTAGCTCAGCTAGGTAGGACGGCGGTCCTAAACAAATCGCCATCCCTAGAAAGAGCATCTGGCTTTTAACCAGGTGGTCCGGGGTTCGAAAGGTGCGCGGCCTTCCCGTGCGCTCCGAAAATCCCCGCGGGCCCGCCCTGGAGAGAGGTAGAAGAACGATGGAAGGTACAACGTTCGGAAAGCCAGTGCGGTGGTCTTTTATAACCCTGACTCTTAGTAAAAACGATTTCCAAGTATTCAAGGGCGAGGTGAATTAGGTGGTCGAGTCGGATTTACATGTTTTAGAGCACGATCTCGTGCCAGAGCATTCCCTGCTATCGGAGCAGGAGGCCGAGAAAGTCTTGGCCAAATTGAGGATAACTAAAGACCAGCTACCCAAGATCCGGAGGGATGATGCCTGTATCCGGCTCATGGAGCGTATCGAAGGTCCCATAACCCCCGGTCGAATTATTCAGATAAGAAGGAAGAGCGAGACCGCCGAGGAGTCTATCTTGTATCGTCTGGTCATCAGCAAGGAGCTCAAGGGGTGAAACTGAATTGCGTGATCTAATCGAACTTTATTTCAAGGATCGGTCCATCGTTAACCACCATATCTCGAGTTTTAACGATTTTCTCTCGACGATGGATAATCCCAACAGCCGCATGCAGAAGATCGTGGACAACCTCCGGGTCTCTGCCGACGACACCAGCAGGGGAATAATCAAGCTGGAGGAGGACCGAACCGACGGCCGTAAGGTCGAGATCCGGGTCGGCCGCCGCCGGGAAGAGAAAACCGGAAACATCGATCCCCAGTACAGCCGGCCCACCATCCGGATCCTTAATCCGGTTGTAAGGGAGGCCAACGGCGCCACGCACCGCCTCACCCCCATGGAGGCAAGGCTGCGCAATCTGAACTATCTTGCTCCAATCGAACTGGAGTTCACAATAACTGAGGATGGCATCGAGAAGGGGCCGGAGAAAGTGCATATCGGCGACCTGCCGATCATGCTCCGCTCCAAGCGCTGTAACCTCTTCAAGGAGAACATGGAGGAGGAGCGCGAGATCAGCGAGTCCGAGTATAGGGATAAGCTCATCGAGTACGGCGAGGACCCTGCCGACCCCGGCGGATATTTCATCATCGGTGGGACCGAGAGGGTGCTCATCTCCTTGGAGGACCTTGCTCCTAACAGAGTATTGGTCGAGTACAATGAGCGTTACGGCACCCAGCTCGAGGTGGCCAAGGTATTCTCTCAGAAGGAAGGCTACCGCGCCCTGACCCTGGTGGAGAAGAAGAAGGACGGCATCCTTATGGTCACCGTCCCGGCCGCCTCCGGTCAGATCCCCCTGGTCATCCTGATGAAGGCCCTGGGGATGGAGAACGACAAGGAGATCTACGATGCCATAGTGAGCGTCCCCGACATGGCGAACATATTATACGCCAACATCGAGGAGTGCCACGACAAGAAGCTCTACCCTCCAAACGGGGTCTTCACCACCGAGGACGCCCTCAACTTCCTGGAGCGTAAGTTCGCTACCGGGCAGGCCAGGGAGTATCGGGAGAAGAAGGTGGAGTCCATCATCGACCGGTCCCTGCTGCCCCACCTAGGGGACACCAAGGAGGACCGCATCAAGAAGGCCTATTTCCTTGGAAGGATCGCTCGTTCCGTTCTCGAACTGAGCATCGGAATGAGAAAAGAGGATGACAAGGACCACTATGCGAACAAGCGCCTGAAGCTGTCGGGGGACCTCATGGAGGACCTCTTCCGGGTCTCCTTCACCAACCTGATGAAGGACCTGAAGTACCAGCTAGAACGGAGCTTCGCTCGTAAGAAGGACCTCCGGATCGCCTCGGCCATCCGGCCCGACCTGCTTACTCATAGATTGCTCCACGCCCTCGCCACCGGCAACTGGGTGGGCGGAAGGGCAGGCGTATCGCAACTGTTGGACCGCACGTCCAACATGAGCACCCTTTCCCACCTGAGGAGGATCACCTCCTCGCTCACTCGCTCGCAGCCTCACTTCGAGGCGCGTGACCTGCACCCCACCCAATGGGGACGGTTGTGCCCGAACGAGACCCCCGAGGGTCAGAATTGCGGACTGGTGAAGAACGCCGCACTGATCATCGACGTGCTCCGAGGGGTTCCGCGAGGAGGACGTCCAGTGGCTCCTTCGCGACCGCGGCGTAGTGGAAGTGAAGGCCGGTGAGATGATCGGCGGGGCCAAGGTCTACGTCAACGGCGACCTGGTCGGTAACGTCGAGAACCCCCGTGTGCTGGTATCGGAGATCCGTGCCGGCCGGAGGCAGGGGTTGCTGTCCAACGAGATTAACATCCGTTATGACGAGGAGATGAGCGAGGTCATCATCAACTGTGATGAAGGCCGCCTGAGGAGACCGCTGCTGGTCATCCAAGAGGCTCGCACGGTCATCACCCGCAAGCACATCGAGGACGTGCGTGATGGGAAGATCAAGTGGGCTGACCTGCTGCGCGAAGGGGTCATGGAATGGATCGATGCCGAAGAGGAGGAGGACTCCTTCATCGCCGTCGAGCCCTACGACCCGCCAGAGCGCTGCACCAACTGCGGTCGCGCACTATCCCCCACCGATGTCGATTGGATGAACCCGGGGGTGGAAGTCAAGGATGCCCTCCTACGGTGCAAGCACTGCAACGGGGAGATGAAGGTGCCCTTGATGCTCACCAATGAGCACACCCATATGGAAGTGGACCCCATGGTCATCCTGGGAGTGGCGGCCGGCGTGGTGCCGTACCCCGAGCACGACTCGTCACCGCGTGTGACGATGGGCTCAGGTATGGCCAAGCAATCGTTGGGCCTCAGCTGCACCAACTACCGGAAGCGGCCGGACACCCGCGGCCACATCCTGCACTATCCGCAGAGGCCGATGGTGCAGACCAAGCCCATGGACTTCGTGGCATTCAACGACCGTCCCGCCGGGCAGAACTTCGTGGTCGCGGTCATTTCCTTCCATGGCTACAACATGGAAGATGCGCTCATCCTGAACCGCGCATCGATCGAGCGGGGATTGGGCCGATCGACCTTCTTGAGGACCTACCGGGCCGAGGAGCGCCGGTACCCTGGGGGTCAGGAGGACCACTTCGAGATCCCCTCTCCCGATGTTCGAGGTGCCAGGGCCGATCTGTCCTATGCCAGTCTTGGTGAGGACGGGCTGATCTCCCCGGAGACCAACGTCAATGGCGGCGATGTGCTGGTCGGAAAGACCTCTCCGCCCCGGTTCCTGGAGGAGGAGACCGATTTCCTCACTCCCCAGAAGAGAAGGGAAACGTCCATTACCATCCGCCCCGGAGAGAGCGGCTGGGTCGACTCGGTGATGCTGACGGAGTCGGAGAACGGCTCCCGCCTGGTCAAGGTCAAGGTACGAGATGAGCGGGTCCCTGAGCTCGGGGACAAGTTCGCTTCCCGGCACGGCCAGAAGGGGGTCATCGGTCTCATCGTCCCCCAGGAGGACATGCCGTTCACCTGTGATGGTGTGACCCCGGACCTGGTCATCAACCCCCACGCTATTCCATCCCGTATGACCGTCGCCCACGTCCTGGAGATGGTCGGCGGCAAGGTCGGCGCGATGGAAGCGAGGCCCATCGACGGTACTTCCTTCTCTGGAGAGAGGGAGCAGGCCCTCAGGGAGTCCCTGGGGCGCGCAGGCTTCAACACTTCGGGCAAGGAGGTCATGTACGATGGCATGACTGGGAAGAAGATCGAGGCCGAGATCTTCACCGGCGTGATCTACTATCAGAAGCTGCACCACATGGTGTCGGGGAAAATGCATGTACGTTCCCGTGGTCCAGTGCAGATCCTAACGAGGCAGCCGACCGAGGGCCGCTCCAGGCAGGGCGGTCTAAGGTTCGGTGAGATGGAGAGGGACTGCCTGATCGGTCATGGAGCGGCGATGGTCATCAAGGACCGCCTGCTCGACGAGTCCGATGGGACGTTCCTCTATGTATGCGGTAACTCCAACTGCGGCCACATCGCTATGATGGACCGCCGAGGAGCGATCCGCTGCCCGGTATGTGGCAATAACACGAACGTGCACCTCGTGCAGACGAGCTATGCGTTCAAGCTGCTGCTGGACGAGCTGCTGTCACTTGGCGTCGTCATGCGCCTTCAGCTGGAGGACCTAAGATGATGCGAGGCGTTTCAAAGAGGATCGGTTCGATCAAGTTCTCGTCCCTATCCCCCGATGAGGTCAGGAAGATGTCGGCCACCAAGGTAATCACCGCCGACACCTACGACGACGACGGTTTCCCCATCGACATGGGTCTGATGGACCCCCATCTAGGGGTCATCGAGCCTGGATTGCGATGCAAGACCTGCGGCAACAAGGTCGATGAGTGCCCCGGCCACTTCGGACATATCGACCTGGCCATGCCGGTCATCCATGTCGGACTGGTCAAGGAGATCAAGAAGCTGCTCCAATCGACCTGCAAGACCTGCGGCCACCTCCTCATGACCAAGGAAGAGGCTGCCCGCAAGGCCCAGGAATGGGCGGACATGGACGAGCTCGGTAGCGACGCCATCGACTACCGCCTCCTGGCCAAGGGGACGGCCAAGGACGCCTCCAAGAACACCGTATGCCCGCACTGCGGGCAGGCGCAGGGAAAGGTCACCCTGGACAAGCCGACCACCTTCCGTGAGGACGGGCACAAGCTCACCCCCAAGGAAGTAAGGGAACGCCTGGAGCGCATCCCGGATGAGGACCTGCCCCCGCTGGGCATCGACCCCAACTCCTGCCGCCCCGAATGGATGGTACTGACCGCCCTGGCGGTTCCGCCGGTGACCGTCCGTCCATCCATCACTCTTGAATCGGGTGACCGGTCGGAGGATGATCTCACCCACAAGCTCGTCGATGTCCTGAGGATCAACCAGCGTCTGCGGGAGAACCGTGACGCCGGTGCGCCCCAGCTGATCGTGGAGGACCTGTGGGAGCTGTTGCAGTACCACGTCACCACCTACTTCGACAACCAGACCTCGGGTATTCCGCCGGCCAGGCACCGGTCGGGCCGCCCGCTGAAGACCCTGGTGCAGAGGCTCAAGGGGAAGGAGGGACGGTTCCGTTCTAACCTGTCCGGTAAGAGGGTCAACTTCTCGGCCCGTACGGTCATCTCCCCCGATCCCTCGTTGTCCATCAACGAGGTCGGCGTTCCGTACGAAGCGGCCCGTGAGCTGACCTTACCGGTGCGCATCACCAAGGCCAACATCGAACAGCTGAAGGCCATGGTCAAGATGGGTTCCAACCCGCCCATGGTGGACGGGAAATATGTTCCCGGCGTCAACTATGTCATCCGTTCCGACGGTCGCAGGATAAAGGTCACCGACCGTAACGCCGAATCCATCGCCGATGGGCTGGAGACCGGCTACATCGTAGAAAGACATCTGATGGACAAGGACGTCGTGCTCTTCAACCGGCAACCGTCCCTACATCGTATGTCGATGATGGCCCACACCGTGCGGGTGATGCCCTGGAAGACCTTCCGGTTCAACCTGTGCGTCTGTCCGCCGTACAACGCTGACTTTGATGGCGATGAGATGAACCTGCACGTATTGCAGAGCGACGAGGCTCGGGCCGAGGCCATAATCTCTGATGAGGGTCCAGGAGCACATCCTGTCCCCCCGTTTCGGCGGCCCCATCATCGGCGCCATCCACGACCACATCACCGGGACGTTCCTGCTGACGCATCAGGACCCCCTGTTCGACAAGCAGGAGACGCTAAGCATACTGTCCAAGGTGAAGTACACCGAGCTGCCTAAGCCCAAATTGGTGGACGGCAAGGAGTACTGGACCGGACATCAACTGTTCACCATGGTGCTGCCCGCTGACTTCCGCATCACCTTCAAGGCATCCATCTGCCGCAACTGTCCGACCTGTCAAAAGGACCAGTGCGACCTGGATGCCTTCGTCAAGATCCGTAACGGCATTCTGCTGAACGGCACGATCGATGAGAAGGCCATCGGCTCGTTCAAGGGCAAGATCCTGGATAAGATCACCCGTGATTACGGCGCGGACGCGGCCCGGGAGTTCCTGGACAACGTCACCAAGCTGGCCATCGGCGCCATCATGGTCCGAGGATTCACCACCGGCATCGATGACGAGGACATTCCAGCGGAAGCGACCCAGCAGATCGAGGACGTTCTGCATGACGCTGTGCGCAAGGTATCCGAGTTCGTCCAGGCCTATCGTGAGGGCATCCTCGAACAGTTGCCTGGACGATCTCTCGACGAGACACTGGAAGTAGAGGTCATGAAGGTCCTGGGTCAGGCTCGTGACGAGGCCGGTCGGATCGCTGGCCGTCACCTCGGTATGGAGAACTCCGCGGTCATCATGGCCCGTTCGGGAGCCAGAGGTTCCATGCTCAACCTGTCGCAGATGGCTGGTTGCATCGGGCAACAGGCCGTTCGTGGTGAAAGGTTGTCTCGTGGCTACTGGAACAGGACCCTGCCGCACTTCAAGAAGGGCGACCTGGGCGCCGAAGCGAAAGGCTTTGTGCAGAACTCCTACAAGAGCGGGTTGACGCCCACCGAGTTCTTCTTCCACTCCATGGGTGGACGCGAAGGACTGGTCGATACGGCCGTCCGTACCTCCCGGTCCGGTTACATGCAGCGCCGTCTGATCAATGCGCTGGAGGACCTCAAGCTGAAGCAGGATGGCACTGTCCGCAACACCGCCGACATGATCATCCAGCTGCAGTACGGTGAGGATGGCGTGGACCCCTGCCGTTCGGTGCAAGGGGACGCTGTGGACGTGGATGACATACTGTCCGAGGTGCTGGGCGACGACGCCGAGACCCTGGCCCGCATCGAGGAGAAGAAGCAGGCCGGCTACGCCACTATCGAAAAGGACCTCATGGAGACGATGGAGGAAGAAGAAGCTGAGGAGCCGGAGTATGACGCCGGAGGCAGCGGAGGTGAGGACTGATGGCCCGTAAGGACACGTTCAACGCGCTGGTCAAGAGGGGAGTGGATGAGGCCGTGGCCGACAAGCTCCTACAAAAGTACAACAGCATAGGGGACATCGCCTCCGCCTCTGCGGCGGACATGATCGAGCTCGGGATCACTGAGGCCCAGGCCGCCGAGGCCAAGAAGAAGCTCGGCAAGGCCAAGAAGGAAGCCGGCAAGAAGGCCGAGAAGAAGGAGGCCGCCGCCGAGCCGGCCAAGAAGGTGGAGTTCGAGCGGGTGTTCAAGGCCCGTCCTCCCAGCGATATGGAGAACAAGCTCAACGCCATGCTGGAAACCCTCCACATCGAGCTGCCTCGGCGGGTCGTGGTATCTCTGGCGGAACGCCTGGAAGGGACCAAGATCTCTAACGACAAGGTGAAGCAGGTCCTGAAGAAGGCCAATGAGAAATTCCTGCTCCATAAGATGGACGCCAACGAGTCGGCCGGCATCCTGGCCGCTCAATCGATCGGCGAACCAGGTACCCAAATGACCATGCGTACCTTCCACTATGCCGGTGTGGCCGAAATCAACGTTACCCTGGGTCTGCCCCGTCTCATCGAGATCGTGGACGCCCGCAGGGTGCCGTCCACGCCGATGATGACCGTTTACATCGAGCCGGAGTTCGGTGGCAATGTCGACATGGTTCGCAAGGTCGCTTCCAAGATCGAGAAGACCACTCTGCTGGACATCGCGGACATCGAGACGGACATCGTTAACATGAAGGTAATCGTCCATCCCGACAAGGCCAAGCTCGAACAGAAGGACATCGGTGTCGATCAGATCGTGGAGAGGCTTAACAAGGACCGCCGGCTGCGCGGGCAGGTCACCAAGGTCACCGATGAGGACGACCCTGAGCGCGAGATGGTGGTCATATCGTCCGAGGAGGCAAGCTTCAAGAAGCTGCAAGGTATCGTCCAGGCCACCAGGGACTCAGTTATCCAAGGCGTCGACGGTATCGAAAGGGCCATCCTGAGGAAGACCGGGCACGAGTATATCATCTACACTGCTGGCTCGAACCTCAGGGACGTACTGGCTGAAGAGAAGGTCGACCGCAAGAGGACCACGACCAACTCCATACAGGAGATCTTTGAGGTCCTGGGGGTGGAGGCTGCCCGGAACTCCATCATCAATGAGGCGACCAGGACCCTGGAGGAACAGGGCCTGACCGTTGACATCCGGCATATCATGCTCGTGGCCGACCTGATGACCAATGATGGCGACGTCAAGGCCATCGGCCGGCACGGAATATCCGGCAGGAAATCGAGCGTGCTCGCAAGGGCCGCATTCGAGATCACTGCCACCCACCTGCTCCATGCCGCTCTGACCGGAGAGTCAGACGATCTGGACGGCGTGGCCGAGAACATCATCGTAGGGCAACCGGTAACCCTGGGGACAGGAGCTGTCCACTTGGTTTACGAGCCAAAGAAGAGGCCTAAGGGGGCAATAGAATGATAGATTTGGGAAGAGCAATCAAGGCCGCTGCGACCACCGGCAAGGTGGTCTACGGCGTGCAGCAGGCAGAGAAGGCGGTCAACAACGGCGCTGCCAAGATGGTAATCGTCGCTGATAACTGCCCGAGTGAGTTCCTCAGATCTGGAAACCACAACATCAAGGTTGTCAAGTTTGAGGGTACCAACATGGAGCTAGGGGCTCTGTGTGGGAAGCCATTCTCGGTATCCGCTCTGGCGGTCATCGATAAGGGTACCTCTAACATACTTTCGTTGTGATCATATGCCGTCTGAGATAACTTTCACTGAGGACACCCTGAGGTACATCAACCTCTTCGAGGCCGTTACCAAGACCAGGGTCAAGGACTGCATGGAGACCGAGGAAAAGCTGGTCTTCGTTGTCGAGCCTGGTCAGGCCAACAGGGCCGTAGGCAAGGGCGGGGAGAACTGTGATCCGTCTGAAGAACCAGACCGGCAAGAACATCCAGGTAATCGAATACTCGGACGAACCGGAGAAATTCATCCGGAACGTGTTCTACAATTACAACGTGCAGAAACGTGGTAATCGAGAACCGGGGTAACGTTGTTCATGCGACCGTCACGGTCGATCCGAAGGTCAAGGGCCGCGCCATTGGCAAAGAAGGCCGCAACCTCAAGATCGCCCGGGACATCGTCAACCGACACCACAACGTCCAGAGCATCAGCGTGGCCTGAGCGGCTCCCTTTCGACCTCTAAACGGTCGGCGGTGGGGTACTCCTCCACCAGGAAGGAGTCGTACGGGAGCTCGGAGGCGATCTCCTCCAGCACCCATGACGCCACCTCAACCCTTTTCCTTTCCTCATCTTTTCTCATCAGGTCTTCCGGCACTTCGTACTTTTCACGCAGCAAGGCCATGATCTCGTCCATCGGCCCTTCCACCACGCCCTTGAGCAGCGTTCCATCCGCGGTGATGACTGTCCGAGGGAAGAGCGACCCGCAGCGCCCGGCGCTTCAATCGGTTTCTCAGTTGAACAGAATCCTTGAAGCTGGAGGTGCAGTAGTGCACCGGGACCTTAAATTCCGACGATATCATCCCCAATGCCAGCTCCTCACTGCCCCTGGCCGCACTGGACACATCGTCCCTGATCTCGAACCCTCTCTTCTTGAGCTGGTCCCAGTTGCCTTCAGAGAACTCCAGCTCATTGAGGTTGACAAAGTCCAGGCCAACGTCCTGAGCGTACTCAAGCAGGGAGCGGAGGGCGGCCTCGCTTCCCGGAAGGGAGGGAACCTCGAACCCGATCCTCATCCTGGAGCGCTTCTTGAACGCACCCAAGCCCGTTTTTGACATCTTTTTCCATTGAGCGACGGACGGATGGATACGGAGCTCGTCAAGCCCGGCTTTCTCGAGACGTTCGAACGACTTGATGTCCAGGGACGAGGTATAAAGATGGATATGGTGCTTCTTGCCGAACCTTTCCTTGAGCATCTGGATGTAATGGATCGTCCGATCGAGGCAGGCGACGGGGTCCCCGCCGGTGATGCCGGTCCCCTTGGCGCGCATCATCTCCGCCTCCTTGAGGATGTCCTCGTCGTCGGAACATCTCTTCTCATTGGCAAAGAGCACATTCCGGCCCTTTTTCTCCAGTGACAACGGGCAGTAGAAGCAGCCAGTGGAACATTCTCCTGATACCAAGAGGACCATTTTGGCCCCCTGGCGACATAGCACGCATCCGCGGGGCAGCTTGCCGGTGTATGCGGAGCCGGCCTCCATGTTCTCCGTTCTCATCCAGTTGTCGGAGACCGCATCCGGCTATAAATCCTTCCCTTTTTCGCAGGTATTTTTCGTAACGTACATGTCAAGAAAGTGAGGCGAAAAGCGACCGGATGAAAACCTTATATAGAGGCGACTCAAAATAAATACTCGGAGGAAACGAGAGATGTCGATAAGGGTGGACGAACTAGAGATGTCGTTCTCGGTGGAAGGGACGACGTTCTCTTTATTGGGGGGAGAAAGGGCCATAACCATGCCCGCCCGGGAAATGAGCATCTCCAGGGCGGACCTGCCGCAGCGGTGGGAGGAACGGCCGGTGAAGATCATGGAGCAGCCTAAGTTCGGGCAACGGGACTATGCTGCGGCCAAGTTCTTGATGAGAGACCAGTCCGGGGAGAAGGCGGCCCTGTCGTTCGAGACGGTCGTATATAATGATCAACGGACGGCTGCCGCGGTGCTCATAAGCACGCTGAGCAAGATGGGGTTCCTGAAGCTCTCGAAGGTCGACGTGGGTGATGCCGGGGCAATGATCGAGGTGGAGGGCAAGGTGGGCCGGAGGATGAAGGCCATCGCCTTCGTCGAGAGGAACGTGTTCGGCCTCGTGCTGCTATCGTGCACTCCCGATTGTGTGGCCTCCGATTCCTGGCTCATCAGTATGACCCGGTTGATGGCCTCTCGCATGCACTAGGCCATCGGTCTTATATCGGAAAGGGCAATCTGGTGCCGGGTAGAACGATGAAGACCAAGACTCGGATGATCCTGGCCCTTGATGAGACGGACGAACAGAAGGCCCTGGGAGTGGCCGAAGAGGTATCCGATCTGGTAGACGCGATAAAGATAAACTGGCCATTGGTGCTTTCGTCATCACCGTCCATAATATCCCGCCTATCAGAGATGGCCCCGGTCATCTGTGACTTCAAGATCGCCGACATACCGAACACCGACCGGCTCATCGTCGAGCAGGTGAGGAAACGGGGCGCCAGCGGGGTCATCGTGCACGCCTTCACTGGCACCGATTCCTTACAAGCGGCGGTGCAAGCGGCCGATGGCCTGGACGTATTTGTGGTCACCGAGATGTCCCATCCTGGAGGCCAGGAGTTCACCGCGCCCCTGGCAGAACGCTTCGCCCGGATGGCCGTGGAGGCGAAAGCCGCTGGCGTCATAGCCCCAGCTACCCGCCCGGACCGGATCGCCAAGATCCGCTCGATCGTGGGCGACCTGCTGATACTATCGCCCGGCGTGGGGGCGCAAGGAGGCAGTGCCTCGGCGGCCATATCGATGGGGGCAGACCATGTCATCGTCGGGCGGTCCATCTACGGGGACAAGAACCCCCGGGAAGCCGCCCGGAAGCTGGCCGACGAGATCGCCACGCTGGGCATAGACGATTAGGTCCGCACCCCCTTCTGTCGATCCACCTAACCTTACTCACATCAGAGAGGTCTTTGTCCATGCTGATGAGGATGTCCCTTCCAAGGGCCTGGAGCACTCTCCCCTATGGTCCTGACCCGTCTGACCACTTCCTTCGTGCTCGTCCCGACGAACGACGCCTCGATGACACATCTGTTGCCCATCGGGCGCAGAATTGTTTCTCGTCCCAGCCTTGTTGTGGAGAACAGGGACGGGTAGATACGGTATATCAAGGCGTTCTCACGGTTGTGCTTGCCTTAAGATAATCCCGATCGGTCATGCGAAAGGGCTGTTACTTTTTGAAGTTTAATTACAAATAGTTGTCTACCGATGGGTTTCATCACCCCCAGCAATGCACCTTTGTGCCTGAGTGGAACCAATCTAACGACAGACTTTTTATACCGGACCAGTAATCATTGACAGATTCTGCCTAGGAGACACTAACGATGGAAGCAAACGAAGGGAGGCCATCGGGCCGATCCCAAAAGGAACAGAAGCCTGTCAAGGGCAGTCTCCAAACTCGGCTCAAGGATTCTTGGCTGGGAAGGAACTGGGGAACCGTCCTTGTCCTGGTAGCTGTCATTTTCATCGCACTGTTCGTGCGCAGCTATTTCGGGTATCCCACAGCGGTGGACAATGGCTTCTTGGTCGGTGGCGGCTCGGACTCATATTATCACATACGCGTGATCGAGTACGTCGAAAACACTGGCTCCCATCTGGTCAACGATCCTCTCCTGAACTATCCTCTCGGGATAAGGAACGAAAGACCTCCCGCCTATGACTGGTCCGTGGCAGTGACCAGTATGTTCATATCCGGAGTCTCCGGCCTTTCGCTCACTGATAGCACCGGCTTTACGCTGCTGTTCTCCACGGCGTTCTGGGGCGCTCTCACCTGCATCCCGGTATTCCTGCTCACTAGGGCCGCCTTCGGCGCCCGAGCCGGCATTCTGGCGGCGTTCCTGTTCGCGCTGATGCCTGGTAATATCACCAGGAGCGTGTTCGCCGACGCCGATCACGACGCCATGATCTTGTTTTTCGTCGTTTTCGCCCTGTATTTCCTTTTGCGGGCGTTAATGTCGATCAACGGGACGAAATGGGTCTCCAATTGGAAGAGCCTCAAGACGATCGTACCGGGGTTCAGATCGTATATTTCCACCAATACGAAATCGCTGATCTACGCGATGTTAGGTGGGGTCTGCATCTCTATAGTGGCCATGATGTGGACCGGTTACACCTACATCCTGATCATCATACTGGTCTACTTCCTGGTACAGATCCTTATCAACCGTTTCCGAAACGTCGACTCCATGGGCGAATTCTTCGTGGTCGGGGCCTTGCTCATGACCGCTTTCGTGCTCATGGCGCCATTATACTGGCAATTGAGCTACTGGACACAGTGGTTCGATGTGCCGTTCTATCTTTTCATGGGCTCGATGGTCGTGGGCATCATATTCATGGTCACCCGTGACTATCCCTGGACCTTGGTCCTGCCCGCCATCGTGGCGTTGATCGTGGTTGGCCTGGTGGCCATCTTCTTCATCGCCCCAAGTATCTTTGATGCCATTGTCACCGGGCAAGGCTACCTGGTCAAGAGCAAGCTATACTCGACCATCTCGGAAGCGCAAGCCCCGACCTTCTCGAATCTGGTCATGTCGTTCGGCGCGGTCACCTTCTGGCTCGCCATCATCGGTGTGGTCTGGGCAGCGATCAAGATACCCAAGAACCCGTCCCCCTACCTCGTGTTCATCGTGGTATGGCTAGGCGTGAGCATCTACATGGCCGCCTCGGCCGCTAGATTCATGTTCAACGCCTCCCCCGCCTTCGCCATGGCAGCGGGATGGATACTCGCACTGATCATCGCCATGGTCAAGTTCGATGAGATCCCCAGGGCCTTCGGTGGGTTCTTTTCCAATCCCTGGACGACCATTAAAAAGGCCGTGAAGCTGCGCCAAGTGGCGGCAGTCCTGTTCCTGGCCTTCCTGATCGTCCTCCCCAATGCCATGGGCGCCATCGATGCCGGGATCCCGTCAGAGACGAAGGCGAAGTATGACAAGCAGATCTACTACGCTCTACCGGACATCCTGCACCCTGCAGACTATGACGCCGTCAACGGCACCATCTGGTACCTGGGCGCGTTCTCCTACTCCCTGCCCCTGCCCGATACATACTATCCGGCGGCATGGAGCTGGTTCAAGACACAAGATAGCAATCTGTCGGATGCGGCCAAACCGGCCTATCTGTCCTGGTGGGACTATGGTTTCGAGGCTGTCCAGCAGGGCGGCCATCCGACGGTCGCTGATAACTTCCAGAACGGTTACCAATACGCCGGTTCATTCCTGATGTCTGAGAACGAGAGCAACGCCATCGCCTTGTTCATCGTCCGCATCCTGGAGAAGACCGGCTTCAATGAGACGACCGTTCGAATCCTGGAGGAGAACGGGGCCAACGCCTCGGCGGTCCAGGACATCATGCAGAACCCGTCCAAATACGTGCAAGTGGTTTTGGACGACCCGGCCCTGTACGGTAACTACTCTTCAGATCTTAGCCCGGCCAACGCCAAGTACGCGGCGGCCAGCGTCGAGCTGCAGAATGTCGGCCTAGATAATTTGGTGAACATGTACCACGACATCCGTGGTTCTTCTGGCTATGATATTGGCTATGTCGCCGTGGACAGTCGGCTGTTCCCGTTCAGTGCCACCAGCAACAACATCTTTTACGCTCCGGCCAAGCTGAATGATCGGGTCATAGATCCGACCACCAACGCTCCGACCAACTACTATAGCATCAAGGCTGTCCTGAGCGATTACAGCGTCGTCGACGTCGCGGACAGTGACGTCCTCCGACACGGTCCTCGGTTACCAGATCTACTATACCGACGTGTTCTACCAGACCATGCTGTACCGCACCTTCATGGGCATCAGCCCATCGGACGTCGGGGCCACCAGTCAGGGCATACCCGGCATATCTGGCTCGATGACGAGCTATAACGCCATGCCCGCGTTCAATCAAAGCCATTTCAAGCAGGTCTATCGGACCGCGTACTTCAACCCGTACGGCTCGGCAGATGTGGCCAACCACTCCGATGCCTGGTCGGCGGTATCGTACGATGAAGCCGAATACCTGCAGGCCGAGATAACGGCCGGCAACATCACCGGTACCGTGGATCTGACCTCGGCCAGCCTGGAATCCGGCGTGGTGTTCATCCAGTACTACGACGGAGCGATCCTTCAGGGGAAGGCCACCTCCAACGATGGGACCCCCTATGCGGGCATCTACGTCACCGTGGTCGACGAGTACGGCATCCCTCATCAGGTGGTCAAGACCGCCAGTGATGGTTCGTACAGCGTCGACCTGCCGTTCGGCAATATCAGCGTTGTCTACTCGACCGGCACCCTGACCAAGAGCACCCTGATCGCCACCGAGATCTCCAGGGTGAACTACACCGTCTCCTACGCCCAGGCCCAGCGCCTGGCACCGTTCAATGCGGACGGGAACATCACCCTGCCCGGGTCATCGGTGTCCGGTCGGGTCTATTGGGACCTCGACGGTTCCGGCACCTACAGCACCGGCGACCAGTACATCGCCGGCGCCACGGTGACGCTGCAGAACAACGCCACCGGGTTCAAGGCCGAGACCACCAGCGACACCAATGGCGCCTACAGCCTGGTCGGACTGGCCGGCAATGGCAACTATCTGTACGCAACATATAACGATCATCAGTTCGGTGGGCAGACCTTCAACATGGTCGCCTATGGTTCCCTGACCAAGGCCATCGTCGCCAAGCCCGCATCCATCGATGGCACGCTGACCTTCTCCAATGGGGATCCCGCGGCGGGGGTCGCGCTTAGCTTGACCGACAAGGCCACCGGCACTGTCACCAACGCCACCAGCGGCACAGGAGGTAAGTTCCTCTTCGATCGCCTGCTGCCTGGAGAGTACACGCTCACCGCCGTCAATGCGGAGCTCAGCGTGGGTGTTCAGACATATAACCTGACCGCCGGCGCCGTCCTGACCCCGACCTTGTCGCTATACTCGGCGACCCAGGTGAGCGGCACCGTGAGGATCGGAAGCGAACCCCGGGCCAATGTGGCCGTTGGGTTCATTTCGAGCACGAAGGAGGCGTTCGCCACCACCGATTCGTCAGGACACTATAACATCACCCTGGCCCAGGGCAACTATACCGTTTATGCCCTGACCGTCAAGGATGGCGTTGACTACGTGGCCATGATGATGCTCAATGCCGACGTCAACTCCATCACCCAGAACCTATCCCTATCGGCCGGATCGGTCGTCACCGGTACGGTCACCACCGACGGTAGCACCGCAGCATCCGGCGCAACAGTGGTATACACTTCGACCGGCGACGGTGCGTTCCTGAACACCACCACCAATTCCAGCGGAGGATACCGCCTGGTCCTGCCCGCGGCCAACTATTTCGTGTACGCCCAGGGCTCGAGCAAGGCCTACTGGAGCACCGCTACCATAACTGGTAGCACTAATATCGATCTGGGGCTGCAGGACTCCGTGAGCATCGCTGGCAAGGCCTATTACGATGTCAACGGTAACTCCGTGGTGGACAGCGGCGAGGCCATTGCCAATGCGGTGCTGAAGGTTCAGTCGACCTCCAGCTCCAACCAGGCGGTGTACTTCTTAACCAGTTCCACCGGCAGCTTCAACATCACCCTGCCCAAGGGTAACGGTTATACGATCACTGCCACCAAGGACGGATACGCTCCCTGGTCCCAAACCTATGATCCATTGAACAACTACGTGACGGTCAACATCCCGCTGGTCGCCAACAACCGTACGGTGACCGGCGCGGTCACTGTCCCCGCCCTCGGCAGCCCCAGTGATATCACTGTCAACTTCGTGCCCTCGGGCACTGCGGGCACGGCGGCCTCGGTGGTCACCAATGCTACTGGCGGATACAGCCTGGACCTGAAGCCCGGGACCTATAATGTGGTCATCGACCAGAACGTATCAGCGGATGACTCCAGCAAGTATCAGTACACTGGTTCGCTGACCGTGTCGGTGGGCAGAGACCCTGCAGACATGACCATCAACGCGACCGAGCGTGTCAAGGTCGATGGCACTGTGGCTATGCCCTTAGGGGCCAGCGGTTCGATCCAATTCATCGGCCCTGAGAACAAAATCCTGAACGACGTCTCATCGGCCTTCCCGCTGTACCTCGTTCCCGGAGACTACTCTGTCTATGTGGACGTGACCAGCGGCGGCAAGCATTACGTGAACCTTAGCGCCCAGACCATCGCGGCGGGATCGGCCCTGACCATCACGCCCCTGGAAGCGAACACCCTTACCGGGCAACTGCAGTACGATGGTTCTGACCTGAAGGTCCCCGCTACCATAACCATATCTTCGGGCGAAGCGAACTACACCCTGAGCGCCAATAATCAGGGCGTCTTCGTCGCCCACCTGGTCAACGGAACATATACCGTGGACGCGGAGTATCATACTCAGGCCTCGGACGACGGGGCCACCAGATATGTGGTCTACACCGCCAGCCAGGAAGTGACCTTGAACGGGGACAATTCCACGAACATCGTGCTGACCAGACGCCCGGACAACGGGACGCTGAGCGGAACGATCACCGGAGCGGCCAGCGAGGCTAGCTGGACCTTCACCGCCCTGGACGGCGTGGGCATCGATGCCACCATGGACCACGGAACGGGCCCCTACTCGATCAGCCTGGCCCCCGGAATGTACAGCGTCTACGGCATCGACAACGCTACAGTCCCCAACGTATACATGGGCGTGGTCACCGTGGCCGCCAACAAGGGCACCACGGCCAACCTGAACTTGACGGCTGGCATCGCGGTCACCGGCACCGTATCCTATAGCGGCACACCGCGCAACGGTGCGACGGTGGTCTTCAGCAACAACGCCCAGAGGACCGTGACCACCAGCGGCAGCGGCAATTATGTCGCCTACCTGACGAAGGGCCTGTACAACTGTCTCGGCCACCTGGGTGGGACAGGAGAATGGGGTCAACGTGACCTATGCGCGCTCCTTCGACCTGAACTGTGGCCTCGGCGCTCACCAGGGACATCGATCTGGTGCGCCAGCTGAAGAGTTCTGTCTCCATTACCTGGAACTCCGCTCAGAAGAAGACCGTCAATGCTGGCGATTCGGTCACCTATAATGTGACCATCACCAACACGGGCAACGTCAACGACACCTACAAGCTGTCGAGCACCTCGACCTGGGGGGTAACGTTCTCTCAGAGCACGGTGTACCTGCCATGGGGTTCGGGCAGCTCAAAGACCATCCAGGTGACCATCAAGACGCCTTCCGATGCCAAGGTGGTCCACTCGGCCATCAAGATCACCGCGGCATCGCAGAACAATACTGGGGCCTCATCCTCGGTAAACCTCGACGTGGGCATCGTCCCGACCTATGGTGTCAGCGTGGACCTCGGGTCATCCGAGGTTCTGAACGAGACCAGCATAACCTATCCGTTCCAGATAAAGAACACCGGCAATGCCGACGATTCCTTCAATCTGACCCTAGAGGCCATCAATGCGCTGATGGTCCAGGGATGGGACGCGAAGATATCCGACGTCACCACGCCGTACAAGGTCGTCAGTGTTTCCGCTGGTAGCACCCAGACCGTTAAACTGTGGTGCTGACCAAGAACCGCGAATCGCCCGAGGCCAATGTCTCGGTCAGCGTGAACGTGAATTCGACTACCCCGAACCGCAGCAATGATGCGACAACCGTACCGCTGGAGAAGGGAAGCTTCAGCTTCCCCGACAACGGCCTCACCGTCAGCGGCAACGGCGCTTCGATGAGCGCCCCGCAGATACCGGCCAGCTCGTGGTTCCTGATAGCGATGATCATGCTGTTGATCGTCGTCCTGGTCGTCCTTAGGGTCAACAAGGGGGTGTTTGGACGCCGAAGAAAGAGGTAATCGCGGTCGCAGCGGCCATCTCGCTGCTGCTGATGTCCTGTCTCGCCCTCCCGGCCTCGGCCGCGGAGGCGAACAGCTATCCGGTCAACTTCGATGGAAGTAACCAGTACCTGATCCCTGGACAGGTAGGCAAAGTAATAGTCAATGTGGGAACTGACCGTCCGTCCGGTAATTACACCTGGACCGCTGCCATCAGCAACGGCACGGTCAGCCCGGCCAGCGGCCAGGGCGACGGAGAGAACTTTACCCTGGCAGTCACCGCTCCCAGTAGCACTGGGGACCTGACCCTCACCGTCAGTCTGTCCAACGGTACGGTGAACAATGCCGCCAAGTACACCATCCACGTGGTGGACCCGGTGGTCATCACCGCCCAGGTCAAGAACAGTGGGAACGTTACCATGCAGAACGTCCCTGTTCAGTTCAAGGTCGACGGCGTGATCGTCAATGAGACCACATTCACCATCGCCGCCAACTCGACCCAGACCCTGACCTACAACTGGACGACCTCCGGTCTGAGCAACGGCGAGCATACCGTGGGGATCGCGCTCGATTCCAGCAACCAGTTCGTGAGGTTCATCGACGGCTCGACCACCTATAGCACCACGTTCTACGTCGGAGACGCCGGCTGGGGATTTGCGAACATCATGCTGACAATCGTGTTCGCTCTGCTCCTGTTGATCCTCTTCTTCACCTATATGGGCCGGGGGAGGAAGAAGAAGCGGACCTGAAACCATTTTCCAGTATTCTATTTTGATAACTATTGCCAGTCTACGATTATTGTCGGGAATATGGTCTTATAGTCCCTGGTCGATAGTTCGTGACGATCGATATGGCTGATAATGTTCTTGAGATCAATCAGGATAGTTTCGAAGCGACCATGATGGCCAACCCCAAGCTGGTAGTGGACTGCTGGGCGGAGTGGTGTGGTCCCTGCCGCATGATGGCTCCGGTCATCGACAAGCTGGCCAAGGACTACAGCGGAAAGGTCGCCTTCGGCAAGATCAACGTCGACGAGAACCAGAAGATCGTGCAGACCCACAAGATAATGGCCATACCCACCCTGCTATTCGTAAAGGATGGAAAGGTGGTGGACCAGATCGTCGGTCTGGTGCCGAAGGAAGAGATCGAGGACGCCATCCGCAAGAACTTCTGAGATCAGAGCTTCCGGGACAGCTCGTCCATTTTCTTCTGCAGGCGGTCCGAGTTCACCGCCACGGCCATGTCCCCCCTGGTCTTTTCCAATAGGGAACGGGCCACGTCCTGCTTCCTCCTTATCGGGATGAGGGCGTCCGGGAAGTCGAAACGCATGATGACCAGGAAGATATCCTCCATCATTTCCAGGTACATCTTGGCCTCGTCCACTTCCCCCTCCCTGAGCTTCTCCAGGGCGAAGCGGCGCAGCTCGCCGATGGCATCGGCCATTCCCAACAGATAGGCATTGCCAGTGATCCCCATGTCGTCGGGGTCCGGTAGCTCATCATCATGGACCAGTGCTAATAGGATCGCGGCCTCGGCCAGCTCCTGCAGCGCACCCTCCACGAGGCCGGACTCCCATATCTCCGGGTAATCCTCCAGGAGCGATCGCAGGCGGTGCGTCTCGTCCAGGGCCTCGTGCATCATCGGTCTTACGTCCTCGCCCTTGTGGATGAGATGCACAATGCTACCCGATAGGCGGTTGATGGCCCGGGCGGACTTGATGGCGACCTCGCGCACCTGGTCCTTCTCTTCCAATCTGGATTCGATGCGTTCAGCGATCTCTTCCAGGTTCTTCATGGGACAAAGGAAGGCGGGAGGCGTACTTCTAACTTATTCTAACTTTCTGCATGTGCTCGACCCTCCGGCGCAGAACCTCCGGCCGGCCGATATCGTGCCGGACGAAGATCGCCTCGCCGGTCACATGGGTCAGCGCTCTCTCGCAGGCGCGTTCCGCGGCCTCGATGGTGTCGTCGATGCCCACCACTCCCACCGCCCGAGAGGTGGTCGTCAGGATCCTGCCGTTCTCCTCGTTCACCATGGCGAAGTACGACCGTGCTCCCTCGCGGGCGATGGCCTTCTCATCGACCTTGATCTCGGTGCCGGCCATCGGCTCGGTGCCGTAGCCCCTCGGTACGACGTACTTGCAAACGGTGGCCTTGTTCTGAAACCTCACCTTGCTCGGCGAGAGGTCTCCGCCGGCGATGCCCTCGCAGATGTCGGTAAACGAGGACGAGATGATGGACAGCACGTTCATCGCCTCCGGGTCCCCGAAGCGGGCGTTGAACTCGATGACCCGCGGCCCGTCCCGGGTGTTCATGAACTGGCCGTACAGCACTCCGCGGTACGGGCAATCCTCCTCCTCCATGGCCGCGACGGTCCGGCGCATTATGTCCAGCGCGGTATCGCGGTCCTTGGCGGTGACGAAGGGGAGGAGATGGTCCTCCTGGGAGTACGAGCCCATGCCGCCGGTGTTGGGACCTACATCCCCTTCGTAGGCGCGCTTGTGGTCCTGGACCAAGGGCATGGGTATGACGTTCCGGCCGTCGCAGAAGGCCTGCAGGGTGAACTCTTCGCCGATGAGCTTCTCCTCGAGGACCACGCCACCCCCACCGATCTTCTGATCGAATATCTCCTCAAGGTAGTGGATGGCGTCCTGCTTGCTCAGGAGATGCTCACCCATGATCTTGACCCCTTTCCCCCCGGTGAGCCCGACGGGCTTCACGGCCATGTCCTTGTCGGTGTCCATGATGTATTTCTTGGCGTCCTTAAGGTTGTCGAACACGGCGAACTCGATGTTACCGGGTACCTGGTGCTTGCGCATGACCGAGCGGGCGAAGGACTTTGATATCTCCAGGCGGGCGGCGAGCTTGGTGGGCCCCACACAACGGATGCCCATCGCTTCTAGGGTATCCACAAGCCCGACCTCCAGTGGTGACTCGGGACCCATCACCGCCATATCGATGGAGCGGGACAAGGCGTATTCCACGACTTTATCCACATCGGTCTCGTTCACCAGCTTGAAATCGTCGGCCAGACGGGCAATGCCGGGGTTGTGGTTCTTCATCACCGAGTAAACGACCGAACCGCTCCGGGACAGGGCCGAGGCGATGGCGTGTTCCCGCCCTCCTCCACCAACAACAAGGACCTTCAATCAAGCACCTGAATGGGGTAAAGGACGAGAATGATAAAAAGTGGTGGGTTTCAGAGCTGGATATTCAATGCCTTGAACAGCTCGTCCAACCCTTCCCCGGTCTTGGCGCTGGTGCGGTGCAGCTTGGCACCCTTCTTGATCTTGACATAATCTCGGTCCAGCAGGCTGGCGTCGATGTCCATGTGGGGTAGGAGATCGATCTTGTTCAGGACGGCGAGGTCCGACTCCACAAAGATCATCGGCTGCTTCCTCACCATGTCATCGCCTTCGGTGACGGAGATGACGACCATGCGCATATCGGTCCCCAAGGGGAAATCGGCCGGGCATACTAGGTTACCGACGTTCTCGATGAACAGGAAGTCCAGGTTGTCCAGGTCGAGCTTGTCGATGGCGTGGTCGACCAGGTGAGCGTCGAGGTGGCACTCCTTCCCGGTGTTGACATTGATGGCGGACACCCCGGCCTTCTGGAACCGGTCGAAATCGTCCTGGCCGGTGACGTCGCCGGCGAGAACGGCGACCCGTAACCCTTTCTCCCTCATGCGGACGGCCATCTGCTGGATCAAGCAACGTTTTTCCGGAACCGATCGAGCCCATCACGTCGAGGGAGCGTATGCCGTGGGCCTTGAGACGGTGATGATTGTCATGACCAAGCTTCCTGTTCTCGGCGAGAATATCAGCTTCCATGGAGATATCGGAGACCTTGTGCACGAGGGCGATTAAAAGCTCTAGGGATATTTAGCATTCCCCTAATATCGTTAGGACATTCGAACGAGGCAGATTCTCATCGTCGAGAATTTATTCATATTATATCATTCAGCATTCTAAATTTTTACGATTATCTTTAAGTATGGTCAATTTAATCCCATGCCCATCTTGGCTCTCCCCCTGGACGCAGGGAGATGGCCGGGGAAATTGGTGTGAGGATTATGAATTCGGAAAATGCAAATGACATGCTACATAGCAAGTCGGCCTTCCCTCGGAAGTCGCTGGTTTTGCTAGGCGTCCTCGCACTCATGGTGGTCATCATGGCCTGCATGAGCGTAGGGGAACGCCAGTGCTGCAGGTCCGACGTATGTCTATAGCGACATTACTGACGGATACACAATGGAGCGAGGCGGGATCGCCCTATATTGTGAATGCTTCGTTCGCTGTAGAGGCAGGGGCGACCCTGACCATCGGACCCCAACGTGACCGTCCTCTGTGACCCCGGTGTGGTCATCACTGTGAACGGCGCCTTGATCGCCGATGGCACCGCGGACCAGATGATCAATTTCACCTGCAACCAGACCAGTTCCATGTGGGGCGGTCTGAGCTTCACTGACACCAGCGTCAGTTCGATGCTAGATTTCGTCAGGATAGACAACGCCACCCAGGCGGTGCGGGTGAACAATTGCACGGTGCCGATCACCAACTGCATGTTCCTCGACGGGGAAAATGAACCTATCATTTTCATTTTGACCGACTCGGCACCCATCACGGTGACAGGCTGCACGTTCAATTACAGCGATTATAACGCTGTTTACATTGTGCAATCGGTCACCACGGACGACGAGGAGAGCGTGGAGATAATCTGCCCCATTAACATCTCTGGGAACGATTTCAGCGGCTACGGTAGGGTCATATATCTCTCCCGGACAGTGAATGCGCAGGGCAACTCCACTGCTTCAATAATCGGCGATGTGCTCTTCCAATCCAACAATATTAACATGACCAGTGGAGATTGGAACTCATTCCGCTATGACGTAAGACATCCGCTCCTATGGCAACGCTAGCGCGACCATCGAGGGACGTCATCGCAACCGACAACAATCTGGTCCAGACGGGATATGTATTCCTAAATCCCCGCATGTACTTAGGAGCGTTTGATGAGAACTCCACCGTAACCTATGATGGGGACTTTGTGGTTTGCGACAACACCCTGGCCAATCTGGACGGGTATGTCCTGGATAACAGTGTGACCTACGGGGCGTACGGATACTCGGAGATCCTCCTCATCAGCGACGTCATCGTTTCCGGCAACACCGTCTTGATCTGCGACTATGATGTCGTTGAGGTTGTATACGACGCATACTCCTTTGACAACTCGACCGTGGTCGTGACCAGGGACATAATGGTGGCTGACAACATAATCGGACAGACCAGCAACCTCTTCGATTACAGCATCGGGAACTTGGAAGCTTATGATGATTCTGTAGTGACCTTCCAGGGCGACGTGCTCATCCTGAACAACATTGTGGATGACGCAGAGGACGATGTTCTGTATGCGAACTTCGGAGCATATGTTGCTGACCGCAGCTGCGCCTCTGTGGACGCCTCGCTGCGGTTCGAGGGCAATCAGGTCAACTGCACCAATGACGATGGGGACCCGGCCGTCTCCATATACAGATGGGCCGAAGCCTATGGAGAAGCTGAGAGCGCGATCAATGTCGAGGTATGTGTCCTGGACAATGTCATCGCTCTTCAGTCTCATGGCGGCATCTACCTGTCCGACTACTGTCAGCGCTGACGATGACGCCTTTGCCGAGATACGCGGCCTGGTCACTGTCTCCGGGAACGTCATATCGGGCAGCATGCCAATCGCGCCCTCCGCTCCCGAGGACCAGTATGCCGGGATAATTGTGGAGAGGAACTTTGACCTCGGAACCAACGGTACCGCTGTTCTCTGCTCAGACGTGATCGTGGAGAACAACGACATCACCGGCGGTGACTATGGTGTGTTCGTCCGGGTCAGGGAAGAAACGATCTCCAGCATGGAGAACACGACCCTGATCTGCTCCGGTGACCTCGTGGTGCGTGGCAACAGCATCACCCAATGCTACGAAGCAGCGGTGAACTACGTCGTCAACCTCGATGCCTACGGGTATGGTGAGGTCACATTCAACGGAGCCGCTACCTTCGTGGACAACATCGTGGAGTATGCTGACGTCTACGCATTCGACGTGAGACAGCGCTTCACTGCCGCTGATTACAGCGAGATGTGCATTTACTTCCCCGTATGCGTGAGTGGTAACATCGTGACCGATGCCAAGGGGCTGCTTCGCTACGATGGGGAGTACGCCGCTGATGACGAGTCCGCTCTGGACTTTGTCGGCGATGTCTGTGTTCTGGACAACGTCTGCGAAGAGCTCGACGCGAACATGGTCCGCTACAACGTGGACGGCGACGCTGACGACATGGCCAGCGTTCTCATCAGGAACGCCCTGACCGTCGATGGCAACACCGCTATCCTTGAGAATGACGGCGTCAACTACTTCGTCAATATCGACGCCAGCGAGTCCGCCAGCATCGAGGCCCTTATGCCTCTGACCGTCACCTGCAACACCTTCACGGTGGGCGGGAGCATGGTCGAGGCTGACGTGAACTGCTCGGTCTGGGAGAACGCCACCGCTGTCCTATACAACGATGTCCTGGTTCAGGGCAACAGTGTGGACAACAACTATTTCGTCTTTGGAGTCGGTGCTCCGACCGGTCGGGGTTATTCCGGCTACGGCCTCAAGCTCTTCCAGTACCTGAGCGTTGAGGCCGATGGTGTGCTGGCCAGCGCGCTGATCGAGTCCGAGGTGCTCTTCGATGACAACACCATCGAGGGTTACAACTTCGTAGGCATGAACGTCTACAGAAACGCTGATGCCAGATCCTACTATGCCGACGCCGTCGCCTGTATCGTTGGCGACGTCACGGCGACGAACAACGTACTGAGCATCACCGGCATTGGCTGCGGCCTGGCCGGAGGCGCCGAGGTCGACGCCGATGCTCACATGGGAAACGCGACCGCTACCGTGGACACGTTGTTCTGCTTCAGCCAGAACACGCTGACCATGGAACGGGGGCATGGCATCGTCGCCTATGCCGAAGATGACGGCTACGACTACGAGGATGAATACTGCAGTGTCATCAGCACCCTCGACCTCGAATACGTCATAGAGAACAACTGCATCACCGGTATCGAGGAACTGCTCAGAGCGCCGTCTATCGCTGAGGTCCCCATCGGCCTACTGGTGGATGTATCCATGGGCATTCCAGTGTCGGTGATGGACAACACCTTCGACATGGAAACCGGAACCGCCATCGTCATCGAGAGCGGTGAGGTCACCGCGGTCAGCAATGACATCGTCGTAGAGTACGGCAGTGGCATCAGGATCACCGGCGGCAACGTCACTGTTGATGACAATTGCATCGAGGCAAGCGTCTACGGTATCTATGTCAGCGAGGGTAAGGTCGTTCTAAAGAACAACTTCATCCTGATGACCCAAGGAACCGGTGTATATCTCACTGGTGTCTCCGATGCGATCATCGAGGACAGTGTCATCAGCGGCTCAGTTGTTGGTCTCCAGATGTATGAGTGCTTCAACATCACCGTCGCCAGGAACGTCATCAACAACAATGACGTCGGCGTCGATGTAGACGAGACGGGCAACCTGAGCTTCTGCAACAACTGGGTCGCCTACAACAACCAGAATGGCGCCCAGTTCTATGACTGCTGGAACCTCTGGATCGAGTACAACACCTTTGCCAACAACCAGGGTGATGGCTGTTACTGTCAACGGGGACTATGGTGCTCCTGATGCCCGTGATGGCGACGAGAACCCCTGGACCGTGATCGGAAACAACACCTTCGACCAGAACTGGTACAGCGGCCTTGTGGTTGTCGACTGTGACGCCCTGATCATCTACAACGGGGTGTACACGGACAACTCCAACTACGGCCTATATGTCGAATATTGTGTACGGGCAGAGTGGATCATTGACGGGGTCTCTGAGGTGCGCAACAATGATGTGCTCCTCTATGGCGGCGACCTGTACGTTCAGGCTGGCGGCAAGATCACCCTGGACTATGCGTCCTTCGCCATCGGCACCTATGGTACCGATATGCTCATCCCGGTCGAGTTCGGCGATGAGAGGGCCAAGATCGACATCGATTGCGGCGGAGAGATGGTTGCCAGGAACGCGGATATCTACGCATACACTGGCTACTACTTCTTCAACGTATACGGCACGCTCGAAATGATGGACTGCTACGTCAGCGGCATCGTCCAGCTGTACATCGCCGAGGGTTCCACTGTCCTCCTGGACAGCTCTACTATCTCCGGTGCCAGCAGGAACTGCATCACCATCGACAACAGCAGCCCGGTCATCCGATCCTGCATCATCAATTATGCGAGCATGGATGGTATCTTCATCGAGGGTGCTGACGCCAAGCCGGTGATCATGAACTGCCTGATATACTACAACGAACGCGGTATCTACGCGCGCAACACCTGCCTGGACAAGGTCATCGACAACATCTTCCTGTCCAACTACATGGCCGGTATCTACGCCGAGAACGTGACCGGCGCTATCCACGACAACATCTTCCTGTTCAACCACAAGGAGATATTCGTCATTGACAGCACCGTCACCGTCGAGGACAACCAGATCGGGTATTCCAGGCTGATTAACGGCGCGAGCCCGTACGCATCCGTGATCATGACTGTGATTATGGATATGCTGAAAGTCAACATCGACATCGATGTCGCCGAGCTCATGGAAGGGAGATATGACGCTCCGTCGGCCTCGGTGCCCGCCTCCGGCATGCTGATGGACGTCATCGTCAACATGATGATGGACGACCACATGGGTATCTACTCGGTGGGCTCCTGTGTCTATGCTAGCGGCAACGAGTACGGCAGCCTGCAGTACGCGGTCTATGCGATCGACTCGACCATCGTGTTCAAGGACACCGTGAAGACCAACTACTTCACCCTCAGCTGGTATGGCGCGAACGGCACCAAGTATGCCTTCGACCTGCCCTTCACCGTCTATGATGGCATATTCGCCACCAACTCGGACTGTGACGGTCATGGGCGCGAGCATCCAGTGCCTCGATGACGCCATATTCCTGGAGGACTGCACCGCGGCGATTGCGGACACCACCTTTGATGCAGGTGACTTCGACATCTACATCATGGAGGGTTCCATGGTCACCGTCCACGGCTGCGAGTGGGAGAAGATCAAGGTCCTGGACACCTCGGCGATGTTCGTCGAGAACCTGCTGACCCTGACCGTTAAGGACCAGGATGGCTTCGGCATCGCTGGCGCCTCGGTGACCATCACCGACGCCGCCGGCAAGGTCTGGGCCACCGGCGTCTCTGACGGCAAGGGAGTGTTCAAGGTATTCCTGCCCAACTATGCCATCCTCGCGGACGGCCAGCAGAACACCTCGATCAACCCCTTCCAGGTCTCGGCCACCAAGGACAACAACACCGGTAGCGGCAACTTTGTCATGGAGGACAAGGCCACCGCGGCTGGCGTTACCGTGGCCATAAAGAAGAACAGCGTGTTCGGTATGGACCCCCTGGTCATCGGCGGCATCGCCCTGGTGATCGCGGTCGTCCTCATCGGTGCGCTGTACTTCGCCCGGAAGAAGTAAAACCCCTTTCCCCAAACCTTTTTCCATTTCCTATTTTTGACGACAATATTAAGCAATGGACGCCATCTCTGGCATTGGTGTCAGCTCAATGAGCTATTCTCCGAACGTTAGCGAACTATTACAGCGGCTGGGAGCGGCCGAAGGCGATGTCCTAAGGGTGAGGGACGAAGGTCAGGACCGCTCCGGCACGCTCATGCCCCATCACGAGTTCAGCCATCCCGACGTCCTGGTCCTCAAGCTGAAGAGCGGCTACAACTGTCGGAGTGATGGTCCGACCCACCTCTGAGGTAAGGTTGATCACCAAGGGTGAGGTCAAAGAGAAGAAGCCCCGGGCCGTAGCGAACGGCCAAGGGAAGAAGCCGGTCGCCGTGCTGGGGACCGGAGGCACTATCGCCAGCTACGTCGACTACCGCACCGGAGCGGTGCATCCCGCCCTATCGGCGGGGGATCTCATCGCCACCGTGCCGGAGATCGCCGACATCTGCGACGTGCGAGCGGAGGTGCTGTTCTCCATATTCTCGGAGAATATGAAAGTGGAGAGCTGGCAGCGCATCGCCGAGGCGGCCGCTGACCGCATCAACGCCGGAGCGGAAGGATGCATCATCCCCCATGGTACGGACACTATGGGCTACACCTCCGCGGCGTTGTCGTTCATGCTCGAGGGCCTGACCCGGCCGGTCGTGCTGGTGGGGGCCCAGAGGTCCTCGGACCGGCCGTCCTCGGACGCCTACACCAATCTGGTATCGGCCGCCCGGTTCATCGTGGAGACCGACGCCGCGGAGGTGTTCGTCCTGATGCACGAGACCTCATCGGACACGGCCGCCGCCGTCCATCGCGGCACCAAGGTCCGGAAGATGCACACCTCGCGCCGGGACGCCTTCCACAGCGTGAACTCGCCGCTGGTGGCGCGGGTGGAGTTCGAGGGGGGCGTGCAGTACCTCTCCCCCTACCGCAAGCGATCGGCCGGCAAGGTATCTCTGCGCACGGCGATGGAGCCCAACGTCTCGTTGCTTTACTTCTATCCGGGCATGAGCCCATCGACCTTCGAGGGCGTCCTCGCCAAGAGCAGGGGCGTGGTCTTCGCCGGTACCGGGCTGGGACACGTGTCCTCGGACATGGTCAAGGCGGTCCGGAAGGCCATCGAGGACGGGACCAGCGTGGTGATGACCTCCCAGTGCCTGAACGGCATGGTGGACATGAGCGTCTACGATACGGGTAGGGACCTGGTGACCGCCGGCGTGATCCCGGGAGGGGACATGCTCCCGGAGACCGCATACGTTAAGCTGATGTGGGTCCTCGGACAGACCGGCGAGAGGGAAAAGATCGCGGAGCTGATGACCACCGATCTCAGGGGCGAACTGACCGAAAGGAGGGAACTGCATGACTGAGCACGAGCTGACCTGCGGGCTGGAGATCCACCAGCAGCTCGACACCAAGAAGCTCTTCTGCGACTGCCAGACCGTTCTGGTGGAGGAAGAGGGCGACACCATCACCCGCCGGTTGCGCCCGACGCAATCGGAGCTGGGAGAGATCGATCGCGCCGCGCTGGTGCAGGCCGAGAAGAAGATGCGGTTCCGGTATCAAACCCCCCATCGCTCGTCCTGCCTGGTCGACGCCGATGAGGAGCCGCCCCATGCCGCCAACGCCGAGGCGTTGGACATCGTTCTGACCGTGGCCGCGATGTTGCAGGCCCGCCCGGTCGACGAGGTCCACTTCATGCGCAAGCTGGTGATCGATGGCTCCAACACCACTGGCTTCCAGCGGACCGCCATGGTGGCCATGGACGGCTTCCTGGAAGTGAATGGACGAAAGATCTCGGTACCGACGTTCTGCCTGGAGGAGGATGCCGCCCGCAAGGTCGACACCAAGGCCGGAGAGGTCACCTACCGCTTGGACCGACTGGGCATACCGCTCATCGAGGTGGCGACCGGCCCGGAGCTGCACACCCCCGAGGAGGTGAAGGAGGCCGCTCAACGTCTGGGCTCGATGATGCGTGCCACCCGAAAGGTCAAGCGGGGCATAGGGACCATCAGGGAGGACGTCAATATTTCCATTCCCGGCGGAGCCAGGGTGGAGATCAAGGGCGTTCAGGAACTGCGGCTGCTGCCCCTTTACGTGGAGAAGGAGGTGGAGCGGCAACGCTCTCTGCTCAGGATAAAGGAGATGCTCAAGGAAAGGGGCGTCAGCAAGGCCGTCGCGGAGATCAAGGACCATACCGCTCTGTTCGCCTCCTGCCCCTCCAAGGTAATGATCGGGGCCATCAAGAAGGGGGGCAAGGTCTTGGGAGCGCCACTGCACGGGTTTGCCGGAGTGATGCGCTCGCCAGATGCCACACTTCGTTTAGGAGCGGAGATGGCCCAGTACGCCCGGACCAAGGGCGTGGCCGGCATATTCCACTCGGACGAGCTGCCGAACTATGGGATAGATCGAAAGTTACGTCGATCAGCTACGGGCCATCATGGACCTGGGCCCGAACGACGCCTTCGTCCTGTGCGCCGACGATGGGCGAAAGGCCGAAGCGGCGCTGCACGCCGCCATCGCCCGAGCCTACGAAGCGCTGAACGGTGTCCCGGAAGAGACCAGGGACCCCCAGCCGGACGGTTCGAGCTCCTATTCGAGGCCGCTGCCTGGGGCGGCCAGGATGTACCCCGAGACGGACGTGCCGCCGATCACGCTGGAGCAAGAGCACATCGAACGCATAGCCGCCCATCTGCCCGAGTTGCCGGAGGTTCGTACCGCCCGCATCGCCTCAGCCTATGGTATCCATGAACAGCAGGCCCGCCAGATCGTAAGGGACGGCTGGGACGAACTGTTCGAGGAGGTGGCGCGAACGAAAGAGCTGGCCGGCGTGGCCGCCAGAACCCTCTTGTCAACGCTCCCGGAGCTGGAGCGGCAGGGCGCCGACCTCACCAAGCTCGACGAGCCGGTGCTTCGGGAGGTGTTCGCCGCTCTTGCGGCGAACCACTTCGCCAAGGAAGCGGTGCCCGGCGTCCTCGGATTGGTGGCCAGAGGGAAGAAGGTCCCCGAGGCGGTCAAGGAGCTAGGGATCTCCGTGGTCAGCGCCGATGAGGCGGCGGCGGTCGTAGCGCGCATCATCAAGGAACGAGAGGCCTTCGTCCGGGAGAAGGGCGCAGGCGCGGTAGGGCCGTTGATGGGCGTGGTCATGGCGGAACTGAAAGGCAAGGTGGACGGAAAGGTGGCCAGCGATCTGCTCAGAAAGGAGATCGAGAAGCTCCTGGAGAAAAAATAGTAGCCGACCCTCAAACCACTTAATGAATACTTTTTTGATATTTCCTCAATTATTACCGCAGGGACCGCCCAGAGTTCAAACAATCATTTTCAAGCGGACGCTGGCCTTTTATCCATGCTCGCCGACCGCAAAACTGGGAGCGAAAAAAGCGGAGATACGAACGATGACAAGAGATGCGACGACGACCTATCCGACCCGAACTACCTATCCCCCATGGCCTTACATATTGTCCATCATCGGCGGGGTTCTGATTCTTCTCGAGGGCCTTATCGTGGCGATAGCCGGCCCTATACTGACGGCGGCGGGGGACCTGGGCTTCGGGGCCCTCATCTTCGGATTCGTGATCCTCATCCACGGGGTGGTCATCGTTTGGGCGGCGTATAATCTGAGAGCGAACCCGGTGCGGCACGTGGTGTATGGTGCGGTGATCGTGATCGTCTCGGTGCTAGCGCTGGTGCTGGCTGGTGGAGGCTTTATCATCGGTTCGGTGCTGGGCATCATGGGTGGGGCCTGGGCCATCATGCAGGGATAGGTGAGAGAATGTCTGTCAACGACGTGGGAATGAGGACGGTGGCTGCCGCGCTGACCGTCGCTTACGTGCTATCGCTCATCGCCGGCGTGCTAGTGGTGCTCAACGGCCTGCTGCTCCTCGGTGTCGGAGTGACACTGGGCATCGCGGTGTTCGGCGGTGGGCTAGCCTTCGGCGCGATCGGTATCCTGCTCGGTGTGATCATAATCTACGCTGCAGCCCGTCTCAATGCCCAGCCGACCGAGCACGTGAGCTGGGGGGCGGTCATCATCGTGTTCTCGGTGGTCAGCCTGGTCCTGGTGGGCGGGGGTTTCATCTTCGGGTTCATCCTGGGCCTTATCAGCGGGATCCTGGCCATCGCCTGGAAGGCCTAGAGCGGACGGAGCTCCTCTACCCACAGCTCTTCGAAGAAATAGCGACGAGAGCCCCGGCGAGTGCGATGGAACGGTCCTAGAAGGCGTTCAAGCATGTCGGCATCCATCTCGGAAGAGAGAAGGACCACTATCCGGCCTCGCGGGTTCAGATGGCCGGGCGCCTGCTCCAGGAAGGGCGCTAGGACGTCCAATCCTTCCTTTCCGCCGGCCCACGCTCTCTCCAGCACACCCTCCTCTTCGGCGGCCAGGTAGGGGGGGTTGAACACGATGAGGTCGAAGGGCCCATGCACGTTCATGAATAGATCGCTCTCGATCACCTGGCCGGCAAGACCGTTCCTTCTCAGATTCTCCCTGGTGCACGCCACGGCACGGGGATTGATGTCAGCGGCAGTCAACTGCGCTTCCGCCAAGGACAGGTGGCAGCTGATCAATCCGGTGCCGCAACCCATCTCCAGGGCGCTCTCGCTGGCGTTGATGTTGAGCTGTTCCAGGAGCAGGAAGGTGTCTTCCATGGGCGGGTACACCAGCTCGCACTCGGCGATGTCGATCTCCTTCCGGTACTCCATCTCAACGCGTCCCCCTATTGTCCACCTTTCTCTAGCTCCTCTGCTGGGTCCGGGCATTGTCCTATCTCTGGATAAAGGTCTCTCGTGCAACATACTATCGGAAAGACGACGAAGGACAGCGAAATCGACTTAACCGAGCTAGGTAATCGGCATTCCGAAATGGACCCATTCTCCTTGCTGGTCATCGCCATCATCATCGCCACCCTGGTCCTGGGAGCGATGAAGAGGTTTGACCTCACCCCCCTGCTGGTGCTGGGCAACCTGGCCATCTTCTTCGTGAGCCTGTTCGCCAACCAGGGGCGGCTTTACGCCGACCTGGCCTTCCAGCCGATCGACCTGCAGAACGGCACGGACGTGTACACGGTGTTCACCAGCATGTTCGTGCACAGCGGCTTCCTGCACGGTTATGGGCAACATGCTCTTCCTCTTCTTCCTCGGCTCCCCGCTGGAAGCGAGGATCGGCAAGCGCCGGTTCGCCGTGGTATACTTCTCGGCGGGCATCGTCGGCGCGCTGCTGGCTGCGGTGGCGTATTTAGCGGTGGGGGATAACCCGTATGTCTATATGATCGGCGCTTCGGGGGCGATCTCCGGAGCGGTCGGCGCGCTGCTGGTCCTCTACCCGCGTGACGAGATCCCCATGCTCCTGGGGCCGATCTTCCTGCCCCGAGTGCCGGTGTGGCTCTCGGCCCTGAGCTGGCTGCTGTTCTCTGTGCTGCTCGCGATCCTCATACCCAGCAATGTATCGTGGGAGGCCCACGTCGGCGGCTTCATGGCCGGCCTGGTGGTGGGGCTGCTGATCGGACGGAATGTCGAGGAGCAGCGCAGGAAGGACGAGGCCCCCCTGGACTACTCGAAGCTAGAGCCCCTGGCCACCACCCCGCAGCTCAAGAATGCTTTGGAGAACATCAAGAAGGAGAGCCACAAGGACAGTCCGGAATGCGTGGCTAGAGTACTTCGCCGAACATGCCCAATGTCCGAAGTGCGGCGGAAAGATGAAGTTCCGCAAGGACCGTTTCGTTTGCCAGTGCGGCAACGAGGTCGAGATCCGGTGATCACGGTCCAGGTCGTCTGTGAAGGGTATCTGCATAAGGAGGACGGCATTGTCATCGAAGCCCACTCCACCGCCTCCCTGATAACAAGCGGCCGCTTCCTGGTGCTGGTAGATACTTCCAGCAAGGAGCGTCGGCCGCACCTGCTGGAGGGACTGAGGTCCCTGGACGTCGAACCGGGGGACATCGAGGTCGTGGTCAACACTCACATGCATCATGACCATATTGGCAACGACGACCTTTTCCCTCGTGCTTTGAAGATGGCCCGCCACGAGGAGGGCCCGGGGCCGGGGTTCGAGGCGGTCGGGGAGGACCGTGAGCTCCGGCCCGGCATCAGGTTGATCCACACCCCTGGCCATACCCGGGGCTCCATGAGCGTCGTCGTGGAGGCCGACGACGCTAGGTACGTGATCGCCGGCGATGCCATGCCCACCAAGGACAACTACGACCGGTGGGTGCCCCCCGGGATCAATTACGATGTGGACACCGCACTGCGTAGCATGCGCCGCATCGTTGACGAGGCCGAGGTGATCGTCCCCGGTCACGGCGCCCCCTTCGCGATCGAACGTTTTTATAGGTTTGCTTGAGCGATAATTTTATTCCCTCATAAGGTTCATGGTTGCAGTTGGATTGAGATGACTGTACCTAACGCGCTCTACCTGGACTGCCCCAATTGCGGGGAACATGCCGTCCATGAGGTCCTCAAGGGAAAGATCAGTAAGAAGCAGGATAGCATGGAAGCGACGGTGAAGTGCCAGGAATGTCAGCACACCTACTCCACCGTGGTCCGCGAGCCAGAGATGCTCAAGGTGCCCATCATCGTCTCCGAGCTGGGCACCTCCAAGAAGGAGGAGATCGAGCTGGAAGCGGGCGAGATGATCGGTCTCAACGACGAGCTGTATCTCGGAGACACCCATCTCCTGGTCACCGGCCTGGAGTGCGACGGGCGCCGGGTGGAGAAGTGCGACACCAAGGAGATATCGACCATCTGGGCCAAGAAGTTCGATAAGGTCATCGTGAAGGTCTCCATCAATAAGCACACCAAGACCATCCCGACCCAGGTCGATGCCATGCCCGACGAGGAGTTCTTCGTGGGGGACCTTATGACCGTCGGGAAGGAGCAGGTGGTCATCCACAGCATCAAGGCCAAGGAAGGCAGCGTGCGCCGAGGGAGCGTGGCGGCCCGGGACATCGTCAGGATTTATACCAAGGCGGTGCGTACTACAAGATATTGAGCGGCATGTATGAGGAGGAACGGCACGAGCTGGTCCAACGCCTGAAGCGCTATGGTTACGTGAGCAGCTCCCGGGTGCTGGAGGCGATGGAGCGCGTGCCGCGCCACGAGTTCCTACCCGCGGAGGCCTGGGACGCCGCCTACCAGGACACCCCGCTGCCGATAGGCCAGGGGCAAACGATCTCCGCGCCGCACATGGTGGGCATGATGCTGGAAGCCCTGGACCTTCAGCCGGGAATGAGGGTGCTGGAGATAGGCACCGGTTCGGGTTACCACGCCAGCCTGCTGGGGGATTTGGTCCGCCCGGGGGGTAAGGTCTACACGATTGAGAGGATCGAGGAGCTCGGGCGGAGAGCGCAGCTGGTCCTGGAACGCCTGGGGTACGGGGATGTGGTCGAGGTGATCATCTCCGACGGAACCAATGGGCTGCCGGAGCATGCCCCCTACGATCGCATCCTTGTCACCGCCGCGGCGCCCTACGTCCCCGAACCGCTCAAGGAGCAATTGGTCGACGGCGGTATGCTCCTCATCCCGGTGGGCGGTAGGGCCTTTCAGGAGCTGATGGTCATCGTCCGAGAGGGTGGCGATTTCAAGCAGTCCCCCCTGGGCTCGGTGGTGTTCGTGCCCCTTATCGGAGAGCATGGTTACCGGGAATGATCGTTCCTCATTATCGGAGGGAGCACGTTCCCTAAGGTCCCTTGAGCGGAGGACCACATCGGCATTCTTCTCCACGAAGTCGTCGATGGGGTTGAAGGCGATCGACAGGCCGGAGCCGGAGAACATCGAGACGTCCACGAAGCTGTTGCCTATGGCCACGGTCCTCTCTTCAGTAACACCATACTGCTCCTGGAACTGCCGCAGGGCCTTGCGTTTGTTGGTGAGCTCGACCCTCAGCACGCCCTCGCCGGTCAAGCGGCCCCGGGCATCGCACTCCAGACTGTTGGCTATGTGATCGTCGAAACCGTTCTCCTCGGCGATCCTCCGGGCGGTCATGTCCAGGCCTCCGCTGACGATGACGCACCTCATGCCCTTGCGGTGGAGCTCGCTGACCGTCTCCTTGATGCCGGCGATGATCGGCACCGGACGCAGTATCTTCTCCACGTCATGGACGCACAGGTCGTTCTTCGTCCGCAGCCACAGCTCGATGTCCCGGCGCATGAACTCTCGGTCATCGATCCTTCCTTCGATATAGGCGACCAGGGAGGCCTCGTTGTTGACCTTGAAATGCTCATGCACCCAGGTCCAGGAACTGGTGTAATCGACCAGCACCCCGTCCATGTCAAAAGCCACCAGCCCATAGCTAGAATCCATTATGGAAACAGAATCAAAAGCTTATTAATGACCTTTTGTCATGAATTTGGTGATGATAATAATATTGGGCGTCGGGCATGTATTCGATATCGCCGACCAGGTCGGGCGGATCATCGAACAGGAGCATCCCGACGCGGTGGGGGTCGAGCTTGACCAGGCTCGATATCAAGCGCTCCTCAATCCCGGGGGGCCCACCAACGCGAGGCTCACCTACCGCTTACTGGCCAAAATGCAGAAGCGGCTCGCCCACCAGTACGGCGGAGAGGTCGGTAGCGAGATGCTTGCCGCCACGAAGGCCGCCCAGGGGCTAGGGGCGGAGGTGCTGCTCATCGACGCGGACGCCAACCTCATGTTCCGGCGGCTCTACAGCGAGATGCCGGCCATGGAGAAGCTTAAGCTCACCTTATCGGCAGTCACCTCCCTGTTCATCAGCAAGAAGCGTATAGAGAAGGAGCTGGACAACTTCCAGGAGAACGAAGGTGTCTATCTCGATCAAATGGGCGAGCAGTTCCCCACCCTGAAGCGCATCCTCCTGGACGAGAGGAACGAGCTGATGGCCAAGCGCATCGATATCGCAGCTTCTCGGTTCCCGGTCGTGCTGGTGGTCATCGGGGACGGGCATGTGGACGGCATCTTGCAGCTGCTGGACCGCGACGATGTCAAGGTCTACCGCCTGAAGGACATCCGGAGCCAGGGAGGGCCTTCGGCCGCTCGGCAGCTGCCCAGCAATGCCCAGGCCCGGTTCCATTTTGAGCGCTCCATGCAATAGCATAATCTTTAGCTATCTGGGGCATACTGGTCCTCGTGCGCGTTACTCTCCTTTCTTACACCAAGGATGCTGAACGATTGTGTGCATCCGCGGCCCATTCATGCTATTCCGATAAGCCAGCTAGCGAGCTGATGGAAGAATGGGATGAGACTAAGGGTGCCAGATGGTTAGGTAATCCATTAGCTAGCGGGCATCACTCGGTCATCGAGCATGCGTCCTACACCTTCTCGATCGAGGGCGTGTCGAGAGTGCTGACTCATCAACTAGTAAGACATAGAGTGGCATCTTATTGCGTTACAGGAGATACTATAGTCGTTTCTGATAACCCCTCCAGATCTGTAAAAAAGAGGACCATCAAGTCCTTGTACGATATGCATGAGCAATATCAGAAAATGGTAAAGATTAGGTGCATAGACTACGCATCGAAGATGATACAATCAGAAAACATTAATCAGGTAATATATTCAGGTCTGAAAGATGTATTTCGAGTAATAACAAATGACGGTTACGAGATTAAATCGACGATGGAACATCGTTTCCTAACCAATAATGGCTTTGAACAACTAAGCTCGTTGAGCGTAGGAGACAAAGTTTATACCAATGGCATCGAACCCTATAAGGATCGGGAATGGCTCTCAGATGCGTACATCAATAAAAGTCTCTCTCAAGAGAAAATTGCTTACATATGTGGCGTTTCCAAACACACTATTTGTGCATGGGTAAAAAAACACGGCATCCAGAAACCGATGGGAAGCTGGTGTGTTGGGAAGAGCCCTCCGAACTTCGGAAGAACCAAAGTGGATTATGAGCCCCTATCTAGGGTCTCAAGGAAAATGAAAGGGATATATCATTCGACAAAAAGGTACGGCTCCGATAACCCTATGTTCAAAGGTGATGCTGTTTCCATCGGTGGTGCGTATCAACGAGCTCATAGGATCTTCGAAAAAAGACAATCATGTAGTTTATGCGGATCAGATGGAGTCGAAACACAGATTCACCATATCGATCATAACCCACGGAATCACGACGAATCAAATCTAATCGAGCTTTGTATAAAATGTCATAAGATTGTCCATAAGGGTTTTGTCATCAAATGCGTGAGGTTATCCACTATACGTTCGATAGAATATGTTGGCCAGGAGGAAACGTACGATATTGAAATGAAAGGGCCGCATCACAATTTCATCGCAAATGGATTCGTGGTTCACAATTCTCAGCAGTCGCAGCGTTATGTGAAGCTAGAGGAGGCCGAGTACGTGGTGCCGCCGACCATCGCCGCCGACCCGGAGCTGGAGAAGCGGTACCGGGCACTGATGGAACACATCTGGGCTGAGTACGAGGCCTTGGCCAAGAAGGTCCCCGTCGAGGACGCCCGTTACATCCTCCCCAACGCCTGTGCGACCAATATCACGGTCACGATGAACGCCCGCGAGCTGTGGCACTTCTTCGAGCTCCGGACCTGCCGCCGCGCTCAACATGAGATTCGCGAGATGGCCGACGAGATGTTGCGCCAGGCCCAGGAGGCATCGCCGTTCATTTTCAAGAACGCCGGACCGCCCTGCATCTCCCGCGGTCGATGTCCCGAGGGCAAGATGTCCTGCGGAAAGCCTCGGAACGAGCTCCGGCGGCCCTGAGGCGGACGCCTGGAGAGATCCGCGCCGCCCATCAGCGATCCCTTTTTTGCTTCCTCTTCTCCGAACCTCCCTCGGACCAGGCGGTCAGCGTCCAAAAGGCCATCGGGAGAGCGATGGTAGCGCCGATGACCACGCTCAGATTCACAACACTGTTCCGGGGAAGGTAGTCCGGGGCGGTGCCGGTCATCCACAACTTCAGCGAGCCCATCCATGGTATCTCACCGGTGACCTTGCCGATGATCCATTCCCAGGGCAGCGGGCCATCCATCAAGCTGCCTTGGTCGATCAATCCGAACCTCTCCCCGCCCCGGTCGAACCAATTGTTGTCGCCCATCGTGATCAGTCCACCGTGGGGGGACGGCCCCATGCTGGCCAGCAGATAGGTCAGGTCGATGTGCACCGTGACCTTCGAATACCCGACCTGGAACAGGTCTACGCTCTGGCCCAATCCCCACCACCTCCCCTCCGCTCCTGGAGCGTCCCAGAGTTGGGTCGGTACGTTGGATAGCTCGGGAATGTCAAAGCCGCCGCTGCCATTGTAGATCAAATTGCATATGGCCCGGTGTACGATGGGGGTCTGCTCGTTCGACATCTTGTAAATGACGACATCGCCATACTCCCCATAGCTTCGATGGCCATCGACGATCGAACCGACATAGGTCCTGATATCGTCCGGTCCGGAAGTATGGCGGGCCACCACCACGTCCCCGGTATCGATGACCCCTACCTGGCTGGTGTCCCCACTATGCTGCATGCTCTTCGATTCCACTGCCATGAAGGGCGGCCATATGCCAACGGCCGCGGATAGTATCATCACCGCCAGGAGGAAGGCGAAGAACACACAGCCAATGGCCAGTAGAGGGCGGCGCAGCTCCTGCAACAGCTCCCTGGTCCAGGTCATAGGTTGGAGCTTTGGGCCCATAGGAGATAAAATGAACCTGCTGGCTTTGTGGGTAACATCGCGTTCCGTTCGCGGGAAAAAGGATTATATATAGTTTCAGCTTAACCCGAGATACTTAAGGTGACATTCATGGGAAACATACGCCCCAATTACATCAAGAGGATCGCCATCGATCTCTGCCAGAAGTATCCCACAGTCTTTAACGCTGACTTCGAGAACAACAAGGTGCTGGTATCCAAGTTGACGACCGTTGAGAGCAGAATGATGCGAAACCGCATCGCTGGATACGTCACGACCTACTGGCAAAACATGGACCAGTAGAACGGCGCGATACCTTTTTCTAGCAACAAGCTTCTGGCCGGCCATATGGCCTACGCCTTGGAGGTGGAGTCCCTCTCCCGGGTCTTCTCGGGGAAGAAGAGCAGCACGGTCGCCCTCGAGCATCTGGACCTTAGGGTCAAGGAGGGCGAGCTCTTCGGGCTGCTCGGTCCGAACGGCGCCGGTAAGACCACCCTCATCAAGATCCTTTGTACCTTGCTTCTGCCCAGCTCCGGCTCGGCCAAGGTGCTCGGTCATGACGTGGCCAGGGAAGCGCACAAGATCCGGCCGCGCATCAACATGGTTTCCGGAGGGGAAGTGTCCGGTTACGGGCTGCTGACCGTCCGGGAGAACCTCTGGATGTTCTCTCAGTTCTACGGCGTTCCGGGCGACGTGGCCAAGGAGCGCATCGACGGGATGCTGAAGGTGTTCGGCCTCGAGGACAAGGCCGATGCCAAGGTGCGGACCATCTCGACCGGGCAGCGGCAGCGGATGAACATCATCAGGGGCTTCGTCACCGACCCCCAGCTCATCTTCCTAGACGAGCCAACGCTTGGGCTCGACGTCAATACGAGCCGGGTCATTCGGGACTATATCCGGGCCTGGGTCCGGGCCAAGGAGGGCCGCACGCTGCTGCTGACGACCCATTACATGAAGGAGGCTGAGGAGCTGTGCGATCGTGTGGCCATCATCGATCGAGGGACCATCCTGGCCTGTGACTCCCCCTACAACCTCAAGCGGCAGATGAACCATTCCTCGACCTTCCTGCTGGACACCACCCCCTTCGACGCCTCCATCCTCTCGTCGATCCGAGGGGTGCAGGGCATGAGCGCGGAGGACTGGAACGGCGGGCAGAAGGTCCGCCTGGTCATGGAGGACGAGTCCGCCATCTCCGATGTGATATCCACCGTGGTCGGCCAGGGGGCCAAGGTCCTTTACCTCAGCAAGAGCGAGGTCACCCTGGAGGACGTGTTCATCAAGATGGTGGGGAGAGGATTGGGATAACCGACTGGAAGCTGAACCTCCGGGCTACCGTCGGCCGGGCCTACCCTCGGGTCATTGGGGCGGCCAGGGAACCGTCCTGGGCGTTCTTCGAGATCTTCCTGCCGCTCATGGGCATCGCTGCCTACATCTACTACTATCGTTCGCTGGGAGCGGACCCATCGTTCGAGGGTTTCGTCGTGCTGGGGGGTGCCATGACCGCCTTCTGGCTCAACGTGCTGTGGGGCATGGCCTCGCAGTTCTATTGGGAGAAGGAGACCGGCAACCTGCAGCTGTTCATGATCTCCCCCATGTCACGCATGGCCCTGCTGGCCGGGATGGCCCTGGGAGGTATGCTCTCCGCCGGTCTCAGGGCTCTGTCCACATTGCTGCTGGGGATCCTGATCTTCAATGTCCATATGATGGTGGTCGATCCCTTCCTGCTGGTGGCGGTGTTCCTGGTGACCTTGGTGGCCATCTACGGGATGGGGATGATGTTCGCTTCCCTGTTCATGCTGTACGGCCGCGATGCCTGGAACGTCTCGAACCTGATGCAGGAACCCATCTACCTGGTCTCGGGGTTCTACTTCCCGGTGAGGTCGCTGGGAATCTGGATCAGTGCCGTTGCCTCGATCATACCTATCACTCTAGGCCTTGACGCCATGCGCCAGGAACTGTTCGGCCCGATCTCCAACGGCTTCCTGCCGGTCGCCACCGAACTGGCGATCCTCTGCGTCCTGGCGGTCATGTTCCTGATGCTGGCCAGGTACTCCCTGCGCTACATGGAGAACCTCGGCCGCCGGGAAGGGAGGCTGACCCTCCGATGGCAATGAGCGATCATCTCCGCACCTTCCGCAACGCGGCTTGGCTGGGCTGGCAGATGGAATCGAATTGGACCCGGCCGTGGCTCTTTCTCATTTATTCGATCGCCCGACCGATAGCTGCCACCCTGATCCTGGTCCTCATGTTCGTCATCGTCAAGCAGGACGTGGCCAGCGACCCCGCGCTCTTCTCGTTCGTCTATCTGGGGGCGGCGTTCTACATGTTCGTGGCCCAGGTGCTGTTCGGCGTCACCTACGTCATCCACGAGGACCGGGAGCATTATCAGACCCTCAAGCAGGTCTACATCGCCCCCATGTCGTTCTACGTGTACATCATCGGGAGGGCCATGAGCAAGCTGGTGTTGACCAGCTTATCGGTGGTCATCTCCATCGCCTTCGGGATGGTCGCCCTGGGCCTGCCGCTGGACCTCGGGCAGGTCGATTGGCCCCTGTTCGCTCTGGCCATGGCTCATCGGCCTGGGGTGCATCCTCACCATCGGCATCGCCCTGGCGGGGGTCTCTTTCCTCACCGCGAAGCACAGCGCCGGCATCAACGAGGGCATCGGCGGGGCGTTCTACCTCTTCTGCGGAACGGTCTTTCCCATCACTGTTCTGCCGATCTGGGGGCAGGTCCTCGGTCTGTCCATACCCATCACCTATTGGCTTGAGCTGGTCCGTCGGTCCCTGTACCCCGGCGGGGGCATCGAGGCCATCAGCGGGCTGGGGGCGTTCTCCGTCCCCACCATCCTGCTGTTCCTGACCGTGTCCGCGCTGGTCTTCCTGGGCCTATCCCTTGCTATCTTCCGTTACGCGGACAAAGTGGCCAGGCAAAAAGGGAAGATCGACATGACCACGATCTCGTACTAGCGATACGCTTCCCAGGCGCACCGGCATTTCTCTGGCACCAGCCCGCAACCGAAGCAATGGGGGCCCGGGTCCATCGGTACTGGCTTCTCCGATCCCGCCTCCTTCGAAGTGGGCAGGACCAGCTCCTTCATGCCCTGGAACTCCTCGGAAAGATCGCTCATCACCTTTTCAAAGCAGGGGGCACACATGCAGGTGGAGGTCTTGACCTTCTCCTTGTTCCCCATGCGGACGAACATGACCCCTTTGAGGATGTCGCTGCTACAACGTTGACACTTGCGTTTCCTGGATGCAAGCTCTACCCAGATGCGGAAATCCTTGTCTATTTTCCCACCCGTTGGCTTCGACGCTGGTAGGATTTAAGGACGTTCCTATTCTGTTATATAGAATGATAATCAGAAGGCCCATTCCGGTGCCAGGGTCATATGGGGAAGCGAAGTTCCCTAGCAAAATGTTTAAAGGGGGAGATATTACAGGACATTGCCCGAGTGGGGTAGCTTGGATATCCTAAAAGATTGCGGATCTTTAGACCCGGGTTCGAATCCCGGCTCGGGCGCTTTTCGCCTTTCCCCCTCACCGCGATCGTCCCTTTTCTCTCCAGAACTCTGTACCGGGTCCTTCTCGGATCGTTATCTAGGTCTCATCCAACCTCTCCGGTTCTTCATCCATGCCCTCGGTGCTTACCACCTCGGCGTCCCCCGGCGGCAGGATGCGGGAGATCTCCTCCTCCGGCACCTCGAACAGCTTGGAGAGGTGGGAAGCGGTCTTGCCCCGCTCCCCCCGGGACGGCTGGATGATCACTGTACTTCGACGAATGGGCCTGCACCGCGGGCAGCGGGCCGCACATGACCTTTCTCTCTCCCTCGTGGACGATCTCCCCTACCGCCAGCTCCAGCGGTAGATGGTAGATGTAGTTCCTCTTGCCCCTGATCACGAACCCTCCCCGGGGCACGAACTCCCCAGCCTGGGCCATTTTGCTCACCTGGTCCGGCAGGACCCAGTAGGCCGTGCCCTCCGAGGCGCCGGCCATCCACGCCTTCGAGTGGGCTAAGGCGAAGGTGCAGGTCTCGATCATCTCCTGCTCGTCGGCCTCGGCCCCGTTGACGATCACCACGCTGGGCGCCCCATGGACATCGGCGTGGGCGAAACGTTCGGTGGTCTTGAGATGCTTCTTCACCAGCTGATCGTTGCTGTGAGCGTCCCTCCCCGCCAGGACCAGCCGGTTCCCCGAGGTGATGAACCACTTGTATCGCTCGAACCAGAACTCCTTGGTCTTGCGCACGGCCTTCTTGGCCTCTTTCTTTCGGCTCTCTCCCTCCTTCACTTTCTGGGCCAGGCGGCGTTCCGTCTCTTTCAGCGCCTCCTGGGCGCCCTGCATCTTGTCCTTGCACTCCTTTCCTTTCTGGTAGAGGGCATTGGCGTTGCCCTCGACGCCGAGGGTGTAATCGAGGGTGACCTCCTTACCGGCGATAGTGGCGACGACGCTGTGATCTTCCGGCAGGAGCTTGACCAGGCCAGGAATCTCGGAAAGCGCCTCCCTGGCCCGCTCCCAGTTTAGGCCCTCGGTCACCTGCTTGAGTTGCTTGAGCAGCGCGTCCACCCCCATGTAGTCCGAATAGATGGCCTCGGCTTCCTCGGCATAGCCCTTGGCTTCGGCCAGCTGTACTTCTACCGCCGTACTTTGTTGGTCCATCTGGCGGCGGAGCCGCTGGGCCTCGGGGTCCTCGACCGGTCCGGCCGACGGCTCGCGGTTGGAGATGTAGCTGTGGATGGCGTCCGAGAAGGTGGGGTGCTCCCGAACCTCGCGGCCGGCGTACTGCATCAGAGGCACTGGCGTCACATCGGCGGGCTTCCCGTTCTCCAGGATCTCGCGGGGCCGCAGGTTGCTCAAGGCCTCCTTGAGCAAAAGGTCCAGGGTCTCGTACAGCTTGTGCACCTCTTCAGGCGTTAGGCTCTTGGCCTTGCGGTCCTTGTCCAGGCCGGCCCTAATGCACGTTTCCTCGGCATACTGCCCGCCGACGTTGATGGCGGTGGCGATCGTCCTTACGATATCGGAGGTCGAGGAGAGCATGGCCTTCCGGAACGATTCCTCGTCCATCGCCCGGGGATTGAACCGCGACGGCGGGAAGAAGTATTCGAGCCCGGGGCGGACCTCCCGGTGCCGCCATTTGTGGGAGTGAACAGAATTGAGGATCTTGCCTTCTGACACCAACACTAGGTTGCCGCCTCCGAACAGCTCGATGATGACCTTGTATCGGTTCGGCCCCTTCTCCATATCTAGGATGACGATGCGGTCGAACTCCTGCTGGTGGACGGCCGTGATGCGGCAGTTGGTCAGGTACTTGCGAAGGTTCACCGCGAACTGGGAGGGCATGTCCGGCATCTCCGGCTTCTCCGGCGCTGACGTACAGCCACCGCATGTCCTGGAGCATCAGCTCTTTCTTTCCCTGGGTCTGGGTATTGATCCGCAAGAGGACGTTCTTGACATCCCAATGGAACACCTTGTCCAGGTACCCGCCCACCAGGGACTGCATCTCCCCGGTCATGGCCAGGATGTCGAACGCGCTCATCTCTTCCTTCATCGTCAAGACCATGTCAAAACTGGTTGAAATCATTTGGGTATGAACTTTTCGCGACCTGAGATATATATACGTTACTTGATTCAATTCTGGCGTTCATTAGATCGCTGGGACATGGCCGTGAACCTATCCCTCGGATCAGGTGGACTTCTTGAATGGGCAAGCTCCCCTTTGCTAACTGTCGCTCGTCTTTGGTCTCTGGCCTCGTGTACACATCCTATGTGATATGTCAGACCAAAACGCCATATCGTTTCAGCCGCATCTTCCTGTGATGATTTCTAGAGCCACTGAAGCGGACCTGCCTGAGATCCTAAGGCTCCAGAGGTTGGCATTCCGGGAGGAGGCTGAGCATGTCGGGGACCACAATATCAAGCCGATGGCCCAGACCCTGGACGAGCTCAAGAAGGAGTTTGCCTCGGGGGTCGTCCTGAAAATGGTCGAGAACGGAACGATCATCGGGTCGGTCCGGGCCCGGGTCGAGGGGGACACCTGCATGATCAGCCGTTTGGTCGTGCACCCCGCTTACTGGAGGAAGGGGATCGGTAAGGCCCTGATGATGGCGATCGAACGATCCTATCCCCGGGCCCATAGATATGAGCTGTTCACCCGGGCGGACCATCCGCGGAACCGCCCCTTCTATCGGGACCTCGGCTATGCCCCCATTCGGACCGAGAGGGTCAGCGATGCTCTATCGTTCGTATATCTAGAGAAGCGGAACGAGCATTATTGAATGTTCATAAGCCAGCAAGTGAGGCGATGCATACTGGCGGAAGCGAGAAGAATAATTATAGCTCCAGGTCGCTGAGGTGGGATATTGATCGACGTCGAGGATGTCATATTGCAGCGCATCGAGCAGCTGGAGGAGGACGACCCCGAGCTGGATACCGACTATGAGCTTATCGCCCCGGACAACCGGGGAGTGATAACCATCCAGAGCGAGGAGATCACCATCGGCGCGGAGTTCGTGGAGTCGGACCTCAGCTGGGTGCGCGGCGAGGCGGTCGAGGAGTACAACGACGCCGCCGATGAGGGCCTGTATGTGGCGGTCATCGTCCCCAACGAGGGCTTCTTTTCCATGATGGACCGGGTGAACAAGGAGGGTCGGGAGAACATCGTGGTGTATAGCTACGAGTCGCTGGGCATCCTCTCCACCCCCATGGCCGGCTGACCCACCCTAGAATGGCCAGCCAAGACGAAACCTATATTAACGAAAAGCGGATTGATGGTCTCCATCCGCCACTGTGGCTTAGTGGTATAGCGACGCCTTGGTAAGGCGTAGGTCGAGGGTTCAATTCCCTCCAGTGGCTCCACTACCATCTCTTCTAGTCCGTTAGTTACCTGAAAGGTCATGAGCTGACCTAGGGCGATGAGCCCATAATGGTGCCCTAAGGCTTCTTGCGCTGGCCCAGTACCTAGATTGTTCAGATCTGTGATAACTCGTGGCTTTATTCAAAGCCCCTCTAGGATGCCCTCGATCACAGATATGAGAAACGCATGCCACGCTTTTTGAACAGATCTCGGAAGAACTTTTTATATTGGTTAAATATTTGACTTTATACTTAATTATATAATGCCATGGTCAAATTACCCTGGTCGTAGGGTGAGAGTATGGACGAAGACGGATCTCAGAACAAAAACCTGCCATGGCTCTTCCTATGTCATGGTGCGGCCAATGTCGGGCAGATGAGCAATGACGCGGCGCGGGAGCTCGTCAGGGAAGGCAAGGTCAAGGTCGCATGCATCGCCGCGGCGGGCGCCCACAATGAAAGCTTCCTGAAACCGTTCCGTTCCGGCAGGGCCATCGTTTGCATAGATGGATGCCCCCTGAGATGTGCCAGCAAGACCCTGGAATATGCAGAAATCTCCGCGATCAAGGAGATCACGATCACGGACCTCGGCATCAAGAAATCAGCAGACCTGAACTATACCGCCCAGGACTGTCCAGGACCTCAAAGAAAAGTTGGAAAAGATGATCCTTGCTCCAGGGCAACAGACGGCTCGCTCCGGCTCCCTGATAAAGCTCGAATAGGAACGGCCTTGGGCCGAGGCGGTCGGGAGCTGCCCCATGGTCTGGACCGTTCTTTCTCTACCAACGAGAGGAAAACCACTGGCCTCCAGCCTGACATGCGACCTTGGATTACTATTAATACCTCATATTTTGATTCTGGCCCAACTGTCAGTACAGAGGATGGGATTCGGGATGGGGCGTTCATTAGTTGTAATTCTAGCTTTGCTTGTCATGTTCAGCGCAGCGGCCACGGTGACACCACTGGCCTCGTTCAATGCTTCCGGGGTGGTCACCGGCTCACTGAGCGTTAACATCACTGCCCCCCAGCAGAACATCTACCTCCAGACTTCGTACGCTATGATCTCCTGGGATGCCACGGACACCGAGCATAACATCACCTCATTCCTGGTCTACCTAGACTCGCTCACCGAGCCACGGACGACAGGCCAGACGCAGTTCAATTTGACCGGCCTGGCCGATGGACCTCATTATGTGGTGGTCCGGGCCTTCAATGACGTAGGCGGGGTCGCCGAGGACTCCGTGTTCTTCTTCATCGACACTGTTCCGCCGGTCCTGAGCATCGTCTCGCCGGGGAGCAATACGTACCTCAACTATTCTGATGTCACCGTGACCTGGCAGGCCACCGACAGCGCGAACATCGCCTACTTCGAGGCCAGCCTGGACTCATACCCTTTGATCACCCCGATCGCATTCAACAGATCATCCCACACCTTTTCCGACCTGAGCGACGGCCATCACAACATCACCGTCATCGCCCACGGCTGGGGCGGGAGAACGACCTCGGCCACGGTGAGCTTCGACGTCGACACAACCTATCCAACGGCTAACATAACCTATCCTGCCGATAACGCGGGTTTCAACCACGCGGACGTCACGGTGGTGTGGAACGGCGTGGACGCCGGCGGGGACATCCAGGGCTATCAGATCTGGGTCGATGGGGTCAAGATGATCACTGCCGTTCCGACCGATAATCAGTTCACCCGCAATTACACCGATGGCTACCACACTGTCAGAATCGTGGCGGTGGACATCGCCAGCAGTACCGCTGCTGACGAGGTCACCTTCCTGGTGGACACCGTCGCGCCAGGGATAGTGAGCGTACTTCCCGAGGGCGACCAGGAGCCGGTGGGCACCACCATCGTGGTCAACTTCACCAAGCCCATGGACCACGAGGCCACCGATATCACCATCCTGGGCGTGAGCGGGGCCGTGAGCTGGGACGGGACCGCCCTGACCTTCACACCCTTGAGCGATCTTGCCTATGGTACGACCTACACGGTCACGGTAAGCGGAAAGGACCTCGTCGGTGCGCCGATGACCAAGAGCTGGACGTTCACCACAACTGATATGGGAACCGTCTCCGGCGTGGTCACCGATAACAACGGTAACCCGCTGGCCGGGGTCAGCGTATCGCTGGACAAGGGCGTGGCGGTCATCACCAACGATGCGGGCGCATTCTCTTTCAGCACGCACGCCGGCCCCCATGAGCTGACACTGTCCAAAACCGGCTGGGACGGAAGGACCGTGCCGGTACCGTGCAGCCGGGGCAGACCGGCGGGCTGGGTTCGATCAGCGTCACGCCGAGCAATCCCCTGGCCATCTATGGGATCATCGCTGCCCTCGCCGGGGTGGCCATCGTGGCCGTCCTGATCTACTTCAACCATCGCCGCAAGAAGGAGAAGGGTCCGCCGGCCCGCTCGTGGAAGGGCATGGAGGCGATGCAGAAGCGGGCCAACAATGGGCGGAAGAAGACGGATGAAGAGTATGAGGATCTGGACGAACGTCTATCTGACCCCTCCCTTCAAACTCTTTACCTCTCGTTCATATGTGTTGGCCAGGAAGAGGGTGCCTAAGAAACCCTAAACTTCTTCCATCCTCATTTTATCGAATTAACATATCGATAAATACCGACCTGTTCATTGGCTCAATCAACCTTGTTAGGCAAAAAGGATCAGATACTAATCGCCCTGGCCGTCATTTTGGCCATCGTCGCGTTCGGGGTCGTCGGGTTCAGCCTGGAGGAGCCTACGATACAGGACCCCTGGGACGCGCTCTACTTCACCCTGGTGACGATGACCACGGTGGGGTACGGGGATTATGTCCCCACCACTCCAGAGTCCAGGATCGTGGCCTCGGTGGTGATGGTGGTCGGGATCGGAGCGGCGCTGTCCTTTTTCCAGACCACCTTCGACCTGGCCATGAAGAGGAGATACGCGCCGAACTGGGCCTGCCGGAGAGGAGAACCAAAATGAACGACCACTATATCATCTGCGGTTTCGGGAACGGTCGGTCACCAGATCATGGACCAGCTGAGCGCCAAGGGCGAGCGCTTCATTATAATCGAGAGGGATCGACGTAAAGTAGAGGAGCTGGTGGAAGCACACATCCCGGTCATCGAGGGCAACGCCGAGAACGAGGAAGTGCTCGAGCGTGCCAACATAAAGGGGGCGAAAGGACTTCTGGCGACCATGCCTGACCCGATCAACCTGATGGTGGTGATCACCGCCCGGATGCTCAACGAAAAGCTGAGAATAGTCTCCGAGGTAGAGGAGAACCGCAACGTGGCCAAGCTGCAGCGGGCCGGGGCCGACGAGATCGTGCACTGCCATGAGATGGGGGCGCGGGTCATGGTGACAAAGGTCAGGAAGGCGCTGATCGATCCGGTATGCGGTGTGGAAGTGGACACCAAGAGGACCGACTTCTTCTTCGCCTACGACGGTCAGGAATATCACTTCTGTTCCCAGCAATGTCTTGAGGCGTTCAAGAACGCTCCCCAGCGGTTCATCGAGATGCAGCGGGCGGTGGAGTCTACCTGCACAGTGAGATGAACAAAAAAGAAAAAAATTGGTGGAGGACTAGCAGACCTCAGACCGATCCGGGGATCACGATCAACAGCAATGCGAGAAGGAAGATGACCAGCAATGCCAGCAAGATGTCCTTCCTCTTCTGGTGGGCCATCTCCGAGCGATATCCGGTCATCTATCCTTCCCTTCCCCGTGGACCTTCCGTCTACGGTTCTTTCTTGGAGCCGGAGCTACAAATAGATTGCGCTCATTTAATTATTATTCATCTAGATATTGATGGTCATTTCATCCGGTAGAGGACGAACCCGGACCAGATCTTCGGCCAGAAGTAGGTGGTCTTCTTAGGCATCTTGCGCCCGTTCTGGGCAACCTTCCAGACCATGTCCAGGGAGGGCGCGCGGACCAGGATGGCGAGGTCGGCTCCTCCCGCTTGGACCTTCTTCTCGACGGACGAAAGGTCGTGATCGTACTCGACCTCCAGCTCGTTGCCCTTGGGCATCGAGTACAGGATGCCCTTCAGGATCACTTCTTGACAGACATAGGTGTCCACCGACCACAGGATGTCCCCGGGGGGTGCGGTGAACTCGGCCAAGAGGGTCTTGCCGTTCGGCAGCAGAAGTCCGAAGGTAGGGGCGGTCGCCGCGTCCATGGCCTCCTGGGCGGCCGTGGCGCCCTTGACCTCTCGCACCGAGAAATGCTTGCCTAGAGCATCCAGGAGCTCCTTCTCCTGGAACCTCAGGTTCTTGATCAGGCGGTGGGTCGGCCGGACGAACATGCCGGTGTCCTGGGAGGAGACCATGGTGCAAAGAACGTATGACCTCCTCTCGTCCAGGAGGTTCTCCTGGGAGTACTTGTAAGAGGTCTCGTACCGGTGGTGGCCGTCGGCGATGAGGACCTTCTTGGCCGCGAGCATGCTCTGTATGCCTTCGACCGTAGCGCGGTCGGCAATGCGGTAGAGCTGGTGCTTGGTACCGGAGACATCGCTGCACTCGTACAGCTTAGTAGCGGTCTTGGTGATCTCGTTCAGATCGATCTCCGAGCGGTCGTAGAGGCCGAAGATCGATTCGCAGTGCGTCGCCGTGGACCGGAGCAGGTTCAAGCGGTCCTCCTTGACCTTGGGGAAGGTTTCCTCGTGCGGGATGATGTTCCCGGCCTCGTAACCCTCGGCCTTCAGCACACCGATGATGCCATTGCGGATCAGCCACTTCCCGTCATCCTGGAAGCTCTGGCGATATAGGTAGTAGCACGGTTCCTTGTCCTGGGCCAGCTTGCCGGATGCGATCCAGGAGTCCAATAGCTTGGCCGCTTGGTCGTACTTTCCGTCCACCCCTCCGAGGGTGATCCTGGTGATGTTGTACGGCTTCGATTGAAGCTTGGCCTGCTCCTCGGCAGAGATGATGTCGTAGGGCGGGGATACGCGGTCGGCGATGTCCTCGTTCTTGGTCAGGTGCGGAAGGATGCCGGAAAAGGGGCGGAAGTCGACCATGTGAAACGTCCCCGGTAATGACTCTCCCGTTCAAGAGGGTTGCGTCTGCGGGGGCGTCCCCGAACAGGGGCCGAAAGCTCTTTATCGGGTGCCGGTCTAATCTGACCAGCCCCGGCGGTACATTGAATGAATGTTATCGAGCTGATCAACGACTGGATACTGGCCCTGATCTCCTCCGCCGGCTACCTCGGCATCTTTGTCGCCATGTTCGTTGAGGGCATCCTTACTCCGATACCGAGCGAGCTGATCATGCCCTTCGCCGGATACCTGTGCTCGACCGGGGAGCTGAACATCGTCCTCGTTATACTCATCGGTTCACTGGGCGCCATGTGCGGTTCGACCATCGCCTATCTGCTCGGCCGGACCCTGGGGCGCCCGTTCCTGGACCGTTTCGGCCGCTATTTCGGCCTCGGTCCCGATGCCCTGTGCCGCGCCGACGCCTGGTTCGCCAAGTGGGGCAACTACGGCATTCTCATAGGGCACGCTCTTCCAGGCATACGGTCCATCATCTCCTTCCCGGCCGGGATAACGCGGATGGACATCAAGCGCTTCGCTCTCTTCACCTTCATCGGCGCTACCATCTGGAACACCGTGCTGGTGTCGGCGGGTTTCCTGCTCGGCAAGTACTGGATCGAGCTGGCCCACAGCCTCAACGGATGGACGTTGTCATCCTGGTGTCGGCGGGGCGGCCTTCCTGGTGTACATCCTCTACGGCCGTTGGAAGAGCAAGGAGGGGTCCCACAGCGTGGAGGGGTCCGATGACCAGGACGTCCCCTAGCGGGGCCCGAACTTCCTTTGGCCGTCCCTATCGGCCTTTAACTCTCCAGACCTGGCCGGTGCTCCCGCTCGGTCCGGCGTTGTCCGCACCTAGGACCAGGAGCTCGCCCCGGGCGTCCAGGCCTACCGACAGGAGGTACCCGGGCACCCGGCCGTCGGAGCGGCCCTCGACCGACAGGGCGTATCGGGTCCAGTTGCCGGCCTCCGAGGGCAGGAGGACGAACAGCGGACTGCCCCCGTCCCGGAAGGCCCCGAAGATGTAGCCGCCGTTCAGTGCGGAGATGTTGCCGTGGTATGGCGCTCCGCCGATGACAACGGCCCCTTCCCCTCCGGGCAGGGCGGAGTTCTTGAACTCGGCCATGGGGTCGATCAACCTCTCGCCGTTAGCCCCCTTGTTGGGGCATGAGGTCGGGTTAGCTAGCGAATTGTTCGGATCGAAGCAATGCGTTCCTTCCTTGATGTTCCAGCCGTAGTTGCCGCCCTTCACCACCAGGTCCACCTCCTCGTAGCGGTTCTGGCCGGCGTCGGCGACGAACAGGCTGCCGTTGGTGGGATCGAAGGCGGCGTAGGCGGGGTTCCGGAAGCCCCAGGCGAAGATCTCCGGGAAGGCCGCCCCCCTGGGCGAATGGATTGTCGGCGGGGATGGAATAGGGTCGGCCGTCCGATTCCCAATCGATGTCCAAGCCGGAGGACCTTTCCGTGGATGGAGTTCAGGTCCTGGGCATTGCCGACGGTGGCGTTGTGCCCTCTTCCCACGTCGTTCCCTCCGCCCCCGTCTCCCACCGTGCAGTGTAGAGGAAGCCATCGAGCCCGAAGAGCACCTGCCCCGCCGTTATGGTTCATGTACGGATTATCGATGGCCAGGATAACGCGGGCCGTAGCGGGGTCGACCGATCGCACCATCCTCCGAGGCGGTCAGCTCGACGATGTAGTTGGTGTGATCGTAATCGGCCGGCGCTTCCGGACGGAGCGGAGCGCTGTAGAACGCGTACAACTTGTGGTTGGTAGTGTAGTTCGGATGGAATGCTATGCTGAGCAGCCCCCGCTCGTCGTAGCCAATGTCGAGGCTGACCACCTGGTCACGCAGATCCAGGAAAGGCTCAGGGAGCAGGGAACCGTTGGACAGCAGCGTCCTGACCACTCCGACCTGGTCCACGATGAACGTCCGGTCCTCCAGCCCGGTAGGGCTCGCTACCCCGACCGGATGAACGAGCCCCTCGGCCGCCAGCTCCAGCACCACCTGGCCCTCGCTGGGCGGCCCGGACTGTACTGGGCGAGGTATTGATGAGCAGTGAAGCGATGACCACGCCTGCCAGCAGCAAGGCCGATGCCAGCACCCAGGTAGTTCTCCTCATTTAATGACCGACGATGAGTTGAGCGGTTACCCTATTGAATTGTTCGCCCATCCTCACGCGTACTAGGTGCCTTCAGATGCTCACTTTATTTCCTACGGCCTGAGCTTGCGTCTCCACATGGATGGTCACAGTGATGTCGGGGACGACCTTCCCAATCTCCAGTTCGATCTTCTCGGCAAGGGCATGGGAGCAGGAGGTGGAACAGCTCCCATCTACGCAGAGGTGGAACTCCGAGAAGACCTGGTTTCCGACCTTCCTCGTCTTTAGATCGTGGTACTCGATATAACCATCAACCCGGGCCAACACTTCCCGGACCAATCTCTCCTCTTCCTGGCAGCTCTGGTCCATCAGGTCTTCCGACGTCTTCCTCAGCACACTGTAGCCCATCCTGATCAGGAGGGACGCCACCACCAGAGCGATGAGAGGGTCCAGGATGAACCAGCCCGTCAGGCTGGCGATGAACAGACCGATGACCACACCTACGGAAGAGAACACATCGGACATCAGATGCTTCGCATCGCCTTCCAAGGCTATCGAACCCGTTCGCCCCGAAGCTCGCAACAGCACGATGGCAAGAATGCCATTCAAGGAGGTGGCCGATAGGGAGATCAGGAGGGCCAGATCGACGTTGCCCAGCCCCTCTGGCGCCAGCAGTCTGCCAACGCTCGCCTCTATGATGAGGACAGCGGCGATAATGATCAGAAGGCCCTCGATCAGGGCCGAGATGTTCTCGGCCTTCTTGTGCCCGTAATTATGATTTAGATCAGCTGGCTTTGCCGCTATCCAGATGGAGAACATCATCATCACCGAGGCTACGATGTTGATGATGGATTCCAATGCATCCGATAGCAATGCTACCGAGCCAGAGGTGAGGTAGGCCAACAGCTTCAGGACCAGCACCACGGCCCCAACAGCGATTGCCAGGAAGGCAAATCTAAGCTTGTTCACGATAGTTGATATTTGACCCTATCTTTGAATGTTGTGTTATTCCTATGGTCGTAGGCTGAGGGCCCTCGCGGTAGGGCAAGTTTCGAGCGTATTCCCTTCGCTCGACAGGGCATCCAGCCCGATCCCTCGGGCGTAACTATTGCTGGTAGGGGTGTTGATGAGGAACAGGACCGTCGCCGCTCCGGCGATAACTCAGGCGGGGGCTGGCACCCAGGCCGCTGAACAGGATTAAGGGAAGCCCGCCGTCCCTTTTTCTTAGGCTCCTTAACAGTTCAAGGCCGTCCATGTCCGGCATCTGGAAGTCGGAGACTACGACGTCATATTCGCCGCTCTCGGTCAGCCGAAACGTCTCCTCTCCGGAGCTGGTGACATCCACCGAGATGTCCTCCTCGTCCTCCAGGAAGAGCTTGGTCAGGTCGAGCAGGAATGGCTCATCGTCCACTACCAATGCCCTTATGTGGGGCATCGTTCGCACCTTTCAAGACAAAAAAATTTCAGATATAGTATTGCTCGCCCCATCGGAAGCCGATCGTGATAACAGGTGCTCAGGTCGGCGTCGAAGCTCCATCACGACGCTGGTCAGGTGGCACACCAAGGTGAATAGTGATGGAATCCTTATTCCTAGAACAATCCGAACGACCGCGATATGGGGGGATATCGAGAAGGAATAGCTCCGAAACCTCATCCCCTTTGGTCATTGTTGAGCGTCGACTTTCAGCCTTCGCTAAGTCGTCTTGGATCGCCAATAATGCCAGGTGTTAACAAACCATTAATGACGTGAGCCGCCTAAAAAACAACATGAGAAAAATCGTCGTTCTCTCCTTCGTTACGATCGACGGCGTTATGCAAGCGCCCGGCGGGCCAGGGGAAGACATCTCCGGTGGTTTCAAGCACGGCGGCTGGACGGTCCCCTATTTTGATGAGTTCATGGGCAAGGTGATGAGCGAGCAGATGGGGGGGCCGTTCGACCTTCTTCTAGGCAGGAAGACATGTATGAACTCTTCGCCTCCTATTGGCCCCATCACAAAGATGAGGGCGTGGAGATCAACCAGGCGACCAAGTATGTCGCCTCCCGGCATCCTATGCAATTCAAATGGGCGCAATCGGTTCAATTGCATGGCGATGTCGTGAAGGCGATAATGGACATCAAGGCGCAGGACGGCCCCGAGATTCAGGTCCATGGTAGTGGCAATCTGATTCAGACCCTCCTGAAGCACGATCTGGTCGATGAACTATGGCTCAAGATATTCCCGGTAACGCTCGGCCCGGGAAAACGGCTGTTCGCCGAAGGCACGATTCCGGCGGCGTTCAAGCTGATCGACAGCAAAGTCTCACCGAAGGGGGTCATCGTCGCCAATTACCAGAGCGCTGGAAGGGTTGAGACGGGGTCCTTCTGAGAGCGCATCTGACCTCATCGTCCCAACACACTGACGGTTGAACGGCTCTTGCCAGGCTCAGCGCCCTCAGATCGAATTTTGTGTGGCGGACCAAGGTAGGGGAACTCGTTCAATAGATCAGTGTGCGGACCACACTTATCCCGTGTCAGCCTGCCGTTGAACACGGTCAGAAAGATGTCCTTCGAATCGTCCGTGGGGGTGCGTCCGTTTCCAGGATAGGCCGCGGGCTTCCTGGGGTCGTACGGCAAGACGTCAGGCAACAGGCTCCTGGCCGCTGCCTCGGCTCCTTGCGGGGTGTACCCGCCGGTCTTCTCCAGAACGTGGGCGAACATGGGCACGAATCTCTCGTCCTGTGCTGGCTCTCCGTCAAGGTACGCCTCTCTTTGGGCGTCCGCCAGGAAGGGGGTCTGAGAGGGCAGTGCCCCTCGGTCGGCCTGCACCCATTTGCCATCAACCTGCACGAGGGACCGATGCCATAGGTTCACGCTCACTCCACCGCCGAGGTCGCTTACGGGAATCTCCAAGACTATGCTGCAAATATCCTTATCGGCGAACCAGTCCGTCCCCGTGAACTGCATCTTGTTCAAAACACCCTCCACGTCGAAAAAGAACGGATCGCTGCGCCAGCCGGTAAACAAGCGATACGCACCAGACCTTGTCACCTGCGCTTCGCGACCCATCGAGGCCGGCGCTCCCTCGATGATGACCTTCCCTTCCTCGCCTCTGCCGGCGGCCTCGGGCCCCTCCGCCCGACGCACCGTCGCCGTCATTGCACCATTTCCGCTTCGTAAGAAGCGCACTCGATAGGCGATGTCCGCGATCATGTCCCCGTTCGTATCCACCCTCAGCTCATAGAGTCCCTCCGGCGCGAAGGGTTCAGAGTTTGTCGGTTCGGGTGGATTGAGCGCAGATGAGGGATGCGTGTTCATGATAATGGTCGACTTACTGGGGTCGCCAGGCTTGGGGAACGCAAAAAGGTCAGTGAGGTCCAAACGAGCGTCTCCTCGTGGAAAGCCGAAATTCGGTCCGGAATAGTGGTGTGTCAGACTAATTCCCCCTGGGATTTACTTAAGAATTCCACCCTAACTCCATTTTATTAATGCTGGTCCAAATTAGGAGCGGGGGGATGAGCTATGCACTTGATATTATGGCGTCACTTAGCACGACAAGCCTCCGCTCATGGAGGTGGTGCGAAATTTATCCAATTGTATAGCACCCCGTGAAGAAGTGCAAGGGGCTGAATTTAAACCTCATACCGCTGATCGCCCTGGATCCGGTCAAGTCTGCCTGGCCACTGGATACAAAAAGCATTATCTCCACCCCAGTTTGTGAGGTCCTTGTCGATCATCCGGTATCATGCCGATACCAGACGCTTACAACCTAAGGTGAGATCAAACATCTTGAGGTCCAGACAGTAAGATACTGATTTCAATATAATTCATACTAATGCTAGCCAGTACTAAGTTGCCTTGTGGAACTTATGTACGCACCAATTAGATCTGGATAAAGAGAAGAGTGGGCTCAGCCGGATTCGAACCGGCGATATCCTGCGTGTAAGGCAAGCATCATAACCGCTAGACCATGAGCCCGTGCCTGTGTCTGAATGTGGCAGTGGTATTAAAAATTACTCAGATGAAGGATATGGTGAGAACGAGGTTTTGTACCGGTCTTCCTTGACGTGCTGACCCCCCGAAAGCGTGATATGTGTAATCGTCATACATTCCGGTGGATATACCTTGGCAAGAGATGACAGTCTGGTGGTCAGAATAAGGGCGGTCCTGGACGAGCCGGAGACCGGGCCTACCCTGCGCCGCTTCTTCGTCAACACGATATTCGACTCGACCTTCGTGATATTGGGCATCCTGATAGCATCGGCCTTCTCCAGCGAGCCCAATCTACGCCTGGTGATCGTGACGATCACCACCAGCAGCGTCGCCTTGGGCATATCCACCGGCATCAGCGTCTTCGAGGCCGAGACGATGGAACAGTCGATCAAGATGCGGGAGATGGAACGGGCGATGCTGACATCCCTGGAAGACACCCACATACACCGCACTTCGAAACTCACCATCTTCGTGGTGTCAGTGGTCAACTTCACCGCTCCGGTCATCGCCGGGGCTATCACGCTGACTCCCTTCCTGGTGGTCGGGGAACAGGACATCCGCCTGGCCGCCTACATCAGCCTGGGGCTGGCCATCAGCATATTGTTCGTGGTCGGCGCGTTCATGGGCCGGGCGGGCCAACGCAATCCGTTAACCCAGGGTGCGAGGATGGCCGTGGCCGGTGTGGCGGCGTTCTTGATCTGCTTCTGGATCGAATCGGTGCTGTGATCAGCAGATGCGGGGGACCGGATCGCCGACCGGCGGTTCCAGTATGCGGTGTCCGCCGACCTCGGTCCGGAGCACCACCCGCTGGTACTTCCTCGTGGCCTTGCCCACGATGGCAGCGTTCTTCCCGAGGGGATTGCGGCGCAGGAGCTTCACGATCTCTTCGGCCATCTCCGGGACGCAGCCGATGACCACCTTTCCCTCGTTGCCGATGGTGAGGGGGTCGAGGCCTAGAAGCTCGCAGGCGTTCCTGACCGGCTCAGATATGGGGATGGCCGATTCCTCGACCTCAACGCCCACTCCGGACTTGGAGGACCACTCGTTGATGGCGTTGGCGAACCCCCCTCGGGTGGGGTCCTTCATGCTTACCGCCCCGCCGAGCTTGAGCACTTCCTCGATGATGCGGTTGAGAGGGGCAGTATCGCTCTTGACCTCGGTCTCGAAACCATAGCCTTCGCGGAAGGAGAGCAAGGCAATGCCATGGTCCCCCAGTGTTCCCGACACGATGATGGCATCCCCGTCCTGGATGTTGTCGTCGGTCAACCACTTGGATGTGACCGAACGATATTCCCTGGCCACGGCCAGGTTGTGGTCCATGTAGGCGTTGCGCTTACCGATGGCCGAGGTCGTGATCACCATATTGTCGACCGCGCCCGACTCCACCACCTTGGTATCACCGGTGACCACAGGGACGTTGGCCAGCTCGGAATATTGGCCAATGGACTTCATCACTCTCTCCAGGACGTCGATCTCCAACCCTTCCTCGAGGATCATGGATAGTGCCATGGCAAAGGGCGTGGCGCCCATCACCGCGATGTCGTTCACGGTGCCACAGACCGATAGGGAGCCGATGTCCCCTCCGGGATAGAACAGCGGTTTCACGGTGTGGCCGTCGGTGGTGAAGACCACGTCCCCGACCACTGCGGAATCGTCGAACGATCGCAGCGGTACCTCGACCGGGAACTGCGGCAGGAACGGGATGATATAGTGGGACAGCAGCTCATGCATGAGCTCTCCGCCGGCCCCATCGCCCATGGTGACCCTCTTCATGGTCATGTGATTCGTCAAGTTGAGTTTAAATCTTCCCCCAGACCTTCGTCCTGATGCGGTTGTGTCGATCGTCCGCCCCCAGACCGCTGGATGCTCTTGTTGAACGATGGTCTCGGAAGCTCGGTCCGTCCAGGATGGCGTGGACAGGGTCTCCTGTTCCGCGATAAGGGAGCGTTTCCTTTTCCTACCATCTTCCTATTGGTACATCATCAAGGGCAGTTCCCTGGCGTGCATCTGCCGGTGGCAGCGTTCACAGACCATCATCAGGTTCCTCGGATGGTCCGAGCCATTGTGGCTCCTCTATACAATGTGGTGCATCTGGACCTCTTCGGTGTTGTCCCCGCACACCTGGCAGGTGTGCTCGTCGCGCTCCAGGACGTAGCTCCGGATGTGATGCCATATCCAAGCTTTGGTCCATTCATCAACGCCCATGTAGGGATCGACCCGGCTTCCCTTGGGCGACCAGGTCGGGCTGTTCTCCAATATTCTGTCCAGTAGCACCATCCCCTCGTGCTCTGTCTCCCTGGTGTCGCATCCCTCGGAAACAACAGACCAGAACAATATTGCATTGAAAGGATTAATAATATTTCAGTATGTAGAATAAATAGTGTAAGTGGTTTTCCCGGCCCACCGAACGGGGCGGTGCCGGACCTGACTATTCGCCCTCCACTAGCTCGAGGATCGAAGCCACTATCCGTTCGAACGCCTCGGTGGCCGGTCCGCTGGATAGCACGAATGGGATGCCATCCTCTCCGCTATGGGCTACCGCGGAGTGCAGCGGCACTTTCCCAAGGTAGCGGATGCCGTATTGCTGGGCGACCTTGACCGCCAGGTCTCCGCCGAATAGATCCGCGGCCTCCCCGCAACGTGGGCAGATGTAACCGTTCATGTTGTCGACCAGCCCGATGATGTTGAGATCGAGCATCTGGGCGAACCGGATGGATTTCTTGACACTGATCAAGGCCACGTCCTGTGGCGTGGTGACGATGACCGCCCCATCAGGAGATGGGACCAGCTGGGCCACGCTCAGGGGCTCGTCCCCGGTCCCCGGAGGCAGGTCAATGATCAGGTAGTCGAGCTCACCCCATTCCACATCCTCGATGAACTGCCTGATCGCCCCCATCTTGACCGGGCCACGCCATACCACCGGGGCGTCGGACTCCTGAGTGAGATATGCGACAGAAACAACCTTGAGCCTCGGGGCCACCTCGGCAGGTAAGATATGCTGGCCAACTATCTGGAGCTGGGCGTCCGGACAGCCCAATAGTTTTGGTACGCTCGGCCCGTGTAGGTCGGCATCAAGTATGCCCACCGCTCGGCCCTGCTTGACCAGGGCCATGGCCAGATTTACTGCCACGGTGGACTTGCCCACTCCTCCCTTGCCGCTCATGACGACGATCTTGTGCTTGACCCCGGGAAGGCGGGCTGACTTGATCGCTTTTTCCGCCTCGCACTTGTTCATAACGTTGATATCGGTCATTTATGCACGATCCACTTCGGACGGCCAGGAGGGCTATGGAATGATCGCCGGAAATCCGACCATCGCCCGGTGAAATCTCCTAGGCGGCGAGGTTAAGGGCAAGGTCCCTATTCTACCTGATGCCGAACATCTCCGAGAACGCCTTCTAGCCAGATCCTTGACCCAGTACTTGGTAGGGAAATCTCACTTCGTCAGATGGGGATTTAAGAGGGATGCATCATCAAGGCAGATAATCTTATATCGGAGCATATGTTGGCATGTGCGGTACGAGCAAGAAAGGTGCCGTGCCTGGGCCCGTGGGGTAGCCTGGATTATCCTTTCGGCCTTCGAAGCCGATGACGGGGGTTCGAATCCCCCCGGGCTCGCCATCATCCATATCCAGACGGCTTATATTTTTTGTCAATAACGGGTGCTCGTGCAGGAATGAATATCGCGGTATCTTTCCACGCGTTCCTGAAGGGCACCGTGGAGTGCAAGGCCGCTATGGGCGGATGGAGGTACGATTGCGTGGTGGTGTGATGGGCGACTACATCAGGCCGACCGTTTACTGCTTAACTGGCGACATCGACATCACCGACATGGAGCGAACGTTGAGGAGTACGGTACGACCGCAAGGAGAATTAGTTGAAGCCGATCAATCTCATATTCCCTGAAACCTGGCCTAGGTCGCTTAACGGGTCCAGTTCTCATGAGCTAATGGGCCCAAGCAGGCCGAACATCAACCGTCCGGTGGTCGTGTTGGTATCGATCTCCTGGTCAGTGGCCACCATGCAGACGTTCCATGTTTCAAAGTCCTGGAATAATTCATAGAGGTTGGATGGACTGCGCATTATCCGGTCAATGCGGATGATTACCGCCGTCTGGAACTCCCCCGCTCGGGCATCTTTTAGGAGCTTCTTCAGCCCCGGGCGGTTGCCGTTGCGACCGGTGGCGAAGTCTCTTAGTTTGAGCAATTGGGCCTCGGGGGCCTGGTCCTTGTCCCTTGTTGAAACGTTGGCGTATGGGGCGACTTTCATAAGGTTATCGCCTGGCAGGTCAAGATTTCTCGTAATGCTCTCGCCGTGGCGTCTCGCTAACCAGACCCTCTTTATTGTGACATTGAGCCTGTTAGCGACCTGCTCCACCGAATCTCCGGCCTCCAGGTTGGTGAGGATGAGGGCGCCCATAGGAGCTAGGCCCAAGTGCTGAAGCTCAATGGCCCTAACGCCGATGCGGTCGAGCACGAGCGTTAGTGATCCATTTTAAGTATCAAGCTATCGGGGAGGTGGCCGAAAGTGAGTTATGAATGTCTCATGCTCGCATGTGGACTGTCGAGATTGAACTCAGTTAGATCTTTAGGAAATGGGAACATCAGGAGTCGATAATGCTAGCTAACCATGCTACGATATTACGTGGGGAAATTCAAGATGATAGCTATAACTCCTGCACTCACCGGCGATTGGGTGACGGAAATGTTCAGCATCCCATCCGGCCAGCATTTCAATGCCTTTAGTTTAAATACTGCAACCTCGAACTATTAATCGCGGCCTCAGGGGATTCGTAGATGAGGCTCGGTTCCGGTTGGGTAACAGGGATTGTTGTCGCCTTGGTAGTAATCTTGATAGGGTCTTTTCTCATAGTCAATGGGCCAGCGCTGCTATCCAATTCCGATAAGAACAATGTGCCGGCCGTGCCGCCATCGGTCATCAAGGACAACGCCACGAACCCACCATTGATCATCTCTTCCTTGAACAAGAGCCAGCCTTCGCCTAATCCAAATTCGGTGATGGTACCTGAGAATCGGAACAAGACCCCGCCTTCACCCGGACCTAACGACATGTCTAACACCACCATCTGATGCCATCAACACCATTGCTCAGGACTGGGCCACCAAGCCGGTCGAGTCCTCCGCATCCAACACCTACTTCTGCTTGAACCTGCACGAGAAGAACAATAAACCGCAATATCGCGGCAATGTCACCAATATCATCACCATCAGCGGCGCGGACGCTTCGATGGTGACCTCGTTCGTCTGGCTAGAGCACCAGGGCACGCCCTCCTATGCCGTACCTTCTTTCGTGACCTATGACGATCACGACGGCGTCACGAGCGGATGCTTGCTCGACCTGAGCCACGATGGGATTCATTCGCTCGGCTACACCTGGACGCCAAGGCAGAGCAGCGAGTGGTGGCTGCCGATCAACCTAGCCATCGATAAGGCTGGGACGTTCACTATCACCATCACTGCCTACGACGCGGCCACCGGAACCCAATTGTGTCAGTCCATCTCGATCACCATAATCATTAGCGTGAACGGAGGGAACGGAGGTACTGGAACCCAGTACATCTACGACAACATCGCCGTTGATGGATGGTATGCAGGCCAGAAGGTTCCTGAAACCAATTTTGCGGATATGGTCCACTACGACGACGATCAGCTAAAGACTGGGACCGACTACTACCTCCTGCTGTCGGCGGATTTGACCGACTATGGATTGCAGTACATAAGGGACAACACTCTCTACGGGCAGGACCATACTTGGCGTCTCAACGATAGTGCCGTCCATCTGAACTTCGTGATGGAGATTTCCGACCCCAACGGCATCAATGCCAATGATGTAAATGTCTCGGCAAAGGGGCCACTGTATTTCCCATCACCGGATTTGTTTGGGATTCAGGCGAAGGTGGTCCAGGTTGATTCCCACACCGTTCGGGTCGTTCTCAGCAGGGAGCCGTACAACCTCTTCAACAATCAGAAGATGCCGATAGCTACTGACCCGGCGAACGAGACCAAGGAGATGTTCAAGGCATTCGGTCCCACCGGGATTGACTTCTTGAAGCCAGGGGACTACACGATAAAATTCTACATCGGGGATACTACCAATGGGACAGTGAGCAGGAACTTGGCACCAAACTTGATGGCCTCACCATCCATTCAAAAGACGGCACGTGTCAACTCTAATGGCAGCGGGGAGAACGGAGGGAGCGACGAAGGTTACCTTTTCAACGCCCCGGTGCTCCACTGGTCATCTAACGTGGATTCCAACAACCTCGTGGTCAATGCGTCGGACCCGGTAACGTATGCTGTGACGACCACCCTGACCGATCGGGGCAAGCAACTGGACTGGTCGAGTGTCAACCACATTAACGATACTAATTGGGGTGAGGGAACTGTACCACTGGGTGGTGCAGATATATTCCCCCCAGACCCTAACGGGGGACGACCTCTTGCTCATATATGGGTCGATAGTGTTTAACCGGGTCGCCTCGACGGAGCCGGTATGGACGCAGGTGGACGACCACACTATCATCGGTTGGGGGTCCTCAGAGCCGGACCAGTCGATGAGCCAGACATCACCGCCCACCAACATCGATACCTGGCACCCTGAGATGAGCGGTTATATCTACTTCCACCGGACCGGGCAGTTCGAGATGAGCTTTCGCCTAGTGGACGGGCAGAACCGCTCGGTGAGCCCCATGTCCGCGACCACCGTGGTCAATTTCGAACCGGGATCCAACCCGCTCCCTCAGAACAATTCCTCGCCACCCAACGGCACCGTGCCGGCGACGCCCACCAACACCACTAACAACCCCGCCAATGGATCCACCGGAACTGTTCCGAGTGTCAGGCCGGGGGCGCCGGTAACCATGCCTAGCGTCCCTGAGAACAACTCAACCCAGACAAGTAATGGCACGGGAAACGCCACGGGCTAAACTCCTCCCCATTCCTCCTTTCACATGCTATCGCACCCTTGGCGTGGCCTCCTGGCTTGAATCAGGAAAAAAGAGAAAGGGTTTGTCCAGCGAGCGCTCGTGCACGAAAACCCCGTTATTGAATCGAAATTCGAGAGTGCTCGGCGGACCAACAGTGTTCACCTCGATCGCTGGGATGAGCAGATCGACGATATTGGGCATCCGTGACCCTTGATGGAGCATGCTTCGGAGCGTACATCGGGTCTGAGCCTCGAAGGTTTGGGGCCATTATTAAAGTAAAATGCATTCCTTTTACATTCTCACGGTCAGAATAGAAATGTTCTGTTCCACCTTCCGGATAGGCTGTTTACTATGGTAAAGGGCACCAAGAGGAGCGAGGGACTGGGGATGGCTATGACCGTAGCCTTCTCCATTGGTACGATGATCGGGGCGGGGGTGTTCGTCCTTAGCGGGCTCGTCATCAACACGGCAGGCCCGGCGGCCATCGCCTCCTACCTGATAGGCGGCGTGGTGGTCACCTTTTCAGGGATATCTTACGCCGCTCTTGCCAGCATATTCCCCGAAGATGGGGGCGGGTACCTCTACGCACGCAAGATGCTGGGTAAGTTCCCCGGCTTCCTGACGGGATGGGGGATGTATGCGTTCAGCATGATATCCACGGCATTCGTTCTCCTGGGCTTCGGCATATATCTGAACCTATTGCTAGGGATAAACGTCGACATCAGGATACTAGCTCTGGCGGCCCTCCTGTTCATCGCTGCCCTGAACCTCCGGGGGCTGGCCGAGGCGGGGATCGTCGAGTTCGCCCTGGTCGCCACCAAGGTCGGGATATTGTTGATTCTGGTCGTGTTCGGCCTCTTGACCATCCAGGCCTCAGATCTTACTCCCTTCATGCCCAATGGGACGAACGGGCTGGTCCAGGGGACCACCATGGTGTTCTTCGCCTACACCGGCTTCCAGGTCGCGGCGATGATGGGCGGGGAGGTCAAGGAGTCCAGCAGGAAGGTCCCCCAGGCCATTCTGATCTCGATAGGCATCGTCACCGTGATCTACGTCGGCACCATCGTCGCACTACTGGCCGCAAACCTACCTAGCTATGGTGGACAGAGCGTGTTCGATGCCGCGAACGTGATCTTCGGCGCTGCTGGCGGGGCCCTCATCGCTTTCGCCGCCACCATCTCCACGGTCTCCTCGGCCAATGCCAACCTGGTGGGGGCGTCAAGGGTCACCATGGAGATGGCCAGCGAGGAACAACTGCCCGGACGTTATGCCAAGCTGAGGAACGGACAACCGGCCAACTCCATCATCCTGGGGTCGGCCATCACAGCAGCGTTCATCATGCTGGGGGGCCTCGATTTCATCGTCGAGACCACCAATGCGGTCATCCTGGCAACGATGTTCCTGGTCAACCTCAGCGCCCTGGCCCTCATAAGGAAGGGGAAGAGCCTGACCGAAGGTAAGAAGTACTTCAGACCGCCCCTGGGCATATTGTTCCCGACACTGGGGGCGATCTCCTGTCTCGTCTTGATCCTAGTACTGCCGCTCAGGACCATAGCTCTGGGGTTTGCCGTCCTCTTCGTCGGCGTATGGCTGTACTATCTAGAGGACACCGCCCCAGGGAAGGCGGCCATCAGGGAGATCAGGATGGCGCTCGGAAGGTGCAAGGATGCGCCCTGTGAGAAGACCGGGGCCGAGGAGAGCAAGTAGCGAGGGGGCGCCATTATCTGTTATCGGATGCCCATGACGCCTATACTGGTCTAGGCCATGTGGTGGGCTTGAATGCATATTGATCGTGAGCAGGAGAGGGCGCTCGCCGGGGAGGGCGGTCCGGCTCGAGCCTGGGCGATGGATGTTCTCTGCCGCCTTGGCGACCTACATCATGCTACCTGCCTGGTCCCGGAGAGTTCCACCCACCCGCCGGGTTGGTGCGCTCGAAGGTCCGCGGACCTGCCTTTCGACCACATGGTGGCGGAATCCCGACGAATGACACCAGTTCATCGGTCATATCGTCAATATTAAATGGAGAAAGGTTTGTCCGGAAGCGCCCATTAGGGCGGATTGGCGTTATTGACACTTTTTCCTATACCATCTGGCTATGGAAAATAGAGATGGCCCCGGGCTCGCCATTCTCTCGTCTTGGTAAAATGTTCCCGGTCCGTCAGGGGAATGGAGGCATCCTTCTAAGCCCGGTAAGCTCGCAGCTCAAGCGGAACAGCCTTTCCCTAGCGCCGCGGTCGTAGGCCATGCGGTTCGCCATCGCCCCTCTCCTTCGGTCGAAGAATCTGCCGGTAACGCCCTCCAGATCAGGAGAGGTAGCTAGGAATATGATCGAGTCTGCGCCGGTCTGGACGTCACCCCTGGCCTGACCATACGCCTCCCTGACCATCTTGGTGTCGAGGAGTGAGCCGGGGTGGACCGCGTTGACGGTGACCCCATCATCCTTGAGCTCCTCGGCCAGATCAAAGGTGAGCATGGCAATGGCAAGCTTGCTCTGTCCATAGGCGTCCCAGGCATCATACCTTTCCTTCATCATGAGGTCACCGAAGTTGATGGGGCTCTGTCCGAGCGAGGAAACGTTCACTATCCTCGCGGGTGCTGACCGGCGCAACGTCGGTATCATGAGCCGGGTCAGGAGGAAGGGCGCCAGGTAGTTCACGGCGAAACGCAGCTCATACCCATCGGCACTGACCTCCCTCTTCTCCTCTCCCCTCCTTCCGGTGCCTATGCCTGCGTTGTTGATGAGCACATCGAGGCGGGGGTGATCCTCTGCCACCGCGGAAGCCAAGCGCCTCACCTCATCCAGCGCAGAGAAGTTGGCGTTGTAGTACTCCAGTTTTCCGCTGCCGGTGGCGCCCTCGATCTCGCTCAGAACGGCCAGCCCCTTTTCCGGATCGCGTCCGTGCAGTAACACCCTTGCGCCGAAGGCGGCCAGGTCGCGGGCGGTCCGCTTCCCTATGCCGTCTGTGGAGCCAGTTATAAGGATCGTGGAGTCCTCAGTCCGCTTCATCTGCCAAACTAGGAACGCCTCCGAGGTCGTATTAATGGCATCGTCAGGAAAGCCCCAGGTCCTATGGGACACCGATGATTGATAGATGAGCTGCACCAATGTTCCCAGCATGCCCCCGGGATTCCACATCTACACCAATATCCACAAGGGTCAAAGGATGGTCATGTTCCAGATCTCAGAATTGGCGGGGCGGACCGATCCCAATGTACCCGGAGGTCTTGAAGTACTGCGCTCGCGCATCGCCGCGTTCCGGGAAGAGTTACGAAATCATGCTCAAATGGAGGGATCTTTCATCCATCCGACCCTGGCCCAGCGGGTACCGGGAGGCGCCCGGGTGCTGGAGGAGGAGCATGGGGTCATGAACCGGCATCTGGACGATATCATGGCCATGGCGGACCTGTTGGTCCAGGGGTCCCCACCGGCTACCGAGAGCAAGGCCCTGGCCCAGGAGCTGTACCTGGCGTGGAACCGGTTCGTCGCCTTCTATCTTATGCACATCGATACTGAGGAAGAACGGGTCCAACCGGAGCTCTGGAGGCTGTGCAGCGATGCGGAGGTACGGGCCATGTTGGGAAAGATCCTGGGGGCCGAGAGCCCCGAGCAACTAGCCTTGGATGTGGCCATGATGTTGCCGGCAATGACTCGGAGCGAGAGGGTCGAGTTGGTCGGTTCGATGGCCAACCCCCCTCCGGAAGTTGTGCGGATGTTAAATGACATCTCCAGGAGGGCACTTTCCCCCGACGATTACGCCGACCTGAAGGTCAGAGCGCATCTGCCCTGACCGTTCTCACAAGCGGGACTTGGATCGGGTCTTGATCTCTCCCTCGACGCTCTCTTTGACGCTATCGGGCATTTCGTCGGTACCGTGGACCTGGCTTAGGTGGTCCTGCAGGTCCTCCATGGCGTCCTCGGCGGCTTCGGCGGTGGCATAATAGTTGCATCCTTTTCGCGGACAATGAACCTTCATGATCTTACCGACCCGGACGTGGCAGCTGACGGAATAATAAGATTGCTGCTCCGGTCACTTCTTTCTTTCCAGCATGACCATCTTTGGTTGAAAGCCATAACGCTGGTAGAACGGCAGGACCTCCTCATTGCCGTAGACGGTGAAAACCACCATCGACCGGGCACCCATCTTGTCCATCCACTCGATGGACCGGCGCACGAGCTTGTCGCCCACGCCTCGGCCACGGGCCGCCTCGCCGACGAACAACGATTCGATCTCCCCCATGCCCTCGTCATCGACGCTGCTGATGCAGTAACCAAGGTCCTGCCGGGCTCTGGGGTCCAGGGCCACCTCGATCAATAGGTGACTTCTGGCCGCCTTTCTCGACAGCTCCTCCTTCCTCTCCAGGAAGCCCTTGTCCGCGAAGTATCGGCCGAAATGCTTCGATCGCTCCGAGGCGTGTAAGGTCAGCAGGCGCCACATGGGTTCCAATGCATCGACCAGTTCGATGCCTCCAGAGACAAATAGCAGATCGGGGTCCATATCGTACCGGCCATATCATCGTCTGAAGGGCACATAATACCATCCACTGCTCAAATCCGAAGGTCACCGCCGTCGCATCGGGGAACGTTCCTTCTCCTCGATGCGCTCGTTCAGGGACTTCAGCTCGGCGGTCACCCGTTGCAACGATTCCAGCATCAGGTCCTCTTTCTGATCGCCCGGGGGCGGCAACTTCTTTTCCAGGGATTTGAGCGCCCTTAAGAGGGTGCTCATGATCTCCGACCGGATGATGTCCTTCCGCTCGATGTCCCCTATCCAGGCCTGATCTCGATGAACAGCGAGGTCGGCGTCACATTGGTTATGAGCAGCTTTGGCTCGTACGTTCCTCCATCCAGGTCGCATTCCTTCCAGGTTCTGGTCTCAGATGACCTTAGCAGGTCCTTTACCGACCGATCCGGCGCGGAGATCAGGGGAAGCACACGCGGATTGGCCTCCAGGACCTTGATGATCTCCGCCGCCACCCGACCGAAGTCGACCTCCAGGGGGACCTCTACGGCGATAGGTATCTGGGCCAGGCAGGTCCGGCTGTAGTTCACCACCTTGGACGACAATATGGCCGAGTTCGGCAGGACCACGTGGGCCCCCCGGTCGCTGCGGAGATAGGTATTGGTCATATTGATGTCCCTCACCAGGCATGGGCCGGATGTCCCCACCTCGACCCAGTCATCGATGCGGATCGGCCTTTCCAGGGCGATGAGGACTCCGGCCACGGCGTTGGAGAGGACCGGCTGGAGGGAGAACGCCACCACCAGGCTGATGATGCCCAGGGAAGCAGCGATGGCGGGCAGGTCCAGGCGCAGCACTATCACGAAGCCCACATACAGGCCGGCGGCGATTATGGCATATTGGGTGAAGCGGGCGATGATCTTGACACTGCTCGGTCTGGTCCGGCTGTCCAGATAGTAGCGGAGGAGAATGTACGCTCCCTGTGCCAGAACGATGGAGCCAACGACGATGAGGGCGAAAAGCACCAAGGCTTCCAGCCCCCCTGGACCAGAGCCATGGTCATTCATCCCATGCCCACCCCTATAAAATGTCGCCAAACCATTTTGTGGCCACTAGATCATAAGGCCCCTATGTTCCGCTGCACCCAGTGCGGTGCCGACTTCTCCGAATTCAGATACACCTGCGAACGGTGCGGCTCGGTTCTCCTGGCGGTCGAATACCCGATGAGCTGGGAACCCCACGGGGCTGGCCTGTGGCGCTACCGCTCCATGCTGCCGGTCACGATGTCCATCAGCTTGTCCGAGGGCAATACTCCCCTGGTGCGGAGGAGGGATACCAAGGAGGAGATATTTCTAAAGGTGGAGGGCGACAACCCCACCGGCTCATTCAAGGACCGGGGCACCACGGTGGTGATATCCGACGCCTACAACCGGGAGTTCAAGACCACCACCGTTGCCTCAACAGGAAATATGGGCGCCAGCGTGGCCGCTTACTCGGCCTACGCCAACATGACCGCCCGGGTGTTCATACCTGCCGGCATTCCCGAGGAGAAGATCGCACAGATCGTCGCGTACGGTGCGGAGTTGGTGCCTGTGGTGGGCGGCTTTGCCCAAGCGGTGGAAAAGGCCAAGGAGGAGGCCGCACACGGCGCCTATCTGGCCTCTACTGGCCTCAATCCCTACTTCATCGAGGGACTGAAGACCATCGCCTTCGAGCTGTACGAGCAGATGGGAGTGCCGGACAAAGTGATCGTCCCCACGGGCACAGGGGGCATTCTGACCTCCATCCACAAGGGGTTCGAGGAACTGAGGTCTCTGGGCGTGGTGCGAAAAGTACCTCAAATGATCGCGGTGCAGTCCTCGGAGGTCGCCCCTATAGTGGAGGCCTGGCGGGACCACACCGAACTTAGGCCGCCTCCCCGGGATGCCAAGACCATCGCCTCGGCCATACTGGTCAAGACCCCCTTCAATGGTCATTCGGCCATCGCGGCCATGGAACGATCCAACGGCTTCGGGGTCACCGTGACCGACCATCAGCTGTTCCAGGCCATAAGGTCCCTGGGCCGCGAGGGCATATTCGCCGAACCGGCCGCCGCTGCGTCCATGGCCGCATTGGAGCAGATCGACCGACGTCCCGAAGAGCGCATCGCCCTCATCGTCACCGGCTCGGGCCTCAAGGACCCCTCCGTCGTGCTGCGCCAAGATATCTGATCCGCGAACCGGTACGAAACGGTCAATAACCCTCATCTCGCTCCCCAGTGTTGTTCATGGCCCCAAAGATCGAGGAAGGGTTCGTGCAGTTCCACGGCCACCGCACCTGGTATCGAGAGGTTGGGGAGACGAAGAAGGGCCAGTATCCATTGCTGGTGTTGCATGGCGGGCCAGGGATGTCGCACGATTACCTTGAGCCATTGGAGGATATGGCCCGGACCGGCCGTAAGGTGATATTCTACGATCAGCTGGGCTGCGGCCGGTCAGACCATATCCACGACCCGGACCTGTGGACGGTGGAGCTGTTCTTGAACGAGCTCAGTATGGTGAGGAAAGAGCTGGGCCTGGACCGAGCGCACATCCTGGGGCAATCATGGGGTGGGATGCTGGCCATGGAGCACGCCTTGAGCGGAGAGAGCGGCATCGAGAGCCTGGTCCTATGCGACCCCCTCGCGGACACTCACCAGTGGATCAGCGAGGCCAACTGCCTGCGGGAGCAACTTCCTGGCGAGGTCCAAGATACACTTCAGCGACATGAGAGAGCGGGGACGACAGGATCGCCGGAGTACCAGACCGCCATGCTTGTCTACTACCGCCGTCACGTCTGCCGGCTGGAACCCTGGCCGGAATACCTCGAGCGTTCCTTGGTCCAACTCGCCCTCGACCCCGAGGTCTACGGCGTCCTGTGGGGGGCGTCGGAGTTCTATGTGACCGGGAAGCTCAAGGATTGGTCCCTCCTCTCCCGGCTCGGCGAGGTCAGGGAGCCGACCCTCCTGATGTCCGGCCGGTACGACGAGGCCACCCCGGAGATCATGAGAACGATCCACCAAGGCATCTCCGGCTCGGAGTGGCGGCTGTTCGAGCAGAGCTCCCACATGCCTCATGCCGAGGAGCGGGAGCTGTTCATGTCCGAGCTTGATGAGTTCCTTTCCCGGGTCGAAGGAAGAGGGTCAAGAAAATGAGCCAGATCCATATCGAGTGGCCGCCCAAGTCGTAGGCGTGCCCGATGACCTGGCCGGAGGGGGGGCCACGCGAACCCATCCTTCGGGCGCTCCAGTAGGTCTGGGGGACCAGGGACCGAACCTCAGTCGGCTTCGGCCTCCAGCTCCATGCCGTCCACGGCCACTTCAACCGGTGTGGACTGGCCCAGGGACCGGATCTTCTCCACTGATGACGGTATGTCCTTGTAGAACCAGCTCCCGAAGTGGGTGAAGACGATCTTCCGGGCCAGGGGGGAGAAGAACTCCACCAGGTCGGGGATGCCGGTATGGCCATGCGGACGCCCGGTGACCGGATCGCGGCGCACCAGCCCGCCTCGCCTGATGAAGCTGCCATCGGTTATGACCACGTCCAGTTCGGGGATCCGTTCCCGGTAGCGGTCCTGGATGGAGATGAGGTCACCGGTGTAGAGCACCCTGGCCAGGTCCTTCTCGATTAGGTAGGCGCAGGAACGGAGGGTGGCGCTGTGCACCGTAGGTATGGGGGTGACAGTCATGCCATTGACATCCATCGTGCTCCTGATGATCCGTAGGCCCCGCCCCTTCCAGTCTTGCGGTGCGTACACTGGTATTTCGATATCGATCTCGTCGTCGTTAATGAAGAAGGCGTGGTCCTCATGAAGGTGGGTGATGAATGCGGCCGAGGGCCGGAGGTCCAGGTACGATCGTTCCCCCAGGTCGAACAGTATATTGTCTATGAGCACACCCGAGTGGAGGTCATGACCGGGGGAGGTGGGTTCGATATGGCCCCTGGTCCCCAAGACCCGGACCCTCATCTTCCGCCTCTGGTCTGACATGCTGGACAGAAATAAGTGGTCCTACCCCCCAGGGTAATGGTCTCGGTCGTTCCTCCGCAGCCCGGACAGATCGCCCCCTTGCGTCGGTGCGATAGGAGGTAGGTCGGGGGGAACTTGGAGAAGTCGGTACCCTTCGCTATTGAAAGTTTGAGCACCTTTTTCATGTTCTGATAGATGACCTCTAGGTCCTGGCGGCTCATGCTGCTCAGCTCGGCCCGGGGATCCAGGCGGCTCTGGAACAGCACCTCATCGGCGTACAGATTGCCGATCCCGGCGAGCTTATGCTGGTTCATGAGCGCCGGCTTGATCGCTCCCCTGGCCTTCTCGAACCTGGCCAGGAACTCCTTCTTGGAGATAGAGAGCGCGTCCGGCCCCAGACCTTTCCGGCGAACGAACTCCTCCACTGTTGGAGAGAGGCCGACCCTTCCCAGCATACGAGGATCGTCGAAGGCCAACGCTCCGTCCTGGAAGTGGATGATGACCCTGGGGAAACGGGGGGCCTCGTCATCGAAGAACACCGGTTCCCCCGTCATCCCGAAATGTAGGGTAAGCCAGCCTCCCTCGCTCAGTTCCACGAGCAGGTGTTTGCCGATCCTATGCACCGACCGGAAGGAGGAGCCCTCCACCGCTTTGCGGAGGTCCTCTTTCGAGGTCTTACCGAGGACGATGGTGTTGTTGACCTCGACCTTCTTGATTGGCTTATCCAGCGAGGTCCTCTCGATGTACCGTCTGAACGTCTCCACCTCGGGCAACTCTGGAATGGTATCTCCTCCTCAGGTTGATTTCCTGCAGGTCTCTTATTGATTCCCTTTCCCGGTTCTTCCATTCTGCGACCAGTATATCAACGATATGTCAGCGATCCTACCCAGGGCGGCTAAAAACGCTCTGGACCGCTCCAGAGGATGGTACCGATGGGCAGGTCAGGTCCACGAAGGCTCTTCCACCCTCTTCCACTACTGAGTACACGGTCATGTCGTGGGCGGACAGGTTCTTCACCCTCTCCCCGGTCCTAATATCGAACTGAGCTCCATGCAACTTGCAGGTTACCATGTGGCCATCCAATCTTCCCTTGCCCAGATCGAAGCCCATATGAGAGCATTTCCCGTCCATGGCGTAGAGCTCTCCCTCCACTCTCGCGACCACCAGGGGCCTTCCTCCCGCGGTCACGTTCTTCAGCCGACCTTCAACAAACTCCGATGATCCACCGATATCCTCTCGAACCATTCAAAATGTCCTCCGGCATATCGATAAGAACGAAATTCGCATCCTCATGTGCTTCCAGACTCAAGGCAGTGGTTGTGGTGCAGCGCAACTGGTCCCCTTGTTCCAGCACCGATCCGTTCACGCCCACCCGTCCCGATGTAATATATAGGAATAACTTGCGCCGGGGTCTGCCGACACTAAGCGCGTGCCCCTTTTCCAGGAGGGAGCCGTACAGCGTGGCGGGGGAGCTCATGGTGAGAACCCCCTCCCTCGCCTCGCCCGAGACCATCGGGACGAGGACGTTGGGATGTTCTTTGATGGTAAATTTCCCCTGTTGGTAGGAAGGTTTCAAGCCTCCCCGGTTGGGAAGGAACCAGATCTGATAGAGGTGAACGGGTGTTTTGCCATCGTTCATCTCCGAATGCAGCACCCCGGTCCCGGCGCTCAGCTTCTGTACCTCCCCTGGGCCTAGGAACCCCTGGTTGCCCGCGCTGTCCCGGTGAGACAATCGCCCCTCCAGCACGTAGGTCACGATCTCCATCTCGCTGTGCCGATGGGCCGGGAACCCTTTACCCGGGGCGATGACATCATCATTGAACACCCTAATCACCCCGAACTCCAGGTTCTTAGGATCGTAGTAATCATCAAAGGAAAAGAGCCAAGTGGTCTGAAGCCAGCCCAGATCCCTGGTTTCCCGCTCGCTTGATGGTATGACGGTGATCTCGTTCTTTTCCACAGCACAATGTTCGAGCCCCCCATGAATATATCTTACTCCGATAGGTCATTGATCAGGTGTAGTGAGGGCATAAAGCCGTCGAGACGGGAAGGTGCCGTCGATCATCTCGATAACAAGGCATTGATAATGGACGCTAGGACCACCCCTGCCCCATGGTTCTTCTCTTCTACTCTTTCGTTCCCTGGACGATTATATCATTAGTTAACAGCCAGCTGGTAAACTGTTATCAAACTCATTCTCGATTCTGGACGTCATCGCTGATAGCCTGATCCTTTTTCATGACGTTCCGATATAACGGTTTCCGAAATATCGAGCCTCGTCTCTACATCTGGCTGGATAGTAAACTGTAGGCCATTATCGATAATGATATTTAATCGTTTAATAATAATCTCAAAATTTAAAACCAAAAGTGATAGCCGCCTGTTCCCTTGATATATACTCCGGATGGGGTCCTCAGCTCAATTCAATAGCCTCGTCTCAGGCATGGGGCATCGGAAAATGTATAGGTGATTTGTTCATGGATGTAAAGAATCAGACCGAAGGACCGGATAAACCATTGAGCAGAGAGTCGGCCGAGGGCCTGGTGACCCATGTGCCCATACCTGCATTGCTAGTAGACAACGCTTGGAAGGTAGTGACGATCAATGGACCCGCTACCGAGGCCATTGGCCTATCTGCCGCGGAAGCACCCGGAATGCGTCTAAAGGACGCCATGGGCGGTGCGCTGGGGAAACCAGGCGATCCGGTAATGGAAGCCATCAAAGTGGGCCGTGTGCCCAGGCCTGAGGCGATCAACTTCACCGACGATCATGGTTCCAGCATAGCCTTCACCGTAAGCGGAGAGCCCGTCTTCGCTGAGGGCGGAAAGCCTGTCGGCGGCGTACTTTACCTCGTCCCCGCGGGCGACAACAAAAAGCTCGAGCAACAGGTGTTCCTATATGAGCAGATCCTGGATACTCTGCCCTGGCCATTGTCGGTCACGGACATCAACATGAATTGGTTGTTCATCAACAAGCCGGTCGAGGACATGCTCAAGGTCAAGCGCAAGGATGTGCTGGGCAAGCATTGCTCCAACTGGGGCGCGGGTATCTGCAAGACCAAGGACTGCGGCGTGGAGTGCCTCAGGGCCAACAGGCCCAAGACCTTCTTCGATCAGGCCGGGATGAACTTCATGGTAGATGCGGCGTTCATCAAGGATGCCAAGGGAGAGAAAGATCGGACACATCGAAATTGTCCAGGATGTCTCGGCCAGCGCCAAGGGCAAGGCGTATACGGATGTATGGGTAGGACAGGTCAGAAAGAACCTGCGCCGGCTGGCCGAGGGCAACCTGGATGTCGATCTGGCGGTCCAGGATGCCGATGCATACACTAAGGAACTGCACAGCACCTACTTTTCCATCAACAAGGACATGAGTCTGGTTGCCGAGTCGATCATGGCCCTGGCCCAGGATGCCGCCATGTTATCCCAGGCCGCGGTGGAGGGTCGCCTGGCGACCCGAGCTGATGGTGGCAAGCACAAGGGAGTGTACGGCGAGATTGTGACCGGCGTCAATGACTGTCTCGATGCAGTCATCGGTCCGCTGAACTCTCCGCCGATATGTCGATGAGATCTCTAAGGGAGACATTCCCGCTAAGATCACCGACAACTACAACGGCGATTTCAACACGATCAAGAACAATCTCAATCAGTGCATAGACGTTGTTAATGGTCTGGTAGCTGACACGAATATGCTCAGCAAGGCCGCGGTGGAAGGTAAGCTTACCACTCGTGCCGACGCGTCCAAGCACCAGGGTGATTACCATAAGATCGTCCAGGGAGTCAACGATACCCTGGATGCGGTCATAGTGCCCATCAACGAGGCCATGAGGATCGCCGAATCCTACGCGAGCGGGGATCTGACCGCCCGGGTCAACATCGATACCCAGGGTGACTTCACCAGGTTCTCCCAGTCCCTGGACGCCATCGGGGAGAGCATGGTCGGCCTGCTGAAGCAGGTCAATGAGTCGATCGATATGGTATCCTCGACCTCCCAGGAGCTCGCCTCCTCGGCCGAGGAGATGAACGCCTCCACCGAACAGGTGTCGGCGGCCATCCAGCAGATCAGTAAGGGCGCGCAGAGCCAGGCATCGCAGGTAGAGGAGACGGCCCGGGTCATGTCCGAGATATCCTCATCGGTGATCGAGGTTGTCAACAAGTCCGGGATGGCCTCGCAAGCCGCCGGCAAGGCCAACGAATCGGCCAATACGGGCAAGGCCGCGGTGGAGAACACCATCAAGAAGATGAAGGAGATCGCCAAGGTCGTCGACGAGTCGGCCAAGGTCATCGAGATCCTCGGCAAGCGGTCGGAGGAGATCGGCGAGATCGTCGGGGTCATCACCGGCATATCGGACCAGACCAATCTCCTCGCTCTGAACGCCGCCATCGAGGCGGCCAGAGCGGGAGAGCAAGGAAGAGGGTTCGCCGTCGTCGCCGAGGAGGTCAAGAACCTCGCCGAGGACAGCCGCGAAGCGGCCGAGCGCATCGCCAAGATGATCAAGGAAGTGCAGCAGGAGACGAGCAAGGCGGTCGAGTCGATGCAGCGCGGCACCAGGACGGCCGCGGAAGGAATGGTCATCGTCGACGAGACCGGAAGAGCATTCCAGGAGATATCGGTCATGGCCGCCGCCACATCCAGTGAGGTCATGGCCATCTCTACACTCATGGACAAGCAGAAGGAAGGCCAGCAGAGGGCGGCCAAGTCGGTCGACGGCATCGCGTCCATCGCCGAGGAGACCGCCTCCGCATCGGAGGAATCGGCCTCATCGACCGAAGAGCTCACCGCCAGCATGGAGGACATGACGGCGCGGGCCCAGTCGCTCTCGGAGATGGCCATCAACCTGAAGAAGGTCGCCGCCCAGTTCAAGATAGACGATGGCGAGGTCGAACTGGCCCCGCCGGCGGCCGCCCCCATCAAGGTTCATGCCCCCAAGCCGCAGGTGAAAAGGCCGGCGGTCAAGGGCGATACCCCCAAGGTGCCGTTGAAGGTCAAGGAAGCGCTCAGCAAGCGCGGCATACAGACTCAGGCGGAGTGAGGTCGGTCAGATGGCCAGAAGAAAGAGAGAAAAGGTCGAGCTGACCGGGGACGAGGAACAGATAGTCTCCTTCCGCTTGGGCAAGGAGACCTTCGGTGTCAGGGTCTCCCAGGTCCGCGAGATCGGCAAGGTCCATGATATAACCAAGATACCTAAGATGCCCGCGTTCATCGAAGGGGTCCTGAACCTCCGTGGTCAGATCACCACGGTCATCGACCTAAAGAAACGGTTCAACATCAGCTCCGACGGTAATGGCAGCATCACCGCCGCATCGCGGATAATCATTGCCGAGATAGGCGATACTCAGATCGGGATAATCGTCGATGCGGTCGAGGACGTCATGAGGGTGCCACGGGCAAGCATCTCTCCTCCCCCGACCACCCTGACCGTTGGCACAGAGGCCGGGTTCCTCACTGGCATCTGCAAGCTGCCGGACCGTTTGGTCATGCTCCTGGACCTCAACAGGATAATGAGCGCCGGCGAGATGGAACAGATCGGCGGGATACGGTCCGGCTCGCCAGCAGTAGCCGCTACCTGATGGCTGTGCTGGCAAAATTCCCAAACCTTTTCCGTTTACCTTTTATTAAATCGTGAAGATCTCCCACCTTAAGGCTTCCAAGGTTGATCAAATGACGGCTGTTACGTTCAGGTCGAGATCGCAGCTACTCTTCAACAGCGATCCTTCGTTTTTCAGTCGGCAGGTTCAGATAGCCCACGGGGGCGTAGGAGAAGAGCAGTGAACTCGAGGGCGATCGCCCCCTCGAGCATTGGCCTGGAACCAGTTTCAAATGCCCCACATCCTTGGGCCACTGGCCGTGCTATCGAGGAAGACCTATGAGGACCCCTTTATTTCCATTGCAGAACGTTCATGTACGGGTCGTTGAAGCGGATGCTCATGTCGTTCTCCAATGGCCTCCCGTCAGCCTAGGCCATGAGCATAATGCCCAGCTGATGATGTCCTTCTCTACCTGGCCTTTCCGCAGGCGAAGAGCAGCGCCTGGGAAAAAGGCCCCTTAATTTCTCTGGTCGATCGTTCCTGCTCTCCAGGTCTACAAGCAACGTTAGCTGTACGACCCGCTGATCTGCCCTCGGCACCCTCATTTGGTCGAATGGCTAGCCCTCTGATCGGGTAACGCTGGTATGTAGACGCTCATCGTTGTGCCCTTTCCCAGCGTTGACTCCACCGAGATGTACCCCTGGTGGGCCAGCACCACCGACTGAGCTATGACCAGGCCTAGGCCGGTACCATGGGGTTTGGTGGTATAGTATGGCTCAAAGATCTGACGGAGCTTGTCCTGGGAGATCCCCTCTCCGGTATCGGTGACGGTGATGCGTACGTACTTGCCCTCTTTTATGGGCAGGCCGTCCTCCGACACTGTGTGGATGTTCGCAGCGGACACCTTGATGACCCCTGACCCGGACATGGCCTGTTTTGCATTAAGGACCAGATTGCTGATGACCTGCCCCATCTGGGTGCGGTCCAGCTCTGCCTTCCAGAGGTCGGGGTCCATATGAAAATCGAGCCCCCCCTCGCCTCCCAAAGCGACCTCTGCCGCACCTATCACCATCGAGGCCACGTCCACCAGCTCCTTGTTAGGGTTCCCGGCCCGTGCCAGGACGCCAAGGGTCTGGGTAAGGTCATCCGCTCGTACCAAGGCCTTGATGGCCTCGCCCAACCGTTCTGCGCCCCGACCGACTGTCTCTTGTCTGGCCAGTTCGATGTTGAGATGAACGATGGAGAAGAGGTTCTTGAAATCATGGGCCATGCCCCCGGCCATGAGCTCGACAGAACGCAGGCGCTGAGCGCGTTGGATCTGCTCCCTCAGTAATTCCCGCTCGGTGACGTCCCAGGAACACCATCACTTCACCCGCTACCTTACCGTCCATGATGATGGGAGAAAGACCCCCGTCCACCACCATTCTCGCACCCCAGGGTGTAGTGATCGTTGTGCCGTTGAAGGCCACTAGGCTGCCTTTTTCCGCTCCCCCCTGCATAATGCTCCTCTCTCCCGTATCGTCGATCATCTTGACGATATCGGAAAGGGGCCTGCCCAGTGCTCGAGAGCGGTCCGCTCCCAATCGCACTTCCGCGTACCGGTTGATGCTCCGTACCCTACCGGCGTTATCGATGGTGATCACCCCATCGCTGATGCTGGCCAGGGTCACGGCCAGGAGCTCCTTCTCCTCTTGCAACTCGACGGTACGCTCGGCGACCTTGCTCTCAAGACCGGCATTGGCTCTTTCCAGCTCCAGATTCAGGTTACGCAGGCGATCGCTAAGGGTGGCCACGACACCGCTCACCCCGACAAAGATGATCGCTCTCATCAAATCGTCCAGCAGGATCTCGTGGTCACCAGTGATGAGATCGCTTATGATCAGTGCCCCGCCCAAGATGAACGCGACCGACATACCGCGGAAATAGTACCATATGGCTGCCACTACGATAGGCAGGTAGAAGAACTGGGTGAACACGATGCCACTGTCGAGCACGAAGTGGAAGATGAAGATCAAGGCGATGGATATCGCTAGTAGGGTGCCGAGCACGATCTTTTTAGCGTCTTCGCTGAGCTTGACCTGAGCGGCCATTACGGAAAGCGACTCACTGTCACTATTAATAGGGACCACATTATATTATCTCAAACGATATGCCGATGTAACTACTGCTCGGACCGCAAAAGATTATGCAAGGCTGGTTCTAATAGTTCATTCATGGCTTTGTCCCGAAGATGCCGGGTCTGCGGCGCGATAATTCCCGGACGCTATCCGATTTACCTCCTGACATGGCTGCTAGCCCTCGCCACCTTCATCATGATACTCATAATCCCAACGCTGGTAGGCTTCGCCACCGTGTTGGGTGGAGCAGCGATAGTGATCGGCGTGTTCGTCGGCCTTGTAGTGGTGCTCCTTTATCTTAGGACGGCCGATTCCTGCGAATCCTGCAAGCTGCAGGAGAAGTGAAAGCGGAAGGCGTTACACTCAGCCGTTCAAGGCCGTGATGGCCGTGAGGACGCTGAGCACCAGGGCCAGGCCCAGGCTGATGAAGTAAGAGAACCGGGCCACCGCCTCGAAGGGCTTTCCCAACTCGATCTTCACGTACTTGTAGGACACCGCCACCGCGGCCCACAACATGAGGACGGAAGCGGCCATCAACGGGATGGTGAACTCCTCCAATCCCAGGGCGAAGAAGAACGTGATCAGGCCGGCCAGGTCCAGACCCAGAGCGGTCATGCGCCACATGTTGTAGATCTTCTTCATGTTGAAGCTCGGCTTCCTAGCCTTGGAGTAGGACATCGAGACCCATCATGGCCACAAAGCTCTTAAAATTTGACTTTTTAGCGACGGCGTGCCAATGCGGACAAGGTTCTGGGCTAGCGATAAATATTCCGGAGACATTTCATTGATGGCCGAGGGGATACGATAAAAGCGGTGCTATTGGACGGTTCGGTCCAGGACGAGATGGGGGTGGCCAGGGAAGCGGCGGCCGAATACCTGAGGGCGAAGGGGCATCAGGTCGAGGTCATCAAGCTTCGGGACAAGGATATCGCCGATTGTACTGGCTGTTTCGGCTGCTGGACCAGGACCCCGGGGCGGTGTGTCATCGCGGACGACGCGGAGAAGGTGGCCTCTGAATTCGCCACTTCTGATCTGGTGGTGTTCCTGACCCCGGTGACCTTCGGCGGGTATTCGTACCATCTCAAGAAGGCCCTGGATCGATCGATCTGTTCCCTGCTCCCATTCTTCCGCACCGTCCATGGTGAGGTCCACCATGCCCGACGCTATGATACCGTCCAGCGGCTGGTGACGATCGGACTGCTTCCCGGTCGGGACGAGGAGGCCCAGAAGGTCTTCGCTCAGCTGGTGGAAAGGAACAGTCTCAACATACAGCCGGTGGGATGGGCCTCAACGCTAGTGTTCTCGAACGAGCGGCCGGAGATATCGGCCATCGCGGTGAAGGAAGCGATCACCAAGGCGGGGGTGGAAGAATGAAGGCGGTACTGCTGATAGGCAGTCCGCGAGGAGAGCGATCGACCTCCGGCTCACTTGGCCTTTATCTTCTGGGCCTCCTGAGGAAGAAGGGCTGGGACATCGAGGACCTGCAGGTCCAGAGGTCTCTGCGGTCCCTGGAAGGGATAGGGTCCCTGGTCAGTGCGGTGGATACCGCGGACCTGGTGATACTGTCCTTTCCGACCTATGTCGATTCGACCCCTGCTGCGATGGTCAGAGCCATGGGGCTCATCGCCCAGCAGAGGCAAGGTAACACTGACCACACGCCCCTGGTGGCGATCGCCAACTGCGGATTCATCGAGGCCGAGCAGAACCGGGTCGCCCTGAACATATGTCGCCTGTTCGCCCGGAACGCCGGGTTCGAATGGAGGGGGGGCCTCGCACTGGGGGGAGGGTCGGCCATTGACGGACGGCCGCTCGCCGAACTGGGAGGTATGGTTAGGAACGCTCGCCGGTCCCTGGAACTGGCCGCCGAGGCTCTGACGGAAGGCAAAGAACTGCCTAAAGAAGCGATAGAGCTCATCGCCAGGAGGAGCATTCCCCGATGGCTCTACATAACCTTCGGCAACCGCGGCTGGAAGCAACGGGCCAAGCGTAATGGCTCTTGGGACAAGATGTACGACCGGCCGTTCACGGGGGGAAAAAGATGAGGATAGGCGTTTGTGGAGTGGCATGTGAGGTGTGCCCCCGGCGGACGGAAGGCAAGTGCCCGAACGGGATCATGGGGTGCAAGGCCCGGGATAACAAGTTCTGCTTGGTTTGCAGCTGCGCCTTCCATAAGGGAGTGGCGCTGTGCTTCCAGTGTTCCGAGTTCCCCTGTGAGACCACCAAGCAGGGGCCGATCTCGTACGGCTACTGTCAATTCATCGCCGGAAAGGACTAGTTGGCCCGGCGCAGCACCCGGTGCTTTATCCAGTCCACCCCTCCGGAGAGCGAGTACTCCCGTTCCGAGTACCTCTCCACGAACATGTAGGAGAAGGTGAAGCCGAAGTACGGCAGGAGGTAGATCCATGAGAACGTCCCCAGCAGCACCATGCCCACCAGCGCGAGATCGCTGAACGGCCGGTAGTTCAGGAACATCTGCAGGAAACCCCCTATGTTGTGCTTGTCGACCATATCGTCCGCGATCTCGTCGATGAACCCGGCGGCTAGGAAAACGATGACAGGCAGCACGAGCCAGGAGACCTCGCTGCTGGGATAGAATGCCAACAATGATGCTATCGCCAGTATGGTGCCGGTAGCGAAGGCGAAGTTGTCGATCTTCTTGGCCAGCACCAGGGAGATGAGCATGGCCGCGAAGAAGGCAGTGGAGAAGGGGCTGTCTCGGGCCATTAGGTAACCCATGGCCACACCCGCCATAACTGCCACCACTTTGGCGGCCTTTATCGAGAACGCCTTCTCGTCGTAGGCCTGGTCAATGAACTTGATGGCCCCGCCCAGGAAGGCAAATAGCAGAATAAGTTGGAGTATGTCGATCATCATTTTCCCTTAGATCGTTGTGAGCTCGACGCCGAAACGCCGAAGGTCTCATTTCCCCCGAACCGAAGCTCTCTGAGCATGGGCAACAAGGATATTAAGTTCACTGTTCCAATTTTCCAGACCGCCAGAGGTCAGCTGGCCACTTTTATCCAGGCACGTCCAGACATGGGGAGTAAGGTTCAACAACCTCTCTTGCGATGATGGTGAGGATGGAACGGAAGCTGCCGAGGGCGTTCTTTGCCCGGCCGGCCCTGGAGGCCGCCCGGGACATCATCGGACGAAGGCTGGTGCACTGTCACGGACGAGGGTACCGTCGCTGGCATCGTAGTGGAGGCCGAAGCATACACCGGTCTCAATGACCCCGCCTCCCATGCCTACGGCGGCCGGCGGACCGGGCGTAACGAGGTAATGTGGGGCCCGCCCGGGTACGCATACGTCTACTTGGTCTACGGTATGCACCTGTGCTTCAACTGTCGTCTGTGGGCAGGTCGGAGAGCCGCAGGGTGTATTCCTCAGAGCGATACGGCCGACCGAGGGGCAGGGCCTCATGGCCATTCGGAGGGGATACCCTGCCCTGGACGAAAAGGCCGAAAGGCAACTGTGCAACGGCCCCTCTAAGCTCTGCCAGGCTTTTGGTATCACTCGCTCCTTGAACGGCGCCGACGTGTGCGGTGAGGAACTATATTTTACGACCGGGGTCGATCCCGGAGAGGTCGTTACAGCCAAGCGCGTTGGGATCGACTATGCTGGCCCAGGCAGGGAGTGGCCATGGCGGTTCATGGCCAAGGATGACCCCTTCGTTAGCCAGAGATCCTAGCCACGCCTACGGGCCAGTATGATGACCGCAACCAGCCCCAGCAAGGTGATGGCGGTCATCGCGATGGGAGCAGCGGCAGAAGCCAGGTCGGCATTAGCGGCCGAGTGGTCCACCGAAATGTTGAGCGCAATCGTCGTAGGGTTGCCAGCATTGTCCCACACTCTCAGGACGATCTGATGAGCCCCGTCGGCCAGGCCGGTAAGGGTTATCTCCTGGTCGTCTTGCGACAACGACCTGAAATCCGAATCGTCCACGCTGTAGTCCGCCAGCCCGATCCCGGAGGCGGGATCGGAGGCTTCGTACTTCAGGACCATACTTCCAGAGGAGGATGCCCTGCCCTCGGCCACTCCAAACGTCACCATCGGCCCGGACAGGTCGACCTGGAATGTGGCCGTACGGGTCGATTCGATGTTGCCGGCCAGATCGGTGGCGTAGTACTCCAGGACGTGTCGGCCGTCCACGCTTACGGTCAGGGGGCCCAAATACTCGTTCCACAATCCTCCATCCAGACGATATGAGATGTATGAGACCCCGCTGGAATCGTCCCAGCCGGTGAGGTTGATATTAACCGGAGAGGTGTACCAATTATAGTCGCCCCACATCCCCTTGATCGCGGTGACGGATGATGGAGCCACGTCGTCAACGACGATGACCGCATCGGCGGAGGTTTTTAACGGCTCTATATTGCCCCATAAATCGGCGGTCCGGGAGAACAGTTCATAGCGCCCCTCAATGGGGGCGAGGAACGGGATCGGCCCGGAAGCCCAGCGACCGGAGACCGTGTCGGCGGCGGTGTACAGGATGAAGTCACCGAAACCGTTGATCCGGTACCACAGCTCGATGTACTTCAGTCCGCTGCCCCGCTCGGATATGATGATGGGCACGTCGAAGGACCTCTGATCGGTCGCCGCGGGCATTGATCCCACGCTCGATGTCGGCGCCTGATCGTCGGTGCCCTCAACCACGATGTCATCGACGAATGCCCCGATGTACGGTCCGCCCTCCGGCACGTCCGCCCCGGACCGGAAGTTGAAGCTTATCCAGGTAGAATCGGTCGGTATCGAGAGGGTCACCGCTCTCCAGCCTGACGAGTTGGCGACCGGTTGCCTCCACACCTCGGTCCGGTCGCCGCTGCTGGGCATGTCGTCGGTTGAGTTGGTCACTGACACCCACAGGTAATCATTGCCTAAGTTATCGGTCGAATTACCGGTCAATGCCCAGTATCGGAAGGTAACGGTGACCGAGGTGAAACTGTCGATGCCCACCAGGGGTCGGCGCATAAATGAGTCCATGTTGGTGTCGTACCGGAGGACATAGTCCTTTGGCAAATAGGTGGTGTTAGGGTCCTCCAGTCGGGTCACGTTCTTGTTCATGGCATTCTGGAATAGTGAGTTGTATCCAATCTGGGCACACCACGCGGCGTGGGTGGGGGAGACCACCTCATACATCGAGCGGCACCAGTAATCGATGTCCGATCCGTTGTCTCGATCCCAGCGGTCCCAGCCATTGGGCAGAGTGCCGGGCCAGGCATGCTCGAAGTCCTCGGTAAATATTACCGTCCGGTCGGTGCTCGCTCCCTGCGCGACGGAGAAGACCGCCATGGTCGAGAGGAGCAGAGCTAGGCACATAGCCACTGCTATCATCCTCCTAATCCCGTTCACCACGAGCGGTATCTATTCGAACGGGGCGTTCATAAAGTTTTTCACCTCAAAGGCTGTCATACGGAAGACCGCTCCGCTGGCCGCACTTATCATCGTCATTCCAGAGGGGCGAAAATTTGGCCATCGTTGACCTTTTGGTCAACGCTGTAAGGGGGGGTACATGAACCAGCGATGACCGTGAAGTGAGGATGACGTCTCCTGCCCGTCCCGATCATCCCCATCGCCGTAACTTTGCGATTGGCCGATATCGCTGTCGTCGCCATCAATTATCCGGCCATTGCGTCTGTATCGCGATATGCGTTCCCACGGACAGGCACTGCAACGGTCAACAACATTGATGTGGCCGCGGGGATATGAGCGAGCATGAACGAGCGCGATCGGCTTTTGGCGGTATTAGAGCACCAGTCGGTGGACCGTGTACCGGTGGTATCGCCAACCCAAACCGGCACGGTGGACCTCATGAAGGCGACCGGGGCGTTCTGGCCTCAGGCCAACGAGAAGGCCGATCTTATGTTCCGTCTATCTCTCGCCGCCCACACTGTAGCCGGCCTGGAGGGCTGCCGCGTACCGTTCGATGCGGCGGTGGACGCTTCGGCCTTTGGCGCCGTCACCTCTCATGAATCGGAGCGGAGACAGCCGGCCATCACCGGTAGGCCGGTGTCGTCAAGGGACTCCCTGGACCTCCTGGACGTTCCAGACCCTCACCGGGACGGGCGCGCCCCCGTCGTCCTCGAGGCGGTAACCCTATTGCGTCAAGTGCTCGGGAAGGAATCGCCGGTGATGTGCGGGGTGATATCCGCGTTCACCCTGGCGGGCCAGCTGCGGGGTGAAGCGGACACCTTGATGGACTTGGTCATCGACCCCGACTTTCTAAAGGCTGTCCTGGACAAGGCAGTGCAGTGGGATGTCGATTACGTTAAAGCGGCCGTGGAGGCCGGGGCGGATGTCATCGTCCTTGTGGACGCCACCGCCACTGGGGATATCGTCGGACCGGAACAGTTCCAGGAGTTCGCACTGCCATACCAGCAGAGGATCGCCCGGGCGGTGCGAGAGGCGGGGGCCAAGAGCATCATGCACATCTGCGGTAACACCTCGCTCAATCTCCCGCTGATGAGGATGAGCGGTGTGGATGGGATCAGTGTCGACCAGAGCATGGACATGAGGGAGGTGAAGAAAGTACTTGGCCCGGGCTGCGCGGCGGTCGGTAACATCTCGCCGACCACCACTCTACTGTTCCGCTCGCCGGAATACGTGATAGAGGAATGCCGGGATTGTATCGATGCGGGGACCGACATCCTCGCCCCTGGCTGCGGATTCGCCCCCGAGACCCCGTTGGCGAACATGAAGGCTATGGCCTCGGTGAGGATGGAGCACGCTGGACAGGGCCGCAGATTCTGAAAAGAATTAGCGCCATCTAATCTGATATTTCTTCGACATCCCCATGGGGGGTTCGCTATCCAGACGGACCTGTCTTAAATAAAAGGCGTTCACACGTCCTCCCGGCCCTCCGATAGAGGGTTCGTGGGATATTATGGATAAGAAAATAACAGCAGCTATGGTGGTGGTCGTTGCTGCCGCACTTTTGGCAGCAGTGGCGTTGTCAGGCCTTAGCCTGAACTTGAACTCACAGGCCACCTCGGGCAAGGGCGTAGTGCAGACCGCGCAGGACAATGGTAATTTCACCAAGCTCACCGGGGCACTGAACACTACTGGCCTCACTGAAACGTTGAACGGCTCTGGTCCATACACAGTGTTCGCTCCCACCGACACCGCATTCGCGGCGATGAACCAGACCGTGCTCAACAACCTGACCATGGACAACGCGAGCCTGGCCAAGGTGCTAAAATACCACGTTTGTGCCTGGGAAGCTCCTGTCGTCGCAGCTGACCAACAATGTGACCGTCAAGACGCTGGAGGGAAGTGATCTGGTCATCATCACGAACCAGACCGGCTCGTATGTCAATGGTGCCAAGATCATCACCAAGGACGTAGAAGCATCTAATGGCGTGATATACGTCATCGATAAGGTCCTGGTCCCTGAGACCATCGTGCAGACGATGATGAACACGACCGATCTCAGCACGCTCACCGCAGCGGTTCAGATGGCCAACCTGACTGACACGCTCAACGGCACGGGTCCGTTCACGGTGTTCGCGCCAACGAACTCAGCACTGGCCAACTCGACCTACGTCAATCAGCTGATAGCGGCCAATGATACTGCCAACCTGACCAAGCTGTTGACTTATCATGTGCTGCCTTATCGACTGGTGATCGGCAATGGCACCAACTCCAGCCTGCTTAAGACCGCCGAGGGCAGCGATGTGTTGCTGACGGTTAACGCTTCGGGAGCCTGGGTCAATGACGCCAAGATCATCACCCAGAACATCGTAGGCACCAACGGGGTGATCCAGGTGGTCGACAAGGTGCTAATCCCGCCCAAGACCATCCTGCAGACGGCGATGGAGAACGGCAACCTCACCAAGCTCGCCGCGGCGATCACGGCGGCCAACCTGACCGACACGCTCAACGGCACGGGTCCATACACAGTGTTCGCCCCGACCGATGCGGCGTTCAATGCTCTGGACCAGGCGCTGCTCAGCAAGCTCACCACGTCGGACAAGGCGAACCTGACCAAGCTCCTGACCTACCATGTGGTACCGGGAATGGTCACGTCCTTTGAGCTGAAGAACGGTACGGTGACCACGGTGGAGGGAGAGCAGCTGAACGTGACGGTCAATGGAACGACCGTGATGGTAGGGAACGTAACGGTGGTCATGAAGAACATAATTGCCTCCAATGGTGTGATCCACATCATTGACAAGGTGCTGGTGCCGCCCTCCATGAACCTGACTGCGGTGATGTCGTCGACCGGAACATCGACCACACCGATGACCACACCGACCACGCAGCCGAGCATGTCGACCACCACGTCGACGAACTAGGGAGATGCCTATGCCGGTTGAATCCTTTCCAAACCCCTTTTATCTCTTTCTTTCTCCTCATTCTCAACATCCGGTCGATACTTAGATTATGGTGGTGCGCCGCTTTCCGACACTTGGCTCCGTATGGAGCGGTCTGGAGGAAGCCTATGTCACCGGCTGCTAACGCCTACGAGATGAAGGGGATCGAGGGGAACAAGGTGGTAAAGCTGTTCGCGGCCGGCACGTCCAGAAAGACGGCTGAGGTCGAGATGGAGAAGACCCTGCTGGCGAGGCAATACGGTCTGGAGGCACCGTTCGTCCACGGCGTTGTGGAGGAAGGGGGTCGGTTCGGGATCGTGTTCGACAAGGTGATCGGGCCCACATATACTCAGTGGATCATCGAGCATCCCCCCTGGCTAAGGCGGCTAACGGAATATTTCGCTCATGAGCACCACGAGGTGCACATGCACAAGATCTCCGAATTGCCGAGACTGAAGGATATGCTCACCGAGAGGCTACTGGCCAAGAAGGAGATCACCGAGCCGGAGAGGAAGCGGCTATTAGAGAAGCTTGCCCGCATGCCGGACGGGGACTGGCTATGCCACATGGACTACGTACCGGAGGGCATCATGGTCTCCATCGACGGACCGATCATTTTCAACTGGGGCGGAGCGGTGCGGGGCGACTATCTTGCGGACGTGGCCATGACCTCCCTGCTACTGGAAAGCTGGGTGCCGAAGCCGGGGGAGCAGGAGGCGGTGGAGAAGTTCAAGGACATGTTCCGCCACGGTTACGTCTCTGAATACATCAAGATCTGCGGACGGATGGACGTGGAGCTGGAGGCGTGGAAGGTGCTGTTAAGCATTGTCTGATGACCTCCTCGACACTTAGTGCGGTGGCCTGAGAATCAGAGAGAAGGGCACTTCTATTGTCAATTGCATGACCATCCGGGATGGTCGTTCATGGAATCTTCCAACGAAGCGAAGGAGCAAGTGCCGGAGCAGGACAAGAAAACGAACGTATGGCGAGGGACCCCCCGCGTCTGGGAGAGATGCCTCTTCTGCGAGATCAACAAGAAATGTGCGGCGGCCGGGGTTATAAGGGGATCGTCAGCTTGCGTTGACGCCAGATATTCGCTCATCAAAGGCCGGTCCCGCGTGTAAAGGTGATGGGTCCGGGGAGCAGTTGCCATCGCCCTTCGCTAACGACCCTAGCCGGAACGGGCCGAACAACGGTACGATCTACATAGCTCCGACAGATGTTCTCTAAGTTCATGTGCCGCTTGTTCGCCCTTATCGTCGAGCAACCCAAATCGCCCGAGCTGCCGGACCTGATGGTCCCGTTCCGGGCACAGGCGCGGCACAATCCCCATGGCCGGGGCATCGGCTGGTACATCAATGGTGGGGTGCAGGTGGAGAAGGCGCCCACTGCGGCGAACGGGGACCCCCGCTTCGTCACCGCCTGCATGAGCGCGGACTCGAACATCATCATTGCCCACCTGCGCAAGGAGAGCGTGGGAGGGTATACTTCGGAGAACACCCACCCCCTTCACCTACGGCCATTATATCTTCGGCCACAACGGCACGGTGCACGCAAAGCGCGAGATCATAGACATGCTTCCCCGCGAGTACCGGGGACGCATAATGGGGCAGACCGATTCGGAGCAGCTGTTCCATTGGATCCTCTACCACGTCGACAAGAGAAGGGGAAATGTCGTGTTGGGCATAGTCGACGCCATCGACTACATCAAGGACCACCTGGGCTCGGAAACTTCCAGCTTCAACCTAGTCATGAGCGACGGCGAGAAGGTGTACGCCTACCGCTCGGCGTACTGCAAGCTTGATCAGTACTCCCTCATGTACTGCGTTAGGGAGGAGACTGATAAATATCCAGGTCGCTCCATCATCATCTCCTCGCAGCGGCTGGGGCAGGGGGAATGGATGCCCATGGAGAACGAGCAACTTCTGATAGTGGACAAAATGCTCAATACGTCCGAAAAAAAATTCTAGACAAGTAATAGTTCTTAATAGAGGATCGTTTGACTGCCAGTTGGTCGAAGAGACCGTGGGGCGGAACGGTAAGACAATTTTGAGGTGGCTTGAGAGCTGAAAGCTCGCCTCCTTGATCATTCTTCCAATCGATCGAAGAGGCATATGCTGATCGTTCAGATATCGAGTCAGGATCCTAGGCCAGGTGGCTAAAAGATAAACCTAAATACCCGGGTTCGAATGACCGCTATATTCTGCCTCGATGCGTCATGTTCAGACGTTTCTTGCCAGGCAACCGCAAGTGCGGGCTCTTCCGTCCCCCGGACAAGGGGGCGCCCGACAGGTGTTCTAAAATGAATCAGATTACTTTTGACCTTTTGACCAAGATCTGCGACAAGTGCGGTGGGCGCTGCTGTTATTACGCTAAGCCCCCACTGACCGAGGAGCGCATCTCCATACTGGTGGAGAACGGGATCTCCCTCGACAATGTGGTGTTTCGCGAGCACCGCATGTTGGACTGCAAGTCCACTGGCTTCTGCGTCGGCTATTCCGAGGGCCGGTGCCGTGTGCAGCACGTCAAGCCGGAAACATGCATGGCCGGACCGTTCACCTTCGACGTGAAGAACGGCAAACTGGAGATCTATCTCAAGAAGGACCGCATCTGTGACCTGGTCACTTTCCTGAAAGTGAACCCGGCCGTCTACAATGAGCAGTTCGAGCTGGCCGTGCAGAACATCCGGCAGCTGGTCAGACCCTTCCCCCGGAAGAACTGGACAGTGTGTGCAAGGTGGAGGAGCCAGAGACCGAGAAGGTCGCTGAGTTCCCTCTGTCCGAGGTGTTATCCAACGACCGTCGGAACTGAGCACGAATATTCCGTCAACAACGCAGAACTCGCTCCCCAACCGGTGGTCGACCGGATAATCGAGGACATCAACGGCGAGATCATCAACGAGTTCCGCTTCGGGGACATCAACCTGAGCAAGGAACTGCAGAAGAACGTAATCGAGCTCGTACCTGCGACCCCTCATACTAGCATTGCCCGCATGGAGGCCGTGCTCTACGGCGGAATGCAGCGGTTCCACCAGGCCACGAACAACAAGTATACATTGCTGGGCCTGGGAATGCATCCGCTTCTGACGCTCGACCAGACCTCCTATTGGAACCACGAGGACCAGGAGATCTATGACATCTACAACGACCTCTTCGACCTCAAGCAGCATGGCTGGCTGAACATTCAGGCGTTGCAGATCAACGTCCACTACGAGAGCGAGGATAAGATGGTCAGCATGTTCAACCGCATGCGTGCCCTCATTCCATATCTCGTGGCGGTCACAGCCTCATCGCCGTTCGTGGAAGGCAATAGCACCAGCTCAATGGACAATCGTCTCGTCTTCTACCGTCAGAACCAGGAACGTGTGCCGCTCATCTGCAATCAGGTCATCCCGGAAAAGCTAGGCAGCCGCCAGCATCATGACGAGATCATCGAGTCGATCTACCGCGATTTGCGTAAGATCGGCGGCGAGGAGCTCTGCCACGAGTGGATCGACTCCCGCGGGGTGATCGTCCGCTACCACCGCGAATGCCTCGAGCTCAAGGCCTGCGACGAGCAGGAGTGCCTTCATTCCGATATGGCGGTGACCGCATTCGTCCTCGCACTGCTGAGGGCGCCCCTGAACCTGGAGGATGATCACGACTCACTCCTGGACATGAACGAGGAAGCGATCCGGAGAGGCACCTCGTCCTGCCGCCCGGAGCTGCTGCGTCTGTACTGGGAAGCGCTGAGGGTGGCCACCCCTGAGGAGAGACGGTATCTCCCCCTGATCAAGCGGCGCATCGAGCAAGGTAGCATTGCGGAGCATATGGCCCGGCAGGTCAAGGAGGGCGAGTGTGTCCGTGATGTGGCCAAGAAAATGGCCGTCTGCTTGAGGAACAACGACCCTTACCAGGCCTGACGGCCGTTGAAAGGTTCATTACACATGTCTGCCCAACCATCTCCTGCGGTGGGCGTCGATGGTCGTGGGGTTCGAGGATGCTCTTAGGATTGCCAAGGAGTGCGTGGGCAAGATGACCGGCGATAATGAACCGATCGTGCTCCGGTATGAGCTAAGGGACAACTACTTCTTCCAGTTCAGGACCCTGAAAGGGGACATCGATATCATCGTCGATCCCCGCGGTGAGGTCGGCCATTGTTTCGAGGAGCAGCCATCGGACGAGCCGCCCGAGCCGACGCTGAGGCAGCAGGACGCGGTAGAGAAGGCCCTGTGCTTTCTTGGAGATGGCAAGGTGGAGAGGATCAAGGCCAAGGGCGGTGGCTATGAGGTAGAGGTCGATCGGGATGAACAGGGAACGGTGGTGCTGTTCGTCGACAGCGACGGGATGGTCCATCGCCAGAAGTGCTCGGTGCTCACGAAGAACCTGGCCTTGGACATCGACTAGTGGCCGGGCTCGTAATGGATGATGACGCTCTCCACCTCATTGTGCCGGGAACGTATGTGCCCCTCCAGCCGGGTGGCGACCTCATGCGCCTTGTTGACGCTCAGTTTGGGGTCGAACTGGCAGCACAGCCACACCTTGTAGCCGCTATTGGTCAGGTGGACGTGGATGTCCTTGCATGAAAGCACCTCGGGGAACAGCCCGGAGATATGTTCGATAGTGTCCTGGATGATCAGCTGTTCGTACTCCGATGCTTCGCCCTGACAGGCTGGACAGCCGGCTGGCTCGATATGGGTGGTGACCTTATCGATGCAGGAGTCCAGGGCCATGACCCGATCCTCCAATCGGGTCGCTGAGACGTGGGCCTCTTCGACCGTCAGTTCGCCGTCCATCTCGATGTGGAACTCCACCAGCCGTCCATTCGGCCCCTCAGTGAAAACGATGTTGTGGACGTCCCTGATCTCCGGCATGGCCGCCGCTTCCGCCCGTATCCTATCCTCTAACGATGCGTTCTCCAGGCAGATCGGTTCAGCGTGTACGATGATGTCCGAGTGGGGGATGGAGGCCTTCACCCGCTCCTCGACCAGGTCCGTTAGGCGGTGCCCCTGCTCCACGGGCAGCGCCTTGTCGACGAACACGGTCGCCTCGATGAAGGTGACCGCTCCCGAATCTCGGACCCGCACCCGCTCCACCTTGTGTATGCCAGGCACCTGCATTATCTCCTCGGACACCTGTTCCGATATGCCTTTCGGTGCACCGTCCAACAGGGTATGGACCGACCTCTTCCACAGCCGATAGCCGATGACGACCGTGATCACGGCCACCCCCAACGCGGCGATGGAATCGAAGTCCTTGAACCCGACCATGGTCAGAAGGATGCCGATGATGACCACACCTGAGGAAATGAGGTCCGTCGAGAAGTGTATGGCATCCGCCTCCAGGGCTTGGCTCCGGTATTTGACCGCGGCCCGGTGCAGAGCCCGGGACCGGGTGAAATCGACCACAAAGGACATGACCATGACCAGCAGGGCGATCACTCCCAATTCGACCGCAACGCTGTGAAAGAAAAGGCGGTTCACGGCCTCGTAGACGATCCATCCGCAGGTGATGAACAGAAGAAGCGTCTCGCCCAGAGAGGACAGGGACTCGACCTTCTCATGCCCGTACATATGGTCGGCGTCCGGCGGTCTCGCCGCCGCCCGCACTGCGAACAGAGTCATAGCCGCGGCGATCAGATCTATTCCGGAGTGCAGCGCTTCCGATAATATGCCTAGGCTGTTCGTCGTGTAGCCGACGATGAGCTTGGTGGAGACCAGAAGCACGGCCGCGGCGACCGAGATCAGGGCCACTTTCTCCTTGGCGTGGATAGGCTGCTCCTCCTTGAGGGTCCAGGGTAACCTGATTAAATAATATTAACCATCGTTTGTAAGGGCCTGGATGGCCGCAGACATCGTAAATGATGAAAAACCTATGGTCAAACTATTTTGGAACGAATTGGACGCGGGGGTCTGGGGCGCACAGTCCCAGGGGGTCGAACGCACAGAGCGCACCCGCGTCTATGATTATGTTTCCGATCTACCAGACCTTGGTCTTGCTAACGCCCTTCCTGGTGAGCATCATTACGGCGATGCCGAACCATATCAGGAACGCGGCGGCCAGAGCAGGAATGTTGTTCGGCCAGGTGTCGTTCACGAGCCAGAGCGCACCGACCAGCACGAGGAGGCTGCCCCAGAACATCGTGTACGCCGGGTCACTGCCCCAGCGATAGCCGCCGCTGGGCGCCTTGGCGCCACGGAGCTCGCCGAAAGCACCCATGGCCAGTCCGTAGAACCCGACCTCGATAAGGGCAACGGGTACGACCAACCAGAAGTTCTTGGTCATATAGCTGGAAACGAGGATAGCAAAGCCGATCGCGATGGTCAGGAACCCCGCGGTCTGTCCGCCAATACCATAGTTAGTCTTCCCATCCTGAGACATAGTGTTCGAATATCCGTTCTAGTTTATATAACTTGTCCGCCAAGTGTCAGACAGATCTATACCCAGCATCATGACGGAACCTGTGTTCCGCACCACTTGCAGAACCTTGCGTCCGCATCGAGCAGGAGCCCACAGTTACCGCATCGTCTGAGCATCGCCGTCGCTGCTACCGAGACTCGCTGGCTCGATGAAAGGTAGCCCCACAGGGACTGGATCAATGCATTGGCGTCCGATTCATAGTCGAGGTAGCTGACCGCCCCCACGGCAACAGCCAGCGGGAGGAACAATACCGCTCCCACCAGACCGACGGCCGTTTCCGCGTCGCCCAGGGTGGCTGAGAAATCAATGCTCACCACTGCCCCCGTTCCAGAATCAGCGACCCAGACGTCCATGACTCTCTTAAGGCCAAGCTTTTGGTAATACTGCTCGGCGTGCAGCTGGACTGGAGAGGCGAAATCGATGCGGAATTGGGACTGTCTCAAGAACTCACTGATCCGGGTTATCAGCTCTTCCTTGGTGATGTTGTTGAAAGTTCTGGAGTCCCGCCGGCTGAACAAGCGCTGGATGGGCATGTCCAATAATATGGTGGCCATGGATGATAATCGTTTGTCAGTACTGTTATGACTGAGGAGGTCAGATGTTCAAGATGTGATCGTGAAGGCCTTTGTCGCCACACTGCTGGTCGGCGTTATGCTCAGCACAGTCCCTCTTCCTTACTCTGAGGAAGGGCAGGTGATCATCGCCCCAGGCAGTGAGTGGTCCTACTCTATGGAGCTGGTGACCCGGGCACATGTTACTGCCATCGTGCGCTCCAGCGTACCAGTGGACTTTGAATTGATCGAGGATGACCAGGGAGGGGCTACGAGTGGTCCGCCCATCAGCGTTGCCACCGGTACCACCATCTACCGGCCCAATGAGGACCTTAGCGGTGGAAAGTACCGATTGGTGGTGACAAATCCGGGACCGGACGAGGCCCGCATCAATTATCAAGTGCACCAAGACTTCATCGTAGTGGCCAACATGACCGCCAAGAACTGTCATGGCCCTGTCCCTAGCTATGTCAATGGGCATCGTGGCCCTGTTCCTCTACGGCCGTCCTCGCCGACCATAGCAATCCTTATTATCCATGTCATCTAAATTGATATCTGGGGTGACTGGATGCTCAGAACGTTCCTCTCTGTTGTAGCAGCGGCTCTTCTCATCTCTGTCATTCTCCTCACCCCCGCCTCCTCCGCCGATACCGGGGAGGCGACCATTCCCCATGGCGGCCACCATTCCTGGTCGGTGGAAATGGAACGGCCGTTCACCCTTAGCTACTCTATAGGGTCCCTTGATGGTTCCCGGGTCAACGTGCTGGTGATCCCCTCCGATAATTACAGCAGGTATCTGGCCGGGTCGGTGTTCAACACCATCCCTGAGGCTGGGGTCTCCAACATAACGAACACGACCGTGGATGTGGAGATGCGACCTGGCAACTATTACATTGTGGTCGAGTCTCCTGATGGTCCCGGCGGTACATCGAACGATACCATGATCAGCTATCGGATAGACGCCTTCACCACCTCTCCAGATGGTTCGAGCCTGCAGATAATCTTAGGTGCTGGTATGATCGTCCTCCTGGGCATCATCCTGTTCTTCATCCTCGACATAAAACTACGCGGAAAGCGCTAAGCACTTTCGGCCAGGTCCGCTTGGGCCTAATTGTATGCTGGCTCGAAGTCTCCATGCGGAGGCTGGTGGCTTAGTGTATGGTCACTTTCGGTGACCCCTCAGCAAGACGTTTATATCGAATTGACCGTCCAATCGATAGTACGGTCGGAACGACCGGAATTCACGCTTGTGGACCGCGTATAATCCCTTCCTTGAAGGTGATAATGGATGAAGCAAGAAAAGCTCCGTCCAAGAGGACGGGGGGTTCACACATCAGGCCATATAGTATCGGTAAAGGGATGGGATGAAGTGGAAGAGTCATACGGCGATCGCTCGTGCCATAGCGCAGGAGATGGGTCTATCGGACGAGTTGGAGAAAGCGCTGTGTGCCGGTTCGGTCGAACCTGACAAGCGGCCGGACCGGGCCTTTAAGGTCAACAAGAAAGGCCGGACCTACATCGGTCGGGCGCCGCACCACCTGCCGCCCACTGGCACGATCATGGCCTACGCCTGGCGGTCCCGCAAGGCCTACCTGCTCGGGAACGACTATTGGGCGGTGAAATCGCTGGGACGGGCGCTGCACTATGTGCAGGACAAGTGCGTCTACACCGGGTTCATGGGCTGGGCCCATGATGCCAACGAGGACGAGCTTGCGGACCTGACACCGCCCGTTTCGGCCGTACAACAGGGCATCGATCGGGCGGTATGCTCGCCGTTCTTCGTCCGGGAATGCGTGAATGCTGTCCGGCCGAGGAAAGACCCACGCACAGCGTTGTTCGAGGCCACGTTGTTCTCTTCGGCCATCTTTGCTTCGGTGCTAGGTCCTCCGGATGCTGAGATGGAGTTCCGGGAGGACTACAGGAGGGCGATTACCGCCCATCGTTTAAGATACGCGGCAGGGGCCTGCCTTGCCGCGGGGTCGGTGGGGATCGCATACTTGGTGCAACAGCCGCTCTCCCTCCTGCTGGGCGGGGCAGCCGCTCTTGCCACGGTCAGGATCGATCCCCGGTTCTATCATCTGCAGGACGAGGCGGAGTGGTTCGGTCTTGAGAAATGAGGGAGACGATGGGCCCCTATCGACGGCAGGATTAGCTGGGGGCGATCACAAGCGATGCCCGCTTCCCATTGCCACGTTCATATCCCTCATCATCTCCCCTATGCCGCCGACCCCGGCCAAAGGTGCTCTTACTTTCCTTCCCTGGAAGGCATCCTCCACCAGGATGATGAACCGCCGGCCGCCCATGACGATGATCTGCTCGTATCGGTCCAGCTTTCTCTTCTGGACCTGAGCGCGGAGGGCCTCCAGGCTCATAGGTTCGGTCCAAGGTCGGAATAGGCAGGCGTGGTGTTGCCTTCGTATGACTTCGTCCGGGAACAGGAAGCCGTTGCGTGCGTCCAGGATACACCATGCACCAGGATAGAACCTCTCGGCGTAGGATTGGCATTTACGGGAGAACGGCCCGGTGAATGCGCTCCCGGCCGGTATGGGTTTGAACGAAGCTTTGTCCCAGGCCCGGCGACAGGATGGGGTCACTAGGCAAAGCTCCCTGGGCGAGGTCGCCGGGGAAAACCCTGCGCCATCAGAGGACGGTTGGCCCATAAGGGCATCCGAGCCCTCCTCGCCTGAGATATCGTATGTCCGGGTCACGCTTCGAACGTGGACTCCACGTCCTTAAGAGTTTGGACGTTCCCTTCCGCATCCACATTTCGTAGAATGTCGATAATATCCTTCGACCCGGGAGGCCCTCGGACCCATTAGTTTATCAATCGTTCGCCGTATTATGTTTTGAGAACAATGGCCGCGCTCGTTAAGGATTACATGGTCCAGAAAATGGAAATCGTCTCCCCGGAGGACTCCGTTCAAAGCGCCATCGAGCTGATGGTGGAGCACGACCAGGGGAGCGTGATCGTAATTGATGAGGGTGATAAGATCATAGGGATCTTCACCGAGAGGGACTGTACTGCGTCACTATATGACCCACCAGTCTAAGTTCCTGCACCTCAAGGTTTCCGAGGTCATGAGCTCCCCAGTGACCACCGTTCCGATCGACATGAAGGTGTCCGAGGCGCTGAACCTCATGAACAAGAAGAACGTACGCCGTCTGCCTGTCGTCGACAAGAGCGGCAAGATGATTGGCTTCGTCTCCTGGAAGGAGCTGTTCGCCAAGGTTCCCAAGGACCTCTTATAAGATTGCGGTCAAGAAACCCCTTCCCGTTTTTTAAATGATCTAAATATATCTATGATTTGGAATAATCAAAGGAAAAGGCTTTCAGATTGATCAGGGTAGGCGAACCCATCATGTGCCTGGGGTCACTGTTCATTCCGATCATACGTAGGTCCCGTTCTACCCTGATGCGAAGCTCTACAGCGGGCCGAACACTTGGGCGGAGATGATGAAGATATCTTGGATCAGTTCCTCAAAGGGTTCTCGCTGCCAAATAAAATAAAGAAAAGAGGATTAGAAAGCGTTTACTCGTCGAGCGTCGACAGGTCACCGAGCGGCTGCCCAAGCTCCTTGGCCTTGAGCACCCGCCGCATGATCTTCCCGGACCGGGTCTTGGGCAGGGACTCGACGAACTCGATCTCTCGAGGGTAGGCGTAGTAGGCCAGCCGGGTCTTGACGAACTTGGTGATATCCTCCTTGAGATCGTCGGATGGCTTTTGTCCGGGTCGCAGGGTGATGAACGCCTTGACGATCTCGCCCCTCAGCTCATCGGGCTTGCCGATGACGCCTGCTTCGGCCACGGACGGATGCTCGATGAGCGCCGACTCGACCTCGAACGGTCCCAGTCTCTCTCCCGACGTCTTGATGACATCATCAGCGCGACCGAGGAACCAGAAGTACCCCTCTTCGTCCTTGTAGGCCTGGTCGCCGGCGATGTACCAGCCGGGGACCTTGAAGTACTCCTTGAACCTCGGGGTGTTCCTCCAGATGCCGAGCATCATGGATGGCCAGCCCGGGCGCAGGGCCAGGAAGCCTTCCTGCTTTGGCGGAACCTCGACACCATTCTCGTCGACAACTGCGGCGATGACCCCCGGAATCGGCTTCCCCATCGAGCCGGGCTTGACAGTCATGCAGGGATAGTTGCAGATGAGCTGCGCTCCGGTCTCGGTCTGCCACCAGGTGTCGTGGATACGGCGGTCGATGGTCCTCATGGCCCAGCGAACGACCTCCGCGTTGAGAGGCTCGCCGACCGAACATATATGGCGTAGCTTCGAGAAGTCGAACTCCTTGATCACATCGTCCCCGGCGCGCATTAACATCCTGAGCGCGGTCGGGGCGGTGTACCAGACCGTGATGCCATACTTTTGTAGGATGGTGTACCACACCCGGGCGTCGAAGCGGCCCTCGTAGGAGACGATGGTCGTCCCCAGGTACCAGGGGCCGAATATGCCATAGGATGTTCCGGTGACCCAGCCTGGGTCGGCGGTGCACCAGTAAGTGTCCTCCTCCCTAAGGTCGAGGACGTTCTTCGAGGTGAACCACTGCTGGATCATGGACTTGTGGCCCAGCAGCACGCCCTTGGGCTTACCGGTGGAACCGGAGGTGTAGTGGATGATGTACGGCTCTGTAGGCGCCATGTTCACTGGCTGATAGTTGGGGTCCCCAGAGGCCATTATTTCATCGAACTTGACGGTGTTGCCCCCCAGACCAGCGTCGTCACCGACGATGATGTACTTCTGGACGTCCACGAGGTCGTCCATGATCGACTCGATCCTCTTGTAGAGGTACGGGGATGTAATGATGTACTTGCAGCTGCAGTCAAGGGCGCGGTCTTTGACAGCTTCGGGGCCCAGGGCAGAGAACAGCGGTCCGGCGATGCCCCCCATCTTAGTGATGGCGATCATTGCCATATACAATTCCGAAGTTCGGTCCAGGAATACGAAGATGCGGTCTCCCTTGACGGCACCGAGCTTCTCTAGGCCGGAAGCGAACCGACTAGTGAGTTCGGACATCTCGCCGAAGGTATACTTGCGCACCTCATTATTGGCGGTTATCGAGTACAGGGCAATCTTGTTCTTTCTCCAGTTCTGAGCGTGCCGGTCGATGGCCTCGCGAGCCACATTATAGGGTCCGCCCTTGGACCAGTCGAACTCCTTGTCGACCGATGACCAGGTGAACTCCTTAATGGCGTTCTCATAATCCTGGAGATTTCCTTTGTGCTTGGACGGTATGGTTTCCTCCATGCCAAATTCTCCTGAACCTTACGAGGTAAGGAAATATGAATCGATATAAATCATTATCGAATTTCACCTTCGACAATCGTAGATGGATTACGCATTGAAATAGTAATAAAACGAGAAACCATGCTCTTATAGCGATTTTTCGAAGTTTATCAATTATCTGTTCATATAAGGCGAGGGCCACCAAGATATTTTCACTATTGTAATTCGGGCCAGATAAGCCTGTCGGCCCAGGCCAGCACCATCGCTTCGAACGTCAATGGTGACGATAGAGATTTATCCGAACAGTGCTTAGCAAGGCCGATGCCGTCCATGACCTTTGCCCAGAAGGTTCTCTCCCGCGCCAGCGGTAGGCGCGCGTGCACCGGGGACATCGTTAACGCCAAGGTGGACCTGGCCATGTCCCACGAGAACTCCGCTTTGGTATTGAGATCGTTCCGGGATATGGGCGCGAAGACGTATCTGGGACCCCAGCAAGGTAGTGATCCTCTTTGACCATCGCATCCCCGCCAACACCATCAAGACGGCGGAGGGGCACAAGGAGGTCCGTACGTTCGCCAGGGAAGAACAACTACCCTTCTTCTACGATCTGGGCGAGGGCATCTGTCACCAGGTCTTGCCGGAAAAGGGACATGTCCTTCCGAACATGTTGATCGTCGGCACCGACTCCCACACCACCACCTATGGGGCGCTGGGAGCTTTTGCCACCGGGATCGGCGCTACCGAGATGGCCGCGGTCTGGGCAACGGGCGAGATCTGGCTCAAAGTGCCGGAGACGATGCGCATCCACCTGCGGGGCAAGCTTAACTCCCATGTGTCATCGAAGGATGTCATCCTGCACCTCATCGGAGCCCTTGGCGCGGATGGGGCAGACTACAAGTGCGTCGAGTTCGTCGGCGACACCATCTGCCGCATGAGCATTGCCTCGAGGATGGTACTCAGCAACATGAGCATCGAAATGGGGGCCAAGGCCGGAGTCTGCTTTCCGGACCGTAAGACCTTTGACTGGTTGTCGCAGCGCACCGACAAGAAGTGGGAAGGCAACTTCTGGGAGCACGGCGCCGAGGTCGACGAGGAGGTTGAAATGGACGTCGAAGGGCTACAGCCCCAGGTCGCTTGTCCGCACCAGGTCGACAATGTGGTCAACGTTCGCAAGGTCGAGGGAATCGAAGATCGACCAGGCCGTGTTAGGATCCTGCACCAACGGGCGACTAGAGGATCTTGCCGCGGCCGAGGCATTGCTGCGCGGTCGCAAGGTGTCCCGGGATGTCCGGTTCATCGTGGTGCCAGCATCGAGGGAGGTATATATCGAGGCGGCGGAGAAAGGATTGCTCGCCTCGTTGGCCACGTCCGGAGCGGTCATCGTGAACCCCGGGTGCGGACCTTGCCTGGGAGGGCACCAGGGCCTTCTGGCCTCCGGCGAGAGATGTATCTCCACCACCAACCGGAACTTCCGCGGACGGATGGGCTCCCCGAACGCAGAGGTGTATCTCGCTTCCCCGGAGACGGTGGCGGCGAGCGCGCTGAAGGGCGAGATAACCGACCCCCGGAGGCTTTGAGATGCTCAGTGGAATGATCTGGAAGTACGGCGATCACATCAACACCGATCTGATCATACCGGGCCGATACCTCGATAACTACGACCTTGCTCATCTAGCGGCCCATGCCATGGAGGACGTCGACCCTGCCTTCGCCCGGAGCGTACAGAAGGGCGACATCATCGTTGCTGGACGCAACTTTGGCTGCGGCTCTTCGAGAGAGCAGGCGCCGTTGGCGTTGAAGGCGGCGGGGGTCGGTGCGATCATCGCCGGCAGCGTCGCCCGCATCTTCTACCGTAACGCCATCAACGTGGGGCTGCCCATCATCATCTGCCCCGAGGCCGCCCGCTGTTTGAGCCACGGAGATACAGTCGTCATCGACCTGGCCAAGGGAACGATCAAGAACGAGCGCACCGGTGAGACGATGCGGTTCGTGCCGCCTCCCGACTTCCTACTGGCCATCCTTGAAGGGGGCGGCCTGGTACCGTACCTGCGGGGAAAGATGAATAAGTGACTTAGGTCATTTCCAAAAACCTTGAGCGCGGATCGCTACATCATCGAGCCACACAGGCCGGCCCGTGGACTGATTTCATACTGAGAGTACGCTTATTTGTAGAGCGATCGTCATTTGAGGTGGTCGATGGGGGCCGGTGCTTCTCCTCACCTAGCATTGAAAAGGCTTATGAGGGTCTTCCTTTATCGTGTGATTACCAAACATATTGGTCACACCCAAAAATTGGTATAGGTGATGTGTAAAAAAATGGAATGAGAAGCATGGCAAATCTGTATCTGGATGTCGATTCTACACCTTGCAAAAGGTTTATAAGCGGACTGTTAATATCAGGCCACTCCCGCGTGGTGCCATTATGAAATACACTAGATTTGAGAAGGCGCGTATCATCGGTGCCAGGTCTTTGCAGGTATCCTTAGGCGCGCCCGTCCTTATCGATATACCCGAGGGAATGATCGACCCGGTGGAGATTGCCAGGCTCGAATACGATAGGGATGTGCTCCCTATCACCGTGAAAAGAGACACGTGAGGTTTTTAGATGAGCGATGAAATCAAGACCGAGCTTCTGGTCCCCGAGGATGTTTACCTGACCTCGGGCGTCCACATTGGTACCCAACAGAAGAGCGCTGACATGAAGAAGTTCATCTTCAAGGTCAGGTCAGACGGATTATACGTAATGGATGTCAAGCAGACCGACGCCCGCATCCGGGCCGCGGCCAAGTTCCTGGCCCGCTTCCCTGGAGACCACATCCTGGTGTCGTCGGCAAGGCAGTACGGTCAGAAGCCGGCCAAGGTCTTCGCCAAGACCATCGGGACCAAGGTCTTCGCCGGACGGTTCGTTCCCGGCACCATGACCAACCCCATGCTCCCCGAGTACCTCGAGCCCGAAGTGCTCCTGGTGACCGACCCCGCCGCCGACCAGCAGGCCGTCGCTGAGGCCATGAACATCGGGGTCCCCATTGTCGCCCTGTGCGACGCTAACAACGAGACCAGGAACGTCGACCTGGTCATCCCTACCAACAACAAGGGCCGCCGGGCGCTGGCATGCGTCTACTGGCTGCTAACCAGGGAGATCCTCAAGGAGAAGGGCCTGATCAAGACCTATGATGAGTTCAAGCTCACCATGGATGATTTCGAAGCGTCCCTTTGAAAACACCTTTTATCTCGTCCCTTTGTTGGGCGAGACCAATTCTTCTTTTCTATATTATCGTTCCATCTGTGCTACCATTGCTCGCCATACTCCAAGCCCACAGCTACTGGGTGGAATAGAAAAAAAGTGAAGGAAAGGAGGGCTTTCGCCCCTCATTGTGGCTTTGGTTCAGGCCGAGTTCCTGTTCCTGCGCGGCCGGAGGAGGACCACCGGAACGTACAGTAGCAGCGGCACCAGCAACAGGAGGGCGGAAGAACCGACACCAGGAAACATTGTTCCAGTAGTGGCGGACTCCATGGCCCCTTGCTGATTGGTGAACCCGCATAGTTGGATGAACCATAGGCGACGTACACTGGCACCGAGGCCGGAGATATGCTACTGTACTCATTGGGCGTGATCTCCTTGATCGGGTAGTCGCCGATGCGCACGTTCTAAAGAAGAAGTCCCCCCGGTTCCGCGGGAGGTCACTGACCTCAGCAGGACGGTCCCGTCCTCGTTCCACAGCTGCACCGTCCAGCCGCCGATGGTTGCCCGTCATGACGCGTCAGTATAATGTGGAGCGACAAATCCCTCTCGAACGGGGGCGTCCTTGACTAATTAGAAATATTATACGGTCTCCTCATTTCACTCGATCGTGATGAGAGCTCCGGCCGTGGCAGGAAAATTCTATCCTCGAAGCGAGAAGCAGGTCAGACAGGAGATCGAGCGTCTCTTCGAATCCTATGTCGGCGGAGCACCTATGCTGAACGAGAACGGTCCGCGTGACATCGTCGGCATGGTGGTCCCTCATGCCGGTTATACCTACTCCGGGCCGGTGGCCGCTCATGCCTATGCTGCTCTGGCCAAGGATGGTTTCCCCGAGACGTTCGTCGTCCTGGGGCCGAACCATAGCGCCTTCGGTTCGCCGGTGGCCATGACCACCGAGGATTTCGAGACCCCCCTTGGCCGTGTCGAGATAGATCAGGACATCGTGGGCCGCCTGGGCCACCTGGTGACGGACGATCCGCTGGCGCACCGTTATGAGCACTCCATCGAGGTCCAGCTACCGTTCATCCAGTTCTTCAGCGACAAGGCCAAGTTCGTTCCGGTGGCCATGGCCGCCCAGGACTTCGAGACGGCCAAAGAGGTGGCCGAGGAACTGATCAATGCCTGTAAAGGAAAGGACGTCGTGTTCATTGCGTCCACCGACTTCTCCCATTATGTGCCGGCGGCCGAGGCCAGGAAGCAGGACCACGCGGTGATCGAAAAGATCCTAGCCATGGACGCAGAAGGCGTATATGACACGGTGATCCGGAAGGACGTGTCCATGTGCGGCTACGGGCCGGTCATGACCACGATGCTGGCTTGCGGTGGCCAGCATGCCAGGCTATTGAACTACGCTACCTCCGGTGATGTAGTCCCCATGACCGAGGTGGTCGGTTACGCCGCTATCTTGATCACATCGTTAAGCATAAAGTTAAGCCGGCTTGTTCTATTTCAATTTCTATTATAATATCAAGGAGGTCAAAGCTTGAGCAATGACATTAGCTATTGTCCGAAGTGCAATGCCCCCGTCCAGCCTGGCACCAGGTACTGCGCCAACTGCGGCAATGACCTGAGCATGCCTCAGGCCGTACCGGCGCCGATCCCCGGACCCATGCCTGCCCAGAGCTGGCAGACGTCCGAACAGTCCAAGCAGAGGATCATCGAGGCCGTCAGCCAGAGAGGCCACACCGATGAGATCATCCCCGAGTGGTGGGTCTTGCTGCCGATCATCGCCGTCCTCTTGATCATTCGGAGTCAGCATCCTAGGATATCTTCGTCAATTATTCGCCGGATTTTCGTCTCGATCGGCTGTGGCTATCGTGGCTAGCTATCATCGTCCTGCTGCTGATCTACAAGCTGCTGAAGAGGCATAATCTGCACCTGGCCAGGGAGGCTGCTCTACGCCGGTCAATTATCGACTACTTCAGGTTCAAGGGCGAGGAGAAGGGGGCGGGATACCAGGTCTACCAGTACACCCAGGCCATGGAAGGCATCGACCGCGAAGGACTGGCCACCGAGAAGCCCCAGGACGCCCTGCTGTGGACCATCCTATGCATCATCCCGGTGATCAATATCGTAGCCTATATCCTCATCGGCTACTGGCTCACGAACTTCTACCCCGGCGCATGACCGCAGGTTCTACGCCTTCGCCCAGAACGCCCAATATGCAGGTAGCCAGGTCGGCATGGGGAACATCATGCCCCCGATGTGGAGGCCGGTCAAGGAGAGGAGCTTCTTGCTCTACATCATCATCACCATCATCATCAGCCTGTTCGCCATCTACTGGGCCTACGTGCTGATCAAGGACCTCAACGAGCACTTTAAGAACGAGTGGGAGTTCGAGGACGCCCTGGTGAGCGCAACTCAGAGGATCTAGAACAAACCCTTTCACATTCCCTTTCTATTTATTTAAATAATAGAAATAAGAAAAAGATTTGATGAGCGCTCAGATGCGCTTCATCTTGCCGATGGTCGGCTCGTAGATCAGGCCCTTGTCCAACAGGGAGTTGTTGATCTCCTCTAGCTCGGCCTCACCTATCCCGACCTTGGCCGCTTCCTTGATCAGGTCGGCCAGGGGGGCGCCCTTCTTGTTCTTGTCGAGCTTGTCGATGAGCTTGAGGACGACCTCTTCCTTGTCCTCATCATCCTGCTCATCATCGATCTCCTCCGGGCCGGCAGAAGGGGCATCGGCGGGGATGGGCAGATCGCCGGAACGCTCCGGCAGCAACTGCTCAAGAGCTTCTAGGACCATGCCGCGATAGCGATTCAGGTCCACATCCTTGTAGTGCGGCAGCGCCCTGACCACTCCGTCAGCCAGCGCCTGGTTGTATCCAAGCTTGACAAGGTCCTCGATGGTGGGGTTCTCCATCTGGAGGGCCTCCTCGACACAGTCGATGCGTCGCAGCGTGGACCTCGCGGTCTCCAACACCCAGTTGTCGCGGACCCCCTCGTCCACGGCCACGATCTTCTCCGGACGGACAGACACGAAGATCTTCCCATCCTCTGGGGAGTAGGTGCGGCTCTTGCCCACCACCGCTACGTAGGCCGGCGGTTGAAGCTTCGATAGTACTACCGTCGCCTCGGGGTTGTACTTCCCGGCGAAGAGGTAGTACTTGCTCATCCCGTCGGATAGGAGGGCGCGCCAGTACGGTTCCTGCTCGGTGCCCAGGTTCTGGAGGTCGGTCAGCAGGCCGACGACGAACATGCGGTTCACCATGGCGCCGAGGGGTGTGACCACATAGGACGGCGCCTTCTCCCCCTCGCCTTTGATCTCCAAGGTGGAGGCATTGTACTCCGAGGCGAACACCCGCCACGCTACTTCCCTGGTCTTCATCCGACCACCTCGATCTTGCTAAGGAGGGCTTCAGCCTCGGTCTTGACGTCCGGGACGACGATTCTCGCTTCCGACACGTTCATCGACAGACCATATTCATCAGAGATGACATTGCCGCGCAGCTCGATCGGCTTGGCCAGAAGCTTCTCTTCGAAACGATGACCGGCTGCCTCGGGGTCCATGGTCTCCCTGGCCTCATCCAGCGCCTCCTTCAAGGTGATGCCAGTGATGCGCTCGGTAACCTCCTTTTTCATGATCGCGGTGATGGCCGCAGACCCGTCGTCCACCACGACCTTGATCCTGAGGTCCGGGACCTGCTGGACCTTGCCATGCACCTGGCACAGCCCCTTCTGCACCACCCGGTTGCACTCTGGGCAACGGAAGATCAGACCTGTGCCCTTCTTAATGTCCACGACCGTTCCCGTGACCACCACGTCCGATGCCCCTCCGGACCGCTCCAGCTCTTCAATGCTCTTCTTGACCGCTTGCGAGAGCTCGGCCTCGGTGGGGAACTTGACCTTGGGCCTGGTGACCTGCCCCCTCTCCCCGAAGCTTAGCCGGGGAATGCCCTTCCAGCCCTTCACGTAGGCATTGGTGATGGTGATGACCTCGTTTTCCTTGAGCGCGAAGTCATGCCAGGCGGTGAACTCTACCTTGCCGGTCTCATCAGCGATGATGCCGGTGAACATGGCCTTCTTGCCCGAGGGAGTCTCTACTTCCTTCGGCTTCAGCGAGAGGATCCTCCCGGTCAAGGTGATGTTGTTCATGTTCTCCCGCAGCTCGGAGATCTTGGCCACGATGGGCGCGGAGTAACTGCCGCCACTGCCCAGGGGGACGGTGACGCTGTCGGGGACCTTAACCTCGTCCTGGGGGCGCAGCTCGATCACCACTCGGTTGCCCAAATGCACCTCTGGCTGGCCGCTCCACTCCTTAGTGTAGGCGTAGCGGATGAGGTAGTTCTCCCCGGCCTTCAGATCGGCCTTGGAAACGTCCCACACCGTGAACTTGACGGTGTTGCCCGCCTCATCAGCAAGTATTCCGGACTGGATGGTCTTGGGGTTCCCGCCCACCATCACCTCGCGGGTGTTGGAGGACATGACCCTCACCAAGAGGTCCACGCTCTGTTCGCTCAGGCCGAGCTGCGAGAGCATCTTTCTCTCGCCCTTGGTCAGGGCGTTGGGGTCGCCGCCGTACTTGCGCACGATGTGGCGCTTGGAGGCTTCCAGGGACATCCGGTATACGTTGAGGTAGTTGTCCAGGTCTTTCTCGATATCCTGCTCCTTTACCTTGCCTTCCAGCACCCTGGCAATTTCATTCACATGGGGTGCGATCTCTTCTTTGTTCATCATGTCAAAACCTCGATTGATGAAGTCAGGGCTTACCAATATCCGCTATTAGTGAACTACACTGCCCTTTCGGACAGAGCTTCTTGCTTCATCCACCATCGCCTCTCGGAGGAGGTCTTACACGATGTCCACGAGCGTGAATTCCGATCGTTCCGACCGTACATTCTCGCGATTGCGGAGGAGTATATATATGTCTTGAGGGGAGGTAACTGAAAGTGCTCGTTTTCATTCCCCCCTCGTTTCGCCGAGAACTACTTGCTCGGATAAGTCAAAAGGATGCTTCGGGGCGTTCCGAAAGTGCTTACCGGTCGGGAGTGGCCAGCAACGAATGTCAGAGGAAAAACGAGTGAAAGTGCAATATAAAAACAAGGATCTGGAAAGGGTTTGAAAAGCTAAAGCGCCTACTCGGTGAAGGTCTCGCCCTTCTCGAAGTTGGCCTTGAGCATGCTGATGAGTACCTCGCGGTTGTGGCGAAGGTGGCTCTCGAACCAGGACTTGACCACGATGGCCATCTTGTCATGGATGTCATCCATGTCCACATCGCTGAGGGCCGCATCATACACTACGAACTGGCCGAACACGCGCTTCCATCCGGCGTACTTGTAGTAATGCTCTCCCTCGCAGTACTCGAAGATCATACGAAGACGAACAGCGCCGTTGTCATTGTAGTACCATACCTTTAGAGAGTCGCCCATGCGACCCTGTTCCTGGGTACGGTCGATGAGCTGAATGTTGCGGACCTCTTCTGGCCGGAAGTCGGGCTTGAATGTCCACTTCTCCTGGGTATCGTCCTGCTGAGCGTACACGCTCCTCTGCGGCTCCATGGTCAAGAACACCCTCTGCTTGTCGAACCGGTCTTTGATCTGGTCAAAATCGAAGATGAGTGTCTTGTTGACAGCGCCCATCTGGGTTTGCAGCTCGGCCGCGTCCTTCATGATGTCCTGGGTCTGCTTATCCAGCTCGGCGTCCAACTGCTTCATCCAGTCGTCCTTGTCACTGCTTGCCTTCGGCGCCATTAGATTCCCTGTCGGGTGTAATCTGCTATCTAACTTAAATATATTGCCCACCGCGAAAAATGTCTGGATAATATCTAAACGAGGAGCAAAATGATTTCTACGTGAAGGGAGGTGTCGCCGTAAATGGACCTGGCCTCAGGGATCGCTTCTTTCATCGATGGCCTAGTGCACTTTCTGGAGGTTAGTGCGAGCGATCCTTTCAGCTTTAGCATCATTTTTTTCATCTATGCCATCTTGGCAGCGATCATCTTGCCCATTCCGGTGGAGATCGGCCTGCTCTTCAGCCCCGAGACGCCCGTCCTAGTAAAGGCCCTCATCATGGGCCTGGGCAAGATGATCGGGTCCATCCTGGTATTCTATATCGGCCTGACGGTCGGCGAAAAGCTAAGGGTGTGGTCCTCGCGGTGGCGGTGGTTCAATTATCTGGTCAACTGGTCCGAATGGTTGGTGGCCAAGCTGCATTATGTCGGCCTTTATATTATCCTGAGCATACCCATTTTCCCCGACACCGTCCCTCTGTACCTCTTCTCGGTGTTCAACGAAAAGGGGGTCTTCCAGATGAAATGGTTCGCCGTGGTCTGTTTCCTTTCTGGAGTGACCCGGGCCCTGATCTTCTTGGCGATCTTCTACCTGCTGGGCGTCAAGCTCATCTGACCCGCTGACCGTAATCGTTATTGCTATCTAACCTGCTCCTTGATGCGTGGACCCTATCCAAGGCCTCATCCAATTTCTTGAAGGGCCTGTCCAAAGACCCGGTGGCCTATAGTGTTGTCTTCTTCATCTACGCGGTAGCCGCTACGGTCTTTCTTCCCATTCCGGTGGAGATCGGCCTGTTCTTCAGTCCGGAAACTTCCATCGTGATAAAGGCCCTGGTGCTGGGGTCGGGAAAGGCGGTCGGGGCCGTCATCGTCTTCCTTTTGGGGGACAGGTTGAACAATAGTTTCGATCGCCTAACTACGAAGCGCCGATTCTTCCGTTGGTTCCTGGAGCTGATGCGACGCTTTGTGGCCTGGGCCCGCTATGTCGGCCTCTATGTGATACTCAGCATACCTCTCATGGTGGACACCGTGCCCATCTACCTCTTCGCCTTATTCAACAAAGAGGGCGTGATGAAGCTCCGGTGGTTCGCCCTGACCAACTTCCTGGCGGGGATTACCCGGGCGGTTGCGGTCTACTGACTCGTTCCTGCTCTTGGGAGTTCAGCTGGTCTGACCCCAGAGCCCATCATAAAGTGACCTAGGAAAAGTTTATCATAAAGGTTCGAAATCTGTTCTTATGGTCCCGAAGAAAAAGATACTCGAGCTTCTCAAGGATTACGATCCAAAGGACATCACCATCGCCACCTTATGCTCGCATACTTCCCTTCAGATCTTCAACGGGGCCAAGAAGGAAGGGTTCAAGACGCTAGGGCTGGCGGTCAACCAGAAGACCAAATTCTATGATGCTTTTCCGCTGGCCAAGCCGGATGAGATCCTTCGTTTCGACAGCTACGATGACTTCGTGGACAAGGCCGATGAGCTGGTCGAGAGGAACGTCATAATCATCCCCCATGGCTCCTTCGTGGAGTACATGGGAACGCGGCGCTTCGAGGCCATGGAAGTGCCCACCTTCGGCAACCGGGCCGTGCTCAAGTGGGAAGAGGACCGGGACACCCAGCGCTCTTGGCTGGAGTCAGCGGGCATCCAGATGCCCAAGCGGATCGCCGACGCCAAGGAGATCAAGGAGCCCGTGCTTGTCAAGTACAACGGGGCCAAGGGCGGCAGGGGCTTTTTCATCGCCAAGGACTACATGGAGTTCAAGATGGGCATTGATCTGAGCCAGGAATCCTACACCATTCAGGAGTACATCCTGGGCACTAGGTACTACCTGCACTACTTCTACTCCCCGGTGCATCAGCGCGGCTACCGGGTCGGCAATGGCTCCCTGGAGCTACTGTCCATGGACCGCCGGGACGAGAGCAACATCGACGAACTGTACAAGCTGGGATCGACGGAGGAACTGAAGAAGCACGGTATGTTTCCCTCGCTGGTGGTCACCGGTAACATCCCCATCGTCATACGGGAGAGCTTGCTATCCAAGGTCTTCGAGATGGGGGAAAGCGTCATCCAGAAGAGCTACGAGCTGTTCGGAGGCCTGATCGGTCCGTTCTGCCTGGAATCCATCGTCACCGACAAGCTGGAGTTCAAGGTCTTCGAGATATCCTGTCGTATCGTCGCCGGGACCAATCCGTTCATCACGGGCTCACCATACTCCGACCTGATCGAGCCGGGGATGAGCACCGGGCAGCGCATCGCTAGGGAGATCAAGGACGCAAGTGTGATGAACAAGCTAGAGGATGTAGTATCGTGAAAGTCGTCATAGTCCTCGCCGACGCCGAGCTTGAACTGGTGCCTGAGATCAAGGCGGAAAAGGATGAGGAGCTGGAGGCCGTCCAGTCCATGCATTCCTTAGCTGTGCTGGACGCATACTTCCATCACGACCTGGTCAAGACCCTGCCGGAGAGCGGAAGGCGGGGAAGGGCGGACATCGTGCACAACTGTCTGTCGCTGTGCCAGAACTCCATACCAAACCGTAAGGGGGTGCTGCGGGTCTACGTCCACACCCGCGGGGACAAGGTCATCGAGGTCGAGCCCGGCGCGGACATCCCGCCCAACTACATCAAATTCCTGAACGACATGGGCACACTCCTGAAGGGGGGAAGCGTTCCGGGGTTCCAGGTTACTTCTCGTAGCTTCAAGGAACTGATCCAGGACCTGGGTGCGGACCTGGTGGTCGCTCTGACCCCATCAGGTCAGGAGCGGTCCATCAAGGAGATGTTCGAGACCCGGTCCACCGGCACGGTGCTGGCCATTATCGGCGGGTTCCCGGAGGGCGATTACAAGAGCCCAGTATACAAGATCGCTGATGTCAAAGTGTCCCTGGGGCCGCGGCAGATGAGAGCACCCGAAGTCGTTTCCGAGGTATTGCAGTCGGTGCCCAAGATCGTCAACAATCCGAACCACTGAAGATTTGTAAAAGGAAAAAGGGTTTCTCACCAGCCCCGCTCTTGCAGGCGCTGGTCTGCGGGGATGGTGGAAATCTCCACTCCCCTCATGGCCTCTCCTAGGTTCTTGGAGATGCTGGCGATGACCGCGGGGTCGTCGTAGTGCGTGACCGCTTCTACGATGGCCTTGGCCCTCTCGGCTGGATTGTTGGACTTGAAGATGCCGGAGCCGACGAACACCCCGTCCGAACCGAGCTGCATCATGAGCGCGGCGTCCGCCGGGGTGGCTATGCCCCCCGCAGCGAAGTTGATCACCGGCAGCCTCTGGAGCCCAGCGACCTCTTTTACCAGTAAGAACGGCGCCTGGATTTCCCTGGCCACAGACCGGAGCTCATCCTCATCCTTGCCCTTCAGTTCGCGGACCTTGCCCATGATGACCCGCTGGTGGCGGACCGCTTCGACCACGTTACCCGTGCCGGCCTCCCCCTTGGTCCGGATCATGGCCGCTCCCTCGTCGATGCGTCTCAACGCTTCGCCAAGATCCCTTGCGCCGCAAACGAAGGGGACGGTGAACCCGCTCTTGATGACGTGATAGAACGGATCGGCCGGGGTCAGCACCTCGGACTCGTCGATCATGTCGACTCCCAGCGACTCGAGGATCTGCGCTTCCACGAAGTGGCCGATCCTGCACTTGGCCATAACGGGGATGGTCACGGAATCGATGATCTGTTCGATCATGGCCGGGTCAGACATCCTGGCCACGCCACCCTGCGCCCTGATGTCGGCAGGAACGCGCTCTAGGGCCATGACCGCCACCGCACCGGCTTCCTCGGCGATCTTGGCCTGCTCAGCGTTGGTTACGTCCATGACGACCCCCCCTTGCTGCATCCTGGCGAATCCTCTCTTCACGAGGTCGGTCCCGTACCGGAGCTTGGACATGTCCAACTCGAAAGGCATTTTAATACACCGATGGCTGGTTATTCCTGCCTCGTATTTGAAAATTTCTAGAATGCCCCTATGAATCCGATAATGCCCTGGGCCGGTCACGGAAAGCATAAAATGGGTTCTCCGTATTCCTTGGTCCGATGGCTGCTAGGCGCCTGAGCACCGTGCCCGAGTCGGGGACAGTAAAGATAGCGAACATTGTGAGCAAGCTCAAGCAGGAAGGAGCTGACATAGTCTCCTTCTCTATGGGAGAGCCTGATTTCGCAACTCCAGACAACATCAACGAGGCCTGCATCAGGTCGCTCAATGATCATTTCACTCATTACACTCCATCGGCCGGCATCCCGGAACTACGAAAAGCGGTGGCGGAGAGGGCCCGGAAGGATAACGGCATCCCGTGCACCGACGCCAACGTGCTCATCACCCCCACAAAGCAAGCGATCTTCATGACCATGCTGGCCATGATCGACGAGGGCGATGAGGTAATACTTCCCGATCCCGACCTGGGGCACCTACGAAGCGTGCGTGCGGCTGGCAGGCGGGATACCTAAGTTCGTCCATCTGGATGCCGAATACGCCTATCGGATGACCCCCGAGAAGGTGGCCGAGAAGATCGGCCCCAAGACCAAGATGGTCCTTCTCAATTCCCCGGCCAACCCGACCGGTTCGGTGCTCACCGAAGAGGACGTAAAGGGCATCGCCGACCTGTCAAAGGACCATGACCTTTTGGTCCTGAGCGATGAGGTCTACGAAAAGGTCATCTTCGAAGGGAAGCACCACTCCATTGCTGCCTTGGACGGCATGTTCGAGCGAACCATCACCGTGAACGGCGTCTCCAAGACCTATGCCATGACCGGCTGGAGGCTGGGCTGGGCTGTGGCACCGGTCCCGATCATCAAGTCGCTGAACACTCTCCAGACCCATTCATTGACCTGCGTCACATCCTTTGTCCAGAAGGCGGGAGTTGAGGCGCTCAACGGTCCCCAGGGGTCCGTCGAAAAGATGGTCGAGGAGTTCCGGGCCCGCCGAGACCTCATAATGTCGCTCGTAAAAGAGATACCATCGTTACATTGCCCGGAGCCTGCCGGCGCCTTCTACCTCTTCCCTTCGTACGATGCGAAGATTGGCTCAGAGGACATGGCCGCCTATCTATTGGAGAAGGCGCATGTCGCCGTTACGCCTGGTTCGGCCTTTGGTCCGTCCGGAGAAGGGCATTTCCGCGTCTCCTATGCCTGTTCCAGAAAGGACATCAAAGAAGGAATGACCAGGATGAAGGAAGCGCTGGCCAAGCTCTAGACCACTACTTCGTATCGGGCGGTATCAGGTCAGGGATGCTATCGATGATCGGATAGTCGATCCTACACCGGGGGCAGGTGAGTTTGCCCTCCGCCACGCCCTTATCATTTTCTATGGTGGCCTCTAACTGAAGCGGATGGTACTTGCAGACCGGGCAGGCCAGGATATCCAGGAGCTGTCTCTTCATCGTCTCGTCGCCGGGATGGGCCTCATTGCTATATCTCAGTTCTCAACCCGTCGGGAAGTTATATGGTCCCCTCGGCCGATTCGGTGAAGGTTAGTGTGAAACAGGCTGTGTCGCTTGATGGCAGTATGTCGGGGGCATTCGCTCAGGCCGCCCGGGTCAAGCTGGAACTGGCTCTTGTCAATGAGCGTCGTAAGCAGGATCGTTCGAAGGAATTCCAGGATATCGTCCGGAGGGAACTGGACGCACTGACCGTAATGCTGCTGGCCGAGGCCATCCTGTTACCGATCGCACTGCTAGCGCTGGGCGATCTGCTGTTGGTAATTCTGTACGCCGGGGCCCTGAGCTTGGCGGCTTTCGTGATCCTTTTGTTATCTCTCAGTGGACTGGAGCGAAATGATGCTCGGCGAAGCGTCTGCATTCACGAGGTCGAAGAGGAGTTGGTCAATCTGAGGAAGATAGGTAAGGCCGGGAAGAAATGATATTGACTCAATTGTCTTGTAACGCAATAGTTATTAATGAAGTTGGGCTCAACGGTCCGACCACGCTCGTCAGAGTGGTCGGAGAAATCTAAATGAAGCTCATCGACCTCAGGAGCGACACGGTCACCCTGCCCACCCCGGAGATGATGGAATCGATCTCCCAGGCCGAGCTGGGCGATGACGTATCCCAAGACGATCCTACCGTGAACAGGCTTCAGGAGCTGGCGGCCAGGATGTTCGGAACGGAGGCCGCCTTACTGGTAACGAGCGGGACCCAGGGAAATCTGGTCTCGGTGATGTCTCACTGCCGCCCGGGCGACGAGATAATCCTGGAGTCGGAAGCCCACCTATACTTCTATGAGGTAGGGGGCATCTCCGCGGTGGCTGGTACCATTCCCCGCCTGATCAGGGGTGACCACGGTATCTTCACCGGCCAGCAGGTCAGGGAAGCGGCCAGAGGTAAAGACCTGCACTTCCCGCCCTCCAAGCTGCTGGAGATCGAGAACACCCACAATCGGGCCGGGGGCACCTGCTGGAAGCCGTCCCAAGTGGCCGAGGTCGCCAGGACGGCCCACGAGCTGGGCATGAAGGTGCACATTGATGGTGCAAGGATATTCAACGCCGCGGTGGCCTTGGATATCAAGGTTAGCGACTACGCCAGGCATGTCGATTCGATCCAGTTCTGTCTGTCCAAGGGCCTCAGCTGCCCGATCGGCTCCATGGTGGTCGGCAGCACCGAGTTCATCGAGGCAGCGCGCAAGAACCGCAAGATGCTGGGCGGCGGGATGCGTCAGGCGGGCATTATCGCCGCGCCGGGCATCGTGGCCCTGAACAAGATGGTCTCCAGGTTGAAGGAGGATCACGATAACGCCAAAAAGCTGGCCAAGGCGCTGAGCGTCCTGGACATGCTAAAGATCGACATGTCCACGGTCCAGACCAATATCGTGGTGGTCGACATCTCGGGGACAGGGCTCGAACCCACCGACTTCCAGGCCCGCGCCGGACAGAGCGGACTGGCCGTCTCCACCTTCGGTCCGCACCTGATCAGGATGGTTACGCACTATGGGATCACCGCCGCGGACGTCGATCGTGCTACATCGGTGGTCGAGGATCTGGTGCTCAAGTGTTCCACCGACCACTGTACCATCTAAATTAAAATTGATCGGAAAGCAGTAAGTGTGCGGCCTCGCCTGATAAAAAATGAAAATGGGGCGAGGCGATGGAAGAACGGAGGGACAACCCTCACTTCTTCTTGGGCGCCTGCTTGGGATTCCCGCCCTTCTTGGGTTCGGGCTTCTTGGCCGGCTCCTCTTCAGGCTCCTCCTCAATGACCACGCACTCGCACTCCTCGTCAACGCACTCTTCGGGCTCGAGGAAATCAGCCAGGAAGTTGTTCATCTCTTCCAGGATGATCTTGGCTTTCTTGACGTCCCCCTCCTCGAGGAGTTCCAGGACGGTCTCCAGGTCCTCTTGCATCGCTGAAAGGTCATCATCGAGATCATCGATCATCGCGTACAGGTAATCGAGCTTGTCGACCATGAGGATAAGATAACGATGCCTTGGCAATGAATGTTCCGCCCAAATGCGACGGTATATGTTCACTTCGACAAACTCTATTAATGCTACATGCTATCACCTAACACACTGAGCCGGGTCAGTCAGGCCGGCCAAAGATCGGGTGCTGGCCGTTGCGGGGCGGTCTGGTCACGGATCTTCTTACAACACCGACCGCCCCTCATGGTGATATGCCAATGGTGTGCTGGGAACCCCGCATCGAGAACATGCCGCCGGAGGAGCTCGAAGCCCTCCAATATCGGCTCATGAAGACCCTCGCCTACAGATTGTACTCTTTCAACGATTTCTACCATGCCAAGATGAGATCGGCGAACGTGCACCCTGACGACATCAGAAGCCTCAAAGATGTCAGAAAGCTGCCGTTCATGGGAAAGAAGGATCTCCGGGAGGGTTACCCCGATAAGATATTTGCCGTACCGAAGAAGGAGGTCGTGCGCTACCACGTGTCTTCTGGAACGACCGGAAAACCTACCATCGTCGGCTACACCCGGAACGATATCGACAACTGGGCGACTTCGCTCGGCCGGTCCCTGAGCTCCATCGGGCTCACCTCCGACGACGTGATTCAGGTTAGCAACACCTACGGTCTGTTCAGCGGAGGGCTGGGATTCCACTACGCTGCGGAGAGGATCGGGGCGGCCGTAGTCCCCGCTTCCACCGGCAACACCGAACGGCAGATCGAGCTCATACAGGACCTCGGGGTCACTGCCATGGCCGCCACGCCTTCCTATCTCCTCCATCTCGGTGAGGTGGCGGAGAAGATGGGGGTGTCCATCAAGAAGGACACCAAGCTGAAGGTCGGCCTATTGGGCGGGGAGCCCTGGTCGGTAAAGATGAGGGACCGCATAGAGGGGTGGCTTGGGGTCAAAGGGTACAACTGTTACGGGACCTCGGAACTGTCAGGGCCGCTTTTCACGGAGTGCTCGGAGCAGAACGGCATACATGTATGGGGGGACCTCGCCTACATCGAGGTCCTGGATCCCCAAGGAGAGCCGGTGGCGCCCGGGGAAAGGGGCGAGCTGGTGATCACCATGCTGCAGAAGGAGGCGCTGCCCATCGTCCGGTTCAAGATCGGGGATATCTCGTCCATCGATCCGGAGCCATGTCCCTGCGGTCGCAGTCATCCACGCATCCAGCGCATCTACGGCCGGGTGGACGACATGCTCATCATCCGTGGCATCAATGTATTCCCATCGCAGGTCCAGCACACCCTCTTGTCCGTGCCAGAGGTCGGAGAGCACTTCCAGATCGTTGTGGAGCGCAAGGGAGCGTTGGACTCCATGCTGGTGAAGGTCGAGCTGAAGCGGGAGGCGTTCACCGACAACATCATCCAGCTGATGGACATCAGAGAAAGGATATCCTATCGTCTGAAGAACGCTCTTAATGTTGGAGCGACGGTGGAGCTGGTGGAGCCGGGCACTCTGCCCAGATATGAAGGTAAATCGAAATTTGTGGTGGACAAGAGGGACATCTGATGTACGAGAATTATCACGTCAAGCAGCTATCCATCTTCTCGGAGAACCGCCCCGGGCGACTGGCGGCGGTCGCGAAGGCCATGAAGGAGGAGAATGTCAACATCTTCGCCTTCTCCATCGCCGAGGGTGCCGGCTATGGGGTCATCAGGACCTTGGTCGACAAGCCGGAAAAGGCCCTGGAGAAGCTTCGCTCCATCGGGTTTACGGTACGGTACACCGATGTGCTCGCCGTGGAGATGGAGGACCGCCCGGGTGGACTTTACGAGGCCATCAATATCCTAGGAGAGGCGGGGATCAATATCGAATATTCCTATGCTTACTCCGGCCGCAAATGTGCCCTATTGATCATGCGAGTGGAGGAGATCGACACCGCGGTCAAGAAGCTGCTGGATGCTGGTGCGAAGCTACTTGAGATATCTCAGTTCACTTGAATCATAACGCTGCTAATTGCTAGCGTGAGCCGGACTAACACGGCACACTTAATATACTCGAACTGTGATTCCAGAAACCGGAGGAAAGGGGGACCGTATCGCAATCCTAGGCATCCCTTTCTAGGTGACAAAAGAAGGAAGAGGCCCATGTTTGGCATTGATGACCCTTGGATATTGACCGGGTACGGCCTGGCCATTGGTTTGGCGATAGTTTGCATCATCTACGGATGGTGGAAGCGGAACGAGCTTGTGGAAGAGGATTGAGATGATCGACACCACCACATTCTGGGCCTTCGCCACCATCTATATCGCGGCTACCCTGTTTCTCGGCTATCTGGGTTACAAGAAGACCAAGGCCTCCGAGGACTTCATGCTGGCCGGCCGTAAGATCCATCCCTGGATCCTAGGTCTTTCCTATGGGGCAACGTTCATCAGCACTTCTGCCATCGTAGGCTTTGGGGGCATCGCCGCCCTCTACGGTATGGGCTTGATCTGGCTGGCCATGCTCAACATCGGAGTAGGTATACTGCTGGCGTTCATCGTGTTCGGCAAGCGGACCAGGCAGCTCGGAAAGCGGTTGAAGGCGGTCACCTTTCCCGACCTGATGGGCAAGCGGTTCAATTCATCTTTCATGCAGTACGCCTCTGCCATCATCATTCTGATCGCCATGCCTCTTTATGCGGCTGCGGTGCTCATCGGGGGCTCGAGGTTCGTAGAGACCACCTTGGGGGTCGATTTCAACCTCGCCCTCCTGGCCTTTGCTGTCATTACTGCCGTATATGTCATATTCGGCGGTCTCATCGCGGTCATGTACACTGATGCTATGCAAGGCGTCATCATGATCGTGGGCATGGTCGTCCTACTCTTCCTTACCTTCCTGCTCCTGGGGGACCCCACCACTGCCTTCACTAACTTGTCCAATCTCTCTCCGCAGATTCCTGCCTCTCTGACTAGCAAGGGGATGACCAGCTGGACGGCCATGCCGCAGTTCGGTTCAGAAATATGGCTGACCCTGATCACCACCATCATAATGGGCGTGGGCATCGGTGTGCTGGCCCAGCCCCAGCTGGTGGTCCGATTCATGACCGCTAAGGATGACAAGGCCCTTAACCGAGCAATACCGGTAGGTGGACTATTCATACTGCTCACAACGGGCATCGTCTATACTGTCGGGCCTCTGACCAATGTCTACTTCTACAACACCCTGGGCAAGATCTCGATCGTGGCGGCCAATAATAATGCCGATAACATCATGCCGTTGTTCATTAACTCGGCCATGCCCGATCTGTTCGTAGTGATCTTCATGCTCGTCCTGCTGGCCGCGGCCATGAGCACCCTGAGCGCGATATTCCATGCCATGGGTACCACTGCTGGCTTTGATCTATGGGCGCACATCAAGAGGGGCCGGGCCTCCTCATCTGCGCTCATGGCTCCTTCTCTAAGAGCGAACAAGGTGGGAGCTGTAGTCATGATAGTAGCGAGCGTGGGTCTCGCGTATATCATGCCCGGAAGCATCATTGCAAGGGCGACGGCCATGTTCATGGGGTTGTGCGCCTGCGCCTTCCTGCCGGCCTTCGTTCATGGGCTGTTCAGTAAGAGACCATCGGCACTGGCTGCCAAACTGTCCCTCGGTCTTGGAAGCATAAGTTGGTTCGTTTGGACAGCCTTCGTACACGTCAAGGAATCGTCGGCCCTCGGGCTCAGTCAGTTCTTTTTCGGCACTCCCGCCGTACTAAGCATGCCCTGGCAAGCGGTCGACCCCATAGTCATCGCGCTCCCGATCTCCATAGGCGCCCTGTTCGTAGGATGCATGCTCGATCGTACCGAGACCGAGGATGAGAGCAGGACCAACGGCCGCGCGGGGGCGCATGACTGAGACGTTGTAGGCGACAATGGGGCGGATAGAAAAAGAGTGCTCCTGAGGAAATATCGCTGGCGGGACCCGCTCCCACTGGTGTCTTCCCCATATCGATCGAAGAGCGCCCCCTCCCCGATTTCGACCCCCCTTCTTGGAGCGGAGCGAATTTTGGACGGGCGCTCATCGTTCGATAAGGTCAGCTATCGATGACTGGACCTCACCAGACATCAATAATAACGATAGTTCATTGCGGTAGACTTATTACTGTTGAATGGATTTTTGGTCTTAACCCGGAACGGGGTTTGGTGGCATGCTCGCACTTCAATCCTCCAGATTGACTCCACTCCCCTTTCGGCTCTTTTCAATGATCTCGTATAGCTATTTTTAATGAGCCCGGCACCCATAATTGGTCCTGAGGAGGAAGTGAGTGATCGTGCCGTCCGGGAACATGGCCGAGAGGGAGGCCTGGCAGTCCATGGACGGAGCGGCCGTCCTCGCCAGACTGGGTTCAAATGCGGATGGCCTCTCTACCGAAGAGGCCAAGGTCCGTTCCGAGAGGTTCGGAAAGAATCGGTTGTCCGAACGGAGGGAGCTGCCCTGGTGGTCGGAGGCGGCCCATGAGCTCACTGAACCGATGATCTTGCTGTTGTTCGCCATCGGCGTTCTATATTCATTCTGGGGCAAGCTCGAGGACTCCCTGACCATCTTTGCGGTGATCATCGCCCTGGTATTCGTGGAGATTTACAACGAGATCAGGGCGGAAAGGACCATCGAGGCCCTGAACAGTCTGTCGGAACCGACCGCCACGGTGCGTCGGGATGGAAAGGACATCGAGATCAAGGTCGAGGAAGTAGTGCCCGGGGACATCATTGTTCTGGAGTCGGGCCGCCGAGTACCCGCTGATGCGCGGCTGCTGGAATCCTATGGCCTGTCGGTCGAAGAGGCCGCAATGACTGGAGAGTCGGCCGCTCAGGAGAAGGCCATTGCCCCGGTCCCCGCCAGGGTTGCCCTGGCCGAACGGACCGACATAGTATTCGCAGGGACCGTGGTCACCAGGGGGCGGGGCACGGCGGTGGTCACTGCCATCGGAATGGGCACCGAGCTCGGCCGGATTGCCGGTCTGGCTCGCAAGGAACATCCGCCTAAGACCGTACTGCAGCGGACCATGAACGATCTGACCAAGTGGATGGTGCTGCTCGCCATCGGGTTCTCGGTCCTGGTCCCGTTGCTGGGATGGTTGCTGAACGGCCAGGACCCTCAGCAGATGCTGCTCACCGCCCTCTCACTGGCCTTCGCCACCATTCCTGAGGAGCTGCCGATAATAATCACTATGGTCCTGGCCATTGGCGGTTATCGTCTTTCGAAGGAGAATGCGGTGGTCAAAAGGCTGCAGGCGGTGGAGACCCTGGGGGCGGTCACGGTCATATGTACGGACAAGACCGGTACGCTCACCACCAATCGAATGCAGATCCAGGAATTATTTCCTGCTGAGCATAGGGAACGGATACTTCACCTGGCGATCCTGGCCAACGACGCCCGCTTATCCAAGGGTGAAGTAGAAGGGGACCCGCTGGATATCGCATTGGTAGAAGAGGCCCTAAGGGACGGAACCGACGTATCGGCGATAAGAGATAGGAACCCCTTGATCACCGAGCATACCTTCGATAACATCCGCAAACGAATGTCGGTCGTCTATGATTCCGACGGCAAACATCGGGTTGCGGCCAAGGGCTCGCCGGAGAGCATACTCTCCCGATGCATCGCTATGGGCGAGGGCAGTTCATCCGCACCACTGGGTAGCGGTGAACGAGGCAATATCCTGGAGCAGGCGGCAGCCATGGCCTCCCGCGGATTGAGAGTATTGGCCGTGGCGGAGAAGGAGGGCACCGATGGGATCGATATCGAGGGCGCCGAATCCGATCTGATGTTCGTAGGGTTCATCGGCCTGGCCGATCCTCCCCGCCCCGAGGCCAAGAACGCTATCGAAACCTGTTCGGCCGCGGGCATAAGGGTCATAATGCTGACCGGGGACCACCCCCTCACCGCGGTCTCCATAGCCGCAAAGGTGGGTCTGCAGAATGATGGCCACGTCCTTACCGGTGTGGACCTGGACAGTAAGAGCGATGCCGAACTCCAAAAAGCCGTCCGGGAGGAGAGGGTTTATGCCCGAGTGACTCCGGAACACAAGCTGCGCATCGTCAAGGCGCTTAGAGCGAACGGTGAACGGATCGCGGTAACGGGGGATGGCATCAACGATGCACCGGCGCTGGCATCAGCGGACATCGGGATCGCTATGGGGGAGGGTGGCACGGATGTGGCCAGGGAGTCGGCCGACATGGTCCTAGCGGACAACAACTTCGCTACCATCGCCCGGGCGGTCAGGGAAGGAAGGGTCCTGTTCGACAACCTGACAAAGGGGGTACGTTACTATTTGGCATGTAAGGTGGCCCTCATCGCCATCACTCTGATAGCGGTGCTTGCGTTCCTGCCGATCCCCTTCACGCCCGTTCAAATAATTCTATTGGAGCTGTTCATGGACCTAGGGGCGGCGGCGGCCTTTGTGGCCGAGCGGTCGAACGGCGCACTTATGTCACGGCCGCCCCGCGACCCCAAGGCATCGTTCATGGATCATTCGATGGTCCTGAGCATCTTCGTCAGCTCCCTCGGCCTGATCTTTGCCGTCACGGCGGCCTATCTTTTGACATGGAACAGCACCCATGATCTGGCCCCGTCGCAGACCATGGCTTTCGTGACCTGGCTGGTCGGTCATGCGCTCCTCGCTCTGAACATGCGCTCCCAGGACCGCTCGCTATTCGAGATCGGTCCGCTCTCCAACCGCACCATGGTGGTCTGGGCTCTAGCCGCTGGCCTGTTCGCGATAGCGGTGACCACGGTGCCGCCCCTCTATGGTGCGGTAAAGACCACCGCTCTGAGCGCAGGGAACTGGGCCTTGGCGCTCGGACTGGCCATCGTCGGCTCCTTCTGGTTGGAGGCACTGAAGGCCATCAAGAATAGAACAACTAAATAGCCCCGGCGCCAAACTTGTGATATGGCCGAGCAGTACGTCGTGATCTTCAAGCTGAGGGAGGAATCCTATGGTGGTTCGTCGGAGGAGGCCGCATTCCTGCTGACCGACCAGCTAATGCCGTCATTGGAAAGATTGATGGAGATGGAGGGCGACCACAAGGTAATGGGCGGTTTTTTCGAGGGGCAGAGGTCCGGGACGTTCATATTCGAGGCCGAGGACAATCTGGAACTGGACAAGATACTGGCCGGCCTGCCGATGATGGATGTGTATGATGTCGATGTCGCCCCCGTCCAAAGGATATCATCGGCCCTGGAGAGAGATCGCCGGATCGTCAACGAGATGAGGTCCGCAGCAGGCCTATAACGGGAAAAAGATGACGTCAAGTACAATCATAAGTGGTCCGGTGAGAACATGGAATTCCTGGTATTGATGAAGCTCAGCGAGGGCGGAGTGGGCGAGACCGAAGAGCAGAACAGGGAGATCGTTGAAATGAAGATCCTTCCCAGTATCGATATGCTGCTGGGGATGGAGAAGGATGGTATGTTGAGCGGGGGTTTCTTCAGCGGGCAGCGTTCCGCGGCGTTCGTGATGAGCGTGGAGAACGAGGAGATCCTGGACGACACCATCGCCGAGCTGCCCTGCGCCGACATCTTCGAGATCGAGATAGTACAGCTGGAATCGCTGAAGGAAGCGCAGGAGCGGGACAAGAAGCTGGTGAAGGGCAAGGCCAGCAAGGCTCCGGTCCGGAAAGGGACCAAATAAGGAAACTATATTAGCCGTCAGCGGAGACGTAAGGTCCTGGTGCCCTTATGGGAAGCTACGAAGACACATTGGAGGACATAAAGAAGACCTTTGGGTTCGTCCCGGACTTCTACAAGGCGCTGCCTGAGGACTGTCCTGGTGAACGACTGGGAGCTGATGAAGAAGTACCAGTTCGGAGAATCGGCGATCCCTCCGAAATATCGTGAGATGATAGGGCTGGCCATCGCGGCCAATATTAAATGCCCATATTGTCAACTGATGCACCTTACCATGGCCAAAGGTCAAGGCGCCACGGAGGAAGAGCTTTCTGAACTGGTGTTCCTGGCCAGCTACACTTCGCGTTGGAGCGCCATGATCCACGCTCAGAACTACGACCTGGAGAAGTTCAAGGAGGAGGTCGCCCGCATCGGCGAGTACATGGGAAAGCAAGCATCAAAAGTGGCCCAGCCCATCAGGTGACCTTTTCTATCGCCATTCCTATGCCTGCCAGCATGGCATAGGAAAGTTTATATTCATATCTTCATGATACCGGAAATCAACATGCCACATGCTGTCATGCCCTCAATACAGGATTTTCCTTATCTGGCATTATCAAGGGCAGAGCGCATGCTGGACATGACGAGCGCCGCCGACGGATGCGGATCGGGATGCGGATGTGGAGGACGTTATCGGATGTCCCCTGTCTGCCCTGTTCGCGCCTGAAGCGCCGGGAGATTTTCGGGGGATGTCTGTGAATCACACACTGTTCACCGTAGGTCCGGTCGAGGTCCGCAAAGAGGTCCTCGATTCCATGACCAGGCCGATGATCACTCATCGGAGCAAAGAGTACGAGCAGCTCCAGGAACGCATTGTGGAGAAGCTCCACAAGACCCTGGACACCGACATGCACATCATGATGTCCCCGGCCTCCGCCTCTGGACTTCTCGAGGCGTGCGTACGGAATGGTGTCAAGAGCAAGATGCTGGGCATCTCCAACGGCTCATTCGGAGACCGCTGGCAGGGCATCGGTACCGAGAACGGCAAGGAGGTCAAGAAGCTCAACGGGGCCTGGGGCAAGGCGGTAAAGCCGGCGGATCTGGAGGGCCAGCTGACCGATGACATCGAGGCTGTGGCCGTGGTCGCGAACGAAAGTTCCACTGGCGTGCTGAACCCGGTGAAGGACCTGGTCAGAGCGGTCCGCAAGGACCACGACCCATTGATGTTCGTGGACGGCGTCACCGCCATCTATGGTTCGGACCTCAAGATCAAGGAGCTGGACCTGGACGCCCTGATATTCGGCACGCAGAAGGCTTTGGCGCTCCCCCCGGGGATAGCGATCATCTGCTGCTCCGACCGTCTGCTGGAGAAGGCCAAGACCGTGCCGAACAAGGGCTACTACTTTGACCTGATCCAGATGAAGAAGATGGCCGACAAGAACTACTCTCTCACCACCCCCCCGGTGTCCCTGATGTACGCCCTCGACTTCCAACTGGAAAGGATCCTTAAGGAAGGCATGGCCGCCCGATACCGCCGCCACCAGGAGATGGCCGAGCTGGTGCGGTCCTGGGCCCGGAAGCGCCATGGGGTGTTTGCCGAGCCGGGCTATCTCTCCGATACCATCACAGTGATAAACCGGGGCGACATTGACTTTAGCATGCTCAACAAGGGCCTCAAGGAGCGCGGCTATGAGATCTCCAACGGCTACGGGGACATCAAGGACGCGACCTTCCGGGTGGGCCACATGGGCGACCTGACGGTCGAGGAGGTCCGCGGCCTGTTGAGGAACATGGACGAGGTCCTGGAGACGATGAAATGATCAAACTGCTGGTTACCGACGAGCTCTCGGAAGAGGGCCTGAAGATGCTGAGGGGGGGCGGTCAGGTCCAAGTGGACATCCGGCCCAACATCCCCCACGAGGAGCTGATGAAGATCATCGGGGACTATGATGCGCTGATCATAAGATCGGGCACCAAGGTCACCGCCGAGGTGATCGAGGCCGGGAAGAATCTCAAGGTCGTCGGCCGGGCCGGCGTCGGTGTGGACAATGTCGATGTCAAGGCCGCTACCCGCCGGGGCATCCTGGTCATGAACACGCCCTCCGCCAACATCATCTCCGCCGCCGAGCACACCATGGCTATGATGATGTCCCTTGCCCGCAATGTCGTATGGGCCGACGCATCCCTCAAGAAAGGCGAATGGAAGCGGTCCAAGTTCACCGGTTTCGAACTGTACGGCAAGACCCTGGGCATAGTGGGTATCGGCCGGGTGGGCGGCGAAGTGGCCAGGCGCGCCAAGTCCTTCCAGATGAAGCTGGTCGGTTACGATCCCTACATATCGCCCGAGGTCGCGGTGAAGTTGGGCGTCCGCCTCATGCCGCTGGAGCAGGTCATCGAAGAAGCTGACGTCATCACCATCCATGCCGCCCTCACACCCAGCACTCATCACCTGATCAGCAAGGAGCTCATCGCCAAGATGAAGCCCAACGCCATCATACTGAACGTTGCCCGGGGCGAGCTGATCGATGAGGAGGCGCTCTACGAGGCATTGAAGAACAAGACGATTGCCGGCGCGGCGCTGGACGTCTTTGAGAAGGAGCCGCCTACCGGTTCCAAGCTCCTGACCCTTGACAATATCGTAGTGACGCCTCACCTGGGCGCCTCGACCAAGGAAGCGCAGGAAAAGGTATCGGTGGAGATGGCCGAGCATGTCAAGATGTTCCTGCTCGATAAGCGTATCTCCAACGCGGTCAATGCCCCCGTGAGGGGCATGGACCCCAAGGTGGTACCGTTCATATCCGTCGCCGAGCTCCTCGGTGCGTTCGCGGTACAACTGACCGACGCCCCGGTGGCCAAGGTCCAGGTGACCGTCTACGGGGACCTGGCGACGGTGGACACCAAGATGCTGACAGTATCTGCCCTCATGGGCGTACTGTCGAACCTTTCGGGCGAGCAGCCGAACATCATCAACGCCGAGCTGATCGCTAAGGAAAAGGGCATCCAGATCGTCGAGGTCAAGGTCGAGGAATCCAAGCGCTATGTTAACATGATCTCGGTGTCCTTGCAATCGGACGGGGTCAAGAGAGAGGTCCGCGGTACGGCCTTCCCCGGCTCTGAGCCGAGGCTTCTGGGCATCGATGAGTATGACCTGGACCTGCCCCTGGAAGGCGATTTCCTGTTGTCCGTGCATGCCGACATGCCAGGCATAATCGGACGCATCGGGACCATGCTGGGCAGCAAGGGCATTAACATCGCCCGGATGGGCCTGGGTCGGGACCAGAAGGGTGGAAAGGCCCTCATGCTCGTTTCCGTGGATAACCCGGTCAGCGAGGCCGTTGTCAAGGAGATGGCGGCGGTCAAAGGTTTCCAAGAGGTCCGCTCGGTCGAACTGAGCAAGTTCGGCAACCGGGATTACCTGCAGATCTGAGCGTCTAGCAATAACAAGAGGCTATGCCTCTTCCTTTAAATTTTACATTTTTTCTTCCACGCTTTTAACCTTACGCTCGATCTCGTTCACTGCTCCCTTCCGATCATCGATTCGTATGGTGGTCATGACCCGGTCGGTCATGGAGCGGACCTTCTTGTGGCACAGCCCTATCGTTCCCAGGACCTGATCATAGTCGCCCTCCACTATGGTGGCAAGGGCAGTGAACTCGTACTTCAGTCCGCTATCCCTTACGATCTTCAAGCATTCGGCCACATAGGGGCTCACGGACTCTCCTGCCCCGATCGGAACCACGCTGAACTCAGCGATCATTCACGTTACCTCAATTGATAATTGGGACTTCCCGGTTCATATAGGGCTTGGTGAGAAACATATACTTCTGTAGGAGGAGCTAGATGAAAGATTCTAGTGATTTCTATAAAACGAAAATTATCTCTATAAATGCTTATATAAGAAGCTCTCAATAGTAAAACGTCTTAGAGTACTGGCGTAAGCCAGATGGTAGTCAGAGGGGAAAATCATGAATACGAAAGAGAAGGCCGGAAGAGACAACACATTGACATTGGAAGAGTTGACCACTGCCATCCGGAACGGCATCGACAAGGAAGGAATGCCCGATGAGCAGGCCAAGGAAATGGCGCAGCACATCCTCAACTTCTTCGGTTACAGCGAGAGGATAATCGACAATATTCTTGAGCCTGAGGACAGGGATGCATTCTACATGCTCGAGGACACCGGGATACTTACCACCGAGAGGGAGGAGACCACCTTGTATGACGGTCGTGAATGGAGGATCCATTACTGGCTATTCCGCAAGGAGCGCATTCACGAACTCATTGACGGTAAAGAGGCATTAGCCGATGGCGCCTCGGGAAGCGTCTCCGTATACGATGAACTGGGCGAGGATGCCTGGCAGCGTGGCAAGGAAGCGTGAACGGGGCAGCGCCCCCTCTTCATATTGTTTTTCACTATACCCACCGAAACCATCATCTATAACCAGGGCCTGAGTTGGCCGGATGGACCTTTTTCCCTATTCCCCTCGCCCTCATCAGACCGAACTGGTGAACGTCATATCGACCATCGTGAGGTCACAGACCCATCTGGCGGTGGAATCGGGCACCGGGACGGGGAAGACCGTTTGTGCCCTTACCGGAGCACTGCAGGTGGCCCTGGAGCAGGGCAAGAAGGTCATTTACCTCACTAGAACAAACTCCCAGCAGCGCCAGGTCATGCTCGAGCTGAGGAAGATCAACAACTTAAGGCCGGTGTTCGGGGTCGGCCTGCAGGGAAGGCAGAGCACCTGCCCCCTGATCCTGAGGGACCCGGAGCTGCGTTCCGGTTCGCCGGAAGAGCTGTCCAAACTGTGCGCCGAGCGGAAGGCCCGCTCCCGGGAGAACAAGCCGGGAGGATGTCGCTTCTACGAGGCCGTTCTGGCCACTGATTTCAAGGACATCGAGCACTACTGCCACGAGAACCTGCCTACGGTCGAGGAGTTCGTGGCCTTTTGCGATGAGAAAGGGTTGTGCCCCCACGAGCTTACCAAGGACCTCCTTCCCCAGGCCACGGTGGCCACCGCCCCCTACGCCTACTTCTTCATGCCCTTCATCCGCAATAACCTCCTGGACTGGATGAACATCCCCATCTCCGATGCGGTAGTCGTGGTGGACGAGGCCCACAACCTTCCGGAGTACGCGCGGGAGACCCGTTCGGTCTCGCTGTCAGAACGGCTGCTCGACCTGGTCAAGAAGGAGGTCGAGGAGCATGGCGATCCCGAGGTGATGAACGGCGTCAGCGTGCTCGATTTCGTGGAAGCGGCCCGGAATCGATTGCGGGAAGCTTTGGATGAGTTCCTTATTGAGGACGATGGCCTCATCCCTCCCCCGTTCCTCGAGGAAGGGCTCATGGCCGCCTTCACCACCACCTCCACCGGGTTGGCCAATGCCGCCAAGTCCATGATGGCCTACGGAGAGAGCATAAGGGAGGCGAAGAAGGGGCAGGGCCGCCTGCCGCGGTCGTACATCCACTCCCTGGGCGGCTTCCTGCTCTTCTGGCTGGACCTGGACGAGGAGTGCTACGTCAAACTAGTGGTCGGGGGAGAGAACCCGGCGTTCGAAGCATACTGCATGGACCCCTCCCTGGCCTGCCGGGCGGTCCTGGACTCCCATGCCTCGGTCCACATGTCAGGGACGCTGCAGCCGTTGAACGAGTACCGTGATTCCATCGGCCTTCCCAAGGGCTCGGCGATGATGACCTTCCCTTCCCCCTTCCCTGCAGAGAATAGAAAGGTGTTCTATCTCGAGGATGTGACAACGCGCTACGAGGACATCGTCAAGGACGAGGACATCGTCATCCGGATGGAGGAATACGCCGTATCGTTGTGCAACGTCCTGGACCGCAATACCGTGGTCTTCTTCCCCTCCTACGCACTGATGGACCGCTTCCTACACGACGGCATACTTCACCGCATCCGCCGGAAGGTCCACATCGAGCGTCGGGGCATGCCCCAGAACGAGCTCATGGAGACGGTGGAGATGTTCAAGGGCTCCGCCGAGGAGGGAGCGGTGCTGTTCGCGGTCATGGGCGGCCGGATAAGCGAGGGAATCGATTTCCCCGACCGGGAACTGGAGGCGGCTATCATCGCTGGCATCCCCTACCCAAAGCCCACGGCCAAGCAAAGGGCGCTGCTCCATTACTACGAGGTCAAGTTCGGCCGGGGCTGGGAATACACGGTCAAGGCGCCGGTCACCAGGAAGTTGCTGCAGGCCATTGGCCGCCTCATCAGGATGGAGACCGACGTGGGTGCGGCGGTGATCCTGGACCGCAGGGCCACGCAGTTCTCCGACCGCCTGGATGTGGTCAGTTCGGAGTTCGTGGTGAATGATGTCCTGAACTTCTTCGATCAGCGTTCCCGCTGATGGGATTCGTTGTCCAAGATCCGATATGTTCTCTGAGGACAGATTCGCTTTTATATCAACATAAAATTGATGGTCCGAACAAAATGACCGCGAGAGAAATCGAAACGATGATCAAGGACCGTTCCGCCAATCCCGCCCCCCTCGGACTGATGGGGTTTGGGATGACCACCATTCTGCTGAGCCTGCACAACGCCGGATACATACCCTTGGGAGCGGCCATATTGGCCATGGGCATCTTCTTCGGAGGTATCGCCCAGCTCACCGCCGGGCCTCATGGAATGGAAGAAGGGCAACACCTTCGGGACGACCGTGTTCGCGTCGTTCGGCTTCTTCTGGATCATCATGGTCGCCATCCTCCTCGCTCCCAAGATCGGGTACGCTTCCGCCGAAACCCCCCAGGCCATGGCCTGGCTGTTCTTCCTGTGGGGCGTGTTCTCCGCATACCTGACCGTTGGCACGATCGGCACGAACCGGGTGTTCCAGACCGATCTTCGTGGCGTTGACCGTGGTCCTCCTCCTACTGGCCGGTGCTGAGGCCTTCGCGTCCGGGGACCTCAAGGTGCTCGCTGGTTACGTCGGCATACTGGCGGGAGCGTTCGCGGTGTACCTGGCCATGGCCCAGGTGCTCAACGAGGCCCTGGGCCGGGCCGTGGTCCCGCTGTTCAAGGTGGTCAAGGCCGAGGACAAGACCAAGGCCGATGGCAGCGCGCCGGAGTGAGCCACGCTCTCTCACCCTTGCCGCTGAAGGGGGCCTGGGACATTTCGGGATGCACCGGCCCCACCGGTAGCGGCCTCCATCCGTCCCTCGTCCCAAGTGCCGGAGGGGCCTTTTTTCACCCATCGGTCGATGCACGCTTCCTACCGAACTCGTGTCCTATGGGCGCTGGCCCCCCGCCGTGAATTTGCCTCTTCGTCGCCAGCTGAGGCGGCGCCGGGAAAGCCCCTAAGGGGAAAAAGTGTAATCTACACGGTGAGCAATCCCGCCTTCATGGACCTGTGGCTGGTCGCTATCAGCGGGATCGTCCTATTCCTTCCTGCGTTGCTGCCCAATTCAGCGGCGGTGCTGTTCGGGGGCGGCACCCCGGTCGATTTCGGCCGTACCTGGAAAGGAAAGCGCATCCTTGGCGATGGCAAGACCTGGAGAGGCCTGGTCGGCGGGGTAGCGTCAGGCACCGCTCTGGGCGTCGGAATGATCTTGGCGACCGACGCCCTGGGTTCTGCCGACTTATGGAGGTATGGGGAACTGGCCCAAGGGGTCGGTCTGGTGTTCGTCATGGCGCTCGGTTCCCTTCTGGGAGATATGACGGGGGCGTTCATCAAGCGCCGGCTCGGCATGGAGCGGGGGCACAAGGCGCCACTGCTGGACCAGTATGACTTCGTGGTCGGGGGGCTGGGATTGACCGCCCTCTTCTACCCCGCCTGGTTTACCGCTCATTACATCAACGGGGAGAGCATCGTGGCGCTAATTGCCCTACTGCTGTTCGTCCCCATCCTGCACCGTGTGGTCAATATAATTGGATTTAAGCTCGGAAAGAAGAAGGAGCCGTGGTGATTTGAACGCAAGGATCAAAGAAGCGCTGGTGCGCTGCAACGCCCTGATGTATGGTGATTTCACGCTGGCATCGGGCAAGAAGAGCCCGTATTACATCGACATCAAGAAGGCGAGCACCGACCCCTATGTGCTAGAGGTCATAGCGGACGAGATGGCTAGGGAGATCCAGATGCGCGCCCTTAATGTTGACAAGATCGCCGGTGTGGTCCTGGGGTCGATCCCCCTGGCTGTGGCGCTCTCTCTCCGCACCAAGATCCCCTATATCATGGTCCGTAAGGAGAAGAAGGACCACGGTACTCAGAAGATGATAGAAGGCGCCCTGGGGAGCGGGGAGACGGTCCTGATGGTCGAGGACGTCATCACATCTGCTGGCTCGGTCGTCGACGCCATCGAGATCGTGCGCGCCGCCGGTGGCACCGTCACCAACGTGTTGTGTGTGGTCAACCGCCAGGAAGGCGGAGAGAAGAGGTTGAGCGACATGGGTGTCAAACTATCCTCCCTGGTCACGGCCGAAGAGATCCTGCGAAAATGAGGCCGGACAAGGACTGCCAGCGCTGCGGGTTATGCGAAGGTCGGGCCAATGTGGTCCTGCCCGACGGCGACCCATCCTCACCGGTAGCATTCGTTGGAGAGGCTCCCGGCGCCAAGGAGGATGCGGCCGGAAAACCGTTCGTCGGCTCGTCCGGCCGGGTGTTGAACAAGCTGCTGGAGGAGGAAGGGCTACCCCGTGATACCGTATTCATCACCAACACCGTCAAGTGCCGGCCGCCCAACAACCGTCCGCCCAAGCAGGAGGAAATGGATGCTTGCTATCCCTGCCTGGAATATGAACTGGAGGGTCGGAAGGTCATCATCACCCTGGGCCGGTCAGCGGCCAAGGACCTGCTGAAGCGGGATGTGAGCATGAAGGACGAGGTCAACAAGCCCTTGAAGGTCAAGATAGGGGGCCGGGAGATCGATCTCATCCCGGCGTACCATCCGGCTGCCAGTTTCTATAATCCGAAGGTCAAGGATAGTTTGCGTGAGACGATCAGGATCGCAAAGACTTATCTCGAGGGCTGAGGAAACGCTTAACCCATAGGAACTTGAAGTTCTTCCAGCCGTCCTTCCAGGAGGATAGCTTTACCTCGCCGACCCTGCGACGGTAGGAAATCATCACTTCCTTGGAGCGAAGTTTACGGAAAGCCTCGATCTTGATCTCCTCGGAAAAGGGCATGCCGTCGTCCTGGACGTTGATCTTCTTGAGCGCTTTCCGTCGGAACACCCACATGCCGCTCTGGGAGTCTCGTATTATTCGTCCGAACAGTAGCCTGGTGGTGAACGAGAGGCCCAGATTGCCGATCTTGTGCATGGTGCTCATGGCTCCCTCCTCCATGTGCCCGAAACGGTCGGTGGTGATGAACTCCAGGTTCTCTTCCTTAAGCTTCTCCACAAGAGGCACGATCATATCTGCAGGATAAGTGCAGTCACCGTCCATCGTGGCGATGACGTCCCCGCGAGCCTTTTCGAAGCCGGTCTTGTACGCCCGCCCGTAGCCTTTGCGAGGCTCTTCCACGACCACTGCGCCCTTCTTCCGGGCGATGTCCCTGGTGCGATCCTTGGAACGGCCGTCAACCACCATGATCTCGTAGTCGAGCCCCTTGCCCTTAAGGGCGGCATGGACCTCGTCGATGACCTGGCCGATGCATTCCTCTTCGTTGAGGGTGGGGATGATGACGCTCAGCTTCAAAGCAGATCATAGGCTAAAAGGAATGGGTGTACTATAATCTGTTGCAGGCCAGAAACGATGATATATTGCCGCCGCTCAAGCATTGGACATGAGGACGGAAGATGTCGTAAGCATTACTAAGAACGTGATCCGCAAGGTCGCCCCCCACCTCCCGGCAATTGTGGTCTTCGCCCTCGTTGAATATGTCATCAGCAGGCTATCGTACAAGAGATCGCTGGCCATGGTCATCGCCGTACCAATCATCCTTGCCCTGGTGACTGAATTTTTGACCCAGCTGTCCGAAGGTGCTGTGAAAGAAAGGTCCATGCTCCCTGCTAAGACCGTACCGCCAGGGGACTGAGGTCTGATGCCGTCGACGAGGAGGGTTTACTTGGTGGGAGGAGTCTCGCCTTTCTTGCCATAAGCCCCCCTGTCGTCGAAAAGCTTGAAGCCGACGTATCCCAGAAGGGCCACGAAGAGGCGGGTGAGTGCCCAGAAAGTCATCTTTTGCTTGAACATGCGGAGCGGGTCGTACTTGCCCCACAGGTTTCCGTGCTTGAGAGTGAGCTGCTTCCTTCCCGCGCCATTCCAGAAGGCCTGCTTGAAGAATCCGTAGACGGTGGACTTGGTCCTCCGATAGATGATGGCATCTGGATTATAGGTGATGTGGTAACCGGCATCCACCGCCCGGTAGTTCAGATCGATATCTTCGGCGGTGATAAACCACGGGTCGAACCCCGCGACCTTCTGCAGGACCTTCCGGCGGAAGGCCATGTTGGCCGAGGGGAACGAGATGTCGAACCCCTTATGGTAAAGCTCCACCCGGTCCAGGTCCTCCCAGGCCTTCAGCCCGATCATTATGGAGCGGCCGGCCACGATGTCTGCCCCCTCCTTGAAGGTGCGGCGAAGCTCCTTGATCCAGTTCGGATTGGCCAGATCATCCCCGCCGGTGAAAGCGATGATCTCCCCGGTTGCCTTGGAGATGCCGAAGTTAGTGCTTACCCCGCGGGTGCCGGGCTTGATGAACATCTTGATGAACGGATACCGCTTGGTGTACCTTCTGACGATATCCTGGGTGCGGTCCTTCGAGGCGGCGTCGACCACGATGATCTCTACCGGCTGTTCCTGGATGACCAAACTGTCGAGGAGGTCGGCGATATGCTGTTCCTCGTTCATGACGTTCAGGACCACGCTCACTAACATAGCAGGTCCCTGGTATGATATCCATTAGATAAAACGATATGTCGGGAGCAGGACTATCCATTGGTGATCCAATGGGGCATCGTGCGGCTCTGGAGCATCCATCCCTGTTACCTCGACCCCCCCGGACTGGGCGGCCTGTGGCGCGAGGCGTTGCTGGCCCAGCGGGTGATCGAGGGGCGCACCGTTGCCTATCGCAATCATCCCCAGGCCAGAAGGGTGTTGGAACAGGCCGACCCGTGGGGGGCGATCCACGATTATCTGCTGGGGGTATGGGCGGAAGGGCAAAGGCGCGGCTATCGCTACGCTCGAAGCAGGATAAGTGAGCACACCGGAAGTAATCCCATGGAGGTGCCCAGCGGCCAGATCGAGTACGAACTAGCCCTGCTGCGCTTCAAGCTGGAAGGAAGGAACAGAGGCTTCCTGTCCTGCCTTCCGTCGTTCGAGCAGGCCTCCCCCCACCCTAGCATCAAGGTCGTGGAGGGAGGGATAGCGTCATGGGAACGGCCCAAGGACGAGGTCCTCCGGCTGATGGAGGAATGCCGGCAAAAGCGCACCTCAGGACAATCGCAAGAGGGCGGGTCAGGCCGTTTTCATCGGAGACGATGCTATCTCAGATGGTAGGCGGGGAACCTTTTTCCGGGGTATTATCGTGACGAATGTCAGGATGGGGGCCTGCCCTCATGGGCGGGGTAGATCCCACTGTCCAAGAAGTTCAGAACGTCCGAATCCACCTATGGGTGCATGGAGAAAAAGGAGCAATGGCCGGCCATCGGGCCGCTCCTTATTCTTCTGTCAGCGTTCCAGATAGGTTGGCGTCGATGCCAGAGAGCACCAAATATTTATGGCCCAGTAGATGCTTCGCAAGCCCGAAATGAAGCTCTTGGCTAATTTTTACTCCATCGATAATTGCGAGATCGGGGAGGGCACCGTCGTCCGAGACTTCGTGAACCTCTACGGCTGTAAGATCGGGGTCGAGTGCAAGATCGCCGCCTATGTCGAGGTCCAGAGGGGAGTCAGGATCGGCGATCGGTGTAAGGTCGAGGCCTTTGCTTTCATACCCACCGGGGTTACTATCGAAGATGAGGTGTTCATCGGACCCCACGTGGTCTTCACCAACGATCTTTATCCCAAGGCGACGGGAGGCTGGGAGATCGTCCCCACCACGGTCAAGAAAGGTGCGTCGATCGGCGCCGGAGCGGTCATCGTGTGCGGCATCACCATCGGGGAGAACGCTCTGGTCGGCGCCGGAGCGGTGGTGACCCGGGATGTGCCCTCCGGGGCGACGGTCGTAGGCAACCCGGCCCGGGAGATCCGGAGGAAGTGAGCGAATGAACAAGATTCCATTAGCCCGACCGATGGTCACCAACGAGATGTTGGAGGCCATGACCGATGCCCTGCGCAATGAGCGGATGGTACTCGGCGAGAGTGTTTTCAAATTCGAGGAAGAGTTCGCCCGTTACACTGGTACCGAGCAAGCGATCGCCGTATCGTCCGGGACGGACGCCCTGATCCTGACCCTGATGGCCTTGAACGTCCGTGGTCGGGAGGTCATCACCACGCCGTTGTCCTTTATTGCCACCGCCAATGCCATCGTGCATGCCGGAGCAACCCCCATCTTTGCCGATTCATCGCGCAAAGATTACGATCTAGATCCCCGGGAGGTCATGCCCAACAAGAACACCGCAGCGGTCATGCCGGTGCACCTCTTCGGCAACCCGGCCCCGATGGACGAGATCAGGGAGGCCGCCGGCGATAAGGTCAAGATCATCGAGGACGCCTGCCAGGCCCATGGGGCGGTCTACAAGGGAAAGAGGGCCGGCTCGATCGGGGATGCGGGCTGCTTCTCGTTCTATTCGACCAAGAACATGACCGTAGGCGGCGACGGCGGTATGATCACCACCAACGACAAGAGGCTGGCCGATGACCTGAGAAAGCTCCGGGACTGTGGTCGCATCTCCCGCTACGTCCATGACGTCTTTGGCTTCACCTCTCGGCTCAACACCAGCAATGCCGCGTTCGGCCGGGTGCAGCTGAGATATCTCGACGCCTGGAACGAGCGGAGGAGGGCCATCGCACGCCGTTACTCGGAGAAGCTCAAGGACCTCCCGGAGGTCGTGCTGCCGCCTCTCGGGACCAAGGACATCGTCCCGGTGTTCCACCTCTTCGTCATCCAGGCCGACGACCGTGACGGCCTCGCCCGATACTTGGGTTCCAAGGGCGTGGACACCGCGGTCCACTATCCCGTGCCGATCCATCTGCAACCCGTCTATAAGGACGCCTTCGGCTTTGGTCCAGGTTCCTATCCGGAAAGCGAGGCCCTGTCCAACCGGCTGCTCTCCCTGCCGATCTTCCCCTCGCTGAAGGACGAAGAGGTCGACTATATCTGCGAGCAGATACGCGAACACCTAGGGGGTGCATGATGAGGCGCTTCGACGTGGCCGTCCTGGGAGTAGGGTACTGGGGCAAGAAGATCGTGGACGAGTATAGCCATATCCCAGGGGTCAAGGTCAAGGCCGTCTCCGACCAGTTCGACAAGAACCTGGAGTTCTGCCATGATCGCTTTGGGGTACAGAACCTTCATCATGACTATCGTGAAGTGCTGGAGGACGACTCGATCGTGGCGGTCAATGTCTGCCTGCCCAACAGCCTGCATTTCCAGGCGACCAAGGATGCATTGGAAGCTGGCAAGCACGTTCTAGTGGAGAAGCCCATTGCCCTCGATTCCAAGGAGGGCAAGGTCCTGGTCGACTTGGCCGAGGAGAGAAATCTCACCCTGTCGGTCGGTCATATCTATCGCTTCAACAACGCCATGAACGAGGTGCGCAGGTTGATGAGGTCCAACTTCTTCGGCCGGCCGTTCCTGATGCAGCTGGTATGGATGAACCTCGAGCCAGCCTACCCGGACCGCGACGTCATCGTTGATCTCGCTCCGCACACCTTCGACATCACCAACTTCATCTTCGATGCCTGGCCGATCAAGATCTCCTGCACCGGGAATGCCTACCGCCGCAAGGAGATGGAGGAGGCCGCCTACATCAGTGCGGAGATGCCGTCTGGGGCCATCTCCCACACCACCATCTCCTGGTTGGCGCCCCGCAAGGTCCGGCAGATAGAGATCATTGGTGAGAACCGCTCCGCGCTCATCGACGCGGTCAGTCAGGAGGTAGTGGTCTATGAGAGCGGCTATACCTACAAGCTCGGGATCGAGCGCAATAATACCATCCAGACCGAACTGGTCCACTTCCTGCAGTCCATCGGCGACCCTCTAACTGAGACAAGGAACTCCGGCATGATCGGGGTCCGTACGGTGGAGATGATCGAGGCGGCCAAACGGTCAATGGCGGAAGGCCGCGTCGTGGACGTCGCCAAGGAGCCGTAGGATGGGCAAGAAAGTCCTGATGCTGGTAACCAACGGTTTCCGGCCTGACCCGCGGGTCGCCAAGGAGGCCGAGGCACTCGTTTCCGAAGGCTATGATGTCACGGTGTTGGGATGGGACCGTGAGAACAAGTTCCCCGACCGCTCGGACTACCGGGGCGTCAATATCGAGAGGATCAGGACAGGCTGGGCGGGGAGCATGCTCTCCTTCGCCCTCTTCTATCCCTTGTTCTTCCTCCGAGGTCTGCTCTCGGCGACACGCCGGAAGGTCGACATCGTCCACAGCCACGACTTCGATACTCTGCCATTGGGGTTCTTCATTTCCTGGCTGAAGCGTGTTCCCCTGGTGTTCGACGCTCACGAGAACTATGCCCAGATGATCGCCATCGACCTTCCTGGATGGACCCCCCATCTGGTCGAGCGGTTGGAGGGCGCTCTGACCCGGAGGGCGGACCTGGTCATCACCGTCAGTGAGGTCCATGCCGCTCATATGCGGCCGAACGCCCGTAATGGAGTGGTGTTGGTAGAGAACTGCATCGATATCCCCACCGAGCTGGGGCTCCCCGAGTTCAGGGAGCGCGACCTCGTTCTACTATATGTCGGCACACTGGAGCCGATGCGCTACATCGAGGAATCCATTCGGGTCTCCAAGACCATGGACCGCTGCGTGTACAAGGTGGCGGGGTGGGGCCGTCTGGAGGGAGCGGTCAGGAGGGAGGTCGACGGCACCAGGGTACAGTTCCTGGGATTCCTGCAACATCCCGCCATGCTCAGGGAGATGGCCGCCTGCGACGTGGTCCTGTGCCTCCTGGATCCGGCCAACCAGAACTATGTGGGCAACTCGCCGACCAAGATCTACGAGGCAATGGCAGTGGGTATCCCCGTGCTCACATCGAAGGGGACGACCAGCGGCGAGCTGGTCAGCCGGGTGGGCTGCGGGCTGGTCATCGACTGGAGCGAGGAGGACTACCGCCGGGCCATCGAGGCCTTCCGCGACCCCGAACAGCGCCGCAGATGGGGAAGGGCCGGGAGGACGGCGGCGGAAAGGGAGTACAACTGGCCCAACATGCGTTCTCGCCTGATACGGGAGTACCACAAGTTAACGGGCTGATCGCGACCTGGCCGTCCGGGGCCTCCGGGGCACCACGCCGAAGATGTGGCGGGGAGCTAGGAGGATATTCGCTAGCAGTCTGGTTTGCAGGAAGAAGAGCCTGGGATCGCGGAACCTGATCGTCAGCCGAAGAGCGTTCTGCCCCGCTTCCAGGGCAATGTTGAGGTACCATCTCAGGGCCTGCATTCGGGGCATACGGCCGGTCTTGGCAAGATTCAGTACTCCGGCGGCGTTCCAACCGCCCTTCCGGGCCAGGTCCTCATACTCGTGGAAGTGGTCGACATAGGGCTTGGTCACTATCCATCGATGGCCCGAATCGATGACCTTCTGGGTGATCAGCCAGTCCTCCCAGGCGTTGATGTCCGCGAGCTCGAGGTCCTCTATGATGTCCTTCTTGATTATGGTCGCCGAGGTCAATCCGCGCTCGCCCGGGCGGAGGTCGTAGGTACTCTGGCCGGAGAATCGCCGTTCGTACTCATCGATGAGCATCTCTCGATGGGGATGATGGACCGATATCACTGCGCCCTGCAGCGCCCCCACGTCATCGGCCACCGCATCCTTGACGTTCAAAGCGAAGCCCTCCGGGATACTTATATCGTCATCCACGAAGCACACCCATTCCGTTTCACTGGCCCGGACGCCCTTCATCCTGGCGGAGCCCAGCGACGTGGTGTCGGTCAGCACTTCCGCGCCATGGCGCTGGGCTATCTGCGTGGTGGAATCCTCCGAGTCCCGGTCGATGATGACCACTTTTTCCGGACGTAGGTTCCGTTCCACCGAATCGAGGGCCCTTTCAAGCCGGGTCGCCGAGTTCCACGTCGGGACGATCACCGTGAGATCATCGTTGCGTTCCTCAGCATCGCTATTGGCTCCGCTCATCGATCGACGTGGGGAGCTTCGTGCTTAAAAATATTGGCCGCTTTTTCATGGCTGGCCTGATCGGTCTTCGGTCCTTATCTCATCTTCTGGCCCCTTTTGGTCGGTGCGATCGGTCGTTAGCTCCTTGGATCTGCGGGATGACGCCCTGCCATTCAATTCGTTGACAACAGGAATGGTGGCATTGGGGACGAAGAAGAGGCAGGGCAGGGCCAACACGGCCAGCCCAGCCATATTATTTCAGCGGTTTGGTTAAAAAGGTTGCTCGCTCTATCTACGAAACCGAGCAGGGCGCAGCATCCAGCAAAGTGTCCTAGAAAATGTAAAGGATCGGACCATATGGCCGCTCGATCGATGAAGATATGATCAACAAATATTTCATATGCTAGGAAAAGTTGAAAATATGTTCTCATTCGTCAGTGTGGATGTCAGAAACCCTGCAATAAACATTATATATCCACATTCCATTGCTTTCTATCGTCCGACACGCGTCGGACCAGTAGGATGGGATGCGAGAAAAGGGACCTAGTTACATAGGTCGCCCTCTTTCGCCTCCGACAGCGGAGGTCGAATGTATCTTAAGCAGATAGAGTTGGAGAACTTCAAATCCTTCGGTAAGAAGCTTACCGTGCCCCTTCTGGAGGGCTACACCGCGGTCACTGGACCGAACGGTTCAGGCAAATCCAACATCTCCGATTCCATTCTATTTGTTCTCGGTCCCAAGAGCTCCCGGGCCATCCGTGCTGGAAAGCTCTCCGATCTCATATTCAACGGCGGCAACAACAAGCAGGGTGCCGACCATTGCAAGGTTTCCCTGGTCTTTGACAACAAGGACCGCATGATCCACATCGATGACGACCTGGTCCGTTTGACCCGGGTGGTCAAGATGGCCTCCGAGGGGGATGGCTACAACTCCTACTTCTACGTCAACGACCGCAAATCGTCCCTGTCGGAGTTCGACGTGCTTTTATCTAACGCTCGCATCAGTGCCGACGGCTACAACTTCGTCCAGCAAGGCGATGTGACCCGGGTGGTCACTATGTCCAACCTGGAGCGCCGCCGCATCCTGGATGACATCTCCGGCATATCAAAGTTCGATGAGGAGATCTGCAAGGCCCAGGGCGAAAGGGGCGAGGCCGACGCAAACATAGATCGCATCTCCATTATCCTGTCCGAACTTCAGCGCCAGATCGATCAGTTAGAGCAGGAGAAAGAGGTCGCCCTGACCTACCTTCGAATGAAGGAAACGCTCACTCGGTCGAAGGCCCAATTCTCCTACCGTCAGAAGGAGTCCGCCGAGGTCGAGATCAGTAGCACTAGGAAGCAGATCCAGAACATCGAGGCGGAGATCCACCGGCTGAGGGAGCGAAAGGTTCAGATCGCCGAGCGGGTCAAGCAGCTGGATGAGAGCATGGTCCAGGTGGACAAGGAGCTGGAGGCCAAGGGCGGGAATGAGTTCAAGGAGCTGAAGGACAAGATCGACGCCCTCAAGGTCCAGGTGGCCAAGTCCGAAGACCGTGCGGCCATGTCGGTGCAGAGCGTCGCTGAGCTACAGGCTGAGGGCGAGGCCAAGTCCGAAGAGCGGAAGGCCACATCCCAGGAGATCCAAGGGCTGGTGGTCGAACGGGATGAGAAGGCCGTTCAGCTAGAGAATGACACCAGGGACCTGGCCCGGAAGAAGGGTGAACTCGCTGAGGTCCATGGTAAGATCAGTGCCTGCGATGCGGAGCTGGCCGACCTGGAGAAGGATATCGCTCACCGAGAGAAGGACGTTCGCGAGAGGGAAGAAGCGCTAAACCGTCAGAACATGGACCGGGAGCGGTTGGAAGGCCGCAAGGAGCGCCTGACCGTGGATCTTGCGTCCTTCGATGAGGACATCAAGACCCACGATTTTGGAGTGACCGAGGCGGAGTGGAAGATCAAGGAGATCAGGGACCACGACAAGGGCTCCAGTAAGGAGCTGAAGGGGCTTCAGGAGGAGTTCCTCCAGAAGAAGGGCGCTGAATCAAGGATGTCCCGCGAATCGGACGAGCTGGACCAGGCCATCAAGTCCCTGACCAGGGAGCATTCCAGGCTAAAGGCCGAAGAAGAGGCCGCCGGAGAGATCGCCAGAGGATATAACCGGGCGGTCCGGGGGATCATAGAGGCCAGAGATGGGCGCGCCATCCGGGGCGTCCACGGCACGATCGCCGAGCTGGCCGAGGTCGACCCCAACTACCAGACCGCACTGAACGTTGCTGCCGGGAACCGCATGCAGGCCATCGTGGTCGATGACGACGAGGTGGCCTCCCAATGCATTCAGTTCCTCAAGCGGAACGGCCTTGGACGGGCCACTTTCCTTCCGCTCAACAAGATGATCGACGGACGCCCCCGAGGCAAGTCGATCATGGCCGCCAAAGAGGCGGTGGGGTTCGCCATAGACCTGGTGCGGTTCGATGAGCGGTATCGCTCCGCCTTCTGGTACGTGCTGGGCGATACCGTCGTGGTAGACACCTTAGACCAGGCACGGAGGCTGATGGGGGGAGTACGGCTGGTGACCCAGAGTGGAGAGCTGCTCGAGGCGTCGGGGGCCATGGTCGGTGGTAACTGTCGAGCAATCTAACCTGAAGTTCGGCGCGGCATCGAAGGGGCGCCTGGAAGAGGTCTCCGCCAAACTGGACCAGGCCATTCAGGCTTCGGAGAAGATGCTGGCCGATCTCCGGCTGGTCCGCGCCGACATGCTTGCCCTGGAAGCGAAGATAAGGGAGCTGTCCGGCTCCGGCGGGGCGACGTCGGTGACCCTTCGGGCCCTGGAGGGACAGCGGGACGAGCTTCGCACCAAGTTGGCCCAGGCCAAGGAGGAGAAGGGAAAGAGGACCATGGAGCTGGTTCAGGTCGAGGCTGCCATCGCTGAGATGGTCCTGAATATCGAGCAGGCCTCTCAGGAGCTCGGTTCACGAAGGACGCTGAGGGATGAGGCTCGGGCCAAGATGGAGAGGCTCGCTCCCAAGGAGATGTCGGTCAAGCTGAAGGCCCTTCAGTCCGAGGTCGCCGAACTTACTGGTAAAACGTCCGAGCTGCGCTCGGCCAAGGACACTCTGGAAGCGAGGATAAAGCTCACCCAGAAGCGCGTTGACGAGCTGGTCGACACGCTGAAGGTCCTCTCCGAGAAGATGGCCAGGGTCCAGAGGGAGGGAGAGGAGGCCGCTACCCTGGCAGCCCGTTCGAGGACCGAGCTGCTGGCCCACCGGAAGATCGAGGATTCCATGGGCCAGGAGATGAACGGCCTGCGGCAGAAGAAAGAGGCATTGTTCCGGGAGAAGACCTCGCTCGAGAGCGAGAGGGACAACCTCACCGGGACGGTGGAGACCAAGGGCGAGATCATTGTCGGCCTCAACACCCGCATAGCTCAAGGGCAGGTCCGGATTAAAGAGCTGGATGAGGAGCTGAATCAGCTCAACGTGCCGATAGAACATCCCCTGCCGTCGTTGGACGCCCTGAAGGACACCATCCGACAGTGCGAGAACGCCATCAACTCCATGGGGCCCGTGAACCTCAAGGCCGTGGATGACTATGGCGAGAAGAAGCAGCGCCACGACGAGCTGGACACCGAGACCAAGAGACTGGAGGCGCAGCGCAGGGACCTGCTCAAGCTGGAAGGGGAGCTGAACGAGAAGAAGAAGTTCTCCCTGCTCAAGGTGTACGAGGCGGTCAACTCGAACTTTCGGCGTGCCTACGCCGACCTTTCCCAGGGCGGGGAGGCTGAATTGATCCTGGAGAACAAGGAGCACCCCTTCGAGGGCGGACTGGCCATAAAGGCCAAGCCCAAGCAGGGCAAGGTGCTGAGGCTGGAAGCGCTCAGCGGCGGCGAGAAATCGCTCACCGCGCTGGCGTTCATCTTCGCCATTCAGGAGTACCAGCCGTCGCCATTCTACCTGCTGGATGAGGTGGACATGTTCCTGGATGGGATCAACGCCGATACGGTGGCGAGGCGGGTCCAGAAATCGTCCAAGACCGCTCAGTTCGTCCAGATATCGCTAAGGAAGATCACTCTCACCAAGGCCGATCACATCATCGGGGTCACCAAGCAGGAGGGCGGGATATCGCATGTCATTATGCGCCCGAACATCTCCGACGTCAGTGACCTACAGGCCGAACTCAAGATACCAGATGAGAAGTTGGAGGAGACATTATGATGGAGTGCGCAGCCGCGGAAGGGGTGCTCGGGCACCTCCTGTTCCATAAGGCCATGATCGACGAGGACGCCGGGGCGGAGAATATCGACCGCTACCTCAACGTGCTGAGGGAATCAGGGTCCCCGGTCTCTTCCCGGGACCCCCTGGACCGTTCCATCGAGACCGTTTTCGAGCTGGTCCTCTCGAACGATCTGGATCCCTGGGACATCGACCTGATGCAGTTCACCAAATTGTACACCGAGAAGGTCAAGGACAAGGAAGTAAACTTCGTCCTGGCCGGCAAACTGATGCTCATGGCCTGGTCCATCCTGCGGATGCAGAGCGAGCAGGTGCTCTCGAACTCCGAGACCCGGTCCGATTGGTCATTCGGCGATATCGACTTCGAATCCCTAGACCTGTTCCGGCCGGAGGAGCCTCGTGTCGTCCTCTACTTGCCAGAGGATGCCGAGCTGGACGAGGTGGTGCGTCACCATGGCAGCAGGCCGGTCACGCTGGTCGAGCTGCTGGGCGCGTTCGAGGATGCCCAGCGCGAGGAACAGCAAAATCTCCTAAGGGAGAAGCTGAGGGAAGCTAACCGCCTGAAGCTGAACGCGGCCTTCGACACTAAGGCGCACAACGACGACATGGAACGGGACGTCGAGGATGTCTGGCAAAGGATCTGCAAGTGCGGCTCTGGCGCCATTAATCTCGAGGACATCTGGAACGGTGGAAGGGATGACCTGGTCACCGTGTTCATGGCCCTACTGTTCCTGGCCCGCGCCGGCAAGATCTCGGTGTGGCAGGACGACCTGCCCTTTGGCAAGATCATGCTGGAGGTCAAGATGGCCTGGGACATCGGCACCCTTGAGGACATACCTGCCGTCCCTATCCCCCGGGCGGTCCAGGGGAGCAAGGAAGCGGTGATGTAGGGTGGACCTGGACCCGGTCCGCGTCATCGAGGCGGTCCTGTTCTCGTCGTCCCAGCCGGTGAAGATCTCGGACATGGAGGTCCAGACCCAGCTGGACGGAGCGGTGGTCAGGAAGGCTCTCAAGAAACTTCAGCAGGAGTATGATGAACGAGGATCGGCCATCGAGGTGGCCAAGACCGGTCTAGGTTACTCGCTCATCGTCCGCGAGCCATACCGCCCGTTCGGTCGGCAGTTCGCACCCAAAGAGGTGCCGGACGATGTGCTTCGAACTGCTGCGATGGTGGCCTATCACCAGCCCATATTGCAGAGCGACCTGGCCAAGTCCCTGGGCAGCCGGGTCTATGATGACGTCCGAACGCTTCACCAGCTCGGACTGGTGACCGCCAAAAAGAAGGGACAGACCTTCCAGCTCACCACCACCAAGCGCTTCTGCGAGTATTTTGGCATCGAGGGGACGAGCAAGAACGCGGTCAAGAAGTGGATGGAAGAGCGCTCTCGTTTGCAGTAGGGTCGTCATTCTTCGCACAACCGTTCGAGCACGAGACAATCATCGCTGTCAAATAACGCTTGGTCGACTGAGGTCGCTAAGATATCGGCCTGCTAGATGCACAAAAGCTTAAATTCGATACCTACAATGCCACAGCAAGTGATTATTTATGGTAATGCCACTCGCGCTGCTTGAGAAGTCGATGGACCACCGGATCTCTCTCTTGCTCAAGGACACCAGGGTCCTGGAAGGGAAGCTGGTCGGCTACGATGATTACATGAACATGGTACTGGAGGACACCGAAGAGCGCACCTCCGAGCAGACCCGGCGCCTGGGCACTGTAGTACTCCGCGGCAACAACGTAGTGAGCATATCTCCGATCTGAGCAGATCGGTCCCTCTTTCTTATCGCGTGGACGGATGAAAGCGCTCATATTGGCAGGCGGCCTCGGCACCAGGCTGAGGCCGTTGACACATAGCATGCCCAAGCCGCTGGTGCCATTGCTCGGTAAACCATTGATCAGCCACATCATCGATCCCCTGCCTAGTGAGGTGGACACCGTCATCCTTGCCGTCTCATACATGAAGGATGCGCTGGAGGAGTACTTCCGCTCCCATGACGTGGGACGGAAGATCATCCTGGTCAACGAGGACCAGCCCCTGGGGACGGGGGGCGCGATCAAGAACGTCTCCCGCTACCTGGATGGCCCGTTCATCGCTTTCAACGGTGACGTGGTCAGCTCCATCGACCTCAATGATATGCTGCGCCACCACCGCTCCCATGGCGGGATCGGCACGATGGCACTGTGGCAGGTCGAGGACCCCTCGGCCTTCGGAGTGGTGGCCAAGGACGGCCAGGGAAGGATCACCGAGTTCCAGGAAAAGCCCAAGCGGGAGGAAGCCATCTCCAACTCCATCAATGCCGGCGTGTACATCTTCGAGAAGGAGATATTGGAACACATACCGAACGGCGTGGTATCGATCGAGCGGCAGGTGTTCCCCAAGGTACTGGATCGCGGCCTGTACGGCTACGAGTTCAAGGGCCACTGGATCGACTGCGGGACCCGGGAGACCCTGCTGAAGGCGCAGCGGGTGCTGCTGGACCTGGGAGGGGCAAGGAACTCGCCCGACCTCATCACCGAGGACAACGCGGCGGTGCTCGGATTGAACATGCTCCAGAGGGCTCATCTGCGAGGCTGTCGTATCGGCCCCCATGTCTACATGGAAGACGATGTCCTTGTCTCCAGCGGGGCGGAGATCTCTGAGAGCATGGTGCTCCGGGGCGCGTTGATCGAGAGCGGAGCGAAGGTCCACGGCAGTATCATCGGGTCCGGTTACATCGTAGAGAAAGACCGCGAGGTCAGGGACGAGATCCTGGCCAGGCAATGAGATCATTACGCCCTTCGCATCAATTCCAGCATATTTATAACGCTTCAGTCTTTACCGGACAATAGACCAAGGTTCGTACAATGAAGCGAAGGGACTGGCTCGTCGATTTCGTCAGCGGTAAAAGGTTCCGTAAAGGATGGACCTGGTTCATCATTTCCTTCTTCCTGTTCTTTGTTGTTCTGCCGACCATCTACATCCTCACCTACGCCTTCACGGACTGGAACGCCATTGACATCAATGTCCTTCAGGATCCAGAAGTGATGGCGGTCATCATCGATGCCATCACTGCCTCGTTCATGATCGCCGGCATCGTCACCCTCATTGACTTCTTGGTCGGTCTTCCGGTAGCATGGATGATGGTCCGGAAGGACTTCCGTGGCAAGCGGTTCCTGGACACGCTCATCGACATGCCCTTGGCCGTGCCGACCGCCGCCCTGGGGTTCTCGGCGGCCATATTCTGGGTACAGACCCCCAATGCGCCGCCCCTGTCGGTTGCCTGGATCACTAAGTTCCTGACCGGGGAATCGTTCGCTGTGACATCGCCGTTCTTGCTAATCATCCTGCTGCACATCGTGTTCTCATACCCCTACATGGTGCGGTCGCTGACCGCGATCCTGGAGGAGATCGATGAGACCTACGAGATTGCGGGCCGGACACTGGGCGCGAGCCGCCTGACCGCGGCGCGGACCATAACGCTCCCGCTGTTCCGGGCCGGTCTCGCCACCGGTGTCATCCTGTGCTTCGCTCGGAGCATGAGTGAGACCGGCGGGACGATGATCGCCCTGGCTACCATGCAATCGAGCGGATTCTACACCGGCCCGACGCTCATTGGTGAACTAGCTCCGCGGGGGAACCAGTATTTGCCGGAGCTGGCCTTCGTGAGCATCCTGCTCATCATCCTGGCCCTCGTTCTGCTGGTGGTCCTTAAGCTCGTGATAATGAAGGTCCACCTGCCCTTGCGGCGGGTGTGGCCCATGCCAGAGAAGATGCTCAGTCGAGGCATATTCCCCAAGCTCAAGGACGGTACGGCCATGTTCTTCCTGGCCATGTTCGTCCTAGTACCTTCGTTCTTCATCTTCACCTATGTCCTGTTTTCCACTCCCACCAGCGGGGATTGGACCTTCTTCTGGAACGCATTGGGTTACTCGTTCATTGTAGCTGGGAGCGTGACGTTGATCGACATCGCGCTGGGTATTCCCTTTGCCCTATATATCTCAAAGAACCCGGACAAGCGGTCCTCGCATGTACTGGATGTCCTGGTCAATATCCCCCTGATCGTGCCGACCGCGGCGCTGGGAATTTCCCTTGGATTATTCTGGAAGCAGCAAGGTGTCATCCCGGTGGTCGATTTTGTCATCCTCATTCTGGCGCACGTCGCATTCACCTATCCGTTGGTCGTAAGGAACGTCTTGGGAGCGGTCGAGGAGATCGATCCCTCTTATGAGGAGACAGCCCGCACCCTGGGGGCGAAACCCATCCAAAGCTTCAGACGAGTGCTCTACCCGCTCATCAAGGGATCTATCCTGGCAGGGGCGATCATGGCCTTCACCAGGAGCCTGGGGGAGACCGGAGCGACTCAGGCGGTCCTGGGCGCCAGTGCTTCCACCACTGCCCCCGTGTACATCGTAACTCTCGTGAAGGCCAACTCTTTCTACCAGGCGGGGTTGGCGTGCATCGTGCTGATCATCGTCTCCTATATCTTCATGCTCGGCCTCAGATACTTCACCAGGCACGAGGTGGTCTGAACGCCCAGCATCACTCTGAAAGGGGTCCGCAAGCACTATGGCAGCATCAAGGCCGCGGACGGCCTGGACCTGGAGGTCAAGGATGGCGAGTATATCTGTCTCCTCGGCCCCACCGGGGCGGGGAAGACGACCGCGCTGCGCATAATGGCCGGCCTGACCCGTCCCGATGGGGGAAAGGTCCTGTTCGGCGATCGGGACGTCACCGACCTGGAGCCAGAGAAGCGGAACGCCGTTCTCCTGGCCCAGACCTACTCGCTCTTCCCCACCATGACCGTGGCCCAAAACATCCTGTTCGGCCCGGAGATCAGGAACGTTCCGGAAGCGGCCAAGGAACAAACCCTGGTCTCATTGCTCGATCTGGTACGGCTGACCAAGAGGGCCGATTCCTATCCGTGGGAGCTGTCGGGCGGCATGCAGCAGAGGAACGCCCTGGCCCGCGCGCTGGCCACCGATCCCGATGTTCTCTTGCTGGATGAGCCGCTACGAGCCCTGGATGCTCGGCTTAGGATCGACCTGAGGCGGGAGCTCCGGTCCATGGCCAAGACCCTCGGGCTGACCGTAATACACGTCACCCACGACCAGGAAGAAGCGCTGGTAGTGGCCGACCGCATCGCCGTCATCAGGAATGGTCGCATCATCCAGATCGGCAAGCCCCGGGAAGTGTTCGATGATCCCACCTCTCCATTCGTGGCGACGTTCTTCGGGCAATCGAACTTCATCGCGGGAACGGTCCTGTGCTCAGGGAAGGGGAGAACGACCTCGGTCCGCGATGAATGGGGCAAGGTGGTCTTCGCCCGGCCCTGCGACTTCCCGGTCGATTCCAAGGCCGTGGTGGCCGTGAAGGTGGGTAACACCCGGGTGGTAAGGGAGAGCGACGCGTTCCTCCAGGGGACGGTGGAGCGAACGCTCTTCGAAGGCCGCATCGTCCATCTGGACATCAGCGTGGAGAACCACGGCAGGTTCTCCGCCAAGCTGCCGGCCAGCCGTAAGGACCAGATAAAGGTCGGAGATATGGTGGGGATCAATTGGAGCATCGAGAAGGCCTCGGTGTTCTCATGTCCAGAGGGCGGTCTGGAAAAAGAGCTGAGGGTGGACTAGATGCCGAAGGTGGAATTGATAGGCGTCGGTAAAACCTTTGGAAAGGTGGTCGCTTCCGCTGATATCGACCTGACCATCGAGGACAAGGAGTACGTCACCATCCTGGGACCATCGGGTTGCGGCAAGACCACCCTGATACGTATGATCGCCGGCATCCTGGGGCCGACCAAGGGCAAGGTGCTCATCGGGGGCAGGGACATGGATGGCGTACCGGTCGAGGAGCGGGACATCGGCTACGTGTTCCAGAACATTGCTCTCTTTCCGCACCTTACTGCTCTGGGCAACGTCTCCTACGGGCCTATCGTGCGTAACATCGGCCGAGAGAACGTGGAGCAGGTCCCCAAGCGCTACCTCGAGCTGGTCAAGCTCCTGGATCGGATGAACATGTTCCCTGGCGAGCTGTCCGGGGGGGAGCAGCAGAAGGTGTCCCTGGCCCGGGCCCTGGCATCAGGAGCGAAGCTCCTGCTACTAGATGAGCCGCTGTCGGCACTCGATACGAGGGTGCGGATGGACCTGCGCTACGAGCTGCGACGGCTGACCAAGGACCTCGGGCTGACGGTCGTCCACGTCACCCACGACCAGGAGGAGGCGATGACCGTCTCCGACCGCATCGTGCTCATGCGGAACGGGCGCATCGTGGAGGTTAATACTCCGGAGCGACTTTATCAGGCACCGGAGAACCTATTCACCGCCAACTTCGTGGGGGAGACCAACCTGCTGGAAGGAGTGGTGAGAGAGGGGAGGCCCGAGCTATCGCTGGTCGAGCTTCGGGACGGCACGGTGGTGGAGGCGAAACCCTCCAAGTTCAGGAGCGGGGACGCGGTGGTACTCTCTATACGTCCGGAGCGGGTGCACCCGGCGACCGAAGGCTTGCACGCGGTGGTCGAAAAGATCACCTTCATGGGCACCTACATCCGTATCACCGTGGAAACGGACAGCGAAGATATCGTGGAGTTCGACGTGACCACGTCGGAGGACCGCGACTATAACATAGGCGACGGCGTCTGCCTGGTATGGAGCCGGAGATCAGGAATTCTTTATCCAAGACCGCGCGAGGGCGTGGCGGAGGCGATTAAACTTGAGTGAACGCAAATCGTTAATGGAGTGGTTCGGTAAACGCCGTGAGTCGGTGGTCATGAGCGGGATAAGAGACCATGTTCGAGCGGTAGGGGACAGTGTGTCCGAACTCAACAAGGCCGTTACCGCGTTATGCGGTGCGGACAAAGAAAAGGCCATGGAAGCGCTCGGTCGTATGCTACTGTCCGAGAAGGAAGCGGATAACATCGAGGAGAGGATCAGCGAGGAACTGAGCAAAGGCGACATGGATGCCAAGGAGCGTGAGGACCTCATGCGCATGGTCCGCCGCATGGACTACATCGCCGACTGGTCCAAGGAATCGGGCATGAACCTGCAGCTTATTCTGGAGGCCGGGGTCAAGGTCCCGGTGAACCTCTGGTCCCACTACCATGAGATGACTATCGAGCTGGAGAAAGCGACCAAAGAGCTACGGGCGAGCATCGAGAACCTGGGTGTCAACCACGAGCTGGCCAACAAGCACTCCCGTGAGGTAGAGAGGCTCGAGCATGTGCTGGACGAGCTATATTTCGTCACCAAGAAGGAGATACTGTTCTCGGACATCGATCCCCGGGCAGTGTTCCTTCTCCGGGACATGCTCCATGGCATCGAGAACTCCGCTGACTCATGCAAGGACGTCGCTGACATTATACACATCCTGCTCACTTCCGAGGCCCATAAGGCGCGGTGATCAAATGGCAGAGAAGTTGTTCGGAACCAATGGGGTCAGGGGCGTAATCAACAAGGACATGAACGTCCAGTTGGCCATGGACCTGGGGAAGGCGATCGGAACGTTCATGAAGGGGCGAGTGGCGGTAGGCACCGATTCCCGGACCTCGGCCACCATGATCAAGAGCGCCGTGTCGTCGGGCCTGATGTGTGCCGGCGCAGAGGTGCTCGACCTTGGTATGGTCCCCACACCCGTGGTACAGTATTACGTCAAGACCAATCGCCTCTCCGGAGGCATCATGATCACCGCCTCCCACAACCCTCCAGAGTTCAATGGGATCAAGTGCGTTGATTCCGACGGCACCGAGATGCCCCGCTCCAAGGAGGAGGAGATCGAACGCCTCTATTTCACCAAGAGCTTCACCTCCATGGGTTGGAGGGAAGTGGGACAGATGCGCCAAACTACCGGCGCAGTGCAGTCCTACCTCGGCTCGGTCATGCGCCTGGTGGACGCCGATGCCATTAGGGGCGCCGGTCTCACCGTGGTCCTGGACTGTGCCAATGGGGCCGGAGCGGTCTCCACTCCGCAATTGCTGGACGATCTTAATGTCAGGGCGATCACTCTCAACTGCAATCCCCAGGGAACCTTCCCCGGTCATCCGTCCGAGCCGGTGGAGTCCCATCTCAAGGACCTGATCGCCATGGTCCGCGATACTGGGGCGGACCTGGGCATCGCCCATGATGGTGACGCGGACCGGACCATATTCATTGACGACAAGGGCCGCTACATGTATGGTGATAAGAGCCTCGCGATAACGGCGGAAGCGATGGTGCGCGAGAACAACGGCGGGATTGTGGTGACGCCGGTGTCTTCATCCATGGCCGTGGAGGATGTCGTCCGCCGCGCCGGCGGGGAGTTGATCTACACAAGGGTCGGAGCGCCGATCGTAGCGCGCAAGATGATGGAGGTGGGGGCGGTCTTCGGCGGTGAGGAGAACGGCGGCCTGATCTTCCCGAAGCACCAGTTCTGCCGGGACGGGGCCATGACCGTGGCCAAGATGCTCGAGATAGTCGCCCGAGCGACGGACCCCTGTCAACGCTGGTCGACCGGATCCCGGTGTACAGCCAGGACAAGCGCAAGATGGTCTGCCCGGACGAGCGGAAGGAGAAGGTGCTGATGGCGCTGGTGGAGTATTACGCATCGCAGCGGGTGGACACCACCGACGGCGTCAAGATCTGCTATGACGACGGCTGGACCCTAGTGCGGCCGTCAGGTACCGAGCCGTTGTTCCGCGTGTACTCCGAGGCCAGAACGCCCGAGGATGCCAAGGAACGGTCCGAGGAGTGCGAGAAGGTCCTTCGGGACCTGGTCAAGGGTTAGAATCTAAGGGACCAGCGGCCGCCGCTCTTGGCCTCGCCGCTCTTGTATTTCCAGGCCACCGCCACTGCCTCCTGGACCATTCGCGCTCCCAGGGCAGCGGTGTTCCCTTTGTCGTAGGGCGGGGATATCTCGACCACATCGAAGCCTACCAGGCGTGGACCGAGCATGTTGATGCACTTCTTGACGTCCAGGGATGTCAGCCCGAACGGTTCCGGGGTCCCCGTCCCGGGAGCGAACGCCGGATCGATGCCATCGATGTCCAGGCTCAGGTAGATCCTGTCCTTCTTGATGATATTGAGAGCTCTCTTGAACGCCTTCTCCACTCCTTCCTGGGCGATGGAGAATGCATCGATGTACTCGGGCATATTGCCGGCGGTCTTCTCTTCCTTAGAAATGGAACGCACGCCGAACACCAGCATGTTATCGCGGCTCACATGTTCTGATGCGCGCTTGGTGACGCAGGCATGGTTGTACTTCTGTCCCATGTAGGTGTCGCGATAGTCTAGATGGGCGTCGATGGAGATGACCCCGATATCGTCGAAGGCCTCGATGGCCGGCACCGATACGGTGTGCTCACCCCCCAAGATAATGGGGAACTTATCGTCGGCGACCAGTTTTTTGGTCATCTTCCTCGTTTCCTCGACCATCTCCTCCACGGTGCCGAAATCTGGGAGGTTGCCCATGTCGTGGACCTTGACCTCGGTCAGATCGAGATCATGTTCGAAGAGGTATTGCTCAAAATTGTAGGAGGCCTCGCGTATCGCATTAGGTGCGGCGCGAGCCCCAGGCCGATAGGATGTGGTCCGGTCGAAAGGAACACCGACCACAACGAACTTAGATTCCTCGTAGGACGCGCCGGCGCCCAGGAAATTGATTCCTGGTAGTGGCATCGAAGAGACCAGCTTCAGACCTTCGTGATCTTCCTCTTGCCCATTGCCACCATGTACATGACCTCTTCGCCAGCGTGCATCTGGTCCTTGAGCTCGGGGTCGATGGGGAGAGTGAAGTTCTCGAAGGTCTCTAAGTCCATCATCTGCGCTTCGTCGCCAGCGATGGCCAGGATCTGTCCCTTCCGCTTGTCGATCATCGGTATCTGCACCTTGTGCTTGACTGGATGCACAACGCTGCGCTTCTTTCCGTCATAAAGTCCGACAGCATCGATACGGCTCTTGGCTTCGCCGTGCTTACCGGGCTTGGAAGTGTCGATGGAAATAATCTTGCAGGGTTCATCGTCGATGAGCATGTAGCGTCCTACTTTGAGCTCCCTGACCTCGGCCTGAGTCCACATAAATATCAATTGAGGGAAAACGCCGCCTACATAAATATTTTGCTTAGTCGGGAGACCGCTCTCGACCACCCATGGTTCCTGGCCGCGTTCAGCGTCTCCGGGGGGGCCCCCGCCCCCTTCCCTGGTCCGGTCCGCCGCGTCCCTGCCATTGTCCCTGTCCCCTTCCCCTCGGGGGCGGCCCTCTCGACATGGGCGGCCTCTCCACCCTCTTGGGCGGGTCGGGATACTTCTTTATGACCTCCTCGACCCGCTTCGCCAGGTCCTCGTTCAGCTGGTCACCCACGAACTCGCCCTTGAAATAGTCGACCTTGGAGGCGATGGACAGCTTCCCGCCCATGGTTCGGGAGATCTTTCCCCTCTGCCAATAGGGGGCGCGGTGGATGGTGGGATGTTGGAAGATGATACCGTGCTTGGGCGGTCTCTTCCCCTGCCGGAGATGGGCGAACAGTGCCTTCTCCGCGCCAAGCAGCTGGACCGTGCCCGCGGGCATTTGGGACAGCCGTTTCAATCCGCCGGCGATGGAGATGAGCCTCGCTCCCAGGCTAGCACCTACGATCGAGGTAAGGTTGGGGGCCGCCTCCTGCATGCGGTCGGCGATGTAGGTTTCCAAGCGTTCCTTCTCACCATATAGGAGCAGCAGCGATGCGGCGAACCCCTTCACCACTTCCAGGTCCTTCTCCTCCAGTTCCGAGCCTACCGACTCGAGCTGGAGGTCCAGAGCGTTCAGGATGCCCTCCCGCGCTCCCTTCTCGGCGATGAACCGAACATACCGCTCCTCGTTGGCGTAGTCCGCCAGCTCGGGGAAGTGTAGCCCATACCACTCGTGGAGCCGCTCGCTCATGAGGTTGATCGTCTCGATGGTGTCGTCCAGCGCCCTTACCGCCTGGACGATGAAGCGGTCTGCGGGGAGAGGCTCCCTGGTTCGTATCTTGCCCAGCTCGACCATCACCTTCTGCATCAATTGAGGAGAGAACCCGTAGTCCTCGGCCTTGATGAACGCGGAGTCGAACACCTCTGGCTTGCCCAACGGGGACAGGCGGGGCTCGGCGACCCGCATCCTTTTCTGGGCCAGCTTCTCCTCCTCCGGAAGGATCTCGCCCTTTTGGACCAACGCGAGCTTGCCGGCGATGATCTTGGGGTCTTTCTCGAAGAGAACATGGCCTACGACCTTTGTTTTTTCCTTATCGGCCATGAACACGCCGAACCACTTCGTTACCAGGATCATCGGACACCGCACTCCTTGCCTAATCATCTACTTTTTGATGAGCATCCGGTCGACCTCCTCCTCGGGCAGGTCCTCCAGGTCGCCTAGCTCTTCGCATCTCAGTTGGAGGGTGGCGATGTACTCCATCGTTTCCATCCGGCCGAACGCCTCCATGAGGTCCTTGCCCACCGCCAGTGCCCCATGGCTCTGCAGCAGGCCTACACTGCTCTTGCCAAGACCGTCAACGATCACCTGGGCCAGCTCTTCCGAACCGGGAGTGGCATACTGGATTGTAGGTACGTAGTCGCCTAGGACCAGCACCCCTTCCGGGGTGATGGCCGATCTCAGGTTTCGGGACATCACTGCCAGTGCGGTACAGGAAGGCGGATGCAGGTGGACGACCGCCCCGATGTCGGGGCGAGCCCGATAGAGCGCAGTATGGAACGGCGTCTCCATGGACGGCTTCCCGCCCCCTATGGCCTTCTCCGTTCGGGCGTCGACCCGGATCATCTGCTCCGGGGACAGCAGCCCCTTGATCGTACCGGAAGGTGTGATCAGGATAGTGTCGTCATCCAAACGGGCGCTGAGGTTGCCACCGGCCCCAAAGGTCAGCCGGCGATCGTAGGCCAGCTTGCTTATGTCTGTCAGCATCTGGCGGAGCGCACCATCGCTCATAGTTCTCCCTTTTCCATGAACTGCTCCTTGCGAACTCTGGAGATCTCCTCGGGCCGGAGGATGCCGGCCTCGGTGATGAACCCGGTGACGTACTTGGCCCGGGTCATATCGAAAGAGGGGTTCAGGGCCGGAGACCCCTTGGGCGCGATCCTCTCCTTTCCAACGTAGGTCACCTCATCCTCGGAGCGGTCCTCGATGACGATGTTATCGCCGGTCGGTAGGGAGAAGTCGAAGGTCGAGATGGGCGCGGCCACATAGAACGGCACACCCAGCTCGCGACAAAGCACTGCCTTGTCGAAGGTACCGATCTTGTTGGCGAAGTCCCCGTTGGCGGCGATGCGGTCGGCGCCGACTATGACAATATTGACCTCCTTGCGAAGGTAATGGCCGGAGGCTCCATCGACAATGATGGCATGGGGAATGCCCTCATTGTAGAGCTCCCAGGCGGTGAGCCGCATCCCCTGTAGGCGGGGTCTGGTCTCGGAAACGTAGACATAGATGTGCTTGCCCTCGGTCCAGGCGGTCCGAATTGGTGCCAAAGCAGTCCCTATGTCCACCGTTGCCAGGGCTCCGGCGTTGCAGTGGGTCATGATGTTCTGCTCGTCCCCGATGAGCTGAGCGCCGTACTTGCCGATGAGACGGCAGCGCTCTATGATCTGGTCAGCGTATCCATCGGCCGCTTCCACCGGGTCATCGCCCAGCTCCAGGGAGCGAAGCATGTGGTCGACCGCATAGAATAGGTCGTAGGCGGTGGGACGGGTGCTCTTGATCAGTTCGGCCGCCTTTTGGACATTCTCTTTGTTCACTGCGGCCAGGGCTATTCCGTAAGCGGCGGCCGCCCCGATGGAGGGCGCGCCCCGGATGGTCATGTTCTTGATGGACTCGGCCACACCGTGATGATCGGTGAGATCAATGATCCGGAATCTCTGGGGGAGGATGCGCTGGTCGATCATGCGGACCTTGCCGTCCTCATACCAGACCGCCCTCGTTTCGATGCTCTTCTTACCTTTGATGACCCTCATGTTAAGACATTCAAGTGATTCCTGTCAGTGATAGAAAAGGCTTGGCTTAACAGCGTTAAGCGAACAATCGTCAAGTTATAATATGGACGGAGCGATTAGTCTACCGAACCCTATGAAGAAGAGTTCTGCGCTCGACGTCTATTCTACCAGCTCCGGGTTGAAACAGATATCCAATCCTGTGCGACAGAAGATATTGAGCGAGCTGCAGAGGCGGGACCTGAGCCTGTCAGAGATCGCCCAGCTGACTGGGAAGGCGCAATCCACGTTATCCGTCCACCTGGACAAGATGGTCAAAGAAGGGCTGGTGGCATCCAGGGACGATCCTTCCGACAACCGACGGTAAGATCTTCTACCTCGTGTCCAAGCCAGTGGGGAGCTCGGTCGTTCCGCGTGAGGATCTGGCCAAGGCTGTCACCAGCATCATTGATAAGAGCATCGGCTCGCCGACCAAGTTCCTAAAAGGTGAGCTGAGAGCGCTGGTTATCGGGGTGGAGGCGATCGGTCTCAACATGGACCCGGTGCTCAAGGACATCGGCCGCCAGATCGGCGTTTCGGTGGCCCGGCACATGAAATCGACCGAGGTCAAGGGACTGATCGATGAGGTGAAGGAGTTCTACATCCAGCATGATCTGGGGGAACTGAACGTCTATTCCCTGGTGCCCCTGACGATCATCGTGAAGGACGACTATGACATGTCCGATGTGCCGGATGTCGGAAAGACGCTGTGCATCCTCAACGAGGGGATCATGGAAGCGATCTTCGATAGCCGGACGGGAGTGCCGTTGCGCGTGACCCATTCGGAATGCTTCGGGACCAAGAGCAACTTCTGCAAGTTCGTGCTCGAACCGGCCCTTTACGATTAGTACGGCAGATCGACCTTGGAGGAACGCCCGCTCCGAGGGCACAAGGGATCCTGCGAGTAAACGCCTCCACCGAAGTAGAAGGCGTTGGCCCGGCATCCCCAACACAGATCTCTTTCGCACGAACCGCAGACGATATTATGTTCCTCCTTCCTGAATCCGGTGAAGAACAGCGACGATGAATTGCTCGAAATAATGTCCTCCAAGGTGTGCTCGCGCACTGACCCCAGGTTCCGGCGGAGGGAGTAGCATGAGGACACCCGTCCATCGATCGAGATGAACAAGGTGGAGCCGCAATACTGTTTAGGAAGGTCCTGGCACCCCATATTATGGCCGTTAAGGAACAGCTCGTCCCGCATCTGATAGGCGGCGTTGACATCCTCGGCCCGGGGCAGCATCGTATACAGTTTGCCGGTCTCGTCCACCGGCTTGAGGGACATGAGGCAGGTCCGGAGGCCATAATGCTGATAGAGGTAGGTCATTGTCTCCCCGATGTCCCTGGGGGTCTGGGCGGCGGTCTGCATTAGAAGGTTGCCCATCTCCTCAGGAGGCTTGCCCATCTCTAGGAGGAGCTCCACTCCCCGCAACGTCTCCCGGGTGGTCAGTGGGTTGTAGGTCGAGCGCATCGATTGCAAAACGTCTGGGTCCAGTGAGTCAAGGTGAATCATCACGTAGCCGCCCTGGGTCAGGTCCAGGACCCACTTGGCCCTGCCGATATCATTGAGACGGGGTCCGCAGGTCCACAGATTGTTGGTCATACCATTGTACCGAGCGGCCTGCAACAGTTCGATCCAGTCTGGCCGCTCCAGAGGATCTCCGCCCATCCAATCGATCTGCTTGATGCCTATGCTAGAGGCCCGGCGCAACAGGCCTTTTATCTCGCGTGTGGTAAGCGGTTCGCCGATGGAAGTGGCCTTAGCATAGCAATAGGAACAATCGGCCGCGCATTTGATGGAACATTCGATCTGCAGGCGGAACGGCGCCATGCGGTAAAAATGGGAGCCCTGGAGACTGGACGATGCCATATCGCCGTTGAACATCGCATCTAGCGCCGAATATTGTGAGGGCAGTGCTTCACGCTCCAGTTTACCTTTTCGGCCCATCACAGACAGCCGCTTAATAACCTTTGGGAGAAAGATTAGCGGCCCTCCGATGGTATATTGGAATCGTCCGTGAACAGACGATGCATCTCAATGCCCATGGCGGTGCTCGGCATCCGGCAGATGCTCGTGAGAGTGCAATTCCTCCACATGCACGTGCTCGTGTTCATGCACTCCCTCGATGCTCGTGGGGTGGTCGTGCTGATGACGTTCGTCAACGACATGAGCATGGGTATGCACGATCCTTTCATGATTGTGGAGATGAGAGTGACGCTCAGTGAGCAGCAGATAAGCTCCTAGGGCCATGAACGCCCCGGCCGGTATCATCAGAAGGTCAGGGTTCTCGCTCAACAACGGAATGGATATGGCCGCGCCGACGAAGGGGCCCAGGCTGAAGAACGCACCCGTCCTCGCCGAGCCCAGCTCGCTCAGGGCCAGGATGAACAATACTAGGCTCGCGCCGTAGCTCAGCGAGCCGAGGACCAGGGCAACGAGCACCTCTGAACTTAAAGCGGGCCCCTGGCCCAGGAAGAATGCCAAACCCAGGGACACGCTCCCCGCCACCAGCCCCTTGAGCATGGCGATCTGCCGAGGGTCCCGCTCCGATATCTGTCTGGTGAGATTATTGTCCAACCCCCAGAATACCATGGCCAAGGCGATCATGCCGGCCCCCAGCGCAGAGGCCCCCCCGTTGCCGGTATCCAACGTGAGCACCGCCCCGGCGGCGGTCATGAACGCCAGGGCGATCCATATCCTCTTTCCTATGCTCTCGCGGAAGGCAATCCATGCGATGAGGGCGGTGGCCACCCCTTCCAGGTTGAGCAGGAGAGAGGAGGCGAAGCCGGTGACTGTGGAAAGACCGGTCAGAAGAAGGATGGGGGCGATGATCCCTCCAGACACGATCCCCCCTACCAGGTACGGCAGGTCGACCCTGTGGAGGGGCTCGGCCTTCTTCTCTGCCCGGTGAGAGAACGCCCTGGACAATGAAAGATAGACGGTCAATCCGAGGAACGCGCCCAGATAAAGCAAACCAGCCAGGGCCACTGGCGAGAGATCCTGCACTAACAGCTTTGCCATCGGAGCGCTCGCTCCGAACAGCGCGGCAGAGCAAGCGATATAGATGAACGGACGCCAGTGCTTATGGGTCAAGCATTTCCCACCTTATGCTCGAGCAGGACCGGGCCGTAGTCCGATCCTCCCTCGGATCTCTCAGTCATCCCTTTCTGACCTCGCCATCGACAACGTCCCCGAACTCCTCGTACAGCAGCTTCTCATCCTCATGTACGGTAAGTCCATACTTCGTGGCCCGGAAACAATCCTCGGTCCTTCGGCCTCCTCGGTCCAGGAAGATCATGGTGAACTTCGCGCGGGGATGAGCGCTCAACAGCTGCTGGAGGTCCTCCCGGAGGCCGTTGAACTCCTCCCGAGTGAGACCCCCGGGCATGGTCGGCTTCTTATCGGTCATCTTGGCAACCCACAGAAAGGTAGAGCGCGAAGGGTCATGAACCTGTGGCCGTCCCGGAACGTTTGGGTGTGGGGGGAAGGAAGTTCACATCCTCGCCCTTGCGCCCATGGCCTTCACGACCCGGGCCTTGAGGTCCCGGGCTGCTGATTCCACATCGGCCTGGCCAAGCACCGCAGAGATGACCGCCACGCCGTCCGCGCCCGCCCCGATGACCTCGCTCACATTGTTACGGTCGATCCCTCCGATGGCCACGACCGGCACCGCCACCGCTGTTCGGAGGCTCTCAGGGCCCTCAATCCCTGGCCGGGGCCGGCATCTGTTTTCGAGCCGGTGTCAAAGATGGGGCTTAGAGCAACATAATCTGCCCCGTCCTTCTCCGCCCTGATGGCCTCTTCCACAGTTCGGACGGAGGCCCCGATGATGAACCCAGGAGGGGCGATGCGGTGGGCCTCTGCCACTGGCAGGTCGTCCTGGCCCAGGTGCACCCCGTCCGCTCCGGCGGCCAGGGCCACGTCCATTCGGTCGTTGACGATTAGGAGCGTTCCAGAGATCGCGGTCAGCTTCCTCAGCTCCACGGCCAGAAGAAAAAGCTCTCTCCCGGATAGCTTCTTGTCCCTTAGCTGGACCACGCGTCTGCTCCCCCGGCCAGTGCTCTCCGGGCCGACCCCAGGTGGCCCAGGCCGCGGGACAGCTCTGCATCGGTGACCACGTACAGATCAAGTTGAAGGGTCACGCCGACCTCACCTTGGCGTGGCTGGCCAGAACGGGCGGGGTCATGGCGGCCACCTGGTCCATAAGGGCCAGCTTGAACGAGTAGGGGGCGGAGGCCCTCTCGGCCGCCAGCTCACCGGCGATGCCGAAGGCGGCCAGTGCGGCGACGGACGAGATGACGCGGTCGGGCGATGCAGTGGCGAACGCCCCCACTATGGATGAGGCCATGCATCCTGTCCCGGAGATCTGGCCCATGAGGCGGTGGCCGTTGTCCACCAGGATGGTCCGGCTCCCGTCGGTGACGATATCGGTCGGTCCACTCATGACCACCACCGCCCCGCTGCTCTTGGCCAGCGCTGTGGCGACCGTGGCAGGATCGCCGTTCAGGCCGTCCGAGTCCACTCCCCGGACCTTTCCTCCGGTCCCCGCCAGTGTGCCTATCTCGCCGGCGTTGCCCTTGATGACGGAGATGCGGAGCTCGATCAGCAGCTGCCTGGCCACCTCGGTCCGATAGCTGGTGGCGCCTGCGCCGACCGGGTCCAGGACGATGGGGATGTTGAGGCGATTGGCCTGGCGGCCGGCGATGAGCATGGATTCGACCTGCTCCTGGCGCAGTGTGCCGATGTTCAGCACCAGGGCGCCGGCCATGCCGACCATTTCCTCGACCTCTTCACGGGCTTCGGCCATGACCGGGGCGGCGCCGATGAACATGGTGACATTTGCACAATCGTTGACCGTCACGTAGTTTGTGATATGATGCACCAGCGGTCGCCGCTCCCGGAGGCTTTCGAACACGGCCGACAGCCGCTGTCCGCTCACTTCAGGAACATCGCCCGCATCAGTATCTGGTCTTGAACCTCTCGGAGTCACATCGATCAGCCACCACAGGTCCGCCAGGCCATATGAGATTTTTCATCCGTGGCCCCGAGGTCCGGTCAGGTCGCCCCGTCAACCGCCCAGCTGCTTTACGGCGATGGCCGGCTCCTGCTGAGTGACGCAATGGAAGCCGCCGTAGCCATAGACCAGGTCCTTTGCGTAGATGGGTACGATCCTGCGGTCGCGGAAACAGTCCTTCAGCATCTGGACCGCCTTCTGATCGCTGGGATCATCGAACACCGGCACCAGTACTGCCTCGTTGCCGATGTAGAAGTTGGCGTAGCTCGCCGGCAGCACCCGCTCCTCCTCAGGCAGGGGGATGGGCTCGGGCATGGGGAGCTTGAGAACATTGAGACCCCGACCGATCTGGTCCCGGTACGCGGTAAGGATATCCAGGTTGGTCTGCAGGACCTGAGGGTTATGGCCTCCGCCGGTCTCCGAATGCGCGCACACCACTGTGTCGGCGTTCACGAAACGGGCGAAGTCGTCGACATGTCCGTCGGTATCGTCGCCCTCGATCCCGGACTTAAGCCAGACCACCGAGGTTATGTTGAGGTACTGCTCAAGGTAGGCCTCGAGGTCATCCCTGGTCAGCTGGGGGTTGCGGTTCTTGTTGAGCAGGCACTGTTCGGTGGTGAGGACCACCCCGCGGCCGTTGACATCGATGGAGCCGCCCTCCATCACGATGCCTGGGCGGAAGACCTTGACCTTGGAGTTCTGGACAACCTCTTCCCCGGCGATATCATCGTACATCAGATCGTCGTACTTGCCGCCCCAAGCATTAAACCTCCACTTGACCGCGGCCTTCCAGGGCTTCTTTTCGTTCAACAGGAAGGTCGGGCCGTAATCGCGGACCCACACGTCCGAGCTCTTGATCTGGGGCAGGATGACGTTCTCCACGACGGCGTCGGTGCCCTGGAGGAGCTTGCGGACCCGGTCGCCGGTCTCCTGGTCGTCCACCAGGACCTTGACCATCTCCCCCCTGCTAAGGGCGGCGATCATCTGGAGGTACACCTTCTCCACGCCGTCCAGGACACCGTCCGGGAAGGTCAGGGGGTTCTTGGGCCAGGACAGCCAGGTGGCGTCGTGCTTGGCCCATTCGGCCGGCATGTAATAACCGAGGGACCTAGGGGTCGTCTTTTCCATGTCAATCGCTCCGGATCATCTCTGCTTGGTACGCTCTACAAGCTGTGAATAGCATTCCGGCCGGCGGTTGGGGAAGAACCTCCAGCCTTTCCTGACAGTTCTCTCCATGCTCCAGGTCGACCGTCGCCAGCACGACCTCTTCCCGATCGGAGCCTCGGGCCAGGGTCTTGCCGAAAGCGTCGATCACGAAGCTGCCGCCCCAGAACTCCATCTTATCCTCAGCCCCGACACGATTGCACGCCGCGACCACCATGCCGTTGGCTATGGCATGGCCGCGCATGACGTTCTCCCAGGCCTGCTGCCAGTCGCCCTCCTGCTGCTCTATGCCCTCGACCTTGCCGATGGCGGTGGGGTAAAAGACCATCTCTGCGCCCTTCAGCGCGTTCATGCGGGCCGCTTCCGGGTACCATTGATCATAGCAGATCATGACCCCGATGCGGCCCCGGTCGGTGGCGTATACCTGGAAGCCCGTGTCGCCCGGTTCGAAATAGGATTGCTCGTAGAAGTGCTCATCATGAGGGATATGGGTCTTTCTGTAGCGACCGAGCATGCGGCCGCCCTGGTCGAATACTGGAGCGGTGTTGAAGAACCTCTCCCCGTCCCGTTCATAGATGGAGCCGCCCACCAGGATGACCTGGGACCGGGCGGCCGCCCTGGACAATGTGTCGGTGGTAGGCCCGGGGACGGTCTCATGAGGGGCACGCTCCCTTCGCCTTCCGTCGACGGTGTCGTACTGGGGGAAGTAGGTGGTGGTGAACAGCTCAGGCAGACAGACGATCTGGGCCCCGCGCTCGGAGGCCTCGCCGATCATTCGTACCGCCTTGCGGAGGTTTCCCTCAGGGTCCTCTGACATGCTCATCTGGACGAGCCCTATGGTGACCTTCCGATCGTTCATCATCCGTCAGCCTCTCAAGCCCAATGATGAACAGTGATATTAAAAAATGGCCCCGCCGTCGGTAGCTATTTGCCAACGCAGGCCGTTCCGTTGCTCCATGGTGCTGCCGCCGCAGTACGAGGAGATGCGCCGTGCGCGCGTGGAGGCCACGCCGAGCGCTTTTCACGATGTGCTCGAGGGTGCCCAGGTCCTTGACCACCTTGAGCTAAGGAGGATCGATCCCCCGCGTCGTGCATCTGGATGGGCCGGACCGATGGTGAGGCCATCGTTCGAGATATGGAATTTGGGACCGCCTCCGAAACTGGTGGCCACGCTGTCACCGGATGGCTCCAGCGAATGCCTCGAACCCTCGTTCGGACCATTGCTCGAGAAGATGCTGGCCCATATCGGATCGGCCGGCCAGGAGGCCCATGATGATTTCCTGACGGCATACGCCAGGCTCAAAGAAGTCGAATGATGAATTCTCGTTACGTAATTTACTGGAGCATGGGGGTGCCGCTCAGCTCGATAGAGGCTTCGCGTATCTTCAAGGGTACCCTTACCTTGGACGCCTGGCGCTGGGGGAGCTTCATTCTCTCGATGCTGATCATGCTCGGCTGATGGTCGTAAACTCTCGCGCTCATTGCTGATCTCTCCGATGATGATGCCTATCGCACCTTGCTGAGCTTCTGAGCGCGGCAGACTAATATATAAAAACACGGTCTAGAAATCGAAAATGATTTTCCTAAAAAGGCTCCGAGTACTATGATCTGGACATCACTCTTTTATGCCCAGTGCGGCCAGCCGCTCGAGTGCGTAGACGGCGCTGCGGCGTACGCTCTCGAACCGGTCCTCGGTCAGCTCGGTCAACGGTTCTATCGAGGTGAGAAAGCCCAGTTCTAACCTCTCGGCTATGCGGCCCAGCGCCCACGCCGCCATGCCCCTCACGCTCGGAATGTCGTCGCTCAGCAAGTGGTTCAGGTGCTCGATGCTCCCTAGCGTTCCGATCCGCTGGCCGGTCAGCTCCCCGATGGCCCAGGCCGCATTCTCCCTCACCTCGGGATCGTCGTCATGCAGGAGGCCGTTCAGTTCCTCCAGGGGCCAGAACGTCTCCACCTTGTTCTGGGCCAGCTTGCCCATGAGCCAGGACGCTCTCCTCCGGTCCTCCAGTCCGGGAGCATGGAGGATGGGCATGAGACAGGCGACCGCCCTACCGTCGGCCTTGTTCTCTCGAGATAGGAGTTCCAGCGCGTCCAGCGCTCCCGGTCGGCTCTCGGTGACCAGCAGCCTTTCCAGCAATGCCAGCATATCGTCCGCGGTCATGGAGAGTTCACTTCTTGGGCGGCAGGGGCTTTTCTACGAAGAACTCGCAGCCGGAGTAGTCCCGGTCCTTCACACAGTTCTCGTAGTCGCTCATCTTTAGGACATCGTTCCTGATGCGGCGGGCCTTGCAGTTGGAGCACCGTCCGTCGTCGGTATGCCAGAGACACCGGGTCCTGACGTCCTCCACCAGTCCGGCCATGGGTGTCCTCATGCCCTCGACCTAACATAAATGTGTTGATTTCCATCTCTCCGCTGGGACACCCCTGGTCAGATAATTTCATGCCTATCCTGTTGCCTTGTCAATGGGGCTGAGGATGAAGGATGCGTCGTTCATTGTATTTCACCGCCCCCCGAGAGGTCCAGGTCCTGCAGGAGAACGTTCCCGAGCCTAAAGAGGGTGAGGTCCTGATACGGAGCTTGCTCTCGGCCATCAGCGCGGGCACCGAGATGCTACTTTACCGTGGACAGTTGGAGCAAGGCACCAGGCTGGACACGACCATATCATCCCTAGGGGGCTCGTTCGCCCACCCGTTCAAGTACGGATATGCTACCGTGGGAGAGGTCGTAGCTGCCGGAGAAGGAGTGTCCTGTGCGTGGGTCGGGAAGCGGGTCTTTTGCTTCCATAGTCACGAGAGCGAGTTTACCATCCCCCTGTCTGAAGCGGTGGCCATACCGCCCGGAGTTAGCGACGAGGATGCCCTCTTCCTGCCGAGCATGGAGACCGCCCTCTCCCTGGTCATGGACGCCGCTCCTCTGGTGGGTGAGAACGTGGTCGTCCTCGGGCAGGGCGTGATCGGCCTGCTGACCACCTCTGTCCTCGCCAGGATGCCGTTAACGAACCTGGTCACGGCTGACCGCTACCCTTTGCGCAGGGAACGCTCGATGGAGATGGGCGCAGACCATTGCTTGGACCCATCGGTCGATGTGAGCCGGTTCCTGGAGGCCTCCGGCCTGACCGAGGTGAAGGCCGACCTGGTGTTCGAGCTGAGCGGAGAACCGGCGGCATTGGAATATGCCACCCATCTCACCGGCATGGAAGGTCGGATCGTGGTCGGCTCATGGTACGGGAACAAGGAGATGAGGACCTGCCTGGGTGGTGACTTCCATCGAAACCGCCTGCGGATCATCAGCAGCCAGGTCAGCCGTATCGACGGCAGCCTGTCCGGCCGCTGGTCCAAGTCCCGGCGACTGGGGGTGGCTTGGAAGCTGATCGGGATGGTCCGTCCGGCGCGTTTGGTGACCCACCGGTTCAAGATATCCAATGCGGCGAGCGCCTATCGATTTCTGGATGAGGGCGGACGGGCAGCGATCCAGATTCTTCTGGATTATCAGGAGGGATGAGCACGTACAAGACCGGGGTCAGCATGAGGATGACATCACGCCACCGCCTTCCGGACGCTTCGCCCGGAGAGCAGGAAGAGCATGCCCACAATTATCTGGTGGAGGTCATCGCTCAGGGGAGCGGGGTCGACGATATGGGCTACCTGGTGGACATAAGCGCTCTAAAGGAATCGCTCTCCACGATCCTGGACCTGTATCGGGACCGTTGCATGAACGAGATGGTCGATTTCTTGAGCGCGGTACCTTCCCTGGAGAATCTGGCCCGGGTCATCTGGCTCCGGTTGTCGGTATCTTTGGATGCACCCATGGTGGACCGGTTGGCCGTCAGGATCTGGGAAGATGATGATGCCTGGGCCAGCTTTGAGCAGGGGCTCGGCCATTGAAGGTCGGCCTAGTGATCTACGGCTCCCTCGATGGCCAGAGCGGCGGATATCTGTACGACCACATGCTGGTCAAGCATCTCGAGGAGAGCGGGGACCACGTGGAGGTCGTAGGCCTCAGACCTCGTCCGCCCGCTCTGAGCGTGTTGGACAACCTTGATCCCATACTGTTGCGGCGCCTTCGCGGCCTGGACGTCGATGTGCTGGTGGAGGACGAACTCGCCCACCCGTCGCTGTGTCTTCTGAACGGGCGACTGAAGAAGGACGTCAGCTACCCTGTGGTGGGGATGGTCCACCATCTGGCCTGCCGGGCGGAGACCTGCCGAGGAAAGGCCCTGCGGCATCATGCGATGGAACGGCGATTTCTCCATGATCTTGACGGTTTCATTTTCAACAGCGAGGCTACTCGACGGTCGGTCCAGGAGATCGTTCCCCATGCCGATGGAGTGGTGGCTCATCCGGGAAGGGAGCACATCAAGGCACGGGAAAAAGAAGGACAGGCTCGACCGGGACCATTAACGATAATCTACCTGGGAAACATCCTGCCGCACAAGGGGCTGGATGTCCTGGTGAGGGCGTTGAACTCGCTGCCCCGGGGCGAATTTCGGTTGGAGGTGGTCGGGGCCCCCCTCGATCAGGACTATTGCCAAACGATACGGAGTATGCTCGTTCGATGGGACCTTACCAGCGAGGTAGAGTTCCACGGGCGATCGTCGGACCGGGAGCGAGATGAGATCATGGATCGATGCCACGTTCTGGCCGTTCCCTCGGTTCATGAGGGTTATGGGCTGGTGTTCGTGGAGGCCCTGGCCCGCGGGCTGCCGGTCATAGCGCCAGCTTCCGGAGGAGCGGGAGAGGTGATCACCCATGGACGGGAAGGCTTCCTGGTCGGACCGGGGGATTATAAAGCGATCTCTGCCCATCTCCTGGGGCTTAATGATGACCGGGCCCGTTGGCAGGCAATGTCCCAGGCCGCCCGGCAAAGGTTCGATACCCTTCCGACCTGGGAGGTGGAGATGCACAAGGCAAGGATCTATCTTTTAACAATGGTCGGATCTCGAAAACACTGATGGATGTCGATATTTGTCGCTGAAGGCGGTATCGATCAGGTGTTTTATCGCTGTAAACTTTGCGTTCGTAAAATATATAATTCTTATTTATTACGGATGAACTGGCTGCTTTGATTATCACGGTTTTTTAGAGCAAAATATAAAGTACTCCCGACCCCGGTCGCCGGCCTAACTGTCGTGAGGGATGAGAACTGAGAAATCATATACATAAGCTAGCGGTAGCTATGGCGGCGCTCGCCCTGCTACTGCCGGGGGCATTGATCATTTACTCTGCCCCGTCCGCCTCGGCCGCCACGACCTATGGTCGAGTTACCGTATCTGGAACAAATATTCTCGTCAACGGCGCGGTGCCCACCCAGAAGTTCATCGGTGTGGTGGAGACCACTGCCCTGCAGTTCGCCATCATGGCATACATCAACGGCGACATGAGCGTGGCTGGCAAGACCAGCCAGCTCAATGGACCGGACACCTCCGGCCAGGGGTACATTCCGTACCACGCCACCGCCGAGCAGTTCTGGCATCAGTACTTTGCACTGAACGCCTACTATAATTGCAATCTGGTGAGGCTCGGAGCGGGGGACCAATGGGGGTCCGGCCTGCAATACGAGGCCTGGCTGAACCATCATGACGCCTACATATCCTTCCTGAAGACGATGTGTGCGCAGGCTGAGAAGAACGGAGTTTGGATATGCTTCGTGCTGGCCGGTTCCCAAGAGTATCCCACCTATAGCTATGGGGGCTCGGGTACGGTCTTTGACCCATCGAGCAGCTCCTTCTCCCGATATGTTGCCTACTGTCGGGACACAATGGCCGCCCTGGAGGGCCAGAACGCCATCGCCATGTACGACCTGTTCAACGAGCCAGACCACAATAACGTCGCCAATAATTACTGGCAAGGGGACAAGGTCAGGTTCAACACCTGGGAGAATGCGGTCGCAACGGCCACGGCCGGTGCGTCCACCCACCCGAGGACCATGGGCGTGGCCGGACTGGGCAACCTATTCGGCTGGGGGCAGGCAGACTTCGATCTAGCGACCGGCAAGGGGGGTTTCGAGATCCTCCACCGTCACTACTATGCCTCGGCCACCGGAGCGAGCAACGCCTACCTGTTCACGGACCCGGAAAACTGGGCCAAGCAGGATGGCAAGCCTCTCTACTGGGGTGAGCTGGCCTACAATGGGGTCTACCCACTGACCAGGTACACTTTCGGTGAGCAGACCATATGGGCTGCAGGCGGACAGGCCATCGCCCCCATGGTCCTGACCGGGACCTCAGGCTACCCATATACGGGCGGCCTATTGCCGGACCAGTACACGCCTCCGACCCCAACCCCCACCCCAGCGGAGCTGAAGTTCACCTCCAGCCCAGTGGCCACCGCCACGGTCGGGAGCGTGTACGCCTATACGCCGACCACTTCGATCTCGTGCACCCTGACGCTGTCCACCGACGCCGGGTTCCTGTCCACCTCCTCAGGCTTGGTGTCGGGCACCCCCGATAAGGCCGGGTCGTTCAGCGTACGGATCGCCGAGAGATCATCGGACGGACGGACCATATATCAGAACTATACTCTGGTCGTGGCCTCCGCTCCCACGCCCCCCATCCCACCCGTCAACGGCGGCGATACTACCACCGGGGACAACACCACCGGGGGAACAACCGGAGGTACTGGCGGCAATACGGCCGGGAACACCACCGACGGGAGCACCAAGTCCAATCCGACCATCAGCCAGCCCAGGAACGTCTGGTCCTGGCTGTCCGACTGGTTCAAGGCCGTGTTCGGCGGGGGCAGGTCCTCCACCGTGACCAGTCCGACCGCAACGCAGAACGCCCCCGTCTCCAAGTCGAGCGGGTACGTGCTGGGCGGGGGTTCCGATGCCCTACTGGTCATCGGGGCCTTGGCCGCATCGATAGCCCTGGTCGGCGCGTATCTGATGGTATCGAAGAAGAAAAAGTGAAGTAGAGCGCTCTAGAAGGCCGGGCTTCGTTCATCGCTTGAGCGGTCCAAACCCCCGATCATGCCGCGGGAAGGGGCTCGGCCAAACCTTTTAATTTTTATTGAACCAAAGCTCGCTTCGACCCTCTTCTGGGCAAAACAATATGTCGTCCTTTACCTCTGTGATGATAAAGGATGGCTGAGGAACATGGCGGCTAAGAAGGATGCGAGGATCAAGGTCACCAAGGATGGCCCCTACATCGTCACCGGGAAGGTTCCACTGATCAAGGAGATCGTCGTTAGGGATAAGGACGGCACACCTGAGGAATGGCGGACGATCGGTTCCTTCCCAGAGCAGGAGACCTTTGCCCTGTGCCGGTGCGGTCGTACCCAGAACGCTCCCTACTGCGACGGAACCCACGGAAAGAAGGGATTCGATGGTACGGAAACGGCCAGCCGCCGTCCATACCTTGAGCGGACCACCCTGGTCAAGGGCGCCACCCTCGACATGACCGACAACAAAGATCTCTGCATGGGGGCGCAGTTCTGTCACCGTGCCGGAGGGGCGCGTAGCCTGATAGCCGCTTCAGATGATCCGGAGAAGAGAGAACGGGCCATCGAGGTGGCCGGCCAGTGCCCGTCCGGTAGGCTGGTCGCCTGCGAGAAGGAGGGAACGCCGATCGAGCCACCGTTCGAGAAGAGCATCAGCGTGACCGGGGACCCGGGCAAAGGAATAAGCGGGCCATTGTGGGTCAAAGGCGGGGTGCCGATCGAATCGGCCGATGGTCACGAATACGAGCTAAGGAACCGAGTGACCCTGTGCCGGTGCGGTAGGTCCCATAACAAGCCGTTATGCGACGGGACCCATAACGTCATAGGCTACCGGGACGGTTCCATCTAAGGAGGGAAATGAAATGGGCGTCATCTATGGCGTATTTAATCACACAAGGAAGGAGTTCGTACAGCCCGCTGACCTGCCGGTGGACGGCGAGGATCCGGTGAGCTTCCCCTACTCGGCGTTCATCGCCAATCTGATGGTGAACAGCTGGCGTCACGATCACGTGGCCATACTGGATGATTCAGGGGACATCCAATGCGATTGGGACCTGTCCAAGAAATATAAGGACCGTAGCGTAGAGCTATGGGACGAGTTCGTCACCATGTACGATGGCCTCCTTCCCGACCTAAAGGCAATCTGAACGCCAAGGCCATCCCCCCAAAGAGCCGGCATGGCCTGATCCTTATCGGACCATCAGCTCTCGCAACGCGATCTCAGGCAGATAGTTCGCCGTTAGTCCATGGTCGCGTAGGCACTCTGCAAGGGCTGGGCTGTCACAGGCGATCCCTTTCCCGATCATCTGATCGCGCAGGCCCAGCGGGCAGATGTCTACCATCATACGTCCACGGGCCTGGAGCACCGCCCCGAAGACCGGGCACTTTTCCATGCACAGGCGGGAGGTAAGGAACCATACCTCCGTCCTGCTGCTAGCTCGTCCACAAATGCCTTGGCCCAACGGTTAATGTCCTGCTCGGACATGTGGGGGCAGCCGACGATGATCAGGTCCGGTTCGAAGTCGCCCTCCGATATCGTCTCCCAGCCCCCACTCTCGATCTCCAACACCTCGAGCCCTTCAGGCGGTTCGCCCCCTCTCTGTATTCGGAAGAGGGGGGCCATCCCTTTAGAATTCAGCGAGAATGCCAACCGCTTGGCCTCATCGAAGGTGGGGCCAATGCCACATATGAGCGGGACATCGTTCCTGAGCTTCCGAGAGAGAGCAAAGCCCAGCGCGGTCAGGTCTGTTCCCCGATGGTCTAGCACGTTCACTGCTATCGTCGCTCTACGGTTCTCATCTAGGTGAAGTCCCCTTTCCGGCGTTAGACCGGTGATGGCCGAGGCCAGAGCGCTCTCGTAGGTCTCCACCTCACTTCGAGCACCGATGATGGAATTGACGAAGGAGACCGCAGCCCGCCCGCCCCAGGCTACGACCTCTCCGCGATTGGGATGGTTGCCAACGAGATAGGGGGAGCAGGTGTAGGAGATGTACACTCCCAGTCGTTCCCAGGTCGCCTTTTCTGGACCTAGATGCATGATCGACCCCACCTGGATTGGCGGTAGTATAGGCCATGAGCCGCTCGGTCGACGAGGCATCGAGCGGCCGGCCCGGGTCCCTCCGACCGCACCAATCTGGTATGTGAACGGAGCTCACCGGGACCAGCCGGGCGGCGTGGCTAATGTCGCCAAGTCGGCAGAGAACCTCCATCGCCCATCTTCTGGCTTGGCCAAGTTCGCCGGCGAGTGCCCTCTCCTGCTCACGGTCCAGATGCATCGGTTTCCCCTATCGCCCGTCAAGTATTTGTGAAATGGTCATCGCTCTCCCGTCACAAAACGATGGCGATGGACCACTATGATGCGGCTGCCCCCAGAGGGCATGCATTCAGAAGAGCTGTGACCGCACCTAGTTGGCAAGCTACCTCATAGTGGGGAACTGCATGGCCGAAAACTACTCCCGTTCGAAAACAACTCAAGTTATCGCTCTCTCACTTTTTCGATGTTCAAGGAGTACATATGTATGGTTGTGCATATATGCATGCATCATGCTTGCAGACAAGGTAAAAATCTTCAAAGCCCTCAGTGACGAGACCAGGCTGATCATTATCGGTTATTTGTTAAAGAACGACCACTGCGCTTGTGATTTTTCAAGCACCAACAAGGACCAGACTACAATTTCTCGGCATCTAAAGGTGCTTTCAGAGGCGGGGATCGTAAAGTTTGAAAAGAATGGGCGGAACAACATCTACAGCATCATGGACGATGAGATCCGTGACCAGTTGGTATCAATGGGCATAGGGGAGCAGGATAGCTGTTGCGATGCTCCACGTCCTTCAAGTGGGCAGATAAAAAAGATCGTCAAGACCAGATATGGCAAGATCGCCACAGAGGGCGGTTCATGCGGCTGTGGGGACGGATGTTGCGGAAATGAGGTCCAAAGCCCTATTCAAATCTCCGCTGCCCTAGGGTATTCCCAGGCGGAGCTTAGCATGGCCCCTAACTCAAACCTCGGATTGGGCTGTGGGAACCCTGGTGCCCTGGGCGAGATCAAGGAAGGCGATACGGTGCTAGATCTCGGTAGCGGGGCGGGGATGGATGCTTTCTTGGCTGCCAATAGGGTAGGCAAGAATGGAAAAGTGATCGGTGTGGACCTGACCATGGAGATGGTCAGGAAGGCCAAGAAGAACGCTAAAACCAACGGCTTTTCCAATGTGGAGTTCAAGGTAGGGGACATTGAGGACTTGCCTATCCAGAGCAACTCTATAGATGTCATCCTGAGCAATTGCGTGATCAATCTAGTACCTGACAAGTCGAAAGCGTTCGGGGAAGCATATAGGGTCCTGAGGCCTGGTGGAAAGATGTACATCTCGGACATGGTGCTGCTCGAGGAGCTGACCGACGAGCAGAGGGCCGATGAGGACCTCATATCCGGTTGCGTTGGCGGCGCAGTGCTCAAGGATGAATATTTAGACACGATAAGGGCCGCGGGGCTCCTTATCGGAAAGATCGCTGAGAATCCAGGGATCAGTAAGCGGCAATACAAGGGGCTTCCCGTCGAGAGCATCAAGATCGTTGGGGTGAAGCCCTCCATCGGTACTCCTCTGAGGGTCAAGCGGAAAAGAAAGGCGGATGTGCTGGCCACCCCTTAACGATGGATCGTAACTCTGCCCTGATCCCTTGGCTACTGGATCATCATCGGTAGGCCTGTCGAGCTGCCGTGGCCGCGTTTCTTCAGCTCCTTCTCGATGAACGGCTTGTAGTTACGGGCGCAGCACCGACCGGCCGGATTCGTCACCTTGCATTGACCTCCCCCACCGATGCCGGTCGCTATCCTAACTTCTTCGAAGGTCTTGGCCCCGCTCTCTATCGCCCTGAGGACATCTTCCTCGGTGACCTGTTTGCAGTAGCACAGCGGCCTCGGGGCACTCTTCTCCTTGAACGTGACCCTGGTCTTGACATCGCTCGTCTTCAGCGTTCTGCCGCCCGAGGCGGTGAAGTAAATGACCTCACAATCCGGGTTCTCGCAGATCGAGTATTGCTCGCCGCCAAGCGGCCAGCACGACTCCTTGGCGTGATTGGCCACGGTGATATTCTCCACCTCGAGCCCCTCTTTCTTGCAGTTCGGGCAGACGGCCATGCATGGCATTAATGCCGCGAAATGATTAATTCTTTGTGACCTTGTTCATCCGACCGGGTCGATTATCTGGCCCTCAGATAGCTGGGGCAATACAGAATCAGAATATGGGGCATAAGAAACGCATCGATCAAGACACATGATTTTCTACCGGGGGGAAGATTACACGTCGTTTCCCATGAAACGTACCATCGAGGACATCAATGAGAGAATCGCCAAGGGCGAGGCGCTCGTACTCACCGCACGGGAGGTCGAAGATCTTCTGACCGCCGGTCGGGAGGATGAGGTCCGAGAGGTCGACGTTGTGACCACCGGTACGATGGGGATCATGAGCGGCACTTATGCCGTCCTATCGTTCCAGATGGCCCCGCCTGGCTATTATCGTAAGTTCATGGCCGCTCGCATAAACGGCGTCCCGGCGAGCGTCGGCCCGTGTCCCAACGAAAGCTTGGGCGTCATCGATGTCATGGTCTTCGGTACCTCGGAGAGCGAGGAAAGGCCGGATTATGGGGGCGGTAACCTGTTCAGAGACCTGGTGGAGGGGAGGGTGGTCACGGTGGAGGCGACCTCCAAAGCGGGACGAGCGGTGGAGGCGCTCCTGACCATCGAAGACATGCATACCGCCAAGCTATTGAGCTCCCGGAACTGTTTTCGCAACTATCGCGCTTACGTCAACCCATCGGATACTGAGTTCCGGTCGATCTTTCACTGCCGACCCTTCCCGCCCAACTACGGCGGTGTGACCTTCTCCGGTTGCGGACATCTCAATCCAGTGCAGAACGATCCTGAACTGAGGACCATCGGTGTAGGAACAAGGTTATTGTTCAACGGGGCCGAGGGTTTCGTTTTCAGCACCGGGACGCGATGCTCACCGAAGTACCCCAATCTGATGACAGTGGCGGACATGAAGGGCATGGACCCTGATCTGATGGGTGGGTTCCTGACCGCCGCCGGTCCAGAGTGCCTCGCATCCTACGCCGTACCTATTCCGATCCTCGATGACTCTATGTTGCGACATATTATGACCAAGGATGAGGACATCCCCCTTTCGGTGGGGGACATCCGCGACCGCCATAAGATCGGTCAGGTGGACTATGGTCAGGTGTGGTCCGGTCGTGATGAGGTCATATCCGTGGAGAACGGGCCCTGTATCGGTTGCCAGGACTGTGCCGCCTCCAAGGTCTGCCCGACCTTTGCTATCAAGGGTGGCGAGGGCGGCCCATCCATCGAAAGGTCTAGATGCGTCAACTGCGGAGCCTGTGTGAGGGCTTGCGAGCAAGGGTGTTTCAAGGGCTCTCTGGGTGAGGTCCGGACGATCATTGATGGTGAGATGAGGGTCATGCCCATCCTGTGTCGTAACTCCAATCGAGAGGGCGCCCTCCATACTATGAAAGACCTCAAGGAACGGATCCTGGATGGGAGCTTCACCATTACTGCCAAGGTCGCCGATATCCAACCCTGATGGGCTTATCCAAGGAACTGAAGGGGAGGAAAGCATGGAAATGATATCAGACGGCAAATGGCCAAGGTGAGGCGAACCTAAATCTATCCCCACCTCGAATGAACGAAACGGCCTGTGTCCTGGCCAGGTGTGAACATGAAGTTCGCCACGAACGCAGTACATTGCGGTGAAGAGCGAGGGAAGATCTCTCGGTATGGGGATGTGGTGGCTCCGGTCCATCTCGCCAGTACATTTGCTCGAGAAAAAATGGAAGAGCCGCTCCTGGGCTACGAGTACTCGAGGGCCGACAATCCCACCCGGCACGCGCTCGAGGAAAAGATGGCCTCCCTCGAGAGCGCACTGGGGGCATTGGCCTTCTCTTCGGGAACGGGCGCGGCGACCACGGCGTCGTTCCTCCTGCGAAAGGGGAGCCGGGTGATCGTGAGCAATGATCTATACGGGGGCACCTACCGACTGTTCTCAGATTGCATGGCCCGGTTCGGACCGGAGTTCTCCTACATCGACCTAACCGATGAAGAGGCCGTCCACCGATCGGTCAAGCAAGGAGTGGATATGGTGTGGATCGAGTCTCCGACCAATCCTCAGCTGCGGATCGTCGACATCGCAGTGGTAGCTGAGCTGGCCCATGATCACAATCCAGAGGCCTTGGTCGTGGTGGATAATACCTTCGCCAGTCCCTACTTCCAAAGGCCTCTGGACCTCGGCGCCGATCTGGTGCTCTACTCCACCACCAAATATATCTCGGGCCATTCGGACTGTCCTGGGGGGCGCCTTGGTGGCCGATGATGCTGAGATATTGACGGAAGCAAGGTTCCTGCAGAGGTCGCTGGGGGCCACCCCCGGTCACGCTGGATTGTTTCCTGGTGATGAGGGGGATCAAGACCCTCCCTCTCCGCATGGAAAAGCATCAGGAGAACGCCCTAGCGGTGGCGGAGTTCCTGGAGAAACATGAGCATGTGGAAAAGGTTCTCTATCCCGGCCTGAAGAGCCATCCCCAGCATGAGCTGGCCAAGCAGCAGATGAGCGGGTTCTCCGGTATGGTCTCGTTCGAACTATCTTCTAAAGTGGACCTCAAGAAGTTCCTGGAATCGACCCAGCTCATCGCTATGGCAGTGAGCCTGGGCGGGGTGGAATCCCTGATCGAACATCCCTGGTCCATGACCCAGAGCGCCATTCCTCCTGAGGAAAGGACCAAGGCTGGCCTCAGTGAACGATTGGTCCGCCTCTCGGTGGGAATAGAGGCTAAGGAGGACATCCTGGCCGATTTGAACAATGCCTTGGAGAAAGCGGCGAAATGACCGCTCAAGAAATAGGCGCTCCAAACGGACCCTTGGGGGTCATGGAAAAACGATAGAAAGTTGGATGAGTGGGCTCAGCCGAGACCACCTAACTTTCGAGCTAGACGATGAAAATCGGAACTCAATCTCTTTGGAATAATGCAGGGTCAGCTCGACAAAACCTTTCCCTTTCCTCTCTCGAATTTGCATCACTGTGAGGATCCATAGTGGGTCTGCCCCAACTCGGCCATATTGTGTCGCGAGCCAAGGCTCTTCTTAGAGCCGATCAAGCAGCTATCTCGGATGGTGTGTTCCCCCTTCGTTCTATTCACGTACCTTTCAGATTCTGCTTCAGTTTTTGAGCGAACTCTTCTGCACGTTTAAGGTCTTCATCATTAGGTCTGCCTTTGTTTATTCCCCCAAGCAGTTTAAGGAAACAATTGGTGTTAAGGCCTGCACAAGAAAAATCATCGACGATCACATAGCCTTTGGATTGCAACTTCTCTCTAAGTGGCGAGTGATTCTTAGTCATGTATGTCTCGATAGAGTTGTGGTCCATAGCCCTGGCCGGTGCGCCATTGGTCGAAAATATGAATGCCTTCTTGTTGGTCACATGCGGCAGCCTACCTGCAAGGTCAAGCAGTGATTCATGGTGCTTTGCACCGTATATTCCAGAGCCGAAGCCTATCAGCTCATACTCTTGGAGTTCTTCAGGGCTTGTTTGTTGTGGCGTTCTAATTTGCGCATCTAACACTCTGGCGAAGACCTTGGCGATCTTCTCTGTGTTGTTGTGATGATATGAAAAGAGGACCAAGAGAGATTTCGACGGCAACGGATCCTTGATACCATTTCCTTTTTCTTCCATTTTTTCACCTTATCTTTTTTTATTACGCTCCATGATCCACGAGGATCACGATCTTCCCCTTTACTCTTCCTTCTGCATAATATCGGAAGGCATCGGGTAACTCCGCCAGGGCGTATTTCCTATCGATCACCGGTACTATCTTTCCAGCTTCAAAGAGCTCATTGATGAAGTCCAAATCGCTCGGGTCAGGTCTTAGCAATAACAAGCGCACCTTCCTTCCCCTAGGGCCCAAGACCCAAGGAGCACGGCGCGCAGAACGGCACTCGAATTGCCTCCGACAAGCACACATATGCCCTTGGGGGCCAATGCCCGTTTGTAATCGAAGACGGATCGCATCGATATGACATCAACGATCAGATCATATTCCTGACCATTTTTAGTGAAATCTTCAACAGTGTAATCGATCACATGGTCCGCGCCGATGGATCTCAGTATCTCGATCTTCTCTGTGCTGTCCACTCCTGTGACCTCCGCTCCGAACGATTTTGCGATCTGGACCGCAAAGGTACCCACACCACCTCCAGCGCCATTGATCAGAACCTTTTGTCCCGATCGGATCCTCCCCTTGTCTCGAAGACTTTGCAGGGCCAGGACCGCCGCTTGAGGGGTGGCCGCAGCCTGTTCGAACGACATCTTGGCAGATTTCAATGTCAATACACTTTCCTTTACGCTAACGTATTCCGCGAAACCGCCCCAGCCGCTCCCGGATATGTCCCCCATCACTTCATCGCCTGGATGGAAGCGTCTGACCGTTACTGCCGACACCAACGACGGCCCCAGCTGACGTCACATCCGAGTATCTTGTATTTTGGCTTCAGACGTCCCCCCAAGGTTATCTGCGCTCTGCCGTTCAGAAGCTCCCAGTCCCAAGAATTGATGGATACCGCATGGACTTCGATCAAAACCTCATCATCCTTCGGGACCGGTCTCTCCACTTCCTGAAGCTCTAGGATGTCTGGAGGTCCATACTTGGTCCATACAACAGCTCTCAAAAGCAATCATCTGCCATGACTATGATGCCCAAACGATATGTGGACTATTTTTTGCTTCTTCTTTTTGTCATATCCGTCATTTGAAGCAGATTCAACTCTGGAGGGACCATTCTAATCGTATTTCTCATTTGATCAGAGTAACCCTTCCGATGAGTCACGCTTCGACGAAAACGACCGAGCGGTACTATTGCCGCTCCAGAGCTGACCCTGCGTTCGCGAACGTCAATGAAACATACAATCGCATATTTCTTGACGAGCCAGCTATAAACGCGAAAAGCGTTTGAATTGAATCTCGATTATTATTGTCTGGATAAAGAGAAGAGTGGGCTCAGCCGGATTCGAACCGGCGATCTCCTCCGTGTCAGGGAGACGTCATAGCCACTAGACCATGAGCCCGTTCCATGCGGGATTTTTCCATATACCGTCCTGGTCTATATCCTTTTCGCTGGTGGCCAGATGAACGGATTTCTAGAAAGCTTTCTGCTGGCACTTGCCTCAATGCTCGATATCTTCTCGAACCTGGACTGTCGCATTGCTCCGGCCCCCCGAACTAGAGCTTGATGAGATCATTCGTCCCGTACCTCTCCTCGGTGATGAAAAGGAATCTCATAATGGTTTGAGAAACCGAGAAGCTTTTCACCCCTTTGAAAAACGGGCGCACCGACCGGTCGGGTTCGCGGCGTTCTCAATCTTCGTCGTACAATTCCTTGGTCGATCGTTGTCCACCATAGACGATGAAGAACATGCCCGTTGATATCATGAAGGTGGAGACCAGCAGCATGCCGATATTGATTATGAGCTGAGTGAACATCGTATTGGTGTAGGCGGCACCGCTCTCGTCAGGCATCAGACCGCTGATCGCCAGCACCAGCATTACGACGCCCAGGATGAAAAGGACCGCGCCGGCGTATTTCGCTCCCGACGACCAGGTCATGGCCATAGATCGCACCGACCCCCTGGTGCCATCGACGGCATGCTACTGCTAAGAATGGCGAGACCAGAAAAGCTGGACAGTTCCACGGGTGGAACTTTGTAACCCGCGGTATAAAATAACAACGTCCAGACGCAAGGCTCGTAGCTCAGAGGTCGGCATGAAGGTGATCGACGGCCTTAGCGAACCGGTGATCCAGGCCCTGGTTGTGGTGGGCGACGATACGCTCGCCAGCCATGACTGGGGAAGAACAGGTCGTATGGCCATCAGCAATCAGCTCTACGGCATAACCAAGGCCATAGGCCCGGCGGACCCGTAGTATCGACGCACATCTCGCCCTGCATGCCGGCCACGATGAGCTTCTCTATCCCATTTGCACGGAACATGTCTCGAAGATCGGTATCCTGGAATGAGTCGGGGTGCCACTTCCGTACCGCCGCCTCACTCTCCTGGGGGTCGAGCGACGGATGGACCTGCCAATCGGGGGTCCCCGGCTCGTACTTGCCATCCTTGTTCCCGCAGTGTTGCACGAAGATGACCGGCACGCCCCTGGCCCATTCGATGAGCTACCGGTCGATCTCCCGCGCCTCCTGAGCCCGATAGGGCGGATCATCGGGTGGGAAATGCCATACCTGCAGTCGATGATCAGGAGGGCCTTGTTCAGGACCAGTCACCGTGCTCTTCGAAGGTCATCTCCACCTTACTGCAGACCGGGCAGACGTGACGTCCTTTCATCAGGTCCCGCGACAGGTCCTCGCCCACCGGCTCGCTCTTCATCCTGTCGGAGAAGTATTTAGCGGAAAAGTCCTCCGAACCGTAGAACGCCATCTCCGACCCGCACCTCCGGCAGTTCTGCGGTGGGTGCCTCTGGTCCTTCAGGGCGAAGCTGTGGCACTTTGGGCAGATCGCCGGCCACATATAGTAATCGCCCGCGTTCTGGAAACCAAATCCCGTATAGAGATCCTCGGACCGGAAACCGCAGGCCTTGCACTGAGCTTTGATTATCTGTCCCATTTTCCCATCCACCATGGAATCGGATTGCTGGGATATAACCGATAGGTAGACCGCGAGAACAGCGACGCTGACGAAAACCTATTAATCATACTCCCATTATTGGGATGAGATTTGGATGCCAGAGATACTATTGTTCACCAAACCTGGATGTCAGAAGTGCGACTACATCAAGGAGAGGTTGCCGAACGGGTTGAAGGTCAGCTTCGTGGACACGTCGACCGCCGAGGGTTTGGCAGAAGCGGCGTACTACGAGATACTCGGTAAGCACACTCCGATCCTGGTCGTGGACGACCAGGTCACCGAGGGTGCCATAAACATCATGGCCCGCCTGAACGAGCTAGCCGGCACCGGAGCACAGGCCTGAACCTGTGCCAGATGCATTCTATGATCTGCCTGGGGATAGAGGGCACGGCCCACACCTGCGGGGTGGGTATCGTGGACGACTACGCCAATGTGCTGGCGAACGAGCTGGACATGTACCGCCCGGAGAAGGGGGGTATCCATCCCAGGGAAGCGGCCAACCATCATTCCGAGGTCGTCGTGCCGTTGATCCGGAAGGCTGTCGAAGTCGCCGGTAGCAACGTTCCGGGACGTTGATGTCGTGTGCTTCTCTCAGGGTCCCGGCCTCGGCCCTTGCCTCAGAACGGTGGCAACCGCGGCTCGGGCGTTGGCCATCTCCCTGGACCGCCCCATCGTGGGAGTGAACCACTGCATCTCCCACCTGGAAGTGGGGGTCGCCAAGACCGCATCCACCGATCCCGTTCTGCTCTATGCTTCGGGGGGCAACACCCAGGTGATCTCGTTCACCAATGGCCGGTACCGCATATTCGGCGAGACGCTGGACATCGGCATCGGCAACATGTTCGATAAGCTCGGCCGGGAACTGGGACTCGGATACTACGCCGGGCCGAAGATCGAGAAGCTCGCCCTCGAGGGGAACAAGCTGCTCGACCTGCCGTACTCGGTCAAGGGCATGGACCTGGCGTTCTCGGGCATCATGACCGCCGCGCTCGCCTACCGTGCAAAGGGCGAAAGGACCGAGGACATATGCTTCTCGGTGCAGGAGACCTGTTTTGCCATGCTCGCCGAGGTCACCGAGCGAGCGATGGCCCATATCGAGAAGAAGGAGGTACTGCTGGGAGGCGGCGTCGTCCAGAACAAGCGCCTCCGTGGGATGGTGGCCCAGATGGCCCACGACCGCGGGGCGGAGATGTTCGTCCCCGAGCCAAGGCTGTGCATCGACAACGGCGCCATGATCGCCTGGACCGGGCTGCTCATGCACCGGGCCGGCGTTCAAATGAGCATCGAGGACACCAAGGTGAACCAGCGCTTCCGGACCGACGAGGTCGAAGTTACCTGGCGCTGATCACTTCGAGAGATCTTTTTTCTGGGCCTTTTGCTCTCCGACCATCTTATCGACAAGTTCGAGGAACTCGCGGTCTCGACCGAGTGGCACGGTTGCCCCAGAAGCGATGCGATGGCCGCCCCCTACGCCGCCGACCTTCTGGGCGCTTTCCCGTAGCGCTGCCGCGAGGTCCACGCCCTTCTCGATGAGCTCGAACGTCCCACGGGAGGAGACCTTGATCTCCTGGCCGGTGGAAGCTAGCACCAGGGTGGCCTTGTCGCGGTCGCCAAAATACTGCATGGTGACGCCGCTTAGTATGCCGGATAGGCCGATGTTGTCGTTGTAGAAGTACTGGATATGCTGTGCTCTGGTCACACCTTTGGCGACGACGTTGGCCAGGGAGACCTGGACCTCGTCCACGTACTCTTGGCGGAGCAGCTTGGCCCTTTCCATCGCCCCCCTGTCGCCCAGCGTGAGGGATAGCCCTATGCCCTCATTGTTGGACCTGCCGCACGCGTTAAGGAGGCCTGCGAAGCCATCGGCACTCATCTTCCAGCTGGGGAAATAATAGCGGTCGTGGACGATCTCATCCAATGTACTGGCCGGTGCGCCTTGAGCGGTGAGCCTCAGGGCGAGCAGGGACGAGAGCTTCATGCGCTTCCCCTCGTCCAGCTGGTCCGCGTCGGCATCCTCGGGGACGCCCGCCTCGGCCAGTAGCCCCCGCGCTCCCTCCGGAGAACCGGAGACGCCGATCACGTATGGATCGGTCGAGCCGACCAGTCCGCTAAGGACCGCCCCCTCGGGCAACATCGAGCCCGGTCGGACCTCCACCACATTGCGCTTCAGCCCCTCTTCGAAAAGCCACTGGTTCAGACCGGACAGGCCCCTAATCGCCTGGCGGTCCCCGGCTATTCCGGCGAAGGCGATGGGTAGCAGGTCCCAGTTACGCTCGTCCATGTGCACGGCCAGGAGCATGCAGACCGCCGATGCTGATGCCGAGGTCATCCCGTCAATGCCGGCCAGGTGGGGATTGACGTGCACGACCTTCTCCGAGTCCTTCAACGGAGAGTGGTGATCGAGCACGATGACCTTGCAGGGGAGCTTTTCCAGCTGCTCGAGGTACGAGGACCCCATATCGCTCAGTATAAGGAGCTTGCATCCACCCGAGACCTCGGAGATCAGCGATTCGGTGAGGTTCTTGGTCATGGTGGCGTGGAAGTGTTTGCCTGCGCGGAGCAGAGCATTGCACATCACGCCCGCTGACGATATGCCGTCAGCGTCATAATGGGAGACGACCCGGACCTCCGAAAAATGGTCCAGTTCGTTCTTGGCAATAGAAATTCGGGAAAGGAGTTTGTCAGGCAGCGGAGTGCCTGGTTCCATGCGCCATCACTCGATTAGGAGTTCGGCGTTGGCGATAGAGTACTGCCAGTCTGCTGGGACAGCGCCTTCGCGCTTGTAGTACTTCACGATGCGGCGGATCTTGGACTCCACCAACTGAAGGTTCCTCTTGTTGGCGAGGTCCTTCTTGTTCTCCATAAGGTGGGCCTGCAGGCTGATGGCGGTCCTCATGAGCGCTACCAGGTCATCAGGGAGCTTCGGCTGAAGGTTGTTCTCCTTGAGGATGTCCAGAACGGTCCTGCCGGTGGCGAGCTTGACATCGGGCACGGCATGCTGGTCACGGAGCAGCAGTCCGATCCGGGCTGAAGTTACGCCGTCCTTGCCCATCTTGGTGATATGGTTCTCAATCTCTTCCTTGCTGAGGGGCACCCACGCTGGGTTCTCATTGATCATTGGTCGCTGGGACCTCGACTTGCCCCTCCTCCTGGCGTGCATACGAGCCATAATAATCCTCCAAATTGTGAACTGTAAGTGTTTAGGTGGCGAGGTTTAAGCCAATTCCCATCCTAGTATTTAATGTTCACGCGGGTGCGGCCTCGCGATCATCGCCCCGTCGTTGGGTCAGCTCCTTCCTGGCCCAGGCGATCAATGGGAGGTACTCCACCTTGGGGAAGGACAGCTGGTCGGGCAGCTCGTTGAACGAGCACCAATCCATCTCGCCCTCCCTCACTCGGTCCCCGATCCGGCCGGCGTACACGGTCCCTTCGAGCAGCTCCATGTGGGAGGTGGTGGTGAGATCGTGGCCGACCTCCTCGCGGAACTCCCGCTTCATGGCATCCAGATCGCTCTCTCCTTCCTCGACCTTGCCGCCAGGCATCTCCCAGCCCTCTCTGTGAGGGTTGAACACCATGACGAACTCCTCGCCATGGAACGCAATGCAGTAAACATATCTCATCGTCAAATCACCGCTATCATAGCATGGTCCTTTTCCATCGGATCTAGCTGGACCACTTCCTTCACCTGCAGGCCGGCGGCCTGTAGCTGCTTTCTCGCCCCTTCATAGACGCGGGTAGGCTCCTGGGCAACATCCTCGGAGCGGGACTTAATGACCAGCAACCCGCTCTTCGCCAAGAACTCCTTGTAGTTCTTCAGGAAGATCTGGGCCTGCCCCTTCTGAGCGATGTCCTGGTACACCACATCCACGCCGCTCACGCCGAAGGCATATTCCTGCGGCTTGGTGGCGTCCGCGAGGAACGGCACCATGTTCGGCCTGGACTCGCACACCGGGACGAGGTCCCGGAAGGAACGGGGCGAGAACTCTATGCAGTACACCGCACCCTCGGTAACGATGTCCGCGATGTGGCTGGCGGTCGTCCCGCTGGCCGCTCCCAGGTACAGGACCCGAGTGTCCCCTCGGAACGGGAAGACCGTCCCTCCGGCCCTGATGTAGGCGGCGAGCTTGCTGCGGGTAGGGACCCATTCCCGGTACTGGACGCCATCGTGGTTGACCAGCCTCTCCCCGTACACGGTCTTGCCGGGAGCGGAGTTCCTGGTGTATAATCGCTCCCCGTCGGTGAAGACGCCCTCGAACTTGGTCCTCTGCATGCTGGGCTCGCTCATCTGAACGAAAATAATGCACTGAGGGATAAATAGCTGCGGTAGGAGGGGTCAAAACTGATTCTCATTTTATTTAGTGTTGGTACGTGGCCTTCTGGATGTCCGCATGTCGACCGTCCAATGGCGAAAATTGGTATTAGCGGGGGCGGGCCGAGGATAGACCCTACCATGAGCTGGTGAAATCGGGCCTTCCTAAGGCGGCAGCAAGATATCGAGCTTGGGAGTAGGCTCTGCGGGCAGCGTCCGCAGCGTTCTGGCAGAGGTCGGAGGGGCGCTCCCCCGGGTCAGCAGCAGGTAAGCTACTGGGTCCCGATGCGGGTGCTCCCACGTCCTTCCCTGAGCTCGATCTTCCGGGGTCCGGCTGCCCGATGTCCAAGGTCCCGTCCCGGACATCGATCCTTTTGCCCTTGATGGGCACTTTGAACGGGATCTCCACGTTGAGCATGCTGCCATCGAAGGCCGCGTCGGTCGCCTCCACGTTCACCGGATGGGCGAGGAAGTAGCAACCGGTGATCGCCGCGTCATCCCGTTCGGCATGGATGCAGAAGCTGCTCTCGGAGACCTCCAGATTGATGTCGCCCTTTTTCACCCCTGGCAACTCTACCTGTATCTTGTACTTCTCCCGGTCGTGGTCGATCATCACAATGGGAGATATGAGCGGTCTGAACTCCTCGGCCATACGAACCACCTGACTTCCTGGCTATTCTACGTAACGACTTGGTTAAAACCGTTTCTACCGGGCATATTTTTTAAAACGAGGGGTGCGTTACCACAAGCGATGCGCCAGGAGCTGGAACGGATCGCGATGTTGGTGAGGGACGCGGTGCGAGCCCTGCCGGAGGACTTCGACCGGGGCAAGGAACTGTACATAGGGGCCGACGGCACCCCTACCTCGAGCATCGACAAGGTGGCCGAGGACATCATCCTGGAAGAGGTTAAGGAGATGGACCTGCCGGTTACATCCTGAGCGAAGAGGTCGGCCTGTTGGACCGGGGGTACCCGGACACGCTGGTGGTCGATCCGATCGACGGCACCCACAACTCGGTACTGGGTGTGCCGATGTACAGCGTCTCATTGGCGGTCGGGCCGGGGCTCGCTCCTGGGGGTCGAGCACGCCGTCCTCTTGGACCTGGTCAACGATGATCTGTACCTGGCGCAGAGAGGCGGGGGAGCGAGCCTGAACGGGCGCAAGATCCACGTGTCAGGAACGTTCGAGAACGCCGAACCGGCCATGCTATTCGATCTGGGCCGGTTCGTTCACCCTCGAACGATCGAGCTGGTCAAGCACTCGGCCCGGGTGCGGGCCCTGGGCTGCGCCTCGCTGGAGATGTCCCTGGTGGCGCAGGGACGGTTCGACGCTTATTACTTCAACACCGAGCCGTTCGAGAAGGGCATAAGGGTAGTGGACATAGCCGCCAGCGCGCTCATCCTAAGGGAGGCGGGCGGAGAGATCGTTGACCTGGAGGGAAAGATCCTGGACATGCCGTTCGACCCTCGCGGCGAGGAGCAACTTCCTTGCCTATGGTGACGTCAGGGTAAAGGAGATGCTGCTATGAGGCTGGGCATTACGGCGAACTCGGAGATACCTGAGGCCATCAAGGTGAGCAGGGAGGTCCTGAGCGCAGCTCAAGGGGCAGGAAGTGGTCCTGGAATCAGGTATAGCCCGTCTGTTCGGCAAGGAGGGGATGGCCATCGAGGACATGGACATTGATGTCCTGGTGACGGTCGGAGGAGACGGCACGATCCTGCGCTCGCTCCAAAGGACCCCCGCCCCCATCTTCGGCATCAATGCCGGGGCGCTGGGCTTCCTGACCGAGATCACTGGGGATACAGAGCTGAAGGCCGGCATCAAGCGGCTGTTGAACGAGGACTTCTTCATCGAGGAGCGGATCAAGATGGCCACCAGGGTCGCCGGCCAGAGATTGTACGACGCGACCAATGAGGCGGCGGTGCATACAGCCCACATCGCCAAGATCCGCCATTTCCAGGTTTATGTGGACGATCAGCTGGCCATGGACGTTCGGGCCGATGGTATAATCGTCGCCACCCCGACCGGTTCCACCTGCTATGCTATGGCCGTGGGCGGGCCGATCATCGACCCGCGGGTCGACGCCTTTGTGATCGCTCCGATGGCACCGTTCAAGTTCGCCACCCGACCGCTGGTGATCCCGGCATCGTCGAAGGTGCGCCTGGAGCTGGCGCGTCCGAAACCCTGCCTGTGCGTGATCGACGGACAGCATGAGAGGAGCCTCGACGGCGATGAGATGACCGAGTTCTGTCTGTCCGAGAAGAAGAGCCGGTTCGTGCGCTTCGAGAGGGGCTTCTACAAGCGCATGCGTGAGAAGCTGGTCTGCTCGCCATGACTGGGAAGCGCAAGACCTGGGGGATCGAGGCGGACGTCCTCGAGATGGTCAACGAGGCGGCCAAAGGCTCCTACCCGAAAGAGTTCGTGGCCGCTCTACGGGCCGAAAAGGGCGTGATAACGGAGATATTGCTGTTCCCTGGCTCCTATGCCAACGAGCACTCCGCGTTCATGCAGCTGAACATGCTCCCCATCGACCTCAGCGTGGTCGGCACGGTGCACTCGCATCCGGGACCCTCCAACCGGCCGTCGGACGCCGACCTGCATCTGTTCGGCAATTTCGGGAACACCCACATCATCACCTGCCTTCCCTACGATATGCGGAGCTGGCGGGCCTATGACTACAAGGGTGACACCGTGCAGCTGGAAGTGCTCTAGAGCATCTTGCTGCCCGGCCCTATGTTGCCGCGGACGATCGCTCCCGGCCCCACGATGGAGTTCTCGAAGATGATGGTCCCGGGGTCGATCATAGCATTGATGCCGGTCTTGACATCGTCACCCATTATGACTCCCAGCTTCCTGCGGCCGGAATCTATGAGCTCTCCCTTGAATGTGACCTTCACCGTGCGGTCATCGAAACGGAGGTTAGCGACCTTGGTACCGGCCCCGAAGTTGCACCTCTCCCCTACCAGGCTGTCCCCCAAATAGTTGTGGTGGGGGACGTGGGTCTTGGCCATGATAATGGAGTTCTTCACCTCCACCGAGGCACCGATCCTGACCCCCGGGCCCAGGCAGGTGGACGGCCGGATATAGCAGTTCGGCCCGACGTCACAACCCTCCGAGATATAGACCGGCCCCTCGATGTACGCACCCGAGCGGACCAGGGCGCCCTTCTCCACTACGACCTCGCCCTTCAGTGTCGCTCCCTGTTCCACTGTCCCCTCGATCCGGCGCTTGAGGTGGGCCATGAGTATCTCATTGGCCTGCAACAGGTCCCAGGGGCGGCCCACGTCGATCCACCCCTCGCTCAGGCGCTCGATGTACACATCACCGTTGATGGCCAGAGCGTTCAGGGTGTCGGTGATCTCGTACTCCCCCCTCACCGATTTGGGAGTGGCCTTGATGCGTTCGAAGATCTCCGGGTTGAAGACGAACGCACCGGCATTTATGAGATTGGTAGGGGGCGCCTTTGGCTTCTCGTGGATCTTGATCGAGCCGGGCCTCATTGGCCTCGATGACCCCGAACCTTTCCGGGTCCGGCACGGTCACTGCGCCCATGACCGTGCTCCCGGTCGCCTTGTGCCGTTCCAGCATCCTACGGAGGTCCGATTCGAACATGACCACGTCGCCGTTAACGCAAACGAACGGCTCGTCGATGGAGCCCCCGGCGCAGCCGATGGCGTGGGCCGTGCCCATGCGCTCCTTCTGCTCCAGGTAGTTGATCCTCAGGCCTAACCGGGAGCCGTCCCCATAGTACTCCTTGATCTTGTTGGCCTTCCACCCGACCAGGATGTAGATGTCCTTGATGTCCAGGGCGGACAGGGCTTCCAGGACGTGGGACATGAACGGCTGGCCGGCCACCAGCAATAACGGCTTCGGGATGTTCGTGGTCAGGGGGCGTAACCTGGTCCCCTCACCTGCGGCTAGGACGAGCGCCTTCATCTCAGGCACCTCCCGATCAGGTCCGTCGCGATATCCGAGAGCCGCTTCAGCTCCTCCCGGTCCCTCGCCTCAACGGTCAACCGGAGCTTCGGCTCGGTGCCGGACAGGCGGACCAGGAACCATCCGTCAGGGTACTCCGCCCGATAGCCATCCATGGTGAGCAGGCGATCGCAGTCCAGCCCTTCCGACGCGGTGGCCAGGGTGCTCTCCACCTCATTGCGGTGGCGGGCCTCGAACTTGTAAGAATCCCGTTTAACCGGATAGGATGGCAACGCATCGATCATATCGGACAGGGTGTGTTCTGTAGCTATCTTGGCCAGCAGCGCGCCGGCATAGACGCCATCCGGGCAGAACGTCTCCTTCGGGAAGATATAGGTGCCCGAAGGCTCCCCGCCGAACTCCAGGCCGCTCTGTTTCAGAGCCTCGGCCACGTAGACATCCCCGACCTTGCAGCGAACGACCTTGTCCACGATATCATCCAGGACCATCGACGCGTCCATGGGGGCGACGATGCCACGGACATGGAGCGAGGTGGCGAAGAGCGCGATCAAGCGGTCCCCGTCGATGAAGCGCCCCCTATCGTCAACGGCCACCATGCGGTCCCCATCACCATCATGGGCGATGCCCACGTCCGCTCCCTTACTTACCACCAGCTCCTTGAGGTCAGCGAGCTGGTCCTCGGTAGGCTCAGGGGTCCGGCCTGGAAAGAATCCATCGGCCTGGCAGTTCAAGGTGGTCACCTGGCAGCCCAGGGCCCTCAATGCTCGGGGACTCACTTCGAAGGCGGCCCCGTTGCCACAGTCCAGCACCACCTTGGAGGATGCCGAGTCCAGCGACCTGAGGATGGCACTGACATGGCCCTCCATCGCGCCTTCGGCGCGGTAGCTCAAGCCCACGTGCCGCCAGCTCTTCGGCTCGGCGGAATGATTGATGATGCAGTTCTCAACATCGTTCATCTGGATGGTGTCAAAGGAAGAACCGTCGGGATTCCACATCTTGACCCCATTGTACTGGGAGGGGTTGTGGGAGGCAGTGACCATGAGGCCACAATCGAATTCCGCGGCCGCTCTTGCCAGGGTTGGCGTTGAAACCATCCCGACGTCATGGATGTCCGCCCCCACCGAGGTCGCCCCGGCGGTAAGCGCTTGCACCACCATGGGCCCGCTGGTCCGGGTGTCCCGTCCCAGAACGATCCTACCGTTCATGTTGCCGACCGCTTCCCCAATGCTGACCGCTAGCTCAGGGGTGAATCCCTGACCTATTACCCCTCTGATACCCGATGAACCGAACAAGGACATGTGCTCAAGCCAATCCAGAAGTATACGAGGCCTGAATAAAACTATTGGCGACCAAAAATTTGGTTACAGCTTTCATAATAATGTGGGCCAGACATTATTGTGATTCTACCTAAAAAAGCGTCAAAAAGGGCGTTTTGAGGGCTTGTTCGGGATACTGGCTCAACAACAATATAGGATAAATATTATATATGCGACTGGGCCATTACTATCTGGGTCGTATGGCCAACATAGCCCAAAAGAGCACAGGAGGGAAATCATTGGTCATGGAGCAAATTAACGTCGATAAGGCCAAGGAAATTGCAAAGAAGAAGGGTCTGAAGCCCGGTAGGGTAAAGGGAACGAATGGTATCCAGTTCACTAAGGGGTCCAACGACCGCCTTGAGATCATCCCGTGGGATGACTTCGAAAAGACCCTCAAATCCAGGGGACTTGGCGTCTTTGAGAGCGGCGGCTGGATGAAGATCATGAAGAAGGGCTAGACCCGACTTTATAGACCAAACCCCTTCCTTTATTTTTCAGTGGGTTTTCATAATGAGCCAGTTCTTTGACTTGTTCCCTTGTCCTTTGAACCGGATCAGGGCGTAGATGCCCTTGAGCTTGGACCCCTTGAGCTGCACGACGATCTTGCTATCATCCCTGTCGAGGAGCTCAAATGCCCCCTCGGTCGAAGATATTGACCTCCCCCGCTCCGTATTCGCCGGGAGGGATCGCTCCTTCGAACGAACCATAGGCCACGGGGTGGTCCTCGGTCTGCACCGCCAGCCGCTTTACCTTGAGCTGCTCAGGGACGCCCTTGGGCACCGCCCAGCTCTTCAGCACGCCGTCCAGCAGCAATCTGAAGTCATGATGGTGACTGGAGGCTTGGTGGTCCTGCACCACGAAGAACGGCTCGGCATGCTCGCCGCCCTCGGGGGGCTCAGGGGTCCTAGTGAAGTCTCTCTTTTGCTTGTAATCCTGGAGCGGACCGTTCATGCTCTCCATTAGTGGGCGGCAGAGGCATAACCGTTGCTAGGGTCCTTCACCTCGATCTTGAGGTCCTTGTCGAAGGCGCGCTTGAACGCTCTGCAGTCCCCCTCCACGCCCCATATCTCCAGCGATACGTCGGCGTCGGCAGCGACCTCTAGCACAACATCCTTGCCGTTCTTACGCAGTCCCACCGAGCTTACTAGGTTAGCATGGCTGCGGTCCAGCGTCTCGGCCAGCCGCATGAACGCCGCCATGGTGATGACCTTCTGTTGCGTCCGGTCATCCAGGTCCTCCAATTCAGGGTCCTTGCGGCGGGGTGGGCGCTTGCGGTGATACCGAACCAGGTCGGCCATCATGGCGATCTCCTTGGACTCGAACCCCAGCAGATCGGCGTTCCTGACGATGTAGTATGAATGAGCATGGTGATTGGTGAAGGAGATGAAGTCCCCGACATCGTGGAGATAGGCGGCGTACTTCAACAGCTCCCGCTCCTTCCTCCCGAGGTCGTGAAGCCCGATGGTCTTGGCGCTGTCGAACAGCTCTAGGGCCAGCTTGACCACCGTCTCGGCGTGATGCTCGTCGATGTTGCATGATCGGCCCAGCTGGAGCACGCTCGTCTCGCGGACCGACATCCTCTTGGCATGGGGGTATCCCTCGATCCTCGATAGGTAGTCGACCAGCAGGCCGTTCTGGGCCCCCCGGTCGCTGACGGCGAGCTCCTCGATCTTGAGCTCCTCCATCAGCGTCTCCAGGACCGCCGCTCCTCCGATGATGATGTCCGCCCGCTCTGGGTTCATCCCCGGGACCGCCTTGCGGGCCTCCAGCGGAAGGGACCGCAGCATGGTGGTGATCTTCTTGAGCTGGGAGAGGCGAAGGAAACCCGGCTTGCCGTTGTAGGCCCGGGTGCACATCTCCGCCAGGCTCATGATCGAGCCCGAGCTGCCCACGGTCATGTCGATCTTGCTCTTGGACACCGTCTTGACCGTGTGCACCACCAGCCCGCGGGCGTGTCGCTTCATCTTGTTGTATGTACCGTCGTCCACCGGGCCCTTGTGCCCTTCGGGGATGAACATGGTGGTCATGCGGATCGCTCCGAGCTTCAGACTATCTAGGAAAGAGTAGTTGTCTTGGTCACCGACCACTAGCTCAGTGCTACCTCCTCCGATGTCGATGAACAGCGCTGTCTTGCTCCCCAGGTCGATACCCGAGCTCACGCCCAGGTAGATGAGGCGGGCCTCTTCCATGCCCGAGATGACCCCCAGGTCCAGGCCGGCCTCGTCCTTCATGCGGTCTACCAGCACGCTCTGGTTGGTCGCTTCCCGGGCCGCCGAGGTCGCGACCGCGATGATCTCATCCGCCCCGTAGGTACGGGACAGCTCGGCGAACTTCTTGCAGACCAGCACCGCCCGGTCCATGGCATCCCGTCTGAGGGTCTGGTCGGTGAACTCGTCCTCCCCCAGACGGACGACCTCCTTTTCCTGGCTTATCACGGTGTAGGAATAATTGGGATTGAGGCGAACCACCAGCATGCGGACCGAGTTCGTTCCCAGGTCGATGAAGGAGACCACATGGCCGGTGTGAGGGTTCCAGCCGTTCATTGGAACCTCACCTGCCGTTCAAAGGTCTGTTCGAAGAGGTCGGCCTTCTTTTTGGCCGCCTCGACCTCGGCGCTGCAGTCCGAGGTGGCTTTTATCTTGAACACGACCTCGGCCGGTCCGATCTCGCACTCGACGTCCTTGACCACGCTATCATGCTGGTAGTCCAGACCATCGGCCACTCTCAGGATGGAGGCCAGCACATGAAACCTCCCCAGCTCGTCCGCTATCAGGCCAGAGAGCTCCGGCTCGTCCTTTTTGGGCGCCCGCTTGCGGTGGAAGCGGGCGATGCATGCGACCATCCGTTTCTCCTCCGGGGTCAGCGGGAGCTTCTGTTCCATGATCAGGCGATAGGAGGAGCGGTGATGCCCTTTCACCCCTTCGGCGATGCCGACATCATGCAGCAGGCAGGCCGCCTCTAGAATGAATCGGTCCTTTCCCCCCAGGCCATGCAGTGGCTTCAGCTGGCGGTAGATCATCGTGGCCAGCTTGAGCACCTGCTCGGCATGCTCGTGGTCGACGTTCATCTTGCGGGCGGCGATCTCCAGCAGCTCCATGCGGGCCGCCCCGCTCTTGGGGACGGCCCTCCTCTCGCCCTGTATCTCGCTGCTGGATAGTCCCTTTCGAAGCACCTCTCCAAGCTTCTCGGGCAATCCCTTCTCCAGCAATGCTCTCACCGCCGCTTCCACATCGTACTCCACACGACGGACGGTGATGGAAAAGTCCCCGGTGTCCAGGATGGCATAGGAGGCGCGGGGATCATGATCGCCCGGTCGGCCAACGCTGCCAGGATTGGCGAACACGATCCCGTTCACCATGCGAACGAATGGCCTATGAGAATGTCCAACCAGCACGATATCGGCGTCGGCCACGCGGCCCAGCTCGGCCAATCGTTCTTCCGGCGTCTCTGGACCAAGGTGCTCGTCAGGGTCCTCTGGACTGGCGTGGACGAGCAGTATCCTCTTGCCTAGAACTTCCAGCCTGATCTCGGGGGGCAGGGAGGCGATGAAGTTGAAGCTTTCTTCGGACAGGTCCCGGGCCGCCGCGGCCACGATGGCCCCCTTGACCGAGCGGGCCCTCGGGCGTTGCGAGGCGCGGGAGAACTCCAGGACCTTGATGTCGAAGTTGCCGGCCACGTTGATGAAATGGTCGCCGCTGAGGATCTTGACCACCTCCTCGGGATACGCCCCTGTTCCGACCATGTCTCCCAGGTTGATGAACGCGCCCGCGCCATGTTCCTTGGCATCATCCATGACCGCGTTCAGGGCATCGAGATTGCCATGGATGTCGGAGATGATGGCCAGCTTAGCTGGTTCATGGGTGTCGATCATCGGGACGGCGATGTCCTGGTAGGACAGCCCGGCCTGGAACCTCTCACCCAGCCGCTCGAAGAAGTGCTGTTGAGAAAGGTGCTCCCATCGGACCTTGAGGTCGGTATAAAGGCCATCCCGCTCCTGGGCTCGGTCCGACTGGATGGCTTCGAGCCCTGGCCGTAGCGCCCCCTCATCCGTTCCGGGGGTGGAGCAGAGGTCCCGTCCGAGCTCGTCGATGCCGGCGAGCCATACGTCGCAGTCGTGCATCGCTCCTAGCAGGTCCTGGACCTCCTTCAGCTCACCGATCTCCTTCTTGAGCTGGTCATCGAACAGCGGCTTGAACGCCTCCAGAGTATAGCGGAGCCTCTTGACCGCTATGCGTAGGGCGTGATGCTTTTCCTTGGCCTGAGGGTCGGCCACGAACTCCTCGAGCTTGAGGACGGCCGCTATTCGCAGCGAAGTGTTGGCGAGCCCCGCGGCGTACCCGGTCCGGCTGCGCACAACGGCTTTTCGTTTCTCCAGACGCTGCACCGTCTTGGACAGACGTCCCTCCATCTCGGCAAGGATGCCCTCGTCCTTCAGGTTGTCCAGCCATCCTACCACCTGCTCCTGGAGGTCCCTCCGCTGCCGGACCTGGTGCTCCAGGACCGACCTCACGCCTACGCCCTGCTCGTCCGTCACATTTTCCATCAAGGCCTGGAGATACTCGATCTGGACGTCGATGTCCCGTGCTTCCCCCAGGGCCTTGGTCACTCCTTTGATCTCCCGCCTCCACCGGTCATACTGGCTCACCTTGAGGCAGGAGCTGAAGATAGGAAGCCCGGCCCGCAACCGGCGTGAAGCGACCCGCATCTGATGGACGCCCTCGACATCCAAGTTCTTGGCGGCTCTGGCCTGGCCCTGCAGTTCGGTGACATGCCGCAGAAGCATCGATGCTCCCAGCAGACAGAATCCGGGATCCTCACTTTTCCCCATGCCAGACCCCCCGGTGTGTCAGGAGCCAGTCCTGGGAGCTGAAGGGGTCTTCCCCTTCCTTCCGCTGTACCTTGACCCATTGGCCGCTCGGCAGCAGCTCGCGCGCCTTCACATTATCGCGGAGATGGACTTCCAGAATGTCCTTTACGATGGCCTTCTTTAGTAGTTTGTTCCGAACCGGGAACAGGATCTCCACCCGACGGTCCAGGTTGCGGGTCATCATGTCCGAGGAGCCCAGAAGAACTTCCTCCTCACCGTCGTTATGAAAATAGTATATGCGGGAGTGTTCCAGGAACCTCGATACGATCGAGGTGACCCTAATATTGTCGCTGATGCCCGGGATGCCAGGTCGGAGACTGCACATGCCCCTGACGTTCAGGTCAATCCTCACCCCCGCCATGGACGCGCGGTAGATCGCCTGGATGATGCCCTTGTCGATGAGCGCGTTAAGCTTGAAGGCTAGACGGCCGTTGCCCTTCTCCTTGTGCTTGGCTATCTCCCGGTCGATCCTCTCCACCATGCCCCTGCGAATGCCATCGGGTGATACAAGGAGCTTCTTGTACTCTTCCATCTTGCAATAGCCAGTAAGGGCGTTGAACAGATCCGAGACGTCCGCGGCGATGTCCGGGTCCGAGGTGAGGTACCCGATGTCCCCGTAGACCCGGGCGGTCTTGGAGTTGTAGTTGCCTGACGATAGGTGACAGACGCGGACCAGACCGTTCCTGCTCCGCTTGACGATGAGGCACATCTTGGCGTGGATCTTGATGTCCACAGGGCCGTAAACGACATGCACTCCCGCTTGTTCCAGCTGCCTTGCCCAGGTGATGTTGTTGGTCTCGTCGAACTTGGCCTTCAGCTCCACCACTGCGGCGACGGCCTTGCCATTGCGCCGGGCCTCCATCAGCGCCTCCACCAGGGGAGAGCCGGAATCGATACGATAGAAGGTGATCTTGATGGCTAATACATCGGGGTCGACCGCGGCCTCTTTTAACAGGCTGATGACCGGTTGGAAACCATCGTACGGATGGTATAGGATCATGTCGTGCTCGGCCACGTTGTTGAATATGGTCTTCTCATTGGCCAGCAGCTTGGGCGTGAACGGCAGGAAGGGAGGATCGAGCAGGTCGGAGCGGTGCAGGTCATGGAGCTGCCACAGGTCCACCAGGGCTAGGGGGATGGAGGAGCGGTAAATGAGATGGGAGGGAAGCTCCATCTTCGAGGCCAGCATATCGGCGATGCGATCTGGCATGTCCTGATCTACCTCCAGGCGGACCGGCTCTCCTACCCTCCTCGATTCCAACCCCTCCTCCATCGCGGTCAGGAGGTCCGAGGTCTCGTCCAGCTCGATCTCGAACTCTGCGTCCCTGGTCGCCCGAAAGGCATGCGCGGCCACTACATTGACGCCGCTGAACAACATGTCCAGGTTGGCCTTCACCACGTCCTCTAGGAAAACGAAGTGGGCGTCGTGGGGACGGTTGGCCTTCTCCTGGTCGACCCGGATAAGGCGAGGGAACAGGCCGCCCGTAGGCACCTTGACGCGGGCGAACTTCTCGTGACCGGCGGTGTCTCGAATCACCACGGCCAGGTTGATCGCTCCGCTGGAGATGAAGGGGAAGGGATGGTTGATATCGAACGCCAGCGGCGTGAGGATAGGGAACAGGTTGAGCTCGAAGAATTGGCGGAGCGCGGTCCGCTGATACTGCTCGAGATCCTCCATGTGGTGGATGTGGATGCCTCGGGAGTCCAATCCTGGGAGGATCTGCTCCATTCCATACTCGAGCGTAATCAGATAGAATGGAGTCGACCGTCTCTTTGATGGCCTCCAGCTGCTCCATGGGAGTCATGCCGTCGGCCGGGGCTTCCAACGCGCCCTTGGCGGCCTGACGGACCAACCCGGGCACACGGGACATGAAGAGCTCGTCGAGGTTGCCACCGCATATGGCCAGGAACTTTACTCTTTCCAAGAGGGGCTGGGTAGGATCTTCCGCTTCCTCCAGGACGCGGCGGTTGAAGTCGAGCCAGCTAAGCTCACGATTGATGAACAATCTCGGATCGTCCAGTGAGGTGATGTTCTTAAGATCCTCGTCGATATCGTCGTTATTTGATTGCAGAGAGTTCTCTGAATGCACCATGCGGAATGCCCATCCCTATATCCTCATATCATTGGGAGATATAATCTTTCCAAGGGATGCGAACGATATCGAAGTGGGGGTGTGCAGGATCGCTGTTACGAGTCCTGTCGACCATGTGAATGGGAACCATTCTCGTCCCCGTTCGACCACTCCCTGGAGTAAGGTTTATATCCAATTCCAGTATAAGGTGCGAGTACAAGCAGGGGTAGCCAAGCTTGGCCAACGGCGTAAGATTCAGGGTCTTATCCTTAGTGGTTCAGGGGTTCAAATCCCTTCCCCTGCACTTTTGTTTCTACTTTCAACCTACCGCGGCCCTCCGTTAATCTTATCGGATTTTCTCCGCATCCTGCCTTTACCTCGATGGAACTTCTAGCTCCATGAATGGTCCCAGATTGTCATTATCTTTCGGGAAGCGGATGGTGCTGTAGGGAAAGGGCGCTTCCCGGTACGGATATAATCGCCAGGCCGACCTCGTCCTTAACTAAGTTGGGCTTCCACTTCCATGTTTGCATTTATGATCGTATCAAAACGGATGCGGTCCCTCCATCCGCTCCTCGTGAAGATGTCCATGAAGCATACTCCGATGATCTTTGCTCCCTCTGCTCCTGTTCGGCCGATCAAGGATTCTACTGTCTCGACTGAGCAACCGAACTTGGGCATAGCTAGCCCACCGAGGATTACGATGACGTCAGCCTTAACCGCATTTATTCTCTCATCAGTGACGGAGTAACCCACGTCCTCTACCCATCGCATCAGACGGGCCTTGGATGGATCTGCCTTAGGCAGGTAGGTCAACTGAAAGCCACGGTCCTTCACGGCGTACGACAGAAGCTCTGCAAACGGTGTGCATACCGCCACCGAACCGGCAAAGCTTACTCTTGCGCCATCGGGTACCCCGGCGACACTATCCTTGAACATGCCCGTCAACCCACTGATGCCTGTCCTCCTATCCATTTGTATACCTCACATTTTCAATATGGAACCACTCTCACCTTAATTGGGCTTTGTGACCATTGGTGGAAGGCGCCCGGCGGGCCTCAGATGGCTCCTTCAAACCTCCATTGGATCAAGCCAGGCCGTCTAAATCCAAGATATCCTTGGTGGTTCAGGGGCTCAAATCCCCTTCCCCTGCACTTTTCTTACCCTTGTTCTCTAGACCGATTTGCGACCTAACTCTTCCGCCATTGACCAATATCGTCAACCCCCCGGATGCTCAAAGAGTAAGATCACTAGCGACTTTTAACTAGACGGGAAACGTGCTAGAATGTCCAGAGGGGTCGAACAATGATAATGCTCGGACCAAGCCAATGAAATTATCCTACCTGAATCCAGCAGTGGATGGGACGTCGACGGTTAACTGGTTGCGACCAAAGGGATGGGGGAACAGATGGGCTCGGGTAATGGAGAGCTGCATCAACAATGTTCTCCGAGACCATGATCGCCTTTCCCGACCCGTAGCGATGTCAACGGCCTAGCAGTATGGATTCGGCGCCATAAGCAAGGGAAACAGATCCATTGAATGAATAGAGGGCTAGGCCGTCTAGAAAACCAATCCAACCGGCATCTTCATTTCTCAGGTTCAGATAGTTCTCTCTCAACGCCAGGATGTTCCAATCGTGGCTAACGTTTATATCGAGCAGCCCCGGGGTATCCTCTTCGGCAAAGCGTTGAATCAAATGATCTGCCATTTCGCTAGATGTCGCCGATATGCTTTTGATAAGGGTTGGGTCAACCTTCCCTAGGAACCACTCGCGAATGAAGTCATGGCCCATGCGTTCAACCATCAGCAAGCAGTGGTCATTTAGTACGCAGGTGGTCCAACTGAGCCCTTGGTCCTCTTCTATGATAATGATGTCAGCACCAATCTGGTCGGCCCCTTTAGCAATGGCCTGAGCCGTTTCTCGACATCTTTTGGCCGGACTGTGGTAAAGCCTTATCCGTTGGTATTTATGCAGCTGTGCTCCGAAGTGTTGAGCATCCCGCTTTCCCCTTTCCGTTAATCTCAAGTGATGATTGTTCAATGCGCTCTGGAGGGGATATCTTTCTGCGTGACGGACTAGCAGGGAAGCACGCTCTGGGCCACTCCAGTCGTCGAAGCGTATCTATGGGAACAAATTCGAGTTGGTTGACCATATTCATCTCTACAACAGAAGTGGAATGATTTGCTCTTTTTGGCTCGGTCTGAAAAATATGGTATTTTGTTATGGCCATTAACATTCGATGCAGCCTTAAGGTCTAATCATACTCAACCTCGTAAGTGGCGGTTATAAAAGCATATAGGTTCCGGACAATTTGCAAATGAGATGCTTGTGCAACTGGCATTATGGCCATGGCCAGATTTAAAAAAGAATAATCGTTTGGAAGCCTTTTTATCGTTCCTTAGATTACCAGTGGAGGTGGCTCCACAGGATAACCGTTGTAAGAAGTGTGGTCGTTCGTTCACCAAGATAAGGGCCGTGAACGGCGTCCGAGCGATCGTCACTTTTTTTTGCATGGTTGTCCTATTCTTAGCCTTCTTGACGATCGTCGATAGGATTGGAGGGGACCCTGTATTCCCGGAACTCTCTTTCATCAATGACAATAGTATCCTGGCAGCGATCGTAGTCCTCGTGTTGATCAACCTCGCTGCATTCGAAACCATCAAGGCCGAGAAGAAGAAGTATGGGAGCAGCGGGACCATGCTATGCTTGGCCTGCCAGGATAAGGTCAAGGTCGAGAATGAGCAGGCCCACCTGGCCAAAGTGGCCGAGAGCGAAAAGTGGAACGCCGAGCTGAAGATAATCACCGAAAACGACCCGGTGATGGCAAACATCGTGAAGGATTGGAGCTCAGCCAACGCCAGCGCCGTTCCCAGCAGAACGGACGTCACCGACTTCCGTACGGCCATCAACATGGAGCGGGCCGGCAACTTCGAGGGTGCGGCCAAGATCTACGAGGGTCACAAGCTGTGGACGCAGGCCGGTAAGGCTCGGGAGAAGACCAGGATGCAGACGGTCAAGCATGTCACCGTGGACATGAACCAGCTCATCGAGCAGATCGGGACGAAGGGGCTGGCAGTTCCATACAAGTGCCACAACTGCGGGGCCAGCATCACTATCGACAAGAACTCCAGCGTGTCTGGGCTAAAGTTCTGCTCCTACTGCGGCACCACCTACAACATCGAGGACATGTCGAAGATCGTGCAGGAAGCCCTGAACTATTAGGACTTAACCAGTCAGGGCCGCTGGGGACGATCGATCGTCCCCGTTCAGTGCTCCACCTAGGAGGGTTCTGAGCGTTCGCAGATCGGACCAATGGCGTTCTCGACAGGAGTGCCAGGAGTACGATCGATATCGGATCTTTCCAGTTTATATTCTAAAAATAAAAAATTATTATAAATATTAAAACTACTGGGCCCTAGAATGTAAACATCGCTCCACCGTCTTGCATTGTAGAAAAAGATATACACTCATAAGTATATGGACGGTAAGATATTGTTAAACAGGAGAAAAGGGGGATTCCTGAATGAAGACACTAGTTGTCTATGAGGGCAACACGGAGAAAGTCGCGCAGGCCATCTGCTCCGGTTTGAAGCAGAGCGGAATTGCCGACGTTGAGTGCAAGGCTGTCGGAAATATATCATCCTCGGACCTTCAAAAGGCCGAGTATTGGGTCGTCGGAGGGCCATCCAGCGGGTTCTTTGCCGGGCGCAAGATCCAGGGGTTGCTGAAGAAATCGATCGGGACCAACGGCAAGCATAGCGCGGCGGTCTTCGACACCAGACTGGCGGGTTCGTCCTCGGGCATGGCTGAGAAGCTGGCCGTGATCCTCAAGGGCGGCAACGTTAACCTGACTTCGTGGACCTACTTCAGCCTGGGGCCGAGCAAGGCCCTAATGGATGGCGAAGAGAACCTGGCCGTTGTCTACGGTAGGAATCTCGCTGGAATGATGAAGTAGACTCTAGTTTCGGGCCGTTTCCGGGGTTTCCTTCCCGGCCGTCCCCTTTTCCGTATTTATTCTTGTCAGCATGGCCAAGCCGATCACCAGGAAGGCCGAGGATGTGAAGAACAATGCTTCATAGCCTAGGTACTGGGCGACGAACCCGCCGATGAGCGCGCCAGCCACCGTGGCCGTCCCCTGCATGGCGTTGTACACGCCGGTCGATTCGGCACGACATTCCTGGTTGCAGATGTTGGAGACGATGTGGCTGCCGCCCACTGAAATGTTGGCCCAGCAGAAGCCCATTAGGCCTTGAAGGATGCAGAACATCACCAGCAGCGCGGGGGAGGGCAGGTTCAAGAGGGTCACCAGGAAGAACGAGGGGAACAGGAATATGCGACCAATGAGGGCCCCTGCTTGTAGCTTCTTGCTCCCGAACCTGGTCGCCCATTTCCCGGCCTGCGAGTAGGTGATAGCCGATACCGCCGAGGAGGCCACATAGATGATGAAGATGTCGGCGGTGCTCATGCCCACATACTGCTTGAGAAAGATAGGGAGGGCGACATAGAAGGTCAGGAAACCCGTGAAGATGATGAAGGTGAAGATGTAGTAGCGACGCAGATTGACCGGGAAGTTCTCGACGTGCAGATTCTTAGTGCTTATCTTGAGCATGTGAACGATGCGCTGAGGCATGTACCTGGCCCGCTCGAAGGCGAACAGCGGCACTTTGCTGATGGCCCCATTGATGGTGTCCCGGTCCACATTCTCGTCCGGCTCGGGCACCCATTTGAACGCCAGGATCATCGACACCATTGCCAGGCCCGCGGCCAGTATGAACAGCGCCCGCATGGCCAATGCGGGTTCGGCCGCTCCGGAGAATGCGCTCAACCAGATGGTGCCCAGTACCAGGCCGGTGACCCAGCCTATGCCCCCAACCTTGCTGAAATCTCCCAGCCGTTTGGCCCACTCCCCCTTTTTGAACGTCTCCAGTATGAGAACCGTTCCCACCGGCGCGGCGGCGGTGGACAGCAGGCCGAGCATGAAGTTGGCCACCATATACTGGTAGAGGTTCGTGGCCAGCCCCATCATGAGGAGGGCCATGGCCATGCCCCCGAAGCCGATAAGGACGAAGAGCCGCCTCTTCTTGACCGCATCGGAGAGATTGCCCCACAAGATGTTCGACGGCACTGAGGCCGCCGAGGCGATCGCGCTCAGCAGGCCGACCTGGGCCACCGTGCCGCCCAGTCCTTCGGTAAGGAACAGTGGAATCAGCGGTGAGGTGCTCCCACCGGCCATGTTGTTCGGCAGGAAGGAGTAGTACCACTTCTCATCGTTGGCCTTGCGTTCGCCCATCCCTTCGCATCCCAGGAGTAGATTCGAAGGCGCTTGAAGAACCTTTGCATCCGGACGTCCAGTACAATAATGGACCTACCCTACAAGGATGGCGAAGGTGATGACCCCCAGGACCAGGAGAGAGACCAGCACGAACCTCATCTCCCCATCGACCAGGAACACGGTCAGGGCGGTCACCACCCGGGTCAGCGGAGTAGCGATCAGGAGCACGATACCCAGATCGATCACTGCGATGGGGTTGCCATTCATGATGCCCGCGGCAATATCCCCCAGGGAGAGGTCCACCTCATAGTTCCCGGTCGGTGAGAGGGCATACAGGAATAGGCCGATCAGCATCACTGATACGCTTAGCACCATTCCCCATATCAGGACCGCCCGGACCCAGCGGTCGATGCGGGTATGCGGGTGGCCGTCCATCATAGCCCCACCTGTAGGCCGATGGCCTTCAGCATCATGATGATGGCGATGGCGATCATGAACACCGCGAAGTATCGGCGAAGGGTCGCTCCTGCAGTTCGCTTCGATATATGCGGCCCGATATATGCACCGGCGAACGCTCCCACCGCCACCGTGGCCGTCAGGACCGGGGAGATGAGCCCGTTGACGTAGAACACGGCCGCGCCGGCCAGGGCGGTGACGCCGATCATGAAGTTGCTGGTCGCGCTGGCCGCCCGCATCGGCACGCCCATCCAGACGTTCATTACTGGGACCTTCACGATCCCACCCCCGATGCCCAGCATGCCGGACATGTTACCGGCACCGAAGCTTGCCAGCAAACCTTTTTTCAGGTTACGTACTGAATAACAGATCCGTTTCCCGGTGATGAGATCGTCATATTGGCCCGAGAGATAGGGATAACATTGTTCCTTGTCGGAGTGGATCGTTACTTCCGGACGGCGCAGCATATAGTACGCGCTGTACACCAGCACCAGGGCGAACGCACCGGCCAGAACATACTGGTTAAGGTAGATGGCCAGGAATGCCCCGACCACCGAGCCGATGGTGGTGGCAGGCTCCAGGATCATTCCCAGGCGGATGTTGACGATACCTTCACCGACGTAGCGGGACGCCGCTCCGGTGGAAGAGGCGATGACCCCGATCAGGCTGGCGCCGATGACCTCCTTGAGCGGGAGGCCGAAGACGATGGTCAGCGCGGGAATGATGATGATCCCTCCCCCTATGCCGAACATCGAGCCGATCAGGCCGGCCAGGATAGCTGTGATAAATATTCCCAGCGCGAGCAGGACGTCCATTATGGTCGTCCAAGGCATTGCTGAGATTATAAAAACTAGGTCCGCGAAAACCTAATAACTGCAGCGGCCATCACGGCCCCGTGGATATCATACTGGTCCGTTACGCCGAGGTCGGTCTGAAAAGCTCCAGCGTACGCCGCTATTTCGAGACCATTCTGATGGACAACATGCTATCCGCTCTGGCCGCCCACGGCCTGGAGGCCCTGATCGATTCGCAGCAGGGAAGGATATACGTCACCACCGACAAGGTGGACGAGGCGGCCCAGGTACTGCAACGAGTGTTCGGCGTAGCGTCGGTGTCCCCGGCCCTGGTCGGCGACAGCGCGATGGAGGCGATGCAGAAGGCAGCGGCCGCATACTCCCGCGATGTGCTAAAGGATGGTCAATCGTTCGCGGTCAAGGCCCGCCGGGAGGGTAATCACCCCTACAAGAGCATGGATGTTGGGCGGGAGGTCGGGTCAGCCATCTTCCTGGCCAACGAGGAACGGGGAGTGAGGGTAAACCTGACCCGCCCGGACGTGACCTTCTATGTGGAGGTCCGGGACAAGAAAGCCTACCTCTTCAGCGAGTATATGTCGGGGCCAGGCGGTCTGCCCATGGGAAGTCAAGGGAAGGTCGTGGCCGTGGTCCGGGACGAGCGCGATGCCCTCGCGGCCTGGATGCTGATGAAGCGGGGATGCCGAGCGACCATCCTGACGGTGGACGAGCACGGGGCGGCGGCGATCCTCCAGGCCTGGGACCCCAAACTGAAGATCGTGGTCGGTTCCGACCTCGGACCGGTCATGAGGGACGGAAAGGCCCTCGCTGCGGTCTACGGTTATGGTCTAGGGGACCTGGAGACGATAAAGGCCCTGCCCTTCGACCACCCCGCCTTCTTCCCGCTCATCGGCATGACGGAACAGGAGATCGCTGACCGCCTGGCTGGCATCAAGGCTGCTTGACCTCGGTCAGCTCCGTCTGATGATATTATTCACTGACTTATCTATTTGATATTTTTTTCAAAAGGTTAAAATTCAATAGTCCCATTGCAACCACGGGGTCGACGTGGTCGGGGTCTCTATCAAAGGAGCAGCATCGGCAGTACTGTTGGTCATGATGCTCATCAGCTCGATCCTCCCGCCGGTCATGGCCTCCGTCGGAGCGACGGGCCAGTCCACGGCCGAGCAGGTTTCCGGAGGAGGCGTTCACCTGATGACCACGGCCGACGTCGAGGAACTGAAGCTGGTCCTGGGGGTCCGGGACCCTTCGGTGAACTACAACGTCATAGTGGGCGATTACGGGACCGGCTATGCCCCTCCCACCGAAGAAGAGTATGCGGCCATGGTCGACCAGGTGGTGGTCAGAGATGGCTTGTACGGCGCCTTGGCAAGCCCAACAAGCTACGACCTCTCCACCGATCCGTGTTTTCCAGTGGTCGGGAACCAGGGCAATGTGGGGAGCTGCGCAGCCTGGGCCCTGGCCTATTACTGCTACGGCTACTTGGAGGCCAAGGACAATGGTTGGACCGATGCCAGCCAGGGTAACGCCTCTCAGCTGATCAGCCCGTCCTGGTGCTACAACAAGGTCAACGGGGGCACCGACACCGGTTCCTGGATGGGTGATGTGGGGGAGGTGCTGTGCACCTGGGGGGGAGCCACCCTCAGCACCATGCCTTACGTGGGCACCGGGACCTCCGCTTCTTATCTGGACTGGGGTGGCGAGGCCGCTTTCCGGGAGGCACCCTTGCACCGCGCCCTCCGCGTAGAAAGGATAACGCTCGACCTTAACGATTGGGCCGGGACGCTAGGCGACCTCCGCTCAGTGGTGTCCTCCGGCACCCCGGTGACCTTCGCGCTGAACGCGGATGTGCTGACTGGTTCGTCCGGAGACAAGGTGATCACCTCGTCGGAATACATCTATGGAAGCCTGAACCATGCTCAGACCATCGTCGGATATGATGATGGAAAGGTCACGGGGGGCGAGGTCGGCGCGTTCAAGGTGGTGAACTCCTGGGGCGCCAGCTTCTGGGGCAGCGGCTATTATTGGATCACCTATGATGCGTTCAAGAAGATCGGCTCCTCGAACCAGCTGGTGTACGTCACCGACCGGACCGATTACGCCCCGAGCCTCCTGGGCGTGTGGCACAGCTCCTCCCCTCAGCGCCAGGATGGTAGTATCACCGTCACCACCCAGGGGGGAACGGAAGAGGTCAGCCCGTACTACGAATCCAGCTCCAAGGACCTCCCTTCCTTCCTATGTCTGGACCTCTCCGACCTGAAGGGAGAATATGACTCCGGCAAGACCACCTTCCGGCTTACCATCGATAGCACCGTCACGGGCTTGCTGTCATCGTTCCGCACCGAGCTGTACACTGGAGGTTACGTTCCTGGCATGCCTACCCAGGTCAGTACTGCTTCTCCGGACGTACCGAGTTCCTCCATCACCGACGTGCGTTCGGTGCTGCCCAACTATCCGGTGACGGTCCTGGCATCGGCCCTCGACCTACCCTCTCTGGACTTCTCTACGCAGGGGAATGCCACCTGGACCTCCTCGATCGCCGCCTCCACCCGGGGAGGGATCTCCGCCCAGTCCGGCGACTGTGGTCTCCTCCTCGCGCAGCTGGCTCAAAGTCACTCTGGAGGGGAAGGGAACCCTGGCCTTCGACTGGAGGATGGACTGTCCTTCCTCCGCGGACACGCTGACCTTCCAGGCCGATGGGGCTGTACTGAGCATATTGAACGGTTCGGGCCCCTGGGCCCATGCCAGCCTGGACGTGACCGGCGTCCGGACGGAGATCGTATGGACATTCCTCCGGCAAGGCAACGGGGGCGGATGCGCCTGGATCGACAATGTGACCTGGTTGAAGGACGACCTCCACATCGACAGCGATGAGGAGCTTGTGGCCATGGCTAACACACTGAGCTGGGCGGGTACCGGGGCGGCCGATGACCCCTATATCATCGAGGACTATGTGGTCGATCACGCCATCGGTTCCAATGAGATCTACATCGGCAATACCACCGTGGGGCTGAGGATCATCGGCTGCCACCTTAGCGGGGCAGACCGGCCCGGCCAGGCTGGACTAATGCTCTTCAATGTGACCGGCGCGGAGGTACAGGACTGTACCATCGACAGTAACTACGATGGGGTGGTGATCGAGGGTTGCTCCAACATCGTCCTGCGCTCCCTGAGCATCGCTGGGAACGGGGCCGATGCGATCAAGGTGCTGGACAGCGAGGAGATAATCCTGGTCGGCAACAACTTCTCGGTCAATGCCGAGGGCTTGCGGGTCGATTCCTCCCAGGTGACCGCCTACGATAATCTGTTCCGCTCGAACACCGGTCTGGCGGTGCGTTCGACCGCGTCGCCGACATGCCTTTACTACGAGAACGTCTTCATCGAGAACAACGGCAGCGGCACCACCTATGACCCGACCAGGGTCCAGGCGTCCGATGGCTCGACCGCGGCATGGGATATGCTCCTTGGGCAACTTCTGGTGGGATCTCACCGAACCCGATATCGACGGTGACGGTACCGTCGATGTCGCCTATCCGCTGGGGGGGACCGAGGACCGATACCCTACCGTCTCGTTCGTGTCCGAACCCTGGGCCATCTCGGCGGTCTGCTACGACAACGATGTCACCTTGGACTGGAACTCTCCGAACCGCACGGACTTTGCCCCGGTCATCAGATATGAGGTTTCCCGCGTCTGTGCCACCGGTATGGTGTCATTCATGACGACGGACCGCTCGATCGTGGACGGCGATGTAAAGGCCTACGGTGCTGTCATCTATACCGTAAGGGCCTGGACCGAGCTGGGCCCGGGGCCCTGGGGCCCTCCAGTGGTGGTCGAGATCCCCGACACCGCACCTCCAACGGTCTCCATACTGTCCCCGTCGCCAGGCGCTTGGCTAAGGACCACCACGGTCTTGATCTCCTGGTCCGGCTCCGATGACGCATCAGGGATAGCTTACTATGAGGTGAGCGTGGACGGGAGGGCGTTCCTAAATGTTTCCCTATCTGCCAGCTATGGCGCACAACTCTTTTCCTCCGGTGCGCACCGGGCGACGGTGAGGGCCACCGATGTAGCAGGTAATGCCGCCGAAGCAACCGTCACGTTCAACCTGGACCTCACGGCGCCGACGATCAGTGTCATTTCCCCGTCCTCGGGCTCAGTGATCGGGAGCCCTTCGGTGAGCATATCCATCACAGTGAGCGATGCGGGTTCAGGGTACCATCGGGACCTGATCCGGATCGATGGTCAGCTGGTAAGGGACTCGACCAACGTCAACTCTATCTCATTCTCGATCGAACTTGATGATGGCCTACACCGCCTTTCCATGGCTTCGACCGATCGGGCCGGGAACGTCGCCACCGTATATCTTCAGTTCACCGTGGACAGCCACCCCGCCGACCATCACCATCCTCTCACCGATAGATCGTTCGTTGATATTGTCTAGCGAGGTGGAGGTGGAATGGAATGCATCGGACGCGGTGGGATCGGCAAGCATCGAGATCTCCGTGGATGACGGAGCGTGGACCAATATGACCGGGCAGGTCAGTACTACACTGTATTCGTTGACCGATGGTCGTCACATCGTGGTCCTGAGGGCCACCGACCTGATCGGTCGGACCGCCACCGCGTGGTCAAACTTCACCATGGACACAGCCCCGCTAACCGCCTCGATGAAGGTCGCTGAGGACGTGCCGTGCGATGGGCCGGTGGTCATCGTGTTCTCCAAGGCGGTTAATGTTACGACCCTCCAATGGTCAGCGCCTTTAACTGGGACCATCAGCTGGCAGGGTAACGACCTGATCATCCAGCCCTCCAGCCGCTTGGAACCCGGCCTAGAGTATGGGATCGCCGTTAGCATAAACGATATCTATGGCGCCGGGAGCGGGCCGCTCGAGCTCACCTTCCGCACTACTGACCAAGGCATCATTAGTGGGGTCATATTGGATCCTACAGGTAATCCGGTGGTTGGAGCCCTGGTCACCACGCCGGACGGCAGCTCGGTACTTACTGATGAGAATGGCAGCTTCTCGTTGAACCTTCCCTCCGGACCGGTCCAACTCGAGGTCCACAAGGACAGTTACAGCGATCTGTCCTGGGACGTCGATGTTGTGCCGGGGGAGGAAGGGTCCATCGGCAGCAGGCAGCTATCGACGAGCGGTAACACGGGCCAGTTCATCCTGCCATTGGCCGCCATAGCATCGACCATCGTGATAGCTCTAGTGCTTATCGTAGTAGCTCGACGCAGACGATGAGGTCAAAACTGCCCCTCCCGAATGGGTGGAAATGGCCAAGGCTGCGACCATGATAAATGGATCGGAGGGAAGTTTGTTGTGCCCCTCGTATATCTCAACTTGGCCCACTGGGGCTTGGTGATGAAGCCGCTGCCGACCATTCTGCCGATGCAAGGATCGCCAGTTACTTTCCTCAAGACCACTAGGCACGATCTGCCCTCTCCCTGCCGAGATGAGGTCCTCTTATCAACGAAAGATAAAAAATAGGAAAATAAAGGGGGTTTTGGAAAGGGTTCAGAGCCTACTTGCCGCGACCCATGGCGCCGTTGTGGGCGTGGCCGTGGCCGTGGCGGTTTCTCTTGGCTACGCGAGCGGACATCGAGGGGCGCAGCTTCTCCGCACCCTTGCCCTTCCACTTCAGACCGCGACCGGCCTTTCCAGCTGCGGTCAGGCCACGGAACACGCGGCCCTTGTGCTTGGAGGAGCAGATCCAGTTGAGGTTCTTGTCCGCCTTGATGACCGCGTGATGGGGGTCGACCAGGATGATCTCGAACCACTCGTGCAGGCCATCCATGCCCACCCAGTAGGAGTTCAGGACCTCCATGTTGGGGAACTTCTTGGCGGCACGCTCTTCGGCGATCCGCTGCAGGCTCTTGCCCATAGTGATCTTGTTGATACCCTTACGCTTGGCACGGCGACCCTTGCGGATCTGGCGGCGCCTCAGGGAACCCTTACGAACGCGGCCCCGGACGACGATGATGCCCTGCTTGGCCTTGAAGCCCAGCTTGCGGGCGCGGTCCAATCGAGTGGGATGGTCGAGCTTCATGAAGTTCTCGTCCTTGCGCCACTGGATGAGACGCTCCCACTGCAGATCCTTCACGTAAGTGTCGGATGGCCTGTTCCAGGCCTCGGCCATATAATGGTACATATTCCTGCCCTTAACGGTCTTCTTCTCTTCTCCCTCGACCGCGGGCGCTGTTACCTCTTTCGTTGCCATGTGTATCACCATGCCGCCGTAGCGGCGTTTAAGGATTCACCCCACCTGTCGGGGGCACATCTCCGACGAGATATCCTCTCGTGACTAGGTTTCGACAGATTGCGTATCGTTATAAATACTTTATTGGACCGGGGGCGGTCAAAGCATGATATTTTCAGCTGGCCTCGGCCAACGCTCCCTCGACGAAGTCCAGCTCGGAATTCAGCTCAGCGAGCGAGCCCTCCAGGAAGCACTTCACATATCCTCCGAGGTGGCTTTCCAGATAATAGCCATGTTCTTCCAGCGCCTTCAATGCCGCTGCTCGGCGATACAGCATCCCGACGTCATATTCTGCCCCCTCCTCCAGGAACAGCGGTACGTGGACCTCCAGAGAAAAGCGCTTCTCCTCCCCTTCTTGATGGATCCCCAGGATGGTCATGAGGCCAGCCAGAAGCAGCTGCAGGTCGAGCTCATAGACCTTCTGCCTGATGGCCTCGTTCAATTCCCCAACGTTCAGAATTCGGTGCTCGCCTCTCTCTTCCAATGAGCCGTCGTCGGCCCACTCTCCAATGATCTCAAGTTTACCTATCAAATCCGACACCCGGGCCAGCAACGTCATAGTGGGAAGTTAAACGTATCTGCCTGGATTTTCTACTTGATAATGGGTAGGTGCTAGCCAGTCGCCAATTCAGCGCGCATCACATGAAATCTCGCAGATCGAGCTTCTTGTTCGATTTCTTGGCCTCTGGCTTCTTCTTTCGGGGCTCGTTCGAACCTCCCGAGAATGACGTATCGAACAGCGTGACCTGTTGGGAGCCAGTCAGGAGGTCCTTCTCGCCCCATCCGAACACTTCTGTGGCCCGGGCCGCGGTCTGGGCGATCCTTTCTGCATAGTAGCGGCAATCTGGGTGGTGTTCGAACTTGCGGCCGCTGACATACGGTTCCACCTCCTGAGGGGTCTTCTTCGAATCGGTGACGACCCACGATACCTTCATCCCCGGTACGAAATCGTACCCCATGGCCATGAGCTTCCGGGCGGCCTGGACGTTGGCCTGGGAGTCGGGGTCCTTGTATGAGTTGAACGATTTGCAGGTGCGGGAGATGACCAGCGACTCGATGGGCGCTTTGCAGTCCATGGCCAGCTGAACATTCTCCCGGGCGATCTTGACCGCTTCCTCCGTCCTTTCGTTCAGGATATGTTCGAACACCGCCATGAGCACCGCGCTCTGGAGGTCGAACGCGTCGGACCTTCGGGTCTCATAGCCGCGGATCAGAAGTTCCTGGTCCGGCCAGACTGAACGACCCACGTAGCGCTTCTTCTTGCCGTGGGAGAACAGCGGTTCGAGTACCTTCTGAAACTCCATCTGGGAGATCTCACGGGAGAATCGCTCCGAGATCTCCTTTCCGAACTTGACCGTCTCCTCAAGGTTGTTGTAAGGTGATTGAACGAACAACGAGTCCGTGTTATGTAATAATATTTGACCACAGCTATCCACAAAAGAGTGCGTGCCTTCTACTGAGAGGTCGTAAACATACCCTACATATTCTTCTTCTTTTATCTTGCTTCTAAGCAAATTGTTGTAATGGTTGTGCGTTCTGGTTATGCAGTAGGTGTTTTTTTCTTCCCTGTACCTGACCGCGTATTTCTCATTCAGCTGGCTAAGCAGCAGGCTGATGCCGCATGCCAGTTGCAGCGATCTTGTCTCATATTTGAAGAAGGTTTTTTTGTATTCGTCCGAATAAGGAAGGTTCTTGTTCGTTACTCTTGACCCGTCTCCTTTTATCATTTCCTCCATCATGATCTTTTTGTACCTGTCTTCGACGTGAAAGATGAAGTCGGGGAGCTTTTTTCCCTTACTTTTCTGTCCACACAGTCCTTTGAAGAAAACAGCTGCCATTTGATTCATCATCTGCAGCTTGAACGTTTGGTCTTCATAATGGATAGTTACCTCGCTATGATTGTTACGGTAAGTCAATTTTCTTGTTCCGTAATCTGATCTTATCACGCTTGCTGTCGTCCCTGAGAATAGCAAGTAGTAATCTTTCTGAAGTTGCTCCAGCCATGCTTGGTCTGAATTGGATATACTGGCTCCGTTTCTTGTTGCTGTCTCGGTGGTTGAACTGCTCCCTTCCGCTATGTAGGCCCCGAGGATCCTGCACAACGCTTCAAATTCGGGGGTACCTATTTGTACAAATCTTTTAAGCTTTACAGGGTCTTTTCTCACTGTCCAATTGAACCAGACATGATCGTCATCTTTTCTGAGCTCTGATCTTTTGATCGAGCCCTTGTATGTGGTTTTGTATGAATGGTGCTTGAGCAATTCATACATGTCCAGTGTTTCTAACTTCTTTACTGAGGGTATTTCTTCCACCCGTACCATGCTTCTTTCAAGCATGCCGTTGGGTTTTGTCTCTACAAGCTGGTTGTCTTGCCAGGTAATGAAGGAGTGGTCTTCTGTTGTTACGCTTTCCCCGAGTTTCTGGCCAACCCTGTAGATCTTTTTGTCCGTTTTGTGTCTTACGATCTCTTTTATTTCTGACCATGTGCCTTTCCCCGATGGCAGCATGGACAGCGCTCTATGTCCTTGGAGGGGTATTACTTCTTTTTCTCCCCTCTTCGATATTTTTTCCTTGTTTTCATTGAACAGTTCCTCAATGTTTTTTATCTGGACCATTCCTTCTGGATCGAGTATCGTTACGAACCTGTCCGCGGTTATGCTATCTCCGTAGATGACCTTACAGCCCTCCTCTCCCAGTCGGGCGATGAGCGTCTTGACCGTGTCCCGGGCGAAGGCGGTGATGGCGCTACCGATGTTCCGGTCGGTGAACCTGTAGAACGACGAGGCGAACACCCCGTACACGGCGTTCATGAGGATCTTGACCGCATTCTGGAGCCCATCGTAGTAACGGAACTCGTCGGGGTCACTGGTCTCCCTCATCTTCCGCTTGATCTCGTCCCGCTGCCTCATCAGGTCCTTCAGGATCTTGGGCAGCAGGCCCTCCTTCTGCTCCTTGGAGAGGAACTTGACGCCGGTGGGGGCGACGATGGTCCCCTGGTCGCTGAGAGTGGTGAAGCAGATGTTCTTGTTGATGATCAGCGAGGGATACATGGACTTGAAGTCCAGCACGATGACCCAATGATAGAGGCCGGGTTCGATGGTATGGACGTAGCCACCCTCGATCGCATCCTCGTCATCGTCGAAATTGCCCGTGAGCGGCACGCCCACCGGGCCGTAGGGCGGCGGCACCCGGTCCGCTTCCCGGATCAGGATCGAGTCGATCAGCATGGAGTTGCCCGAGGATTGGACATCGTCCATGGGGAGCTTGGACACCGCGGCCACATCCATGGTCTTGCGCAACGAGCCGACATACTCCAGGATGCGGAGGGCCAGCTCGGCATCCCTGAGGCAATAGCGCATGACCTTCTGGCGGTCCCGCTCCCACTCCGCGTCCATCTTCGATGGCTCGACGTCGAGCTTCTCCTCACCGAGGCAGAGCTTGGCCACGTGATTGAGCGTCTCCTGCTTGGGCCGCAGCTGGATCTTGGCCGCCCACCATGCATCTACCACCAGCCGTCCGGTCAGCCGCCAGCCACGTTGGCCTACCTTGCGGGGTTCGGACATATCCCTCCCCCACGCCAGCTTGCCGGCCTTGACCAGCTTGGCCCGTTCCATGATGGTCGGGATATCGTAATTGTCGATATTGTAGCCGGTGATGATGTCGGGGTCCTCCTCCTGGATCGCCCTGGTGAAGGTGTCGATGATCGTTCGCTCGTCCCCGCTGATGGGGGCCCCGCTCCGAAGCTGGCCATTCTCGCGGATCACATAGCAGATGGTGAGTATGGTGCCGTCCTTGACGGAGTTCTCGATGTCGAAGGACATCACCTTGAGGTCCGGGTTGAACGGCGGCAGATTATCGAACCGCGGAGCATTCTTCCCTTCCACGTGGTCCATGTCCACTATCAGGTCGGTGCGGTACTCTCCCACCCCTTCCTTCCCGTACGCCCGGATGCAGGAACCTAGGTCGAAATCGTAGATGAAACGGTGATGGAACGGTATGTCTGCGGCCAGGACATCGAACTCTCGTTTCAGCCTCGCGCGGAAGTCAGGCACTAGCCAGGGGAATCGGACCACGACCTTGGCGGCCGGACGCAGGACGCCCTTGTAGAAAATGGACATCTCCTCGACCCGTCTTACGTCCGGGTCCTTGCGCAACTGCCCCATCACGGCCGGGGTCGGCTCCACCAGGTCGAAGTATGGCTCGAAGCCGGTGTAGCGAACGACGATGGAGCGGCCATCATCCAGCGCGCCATACATCTCGATGGCCAGCTGATCGTTCTCCACCCTACGGTAGGTGGCGGCTAGAAGGCGGACGTCCCATTGACCCAATGTTCTCACTTCCGGGAGACGATCGTGATCACGTCATTGTTCTGCAGAACATAATCGTTGCCGACCGTCCGGTGCGTTCTGACGTTGATGGCCCGGATAAAGTTTTCTCCCAAGTCCGTGTGGACCTTGTACGCCAGCCCTTTGGCCGTGGTGCCCTTGGGGACGAGGAAGGCGTCCGGCAACACCCGGCCGTCATGGTCGGTGAGCCTGGTCTCGTCCTCCACCGGGTAGACGATGATCAGGTCCAGGAGCTCGTAGGTCGCCTTCTCCAGGCACTTCTGGACGCCTGTGCCATGATATCGCTTGACCTCCTCATCGATCTTGTCGAGGGCCTTTTTTTGGTTAGCGTTGAGCTTGGAAGGATCGGCCACGCTGAAGCTCTCCTCCCCCGGAAGATAGTTGACCAGCTTGGCCTTGGCCGCCCTCTTCAGCGCCAACTCGGCCTCCGCGATGGTCGGGATGCACATTTCCCCGGCCGTCTCGGTCAGTCGCTTGATGGTCGCGTCGTCGGCTAGATCGGCCTTGTTAAGGGCGATGATCATGGGTTTGGAATACTTGCGAATGACATCGGCGATCCGCAGCATGTCCTCGGGACCCCAGTTCATGGGGTTCTCGGGTGGCTTGGCTTCGCGCAGGGCTGCCGATATCTGCGCTTCGGTCACGCCCAGTCCGGTGAGGCGGTCGTGGATGATCAGTTCTATGGATTGGTTCTGAAGGTGCACCTGACGGGCCGACTTCTCCCAGCCTTTATCGAGGATGCCTCTGATCCAGAAGGCGATCTCCTTCTCCAGGAACTTGATGTCCTCCACCGGGTCGTGAGAGCCCAGGGGGACGGCGTTTCCTTCGATATCGGTCGAGCCGGAGGCGTCCACCACATGGATGAGGGCGTTCGCTTGCCTGAGGTCGTCCAGGAATTGATTCCCCAGCCCCCGCCCTTGCCAGGCATCGGGCACCAGCCCGGCCACATCCAGCATCTCCACCGGGATAAGCCGGGTCCCGCCCTCACAGGCCGCGTTACGAGGCACGCATTGGGTATTGAAGTCCAGGTGCGGGCAGCGCCCCCGGACGAAGGCCACACCCTTGTTGGCCTTAATGGTCGTGAACGGGTAATTGGCGATCTCCGCGGTGGCCAGGGTCGCCGCGCAGAAGAAGGTCGACTTGCCTACATTGGGCTTTCCGACTATACCGATCTGCATTTCTCTCCCGTCCGAAGATATGGCCTGGACCCTAAAATATGATTGCATCGCTAGATGTCAGGGAAAAAATCACAACGGTTGGATTATTAAGACTCTTTCCACTCTCCTCCCGATGATGTTCGACTGCCCCATAGTTGGTCAAAAAGGTCCTGGTGATGGCCGTAGTCGTCATGATCCTGATCGTGGTGGCCGTGACCGCCGTGGCCAGGGAGTTGATCGTGTACGATTATGCGCATGCCCAGGGTGAGACCCTGGCCGGTATCGCTGCGGTAATGGTCGGCATCGCCGCCGCTTATTTCTTCGTCAAGAATGCTGAGTCGACGAGGGAATCTTCGAATGCCAGCTCCCTCATCGAGTGATGGAACAGCTTAGGATCTCGGTCGAAGGGATCGGAGGAGATCGGCGTAACCGCTCTCTTCCTCCCATCCCGGGTATGGTTCCAGTCTGATCTTTCCTCCGTTGGGTATGAACACATGGAGGACCCCGTTCTCGGTCCTAAGTTCAGGAATGTCGTCTGCTCCCAGACCCATCTGGACCGCCAGTTGGTAGGCGGCCTTGAACATCTCAAGTCCGGGGTCGTGGCACCGACCGTCCCAGCTCATTCCTGCGCCCCTTGGACGCTCTCGTTCGGAAAGATCTGCCACACCATTGGTCCCATCTCTGACACTGATCGCCATGCAAGAGCCTCGGATACTTCCAAGATGGTCATTCATCGATAGCTGGCTTCAACCTTGCCTAAATAGAGAACATGGGTGAATTTCCCGTTCATGGTCACTGTATCGTATTTGCGAAAAGGACAGAATATTCTTATCGATCGTCGCCAAGTCCGACGTGAAGCTATTTTGAACCGGAACAGCCTTCCGGTGACTGGGTCAAGGGGCCCGATCCGAGGCGATGGTTCCTGCCCGAGGAGCACTAACGAATGTTAATGAAGATCAACCCGGCCACGCTGGAGTCGGTCGGAAATATTATGGAGACCGACCTGGAGATCTTGCCTGGAATGATCGAGAACGCCAGGAAAGCTCAGGCGGAGTGGGCGACCTGGCCACTGGAGCGCAGGGTCCGGGCCATCGTGTCGGTGCAGAAAAGTATCATCTCCCGTCTCGAAGAGCTAGGCCGTGTCATCTCCCAGGAGACCGGAAAGCCTCGGACCGAGGCGATCAACGTGGACCTGCTCACTTCCTTGACCGCTGCGGATTTCGCGGCCCGCTCGCTGCCAAAGCTGTTCGCCCCGAGACCGGTCCCATTCGGCAAAATGAGCACCATGATGCGATACATGGGCCGTCGCTCATACATTCAGAACCGCCCCCTCGGAGTGATCGCGGTGATCGCTCCCTGGAACTATCCGTTCGGCATTCCATTTTCGCAGACCATCATGGCAGTGGCCGCTGGGAATGCTGTGGTATTGAAACCATCTTCCGAAACTCCCTTAACTGGCTTGGAGATCATCAGACTGTTCGCGACAGCGGACTTCCCGCCCGGCCTGGTCCAGGCGGTCATCGGTCCGGGCGGAGTGGCCGGGAGGGCTATCATCGGTTCGGCGGTCGACAGGATCGTCTTCACTGGAAGTACTAAAGCTGGCATGGAGGTAATGTCCCTAGCCTCCCAAACGCTCACCCCGGTGACCCTTGAGCTTGGGGGCAAGGATCCCTTCATAGTGTTCGACGATGCTGACCTGGAGAGAGGGGTCAAGGGGGCGGTATGGGGTGCGTTCGTCAACTCGGGGCAGACCTGCGTGTGCGTCAAACGCATCTATGTCCAGGAAGGAGCGTACGAATCGTTCGTCCAGCGGTTGAAGGAAAGTGTCGGCAAGCTCAGATTGGGCAACGGATGGGACGATCCGGACGTCGACCTGGGGCCGATGATCAACGAGAAGGCTCTGGCCGATATGCAGCGGGTGGTGGAGGGCGCGATCTCCGAAGGGGGCAAGGTGCTGGTCGGGGGAAAGCGCGCTACCGGTCTGAAAGGTTACTTCTTCGAGCCCACGGTGATCATGGACGCCCCCCAAGCCAGTAAGGTGGTCCAGGAGGAGGTCTTCGGCCCCCTCATAACGGTGAACCGGTTCCGCACCGAGGAGGAGGCCGTGCGGCTGGCCAACGATAGCCCCTACGCTCTTTCCGGCTCGGTGTGGACCAGAGATCTGGTCAAAGGCCAGAGGGTGGCCGAACAGCTCAGCGGCGGCACCATACTGGTCAACAATGTCGCCTACACCTATGGCCTGGCGATGACTCCCTGGGGCGGAAAGGGAATGAGCGGCTTTGGCCGGACCCATGGGGAGATAGGATTCTCTGAGCTGATGGAACCGCATCACGTCCATGTCGACCAGGCCAAATTCGGCACGGAGATCTGGTGGCATCCGTATGGGAAGGAGAAGCTCAGGGCCGGACTGGACATGATCGACATGCTCTATGGTCGCGGACTGATCCGAAAGCTGTCGGCCATGAGCAGAATGAGAAAGATCATGAAAGGGAGATGAGGATGGAAGGCCTCTCATTCCCTTTCTCATCAGCGTGAAATGGCCGCCTGTTGTTCGAAGCGATCGGGACCGTTCTGGGGCCATCTCTCCTGGCCAAACAGGCGGCCATAATCGATGTCCGAGACCCAGTCGCTGTCTTTAGGATGGTCCGGGTCGAAGAACCGTTCCTCGAACGATCCCGGACAGCAAATGGTCCGGTAATGGGCGTGGTCGTCCTTCCTGGCCCTGAGCTCCGTTCTCTTCATCCATCCGGTCGTGAGCTCCACTTTGATCATGTAAACTCACCATGGGTCCCACCCCTGAGAATGATTCTCCGGGCCGGATATAGGGGATGAGCAAAGGACAATGGATGCTGGAAGGGAGGAGAAATTTATAAAAGAAAAAAGGTAAAATCGGGAGGTCTAGAAGTGTTCGCCCTTCTCCTCCACGTCCAGCCTCCTGCTCGGGAAGGCTACCTGGGGGCGCTTGGTCAGGAAGGATACGTCGAGGTTCTGCATCATGGTCCGGGCCATCGCAAAGGGGACGGCCATGGACATCATGGCCGGTGGGAACCAGTCATTGCCGGTAGGATCTACCGACCCGACGAAGGCCGCGTTCTTTGGTGCTTTCTCGGCCATGCCCGCTGCATAGGTCACCATCGAGGCACAGGTCGGGCCTCCCGGCATCAAGATGGAGGTGAAGATGTCATCGGAGACAAAGATGACCAGGCCTCCCACGTTGCGTATGGACTCCGCACTTCCGATGAGGATGTAGGACAGGACCTTCTGGCCCTCCCCGATCTGGTCCCACCCGGCCAGGTTGATGTACTTGGCCGGCGGGGTTATTTTTCCGGGAGCGGCGAAGAACCGCTCAGCCGACTCGGGGGACGGTTTAAGGTGCTCGGCGGCACCTTGCATGAAGTCAGGCGTTCCGGTCGAAACGAAGTACTTCAGCTTGGTCGGGGTGACAGTGAGACCGCACCAACTCTGGCCCCCGCCGCAGATACCTTCCCTGGCCGTGGCCCCATAATGTATCGCCGGGGTCTCCGGGCTCATTGAGAGCTTGAAGATGGCTCGGGCCACGCAGCGGTCCACATTGCTTAGCTGGACCGAGCCCTCTGGTATCTCATCACTTCCATACACGCACACCGCCCGGCCGGGCAGCCTCGCCCCTTCTGTGAGCTTCCTACCAATCGTTCGCGCATCCATCTTGTCATCTCGTGCTAGCTATTCGATCTCCGACCTAACAACACCTTCCCTCAGTCCGACCGGAACAGGCGTCCTATCAGCGACCCCCCATTTTTATAACCTTGATATATCGACCTCAGTGAACATCGAAGATATTTTACCAGCTGTGGAAAATAGGTGAGATAATCGGTCACGATGACCAGAGCACTGTGATGTTAACCGGGATGTCTGGTGCGGTCTAAATCGGAGTTCAGTGCCGCGCTCGTAGCTGGTGAACGGCGTTGGCTAGCTCACCTATCTCCTCGGGAGAGAGCGCCTCCACCCTAAGGTCGACGAACGGTACCTCGCTGCGTTCCTCAGCGCTCATGTAGCCCTTCATGCGCAGGATCGTGCCGATCTTCTTTCTTCTGCTTTGAAAGAGGATGTCGACCAGCCGGAAGAACAGCTTCTCGTCCTCGACCTTGAAGGGGGGAGATCGGGGTACTAGTTCCACCACCGCGGAGTCGACCTTGGGCGCGGGCCAAAACCGGGACCGGGGGACCTTCTCCAGTAATCGGCACTCGGCCCGATAGTAGACGCTGACGGTGAGGCGGGAATAATCATCACTGTCAGGAGCGGCCACCATGCGGTCAGCGAATTCCTTCTGCAGCATGACCACGCCCCTTTCGAAAGTGTGGTCAAGTAGCTTGAAGATGATCGGTGAGGAGATGGAATAGGGCAGGTTGGAAACGAACTTGGTGAACGGGGGGAAGTCGACCTCCAGAGCGTCCCCTTCGATCAGTTCCACGTTCTCCGGCAAGGTGGTGCGGAGGTAGCCGGCCAGACGCTTGTCCATCTCGATGGCTACCACCTTCCCGGCTCTCTCGGCCAGGCGATGGGTGAGGACCCCCAGGCCGGGACCGACCTCCAGCACGATATCGCCCTTGGAGATCTGGCCGAACTCCACTTGCCGCTCGGCCACCCGTTCATCGATGAGGAAGTTCTGCCCCATGCCTTTGGACGGTGAGACACCCAGGCGGGTGATGGTCTCTGTGATCTCGGAAGGTTTCATTGGCACCTCAGAGCGTTATGAAAATTAGGAGATTGGAAAAGGTTATCGGCGGCCCCCAGTGGACCTCACCGGGATACGAAGATGTGGTACTTCTGGGTGGGGTCGGCTAGCTCGTCCTCGATCCGCTTGGCGATGAGCTTCTCAGGATGCTTGATCGCCGGGACCCTTTTGCTGAGGTCCTCGTAGCTGAGGAACGGCCCTTTCTTCCGCTCTTCCAGGATGGCCCACATGGTCTTTTTCCCCAGGCCCGGTATGAGCTCGAGCATATGGAACCTGGTGGTGATGGCCTGGGCGTCGTTGAAGAACTTTATGAAGCGGGGCATCTGGGCCTTGGCGATATCGGCCAGAATGAACGGCAGCTCGGCTTGGGCAGCCGCGGTCAACTCCTCGTACCCGACCCGGCGCTTCACATGTATGATCTTCTCTCGGAGGGAGGGTTCCTTGCCGATATACACCCGGTCACCGATGACGATGACCGCCTCCGCCTTAGGCACGAGCTCGAAAAGCTTGAACTCGCTCTCTCCTATGGCAAAGGTCGTGGCCTCTCTCCTGAAGCTCTTGTCAGTAGGGATGCCCTGGGGTAGATAATCTAATATCAGCGCGTAGTCCTCCATTTGTTCCGCCCGCCTTGTTGCCTAGCGATACTTCTGTACTACAGATAGTATCTGTTCTATATTCTTCTTCTCCAATACCATCCTCTCCTTGGAGAAGAGCACGCGCACATCGTCGTTGTGAGCGGGTAGGAGGTCTGCTATCTTCGCACACAATGCGTCGGAGACGAACTCCAATTTGCTAAGTTCGGCCTGCAGCTCCCTGGCCTTCTCAGGGGTGAGCTGGGCGACCTTCTGGGCGTGATCGAAGGAAAGCTTCTGATCGGCAGTAAGCTCCCTGATCGCACTGGCTTCCTCCAGAAGCTGCTTGACCTCAGCTAAGGTCACGTAGCGCTCCTCGGACATGTTAATGGCCTCACAGGCTCTTGATGAGGTGCTCAGGCCGGGTGATCACGGTCTTAGGCTTGTTGCCATCCTTCAGTTGGACCACGAACGCACGTCCCTGCTTACCGCTGACGACGCCGGTCTTACCCTGGAACCGCATATATGGCATGCCGGCGTGGACACCGGGATCGATGACCACGCTGACCTTCTCCCCTATCTCGAACTCTCGGAACTCGTGAGTGATGGGGGTCATGCCCTTGTTGCGGCAGCTCTTGCTAAGGATGTTACGCGTCTTGCGCCTAAGGCCTCTGGAAGCTTTTACCATTTTTATCCCTCGTTAGTGTTATCGATCACTTGTAAGACGTCAAGCGCGGTCACCTCGCACGGCACGCCGAGTGCCGCCGAGAAGCTGGGCACGGTACGACCGTTATCCCCGCTGACGAACTCCTTGACATATGTCCCGGATTCCGTCCTCAGCTTAAGGACCAGGCGTTCCTCGCTGAACTCCATCAGTTGAAGCTCGTTGATGCCGCGGTCCCTGGCGAGGTTAGCCCGACGATGGGCGACCCTCGTTGGCGTCTGCTGAGTGATACGTGCATGACTTAACGATTGGACTACCTCATCAACTTTTTCCTTATTAACTTTGCCATGCACCTGGACCTCGGCCAAGTACACCTTATCAGGGGTCGCTGCCTTGATCTGGCGCACCTCTTCTCGGTTCGAATATCGGAGCCCCGAGAAGCCGGCTAACCCTTCCCCCTTTGCGTTGATGATGGGCATCAATCGCTCCAGGTCCAAATGGCGCTTGTTCGGTTTAGAAATCTCGATGATGAACGGCCGGCCAGTGCCAAGCATGCGGGCGTCGATGTCCTCCCGACCCATGCCATGGAAGAAATGGTCTTCGCCCCCCGCCTCCGCCCGCAGGACGTCCCCGATGACCTCCTGCACACTGATCTGGTACATTTTGCCAGTGTTGCCGCAACGCGGGCAGCCCTTACCCTGGCACATGCGGCATGGCCACCTGGTCTGCGGTATCTCTCTCGAGAACTTGCAGTAGCGGCCATAGATGAAGATGGGAGCGATGTCCAGGTCCACGTGCCCGAACCGGGTGTCGACCAGTGCCACCACGTCGGGGCTCTTGAACTCCGCCTTCTTACCACTTCGAGCCTCCACGATCTTGCCGATCTCGCGGTTCAGCTCGGCCTTGATGGGCTCGGCCGTATCTCCTCCGACCTCGGCCCACAGCCGCTCCTCGCGATCCTGAACGGTGGGGTCCACCCTGGTGCCGATCAGGAAAGAGTCGAACTCAATGGTGCTCAACTTCTCTAAGGCCACCTCGGCAAAGCGGTTCAAGCTGTCGAAGACATCTTCGCACAGCCAGCAAATTTCATGGGCCGGAGTTTCCTCGCTTCGGGCGGAGCGTTCCAAGGAGACCGATACTCTCATGTTGCGGCCCCGTTCGACGTTGGTGGTCCCCGACTCTACATGGGCAAAGAGCCGTCCGAGGCAGTGGTTGCAAAGGTCGTGGGTCCTGAGGGCTAGGTCGGCGCGGGCTATGATATCGTTCATTGTAACACCATGTTGGCGAGGGAGTTACTGAACGCGTCCTCGCCCCGCCCGCCCTATGGGCCAGTGGTATATGGTCCTTACCGTCTCAGGAGAACCCCATCTCGGAGATGCGCAGCGTGGCCCTTGATCTCTCCAGGTAGCGGTACACCGTGGCGTGCTCGCTTCCTCTCAGGATCATTCCCACCGCGGTCTTGGCGATCGGCATCTGAACGGAATTCCCGATGAGGGAGACGGTGCTGCCATACACCGACATGTTCGCCCCGGTAAGGTCCTCGATGATCCGGCGGGTCTTGCCGTTGGTGCCGATGATGCGCGCGCGCATCCTGGACAGCTGGTTGGGCTTTTTGCTGATATAGTCGCCCAGATCGATCACCTCTAGATATTCATCCTCGTCCAGCAGGCGCATGGCCCGATGCGGCGAAAATCCCCTTCCAATGGCCTTGACCAGGTCCATGACCTTTAGTGAGGCCAGGGGGTCATCCGGGTTGTCCCCGATATCGACCTCGCCCTCGGTATCTATTCGCATCCAGAGGCCAGCACGCTTCTCGATGAGCTCCTTCGTTTCTCCGTCAGTGCCAATAAGAGCGCCAACACGCTCCTTCGGTATACGTTACGAGTCTCATTTCGGTGCCCCCGTCACGACAAGGAAGACCTCTTCCTTGTCCATAATATCGACCCCAAGGTTCCTAAAGTATCGGTTCACGTTATCGATGTCCCTCCTTAGGAAATCCTTAGCGTTGATGTGTTCCGTCAGCACGGCCTGGCCGACGTCGATGATAACTGGCTTCTTCCGGTAGTAGAGGATGTTGTACTCGCTGAGATCGGCGTGCACCAGCCCCGCATCCTGATAGGCGAGCCTCATGTACTCCACGATGGTCTTGTACACCGCCTCGGGATCGTCCAGCACGACGTTTCCGAAGCAGTGGCGCCGGCCCTCGCCGGGTACCGATGTACTGCATGACCAGCATGTTACGGTGGAACCGGATCGGTTCTGGAACGCGGACGCCTGCATCCTTAAGGCGCTGCAGATTGCGGAACTCCTTGAGGGCCCAGGCGAAGATCATTTTCCGGCGGTTGCCGGTGAGGCCCGTGAACCGCTTGTCGCCTTCGATGTAGCGAGCGATGCGGTTGAACGAAGCGTTGGAGGTCCGATAGATCTTCAAGGCCACGAGCTTTCCGTCGGCATCCTCGGCCGCGAACACGTTGCCCTCCTTGCCGGTGGAGATCGGATACTGGATGGTATCGATGACCCCCTCGGTCATGAGCTTATAGATTCCCAGGATGGTTTGGGAGTCGAAGACCTCGTCCAGGGTCTTGCGCTCATCCCCGGTGCGGCTGTTCTCCCGCAGGGCCATGATCTTATGCTCGAGCGCCTCGTAGGCATCCTTCTGGACCATGGCCAGAACCTCCTCTTAGACACACGTCCAGGTTCTTAGGTATGGCCTTACGGCGGTGCAGGTAGCTGGCCTGCGTCTTGGTATAGCGGTACATGATGTCCGCCTTATCGGTCTGGAACTCCCAGGGCTTTACGATGAGGAGATCGCCTTCCCTGATCCACATGCGCTTGCGGATCTTCCCGGGAATGCGACCCATGCGCGAGGTGCCGTCCTCGCACATGACCTTGATGCGCGACGCTCCAAGGAGCTGGTCGGCCACTCCGAACATCTCCCCCTCCTTGTGCTTGGGGAACGGGCATCGTGTTATCTCCTCGTTCATCGCTTCCGAATCAAATTGAGTCAAATAATGCCTCCAATGAATGTGATCTGAATGTCGCCCTATGCGGTGCGACCTTCGCTGACATATTCTCCTCGATTATTCATACCTTCCTATTTTCATACTTTCCTATTTAAGTTGCGTCAGGTCCTGGGCCAGTTATCTCTTGGATCATAAAATGTACTAGGATGGTGCAGTCACGAGCCGCGCCGCCAACATCGATCGGACGCTCACGGGGCATATAGCATTTTATCCCTTTCCCGGGCGTAGAAGATGGGGACAAGGACACCATATCCGATGCCGCAGGTGAGCATCTCGAAGGCGGCCTCAGGGGCGAAAGGGATCTTGGCCTGGTATGCACCCACGGCCAGTATCGCGGAGAGTACCAAAGTGATGGCCAAGAAGGTGATAGGGCTCTGATGGGTTCGGGTCCTTAATATGTGGTATAGTATGACGGCCAGAATGGCGACGAAGAACGCGCCCAGGATCCATATGGTGAAGCCGGCAACGATCGCCTGCTCCGGCGTGGTCGGATTGAAGAAGCTCTGTCCGAGACCGGCGTCATTGTTCTCCCTGGCCAGGTCATTGGCCCTCAGGACGATCATTACCATGATGGTGGCGATGACTGGAATATAGGCCAGGAAGGCGACCTTGGCCAGATGGTAAGGTGAAAGCTTCATCACCCAGCTAACGGCAACTAATAATATAAAAGTTAGAATCGATGGCCCACATTCCATCGAATGATGAGCGGGTCGGGTGGATCAGAGGTTCTGCTCCGACCCCCCATGTTACTGCTTGCATGGGAGATGCAGCTTTGAACCATCCCTGAGCTCCTTGGAGTCTTCATCGAACGCGGTAGCTTACCTCCCTATTTCTTGGGGGCGCGATCGAAGAAGATGTTCTTCCCCGTCGCCGAGAGCGGGATGCCGTGGCTTATCCTTCCTTTGCTTATCCCCAGGCGCTTGGCCGAGACGCCGATGCGGTACATGATGCGATTATCGACGTTCATGTCCGAGGCCACCTTGACTGCCGAACCGAGAGCAATGCCCAGGTCTAACAACCGAATCGCGCAGTTGGGGCCCTCGAAGTCCTTGATCATGGAGCGCTCGTTGAACTCTCGGCAGCTGGCGAAGCCACAGGCCCCGCAGTCCAGTCCCGCTCCTTTGTGCGGCAGCAGGCCGATGAGCACCACTGCATCACAATCGAGGACATTCTGACCGTCCCGTTCCCAGTTCGGGGTGTTCTTCTCCGAGGCGATCTTGATCATGTTGTTCCCCAGGGCGAGGCGCTCCGCATCGCTCAACACCCCCGCCTCGATGAAATCCTGGCCTAACCCTTTCGGCGCGGTGCGGGCCGCCAATTCCATGAGGTCGCCTACCGATCGGACGGTATCCTTGAGAGCCATGGTCACACATGATATTGCAGATTATTAGCTCTTGGGCATTCTTATCTTCGTTTTTCAATACCGACGCGGTTATTTTAATATCCAACTCGTTAGGTTCCCTCACAATGCCGGAGCAGACCTTCCTGACCATCATGGCCATCATCCTCACCATCACCTCCAGCGGTCTCGCCATCATCGCCTGGAAGAGGAGCCGGCGCGATTTCAGGAAACCGTTCGCCCTGCTTATGCTGGCCGAAGTGGTCATAGTGTGGGGGTACCTGATGGACGTATCCTCCGTGGCCCTCGAAAGCAAGCTGTTTTGGAACAACATGGAGTACATTGGTTATCTCTCGGCGGTCCCGTTCTTCTTCACTTTCGCCATCCAATTCGCATGGGACGTCAAGCTGACCCGACGACTGGCCGCCCTCATCTTCCTGCCCGCCGTTCTGTTCTACCTGTCCCTGCTCACCAACGACCAGCATCATGCGTTCTATGTGAGCACCTCGCTGACCCCGGACATCTACCGTTCGTTCTACGCCATCTATGGGCCGGTCTTCTACGCCTATGTCAGTTACGCTATGGTCCTGATGTTCGGAGGGATGTTCGCCCTCGTCCATTGTTATTCCAAGGTCTCACGGACCCATCGCTATACGGCCGGTGTGACCTGCATGGCCTGCGGTCTTGGAGTGCTAGTGGTGTTCTTGAACTACGTCCTGGTGTACTCCATTCCGGGCAGCCTGTTCGTGGTCTTCGGCTTCCTGACCAGCGATGTCCTGCTCTTCATCGGGGCCTTCGGCTTCGAGCTGTTCTCCATGGTCCCCATCGCGTTGGAACGGGTAATGCAGACCATGAAGGGGGCAGTAATGATCCTCGACGACCGGGACAACATCCTATTCCTGAACCCCTCGGCGGAAGAGATCGTGGGCAACGGTCACGCCCATTATGGAAAAAAGCTGACCGAGGCCCTTCCTTTGTTCCCAATTGACCTTCTAGCTAAGGACATGGACCCTCGCTGTGAGGCCATTCATGAGGTCCTACCCTGCCGTTTTTTCGATATCCACACCTTTCCTATCTTGGACCATGGGGATCACCCGATCGGGAGGACCATCACCTTTAGGGAAGTTACGGCCCAGTGGGCCGCGGAGCGGGATGCCAGACTCTCCCGGGAAAAGCTCGAGCTGATGAACCGCATCACTCGTCATGATGTCATGAACCAGCTGACCATACTCGAAGGGCACCTCATACTGGCCGATATGAAGGTCGGCCCCGGTGCGGTCCGGGAGCACATCTCCGCCAGCTCGCACGCCGCCCGGGTCATTCAGAAGCAGATGAGCTTCGCCAAGGACTATCAGGATATGGGGATGCGGATGCCCCAGTGGCATGATATTAATGGGATATTCAAGAACCTCGCGTTGAGCATGGGCCTGAAAGGCGATTGCTTGACGTTGGAGACCAGCGGAGTGGAGGTATACGCCGATCCGATGCTGGAGAGGGTGTTCTACAACCTCCTCGACAATTCCCTGACCCATGGCGGAATCATTTCAAAGATCCATGTAGCGGTCCAGGAAACGGATGGTGGTCTCGATATTATCTATTCAGACGACGGAGCGGGCATCCCATCGGCATTGAAACCCCAGATGTTCTCCAAGGGGTTCGGCCGCAATAATGGGCTCGGTCTGTTCCTATGCCGGGAGATACTCTCTCACAGCGGCATGACCATCTATGAGAATGGAGAACCGGGTAGGGGGGTAAGGTTCGTGATTGGGGTCCCCGCCGGGAAGTACCGTTTCCTGGCCAAAATAGCCAACCGTTCGGTTAACGGTGCGACCAGTGTTCTCCTGACCGATGAAAGTGGCAAGGGCTCATCTGCGTAGGCTGAGGCCCTCGTTCTAGTGGAAAGTCACCGATCGATATCCCACATGGATGATCCAGCGAAAACTGTCGATGAGGGTGGCCTTTGGTCTTTATTCTCCCATTATGCTCCATTGTAAAAAGCGAAAAAACCAACTAGTCTCTAGCACCAGGGTGCGCTCGCACTGTGTCCTTGGCAAGGATTAAGTATATCTTCTCTTATCGAACTGCCACAAGCTCCCGTAGTGTAGTCCGGCCAATCATTCGGGCCTTTCGAGTCCGTGACCCGGGTTCAAATCCCGGCGGGAGCACTTCACTTTCATCCAGTCATCTTGTTTCTAAGGTCAATTCGTCGATTTTCGGCAAAATTGGATCTGACCTGTGAAACCCTTTCTCCTTTCTTTCCAGGGCTCTTTTACGATCGGACCGCTCATAACATAGAGGAACCGCCGAGCAAAGGATTATCAAAACCTATCCCCCCTCTATTTCGTTGGGATGTCGGGATGATGATAGACTAGACTACTGGCTATCACGAAAGGACCGTCCCAATGTGTGGTTGGGATGGCGTTGGGACGGAAACGTAGCCCGGCCCTCTACATGCTTTATTCGACAGTAGATTGCAAGAATGTTCGAGACGTCCATGTACATTGGAGTCGAATCGTCCCGCTTTTTTGATGCTCTTTTAAATCCAAAGTGCTCGTAGAATCCTTCACATCCTTTCTTTGAATCGACCGTCATTACTCTACATCCTGAGTAATCGTGAATTCTGAAAAGATAGCTGAATGCCATTTCGATCATGCTCGAGCCGTAGCCTTTTCCCTCAAAATCCCTATGGGTAGACAGCCTTCCAATTTTTAAAGCCGGTACTGAGGAGTATTCAACTCCGTCCAAGTGGTCTCCCATTTCTAGATCCTTTAGTTTGATTGAATCATTGAGCAGAGTAAAATAACCAACAACTTTACCAGAATTTTGGATCAATATGTGTGTTGTTGACGTTTTTGTTTTTTGCTCGGATAATGCATCCTCTAAAAGGTAACCTGTCAAATCATCATCTGAGGATATAAAATCAGAGATCGTGTGAAACTCTGTCAACACATCGACAGATGTATCATCACTTATTCTGATCGGTTCGGCCACGAGCCTTCGATAACTCGTAAGCCCGCTTTAACATTTGCTCACCGCGAGGTGGATACGACGGATTTTTCATATAATCTTGAAATTCCTTAGCATCCTTCCCGGATAGCTCCAGCCCGAGTTCAATTTTCTTAGCCATATGTCCACCTCCCTTTCGTAGCGAGCTCTCACTCACTTTCGATTATATCTGTGGATAAACAGCTATATCGAATATATGAAATCTCTTACACGCTCATTAAATAATAGAACAACGCGCCTACCTATCGAATTGTTAAGAACTCTTGCATTATAACACTGTCGACGAGCAGCCCCAGCGCCTCATTTTCTAACTGACGGATCTCTTTCCTGCTCCAAGAGCACCGACAGCAGCAGTCCCTTCATCGGGTCGAGGGCCACGGTCCGGGGTCCTTATCATGAACGTGGGCCGGCTGGGGCAATGACCGAGAACGACAGAATGGCGGGCTGAGATCATGGGACGTGGCTGGCCGCGCTCGCTCCTCGGACGGTGAGGTCACGAGCTCACCGACCGGGAGGCGGCGGCCATGATGGAACAGTTCAAGGAAGGGCTGCTCACGGCGATCGATGAGCGGTACGCGGTGCTGTTCAAGGAGTACGCTCAGTACAACGCGAACGTGGCGGCCGCCCGGGACCTGATCCGCCAGCTGGAGGATGCTAGACGCTCGCTCGGTCTGACCCCACTGGTCAAGCCGGACGACCCCGCCTACAGATGAGATGGGAAGGAGTGAGATTGATGCAATTTATCGAGAACAGGAATGGATATGAAATGGCCAAGGAATGCTCCCTGGGGACGGTGAGCAGATGAGCTCTCCGTTCTCGGGTAAGATCCTGGTGGACGGAGCGGGGCTGGCCACCGGAATCGATCTGGGGCAGATCGACGAGGTGATGCCGAGCTTCAACGGCCTCCTATCGGCCATGGAGAACCCCGGCTATGGGCCTCGGAAACAGGAGATCATCGACGACAACGGGGCGACCCTCAGCGTCACCATCACCGGTTCCTGGAACGGCAGGCTGGGGGAGACGTGGGCGGACGGGATGCATTGGATGAAGAGCATCTATACGCTCATAGATGGCCACCAGTACGACGACAGCGAATCTCGGTATCTGGCCATCTACTTCCCGAACTTCTACAAGGCCGGGCGTCATCTGTGGATGCTGCGAAGCGCCCCCGAGGATGGCGAACTGAATGATCCCTATAACGAATCGATCCACATCATCGTCGAGGGCTTCGAGCCGCACATCGTGGCCGGCGAGCAGCCCAGCATAAGCTATCGCTCAAAGTATCGCAGCAAGGGAGGTATGGTCACCCATGAGCAGGAACGATCGGCCACCGGCCTGCATCAAACGTTTTGAGGCCGCGCAGGCGAACATGAGGAAGCAGCTGGACGAGGGCCGCACCGTGGCCGGGGATCCCGTCCTCGAGCAGCAGCAGGTGTACGCCATCCTGGAGAATCCCCGTTCCAAGGTCGTGGCGTCCAAGCTCTTGAGCATAGCGCTCAGCGACCTGCGCCGGGGGCTCCTCCCGAACGATGATCCGAGATGGGCCTTGTTGAACAAAGAGATCCAGGGCATCGGGGCCGGGCACAGGAACCCGCTGGCCGTGCTCATCGACAACGACAAGGACATCAAAGCCCAAGCGGCCACGCTGATGGAAGAGGCAGCCAAGCAATTCAAGGTGGACCCATGAACGAACCTGAGAAGGCCCCGGATCTCGTGGACCCCTCCCCCCTGCCAGTCTCGGGACCGGAGCGCCGGCGGTGCCAACATGTGCACCAGGACGGCCGCGGCTGCGGGGCCTATCCGCTCAGGGACAGCGAGCTCTGCAGCGCCCACGACCCCCGGCCGGAGATCGTGCAGCGGCGCAAGGATGCCCTGCGCAAGGGCGGGAAGACCCAGCTCCGAGCCGGACTTGATGGTTGGAAGGAAATCAAGATCGACGCGATCGAGGACCTCAAGGCCCGCCTCGCCCAAGGTTCAATTTACATCGAAAAGACAGTAATTGATTCTAAAGAACGGCTGCCTGGCTATTATTGAGGCACTCCCCGGCGGGAGCACTTCTATCCATTCTCGTCAACATTTCTAGGATTCAATCGTTGTTGAGGGTTCTTCATAATAGCTTGAGCTAACTTCCTATCTCACCCTTCCCATTTTTAGTCCAGCGCCGCCGGAAGATATCCTGGTGTTGCACCCCTCCGTCGTCCATTTGTAAGTGTGGCCAACAAGTTGGGGCAGTCAGGATAGTTATAAAGCAGGTTTGGGTGCAATATTATGATTGAGGTATGAGCGCATCATCAGTGCACCTCGTCAGGATGCGTCAGGCTCCACTCGGTGAGTGATTGATCAAGGAGCGTTAGCATGGGATTGATCGACGAGCTAGTAAATTTCATCAGCAACGGGAGCATAGTCGGGCTGCCTCCCCTGGCGGTGATGGTCATCCCCCTTATTCTCGGACTTCTTGTAGGCTTCCTTGCCCACAGGCTCCTTAAGGTCATGGTGATCGCCGTCATCGTACTTGCGGTCGCGGCGTACTTCGGCCTGTACGCCTTGGACATTCCTAAGTTACAGCAGTTGGTGCAGCATTACGGCCCGGTAGCCTTGTCGTACGGCGCCTTGGTGGTCGGCGTATTGCCGTTGAGCGTCGGTTTCATCATCGGGGCGATCGTTGGCTTCATCCTGGGTTGACCGGATAATGTTCAGGTCAAGGAGATTGTTTGCATCCATGAACGACCTCCGCTCTTCTGGCTGAATCCAGATAGTATTTTTTTCTTGGCGAGCCGCCCATCTCACTTCGATGACTTCTTGACGAGCTCCTGACCCCATGCCTTGGCCTTCTCCAGCTCCCCTTCCTTCAGCCTGTACGCCTTGTTCTCGCTCTCCACGTAAGATGTCAGTGCGGGCGAGGCGATCTTGAACCCAAGCTCGGTCAGCCCCTTGTCCATGTGCTTGGTGGCGTTTCCGCTGATGGCAGTTTTTGTCTGGGTATCGAAGGATGCCGCCAGCTTACCAGAATAGTCTGTTCCCTTCAGGGTGGCCAGGAAAGCCTTCATCCTCGTTGATGGCCTCCAGGCCATGGTCGGTGCGCCTACAACGAGGCAGTCATAGTCCTTGATGTCCGCCTTACCGGCGTCCTCAACGAAATAAGAGTCCACCGATGCCCCTTTCTCCCTCATCGCTGCCACGACCGTTTCGGCGACCTTTCCGGTCACCTTTGCCGGTGAGACCGTATCATAAATCACGAGCACTTTCATGTCGCATGCCCTCTCTAACTTGGCAGATACTGCCTCCTTATGGTAAATATAGATTCTCGATAGACTTCTAGCGGCGTCGTATCCGGCGATTTGGTCGAGCCCCTCGTCCCCTAGGGGGTGATGAGGGAAGGATCGGGGGCGATGCCTTTCTGAAGGTGATGACTGCCAAGGCTGAGTGGCCCTTAGGGATCGACAGCGCTTCAACCATGCGATGAACTACAGTTCCGTGGTTCTAAAATGGGTGACCCTGGTCGACCTCACTCTTCGAGCGTCGACAGGTCACCGAGCGGCTGCCCAAGCTCCTTGGCCTTGAGCACCCGCCGCATGATCTTCCCGGACCGGGTCTTGGGCAGGGACTCGACGAACTCGATCTCTCGAGGGTAGGCGTAGTAGGCCAGCCGGGTCTTGACGAAATGAGTGATCTCTTCCTTCAGATCATCCGTGCCGGTGAATCCAGGCCTTAGAACGATGAACGCCTTGACGATCTCGCCGCGAAGCTCATCGGGCTTGCCGATGACCCCCGACTCGGCCACGGCCGGATGCTCGATGAGCGCCGACTCGACCTCGAACGGTCCCAGTCTCTCTCCCGACGTCTTGATGACATCATCAGCGCGACCGAGGAACCATATGTAGCCGTCCTCGTCCTTGTAGGCCTGGTCGCCGGCGATGTACCAGCCCGGCACCTCGAAGTACTCTCTATACTTCGGAGTGTTCCTCCAGATCCCGATCGATCATGGCCGGCCAGCCCGGGCGCAGGGCCAAGAACCCGTACTTGAAGGGCGGGACCTCGACACCGTTCTCATCGACGATGGACGCCACCACTCCGGGGATCGGCTTCCCCATCGAGCCGGGCTTGATGGCCATGCATTTGAAGTTGGAGATGCAGGGGGCGCCGGTCTCGGTCTGCCACCAGTTGTCGTGGATGTATTTTCCCAAGGTCTTGATGCCCCAACGGATGACCTCAGCGTTGAGGGGCTCTCCGGCCGAGCAGATGTGGCGCAGCTTCGAGAAATCGAACTCTTTCATCAGGTCGTCCCCGGCGCGCATTAACATCCTGAGCGCGGTCGGAGCGGTGAACCAGACGTTCACGCCAAACCTCTGGATGATGGAGTACCATACCCGGGCGTCGAAGCGGCCCTCGTAGGAGACGATGGTCGTCCCCAGGTACCAGGGGCCGAATATGCCTACCGACGTTCCGGTGACCCAGCCTGGGTCGGCGGTGCACCAGTAGGTGTCCTCTTCCTTAAGGTCCACCACGTAGCGGCAGGCCATCAATTGCTGGCTCATGGCCCGGTGGCCTAGGAGCACGCCCTTGGGCTTGCCGGTGGAACCGGAGGTGTAGTGAATGATGTAGGGATCGGTGGGTGCCATCTCGACGGCCTTGAATGAAGGGTCGCCAGAAGCTATGACCTCTTCAAAGTTGACGGCCCCGTCCAACTCAGAGCTGTCACCGACGATGATGTACTTCTGGACATCCACGAGGTCATCTCTGATCGGCTCGAGCCTCTTGTACAGATATGGGGAGGTGATCACGATGCTTGCACCACAGTCCAGTACACGGTCCTTGACCGCTTCTGGGCCCAGCGCCGAGAACAACGGTCCGGCGATCCCGCCCATCTTGGCGATGCCGAGGACGGAGATATATAGTTCCGAGCTTCGGTCCAGGAAGACGAAGATGCGATCGCCCTTCTTGGCCCCCATCTTTATCAGACCGCTAGCGAACTGGCTGGACTGTTCGGACATCTCACCAAAAGTGAACTTCCGGACCTCCCCGCTGGCCCGGACCGAGTAGAGAGCGATCTTGTTCCGCCTCCAGGTCTGTACATGCCGGTCCATGGCCTCGGCGGCCACATTATATGCGCCGCCCCGGGACCAGTCAAAATCCTTGTCCATGGAAGCCCAGTTGAACTCCCGGTAGGCGCTCTCGTAATCCCGTAGATTTCCGGGGTCTCGGGGGGGAAGGATCTCCTCCATGCCAGGTCACCTTAGAATAAACGGCATGAAACGGAGATGATGTATATAAAGTGCTATAGGACCTAGAACGAAATTCTCAGCAACGAAGGATGCGAAATACAAGTGCTTTTTCTGCGTGGTGCCCCGATTCTCTTGATAGGGCGGCACCATCGTCATTTCCCGTTCAGCACTGTGGTGACCCTTTCGGCCAGGTTGGGATAGTCCCTCAATCGGCGACCTTGCCGGTCGAAGACCTGGCCGGCCTTCAAGGTGACCTCCCCGTCCACGATCATCCTGATCGTCTCCATCAGAAGGGGCGCTTCCCTCCTGACCTCCTCGCCCCTTATACCTTTGACCAGTTCCTCTTTGGTCGGAAACTGTGGTCTCAGAGGGTCGACCTCGAACGAATCGAAGGCGATGATCGCCCCCCGGTCCAGCTCTGGGCTGCACACATGGACCGTAGCGCCGTAGGCTCTATCGTTATTCTCCACGACCTTACCGACGACCTCCTCCCACGTTCCCTTATACGTCTCCGGCAAGGCCGGGTGTAGGTTTATCAGGTCGTGCTCTCGGCAGGTTTGTGGATCGATGATGAGCATATAGCCGGCGAGAACACCCAGGTCCATAGGGTATTTCGAGATCCGCTCTCGAACTCCTCTCCCATAGGCGTCCCTCCATTCGACCATGCTCTTCTCCTTAAGCTCTGGCATGAAGGTATCCGAAGGGAACAAGATGACCGGGATCCCGTCATCCTCGGCCATCTTGATGATCTTCTTACGATATTCGTTACCTTTGACGTCACGGTTGATGAAAACGAACGACAGTTGGGCGTCGATCTCGCCCTTATGCAATCTGTCCATCATGGTGGAAAACAGATTATACGAGCCTGGCCCCCTCGCCGTCGTGAACCAACCGATCCTCTTCAACACCTGCTCACAATCCTTGATCAAGGTGCGCGAACGATCGTGATGGCGCAGCCTTCGATGGGCATAGATGTACTGAAGGCTATAAAAACGCTGCACCAGGCACAATTATTCGCTATGCTCGTGGAACCAGTCAGGGGGTATCATCCAGTTCGATCAGCGCCATCTTTCCTGCGCTACTTAGTGTGAGGGCCCCCATCCTGAACATGCTCACAGATCTGCACTTTTCATTCCCGACCCTCTCGGACGGAGGTGATTCGTATGGCCAGGGCCGATCGTCGTTCGAGCAAAGCCTAAAGGTCGGGAACGTCCTGCGAGGGGCGTTCTGGGGTTTATCAGGGGGCATGAAGTATGGTAATGATCGACATCTCAAAGCTCCGCATGGGAAAAGGCTCTCAAGCGCTCATCGTGCGTCATGCCGAAAGGTTCCAAGTGCCCAGCATCAGCGAGAGCCTGGGGATCGGACTAACGGAAAAAGGAAAACGGGACGCGTTCGAAATGGGAAGGGCCATCGAAGGATTCGAACAGATCCGCCTGTTCCACAGCCCGGCGGTCCGTTGCCGGGAGACCGCCGAGGCCATTGCCCAGGGTTTCTCTGGTCGGGGCGGAACGGTCGGGGGGACCATGGAGACCTGGGACCTTTGCGCGCCCTACTTCAAGGACAACCGGGTGCTGAAGGAGGCGGAGCGCCAGGGCTATGGTTTCATGCGCTCCTGGTTCATCGGACAGTTCGAAGCAGAATGGATCAAACCTACACCGGAGGCCGCGGACATGGTTCTGGCCCCCATCCTGCAGCGGATGCTCGAAATGACTGAAGCGGATCGGTTGGACATCCACGTATCCCATGATTGGGAGATCGTGCTCCTCAGGGAAGAGCTGCTGGGCGTAAGGTATGAGGAGGCCGGATGGATCGAATATCTGGAAGGTATCCACTTCTCTCGTCAGGAGGATGGTTTCGTGGCGAGGAACGGAGATTGTGGAGGCACCTTCACCTTCTCGTCGGGGCGCCGGGGACGATGATTCCCGGACGGATGTCCGTAGGGGAGCAATCTAATTCGTCAAGGAAGATGGGGGTGACCATGGATGAGCAGGACCTCCACCTGGCCCAGTTGCTGGTACATGGTCCTCGGGCGACCCACCTGGAGCTGGCCACCATCTGGAGATGTCGATGCAAGCGGTGCACCGTCGCATACAGCTCCTGTAGAAGTATAAGGTCCTGATGGGCTTCACCACCACACTATCGATACCATATCTCGAGGCCACCCCATCACCATCCACGGACGGGCCCCTGGGCGGAAGAAGAGGTCTCGAACGAGATGATCGCCCAGGACGGTTGAGATGGCGCAAGAGACCTTCAGGTTGCTGGCCAAGGCCTTTGAGATCGATGTGAACGAGCCTCCCACCGCGCGTCGTGCTCTCCTGGTTCGAGCAGGAGGCGGGGGCCATCGTCCTCGCTCTCCTTGCTCTCGGGATCAGGAACGTGCGGGTCGGCCCACCCACTCGGCGTTCATCACGCCCAACAACTGGAAGCTGATCCAGGACAAGTTCGGGTGGAAGGCTATCGGGGATGTGGACCGGGACCTGAAGGACATGCTCACGACCTGAGCCCAAAGCCCCTTTCTTTTTCTCTGATTGGACCGTTCATACATTCCTTGTGAGCTATCGATGGGCGAAAATCGGTCCGAGGCGGCCCGGTCAGGACCGTTACGGCTTTCTAGGCTTTGATGTGCTATTAGGGTGATGAACGAGAACTCCTCCTTCTCCGTAGAATCGGCACTGCGGCCCGAGCAGCTGAACGAACTGCTCGAGCAGGTCCGCAAGTATCATCTACTTCTGCATCCCGAGAGGTTCCAGAACATCCGGCGGGGGGTCGTAGGGGGTAAGGCCGCGGTCGCTTTCACATTTATAGGCCCCCCAGACGGGTGGCGGCTAGAGGTGGAAGTATGGGCCGAACAGGGGCTCCAGGTCCGGACCGAGCGTCCCGAGGGCGTTCCGGAGGGGGCAGTGCGGTGGCTGTACGATGACCTTCTGGCGGTGGTCCGAAGCATCGAGAAGGACCTTGAGAAAGCGAGCATCACTCTGATATGGGTCAAAGGTGAGCGGATCGTCCCGGAGGAGATGCCGTCGGTCATGAGGCGTTCGTTCGGCCGGCTGTTCTCCCGTTCGCTCCTCCTGTTGAACATCCTGCTGTTCGCCTTCAACATCATCCTGTTCATCCTCATAGGCCTCATCGCGGTCCTGTTCATCCTCCTGGTGCAGCTGATGCTCATCATCTTCGCTGACGTACTGTTCGGGGCTCTGGGCAAATGGACCATCACCTCGGCCAGCCCCCAGGTCTACCTGTTGACAATCAAAGTGGACCGGAACGTGGTGGACGACATCAAGGCGAAGAAGGTCGACCTGGCCCTGTTGAAACAGGCGGTCTTCGAGATCGGCCTTCGCCCAGGGGAGGGAACCTAGCTGTCCGGTCATCGGAGAGGCGCTCCTGAGCTTCGGCATCTTCTGTTCAGAGGAGAATATCAAGGTCAAGGAGATCAACGTGTTCGATCTGGTCAAGAAGGCGGCCGAACCGTTCCATGCACCCCTGCCCAAGATCATCATATCTAACAGCCTGGCCCCTAATGCCGCGGCCAGCGGGGTGAGCTTCCGGCGGGGGGTGCTCCTGCTCACCGGGGGCATATTGACCGCGCTGGACGAGGAAGAACTGGTCAGCGTGATCGGCCATGAGCTGGGCCATCTGAAGGGCCGGGACCCCCTCTTCCTATTCGGCATTGTGTCCGGGGAGTTCCTGCTTCGCGTTACTGTGCTCTTCCCTCTTTTCCTGTTCTCACCGATCCTGTATCTTATCATCGTCATGTTCGCGATCTTTTTCGTCGCCAAGTTCTTCGAGGCCCGCGCCGACCTCCTATCGGTCATGATCATCGGAAAACCTAAGGTGCTGGCCGAATCGCTCCGCAAGATCGGGGCCCAGAGGCTGGAGGTGGAGAAAGCGTCCAAGCTATCCAGCTGGCTGCGTTGGGACACCCACCCCCCTCTGTACTTCCGCATCGAGAGGCTGGAGGCCATGAGCACCCCCGTGGTGGTCAGGCATCCCCTGCTGGAGTCGGCCAAGGACATGATCAGGGGGTTCCGTTCGGCGTTCAGGACCTAATCTTTTTCGTATCCGAAGCGGCCATTGTACCAGGGATGGTGCAGGAAGCTCCCCCGGACCATTCGCTCCGGAGCAGGCGGTCCGTGCAGCTGGTGTCCGGCCTAGGCTCGTGCATAGCTCCCTTCCTGGTGGCCTCCATGGTCGTGGCGGCCCCTAGCTATCGGCGAGGACCTGGGGGCAGAGGTCGCCCTACTGGCATGGCTGACCGCTGCGTTCTTCCTCGCCGCCGCCTCCCTGTCGATCCCGTTCGGACGCATCGCCGATGTTAAGGGGTCCAAGAAGGTGTTCACTGCGGGGATGATCTTCTATGTTCTTTCCGGCACCATCTGCATCTTCGCCCCTGACATCAGCATCCTGATCCTGGGCCGCGGATTGACCGGAGCGGGAGCGGCCACGGTCTTCGGCACCTCCATCGCCCTCCTGAGCCTGGTATTTCCGGAGAAGGGCCGAGGTAAGGCCATCGGGCTCAATGTCACCTTCATGTTCGCCGGTTTCACCTCCGGTCTGCTGGCCGGTGGTTTTCTTACCGTCTACCTGATCTGGAGGGTGCTGTTCGTGATCGCCGTCGTGCTGGCCGTCTTCAACCTTTACCTGCTCTTCTCGAGGGTCCGGGGGGAATTGCGAGCTCTCCCGGGAGAAAACTTCGATCTGATGGGGATGGGCCCGTTCAGCGCGAGCCTGCTCCTGGTGTTCTACGGGCTTTCGGAGATAACTGCCGCCATCGGACGATCCTGCCTGCTGATGGGGGCCCTCGTCACCATCGGACTCCTGATCTGGGAAAGGCGATATCCGCGGCCGATAGTTAACAAGGAAATGTCCAGGAACCGGACCTTTCTCCTGACCATCGTCACGAACATCGTCTTCCAGGCCGGCTCCTTCGCCGTGCCCTTCCTTCCATCTCTCTACTCCCAGCTTAACCTAGGCCTGGGCCCTCTGGAGGCCAGCTTCGTCATGCTCGTTCCCTAGGTCTTGACGACCATCATGAGCTCGGTGAGCGGTCTGCTGCTTACAAGGATCAAGGACCGTGCCGTGACCAGTCTGGGGACCCTGATCAATGCTGGGGGATTGGCGGTCCTGATCGCCCAGCCGGAGGCGTCCGTCGCGGTGATGATGGCATCGCTCGCCCTCATCGGGATAGGTACTGGTCTGTTCATGCCCGCCGTCGTCGACTGGGCCATGGGGAGCATCGTCCGCAGGGAGTATGGGATGGCCTCGGCAGTCACCGAGACGGCCAGATTGTTGGGGATGACCATCAGCAACGTGATCCTGATCATCAGCGGTGTGGCCGCCGGAAGCATGGGACAGGGTGCCGCCGGGGACCTGCACCGCATCGTCTAGCTCTGTGGTATCGTGTTCCTCGTCCTCACGCTCTCAGTGATCATCCCATCTCTCATCAGGAAGGGAACTCGTCAGGTCGCCGACGACAATGAGCCTGGCACCAGCAACTTGATATCCCTTTCATTTCCTGATTTTAAGCATGAGGATCGAAGAGACCCTGGCAACGGTGCAGGATAGACTTCGGGAGATAGGCGGTCTCCGGGGGCTCCTAGTGCTGGACCAAGCCCAGTGCGACGAGGTCATCGAGAAGGAGAGGCAGGTGGAGGAGGACACCATGCGAACCGGACCGATCAAAGTGGTCAATGAAGGGTTCTGGACCGCGTTGGGCCGGGAGTACCAAATCGCTATGGTTGTCGATGCCGGGTCCACCCTGGCCACCCGGACCAATGAGCCACTTCAACTCCGGGACCAGGACGGAAAGAAGATCGGAGAATGGGTCGGCGAAAGAAGTGTCCAGGAAAGGAGCGGAGATCGGTCGGTCCGGTTCATGAGCAAGGATTTCGTACTTTACGAAGGAGTGAGGGTCAAGGGAGAGCCCTATTTCGTCATCCCCGAGGTGGAGTTCGACCTCCTGCAAGAGGTCAAAGGGATCCAGAACGTCGTAGCATGCAGTCCGGCGGCGCCGGTCGACGAGATCGTTCGCGGATGGTTGAACATCAGTGCCGAAGGGCATCTCAGCCGCATCGTGGGGTTCGATATCGACAGAGATGACCTGGATTAGGAAAAAGGAGAAGAATGCGACGCCCTCATGCTAGAGCATCGCTAGCCCAGGTTTGATATGTGTTCTTGATCAGGTAAGGTGTTCTTCCGCCTCGGCCATCTTCTCGTCCATCTTGGCCCTCATTTCGGGCATGTGCTCGCGAAGTCGTTCCTTCATCTTCATCCACGGCATCTTGTTCTTCATCATCCCCATCGCGCCGCTCATCATGGCTGCTACGGCCGCGGCCACCCATACTACCAGGGCCATCATGACGAAGAACTTCATCAGTTTGAACATCTTTTAGCCTCCAATAACCATTCCAGTTCGCGACGTTGATATACTTTTTTGCTTGCTTAGCGCAAGCATCCCGGTCAAGGTCGCGGAAATGTCAAAGGACCGGGGCAGCGGCCGATGAAGCGAAAGATATATGGCTTGGGGACATTTTTTCTGGCCCGTTATGGATCCCATTAGAGCGGCTGCGGAGAAGGCCAAGGAATCATCCTATCGTCTGGCCAACATCGCATTGCCGGCCAGGAACGAAGCCCTGGCCAGGATAGCGGACGCCCTGGTGGCGCGTTCGGCGAGCATCGAGGAGGCAAACCGTCGGGACCTGGAGGCCGCCCAGCGCACCGGTCTTTCGCAGGTTCTGGTGAAACGGTTGAGGTACGATCGGCCGAAGGTCGAGGAATCGGTCCGATCCATTCACTCGCTTATCGAGCAGGAGGAAGTGGTTGGAAAGCTCCTCTCCCGCACCGAGCTCGATGAAGGCCTGGTCCTGGACAAGGTGACCTGCCCTATTGGGGTCATTGGTGTGGTCTTCGAGTCCCGGCCCGATGCTATGGTCCAGATCTCTTGCCTTTGTTTGAGGTCCGGCAATGCTGTGCTATTGAAGGGCGGGATCGAGGCCAGGGAGACCAATGAGGCCCTTGCTGCCGCCATCATCGAGGCGCTTGTCTCGGTGGACAGCCGCTTCGAGGACGCGGTCCAGCTGCTATCGACCCGTGAGCAGTTCCGCGAGCTCCTGAAGCATGACGACCTCATCGACCTCATCATTCCCCGGGGATCGAACGAGCTGGTCCGCTCCATCAAGGATAGCACGCGCATTCCCGTGTTGGGTCATGCCGCCGGTATATGCCACACCTACGTGGATAAGGCGGCGGACCTGGACATGGCCGTCAAGGTCTGTTACGACGCCAAGGTCCAATACCCCGCCGTCTGCAACGCCATGGAAACGCTGCTCGTCCACGAGAGCGTCGCCGCCAAGTTCCTGCCTTCCATGGCCGTTGAGTATGCCAAGGCCCAGGTCGAACTGAGAGGTGACGATGCCACCAGGCGCATCATCGCCGCCGAACCGGCGACCGAGGACGATTGGAGCGCGGAATATAACGACCTTGTGCTCTCGATCAAGATCGTCGGTTCGCTGGACGAGGCGATCGAGCATGTGAACCGGTACTCATCCCACCACACCGACGCGATCATCACCGCGGACGCCGCAGTGGCCCAGAGGTTCATGGACCTCGTGGATTCATCATCGGTCATGTGGAATGTCTCCACCCGGTTCGCCGACGGCTACCGCTACGGATTGGGAGCGGAGGTTGGCATATCGACCAACAAGACCCACGCCCGCGGGCCGGTCGGCCTGGAGGGTCTGGTCATATACAAGTACAAGCTTCGTGGTACTGGACAGACGGTGGCCGAATACTCCGGTAAGGATGCCAGGAAGTTCACACATAGGAAGATTGCATGAGGGACCTCAACGCTAAGCGTATCGTCGTCAAGATCGGGACGAACACCGTCTGCAAAGGCGACGGCACGGTCGACCAGGCCTACCTCGACGAGGTAGCAAGGCAGGTCGTGGAGCTCGGGAAGAAGGGCATCCAAAGCATCGTGGTGACCTCGGGAGCGATCGGTTCCGGCTCGTCGGAGCTGCACCTGGACGGTAAGAACAAGGATGTGGCCATGAAGCAGGTCTGCGCGGCGGTAGGGCAAGCGAGCCTTATGCTGGCCTGGCGGGACGCCTTCCGACGGTACGACAAGAGCGTGGGTCAGGTGCTCCTGACCTACGGAGCATTCTCCGACCGGGCCAGGTATCTGGACCTAAGGAAGGCCATTGATGAGATGTTCCGTCTGGGCGTCGTGCCCGTCGTCAACGAGAACGATGTCATCGCCACCGACGAGATCGAGGAGATCTTCGGAGACAACGACAAGCTTTCCGCCCTGGTGGCTAGCAAGATGGACGCCGACCTGCTGATACTACTAACCGATGTCGACGGACTGTACGACCGCAACCCCGAGGGGGACAAGGACGCCCATCTGATCCCCACGGTGGACGAGGTCACCAAGGATATCGAGAACATCGCTGGTAACCGGAAGAACGAGCGGTCCACTGGGGGCATGAGGACGAAGATCAACGCTGCCAAGATCGCCATGCAGTCCGGCTGCAACATGGTCATCGCTAATGGGCGGACCGAGAAACGTTATCATGAGGGTAGCGACCGGCGAGGAGTTGGGGACGTTGTTCACCGCCAAGTCCCACTACACGAATCGGGAAAGGTGGATACTGTTCGCCTGCCCCCGCGGCAAGATCATGGTGGATGAGGGTGCGGAGAAAGCCCTGAGGGCCGGCCGATCGCTCCTTCCCTGCGGCATCGTCTCTGTCGAAGGTAAGTTCAAGAAAGGAGAGGTGGTCCGCATCAATGCCTTCGCGAAGGCATTGGCGAACTGCTCATCGGCCGAGATGCTTGCCCTCGTTCAGAAGTGCCAGCATGATAAGGCCGTGGGCATGAATGGCAACGGTAACGCGGTCGTCAACAGCGAGAACATCGTGATCATCCAGGAGTAAAAGGCCCGCGGCCTCTTTCTCTCGATCGCATCCTGTCCCGAACCTGTGTGCATGGGGAAAGGGCTCAGCTACCTCTGTCAAGGCAGGGTAGGGAAAATGCCTTCTGTGAAATGCTCGCTGAGAAATTTTCAATAGGCAAGGGAACAACTGGAATATTATTCCATGCTGGCTTGCTAATTTATCGGTCCCCTTTTACCTAGGATCGTTATTGCCCAACACCCTATGATTATTCTGATTATTCAGAAGAATCTAAATAGGCCGATCGTCGTTCCCGGTCAAGGCGAGAATTTGGTCAAGGGCAAGAAGATGGAGACCTGCTGTACCCAGCAGAAGAACGACGATCTTCGGGTAGAGGCCATAGTGAGCATCGACGATCGCGGCCAGATGGTGCTGCCCAAGGAGATACGGGCGAAGATAGGTCTGCAGCCCGGCGACAAGCTGGCAGTGGTGACCCGAGAAAGAGATGGCAAGGTCTGCTGCATATATATGTTCAAGACCGACGAGCTACTGGATATGGTCAAGGATCGCATGGGTCCGCTCCTCCAGGACATCACCGCCCCGAGGTAGGTGGACATGCCAACCGAGACCATGACCACCACTGCCGAGATCGATGATCACGATCGCTGGGACCATGTCCAGATCAGGCTGGCATACAAACGCATGGAACACCTGGTCATCCCCGGCCTATATCGCCTGGGGACGCCGGACCAGGACTCCCCGGTGCTGGTCACCGCCAACTACACCCTGAGCTTCGACGCCATCCGTTCCTCTTTGCGGGGTGTCGGCTGCTACATAATGGTCCTTGACACGAAGGGCATTAACGTCTGGTGCGCTGCGGGGAAAGGGACCTTCGGCACCGAGGAGGTGATCAGGAGGGTCCAGGAGACCGGCCTGGCCGATATCGTACGCCACCGCCGCCTGATCCTCCCGCAGCTCGGTGCACCGGGCGTCGCGGCCCACGAGGTCAAGCAGCGGACCGGGTTCACCGTGGAGTATGGGCCGGTGAGAGCCAGAGATGTGAAGGAATACCTCGAGACAGGGATCGCCACACCGGAGATGAGGAGGGTAACCTTCCCTCTAAGGGACCGCGCCGTGCTCGCCCCGATGGAACTGCTGCAATCCTTGAAGTACCTTGTTCCGGCGGTCATCCTTCTGTTCCTGGCGGGGGGACCGTTCGCGGCCTTCATCGCGGTGGCCGCCGTTCTGGGTGGCGCAGTATTGTTCCCTCTTTTACTTCCCTATCTCCCCACCAAGGAGTTCTCGACCAAGGGTCTGGTCCTGGGCATACTGTTGTCGATTCCCCTTTCACTATGGAACGCCATGATGTACGGGGACCGGGCGGCATGGAACCTAGTGGTCTTTGGCATCGCCCTTGCGCTGCTCATTGCCCCCGTCACCGGCTACCTCGGCCTGAACTTCACCGGCAGTTCGACCTATACTTCCAGAACAGGAGTGAAGAAGGAGATATTCCGCTATATGCCGGTCTTCGTAGCGATGCTGATAATAGGGATGGCATTAATGATCATAATGGCAGGTAACATACTAGGGTGGTACTGATGATAGGGTGGTACTGATGAAGACAACCATGGACATCCCGTTGATGACGATGGACAGGGCCGAGGAGAATGCGGTCAATACTCTGCGTTTCAGACCGAGCAAGTGCGTCAATTGCGGCCGCTGCTCGGAGGTCTGCCCCCACGGTGTGTTCGAGGCAGGGAGGAAGAAGGCCAGGATGGCTGCGCCCGATAGATGCATGGAATGCGGGGCCTGCCAGGTCAACTGCCCGACCGGAGCGATATCGGTGGAATCGGGCGTCGGTTGCGCCTCGGCCATGATCAAGGCGGCGCTGACCGGCAAGGAAGTGACCTGCGGACCCGACTGTTGCGGGCCTTGAGGTCCAGAGGTATCAATCAGCATCTGCGTATCGAATCTGAGGTCCATATGCAGATCACTTCCGGGAGCTATGTCGTTCTAGCTCTTCAGATCGTGACCCTGTTTATGTTAGGCACTGGCGCCTATCTGATGAAGTTCCAGCGCAAGATGAGACCTCATGCCATCCTGTTGACCTTGGCCATGGTGCCAAATGTAGCCGCAGTAGCATTATTCATGGTGCCGAAGTTTTTGAACTATCTGCCATTCGTCAGTACTAACTATCTTCCGGACCAGGTGTTGATCGTCCATCACACCTTGAGCCTGATCACGCTGGCCCTCACCCTCACAGTGACACTGAGCTGGCTATTGAGGGGGCCAAGAACCATGCTTGCCTGGGGTTAGGGCGGCATGGGCGAACCAGCATGCTGATGACCTTCGGGTTCTGGTTCACCTCGATCGCACTGGGCATCGCGGTGATCGTTCTCAATTTGGCATGAGCGGTCGGCTTTTTGAAAAGGAGGGCGACCTTGGTCTAAGGCGAGGTCGGCGCGACCCTGGCCCCCCTGGCTCGAAGCTCCCTGCGGACCGCGGTGTACAGGATCGCGTTGTAGACCAGAGAGATCACCGACAGCATGATGGCCAGCTCGAAGAATAGACGGAACAGATCGTTTGTGAACCAGTTGAAGTCCGGCAGGACCGCGGACGGCAGGAGATCCAAGAGGCGCGTGAAATCGAACGGGAAGATGACCAGAAGATAGATGGTGACCGCGATGAACAAGATCGAGCCAAACAAATCGGCCAGCCGCCCGAGGTTCCTTCGTCCGATCGCCGCTCTGATGAAGCTGGGGATCACCCCGAAGAGCAGCGATCCGTAGAACAGTAGTTGTTCTAGGGGACCGAACTTGGTCGTGAAGAAACCGTAGTCCTGGACCTGGATATTTATGAAGATCAACACCACGAAAACGATGAAGAACATGGCGATGATGTTGCCGATGCGTTCCCCCATTCGGAGGAGGTCATGGTCAGCCTCTTTCGCTACCTTGCGATGCCACCAGCTCGGCTGAGGGTACGGCGTCACGGTTTCCTGGGCCATCAGAATATGTATCGTTCTCGGGATATTTATGCAGGACCGACGGACCCTTTTATCCAATGGGTGGCGTATCAAATTACGATATGGTGTCCGAGGGGCTTCACCGCGAGGTCGGGTTGTTCGGGGCAGTAGCCTATGGTGTGGGCACGATCCTCGGGGCAGGGGTGTACGCCCTCATCGGGATCGCTGCCGGAAAAGCCGGGAACGCGGTGTGGCTGTCGTTCGCCATCGCCGCAGGGGTGGCTGCTTTCAGCGGGCTGAGCTACGCTCGACTATCGTCGCTTTTCCCGGTCAGCGGGGCCGAGTATGTGTACGTGGAGGAGTCATTTCGTTCTAAGTTCTGGGCCTTCATCGTAGGGTGGCTTGTCCTGATCTCCAGTATCATCTCCGCGGCCGCGGTGGCCCTGGGCTTTGGCGGCTATCTGTCATCGCTCTTCAACATCCCTATGGCGTTGGGAGCCAGCCTACTGATCATCATCCTCTCCGTGGTCAGCTATCTTGGCATCAAGGAGTCGCTGGCTCTGAACGTGGTCCTGACCCTTATCGAGCTAGGCGGGATACTCATCATCATCGTTCTGGGCTTCGGGTACATCGGGTCGGTGGACCTGACCGAAACTCCCACCGGCCTTTCAGGAGTGATCGGGGCGGTGGGCTCCATATTCTTCGCCTTCATCGGGTTCGAAGGACTGGTGAAGATAGGCGAGGAGGCCAAGGACCCCACTAGAACGATACCGAGGGCCCTGCTCCTATCGTTGATCATCACCACCGTGATCTACATTCTGGTGGCCATTTCGGTGGTGAGCATACTCCCCTATCAGGAACTGGCAGCTTCTACCGCTCCATTATCGGACGCTGCCTTGAGGGCGCAAGGGCCGGGCGCAGCCTTCATGCTGTCGATGGTGGCGCTCATCTCTACCGCCAACACCGTTCTTATCATCCTGATCGCCACTTCCCGCATCGCCTACGGCATGTCCGCCCGGTCCGCTCTGCCGGGCATCCTGACATCCCTCCATCCCGAAAGGGGCACTCCACGGGTGGCGATCCTGTTATCCATGATCGGATCGATCGCCTTCTGCTTCCTGGGCGGCATCGAGCTGACGGCCAACGCGGCAAACTTCACCATCTTCCTGGTGTTCCTGGCCGTCAATCTGGCAGTCATCCAATTCGCTCGCAAGGGGAGTATGATAGGAAAATGGTACGCGATCTCCGCATTACTGGGCGCAGGGACCTCGGTGTTGATGCTCTCTCAGTTCGGGTGGAATGTCATCATTCTTGCTGCCATCATCACGCTCATAGGGGTAGGGGTCTTCAAGCTGGTAGAGAACAGCCTGAGATGAGGTCAGAGGTCCTTGACCATCAGATAATGATCAAGGGCGAGGCCGTTGCCCAGGTCATTGTAGCCGTTGCGGATGAAGAAGAACCCCCGGCGTTCATACATTCTCCGGGAGACCAGCGAAGCGTTGAGGCTCACCGACCTCAGCCTCTTGACCTTGCCCTCGCTGATCAATGATCGCATCAGCTCTCCTCCAATACCCCGACCCTGATGTTCCGGACCGACGAAGACCTTTTTTTTTATCTTCCCATCTAGCAATGTCCCAGTGCCCACGACCGCTATCAGGGTGGTGCCATGGGCAGCATCAAGCTTGATGTTGTCCACACTATGATATCCCTTGAAGAATACGATGGCCTGAGGAGGGTAGGCCTTAGGGTACGACAAGTCTACGGTCTGGCAGATGAGGTCTCTTACCTCTGCCACCTCCTACTCGGTTATCTTTCAGTAGATCGCTGCCATTGGGCTCCTCATCCTTCGACTGGAAAAGGGTTGCCAGAATATTAGCATCGTCTATGTTTGGAGGGTTGAGCAGCTATGCCTGAAGATCACAAATGCTATCCGCGTCCCTGGTCAAACACCGCACTTCCAATGAGGTAGGGGAAAGGCAGAAACTCTAATCCAGTCTACCAGCGCGATATCATTATCTACGGTCCGGTCCCAATAGAAAACCGGGGACAAGCATGCAGGACTACAATATGCTGGTGACCTTCCACCATAACGAGAAGACGAAGGCCGAGGAAGAGGTCGCCAACCGGATCAAGGAAGCGGGGCTGGTCCTGGAGGACCTGATGGAATCGAGCGTGGCCGGCCTGTTGCTGGTTCGAGTGGCCGGCGATGGGAAGGAGGCGGTGAAGAAGCTGCGTGGCTTCGCCTTCCGCTTTCCGGAGCAGTTCCACTATACTCATCACTGGACCCCGATAGAGGAATGGGTCAGCTCCGATCCTGACATCATGGTCTCGGCAGCGCAAACCTTCGGGTCCCGGATCCGTGAAGGGGACCGTTGGAGACTAGACCTGGAGAAACGGCACTACCTGGGCGGTCCAAGCCTGGACCTGGTAAAGATGTTGACCGAACCCATCGAAAAGGGGACCGTGGACCTCAATGATCCCGAGCTTATCATAAAGGTCGAGATCATCGGCGGATTCGCCGGTTTCAGCCTGGTCAACGAGGAAGAGGTCCTAGACATCAATAACGTAAGAAAGATCATGGGCTTGGCCCACGTCGCTTGACCCTGGAGGCCTGAGGGCTGGCCCCTACCGAATCCTGCTGGGGTATCCTTACTCGGTCAATCTACCGGCGCTCCTGCGTTTCTTCCCTTTCATCGCGGTCCGAGGCTCCGACGATATCAGTACGGGGATCGGACACCCTTTTCATTACCTTCTTCTTTGCCTCATTTCCGACTGTCTCAGCATCATGGAGCACTAGGTGGCGATACAATGGGTAAAACAACGTTTCGCTGGAATGTCAGGTTTTTATTTCTTTAACTGCATGGAGGGGCGGTAAGTTGAGAGAGATAGAGGGGATCCTATAGCCGAACATTCCATCGAAGTCGAGGGTCTGGTCAAGAGGTTCGGAGAGATCACCGCTGTCGACGGCATCTCGTTCACCGTCAACAAGGGTGAGTTCTACGGCCTGCTGGGCCCGAACGGGGCGGGAAAGACCACCACCATAAGGATGTTGAACGGCATTCTTCGGCCGGACAAAGGTACGATACTCATTGAGGGTCTGGACCTCAAGCGATACCCGCTGGAGGCCAAGATGAAGCTGGGGTGCATCCCCGAGGTCGGAAATGTGTACCCTGACCTGTCGGCCCGGGAGAACCTTGACCTCATGGGCCGGTTCTATGGCCTAAGCCAGACGGCAAGGGAGTCCCGCTCGGAAGAGCTCCTGAAGGCTTTGAATCTGACCGAAAGAGGGGACGACCTCCTGCGCAAGTTCTCTAAGGGGATGAAACAGCGGGTGTCCATCGCCTGTGCCATGATCCACGAGCCCGACATCCTTTTCCTGGACGAGCCCACCGAGGGGCTGGACGTCCAAAGCCGGCGGCTGATCATAGACTTGGTCAAGAAGCTCAACGCTAAAGGCAGCACCATCATGCTCACCACGCACAATATCGAAGAAGCAAGCCGCTTATGCCAGAGGGTTTGCATCGTCAACAAGGGAAGGATCGTCTGCATCGAGGCGCCCGAGCGCCTGAGGAGGACTTATGAGAAAGGGCAGACCGTCGAGGTGGCATTTGATAAAAGGATAGACCTCGCTGGGATCTCGATCCCCCACGTGACGAAGATAGAATCCGCCGGGGACAAATGGAGGTTCTCCACCGAGGACCCCGATGCGGCGATGGGGGAGATCATGCGACTTCGTCAGGAAAAAGGTCTGAAGGTCGTCTCCATGTCCACCCTTGGACCTAGCCTCGAGGATGTGTTCGTCAAGCTTACGAGCGAGGGGGTGTGCCGATGAACTACCAGATCATGCTGAATGGCATCCTGACGGTCGCCCGCAAGGACATCCGCATCTATTACCGCAAGGCGCCGGTGTTCATCTTCGGCCTCATCCTGCCCACCTTCCTGTTCTTCGCCTTCTTCGTCGGAAGGCAGCTAGACATACCGAAGTACTTCCCTGGCTTCCTGGCCATGTCCCTGTTCTTCACCTCATCATCGGTAGGGCCACTGATCGTGCCCTGGGAGAAGCAATCCGGGACGTTCGAGCGCCTGCTCTCCATGCCGGTAAACGTGGCCACGATCGTCATCGGCGATGCCCTGGCCGGCGCGCTCTTCGGTCTGCTCATAAGTACTATTATTGGGGTCTTAGGAATCGTGCTGTTAGGACTAACGGTCACCAACATCTTCCTGTTGATCGTGCTGTTCGTGGTGGGCAACATGTGCTTTGCTGGGCTGGGAGTACTGCTCTCCTCGTTCGGTGGGAGAGCGCCGGCCAACATCATGATGCTCGCCGCCCTGGTCAGGTTCCCGCTGATCTTCATAAGTGGGGTCTTCATCCCCCTCAGCGAACTGACCGTTCCTGGGTTGTACATAACCTACGGATCGCCGCTGACCTACTTGGTCGACGGGTTGAATGCAAGTTTGGGACAGCCCCCCTTCCTGGGATGGGAGGTCGATCTCCTCCTGCTCGTCCTCTTCACCTTGGTCTTCCTATATGGGGCCACCAAAGTGCTGCAGAGGAACATGATGAAAGGCCTCTGAAACCACTTTCGTTTTCTCTTTTATCATATTGTATGATTCTAATCAGAATCTCATTCCGGAGCTAGTCTGGATACTTTAAGAACATCCAATTCAAAATCCTCCCTGAGGCAGGTTACCTAGGCCAGATGTTTTTCGTGACCTTAACGGCCTTAATGGATGGATGGACCATCCATAAGAACTTTTAATAATCAACTTGAGTCTCCCGATTGTTAAGGGGAAACGAAGTTAGGCCCAGGTCTTCGGACCTTGAGGCAACAGTATCTACGCTAGGTGGGTATATGGCAAACAAAGAGCAACTATTAGCTGGATTAGAGCAAGCTGTAATAAACGGAAAGAAGGCAGAATCTTCCAGGATCGCCAATGAGATCATCTCAAGCGGCGTAAAGCCACTGGACGCTATTGATTCGGGTCTGATCAAGGGAATGATGGTCGTCGGCGAGAAGTACGCTGCCCACCAGATCTTCCTGCCCCAGGTCCTGCTGGCCGCCGATTCTATGTACGGCGCGCTCGACATCTTGCTGCCGCACATCCCCAGGGAAGCTGCAGCGAAGAGGATTGAGATGGTCATCGGAGTTGTAGAGGGTGACGTTCACGACATCGGCAAGAACATCGTCAAGACCATGTTCACCGCCGCTGGGTTCAACGTTCACGACCTCGGCAGGGACGTACCTGCCGACTCGTTCGTCTCTAGCTCCCGATCGAACAATGCCCAGGTGGTGGCCATGAGCACCCTCATGACCCCGACCATGGACAGCATGAAGGCCACCGTCGATGCGCTGGTGGAAGAAGGCCTGCGGATGAAGGTCAAGATCATCATCGGGGGCGCTCCCACCTCGCAGGAATTCGCCGAGGAGATCGGTGCCGACATGCACGCCGTGAACGCCCAGGACGCCGTGGCCAAGGTTAAGGCCGCGATCTAAGGAGGTAGAAAAATGGCAGACAAGATGAACCACATCGAGAGGGATATGGCTGCCCTCACCAACAACCCGGTCGACAGATTGCCCGTCTACCCGATTGCTTGCGGCGTCCAGAGGAAGCTGCTCAACAACGGGGCGGGGATATCGTACCACGAGTGGTGTACCGACCCAAAGAAGTTCGCCGACGCTTTCATCGCCGGGCAGCGCTACTTCGACCATGACTTCGCCATCGGCCTGATGGACCTGTCGGTCATGGCCGGCGACCTTGGTGCTCATGTCCGCATGGACGAGCAGAACACCCCGTTCGTCGACGATCCGGTGATCAAGACGCTCGAGGACTACGAGAAGCTGCAGGTACCCGACATCAAGAATCCGAAATCAAGGAGCCACGTCCTAATCGAAGGCACCGGCATATTCGTCGACGCCATCGGCAAGGAGGTCGTCACCGCCGCGTTCCTAGAAGGCCCACTGCTCGCTCTTACTCAGAGCAGAGGCGCGGAGTATGTGTTCAAGGACATGCTGGACAACGAGTCCTCCCGTGCCGCCGTGCACAAGGCCCTGGCCACCATCACCGAGTTCGACAAGGACATTGTGAAGGCGTTCGCTCAGAAGAAGCCCGCCGGTCTGGTGTGGGACTACCTGTGGGGCAGCTACTCTTGCCTCGGGGATGTCGAGTACGACGAGTTCGAGGGCCAGCAGAAGTATGCTGGCTGCCTGAACGAGCTGGTTGTGAAGGAAGGCATGGCCAACTGCGTCCACAACTGCGCTGACCTGCCCCACCTGGACACTCAGGTCAAGAAGTTTAAATCGACGATTTACTCGATGGCCTGGTACCCGCTTATTCCTGGATCGCCATCGGCCAAGGAAGTCATCGCCAAGGGATATGCGGACAACTGTCTGATGGCCGGCAACATCGACCCCCAGGCATACATACGCTGGTCCTCCGAGAAGATGCAGAAGACGACGATGAACCTGTGCAACGAGGTCGTCACCGCCCTGAAGGCAAAAGGTCTCGGCGGCAGGTACTGCATCGCTTCTGGCTGCGAGGTCCCGCCGTCCGTCGCCACCAAGCTCGAGAACATCAAGATGTGCGTCGACACCGTCAAGCAGTACGGGACCTTCGCTTAAGGCCCGTTCTCGCGGAAACTTCCCAAACCCCTTTCTTTTCACATTTTTCTATCGATGAATGAAAACCGATCCTACCCTGATCGTCTCACCGTCTAAGAGGAATCAGCTTCCTGCTCGCAGGGTTCGAGGGCAACCAATCGCTTCTGGCTGCGAGGTCCCGCCGTCCGTCGCCACCAAGCTCGAGAACATCAAGATGTGCGTCGACACCGTCAAGCAGTACGATAGGTCCAGTAGGCATCTTCGGCAGGCGGCGGCCCGCCACAAATCGCTTACAAACTTCCCCCCCCCTCCTTTTTATGTTCTTGTTCTGTTTGCCAGCACGGCATCAGATAAAACGTTCAGAGGGGACGAACATAGGGGGCGGCCCGTAATCCCAACAATTATATTTCCTCTGATTATCTGCTTAATGGGTTCGGGGACCGCCCTTCCCGACCCATAGGAATGGGATCCATTATTAGCAAGAAGGACCGCATCCTGAGGGGTTTGGAGCATGCCGTGATCACTGGCAAGAAGGATGAGTCAGTGAAGCACGCCGAGCAGGCCATCTCCGAGAGCATCGACCCCATTGACGCTATCGATCACGGCCTCATCAAAGGCATGATGATCGTAGGGGAGAGATACTCGGCGCACAAGTTCTTCCTGCCTCAGGTTCTCCTCTCGGCGGACGCGATGTATGCTGCGCTTAACGTCCTTCTACCACACATACCTCAGGAGGCCGCGTCCAAGCGCGTTAGGGTCATCATCGGCGTCGTTGAAGGGGATGTTCACGACATCGGCAAGAACATCGTCAAGACGATGCTGACCGCATCAGGCTTCGATGTGACCGACCTGGGCAAGGACGTCGCGGATGATGTGTTCGTCAAGGCGGCCAAGAAGCATCGCGCCCAGGTGGTGGCCATGAGCACCCTCATGACCCCGACCATGGACAGCATGAAGGCCACCGTCGATGCGCTGGTCGAGGACGGGGCCAGGAAAAGTGTTCGCATAATCATCGGGGGCGCTCCCACCTCACAGGAGTTCGCCGAGGAGATCGGTGCCGACATGCACGCCATGAACGCCCAGGACGCCGTGGCCAAGCTGAAAGCGGTATTCTGACGCAACTCAGTTTTGGCCCTACCAGCATTCGATTCAAATACTGTGTTGGTCATACACTTCGACGGTGACGGTATGAAGATCGCACAGATCGCAGGTTTTTTGGGAAGCGGCAAGACCACCCTGCTCATCGAGGTCGCCAAGGAGCTCGTGCAGAAGGGAAAGCGGGTCGCCATCGTGGTCAATGATGTCGGTGAGATCAATGTCGACTTCAAGATCGTCGAGTCCTACGGCCTCAAGGCCAAGGAATTGTCGGGCGGCTGCATATGCTGCGAGATAGCTGGCAACTTCGCCAACACCCTCGCCCTGCTATGGACGAGCTTCAAGCCCGACATCGTCATCGTCGAACCGTCCGGAGTGGCGATTCCGTGGGGCCTGAAGCGCGCTGCCGAATATTCCGAGGCCGAGGTCCCTGTCACCATCGAGCATGCGCCGGTGCTTACGCTGGTCGACTCGACCAGGATCGACACACTTCTGGGAACGGTACGTCGTCTGGTCATTACCCAGATCCGGGAAGCGGACATCTGCCTGATCAACAAGGTCGATGCCTCCGACGAAGGCCGGATCAAGCGGTCTGAGGACCTGGTCAAGGAGATCAATCCCAAGTGCGAGATCATGAGGATATCCACCCACAGGGGACAAGGGGTCAAGGAGGTCGCCGATATTATCGCCGATCGGACATCCTCCCGATACGATGAAGCAGTGGAGCGCGAACTGCTCAGGCAACAGTACGGGAGCGGATGAGCCGTGGGCGAGATGGATGAGGACATCCATTTGGCGATGCACCGGGAGGCCGACGAGCTGGGAAAGTTCGCCACGCAGCTACAGGTGCATGCTCCCACGCCCGTTTCGAGGGAACAGGCCGCCAAGCTCCTGGATGAGCTACTGGTCCAAGTGACCAAGGGCTGCATGGAGCATGGTGCGGACCTGGTGGGTCACGTGAAAGCGTTCCTGAAGGCACCCAACGGGGCCATGTCGGCCAGCCTGATCGACCTTAGCAAGCGTTCCAACGTCACCCACGACTTCGGCCAGGACGCTAAGTTCCAGGATGCCGAGCTAACCCTCCATGTGATCGTGCATGGGATATGGGACCCCGAGGTCAGAGAGCAGAGCCTGATCGCCATTGATCAGGTGTTCAAGCAGTTCGGCCTCAGCTACCAGATCATCAAGGACTTCTACGAAGTAGAGAAGGGGATCGCCCACCACAAGAAGTGAGCCTATGAGCAAGAAGGACGAAGAGCAGCCCCAACAGAAGGATTTCATCGACCCCAACTACGCCATGGCTATGAAAGAGCGCGGGGTCGGCTGGAACACCCTGGCCTCTATAAGAAAGACCACCTGCCCGCAGTGCGGTTTCATGTTCTCCCTCACCTATGCTCGCACCATTGCCTGCCGGGGGTGCCCCATGGCCACCAAGAACTGTCCCAAGATCCGGTGCGCCAAGTGTGACCACGAGTTCTACATCCAGGAGATGTCCCATGTCGGTGGGAACGAGTATGCGGAGAGGGCCGTGATCAAGCACCAGTCGAAGGTCGAGACCGCCTACAACGAGCAGCTCGGACGGAAGAGGCACCGGTAGTCCCGGCCCCTTTCTATTTCCCCTTTTGGAAATATTGCTTTAGTATGTTCTTCTCCCCGCGCTTCAGGGTCTCGGAGACCGTGGAGATGGACATATCACTTAATGTGGCCAGCTGCTCCAAGGTGATCCGGCGGGGATAATCGAAAAATCCCCTCTCCAGGGCGAGCCGGACCAACTTCTCCTGTTTTCGGGTGATGTGGGACTGGTCGCTGGTCGGAGCTATCCTTTCGATCTCTATGCCCATGCCCTTAGATGATATCATTTTGATGAGCTTGGGAAGGGAACCTTCACTGCCGGACAGGATCCGGAAGTTGACCTTGCCGTCGCCCTCGGACCATGCGGATTCCAGGAAGCAACCACAATCGACGATGGCCCACACTGGCCAGAACTCTTTCATAGCCACCGAGCCGACCACTTGACCGTCGTTCCTTTCCACCGCATCGATGCTGGTTATGTCATCGCGAAGTTGGATCTCTTCGATGGCTGAGGCCGTGTTGCCCTCGATGCCCCTGATCCTGAAGAGGGCCTGGCCTCCTTTCTTCCTCCAGGGTATGCACTCCGTGACGGTCACGGAGCAGGAGTATCTGGTAGCAATGTCCACGATCCAAAAGCGCATACCTCGGATCGAAAACTCGGCTTCCATCATGCGGTTGTCCAGGTTATACGGGCCCCCCTAGGTAATCCTTTCCGAGAATGAGGCCCCACGCGAGCCCAGACGAGCATATATAGCACCGAGTTTGTCGGAATTAGGACACATCATTACGGGGACATCATAATGCTTGGCAAGCTGTTAGCGGTGTGCGGAAAGGACGTTATCCCATGAACATAGGCCTAGGAGTCGATACTGGAGGAACCTTTACTGATGCGGCCATCGTCGACCTTGACACCAAGAAGGTGCTGGTGAAGGCCAAGGCCCCCACCACCTATCACGATCTTTCTATCGGGATACTGGGGGCCATCGATAATGCCGTGATCAAGAACGGCATCGATCCCGCGAGCATCAAACTTGTAGGACTGTCCACGACCCTCGCCACCAACTCCATCCTGCAAGGGCGGGGCGGAGAGGTGGGTCTGATCGGGATAGGCTGGACACCCCAGCCCGACTGGGCCTTCGACTGCAAGATCTCCCGCTTCATCAAGGGGGGCTATGACTCCATGGGCAAACGCCTCGAACCGCTGGATGAGGAAGGGCTGAAGAAAGCGATCGACGAGATCGGCCAGGAAGTAGATGCAGTGGTCATTTCGGGCATGTTCAGCGTTGCCAACCCCATCCAGGAATCGACCGCCAAGGCCCTGGTGCAGTCCATGCATCATATCCCGGTGGTCATGGGCCATGACATGAGCGCAGAGCTAGGCATCTACGAGCGCACCGTGACGGCGGTCCTGAACGCCAAGCTGCTCCCCATAATCAATGATTTCCTCGATTCGATGGAGCGCTCCCTCCTCTCCCGGGGCATCGATGCCTCGATCTATGTCTTCAAAGGCGATGGCGGACTTATGAGCCTGGCCGTGGCCAAGGAGCGGCCGGTGGACACCGTGCTTTCAGGTCCGGCGGCCAGCTTGATGGGCGGCCGCACCCTTGCCGACCTGGAGAGCTGCGTGGTCGTCGATCTGGGTGGCACGTCCACCGACATCGCTTACCTCACCGACGGCTTTCCCCGTATCAACAAGGCAGGGGCAATGGTCGGCAAATGGAGGACACGGGTCCGAGCCATCGACATCTGGACCTGTGGATTGGGAGGCGATTCCAGCCTGGGGATGGATGATCTGGGGGACCTGAGCATCGGCCCCGATCGTGTAGTGCCCATGGCCACCTCGGCCCAGGTATATCCGGTGCTGAGGGAGAAAATGCTCTCCGCCAACACGGTCACCTTCTTCATGCCTTTGAGAGTGGCGTCCGCAGCGCTCTCTTCTAAAGAGAAGCGCGTACTGGAGTTCGTCTGGCAACAGGCGCCCTGCACTTTGTTCGAAGCGATCAACGGGATCGATGACGTGGTGTTCGTGGAGGACCAGCTAATATCCTTGAAGAAGCGCGGTTACATCCTCCAGAGCGGCCTGACGCCGACGGACATAATGCATGTCAAGGGAATCTACGAGGCCGGGGACAAGGAGGCCTCCATCGTCGCGCTAAATGTCTTTGCCGGCAAATACGGCGCCGAGCCGGAAAAGCTAGCTGAGATGGTCATGGAACTGATGGTCACCCGCATCGGGGAGGAGATAGTCAAGAAGGCGGTGGTCGACAAGGGCGTGGACCTGCCGGGGTCGAAGGGGTTCGATCTACTGCTTCGAGCGTCCATCGGCACCGGGACACTGAACGACCTGGGGATCAGGGTCAGGCCCAAGGTGCCCATCGTGGGCATCGGCGCCCCCGCCCATGTGTTCGTCAAGCCCCTGGAATCTCGAATGGATTGCCAGGTCGTGGTCCCCGAGAACTTCGACGTGGGCAACGCGGTCGGAGCGGTACTTAGCCAGGTATCGGAGACCGTGTCCGTGCAGGTGTACCCCAAGGACTGCAAGTTCATCGTGTTCGGACCGGGGGGGTCACCAATGGAATATACTTACTATGATTCGGCCATGAGCGCCGCCAAGTCCTATGCCGAGTACTACGTGAAGGAAAAGATGAAGGTCACCGGCGCGGTCGACGTCAAGGTCAAGCTTGACGTCGATGAGCATCGGTTCTGCGACGGCTACGGGCAGGAGATGAAGTTCACAAACTGGGTGGACATCACCGCCACCGCCACCGGCAAACCCAAACTCAAGAAATGATTACCGGAGTGACCAACGGGTGCTCGATCTGGAACCCGCTGGGCCGCTCAGACCCAACGATAGCAAACCACAAAGTTCAACCGTACAGAGCGAACCCATCGAGGAAGTATTACCATGGAAGCAGGCAAGAACGGAGCGTCGAACCTAGGGCTGGGAATTGATACCGGAGGGACGTACACCGACGCGGTGGTCCTGAGGATGGACGATGGCAGCGTGCTGAGCAAGGCCAAGGCGCTCACCACACGCAACGACCTGGCGCTGGGCATAGGGAATGCCATCGACAGGCTGGACCACTCCCTATTCGAAAACATACGTCTGCTGGCGGTCTCGTCCACCTTGGCCACCAATTCAGTGGTCGAGGGGAAGGGCTGCCGGGTCGGGCTTATCGTAATAGGCCACGACGCGGTGGCCAATATCCCGGTCGACGAGCTTCAACAGGTCAAGGGCGGCCACAACCTCCAGGGGGAGAAGCGCTCCGACCTGGACATGGAAGCGGCCACGGAGTTCGTGCTCCGGGTGAAGGACAAGGTCGACGCCTTCGCCATCTCCGGCTACCTGAGCGTCAGGAACCCCGAGCACGAGGTCGCCGTGAAAAAGATGGTGCAATCCCTGACCCCCTATCCGGTGGTATGCGGTCACGACCTCTCGTCAGCGCTCGGTTTCCACGAGAGGACGATCACCGCGGTGCTGAACGCGCGGCTCATCCCTATCATCGCCGACCTCATCGCCTCGATCAAGAGGGTGCAGGACAAGTTGAACATCCAGGCGCCCCTGATGATCGTAAAAGGGGACGGCTCGCTCATGGACGAGGCGGTCGCCAAGGAACGGCCAGTGGAGACCATCCTCTCCGGCCCCGCGGCGTCGATCATCGGTGCCAAGGCCCTGACCAAGCTGCCCGACGCGGTCATCGTCGACGTAGGCGGCACAACCACCGACATCGGCATCCTGAGGAACGGCCGTCCGCGCCTCGATCCCGAGGGAGCGGTGCTGGGCGGCTGGCGTACCCGGGTCAAGGCGGTGGACGTGTTCACCTCCGGTATCGGTGGCGACTCCCGTGTGGTCGTGGCAGCCGGCAAGATCCATCTCAGTCCGCTGAGGGTGATACCGTTATGCATCGCATCCTCCACCTACCCGACGCTTCGGCCGAAGCTGGAGGCATTGCGGGGCGCTAAGGACAAATGGGTCCCGTCATACATGGATCTCGACGCCATACCTCAGGTAACCGAGTTCTATGTGTTCTGTAAGAAGGTGTCCGGCCCCGATGTCGGCCCCGACCAGGAAAGAATGCTTGAGCTGCTCAAGGCCGAGCCGCGGTCCCTGTACGAGATCGCCGAGCTGATGAACGTTCATCCGCTCTCCCTCAACCTGAGGAAGATGGAGGCGCTGGGCATGATCCTGCGCATTGGCCTCACTCCCACGGACATGCTGCACGCCGAAGGCTCCTACATTGAGTATGACGCCGAGGCATCCAAGATCGGCGTGGAGATCCAAGCGGCCAATCTGGAGATCCCGGCCCCGGAGTTCATCAGTACGGTGAAGACGGCGGTCATCGAGAAGATCTCCACCGAGGTCTTCAAGAAGCTTATCTACGAGGAGGTCGGCGAGGCCAAGTTGGACGAGGTGGCGACGTCTCTGGTCAGCAACATGATCCGTAGCACAGGACGCCGGGACTTCGCTTGTCAGCTCATTCTTAACAAGCCCATCATCGGCATAGGTGCCCCGGTGGGCGCGTACCTGCCGGGGGTGGCCGAACGCTTCCACACTGGCCTGGAGCTGCCGCTACATTCCGAGATAGGTAACGCCGCGGGAGCGATCTCCGGCAACGTCATGGAGTCCGTCGAGATGCTCATCAAGCCCAAGAAGGGCCTGGGGGCGATGGAGAACCCGCCCTGCACCCTGTATTGGATGCAGGAGAAGAAGGACTTCGAGAACCTCGATGAAGCGATCACCTATGCCCGCGAGGAGGGCAGTCGATTGGTCAAAGTGAGAGCGTTGGCCTCCGGCGCGGACACCGTCGAGGTGCTGATCGATAACAACAGGAAGGAAGCGCGCCTGGACAAGGGCTGGGGCAGCAACATCCTGCTGGAGGTCAACATCACCATCACCGGTGTGGGGAAACCTCGCCTGTTCTTCGAGGGCAAGAGATGACCGCCATCAACGTGGTGATGTGCGCTGGCTTCTCGCCCTCGGCCCGCATGGTGCGGAAAGCGCTTCGTCGCGTGGCGGAGAAGAAGGACATCCGGGTCATCACCCCCTGCCCAGCGGGGGCGGGGCTGAACAAGTTCGCCGACGAGCTCAAGGCCCTCGATCCCCAGCGGACGGTGGCGGTGGAGGGCTGCGAGGGCTGCTGCGGCATGCAGGCCCTGTTGCTCTACGGCATCATGCCCGCCAAGACCCTGGTCGTCGACAAGGTCATCGCGGTCACCGAGAAGGATATCGTCGCCACCGAGACGAAGATCCTCGCCACCCTGATGGAGATGGGAGCGTGAGGGTGTTAGTCGTCGTCTGCGGAGCGAACGCCGAGCGGGCCATGATCATCGAGCGGGCGGTGGAGGAGTTCGCCAAGAAGTACTTCGATCGCATCCTCCAGTTCAGCGCCTGCACCGTAGCGGTGTCGCCGATCCTCATACAGATGAGCGGAGGGGACCCCCAGCATATGGTCGCCGTCAACGGCTGCCGCAACAAGTGCGCCGACCTCATACTGAATAAGGCGGAAATGACGCCCAGGGTCAGCATCGTGCTCGATGACGCCGTCCAACGGGAACTGGCCAAGTGCGAGAGCTGCGCGCGTTTCGATTTCCCGAACATAAAGGAAGAAGAGTGGAAGAAGTTCGCCGAGATGATGGGTAAGGCCGTCGAAGAAGCGCAGTGATCAGCCGAGAGCGCCGATGGTCTCTCCTCGTACCGAGCGTCTGAAGGCCAGGCTCTGACGGGTGAGGGATTTGATGTTCTGCGGGGTGATCTTGGCCACCGTGGGCAACTTATCCGGGAACACTTTCTCGAACTCCCTCATCAGGTACTCATTGACCATCCCAGAGGAGCGGACGGTCTCCATGTTCCAGTCCTCCACTAGGGTATTGATGCCCTCTATCCCGGCCTTGTGGAATGCTTCCGCCAGGACCGAGGTGATGACCGTGTTGTCGGAGATGATGGCGAACTCTGCCTCTCTTAGTGCATACTCGTTGCCGTTGAATGAGATGGTGAGGCCGCTTCCTTCGCGCACCAGCTGGAACGCCTGGACGTCGGTGATGGAATCCCCGATGTAGAGCGTGTCCTCCAGGCCGATCCCGGTCCTTCTCCTGATGTCCAGCACCGCCGATGCCTTCTCCTCGCCCCCTACCGGGTTCACTTCCAGGATGAGCTGGTACGCCGATAGGTCGGTAAGCTCCTCCCAGAATATCTCGTCCAGGCGACGGATGGTCTCTTTGTCCGAGGCGCTGAAATCATCGATCGTCTTGGCCTCCTTCGGGGATCTCCAGCTTCTCCATGCGGGAGATCTCCTGGGCGTAGCGCTTCAGCAGGTCCCCCTCCCAGGGCTCCATCTTGATGGAGTCCATGTCCAGGGCAGTGCAATAGGCGTTCTCCATGGGGAACCCGATGGCGTCGCAAACCGCGCTGATGTAGTGCTCGTAGGAAGTAGCGACGATGAACGGGGTCATGAACTCCTGGACGAAGCGCATCGTCTTTCGCGCCCCCGGAACGGTCAGGATGTTCTTGCGGGAGAACTCCAGCATGTTGGAGTCGGTGGCACCGTGGGCCTTCAGGAAGGGCAGCACCAGCTTCAGGGTGTCCCCGGCCTTGTAGTTCGGCCGCTGCAGCACATCGGACAGGATGTCATCGTACTTGCTGACGATCTTGAAGAACTCGCCGCCGTTCTCGATGAGGTCGCTGCACAGCTCGAAGGCATTATCGTTCTTGGTGATCGGCCCCTCGCCGTCGCTGATGAACTGCCTCCATCCCCCGGCCAGGGTCTCCTCGAGCCCGTCAAAGTCCATTCCAAGCCTCCCTGAACTCTCCGCCCCGCAGCGCTCCGTCGACGACCCTGGTCATGTCACAAAGACGGTCGAGCCTCATGTCGCCCTCGTAGAGACACTCACCTTTTAAATGAAACTTTCCTTCCGCCAATGGATCTTCAGCATAGGCCAGGCGCGGCTTGCCCTTTCGTGCGGTCATGGGCGGAAGCCCCCTGGCCGCGTGGTCGCGCCCGGTGGAGGACCATCCCTGCCCTAGCATCCTAGCTCAGCTCCCTCGCGTACTTCCTCAGGAACCGCTCGTCCGGATAGCTGCCCCTTCCGTACGACGCGATGCTCAGGGCCGCCGCGGCCGAACCGATCTCCCCGCACATTTCCAGATTGGCGCCGTCAATGAAGCCCGCCAAGAACCCGGCCGCGTAGACGTCCCCCGCGCCGGTGGTGTCCACCGCGATGGACCTTTTGGCCGGGATGTCCAGCTCCACATTGCGGGTGGTGATGAGCGACCCTCTCTCTCCCTGGGTGCACACGACCACCGCCGGACCGAGCTCGAGCAGGCTCTTGCTGCCCTCCTTCGGCCCGCTGCCGGTAAGCATCTCGATCTCCCGTTCGTTGACGAACAGGATGCGGGACCGTTCGATCAGGTCGGTTATCTGCTTGAGCCCCCGCCGGGCGTATCTCTCGCCGGGTGCGAAGGAGATGTACACTCCATCATCAAGGAGGTTCACCAGCTGCTTCTGCATCATCAGCGCGCTATCGGCAGCGAAGGAGCTGAGATGGACGAACTTCGATGAGTTGAGGAGACCCAGGTCGTCCTCGTTGAACGAGAAGTAATCGTTAGCGTTGGGGAGGCCGAGCAATGACCGTTCGCCCTGCTTTAGCATGGAGATGCACATGCCGGACTTCTTGTATTTCTTGACGTGCGATACCTCTACGCCCTCCATGGAACGGAGCAGGTACTTTCCATCATCATCCTTGCCCACCACGCCCAGAAAGCTCGTGGAATAGCCCATGCGGGAGAGGGCGACGACAGTATTGGCTGCGGAACCCCCGCCGCTCTTGCCGACCAGCTTCGCCTTCTTGGCCAGCTCGGCGGTGACCTGCGAGAATGCGGCTTCATCGCCGAACACCTCTCCTCCTGGCTCGAAGGCCTTTCCGCCGATGGTCAGGGAAGGGACCTCGTAGAACATATCCACATTCAGCGCACCGACCCCAACGACGTCCATCGTGGTCACTTAAAGCGAAGCACCTAATAAAGTTTGATGCTGGGCGGCCAATCAGTAAGATCAAATGACCGTACTCCACCCTGATTGCTGCCCATCTCCCTCCTACATCGGTATCCTCCGGAATGGGCAAAAGCACATGACCCGGTGAAACACTAGTTCATCACGATGATGCAGCAAGACCTCCTCGTAATGGTAGCCTCCCGTCGGGCCAGGGAGATCGAGAGAGAGCAGAAAGGTACCAAGGCGGAGATCGAGGCACAGCCCTACCAGAATAGGGTGGTGATACACCTGACCAAAGACGGCACCCCGTCGGGAGTGGAGTTCATCGAGACCGAACTGTCCCTGAACCATCCTGCGGCCGATAAGGAATATCTGCGGTTCCTCCGTGACGACCTGTATCTGGGCATAGTCATACCCCGACTTTCCTTCGAACATGAGAATAACCTCTTGGTGAGGCTCGATGCCCTTCGGGAACATGTACGCGATGAAGGGTATGTGACCACTCAACGGCCAGCTATCCATGTCTACGATCCCGAGGGTAACGTCGAGAAGAGTACGATGAAATTACTAGAATAGGTGATCAGGTACCAGCCTGGCCGCTCCCCCTACGGAGCAGGTCAAGGTAGTAATGCCCAAGCCTTCGATGCGCTTCCGTACCACTAGCAGGCTGTCGCGGTCGGTGTTGATGTACACGGTGGCCCCCGTATCGATGGAGAAGTAGCACTGGATGCCGTCCCGCCGCATGGCCTGGACCTCCAGGATCACCTTGACGGTGTCTGGCCGCCACAGGATCATCTCGTCCGCTCCGGTCATGGTGATGCCGTGCAGCAGCAGCGTATCGACCTCGGCCAGCCGGGCGATCTCTTTGGCATCTCCTTGCCGGATGGCCTTCTCCATCCGGTCCACCACCGTGGGCACGTATTCCAGCCGGGCCTTGAAGAACGGCGAGCTCACGACGTCCTTGTGCGCTGCGTCCGTGTACTTGTGGGCCGGGACCAGCGCGACCAGGATGGCCAGGTCCAAGCTCTCGGGGTAAGGGATGGAGCGAGAGATGGAATCCTCATCCCCCGTGCCGGCGTACCAGCGCGAGAAGCCTCCGGTCACCGCCCGCGCGGCCGAACCCGCGCCCCGGCGGGCGAAGCGGGAGATCTCCTCAAGCGACATCTCCAGCCCCAGCGCGCCGGCCGCGGCCACCGCCAGGGCGGCAAAGCCCGAGGCCGATGCGCCCAGCCCTATGTTGGATTGAAAGTCGCTCCTGGACTCCATGCGCAGGCCCGAACGCGCTCCGGCCTCCTGGCGCAGGGGGTCGACCACATCATGGATCCGTTCCATGTCCCGCTCGCTGACATCCTTACCGTCGATCATCGCCGAATCGCGCTCGTAGCCGAACTCGACGGTGGTGCGGGTATGGATCGGCGCGGTGCACACGGAGATGGAGTCGTGGAACGGCAGGCGGAGCTTCTCGTCCCTCAGCCCGTGGTACTTGATCAATCCCTGGATGGGATACGCGATGGCGGAAGCCTTGGTATTCATATTTCGTTTGCGCGGGAAACCCCCGACCTTAGTCGGGTGAGGAATGCGCCCCTCCTAGTCGACGTAACAGGTACGTCGAACCTCATCCCTTTGTCTTCGATATCTGAGCTTCCACATGGGCCCGTATGCTCTCTGCGCTGACCGTGCCAGCCGTTCCAATGTAATTCAATTATGATCATAGATGTTCCCTTCAGAGCGTCCTTCCGTTACGGATGCCGAAGGCACGGCATCCTGGCCGACGTTTCCTTGAGTATCTCGACCACGGCCGCCGGCGACCATATTGGGACGTCTATCAGATTAATTGTATGGGTGAGTGCTTTATTGATTTAAGGCATGCTTCTGAATGATGATGCGAACGGTCAGGTGCCCCATTGGTTTCGATGTGGCGCTGCTCGAAACCGTCCGCATCGGGTGCGACATATTCTCGTTCTACGCGAAGGTGGGATACGACGCCGACTGCTACGGCAAGCTCGAACTGCATCGGCTGGCGTATGCCAAGGCGCGTGAGGCGTTCCCCGAATATCCCTCGCAGCTGACCTTGAACATCGGGGGCACGGTTGCAGAGGCCAGGAGGTCGGCCAGGAGCAACGGTGAGGACAACAAGCTCGTGACGCCGGGGAAGAACCGGGCGTTGCGCTACGACGCCAGGTGCTTCAAGCTGAACGTCCTGACCGGGAGGGGCTCCCTGGCGAGCATCGATGGCAGGCGGAACATCGAGGTCCGCCTCCCCGCTTGGTGCAAGGACGGATGGACTTGCAAGGCGGCGATGCTCGTGGTCAAGAAGGGCGACCGAATGTACCTCCATGCAGTGATGGAGAAGCCCGCCCCGCCGAAGCTCCCCTTCACCGAGGACGAGATGCTCGGTGGCGACCGAGGCGTCAAGAACATCCTGGTCACCAGCGACAACAAGTTCTACAACTCGAAGCACCTTCGGGCCGTAAAGGGTAGATACCAGCACATAAAATCCGAACTCCAGTCCAAAGGCACTAGGTCCGCCAAGCGCAAATACTACGCGGTTAGCGGAAAGGAGCGACGGTTCGTGAACTGACGTGAACCACTGCCTCTCCAAGAGGCTGGTCGAAAGCGAGTTTACAGCGTTCGTTCTTGAAGACCTGACTAGGATCCGGAAGCGCACTGGGGAAAAGGGCAAAGGCAGCAAGAAACAGCGGAAGAGCATCGGCTCCTGGTCATTCCACCAATTCGAGTACTTCCTGACATACAAGGCCGAAGCCGCTGGCAAGACAGTATTGGAAGTGGATCCCAAGCACACCAGTCAGGAGTGCTCCTGCTGCGGGCACACGGAGAAGGCCAACAGGCACGGCTCCAGCTTTGTATGCCTGAAATGCGGCTTCTCCCTGAACGCTGATCTGAACGCCTCTCGCAACATCCTGCATCGCGGTATATCTGCCTTGCAGAGGCTGAACAGTAAACCAGCCGAATGCTCCCTGCAAAGGTAGAGCGAAGACCCCCCACTTTGGTGGGGGGTCAGTTTACACGTCGAAAAGGACCGTAATCGACGGCTCCTGCTCGTTCACCTGCAGCATATGATAGGTCACCGCCTTTATCTCTTGTTTGGGCCCATGCCTTTCGCGGTCGAACCTCTCCCCCCGGGCGCGGCAGTTGAGCTTCCCTGGCTGGATGTCCACGTCGAACTCGACCAGGACCAGGTGCCGGGCGTCGAAGATGAACAGCACCTCGGACAGGAAGTTGTAGAGGAGGTCCTCCAGTATCTCGGCCTCGACCGAGAAGGACTCTTCCTGCCTCGGCACGATCGTGGAGGCGTCCACGATCTGGTCGACCATCCCGTAGGCGGCGTTCTCGAAGCACTCCTTCAGGGTCGAGCCGTGCGCCTTGATCATGACATCCGCGGTATGCTCGAGGTTCTCGTACCTCATCAGCATCGGATTGCTCGTTCCGAGATAAAAGGGTTGGTCGGCAATGGGACAAATTCATATCTAGGTCCACCAATCGACCTGTCGTGCGCATACTCATCATCGGGTGCGGGTCAATCGGGTCGGTCTTGGCCAAGGCAGTGCATGACATGCCAGAGGTCGACCGCATCTACGTCACGGACCAGAGCAAGGACTATGCCGTCCACCTGATCGAGAGCCTGGAGAAGGCCGAGTACGTCGATAATGTCAATGGCAACCTGTCCCGCGTTCTGGGCGAGGTGGACCTGGCGGTGGAGGCGGCCAGTCAGGAGGCCGCCCGCAAGTACATCCCGTTCGTCCTGGAGAACGGCGTGGACGTCATGGTCATGAGCGTAGGGGTGTTCGCCGATGACACAGTTCAGAGAGCGCTGCTTCACTCTGGCCAAGAAGCACCGGTCCAGATTATACGTCCCGTCGGGCGCCATCTGCGGTACGGACGGGCTGCACTCCGCCGCGGCGGCCGGCATCAGCGAGGTCCACCTGATCACTCGGAAGGGGCCGAAGGGGCTTAGGGGGGCGCCGGGCCTGAAAATGAGGAACATCGACGTAGACTCGTTGCGGGAACCGACCGTGGTGTTCGAGGGAAATGCCCGCGACGCCTCCAATCAGTTCCCCAAGAACCTCAACGTGGCCGCCACCCTGTCCTTACTGGGCGTCGGCTTCGACCGCACCCGGGTCACCATCATCTGCGATCCGACCGCGGAGAAGAACTCTCACACGCTCGAGGTCAAGGGGGACTTCGGTGAGCTGAGGTGCGAGACCCAGAACGTCCCGTCGCCCATGACCCCATCGACCAGCTACCTGGCCGCACTATCGGCCATAGCGGCCATCAAGAGGATACTGGGTAATGTCTGGATAGGGGTCTGAAAAACAAGAATATCGGCCGTGAGGCCGAAGGGGTTTTACTTCTTCTTGGGCTTGGCGGCGGCCTTCTTGGCCGGCGCAGCCTTCTTCGGGGCGGCCTTGGTGGGTGCCTTCTTGGGGGCAGCGGCCTTCTTAGGCTCCTCGATTACGATCTCAGCGACCTCAGCCTCTTCCTCAACCTCTTCGTAGTCCAGGAAATCTAGGAGGGCGTCCTCGAGGTCGGCCAGGACTTCCATGGCCTCTTCCTTCTTGTTCTTTTCCATCAGGTCCAGAGCTTCGGACACCATGTCCAGCATGCTCTCCAGCTCGTTGTCAAGATCCTCGAAAGTGGTACCAAGTGTGACCATGTGATTCACCTTATTCTAAAAGTTACAACATTTTGTGATATTTGAAAGTATGGAAAAAAATCATTTCTGTCAACTGCATGCTTCATGGTCCTGAGACGAGCCACGGCTCCGCAACAATGACGGCGCCCATTATATGGTCGATATCTTTTGCATCATCTTCCGCCCAGAATGTCGTCGATTTGGAAGCGCGCGGTCGAGAGCGAAAGCAAACAGCAGTTTTATCGCCCGAGTAAACTTTCTGGAGTTAGGTATCACCATGACCGAACGAGCCCTTCGCATCTTCTCCAAGCTCACCGAACCGGTGGACGCTATACTGCTCGTCAATGAGGAGGACCCCATCACCGACGCATCGTTCTTCTACGCCACCGGCGCCACTTCCGGGCTGTTCGAGCACTGCCCCGTCATCCTCTGGCCCGACGGAAAAATGCAGCTCATCACCTCCCGGTTGGAGGAGACGACCGCCCGCACCACCACGGCCGAGGTACTGCCTTTCGCCACCGCTGCAGAGAGGAACGCTATTCTTGAGCGGTCGCTGAAGGGAGTGAAGCGGCTGGGCATCAACGGTTCCGGCATCACCTACCACTGGGTCAAGGAGATCGAGAGGTGCGCCCCGGCCGCCCGACTGGTCGATGTGGAGAGGGCCGTGGCCCAGGCCAGGATGATCAAGGACATGCAGGAGATCGAGGCCATCCGGGATGCCTGCCGAATTGCTTCCAAGGTCGGGGACCAGATCCCCGATTTCCTAAATATCGGCATGACCGAGTACGAGGCCGGAGCGGAGATCGGCTACCGCATGCAGAAGCTGGGTGCCTCTTCGGTCTCGTTCGAGACCATCGCCGCCTTCGGTCCCAGTTCGGCGGAGCCGCATTACTCGCCGGGGGACCGTCGACTGAAGGACGGGGACCCCGCCCTGTTCGACTTTGGCTGCAAGGTCCGGCGGTACTGTTCGGACATGACCAGGACCTTCTTTGTCGGAAAGGTGGATGAACGTTTCAAGCGGATGTACGAGGTGGTGCTGGAAGCGCAGAGGAGGGCCATCGCGGAGGTGCGCGTCGGGGTCAAGGGCACGGCGGTCGACGCCGCGGCCCGTTCGTATATAGACTCCACGGAGTTCAAAGGGGCGCTCATCCACTCCACCGGGCACGGTCTTGGCCTTGCCGTTCATGATGGGGGGAGGCTGGCGCCGAACATCGATATTACTCTGGAGGAGAACATGATCATGACCGTCGAGCCCGGGGTGTACGTTCCGGGGGTCGGCGGGGTCCGGATCGAGGATGATGTTCGCGTTACCAAGGGAGGATGCGAAGTGCTCACCACGGCGAAGAAGGAATTGAGGGTGATCTAATGCAGGACGAGCTGAAGAAAGCGGTAAGGATCATGCAGGACGAGGGCGCAGAGTTCTGCGATGCGAGGTACCAGGATACCTCGGCGCTGTTGATATCCGTTTCCAACAAGGAGCTGAGAACGTTGTCCACCAACCGCCTGAACGGCATCGGTCTGCGGGCACGGGTGGGGGGCTCATGGGGTTTTGTCTCCGGCGGGCGGGCCGACAACCACGCCATCGCCGAGATGGCCAGGCAGGCGGTCCGGTCCGCCCGGAACGGCAGCGGACAAGGACGAGCGATCCTGGAGCAGCCAGCGCACACCGGTGAGCACAAGGCGAAGATGCGTATCCTGCCATCCTCCATCCCGGTGGAAGAAAAGCTGGCCCTGGTCAGGGACCTGGACGAGGCGCAGCGTATCTCGGACAAGATCGTCAATACCAATGCCATCTATGTCGAGAGCATGCGGACCACCACGTTGGTCAACTCCTTCGGCTCCGACCTCCGCTGGGAGGACGGCCGCATCCGGCTGATCGCCCAGACCGTCGCCGCGGACGCCGGGCGCATGGAGTCGTACCGGCAGGGAGTGGCCGGGACCAGGGGCATGGAGCTGATCCAGCAGCAGGACCCTAACGAGATGGGGAGAACCTCGGCCAAGGAGGCCATCGTCCAGCTGGGCGCGATCAAACCTCCCTCGGGGCTGGTCACCTGCATCACCGACCCGGAGATCACCGGGTTGCTGGCCCATGAGGTCATGGGCCACGCATCGGAAGCGGACGAGGTCGTCAAGAACCGTTCGTTCCTCTGCGGGCAGGTGGGCAAGGTCGTAGCCAACGAGCAGATCACCATGATCGACGACGGCAAGGTGGAGGGCGCGTACGGCTCCTTGCAGTTCGACGACGAGGGCACCCCCACCTCGAGGACGGTCATCATCAAGGACGGCGTGTACACCGGATACATGCAGAACCTGGAGACCGGGGCGGAGATGGGCGTCCCATCGACCGGCAACGGCCGAGCTCAGGATTTCGGCCGGCGCATGTGGGTCCGCATGACCAACACTTTCTTCGAGGCGGGCGACTGGAAGCTGGAGGAGATGCTTGAGGACGTCAAGTTCGGCATCCTGACCGACAAGTTCGTGAACGGCATGGAGGACCCCGTGGGAGGAGGGTTCGAGGCCAAGGCTCATCGCGGCTTCCTTATCGAGAACGGCAAGATCACCAAGCCGCTGCGCGCGATAACTCTTACCGGCAAGGCTCTGGACATTCTCAAGACGACCGATGCGGTGGGCAACAAGCTCTCGTTGGACGCTGGGCAGTGCGGCAAGGGCTCGGAGGACTACGTACCGGTCACATCGGGCGGTCCGTATTGTCGTTCCAAGATCATCGCCGGGGGTGATTGAATGGACATCAGGGCATTGGCTCGAAAGGCTTTAGCCACCGCCAAGCGGGAGGGCGCCTCCCAGGCCGAGGCGTTCGCCGTCAGTGCGGTCACCAGGATCGTGTACGTGGACGACAGCCGCATCAAGATCAGCGAGGAGAAGGCCGATCAGGGAATAGCCATGCGAGTGCTCAAAGGACATAAGCTCGCCCAGGCCACCTCGTCCTGCTCGACGGTGGAAGAGGCCGAGGCCTGCGCCCGCTCCGCCTCAATGTTGGCGGAACGCTCTCCGCAGACCCGCAACTATGAACGTCTTCCCTCCCCGTCCAAGGCGAAAATTTCCGTCAGCAACTGGGATGAGCAGGTCGCCTCGACCGATCCGGTGGCCCTAGCCGAACTCATGAAGGCAGTGGTGGCGGTGGCCCTGGACCATGGGGCCAAGGTGCCCAAGGCCATGCTTCGGACGGCCGCCATCGAATCGACGGTCATGAACACCAACGATCTGGAGGTCACCCACCGCAGCACGCTAGTGTTCGCCGACCTCAACGCCATGGCCGAGGGACCATCCCCCGGCGAGGGCATCTGCAACTACAGCTCGCCATGGCTGAAAGGTTTTGATCCGTCGTTCATCGGAGAGAGCCTGGCCCGTCAGGCCAAGGACGCTCGGGAGGCCCGTTCCCTGGACGGTAAGCTAAATGTCCCCGTGCTCATCACACCCGGCGAGCTAGGCGAGATGCTCAACGACTCTGCCGGGTTCGCTCTAAGTGCGGAGAGCGTCAATAAGAAGCGCAGCCCCTGGGGCAGCATGGAAGGAAAGCAGGTCGCGTCGGAAAAGCTCACCCTGATGGACGATCCCTCCGATCCGAGAGGCGTTCTATCGGCGGCCTATGATGACGAGGGCGTCCCCGCTAGCGTAAAACCGGTGGTGGACAACGGTGTGCTGAGGAACTTCTTGTACGACAGCTATAACGCTGCTATCGCCTCCCGGCCCCTTTCAGGCAACGGCATGCGCCGAAGGGCCACCGACGCCCAGTACTTGTTCCAGAGCCCCTTAGGATGCGGCCACTTGAACCTGGTGGTAAAGCCCGGAACCCGGTCCCGTGAGCAGATGATCTCCTCCCTGGACGAAGGTGTCCTGGTCGAGAAGTTCGCCTACCCCACGGTCAACCCGTTCTCGGGGGCGTTCGCCCTGGAGGCCCGCCTGGCCCACGTGATCAAGGGCGGCTCGATCGTCGGGCATATCAAGCACGCCCTGGTGGTCGGGAACATGTACGAGGGCCTGAAGAACGTCCGAGAGGTCGGCGCCGATGCGGTAACGGTCGGTTCGATGATCATCCCGACCATGGCGTTCGACGGCTTCGAGGTGGTTGGTAGTAAGTAGGCCGAGGGACGAGCCATCCTAGGTCTTGCTCTCCTTGACCCAGCCCAGGCTGGTCTCGATGATGCCGAACAGGACTGTCCCCGCTCTTGCCGGACATCCTCGCGCCGTAGGGCAGGTGGTGCACCGGATCGACAAATTGGTCGCTCTTCAGGGTGCCGTTCTCCAGCTGCTCGATGCGCATGTAGTGCTCTACCTCCCGCGGTCCGAAGGGAGTGGAGATGACCTCCTTTCCCAGCCGCTCGCCCTCGTGGAGAACGGACCAGCCGGCGATGATGCCCCCGAGGTCTGAAAGCTCACTACCGTTCCAGGGAAAGGTCAGGCGGGCGCGGTTCATGAACGGCACGCTCTTGGGCATGACCTCGACCATCAGCTCCAGGTCCTTCACGGCCACGAACCGCAGGCCCAGCGCGCCCTGCACCTTCTTCTCGCCGATCGTCCCGGTCACTGAAAAGATGACGTGGTCGTTCTTATTGACCAGACCGCTCTCCTTTTTCGAGGGCAGCAGAGGTAGCAAGAAGGATAGAAACGACACAGGTTCCATAATGTTCACCGTCACGCCCGGCGTACCAGCACCTTGAGCCGGTCGCCTACTGCCTCGAACCGGCGCGGGTCGCCCACCAAACGGCCGACCGGGGAGACATCGGAGATGGCCTCGGCCTCCGCTCCCTTGCTTATGGGTGTAGGTCCGAAGAAGATGCACAGCGCCTTGCCGCTGGGCCAGTACGCTACTTCGCCCGGCTCCAGGACCTTGCGGCCGTTCTCCAGCTTGGTGTTCACCGGGATCTCGAAGTATATCTCCTCACCCCAGGCATTGGTGTAGGCCTCGAACGGAGCGGCCAGCCATATGGCATTGGCCGTGTCCGAATCATTGAGATCTACCTCGAAGTCGTACTGGCCGATGAGAAGGAGAATGCGGTTGCCCATGCTCTCGTCTGATTGAACGACCGGCCCCTAGTTATCCTTTTCCGCCATCGGGAGGAACAACCAATGTCAGGAACCTTACTGAAATGAGGATCCGTGCGATCAGGACCAAAGGTCAGGGGCGCGTTTCGAGATCTCGCCCCCTCTGGCTATTTCCGCTTGAAAAGAATAAAATGAAAAGATTGAGGTAGGGAAGGGGTTTAGCACTTGCGCTCGAAGAGGCAGCGGATCTCCTTGCCGACCTTCTCGACCTGCTTCTCCGACTCCTCCTTCTCGAGCTTCTTCATGTTGGCCAGGTCGACGGTCCACTCCTTGGTCCACTCCTCGGCGAACTTGCCGGAGTTGATATCGTCGAGGATCTTCTTCATGGCCTTCTTGGAGTCCTCGTTGATGACCATGTCCCGGCGGGTCAGCCCGCCGTACTCGGCGGTGTTGGAAACGGAGTCCCACATGTGCATCATGCCGCCGGCCTGGATGAGGTCGACGATGAGCTTCAGCTCGTGCAGTACCTCGAAATAGGCGATCTCTGGCTTGTAGCCTGCCTTAATCAGGGTATCGAACCCGGCCTCGATCAGCGCGGTCACTCCGCCGCACAGCACGGCCTGCTCGCCGAACAGATCGGAGGTCGCCTCCTCACGGAAGTCGGTCTCCAGCACGCCGGCCTTGGTAGAGCCCAGTCCCTTGGCCAATGCCAGGGCGATCTTCTTGGCCTTGCCGGACGCATCCTTTTCCACGGCTATGAGCGACGGCACCCCGAACCCTTCCAGATAGGTCTGCCGAACCATGCGGCCGGGGGACTTGGGAGCGACCATGATAACGTCGGTGTCCTTGGGCGGGGCGATGAGCTTGAAAGTGATAGCGAACCCATGAGCGAACTCCAGGGCAGCGCCTTCCTTCAGGTGGGGAGCGATCTGCTCCTTGTACACCCGGGGCTGGACCTCGTCCGGCAGCAGGATCATGACCACGTCCGCGCCCTTGACCGCCTCGGGGATCTCGGCGACCTTCAGGCCATCGGCCTGAGCCATGTCCCAGGATTCCCCGCCTTTCCGAGCGCCTACGGTAACGTTGAGGCCGGAGTCGTGCAGGCACAGCGCCTGGGCGCGGCCCTGGTTCCCATAGCCGATGACGGCGATCTTCTTGCCCTTCAATATGTCCAAGTCAGCGTCGGAATCGTGATAGATCTTAGTAACCATGTTACCGGCTCCTACGAGTTTTTCTCGCTGTTATCTGTGCCCCTGTATAAGCATTGTTCGGCCGTCCGGCGCATCTCGCCAGCATCCTTATCGGCACCACAGGCGATGATGAAATCGGAGCCCTTGCTGGGGGACGATTCCCAGAAGCAGAAGTAGTCCTCGGTGAGATATTCTGCCGTGTTCACATCGTGTAGCGCCATGAGGGCGTGCAGTAGTCGTCCGTTCATGTTGCCGGTGTTCGCTTCCACGATGATGGTGATCAGACCCTTGTTCCGAGCCATGAACGACTTCTCAATGTTTATCTTCCTTCTTCCGAGCTCCACCAGGACCCTCTGGAACAGGCCCTGTGAGTCGTTTCCGACTATCTTTATCACTTCCATGTGCACCTACCTCTTATGACTGTGTTGGGGTTTGCGCCCGGGGGGATCATCGGGAGGACGTCCTCCTCGGGGTCCATGTGGATATCTAAAAGGAACGGCACTCCTGCATTGAGGCCGGTATGTAGCGCTTCTCTCAGCTCCGAGGAGCGCTCGACATGCAGCCCGTCCGCGCCGTAGGCTTGGGCGAGCTTGACGAAGTCTGGGTTGTTGCGCAGTTCTGTGCCGCTGTACCGGGACTGGTTGAACAGCTTCTGCCACTGCTTGACCATCCCGAGCCATCCATTGTTGAAGACGCAGACCACGACCGGCAGGTTCTCGGAGACGGCCGTGGCGAACTCATGGGAGACCATCTGGATGCTGCCGTCGCCGGCGATATCGATGACCGCCTTGTTGGGGAAGGCGGTCTTAGCCCCGAGCGATGCAGGGAATCCGAATCCCATCGTGCCGAACCCGCCGGAGGTGATGAACTGCCGCGGGTAGCGGGCCTTGAAGAAGTGGGCCGCCCACATCTGATTCTGCCCGACCTCGGTGCAGACGATAGCATCCTTCGGCAGGGAGCGGTTCAGCTCGCAGATGGCGAACTGCGGAAGGACCGGCGACGAAGAGATATCAATGTCACAGTCGCAGTTCTTCAGAATCTCCTTGATGCGTAGGGACCAGGCGGTCTCGCCTTTGGTAGCGTAAAGGCCCTCTATGATGAGCTGTAGCGCCTTCTTGGCGTCACCGACCATGCGCACTTGGGTGCGGGCGGACTTGCCCGCTTCACCGGGATCGATGTCGACGTGAATGATCTTCGTGGACATGGGCAGCTCGGATTGCGCGCCGGAACTGCGGTCGGAGAAGCGCGTGCCGACCGCTAGGATGACGTCCGCTTCCAGGAACGCCTTGCGGGCCGACTCCTTTCCATGCATGCCGATGATTCCCAGGGAGAGCGGATGGTTCTCGGGGATGACCCCCTTGGCCATGATGGTCGTGGTGACCGGCGCCATGAGCATCTCTGCCAGTCTGACAACCTCCTGGCTGGCGTTGGCCCAGATGACCCCTCCGCCCACCAGGAGCAGCGGCCTCTCAGCGCCCTTGAGCACCTTGATGGCCTCGGGGAGATTGGAGAAGTCCTCCAGGGATGGTGGGGACGGGAATTCCTTGACCATCTCCGACTCGGGGACCTCGGCCTTCTGGACGTCCGATGGTAGGTCGATGTGGACCGGCCCCTTCCGTCCGCTGTTGGCTATGGCCACACCCCTCTTGATGGCCTCTGGGATCTCGCCGGGAGTAAGAACACGGAAGTTATGCTTGGTGATGGGCATCATCAGCGAGAACGAGTCAGCCTCCTGGAAAGCCTGGTTGCCTATCGCGCTGGTGGTGACCTGTCCAGTGAGGACGAGCATGGGCGATGAATCGACATAGGCGGTGGCGACCCCGGTCACCAGGTTGGTGGAGCCCGGTCCGGAGGTCGAGGTGCACACCCCGATCTTGCCGGTCGCTCGGGCATATCCATCGGCCATGTGGGCCGCGCACTGTTCGTGGCGGACCAGCACGTGCCGTATATCTGAGGTCAGCAGATCATCGTACAGCGTGAGGGTAGAACCCCCCGGGTACCCGAACATGACCTCGACCCCTTCATTTTCCAGTAATGTGAGAACTGCTTTAGAACCTCTCAACTAATCACCCTTTACAATGTGTGAGGACACCCAAACGGCTGGATGCCTCTACCTAATCAATACTACCACTACGCTCAAAACGGAAGAAACGATGGAGCTTTTAGTGGCACCGCTAGGCATTGGTCTCCCAAATAATAGAGAATGTATATAAAGTATTGCGAGGTCCTGACATTACACGTGTTATCATGTGGCAGTGATATCTTTCCGCTCATAATGCTGGAACCGAGGACAACGTCCTACATCTCTTTATGTCACTTCGGCATCCCGTCCACGTGACCCTGTGGTAGCTAACCACAAGGCACATAATGAATCAATGACATTGACAGGTTCGACGGAGACCACAGCATGAAGGTCAGAGTTGGCATCAACGGTTACGGTACCATCGGCAAGAGGGTCGCCTGCGCGATCAAGGCCCAGGACGACATGGAGATCGTGGGGGTCACCAAGACCAGACCATCCTATGAGGCTAGGTTGGCGGGGATGGAGGGTTTTCCTCTTTACACGGCCAACACCGAACAGGTGACGGCCTTCGAGAAGGACGGCATCAAGGTCGAGGGCACCATCGACGACCTGCTGAAGAATGTCGACATCATGGTGGATGCCACTCCCGGCGGGGTGGCCGAGGATTACAAGGTTCTGTACGAGAAGGCCGGAGTGAAGGCGATCTTCCAGGGAGGAGAGGACCATGGTCTAGCAGGCATATCGTTCAACGCTTTTGCCAATTATAACGAGGCCTGGGGGGCGCAGTTCGTCCGCGTTGTCTCATGCAACACCACCGGACTGGTGAGAACGCTCTACCCTCTGGACAAGGTCTTCGGGCTGGAGAGGGTCTCTGCCACCATCGTGAGGAGGGGCGCAGACCCATCGGACCTAAAGGGCTCGGCCCTCAACGCGCTCGAGCCGTCGTTGAAGCTTCCGACCCACCACGGACCGGACGTCCAGACCATCATGCCCTGGCTCAACATCACCACCATGGCGGTGAAGGCCCCGACCACCCTCATGCATGTCCACTGCATCGTGGCCGACCTGAGGAAGAAGGCCAAGGACCAGGATGTTCTGGCGGTCTGGGACAATGTTCCGAGGGTCAAGTTCGTCAGCGGCAAGCACGGGGTCAAGACCACCGCTCAGATCCTCGAACTGGCCAAGGACCTGAAGCGCGAGCGCGGTGACTTCATGGAGATCGTGGTCTGGCAGGACGGGGTCAAGGTCATCGGCAATACTCTGTACTATTACCAGGGTATCCACCAGGAGAGCGACGTCGTCCCCGAGAGCGTCGACTGCATACGGGCGATGATGAAGCTAGAGCCGGACGCCATGCGGTCCATCCAGAAGACCGACCGCACCCTGGGCATCAACAAGTGAAACCCTTTACGATCTTCCATTTTTGTCCCTAATCGTCTACTTTCATAGGTAATTGTAAATATTTTACACCATAAGCTGTTCTTCGGGAGAAGAAGGGTCGACGTTCGGATCGGCTGGATCACGTTCAAGAGATCTAGCGTTAGCTAGCGTGATGGTCGCCTTTACATCGGTGTCCTTGACCGTCTCAACGGTAGCATCACTGGAGGTATCCTCGAACGTCCGGCCACCGTGGACGGTCCCCGTCTAGATACATCAATTGCCAAATTCAGACGAATCAGGTGATCGATTCTTATTACGGCATATGCCTGATTGACGATCATGCGGTCGACACGACCAGGATGATGAGCTCCAGGTAGAGCAGGGCGTCGAACAACGGGGCAATACCAATGCTAGAGCCGCCCGCAGCAGCTCCACGCACTTAGGCAGGTCCAGGCGCCAATTGATGTACTCGAGGTGGACAAGGTCCACCCTCGAGGGCGCCTTTCCTTACTTGTTGTACTTCTCCTCGGTGTGCCTGATATCCTTCAGGGCCGGGCAGGCCTCTCCGTTGCCGGTGGCCGTCCCGGATCCTTCCAGCTCCCTGAGGAGGGGACTTTCCTTGGCCTTCTCCTCTTTGCCTGGAGTGTTGCCGCTGCGCCGGTTCTTGATCAGCGAGGCGACGATCGCGATGCCCAGTATGACGACGATGGCCAGCAGCGACGTGAGCACGTCGATGTGGATGCCGAAGTAGGCGACCAGCATCTTTGCGCCGACGAAGGATAGGATGCCGGCCAGCCCGTACTTCAGGTAGCAGAACGCGTTCATGATGTGGGCCAGCGCGAAGTACATCGACCTCAGGCCGAGGATGGCGAAGGCATTGGAGCTGAACACGATGAATGCGTTGGTGGTGATGCCCAGGATGGCGGGGATGGAGTCCACGGCGAACATGATGTCGGTGGTCTCCACCACGATGAGGGCGATGAGCATGGGCGTGCCCCACAGGAGCAGCTTGCCGCGTTCGTCCTTCTTCCGGACGAAGAACTTGTCCCCCTCGTAGCCGCTGGTGATCCTCATGAACTTACGGAAGAACCGGACCATGATGTTCTGGTCGGGGTGAACGGTCTCCTCGCCCTTGTCAAGGCCCATCTTTATGCCGGTGAATATCAGGAAGGCTCCGAAGATATAGAGGACCCACTCGAACGATTCCACTAGGGCGACCCCAGCGAAGATGAACGCCATCCTGAATACGAGGGCGCCCAGGATGCCGAAGAACAGGATCTTGTGCTGGTCCTTTGCCGGCACGCAGAAGGAGGCGAAGACCAGAACGAAGACGAACAGATTGTCGACGCTCAGCATCAGCTCCATTATGTAGCCGGTGGTGAACTCCAGCCCTGCCTGAGAGCCTATCCAGAAGTATATTCCAAGATTGAATATTACGCCGGCGGAAACGAAGAAGGCGACCTGCAACAAAGCCTCCCTCGGCTTGATCACATGGGCCTTCCGATTGAAGACCCCAAGATCAATTGCCAGCAAGGCAAAGATGCTGATGATGAAAATTATCCACGCAGTAGTGCCCACTTCAGACAATCGGTTCGCCCATCCCCGGATGAAGGTCGACGACTCTAGCTCCGACCTTCATACGCTTCTGTATATTCTGCCCCTAATCCCTCTGAATATATAGGTTATTCGAGACGCGACTTCACATAGGATTTTCCGAGGCCATTACAAGCGAAATCCGAAGTATCCGTTGGAAAAACGGGGTGTCGAAGCCCCAAACCTAGTCCCGGGGATCCTCGATGACCTCATCGCCATGGCCGCCCTCTTCCAGCGACCTCAGGGCCTCTCTTCTTTGCCTTGTCTCCGCCAAGCGCGTCACGGCCTGCTCTGAGGTGTAGCTGCGATGGCATGCCGGACATAACGTCTTCAGGTTCCCAGGGTGGTCGGAGCCCCCCCTTGATCGCGCGATGATGTGATGGACCTCCAGGGACTCCCACCGGTACCCGCCCTTTCCCTTCCGTAACCGGCGGTCGAAGATCTTCCGACGACGCGCCCCGAACTCCACCTCGCAGTCCTGGCATCTATATCGGTCCCTGCGCAGAACGGTGTTCTTTAGCCGCTGCCACACCAGCCGCCTGATGAGGGGCCATGTGTTCTCGTCATACGGCGGGAGGGTCGTCCCCTCATCGTAGAATCGGTGCCCTTCCGGCAACTCTTTCCGCAACTGCGCCAGGATGTCCTTGGTAGAGCTCCAGGCCTCGCACAGCATCTGCGAGTTCGATACCCTCAAGATGACGGCGGCGGCAGTGGGAGCAAGAGACCATTTGCGCCTTCTCCGTACGCCCGATCCATTCTCGGAACGGGCATGCCGCGGCCAACGGGGCAGTGCATTTGACCGGGCGGCCTTCACCCTCCCCCTGGAACACCAGCGAGGCCCCATCCTCCGTTCTTCGAAAGGTCTCCAGCCAGCAGTAGCTCTCGCTCTCTGGAACCAGCCGATGACGGCAGGGCATCATCCTCATCCTACCCGGGGATGGGGGACCGGAGCATAAAGAATGCCCATGTCGCTGTGGTCGCGGGAAGCGGAAGGGTTATTTTGAGCATGCAACATCGTGGTAATACAGCCTGATCTGTTGGAGCCGGGACCAAATGAAGGAGTTCAACACGCTTGACGATTTTAACTTCGAGAACAAGACCGTCCTTCTGAGGGTCGACATCAACTGTCCTCTGGCCCAGGAGACCTTGGAGATCGAGGACGACAACCGCATCCGGCAGATAATTCCCACCGTTCGGGAGCTGCTGGATAAGAGCGCCAAGGTCGTTATTCTGGCGCATCAGGGCCGACCAGGCGACTGGGACTTCTGCCGCCTCGACAAGCATGCCGAGCACCTGTCCAAGTATCTGGGCAAGCAGGTCAAGTACGTTGACGACATCGTCGGCGAGACCGTGGCCAGCGAGATCAAGGGCTCACCCCGGGCAATGCCATCCTACTGAAGAAACTAACGGGAGCTTCCCTACGAGCTGGAGAAGAAGAGCATGGATGAGCATGCCAGATGCGAGCTGGTCACCTTCCTCGCCCCCCTGGCCGACTTCTACGTGAACGACGCCTTCGCCACTGCTCATCGCTCCCAGTGCTCCCTGGTGGGTTTCCCCAAGGTGCTGCCGTCGGCGGTGGGCCGCCTGATGGAGAAGGAGCTGACCGCCCTGCAGTCGGTCTTCGACGATCCCGCGCACCCTTCCGTCTTCATCCTGGGCGGAGCTAAGTTCGGCGATTCCATCAAGGTGATCGAACGGGTGCTCAAGAGCGGAACGGCCGACTGGGTCATCCTGGTCGGACTGAGCGCCAACGCCTTCCTGACCGCCCGTGGAGTGAAGCTCGGGGACCCCTCCACTAAGATACTGGAGAGCGAACTGACCCCCGAGACACTGGAGGCGGCCAAGAAGCTGTTCAAGGAGCGGGGCGACCGCATCCTGCTTCCCTTCGATGTGGCGGTGGAGATCAATGGCCAGAGGCGCGACATGATGGTCGGGGACCTCCCCATCGATGTCCCCATCTTCGATATCGGCAAGTTCTCCGCCGCCAAGTTCGCCAAGGTGCTCGGACCGGCCAAGACCATCTTTATGTCCGGTCCCGCCGGTCTGATCGAGAAGGAGCAGTTCGGTCTGGGGACCCGGGAGCTGATGAACGCCATGGTCCACTCCAAGGCGTTCACCCTGATCGGAGGCGGTCACACCGTGGGCGCAGCCGAGAAGTTCGGGCTGGCCGAAAAGTTCTCCTACGTCAGCACAGCGGGGGGCGCACTGGAGTCCTTCATCCTCGGGAAGCCGTTGCCGGCGGTCGAGGCGCTGAAGTCGTGCAAGTGCGCCAACAGCGCGATGCCCTCGCTGAAGCCAGCCCCGCCGGCCTGAGGGCGTTCCCGACCCGATGCCTTTGGGGAGAAGGCTTACAACGCCTTGCGCATCCTTTCCAGCGCTTCCTCGATCCTCGCGGTCGGCTGGGTGAGGGCCATCCGGACGAAGTTCTCTCCGTTGGAGCCGAACCCGATGCCCGGAGTGACCACGACGCCCACGTCCAGTAGTCGTGCGGCGAAGTCCATGCTGTTGCCGTCGACATTGAAGAACAGGTAGAACGTCCCCTTGGGGAGCTTGATGTCGAAGCCCAGCTTCCGGAGGCCGCCGACCATGATGTCCCTACGCTCTTGGTAGATATCCACGTTCATCCTGCACCATCTTGGGCCGGGTGCGTCCTTGGTACTCGCCGAGTGCGGTCACCGCAGCCTTCTGGATGAACTTGGGGGCGCCCGAATCGATCTGGGACTTGACCTTCTTAAGCCCCGCGATGAGGTTAGCGTCCCCCACGGCGTAGCCGAGACGATAGCCGGTCATGTTGAACGTCTTGGACAGCGAACCGAACTCGATGGCCTGCCGGCCGTACTCGAGGATCGATGGCGCAATGTAATCATCAAAGGTCATCTCCGAGTAGGCGTTGTCATAGCACAGGATGGTCTCGGTATCGTTGCACCATTTGAGCGCTTTCTTCAGGTAAGCGCCGCTGGCCACCGCCCCGGTCGGATTGTTCGGGTAGTTGAGGAACAGCATCTTGGCGTCCTCGGGGCATTCGTCGAGGTCCAGCAGGAAATCGTCCTCGTCGTACAGCGGGACCTTGACCGGCCGAGCGTCGCACAGCAGGGTCGCGCCCTGGGCGTAGACCGGGTAGGCGGGGTCCGGGCACAGCACCTTGTCGCCGGGGTTCACGAAGGCCCGGGCGATATTGGCCAGTCCCTCCTTGCTTCCCAGCAGCACCGCCACTTCGCGGTCCGGGTTGAGCTCCACACCGAAGCGCTTGGAGTACCATTCAGCGATGGCGACCCTGGTGTCCCGCTCTCCGCCTGAGGACGGATAACGGTGGTTCTCCGGGTCTTCCAGCTGCTTTTTGATCTCCTCGACGATAGGCTGGGGGGTGGGTACGTCAGGTACCCCCGATGCCAAAGTCGATGATGTCCAGGCCCATCGCCCTCTTCTCGTTGACCTTCTCCTCGATCTCCGCGAACAGATAGGGCGGAATGTTCTTCAAACGATCCGCGAACTCGTAAGCCATGATATTCACCACTCTACCACTCGATCTCGCCCTGGAACACCCTGGTGGCGGGACCGGTCATCCGGACCATGGAAAGGTCCCTCTTAACATTGATGGTCAGGTCCCCTCCCGGAAGTCTGACCTTCACATCGTGCCCCGGCGGGGCGATGCCCTTGAGGCCGGCCGCCACTGCGGTGGCACAGGCCCCGGTCCCGCAGGCATAGGTCCACCCCGCTCCCCGCTCGAACACCTTCACGTCCAGCCGCCCGTCCACGGGACGGACGAACTCCACGTTGGTCTTGCGGGGGAACAGGGGATGCACCTCGATCCGCGGACCGAGGTCCCTGACCTGCTCATCGCTAAGCTCCTGGAAGGTGATGAAATGGGGATTGCCCATGCTGACCGCCGTTCCCACGATCTTGACGCCATTAATATCCAGGGTGCCGTCCACGAACCGTCCCTCGCACCGCATGGGGATCGTCCTGGCAGTCCAGGCGGGGTGCGCCCATGTCCACCGAGGCCTCGGTCACTTCTCCCTCCACGACCTTGACCTCGATCTCCTTGATCCCGCCCAGGGTGTTGATGCGCATCCGCTCGGACGGAGCGATGGCGAAATCGTACAGGTGCTTGGCCACGCAGCGTATGCCGTTGCCGCACATCTCCGCCTCGCTGCCGTCGGAGTTCATGACCTTCATGAAGGCATCGGCATCGGCATCCAGGCGGACGTACAGGATGCCGTCCCCGCCGATGCCGAACCGGCGGTCGCACAACTTCCTGACGATCTCTGGATCGGTAGGCGCTTTCTCTTCCAGGTCCTCGAACAGGATAAAGTCGTTCCCCAGACCATGGTACTTCCAGAAGATCACAGCATCAGCCTCGACGGTATGCGCTGGTTCTGCAGGAGGTCCTCGATGCTCTCCGTTCCCTGATCAGGTTGGTGACGCCGTTGTGCACCAGGACCTCCCGGGACAGTGGGCGCATGTTGTAGTTGGAGCTCATGGTGAAACCGTACGCTCCCGCATCATACACCGCGATGACATCGCCTTCCTCTAATTTCGGGAGCATCCGTTCCTTGGCCAGGTAGTCTCCGGACTCGCAGATGGGCCCGACCACATCGTACATCAGCTCGCCATCTCTTCCGAACTTGTTGGCCACGGCGACATGATGGAACGAACCGTAGAACGCCGGGCGGACCAGGGTGTTGAAGCCCGCGTCCACGCCGGCGAAGCGCTTGTCCGGCGTCTCCTTGATGTCCACTACCGAGGTCAGCAGGACGGTGGTGTCGGCGATGATGTACCGACCAGGCTCCAGAATGATCTGCTTGACCTTCGTCCCCTCCTTTATGCGAGTGGTTATCTCCTTGGCCAGCAGGTCGAGGTCCATGGGCTGGTCCTCGACATGGTAGGGTATGCCGATGCCCCCGCCGATATCGATGAACCGCAGGTTCAACTTGAGCTCTTTCTCCAGTCGCTGGACGATGGATACGAGCACTTCGGTTCCCTGTACGAAAGGGTCGACGACCTGTACCCCCGCGCCGATGTGGCAGTGCAGACCTACCGGTCTGAAGCCCAGCTGCATCGCCTCGGAGTATGCATCGATGATCTGACCCTTGGGAATGCCGAACTTGGTGGACCGGGCACCGGTGACCACCTTCTCATGGTGGCCCGCCCCCACCTCAGGGTTCACCCGGAAGGATATGGGGAGATCGGTAGTGATGAGCGCCAGGCGCCTCATCTCGGAGAACGAGTCGATATTGATCGGCACTTTACGCATCGCCACTGCCTTCAGCTCGGGGGTGGAGTACGTTAACGCCGGTATACAGGATGCGGTCGGGGGAGAAGCCAGCACGCAGACAGGCATCGACCTCCCCAATGGAAACGGCATCGATGCAGCTGCCCTCCTGCTCTAGTATCCTCAGGATCGCCAGGTTCGTGTTGGCCTTGCAGGCGTAGTTGATCCTGGTCGGCATGTGCTTGGCAAAGGCGTTGTAGATCGCCCGATAGTTGCGGCGGACGGCATCCTCGTCGGTCACGTAGACCGGCGTGCCGTACTTGCTAACGATGTCGGTCGCCTTCACCCCACCGATGAGCATCTGCCCATCCACGCTCTCGAACTTTCTCATTTCAACCACCTATGAACGTACCGTGAATGCTCCTGACCACGTCCAGGGCCTTGTCACTGGGGACCACGAAGTTAAGCGCCACGTCCGATGCTCCTTCGGAGATCATCTCAATATTGGCGCCCATCTCGGCCACCGTGGCGAACACCTTGGCCGCGACACCGGGCATGTTGATCATGTTATCGCCGACGCAGCAGATGAGCGAGACGTTGCCTTTAACTTTAAGTTTCTCCACCTGTTGCTCGTTCAGCGAATCGATCTTCTTCAGGACCTTGTCGACCGCTGGCGTCGGTATCACCACCGCCAACTGTGGATAATGACGTTGACACTGCGTAGGTGTTCACCGCCGCGTCAGAGATGGAGCCGACCAGCCTGGAGATCAGGCTGGGCTGATACACCAGCTCCGAGGAATAGACCTTGACGATGGACAGGTCGCACTTGACCGCCACCGATCTCAAGATGTCCCCACCGTTGCTCTTCTGTGCCCGGATCAGCGTGCCCTTGGCCTCGGGATTGAAGGTGTTCTTCACCATCAGCGGGATGCCCTTCCGTCGAACTGGTTCTATCGTGCGAGGATGCAGCACCTTCGCTCCGAAGTACGCCAACTCGGCCGCTTCATTGTAGTCCATCTCGTCGATGCACCTGGCCCCCGGCACCGCCCGGGGATCAGCGGTCATGAAACCGTTGACATCGGTCCAGATCTCGCAGCAGTTGGCATCGATGCCATAGGCCACCACACTGCCGGAGTAATCGGAACCGCCCCGGCCGAACGTCAGCGGCCGTCCGTCCGCGCCGCAGCCGTAGTAGCCGGTGAGCACCGGGACCATACCTTTCTCTAGAAGGGGACGGACGGTGCATTTGAGGTTGTGATGGGTGGCGTCGAGATTGGCCGAACCGTTGCCGGGCGCTCCCTCTGCCACGATGCCCGATCGCTCCGAAGTGAGGGGGATGCCCTCCGCCCCCTTGGCCCGGAGGATATGGGCCATGGTGATCGACGAAAGCCGCTCTCCCCAAGAGGAGATAGTATCGTCCAGAACGGGGTCGCAATCGACAGTTCTTACGCGCCTCCAGCGCTTTGCGCAAACCGTCCACGCTCTCGTCCAGGGTCACGCAATACTCATTAAAGATGTCGGATGGCATGATGATCTTGGCGCAGGACAGGTGTTTGTTCCTGAGCTGTGTCACGAACTCCTCGATGGGCGGCCCGTCCCTTATGCAAGCGATAAGAGTGTTGGTGACCCCGGACATCGCCGATACCACCACGACCTTCTGGGCCTCTTCTCTCAGGATGACCGAAGCGGTCCGCTCCATGGCGTCTACGCTCCCTACGCTAGTGCCTCCGAACTTCATGACCTTGATCATAATCCCAGCACCTCGTCCATTGAGTGTATCTGGCCGTCCTTTCTGTCGGCGATCCACCGGATGGCCATCACGCAGCCCTCGGCGAGCGCCTCCCGGGAATGGGCCCGGTGGGTCAGTTCGATCCTTTCTCTTCGGCCGGCGAAGATGATGGTGTGTTCCCCCACCACATCCCCGGCCCGTACTGAATGGATGCCGATCTCGTGCCCCCTTGCTCCGACCTTCCCCTCCCTACCATATACTATCTTGTCCACGTCGGTAACCTCGGCCACGATCTCGGCGGCCTTCTTGGCCGTCCCGGAGGGAGCGTCCTTCTTCTGATTGTGATGCACCTCGACGATCTCCACGTCGTAACCGGGAAGAGCCTTGGCCAGGCTCTCACAGGTCTTGAAGAACACGTTCACTCCGATGGAGAAGTTGGGAGTGACCACGGCCGAGGAGAGGTGCTCCTTCACCGAGGAAGCGAGCCGCTCCATTGCCTCGGCCGATATGCCGGTCGTCCCGATCACCAAGTTCAGCCCCGTCCGCTCCACTGATGGAATGTTCCTCTCCGCCGCTGCCGGCGAGGTCAGGTCCACGTAGACGTCGGCGTTTTCGACCGCCGCGGCGATGCGGTCTGATCCAGTGGCGTTGATGCCCAGCGCGATCGGCCGGCCGACGCTCTCGCTACCGGCGGACACGATCCCACCGACCAGTTGCATGTCCGGCTGTTCGCTGATCAATGCACAGACCATGCTACCGAGCTTGCCAGTGGCCCCACCTACAACGACCCTTATCATGCACATCACCCTTTCAGATCAGCTTATAGTCGGAAAGCGTCCGCTTTAGTGTATCCAGGTTCGCCGGGATCAGGTCGCACAGCGGCAGGCGGAACGGTCCCGCCGGCCGCCCCATCAGACGGAGGGCGGTCTTAACCGGTATGGGGTTGGTCTCGATGAACAGGGCGCTGTACATGGGCAGCAGGCTGTCGTTGATCCGGCGGGCCTCGTTCACGTTGCCGTCCATCATGGCGTTGACCATGGAAAGCATCGTTCCAGGCATGAGGTTCGAAGTGACGGATATGACCCCTCTCGCCCCGACCGCCATGGCCGGTACGGTCATGGCATCGTCGCCCGACAGCACCAGGAAGTCCTTGGGCGCCTGGGCGGCGATAGCCGCGATCTGGTGGATATCTCCAGACGCTTCCTTGACCCCTCCGATGCCCGGTATCAGGGCCAATTTCAGCATGGTGGCGGCGTTGATATTGGAACCGGTCCGCGATGGGATATTGTAGATGATGGTGGGTATGTCCACCGATGCGGCGACGGCCTCATAATGCTTGATGATGCCCGCCATGGTGGGCTTGTTGTAATAGGGGGAGATGGACAGCAGGCCGTCCGCGCCCAGGTTCTGGGCTCCCTTGCTGAGGTGGATCGCTTCGCTGGTGGCGTTCGAACCGGCCCCCGCGATGACCTTTGCTCTCTTAGCCTCGTCGATGACCACTTCGATGACCCGGAGGTGCTCCTGGTGGTTCAAGGTGGCCGATTCCCCGGTGGAGCCACAGGGGACCAATGTCCTTATCCCGTTCTCCTCTTGGAACCTGACCAATTCCCTCAGGCCGATCTCATCGATCCCTCCGTCCCTGGTCATCGGGGTGATGATGGCAGTGGCGCAGCCAGAGAACATCTTACTGTCCCCCGAAGTGCTCCTTCAGGATCAGGCGGGTCCTGGTCGACTGAACGTTATCGAAGCGCCGGATGCGCTCGATGATCTCGTTCAGCTGTGGCGAGGAGGTCACGTCGATGATGGCCACGACGTCCTCTTCGCCGGTGACCTCGAAGACCTCGGAGACGCCATCGAACCGCGCGATATTGGCCGCCACATCGGAGGTGTTCACGTTGACGTTGATCTTGATCTCTATGATGGCCTTGACGTTCTTGCTGCTGGTCTTGATGGTGAAGCACTGGATGATATTATCGTCCACCAGCTTGCGGACCCGGCTGCGAATGGTCCCTTCGGACACCTTCAGCTGGTTGGCTATGTCTACGAAGGGCCTCCGGGAGTCCCTCTTGAGGATCTCGATGATCTTCTCGTCCAAGTAATCTATCACGGTTTCCTCTCCTTTCGTTGATTATACTACGATTTCCCTAGAGCTTTTTGATGATAATCAAGGTATATAATATACCTTTTGTGCGATGGGCGGTCCATTCTGCGAAAGTTATCAATCGGAACGAGCCGGACCGTAGAAAACAGCGGGAACGGCAACGGGCTTCGAACGTCCATTTTCCGAAATGTCAAAGGAAAGGTCATCGTCGATGGTCCCTCTATTTGTTGATGGATGGCTGGCATCGGCCGGACCGCGATCATTTGACCATATCCACGAAGTGTTGCCATCGGCGGGCGTCCTCGACCCTCTGGATCAGGCCATGCATCTTGATCTCCATCTCATCTCCTTTCGATGTCCGTAGCTCATCCACCGCACGAAGATAGGAACGGGCCTCATTCATCAGTTCGCAGGCATCGGCTCGGTTGGCATCGCCCCTGCGTATCTCCGCCTCGATCTCCTTGACATGCTTATCCAACAGCTCCGCCAGCACTTCGGCGTCCTTCCTTTCCTCTTTGGTGGGGTTCTCCTTTATCAAATAGTTGAACACCACGTCGCGCAGCTGAACGGTGCGGTCCTCTATCTTGATCTCCTGAGGGATGATCTCCCCGACCCAGAAGAGCATGGAGTGGATGCGGGATATGATCTTGCCGCGGTCCTCGGAGCTAAGTATTCCCGACCCTGAACAGACGTCCTTGTAATCGGGCATGTCAATGGCATCGGAACGAATGCAACGATATTAATGATACGGGAACGAATGCAGGGGTCCGCCGCCCAGGATGGTGCCGCCCATGGACCTCGCTCGTATCAACCCTCGGAGCGGAACGCCGGCGATCTCGTTCAAGCTGCTCTTGTTGACGATGACCACGATGAGGATGGGGTCCCCGCCCGCCTCCCTGATGTCCTTGACCGCCTCTTCCGCCGTAGCGCCGGTGGTCACGACATCGTCGATCACGACGATCTTCTTCCCTTTGACCGATGCGTAGTTGGCAGAGATGGCCCCGCCGGCCCTCCCCCGCGCTGCGGGAGGCTTGTAGACCGTCAGGTCCAGGCCAAGGTTCTCGGAGATATAGGTGGCGAACGGCACGCCGTTGAGGGCGATGCCCAGGACCGCCTCCGCCACTGCCCCGCTCTTGCCCAGCTCTTCGTCGATGATGTCAGCCAGGATCTCGCTCATCAGCGCGACCCTCGTCCCGCTCACGCCCAGGCTGCGCCAGCCGATCTTGACATCGGTAGGCGGCAGGCCGCCGTCCTCGCCCTGCTCGACGAGGTAGCGGACGGTATCTATGGAGAGGTGAAGCTCGTCAGCGACCTCTCGCTCGCTCAGACCCTTCTCGTTCAATGCCTGCGCCCGTCTGACCAGCTCTTTTACGTCCACCATGCTCTCCGTTGAAAAATACTGACCGGGCTATAAATGGGTTGGCATCGGGGTGCAACGCGGAAGTCGGTCCCAACATGAGGCCGCCTCGTCTTCATCGGCAAGTGTATCACAAGGACCGGACCAGGGCCCACAATGTCCTATTGACCGGCATAGGTGCTCCCATGGCCTCACCCCGGTCGGCCAACGCGCCGTTGATCTGGTCGATCTCGGTGCGCTTCGAGCGGAGCACAGTCCTGGAGCATGCTGGAGCGGTTCGAGGCAGTGGCCCTAAGCACCTCCAGCACCTTTACGAACGGGTCGTCGCAACCGAGCGTGATGCCGTTGGCCTCCGCTGCTCTCGCCCCCTCCAGGCAGGCCGACCGGCTCAGCTCGAGCAGCTCCTCGGAACCGAGGATGAAGCCGTTCTCCTTCCGGACAAGGGCGGTGATCGGATTGATCGACGCGTTGACGATGGCCTTCAGCCACACCACCGAGATTATAACATCCGAAATGCGAGCGTTCATACCCGCGCTGTCCAGGGCCTCGCGGACGAGCGCGACGCTCTCCTTCCGGTCGGACGGCGAGCCCAGGACGATCTCCCCGAATCCGGCCAGCCGGACCTGGCCCGGCCCTAGGTAGGTCGCCCCCAGGAAGGGGACCCCTACGATCGCCTGGTGGCCGAAAGAGTCGCTCAGGACCTCGAGGTTATCGAGGCCGTTCTGCAGGGAGACGACGAGCGTGCCCGCGCCCACCAGTGGCGTGATCTGCTCGACAGCTTTGGCAGTATCGTATGCCTTGGTGGTGATGAGGACCAGGTCCTGCTCGCCCAGGCCATCCACTGAGGTCCTGGCATCTGGACGGAAGGTCTCGTCCACGACCCCGGTCAGGCGTAGGCCGCCAGCGTTGACGGCATTGACATGCTCCCTCCTCGCAATCAAAGTCACCCGGTGCCCCCTTGACAGCAGTCCCCCGACGACGCTGCCGACCGCTCCGACCCCGAACACCGTTATCTTCATTCCGAGGACCTCCGGAGCTCAGTGGCGAGGTCGTGGGCCCGCCGCAGCGGCAGGGGAATGCCCTTATGGAGGAACCGCTCGCTGATGGTGACGGCGGTGTCCAAGGAGACCCGGTGGCCTACGGACACATAGGTCCCTTTCTTCCCGCCCCCCAGCCGGTAGCCCCGCACCCGACCGTCCACTAGTATGGGAGAGCGCTCGGCCATGTCGTCCTGGACCTGCCCCACCAACCAGCTCTTGGCCGCCCCTATGGTGGGGACGTCGAAGCATACGCCGATGTGCGAGGCTATCCCCGCTCCCCGCGGATGCAGCACGCCCTGCCCGTCGATCAGGTAGATGAGATCGTCCGAGCGGTCGATCAGTGGTCGCAGGGCCGGGATCTCCCGGTACGAGAGATAGGTGGGTATGTAGGGAAATCGAACCACCTTCTCGGCGGTCCGTTCTTCTATCATTTCTCCCGTAGCCCAGTCATACACTGCCATGGCCGCGAAGGCCCTCTCGCCAGCATAGGATATGTCCAGTCCGGCTATTCGCTGCAGCGTTCCGAACCGGTCCTCCTCGATGACCTGCTCGCGGACGCGGTCCTGCTCCTCCTTAATGTCCCGCAGCACCGGCTCGATCTGGAAACCAGTGAATCGGACCCGGTCCAGGTCGACCACCGCTCCATCTTCGATCCTCACTCCCTCGGCCCGCAGCAGCTCGACCTTCCTGTCCGCTCCCTGCCCATGGCCTCCGTACCAGCCAGTCCGGCCAGTCGAGTACACGACGCGGTGGCAAGGGACCACTATGGGAGTGGGGTTGCGCGAGAGGATCTCCCCGACCGCCCTGGCCGCCACCGGATCGCCCAGAGCCGCCGCGATATCACCGTATGTGGAGACCATCCCTGGAGGTATCTGGGTCGTGGCGTCGTAGATCGACCGCGCGATGTCCGGTTCAACTCTGCAGCCGAACGTTCCATCCACCGTCCTTGGTCAACTCCAACCTCGAGATCTCCTTGCCCAACGGCAGCGAGGCGTTCCATATGGGCACCGCCCTGCCCGTCGGTCCGTCCAGCTTGGTCTGCTTCTCCTTTAGTAGGGCGTGCCTTGAGCCATTGTGGGCATGGGCGTGGACCACCAGGTCCGGTCCCCGGTCCAGGAGCACCTTCTCCATGGCCTTCGACCCCATCTCTGGAAAGGCCTTGGGCCTCTCCCCTTCCAGGGTCAGATAGGTCGGAGCGTAGTGGCTCAGGAGGACCAGCAGGTCCGCGCCCCCACGGTCCAAAAGGGCGTCAAGACGGGTGACCCGGTCACCGTACTTGCTCCATATGTTGGGAATGTGGGTGCGCTGCCACCAGGTCGGCCGGTCCAGGGGTCCGGTGGTCCCGACGATCCGCACCTTGACCCCATCGACCGTCAGGTCGGTGACCTCGTCGTCCAGGAATACCGCGTCGAACCTGGCGCGGTACTCCGCCCGGTCCTGTTCGTACTCGTCATTGCCGAACACGGCGACGATCGTGCCGTGAAACGAGCTCCTGAGCTGTCGCCAGACCCGATCGAAGCTCTCCAGGTCGTTGCTATCGGCGATGTCCCCCGCCAGCAACAGCAGGTCCACGCCCTTGAGCTGTTCCACCATGGTCTCCTGGAAGTACTTCCCGCCGTGGGCGTCTCCCATCGCCCCGATCATCATGAGTATGAAATCCGGACGCTCGATAATAAACCTCGCCGAAGGTCTCCCCCCCATCACTCCAGGAAGCGATGCCTCCTGACCATCTCCAGCTCCGACCATCTCTTCCTAGGCCGAGATATCTTCCTGCCCCGGCCAAAGCGATGCCGATGACCACGATGATGTAGACCACGTGCTCGTCCACGATGGGGTTGTTCGCCGGAGGAAAGTTCGACAACCACAGCAACCCGAAGAACAGCGAGCCCGCGACGGCCGTTATCTTCAGGCCGATTCCCAGGAGTAGGGCGCCTCCGATCAGCAACAGGGCGGCCATGAACACCACGTCCACGGCGACGTTATTGGCCAGCCCTTGGAACAGGTCTCCGAACAGCCCCCCGGAGCCGAATTTAAGATACCCGGTGGTGGGCGAGACCCCGTTGATCCATGCATGGCCGGGGGGCGTCGCATATCCCAGGCCGAAGAGCTTGTCGAAGAACGCCCACAGCAACATCCAAGCCAGCACAAATCTCAGAGCGACCCACGCCCAGATATCCATTCTGTGACCCCTGACCACCAGTCCGCTGGTCATGGACTAAGCATGCCAGCTCCATGTAGATTAACCCTCCATCAAATAAGAAAAAGGTGACGATCGAGGCTCGTCATTTGTATCTGATCTCGATCATCTTGATGCCCGAAGCGGTGGAGAAGTAATGTTCTTCGCCCCCCTCCATCAGCAGGATGTCCCCTGGCTGGAAGTCCATCGTTTCCTCACCATTGGTGACCGTGCCGGTGCCCTCGATGACGTAGTTGGCCTGCTTTAATAGGTGGCGGTGAGGCTTCTGCGGTACGACCGAGTCCGGATCGATCCATCTCACTCCCAGGAGGAAGTGCTCCTCGTCGAGGAGGTCGCAGACATGGACGAAACCCTTCTGTCCGGCCCGCTTCTCGCAGCCGATGTCCTTTTCATGGGCCATCTTCATTGTCGGGATCCATAGTGGTCATAGTGGACCAGCTCTTCCAGGGGCTTGCGCGGTCTCGCTTCGGGGCTCTCGTCGGGGTATCCCAGGGTGAGGCAGACGGCGACCGTACGGTTAGCCGGCGCTCCGAGCAACGTTCCCACCTTGTCCTTGTCGAAGGCTCCGATCCAGCAGGTGCCAAGCCCCTTTTCGTGAGCGGCCAGGGTGATGTGGTCCATCATTATCGTCACGTCTACCCGGCTCCACTTCTGCTCGGGGTCCTCCAACGCGACCAGGAAAACGGAACAATCCTCCACGAACTTCTGGTTCTTGCACGCCGGCACCAACTCGGCCTTGAGCTTTTGGTCCTTGACCACGATGAGCTCCCAGGCTTGCCGGTTCGCTGCCGAGGGGGCTGTCCTCGCGACCTCCAGAAGCTCCTTCAGCACGTTCTCCGGTATCTCCTTCCTCTTGTACTTGCGGATGCTCCGCCGGGTCCTGATGGCAGTGGTAACGTCCATGATCTCGCCTCTGAGCTATTTCTGAAGCGTTCTTATGGACGTGGGCTTAGAAATATCTTGTTAAAAATAGAAAGGAAGGGGTTGGAAAGGGTTTTTCGTCTCACTTGGGCGGGGCGTTCTTGAAGGTGACCACGCTCTGCGGGAAAGGTATCTCGATGCCCTCCTCCTTAAACCGCTTGTCGATGGCCATGCGCACATCGGACGCGACGCGCCACATATTGGGCAGATCGACCCAGTACCACAGCTTGAAGTCGATCGAGGACTCGCCGAACTTGGCCATTCTGATGTATGGCATCTGGTCCTTCTGTTTGATCACGTCAGGGTGGTCATTGGCGATGCCAAGCAGGACATTCTTGACCTTTTCCAGGTCGGTGCCGTAGGCGACCCCGACCTCGGCGTACTGTTCGTGACGCTTGTCCGGACGAGAATAGTTCTCCACCTTTGAGTTGGCCACATCGTTGTTGGGCATGATGATTATGTCGTGGTCAAAGGTGTTGTACATCTGTGTCGACCGCAGCCCGATCTTCTCGATCCTGCATACCTGTCCAGAATCCAGCTTGATTATGTCGCCTACCTTGAACGGCCGATCCATCAGCAGCTGGAGTCCAGCGAAGAGGTTGCCTAGTGTTTCCTGGGCGGCAAAGGCTACTACCAAACCGATCACTCCCATGCCGGCCACCAGCAGGGTGACGTCCACGCCTATTACGCTAAGCACGGCCATAATTCCAGCCACCGGAATTATGACGATCCCGAGCTTGTGAAGCAGGGGAACGAGAACGTCATCTATCTCGGTGTCGCTGGTCTTGGCCCATTTCTCGGCGTAGTAGATCACCACCTTGTCGAATATGCGGAATGCGACCCAGGCGGCAATAATGGCCACTAGGATCTGATACATCTGCATGATGGAGATGTGCCACTCTTGGGGTATGTCGAGGATGGCCAGAGAGTCCACGATACCGAAGATGACGATGAGGGCGAACAGGGGCATCCTGATCACCGCCATGATCCGATCATCTAGGTCGGTCTTGGTCTTCTTGGTGAACTGTTGGACCAATGGGTCCACGATGAAGTAGATCAACCCGGCGACGCCCACCCAGAGCAGGATAGTGAAGATGAAGGACCAGATCAGGGTATTGAATGGCGAGGGTAAGGTGTTCTCCCAGGTCCCGAAGATCTTGTTCCCCGATGATTCGAACATCGCCTTTGCATGCACCGTAGCCGACTCGGAGACGACCTCGACCTGCGAGGGGTCACTCATTTTGGAGAAGGAGATATTGGCATAGATGGGGAAGTCATCGGATTGCGCGGCCTTACTAGCAGTTACCTGGATGATGATCTGACGGCTCTCTCCCGGACCCAGCGCGGAGTAGTTCTGCTCAATTCCCAGATTGATGTCCGCGGGTATGATCCCGGCGGAGTCCTTTCCTATCTGGGCATCCACCTGGACCAGGTATGGTGCGGTATCGTTGTTAAAAACGACCCAAGTGAAGGAGACGGTCTCGGGGGCATGAACGGTCTTATCGTAACCGTCCTTCACTTCCAGGACATTGACATCTGCCCCGGATGCGATCGGGGCCAGAAGTACAATTGCCAACAGGAGGGTGACGAATGAAAGGGTGAGGCTCTTTCTCATCGATGGGCGGATTCAATGCTGCTACAAAAATCTTCCCCGATATGGGTGTAGAAAGGATTTTTATGTCTCATGGAGTTGGCCTCCTCCATGGACTGGACCTCCGTCCTCATGGTGGCCATCGCTTTCGCCGTACTGTTCCTGGCCGCCCGCGCCGATTGGAAGACCCGTGAAGCCTCGGACCTTTACTGGATCGTGATAGGAGCAGCGGGCATGGTCTTCCTGGCCGCACAGATCCTCAATGACGGAGTGAACCTGGCCTACCTCCTGATACTGGTGCCCATCGGGCTATTCTTCCTGGACATATTCTGGGAGCGGAAGGGGATGTTCGAGGATGGCATAAATCCGATCCCCCTCGCCATGTACGTCCTGGGGTTCGCCATACTGGGCTTTATGATATTCCAGTATAGCAGCGACCTGTACTTCTGGAAACTGATGATCGTACCGATCATGTTCCTGATCTTCATCCTGCTCTACCAGTTCGACATCATCAAGGGGGGAGCGGACGCCAAGGCCCTCATCGCCCTGGCCATCATGTTCCCGCTGTATCCCCTCATTGATACGCTGCCGATCATCCACCTGCCCTACGACGCTGCCCAGTTCGTGTTGCCGTTCCCGCTGTTGATACTCTTCAATGCGGCGGTCATTACCATCGTCGTGCCGGTGTTCCTGCTTGTCTATAACCTAACCCGGGGCCAGGTCCGCTTCCCGGCCATGCTCTTCGGATACAAGCTGCCGGTGGCCGAGGCCAAGAACAAGTTCGTGTGGCCCATGGAGCGCATCGAGAACGGGGAGCTGAAGTTCAGCGTCTTCCCCAAGGGCTCCGAGTTCACCGCCGCCGAGTTCGACCAGCTCGCCGCCGCCGGTCTGCAGGAGGTTTGGGTCACTCCCAAGATACCGTTCCTGATACCCATCGCGGCCTCGCTGTTGTTCTCGGTCATTGTCGGTAACCTGCTCTTCCTGTTCATTCGCTGAACTCACACTCGCCCCGGAGGAAGCAGACCTCGCACTTCGGACGGGAGCGGCAGGCGGTCCGGGAGTGATGGACCATGAGTGCGTACAGGTGGGCGTACTGGCGGGGGTCTGGAAGCACCTGCTCCTCCATGAATCGCTGGACCTCGGCGTAATCCTCAGAATCGAAGATGCCCAGGCGCTTTAACAATCTCGACACGTACACTGCAGCTATGAACTTGGGCCGGCTACCGGCGAACAGCAGGACAGCATCGGCGGTCTCGTTACCGATGCCGGGCAGGGAAAGGAGCTCTCTCCTCGCCTCGTTCAGTTCCTTGGACAGGATGCATCGAGGGTCTGAAGAGTAATGCATCTGAAGATAGGCGGCCAGGGCCTTTATGTTCCTGGCCTTCTGCCGGAAGAAACCGGCGGGGCGGACGATCGCTTCCAGCTCTTCGAGGGGAAGGCCGACGATGGCGTTCACGCTCAGGAGATCTCGACGCTTCAGCTCGCCCAGCACCCTCTCCACATTTCTCCCAGGCGGTCTGCTGCGTAAGGATCGCCCCGACCATCACCTCCCAGGGGGTCTCGGCTGGCCACCAGTTGGGGAGGTCATAGTGCTCGGCGAGGCGGCGATGCAGCTCGTGGACCTCCACCGCTCACCTCTTGAGCTGTTCCCTTCTATGCTCCGACTGGGCCACCTCTCCCCTTCTCTGGACCATGTACAGGTCCTGGCCGCAGATGGCGCAATGCCCCTCCTTTGCTTCCAATTTGAGGATGCCGAAGCCCCTCCTCTCCGCGACCAGGGCATGGCACTTCGGGCATATGGTGTCCTCGCCGTGAGGGAGCATGACGTTGCCGAGATAGACGAACTGCAATCCCGCTTCCTTTCCGATCTCCTTGGCCATCTCCATCGTCGGGATCGGCGTGGGAATCTTGTCGGTCATCTCATAGTCCGGGTGGAAACGGGTGAAGTGCACGGGGATGCGGGGGTCGAGGTCCACCACCCACTCCGAGAACTGGCGGATCTCGTCCCGGGCGTCGTTCTCGCCAGGTATGATGAGATAGGTGAGTTCGATATGGATCCCCAGCTCATGGGCCAGGGTGGTGGCGTCGAGCACTGGCTGTAGCGGCGCCTTGCACACCTTTCCATAGAATTTCTCGGTGAACCCCTTGACATCGATGTTCATGGCGTCAAGGCGGCTGGACAGCTCACGGAGGGGATCCTCCTGGATGAAGCCGTTGGTGACGTAGACGGTGAACATCCCCCTCTCCTTGGCCGTCTTCATGGCGTCGTAGGTGAACTCGTGCCAGATGGTCGGCTCGTTGTAGGTGAAGGCCACGCCCCGGCACCCATGGGCCAGGGCCGTTTCCGACACTTCCTCCGGCCTAATCTCCCTCAGCACCAACTCACTCAGGGAGGCCTGGGATATTGTGTAGTTCTGGCAATTACACACAGCTGCAAAGTTGGCTGTGTAGGTGTGATCATCCTCTACTTCAAAATTAAAAACCTCCCCTTCGTAAGAATCTTTAGAAACCGACCTAATTGGAACAAAGAAATAGTTAGCATCCTCAACATAGAAGGATTTGTACTTCTTGGTCCACTTTCCGTGGACAAAGTCGAACGCCGATGGTACTCTGATAATATATTCAGTGCTTTGATTAACCTCCCTGCCACATAGCAGACGCTTCTCTGAAGGATCATATTGATAGAATGCAGGGACCACGCCCTGATTCAAGAGCAATTCGTAGACGCCCATGGCTAAGGGCTTTGATACCGTGATGGCGTCCGAGTAGTCCTTTTTATAACATCCGTCCCCGTCGAAATAACCCCGAAGGAAAGAACCTACTATCTCTGTGGAACTGTTGAATAAAACATCAGGCACCTTCTTGGCTTTACTGTCTGCACCGCATAATTCCTTGAATAATAGCGCAATAAGGGACTTGTTTACATGGACCTGGAGAGTTGTCTTTTCTTTTGAGATCCTGGCATCGGCGCCGAACACAGCTTGACAGATGTCCTTTACCTCTTCAGCAAAATCGCCTTCGGAATGACCAAAAGAAAAAACAGCCCTATGCGAATTCGCCCTTTCAGACTCCTTACTTACACAGCCCTCTGCACAATACAGGCCGAGAAGACGGGCTAGTTTAGGGCTCATCTCAATCTTTGAAGGGATAGAATAGCGCCCATTCGACAATCTAACAAAACCATTTTCTTCGTCCAATTTACTTTCAAAATCCCCAAAAAGAGAATCAACACCTTGGCGGTTGATAGTCGAAAATAGTGATCTGATGTTAGAGGGGTTCCAAGAAACCTCAGAGCCGATCTGCTTAGAAGTAAATCCATTGGCTTTCATTTCGATGATTCGGCGAATAAAATCGGGGTCAATTCTTCTGTGGACCTTAAATGAAGAATAATTAACAGTTAGATAAAATGGACTTAACATCAAGCATCTCGATATCGTTGGATGCTTTCCTCTTGGGGATCACGACATATTGTCCTTTTTTTAGGTTTTGAGCCTCGATCTTTTGGATACCATCGGAAGTAGGATGAACTGAAGCAAGGAAATGATGTTCTGGGGTACAAACGATCTCAGGGAGATATCTTGCCTTCACCCTGCAGACTTGACCAGAATAATGATGATCAAAGACATCTTTGACCTTCATAAAACGTCCGGAATGAGTTAACAGTTCGTCCTTGCCGATGTCTGATATCTTCTCAATGCTGTGGGCACCTCTTCTGGTTACCACAAAGGTCCCTGGGACGAAGCAATGCCGACACCGGAAGTTGCAACCGATGCTGCCTAGGGAGAAGACCTCCTCTCCGGGATAGAAATGGAAGAGGGGCTTCTTCTCTATGGGATCGACGTTCGCTGACGAGACTTTGCCGTAGTTCATGCTGAACAACTTGCCGTCGCGGTTCTCCCGGACCCCGCAGATCCCTCTCCGCAATGGGGAGATGCTGCAGGAGTGAGGGCATAGTTGGCATCTGATCCTTTCTCCTTCCGCCTTCCAGAATCGGGCCTCGTGCATCATTAGCTCCTGAAGTGCTCGTAACCTCTAGTGTCCAAGGGAACTACCTTCCCTGCGGTGATTAAAACGTTTTGCTCTCCTTTGACGCGGCCGATGACGTGCAGCCGCCCTCTCAATGCGGCGGAGAGATCGTCAACCGCGTCCGGGGACAGCGTGAACAGAAGCTCGTAATCGCCGCCGAAGTGCATCACCAGGTCCTTCACCGCCATTCCGCTCTTGTCGGCGACCTTCTGGACGTCCTCCCCGACCGGTATCGAGCACCACCTCACCTCGAAGTGCGACCCGCTCTGGCGAGATAGCTCTCCGATCGAGTAGGCGAGGCCGTCGGTGATGTCCATGCAGGAGGTGACCTTGCCCGATGCGGATAGGACCATCCCCTCCCTGATCCGTGGCTGTGGCTCTAACAGCGCCTTGACCGTACGGGGGGCGAATATGCCCTTCTTACTGGCAATATGGCCGGCGGCGGCCAGGCCGAGGGGGCCGGTGACCGCTAGCAAATCTCCCTCCCTCGCCCCCTTCCTTAAAAGTATCTTGTCCTTGTCCACCAGGCCCAGGGCGGTGCCGGCGATGACCATCTCCTCACCCTCCTTGGTGTCGCCGCCCAGCAGTTCCGCGTCCACCGACCGGCAGCAGTCCTGCGCCCCCTGCACGATGCGCTGGAGGTCCTCGAACGGCATGTTCCGCGGAAGAACATACGCGAGCAGCAGGCCGAGGGGCCGGGCCCCCATCGCCGCGATGTCGCTGAAATTGACCGCGGCGGCGAACCACCCGATCTGCCAGTCGGTCATCCCTTTGGGCAGGTGAGCGGTCCGGGAAACGACATCGGTGGAGGCGACCAGATATTGCCCTCCCAGGTCGATGGCCGCGGCATCGTCCCCGGGCCCTACTGCAACATCGGTCTTTATGTCCCGCAGCAGCAGGGAGATGATCTCCTTTTCTCCCAGGTCGGCAAGGGTCTTCATGCCCCTCACAGCGCCGTACGGGCTAAAATCCTTTTTTCTTCGGAGGCAGTCTCTGGCCTTACCGGAAGGACCTGGTCCATGGATCATCGAAGCTCTCTTAGGCCCTACATTATCCGCTAACTTGCTCCGATGGGCCTACTACCCCATGGTGTGGCTCGATGGCCTAGGCAACGATCGTGATGATCAGGGCCTTCGTCCGCAATAGATAGTGAAGATGCCATCCTTAAAGACCACGTCCACGTCTTCGAAGCCTACGTCCTTCATGATCGTCAGCTGGTCGGCAAGGGTGTCCAGGCAAGCGTGGTGGGCCTCTACCTGGTGATGTCCGTTCATGAGGGCCATCCCTTCCGCCAGTTGGGCATCATCGCAACGGCGACGCATCCATTCCTCCCATAGCACCAGGTACCAGGCTTCCAGCGACAGGGTGGGCGGGAGCATGGTGTCGATGTTCAGGAAATGTCCTCCAGGGTTCAAGCTCCGAAATATCAGCTCGAACAGCCTCCTCTTGTCCTTGAGCGTCAGGTGATGGATGGCCAACGAGGAGACAGCCATGTCGAAAGGTCCCAGCTCGGTCTTGGACCCTATAAGGTCCTCAAAGCTGGCATGAACGTAGCGTATCCTATCGTACGCTGCAAGCTTCGTTCTGGCATTCCGCAGCATATCCGATGAGGCGTCGACAAGGACAGCTGAGATGGTCCCGTCAACCTCCAGAAGTTCCTTGGTGAGGATGCCGTCGCCGCACCCCAGGTCCAGGATGACATTTCCGGTCCGGTCTGAGAGGAAATGACGGTAGTACGAGGCGGCTAGCTCGAACATCCTCTGCCGCTGGGGTACCTTGAGGTACACCGCGTCCAAGAACTTGTCCACGAACACGCCGTCTGTCCAATCGGAATCTTTGTACTCGGTCATTTCTGCCACCTTCGGACCGAGCGCATTATCCGCGAGGCGATATAAAAAGGTGGCACGGTCAATGAGCGATATATGAAAACACCAAGGAGAGTATAGATGTCGTCTAGCCCGTTGATGCACCGCAGGTCCCTCAAGAAAATGGGATGTCCCGGGAGCGTAACTCGTAGCGCCGCCCCGGGTCCTGGTGTTTTCCTCCCGGGACCGTGTCAGGTCTTGTCAAAACTTCATATATCGGCTCCAATATTCCAAATCGGTTCTAGTCATGAGGCTCACCATCCCCTACGGAAAGGACGAGAAGCAGTTCCTCCATCTGCCGGAGGAAAATTTCGCCGGAACGATCTACCCCAAGGATGTCCAGACCGGGGACGAGAGGATGGAGATCCGCAGGGCGTTGGAGAATCCCGTGGCCGGCCCTGCTCTGGAAAAGTTCCTGGAGGGCGGCAAGGACATCGTGTTCATCGTGAACGACGGCACCCGGCCGACGCCCACCTGCAAGGTACTGGATGCGCTCGCGGAGCGAATGGACCTGACCAAGGCGCGCTACCTCGTCGCCACCGGCGATCACCGCGCTCCCACCGAGGAGGAGTACCGCTTCATCTTCGGCAAGCAGTACGACAAGCTGAAGTCGAACATTCACAGCCACGATTCCAAGAAGGACAATTTCGTGTTCCTGGGCACCTCGAAGAACGGCACCGAGATGCACGTCAATGAGATGGCTGTGAAGGCCGACCGCCTGGTGATCATCACTTCGGTCGAGCCGCACTACTTCGCGGGCTATACTGGGGGACGGAAGTCGTTCCTGCCGGGGGTCGCTTCGCGCAAGACCATCGAGCAGAACCACAAGCTGGCGATGCGCCAGGAGGCGCAGGCGCTGGTGCTGGAAGGCAACCCCGTCCACGAGGACATGATGGACGCGTTGAAGGTCGTGAAGGATAAACCGATCTTCGCCATCCAGATCGTGCTGGACCGTCACCAGAACATCTATAAGATCGAGGCCGGGGACCTGCATGCCTCCTTCACCCAGGCGGTCAAGTGGGCCAACGAGGTCTTCTCCGTCAGGATCGAGGAGAAGGCCGACGTCGTCGTGTCCATCGCCCCCTATCCCATGGATGTGGACCTCTATCAGTCGCAGAAGGCGCTCGACAACGGAAAATGGGCATTGAAGGAGGGTGGGACCATTATCATGGTGTCCAAGTGCCGCCAAGGTATCGGCCACGACACCTTCCTGCAACAGCTAGCTCTCTCCGACGACCCACGCAAGGTACTGGAGAACCTGGCCAAGGAGTACAAGCTTGGCTATCATAAGGCGGCCAAGATGGCCGAGATCGCGGTATGGGCGAATGTGTGGGCCGTGACCGGCCTGGACCCCGAGCTCCTGAAGAAGGCGAACATCCGTCCCTTCGCCACCGTACAGGAGGCGGTGGACGCCGCACTGGCCCAGAACAAGGACGCTAAGGTCCTGGTCAGCATGGATGGAAGCATCACCGTGCCGAGGGTGGATTAAGATGACCGATCACATCGACGCAAAGAACCTCAGTGAATTGAAGAAGGAGATGATGACCTGCACCATGTGCGGGTTCTGCAAGAGCGTCTGCCCAGTATTCGAGGACGTTGGCTGGGACACCGGGGTCGCTAGGGGTCGGGTCATCCTTGCCTACGGCCTTATGCAGAAGGAAATTCCGGCCGATCCTCGGTCGTCGAGGCCCTATATCAATGCACCACGTGCAAGGATTGCGAGAGGCGTTGTCCCTCGAAGGTCCGGGTGGTCGATGTGGTCGAGAGGGCCAGGAAGGACCTCGTGAACGCCGGCACCATGCTCCCCAGTCATCGTAAGGTGGTCGACAATATCCTGAAGTTCGGCAATCCCTACGGCGAGAAGCGCTCGGTGCCCGAGGTGTTCGGGCTGACGCCCAAGAAGGCCAAGATCGGCTACTTCGTGGGATGCACCTCCGCGTACCGCAACCCCAACGCGGCCAAGGCGACCATCTCCATAATGAACAAGCTGGGCGAGGACTTCACTCTTCTTAACGAGGCGTGCTGCGGCAGCGTCATGGAACGGGTTGGCTGGTCCGAGGAGGACATGGTCAAGCAGATGGAGAAGAACGTCCAAGCCGTCCTCGAGCAGGGCGTCGAGGAAGTGGTCTTCTCCTGCGCTGGTTGCTATCGCATGTTCAAAGAAGAGTACCCCAAGCACGTCAAGGTGCCGTTCAAGGTGCGCCACGTGTCCGAGTACCTGGCGGACAAGGACCTCAAGCTGAAGGCCTTCCCCAAGAAGATCACCTACCATGACCCATGCCACCTGGGCCGTCACTCCGGCGTCTACAAAGCTCCGAGAGCGGTCCTAGCCAAAGTGCCCGGCGCCGAGTTCAAGGAGATGGCCCGCAACTCCGCGGAGGCCAGATGCTGCGGTGGAGGGGGCGGGGTCCGTTCCGCCTATCCCGAGCTATCGGAGCAGATCGCCGGCAAGCGGGTAGCGGAGGCGAGCTTCGCCGACGTGTTGGTGACCTCCTGCCCGTTCTGTGTGAACAACCTAAAGGTGGGCAAGGAGCGCACCAAGGCCAAGGTAGAGGTCCTGGACCTGGTGGAGCTTATCGATCCGCTGCTGTGACATGATCTCCCGAGTGCGGCGATACCGCTCGGCCGAGGAAGCGATCAAGGAATGGACCCGGCTGGGGCTAGACCTCCCAGAGCGCGCCCTGGGCCTGGTGCCGGAGGTCCGCGCCCTTTTCGTGGAAGGCCGGACCAAGGAGCTGGAACCGCTCTTCAAGGAGGCCCGGGCGGACTCCATCGTCTTCGCCCTCACCGAGAAGGGCCATCGCCCACGGTTATGCCTGGTGGCCGAGGACGGTGAGCTAGAGGCCCTCGGCGAATTGCTGGGTAACGATATCCTGACCACCGCGATCGAACGGTACGGCTCGGAGGGCTCTTCGCCCGTCCAGCTGCCAGGCGGCCAGCTCACTTTCGACCGGCCGCTGGTCATGGGTATCCTCAATATGACCCCAGATTCCTTCTCCGATGGGGATAGCCACATGGGGGTTGACAAAGGGGTGCAGCGCGCGCTTATCATGGCCGAGGAGGGCGCTGATATCATCGACATAGGCGGGGAGTCGACCCGCCCGGGGGCAGAAAAAGACCCCATTGGACGAAGAGCTGCGCCGGACGGTGCCGGTCATCCGGCTCATCGCCGCCCAAACCGACAGTTCCGATCTCCATCGATACTCGGAAGGTCAACGTGGCCAGAGCGGCCATCGAGGCGGGGGCCCGTATCATCAACGATGTCTCCGGGCTGGAGGACCCTGACATGGCCAGGGTGGCCGCGGAGAACAATGTCCCGGTGGTGCTCATGCACTCCCTGTCCGACCCGCGGACGATGCAGCAACAGGTCACCGCCGGCACCTATGACGACATCGTCAGCGACATCATGTGGCTTTGGGAGGAACGGATGGTCCGGGCGGAAGGCGTGGGATTGGCCCGTGAAGTCATTTTGCTCGATCCAGGCATAGGGTTCGGCAAGTTCCCGGAGCACAATCTCGAGATCCTCGGCCGGCTCCGGGAGCTTCGCTGCTCTGGCCGCCCTTTGCTGGTCGGAGCGTCGAGGAAGGGGTTCATCGGCAAGATCACTGGGGAGAGGGCCGATCAGCGGCTGGGGGGCAGCCTGGCCACCGCAGCGATCTCGGTCATGAACGGCGCCAGCGTGGTGCGGGTGCACGATGTCAAGGAAACGGTCAGCCTGGTCCGCACCCTTGACGCGGTAAAGAATCTCAGAACTTGATGAATGATAGGAGCCAGATAGCAACTAGAGCGATCGCAGCGAGGATGTAGAATATCATCATTTTGCGGCTGCCCTGTTTCTCTTTGACCTTGGACTTGACCATGCACTCCTCGTTGCAATAGTCCCGGTCCTCGGGGATGGGCTCCTCGCAGTTCAGGCAGTGCTTGTGAGGCGGGAGGCGTACGACCATGATAGCGTCGCTCCAATGCCTGTCATTACTTAAGTTCTTTTCAATGGCTCTCGGAACAACGTGGTGGAGAATTGCCTGGTGCACGAGTCGGGGCCAGGGTCATGACCTTCCTTCCCGGCCCGAGGTCCCTAGCGACCCGATCGCCGCGGCCACGTCGGCGCCGGTGGAGATGCCGCCCATGATGCCATCCTCCCTCATCAGCCGAAGGGTGAGGTCCACCGATTCCTGGGCCGATACGGCCTCCACTCTGATCACTGCGCTCATGTCCATCAATGGCGGGATGGAACCATCGCCAATGTCCTCGATGCTATGGTGGCCAACCTTCCCGCTGGGCATGGCCGCCGATTCCGACAGCTCCACGCCTACGATCTCGGCGCGAATGACCTCCTGTTCCAAGTACCGCGCCACGCTCATCAGCGTACCGCCCGTTCCGACCCCGGCCACGAAGGTAGGGATGCCCCGCCCCACGCCTGCGACCAGCTCGGGGCCGGTGGTCTTGACATGGGCCAGAATATTGTCAGGGGAAGAGAACTGGTCCGGTACCCAGATCCATGGATCGCTCCCCTTGATCCTCGGACCTTGGCCAGAGTTTTGTCCACATCGCTCCCGTAGCCCGGCGTACAGATGATCTCGGCCCCTAGGGCCTTGATGAGATTCTTTCCCTCCACGCTCATCTGCCCGGGCATGACGATGGTGACGAGGTATCCCTCCGTCGCCCCCACCAAGGCGAACGATATGCCGGTGTTGCCGGAGGTGGCCTTGACGATCTGGTCCCCCGGCCGGAGGTCGCCCACTTCTTGGCCTGGTCGACCATGAAGATGGCGATACGGTCCTTGATGCTCCCCAAGGGATCGAATCATTCCGAGAGGACGTGGACCTCGGCGCTCCCTTGGGCACGACCTTTTCAAGCCGCGCGGCGGGGTTCCACCCAGTGGTATCGAGAGCATTGCCTTTGGAGTGTACGATGATATTGTGAATCCCTCAAAAAATACATGATGTCTCCCTAGTGAACTACCTCTCTGAAAGCGCTCATTGCTTCAACCACCAGATCTGCACCATCCTCACGATGTAGCGGTCCAATGTCCACAAGCGTGAGTTCCGGTCGTGCCGACCATACTTTCTGTAATCCTCTTTGGAGGATATTGATCGAAGCGTTATGATCGCGCGATACTCGCTTGCGCAGGGGGAGCTCGCTCGTATAAATTAATTAGGCTGAACCGCTTCCAGGCAATCATGTGGAAAGTACTGGGCGTAGAGGCCATCATGATCAACGCCGACGCGGTCTGGGCTGACCGGCTGCTGAGCTCTCCCAGCGCCGGAAGGACGCTCCTAAGTTCAAGGAGCTTCTTGCCAAGGCCAACATCAGATACTACTTCGATACCATAAGGGAGGTCCACATGTTCTACCTCCAGTTCCCCTCCGATGTGAGCATCGATGATCTGGAGTTCATGAAGGGTTTCGTCCTCAAGCTCCACAAGGCGGCCAAGGTGCCGGTGGTGGAGTTCGAGGGCGAGCCCCAGCGTTCATCCATCGTCCTCACCTCCGATGAGCCCGTCGATAACCACAAGAAGAGGAACAACTGGTGGGAAGCGGGGGAAGCGAAGGACGACCAGCAGCCGATATGAGAAAAGAGCTTAGGCCGGGCTGTCCGCCCGGCTCATCAGCTCATTGAACTTGCCGACGCCCATCGAGGGGTCGGTGTTCTGCGACCGGGTCCAGTCCTGCAACTTACTTATGGCCTTGCCGCCCTGGACTATGGACCTCGCCCTCTCTACACCTTCCTGCAGCGTGGAAGCGCGCCCCATCATGCAGAGGATGGGGGCTGCATTGAGGCAAACGATGTCCTGTCGCGCCCCCTCCTCCTCGCCGTTCAGCAGCTTAAGCAGGCGGAGCACCTCGAGTTCCTTGTTGCCTGAGGTGAGAACGTCCTCTTCCTGGGCGACCTTGATGCCCAGATCGTCCGGTATGATCTGGTAGGTCGAGATCAAGTCGTTCTTGCTCAGCTCCATGACCGTGGTGGGGCCGAGGGTCGACATCTCATCCATGCCCTTGGTCCCCGACGCGTTCAGTCCGTGGAAGACAAACCCCCGGTGGTAACCGATCTCCTTCATCGTCAGTAATGTCGGCGCGAGCATATCCTTGGAGTAGACCCCCCTGACGCCGTATTTTGGCAGAGCGGGGTTCGCCAGAGAGCCGGCGATGTTGAGAATTGTCCCGAACCTGATCTGCGAGAGGATGCGGCCCAACGCGGTGGGATGGACCTTGGGCGACATGCCGTTGAAGATGCCGATGCCCGTTTCCTCGATGCTCTTCTTGACCACGCTGACATCGCATTCAACATCCACGCCCAGCGCCTCGATCATGTCCACGGTGCCACACTTGGAAGTAATGCCTCTCGCTCCGTGCTTGGCCATGACGATGCCGTCAGCCGCGGCGATGATGGAGGCGGCAGTGGAGATGTTGAAGGTCTTCAGCGTGTCCATGCCCGTACCGCAGTTGTCCACCAGCGGTGTGGTGACATTGGGGGTGACCTTGATGGTGTCGATCTCGTAGATGGCCTCCCAGCTGCCGGCGATCTCCTGGGGGGTAGCGCCCTTCGCGGTGATGGCGGCCAGGAACGCGCCCTGCTGCAGGTCTGGTTGTTCGTTCAAGAGCACCTGCCGGAACAGGTCCTTGGTCTGGGCCCTCGACAGGCTCTTACCGCCGATCAGATCGTTCACGCCGCTGCCGAATTGTCTCAACTTCTCTTCCATGTCGTCACCTCGTAAGTTCCGTGATCACGATTTTGTACGCCTTCCGTCGCTCGATCAGGCCGAACGCCTTCTCGAGCGAACCGAGAGGCAAGCGCTCGGTCAGCAGGGGCATGAGGTCGACCTCCCCCCCGGCCAGCATATGCAGCGCCTTGGTATTGCTGGCGCTGGTGCAGCCGTAGGCTCCAACCATCGTCAGCTCGCGGTAGTGCAGAAGATTGATGTCCATCCGGACCTCTGGATCGCTCCGGGGCAGGCCGGAGAACACGCAGATCCTTCCCCGGGGGGCCAGTGTCCTAAGGAGCGCGTCGTTGACCTTTACATGGGGTGTGGCCAGTATGGCCACGTCCGCTCCCCGACCCATGCTCCAGTCCATGATGGCCGAGGCCACGTCCTCTTCCTGGGGGTCCGCCGTCCTCTCTGCACCCATGCGCAACGCCAGCTCCCGGCGACCTTGCTCCGGCTCTATCACCAAGCATGGCGCGCCCTTGCTGGCGGCCAGGGCGGCATGCATGAGGCCCATAGGGCCGGCACCGTGGATCACCACGCGGTCCGCGGCAGAGAGGGCGGCGGCGTCCTGACCGTGGACGCAACAGGCCAGCGGCTCCGTTAGCGAGGCCAGTGCCGGATCGAGGCCCTGAGGGATAACGTTCACCCCGCCTCGCCGAACGGTCTCCGCCGGCACGGCCATGCGCTCGGCGAACCCGCCATCGCGGTTGAAGCCGATGATGCCCTGGCGGTCGCACATGTTGTCCTGCCCCCGCCGACAGGGTATGCAGGTTCCGCAGGCGATGCCGGGCCATACCTGGACCAGGTCGCCCTCAACCATCGAAGGGGATGCATCGGAACCTTCGACCACCCCAACCACCTCATGTCCCAGGATGCGAGGATAGGAGAGATCGCGATGCCCGGTCCGGGCCATCTTGATGTCCGAGGGGCAGACCGCACAGGCCACCACCCGGATGACCGCTCCGCCGACGGGGCACTCGGGCTCTGGCATGTCGACGATCGCCATATCTCCCGGCCTTCTCAGTACGGCTGCCCTCAAGATATCCGCTCCTAAGTTGGAGTATACATCCAACCAACTTGACCAAGAAAGGCACGATATATATCTTTTACTGAGCGGTCAACATAGTTGGATTATACATCCAACTCTATCTGGCCATTGGATGTTCTAGGCAGTGTCCTCGACCAGCTCCCCGGTCCGGCGGATGGTGTAGCTCTTCACCGGGATGGCGCTTCCGGACCGCTTCCGTGCCTCTTCGACCAGTCTCCTCATCTGGCCGCAGCAGGGCACTTCCATGTGCACCAGGGTGACGTCCCTGATGATGTTCTCGCTGAGGATCGAGGAGAGCTTGTCGATGAACTCCTCGTTATCATCGAGCTTGGGGCAACCGATGACGGTCATCCTCCCCTTGATGAGGTCGGAGTGCATCGATGCGAAGGTAAAGGCGGTACAGTCGCCGGCCAGTAACAGATGGGCATCCTTGAAGTAGGGGGCGTTGGGGGAGACCAATTTTATCTGTATGGGCCAGTTCCCCAGTTCTGAGCCCTCTCCAGTCGGTGTACCGGCGGCGGCTTGGGGCTTGAGCAAAAGTGGAGCGGCGGAAGGACAACCGCAGGACTGGGGCTCCTTCATCAGCTCCACGTGCCTTTTGGCCGCTTCCTCGTCGAACGGTGTGGCCTCTCTCTCCTCGATGGTGAGCGCTCCCTGGGGGCACTCCCCCAGGCATGCCCCGAACCCATCGCAAAGTAGGTCCTTGATGACCCGGGCCTTGCCCCTCCTGATCTCCAATGCTCCCTCCGCACAGGCGTCCACGCATTTGCCGCAACCGTTGCACCTTTCCTCGTTAATCTTGATGATCTTCCTGACCGCCATCTGATCTCCATCGTTTGGATGCTTTCCCTTCATAATAAGAATCTCCCTGTTCCGCCGCAATGGCCTTTGGGGGCGCACCTTCGTTCGATCTCAGTCCCGAATGCGGTAGCTATCCGCTGGCACCCGGACCTCGAAACAAGCGCCGCTTCCTTCCTCGCCGACCTCGCTAATGCTCATCCCGGTGATGTGCAGGATCTCGTTCGCTAGGTTCAGGCCGTGGGAGGATTGCCCGTGGGATAGTCGAAGTCTAGAATCCTGGTCCAGGCCGATGCCGTCGTCCCGGCAGGTAATCGATCACGTCCTTGCCCTCTCGGCGGTAGCTCACCTCTATCCTGCTGACCTTCTGCCCATGGCGGACGGCGTTATCGACCAGGTTGTGGAACACCTTCTCCAGCATACGATCAGCATGAGCTTCAGGCCGGCCAGGCGGACATCTATGACGATGCATCCAATATCGACCGTGGATGCTCCGCGGGCGAAGGCGAGCGCGGCGTCAGACCAGATGGGGGAGAGGGTGCCCACGTCCAGGTAATCGCGGGTGAAGGTGAGGTACTTTCCTATGTTGTCGCTTGCATGGCCAGCTTTGCTGAGCATCTCTGCCACCTTGGTGTCGGTGACCTCCGAACGGCTCATGGTGAGATATCCGTCGAGCACCGAGAGCTGATTGAGCATGTCGTGCCGGGTGACCCGACCTAGTATCTCCAGCTTGCGGTTCATAGCGTTAAGGGATGATTCGGCCTCGAGCTTCAACATCATCTCAGAGCTCAAGCGGGCGTTCATCTCCTCGAGCTGGCGATGGTATATCTCTATCGATAAGGTATTGTCGGTCAAGCGGGCGAACTCATCCTCGGCCCGGGGCCGGGCACACTCCTTCGACGGCACGTAATAGGGGTTTCGGCACAATAGGCCGTTGATGATGACCTTGGGATGGGTACGCATCGCCCCCGCTAGTGTCTCCCAGGCGAACCGGGTGACATCGTAGTTGCACAACCCGATGATGGAGTTGTCCGGACAGATATCGTTGTAGCGGGATTCAAACTCCAGGAACCGATCCAAGCCGGGTTCGTTGCCAATGTGCCAGCTCATCTCCCCTACGCCGAAGACTCCGGAGAACCCCTTGTCGATGGCGGCCGTGACCACGTCCTCCCACGCTTTCAGGAGCGAGTCAGGCTCGAACTTACCGTCTTTGATGACCACCCTGTCGCGGGGAGCGTACATGAACCGTCCGCTATGCAACTGGCCATCGATGTCGAAGCCCACTGATCGCATGTATGCGAACAATCGCTGGGCGTCCTCATCCTTGGCCACGTAGACGTCCATGCCGTCCTTCTCGAGACCCTTTTCGAAGAAGCGTACCAGGAGGTCGAGATTATCCTCTGGGCCATCAGACAGCAGGCATATGTGGTCGTGGTACGATAGCTCTTCGATAGCGTCCACGCCACTCGGGCGCTGTCTCCTCTCCGCTGAGAGCATACCACCCGTATTTCAATTCTATATCTTTATAATTCTGTTACAATCATCATAGCTTTGTGGGGTATTAAGGTGGAGTCCTTATTATTTCATAATATATCAGGAATCATCTGGCTCTTCGAACTTCTCCCTCGGCTCATCACCCAGACATCATAATCATTAAGGAAGATGGACTCAGAAACATGTGGCCGAGGATCACCATGGAGAAGAGAGAACCCCATCCTAGCGGAAATCAAAAGGTGAAGTGGACATCGACCGATTGGCTCGAGGACCATCTGGACGAACAGGATGACCATCATTGATGCTCAACCCAATGTCCATGACTACATTGCCGAACACATACCCGGGGCGGTCTACCTCAACGAGGAGTTCCTGAGGGCGGCCAAGAGGGGACTATGCGGCCAGTTCATGTGCAAAGAGGCTGTGGAACCCTATTACCAGCGGGTAGGGGTCCGTAACGACACCCCGGTGCTGGTCTATACTGGAAAGGGTGCGTTCAAAGGGTGGGGCGATGGCCTCGAGCAGACCATGATGGCCTATGGTCTCACTCGCTATGGTCATGACCGGGTCTACATCCTAGACGGCGGATTGGAAAAGTGGAAGGCCGAGGGCAAGGCCCTGTCCCAGGAATTTCCGAAGGTGGAAACGGGCAATTTCACGACCGCGGTCCAGAAGGATTTTTACATCACCTACGACGAGTTCAAGGAGACCAAGGACCAGGAAGATGTCATTCTTTTGGACGCACGCCCCCCGGCGTTGTATGAGGGCAAGGGGCCATGGCGGGTCGGCGGGCACATCCCGGGGGCGGTGAACCTGCCATGGGCTTCTCTCATGATGCCGGACAACACTCGCAAGCTCAAGCCGGACGAGGAGATCAAGGCGCTCATCGAGAAGGCCGGTGCGACCAAGGATAAGCTGGTCATCTGCTCCTGCGGTACCGGTCGGGAAGCCACCAATGAGTTCAACCTTTTCAAGTGGTATCTGGGGTACCCTCGGGTCAAGGAGCACGAAGGGGCGTTCACCGAATGGACCTCGCATCCCGAGAACCCCACAGTGCTGGGGAAGAATCCTCGGGACCCGGCCCAGGAGAGGGCGGTGCAGCGTTCGATGGCCTGACGTCAAAAAGTAACTCAAGCTTCGTTTCGCCGGCCATGGGGGGGCCCCGATCAACACCTTCCCGCTTTATCTCTTTTTTAAAAAGCGGGTTTCCAGAGAACACATGTCTGTTCAATCGTTGGACGAATCGCGAGCAACTGATCACAGCGCAGAGCGCTCTTTCGATCACCCATGCGCATCGATCAGATATCTTCTTGCATTCTTTGCATCCGCGGCATTACTTTTGCATTTTACAATGTGCGCAAGCTATGGATCCCACGCCTCGATCCGCTCCCTCAGGACGACCAGGCAATTGACCACGCGGACATGAGTGCGTTGGCCCGCAGGTATGAAGTATTGAGCGCGGACCTCGAAGATGATGCCCGTGCCCATCGGGAACGAGTCGATGATCAGGGGTCCGTTGCCGCTTCATCTTCCGGTTCGGTTCATGAGCCCGATGTCCCTATGGTCGTTGTCGGTGACTGGGCCGATCCCTACTCGATCGAACGCGCTGGCCATGGCTACACCGAGGCTAATGAGCATCAGGACTGCCGCCAGCACCTCCATATGCGGAGGTGTTCTCGCCCTGACTCCTAACCTGCCCCTTACTGGCCTGATGGATCGTCAGGTCCCTAGGTGAGCTATTTGGATGGCCTTTACCGAGGGTGAATCGGCCGTGAATGAAAACGATGTTCATCATTAGATCGCCGAACGGGTCGACCAATGATAGAAGTAATCGGAAAACTGTGCTGGCCCCGGTACACCAAATGTCCTACGCGCAGATCAAGAGGCCTTCGAGCGTCACCTTGTTCGTCCTGCTGGAACTGTTCTACGCTCTGCTAGGAATCGTGAGCGGGCTCCTCCTGCTCAGCGACCCCTCCGGAGCCGGGCTAGGCTTCGCGTCCGATATCCGGGAAAAGATCCCCTTCCAGAGCTTCTTTGGAGTAGGTCTGTTCCTGTTCATCGTCTATGGGCTAGGCTCGCTGGTCCTGGCCTACGGGGCATGGACCCGCAAAGAGTTGGTCCTGGGCAGCATAAGCAGGGCCTTCGGGTACCACTGGGCCTGGGTTGGGGGGATGGCCCAGATGGCCGTTCTGGTCATCTGGCTAGTGGTGGAAGGGGTCCTGATCGGCCTGGACTATCCAGCTACCTACTTCACCGTGGCGATAGGTCTGGCCATCTTTGTGACCCTTCTGCCGCGCCCAACCAGGAAGTACTTCGTCGTGTTCGAGCACACCTGAGCGTGGCTTCGACCTTCCGAGGCCCCTTGGTGAACTTTTACTTCAGCCAGCCGGGGATCTTAGGCTCTTCCCGGGTCGCCGGCCGCATGTCTGTCTTCCTCGGGTAGCCTAAAATGAGCGGGGTGATGCGCTGGCGGTCCACGGGACGTTGAGCTCCTTCATGAGCTCGGGGCTCGCGCCCAGCAACTTAGCGAAACCGATTCAACAGCTTCCTAGGCCGTAGGAACGGGCTATCAGCATCATGTTCTCCGCCGACAGGGAGCCATCCTCAGTTGGGGGGTCAGGCAGTCGGGGGACGTTCTCTTCAGTGTAGCTGCGCCCGACCGACGGTCATGGATGATCTTGAGCACCTCGTTCATCATTTGCCCTCGCATCGTAATGCAGGTCCACCATGAAAATCGTTCATCGGCCTTGAGGTTCTTTTCTTAGTTATTGCGCCCGGGGCCGACGGTCCGCGTTCGCTGGACGGCAGGGCTGGGCCGTTCCGAGGTAGCGGGCTCCCCTCCACCTCGGCCAGGAACTCCAGGACCACCTTGTTGAACGTCACTGGTAATTCCACATGGAGCATGTGCCCGGCGTTCACGATATGGGTACGAGCGTTGCCGATGTTCGCGGCCAGCTCTTCACTGCAGGACGTCGGCGTCAGCAGGTCCTCGGAGCCGGAGAGGACGAGGGTAGGGGCGGCTATCCTTGACAGACGGTCCGATGACCGGAACGCCTTCATCCCCTCCAGCTGACGTTCCGCTCCGTCCCACGACGTCGACCTATAGTTGGCGGCCCTTGCTCTGATCAGGTATTCGCGCCAGTTGTCGTTGTCCAGGAACCAGGGGGAGTATAGCCAGGGGAGTATGCAGGCGCTTATCCGTTTTAGGTCCTGTCCTTCCTTGGCCGCGGCGATCCAGGAGCTGTAGACGAGCTTCTGATCCAAGGTCATCGACGGGGATGTCGATACCAGTACCAATCCCCCCACTCGACCCGGTCGTTGCAGGGTGATCTCCAGGGCGATCATGCCGCCGAGACCCAGTCCCACCAGGTGGGTGCGGTCGACACCGATCAGGTCCATGAGGCAGACGATGTCCCTGGCCATGGCATCGATGGGGCAGCTATCAGGGCATTCCGACCATCCTGAGCCACGATTGTCCACCTGCATCAGGAAATGAAGGCCGCCGAAGGATGGCGATTGTAAGCCCCAGGATGTGAGGTCCTCACCGATGTCCGAGATGAGCACCACTGGCTCCCCCCTTCCCCGCAGCCCTATGTTGAGGACGACGCCGTTCGCCCGGATGTAGACCATTCGATCCTCGATGAACAATGCGGTCAGCGGTTGACATACTTTTGGCCTGAAAACTTCGTCCGCTCCGAGTGGTTCCAGACACAGAAAGTTCCAACTAATGGCCACGGATCGCCCCTTCATGGATGAATGGCTCTCCCTGGGCCTCGCCGCCGGGTTCCTGACCACCTTAGGGTTCGTGCCTCAGATCATAAAGAGCCTGCGCACCAAGAGGATGGATGAGGTCTCCCTGCTCATGCCTCTCCTGCTGAGCCTGGGCATGTTCCTATGGCTGCTATACGGGTTGTTCAAGGGGGACGCGCCCATCATCATCTGGAACGCCATCGCCCTCATCATGGTCCTGGTAGGCCCGAAGGTCTATTTCGGACGGAAGCACTGCAACGATCAAGGGCAGAGCGGTCAGTGATCTTCGCAAGGACTCTCGCCTTCAAAAAAAGAGGTAGCTTTTTTTCTCCCCCCCGGCATATCGCCGCCATGGTGGCAGGGAAATGGGGCGATCGCGATCTGAGATCGGCCATCCTCGAATCATCGGCCTTCCTGGGGCCTTCCCATATCCTGGCCGTGCACATGAGAGGCAAGGGCTTCGCCAACTCCTACCAGATCGGCGGCACCCTTGGCTCCACCCTCATCTGGGCGGTGACCCGAGGTGGTGATCGTCGGTGCGGGATACAAGTCCATGCAGCAACGGACCCCGTGGCCAAGGGGATGCTGGCTCCCTACGGGCTCATCGTGAGATCGACCCAGGGGGCCATCGAGATGATGCATAAAGAGGAAACATCGGTTCGTGGCCATATTGCACCGGACCTGCTGATCTCGGGAAGCTGCGCACCGTGGCCTTGTTGTACTCGGGCCATTGAACATAGTAATCGGGGGAACGATATTTCCTCTCATGGACCGGTCACGGCGGGTCATCGGAGCGGTCATCGCGGTACTGGTGGTCATTCTGCTGGTCACCATCGTCGCCAGTGTTCGATGGAACTGGCACGATGGCATCAATGTCCAGGACGCCAATGGTTTCCCCTACTGGTTCTTCGGTCTTCTTTTCGTGCTCATCTTCTTTGGGTTCATAATCCGTCTGCTCCTATGGGTCATCTTGGGGCCTCGATATCGCCGGCGGTATTGGGGCCATGACTGGTACGGTCCCTACGGGGGGTCGGCAGAGGACGCCCTTGATCAACGCTATGCCAAAGGTGAGATCACCCGGGAAAATACCTCCAGATGAAGGACGATCCTTATCGAGATCGAAAAAGAGGAGAATAAAAAAAGGAAAAGGTTGAGGAATGTGTTTACGGCTTCAGGCGGAACCTGAAGAAGGGGAACTCATACCCCTTGACCATGGCCATGTAGCCTAGCAGGCCGATCACCGAGGCGGAGACCAGGGCCACCACCATCAGGATGGAGTCCGAGGAGCCCCACAGGATCGCTCCGGCGATGGAGTTGTCGGAGTTGCTGCCATTGGCCGGGGTATTCCCCGACGAAGCAGCACCGGCCACATGCACGGCGTAGGTGCTCTTGAGCACCGTGCCGTTCTCGGCGGTCAGCGAAAGGGTCACCACATACTCACCAGTAGCGAACGAATGATTGGGGGAGGTCTCGTTAGAGGCGTTCCCGTCGCCGAAGTCCCAATGGACCGAGGTGATCATGTCGCCGCTTAGACCGGTGGTGTAGGTGAAGCTATACTCTCCCGCGGTTGAGGTGGCCTCGATGGCCACGCTGCCGTTGGCAAGGTCCTCGGAGATGACCTCAACGGGAACGGGGGTCGGCACTGCGGCCGGGGTCGGAGTGGTCTCCGGCCAGGGATTGGGCATGGGGACCTGCCCCTGCCCAACCGCTCCGCCACTGTATGGGTACCCAGGGGTACCGGTCAGCACCATCGAGGTGATGGCCTGTCCGCCCGCGGCCCAGATCGCCTGCTCCCCGTAGTCGTAGCGGACCAGGGGGTACGGGCCGTTGTTGGCCAGCTCGCCCCACAGGAGGGGCTTGCCTACCGCGTCAGCCCACTGTTCGGGGGCCTGGAAGTTGTACGGATCGCTGTTAGAGCCGTAGTAGTGGCGGTGGAGGATCTCGAACCGGGTGTTGCCGGTGGCGAGGTTGAAGTCCTCCTGGTTCATGCCGAACAGGTTACCGAAGGCGGCCACTCCCATGTTGCGGGGGTGGCTCGACACGCCAGCGGTGGCGTCGGCCACGGCGTTGGCCCAGGTGTTGAACTGAACCTTGTTGCCATGCCAGTAGTTGGCATTTACATTGTTATGGTCTGGCTCGTTGAACAGGTCGTACGTAGCGATGGCGTTCTCGTGCTCTAGCTCCACCATTGTGGCCTTAGCGTAGGTCACGTAGTTGGCGAAGGCCGAGGAGGACGGGTCGAACACCGATCCCGATCCGCCGTAGTAGGCGGTGGGGTACTCCTGAGCACCAGCCACCACGAAGCACAGCCAGACGCCATTAGCCTGAGCGTAATAGCTCATGCTGTGCAGCAGGTCGAAGTACTGTTCGCGGTGGTTCATCCATGCATTATACTGTAGTTCAGTGCCCCAGGTGTCCCCGGCGCCTATGCGCACGAGGTTGACACCGTAGTACTTCATCTGAGCGAAGTACTGGTTCCAGAACTTGTCTGGGGTATCATTGGGTGTAACGGGCACATGGCCCCCTGTATCCGGAGTGTTGAAGACCGACGTCCATCCGGCGACCGCAGTGTTGCCGTTGATGTAGTTGTCGATCGCGAACGCCAAGGCGGTGGTATCGCACACGCCAAAGAACGGGTGGACCGGCTTGACACCGTCCACAAGGATGTCAGGGCCGGATACGGTCACCCTCCCTATCTCGGGAGCTGCGGCCGAAGCGGTCGGAATGTTGGATATTAGCAACAATCCCGGCAACAGCAAAGCCATTACCGCGAAAGCTGCCGCTAGTTTTGGTATATTCATTTTTATTACACATCCCTCTCTGATTTGACAGAGCTAGACGATACGACGCTCGTATCTTTGATGTGGTTTTGCATTCGATTATCACACAAGATAATTAGGCGGGGCAGGCCTAGCCAGCAGAATGGTCGAACCATTCTTTTTTATTAATGAGAATGCATAAGATCTCTGGGTACAGGGCTTGGGAGGCGTTCGAACATGATGTCTAGTTCTAGGGAAATGGAGGGGAAGACCGTCCTGATCACCGGCGCCACCGCCGGTATCGGGAAGGCCACCGCTCTCGGCCTCGCCGGCAAGGGCGCTAGGCTGATCTTGGTCGGGAGGAGCGAAGAGCGATTGGCGGCCACGATGGAGCTGCTAACGAGCGAGACGGGCCCCGGCGATCACCTCATCATGAAGGCGGACCTATCATCGATGGCCGAGGTGCGGGGGCTTGCCGCTGGTATCGTAAGCTCCGTCCCTCGTCTGGACGCCCTGATCAACAATGCCGGAACGATCGTGGGGGATCGCCGCCTGACCGTGGACGGGTACGAGTACACCTTCGCCCTCGATCATCTCTCCCCCTTCCTTCTCACCAACCTGCTGCTTGACCGGTTGAAGACCTCCGCTCCATCGAGGGTGATAACCGTCAGCTCGGCAGCTCATCTGGCCGGCACCATGCACTTCGACGATCTCATGCTGAATAAGGGCTATCGTCCCTTCAAAGCCTACAGCCAAGCTAAGCTGGCCAACATCCTTTTCACCTATGAGCTGGCCCGGCGACTGGCCGGAACGGGGGTCACCGCCAACACTTTGCATCCGGGGAGTGTGAGGACCCATTTCGGCGATGAGCTAAATGGGCCGTTCAGGTTCGGTATGTACCTGGTCCGGCCGTTCGAGATCGGCCCACGTACCGGGGCCCGGACTTCCATCTACTTGGCCTCCTCGCCGGAGGTGGAGGGGGTCAGCGGCAAGTACTTCGTCCGCAACAAGCCCCGCCGACCCTCCGACAAGGCGACCGACCCCGAGGCCGCCAAGAGGCTGTGGGAGATCAGCGCTAAGCTCGTTGGGCTGGACCATGGCAACAGATGACAGCATTCGATGAGGTGGAACAATCACTTTATAGCGCGGAAAACCCCATCCACAAGGGGAGAGGGTTTGAACCGAATACTCAGCGCCTTCCTGGTCTTCATAGCCATTTTCCTGATATTGCTAGCGGGGATATTCATAATCGCGTCCGGGGTGGAGAATATTGTGATCGGGGGGGTCTTCATCCTCATCGCTGTACTCCTGTTGTTCTATGTATATCGAAGTGATAAGGTAGAGGCTGCCAAGCCCAAGCTGCTCAATCAGACATTCAACGTCCAGATGAGCGGTTCGGGGCAGCTGCAGCAGAAGCAGTTGACCTGCCGTTCCTGCGGAGCGCCCCTGGCTGACAAGGACCTGAGCGTCGTTTCCGGCGGTGTCGTAGTGAAGTGCCCCTACTGTGGAAGCATCTACGCATTGGAGGAGGCGCCGAAATGGTGAGGTCTGACCGCTGGAGGTCCCTGGTCCTGGTAACTGTTCTGATCTCCTCAATGTTCCTCGTCTCGCTTACGCTCCCTTCAGGCCCGGTAGGAACGGCCCTAGCGGCCCCCTCGTTCTCCCTGCCTGAAGAACGGGTCAATGTCACCGTCCAGCAGGACGGCAGCGTGAACATTGATTATCTCTTTCGGTTCGCGGACGTGCAGTCCCTGGACGGGGTGGACATCGGCATGCCGAATGACCTGTACGATCTCCAGACGGCCTCGGCCACGATCATCGTCGGAAGCTCGACATTCTCCCCCAGCTCGATCCGTACCTCGCCATTCATACCGGTCGGTATAGCCGTGGAGTTCGACGGGGCCACGATGGCCGCGATACAGTCCACCGGCTCGTTCATATTGATGTTCCATGTCAACAATCCGCACATGGTCTACCGGAACGATGCGGTACCAGGGACCGCCGGGGTCAAGTTCGTTCCCACCTGGTTCAATTCCCAGTACCAGGTCGGGCCGACCGGGCTGCTGAACGCATCGATCCTCCTTCCGGCGGGCATGACCAATCTCTCGGAAGCGTTGTTCCTGACCAACCAGCCGTTCGACGGGCTGTACTTCGACCCTTCGGTCGGCCGAGGCGTGGCGACCTGGGAGGAAATGAACGTGGGACCCGATGCCCAGGCATCCGGAGCGTTCGATGTCGGAGCCGGATTTCCCAGCCATTATGTAGCAACCTTCTTCGATCCGAGCACCGACCCGAACAACCAGGGGGGCAATCTGCTGGGCGATATCGGCGCATTGGTCGTGTTGCTGTTCCCCCTGCTGTTCGTGGCGTTCTTCGCGGTGGTCATCATCTTCAGCATCAGGAGGGCGGCCAAGGCCCGGTCCGATTACTTCGAGCCGAAGCTAAGCGTGGTAGGAGCCGGTCCGCGGCGGGACCTCACTGCGGTAGAGGCGGCCATCATGTTGGAACGGCCGTTGGAGGACGTGGCCGCCATGATGCTTTTCGGGCTGATCAAGAAAGGTAAGGTGCGGGTTCTCGACGAGAGGATGCCCATGCGCCTGGAAAGGCTTGCGACCACAGGAGAGCATCCCTACGAGACCACCTACCTGAGCTCGATCAGGCCGGACGGGACCCTGGACCGGAACGGGCTCCGCACCTGCCTGGTCGAAGCCATCAAGGCCACGTCCAACAAGATGGATGGCTTCGATCTTGACGCCACAAAGCTATACTATGGAGCGATCGTCGAAAAGGCCTGGAAACAGGTCACCGATGCCAAGACCCCCGAGGAGCTGGCCGTCTCCCTTCAGGATAAGAACGACTGGATGATGATGGACCGGGATTACCAGGGCCGGATGGCCCGGACCGTTTTCCCTCTACCGATCCTCATCCCCGTCGGCCGGTCTCAGGTTCCTGGATTTCCCAGTTCGGGCAGCGGAAAGAACATCGCGCAGGACTATGTCGACAAGGTGAGGGGGGCGAGCAACAACCTGGTCGATGACATGAAGGGTCTTACTCGACAGATCGCCCCCTTCACCAATCCCGCGGTCCTAGCGACTGCTGCGGCGGCCGGAGGCTTTCGGGGCGGGGGTGGCGGGCATTGCGCCTGTGCCTGCGCTTGCGCTTGCGCGGGAGGCGGTCGCTGATGGCCATCCGCGACCGTTGGGCCGAGCTGACCGGAAAGGGCCTGGGCCAGGGAGTGTTCCGTTACGATGGCAAAGGGACGTTGGCTCACCACCGTTTCCATCTCCGTGTCGACTCGAAGCAGAAGGGTATCCTGATCATCGATGCCTCCCACCTCATCGAGCTCAACGGCACCGCTCTTGACTATGTACGCTGCATACTGGAAGGTCGCTCCGAGGAGAGCATGTATCGTTACATGGGTCACCGGTACAAGGGCCTGGGCCGGGCCACTGCCGCCGAGCACTACGCACGAGCATCAACGCAGCTGGAGCAGTTCATCCATGGTGACCGGGACGTCATCGGCACCATCGGGACGGACCGACCGACCATCGGCGCAGATGATTTTCCCGCGCCCTATCGCATGGACCTCGCCCTGACCTACCGGTGTCAGAACAGTTGCGGCCACTGCTACAACGAGCCTCGGGAGGTGGTCGAACTGGACCGGGAGCAATGGCTCGAGGTGATCGACCGAACATGGGAGCTAGGGATCCCCCACATCGTGTTCACTGGTGGAGAGCCTACCCTGCTGCCGTCTCTCGGCGACCTCATCGTGAGGTCCGAGCAGCACGGACAGGTCACCGGCCTGGTCACCAACGGCCGGAACCTCCGGACACCAGGCTATCTGGGGGATCTCGTGACCAAAGGCCTGGACCATGTGCAGATCACGGTCCTGTCGTACCGCGAGGAAGTCCATGACCGACTGTGCGGGTCCGCCGGAGCGTGGAAGGAGACCATCGAGGGGCTGAAGGCCGCTCTGGGCGAGGACCTCTACACGAGCACGAACACCACCATCATGCGCTCCAACCATCAGGACATCGAGGCCACGATGCGTTTCCTAATCTCGCTGGGAGTCAAGAACATCGCCTTCAATGGCATCATCCGCTCCGGCAAGGGGACCGAGACCGAAGAAGTGACCTACGAGGAACTGACCGCCCTGCTCACCAGGCTGAAGCTGCTGGCCGATGAAGCGGGGGTCAAGATGGTCTGGTATACCCCAACGCCGTACTGCGAGCTCAACCCCATCAACCTGGGGCTGGGCATCAAGCAGTGCACCGCCTGCTCGCTGAACATGGCGGTCGAGCCGGACGGGGCGGTCCTGCCGTGCCAGAGCTATTATCGATCGCTGGGCAACATCCTGAAGGACCCCTGGGAGAGCATCTGGGACCATGAGCTGTGCAAGAGCATCAGGAAGAGGAGCTACCTTGACCAGAGGTGCTCAGGATGCGAATCAATGGACACCTGCGGAGGGGGGTGCCCGCTCTCTCGGGAGCACGGCGACTACGCCGGCCTGGAGCGGCACTCGGATACGGTTTAATCTCCTTTCTTCCGGGCCAGGGCGTAGAACATCGGCGTGTACTGGACCAAGGAGCCGTTCTTCGCGGTGTCGTCCCATGCACTCTTGGCCTTGGAAAGGGCCCTCCCGCTGGCGACCTCCTCGCACACCGGGGCGAGGGAACGCCACTCATTCTCGGTCTCCGCCCTCATCCGCTCCACGTTCCACATGCCCGCGTGGACCCCCGCCTCGGGTAGAAGTCCGCAGCGCATGAACACGCTCTGCAGCTTGCGTCCCATCTCTGGGTCGGCCCCCTGCTTCCTAAGGCCCTTGATGAACAGCTCGTCCACCGAGCCAAGGCTCGGAGGATAGGAGATGCGACCTCCGTGGTCCGGCTCGGCCAGACAGATGACCCAGTCCCTGGAGACCCTGGTCATCTCCCTCACCACCTTCACCGGGTCCGGGGTCCACAGCAGCAGGAAGGAGCAGTACACGATGTCGAAGGAACCATCTTCGAAGGGGAGCTCCTCCGCCCTTCCCACCTGGGCTCTCTGGCCCCGAGCATTGCTGGCCATGACCGCATCGGCATCGATGTCCACGCCCTGGACGTCCAGGTATGGGGACAGCAGCTCCATCACTAGGCCAGGGCCGCATCCGATGTCCAGTGCGGTCGGTGAGCGCTCCAGCGCTCCCCGCCCAACGAACACCTTGCTCTGGAGCAGCCAGGTCCACGACTCTCCCAACCAGGACCTCTGGCGGAGAAGCTGCTCCACCGTGGTCGACGATGGCGCGGGCATCGCTTCGGTAACGCGCTCCGGAGCAATAGCATTTCGGTCTTAGAGCCCAAGTTCTCCGGCGGCCTTCCTCATGCCCTCGAGGGCGATGCCCAGGAAATCGTCCCGTGACAATCCTAGCTCCCGACACCGCATGATCCGCTCCCTGCTAACGCCCTTGGCGAAGTCCTTGTTCCCGAACTTCTTGATAACTGAGCTCATCTGGACGTCAGAAAGTTTCTTGGACGGCATGACCAGGGCGCAGGCGATGACCAGGCCGGAGACAGCGTCCGAAGCGATAAGGCCGATCTTCAGCCGATTATTGACGGGCACCTTGGTCGCCTCGTAGTTATGGGCCATGATCGCTTCGATGAGCTCCCCATCCACAATGCCCTGGAGGATCTCCGTGGCCCTGAGGGTGTGATCCTCCATTCCGGAGCACTCCTCGAAATCGATGTCGTGAAGGATGCCCACCGGCCGCCACCGGTCCACATCCTCCCCCAGGCGGGCAGAGACCTCGCCCATGACCGCTCCCACCGCGATCATGTGCTTGACGTTGTTCTCCTTATGTGCGTGGCTGCGGACCAGCGTCAGAGAATCTTCATAGGGCAGCATCATCGGAATGAACTCCACCATTGTGGAGGGAGCGGTCATCGGCGACGATTGTATCATCGGGGCGAACGCGGTGATCACCGGCAACATGGTCGTTCCGCCCCGTTCGGTCGTAGTCGGAGTGCCTGGAAAGGTGGTCAAGGCGGACGATCCCACCGTGCACGAACGGACAGAGAGGAACGCCAAGGCCTATAATCTCCTCAGGGACGAGCACCGGGCTGGCAAGTTCCGAAGACACGTCGGTGGAGTTCCATGAGCGAGAAGGAGCTTCCGGCTGGATGGTCTGACCGGATATTCTATCGATATATGAAACTAAATATGATTATCTAACGAATGTAAGATGGATATGGATTTATTTTTACTAACATAAGAGAAGAGACATTCGATCGGGTGAGGACAGCCGTGATCGTTCATTGATATTTCCTCCAATCGTACCATATTCCATTGAAACAAATTAATACTATGAGCTAAAATAAATCATGCTCAATGGGGGAGGAGCGTTGATGTCGGAGAGGGGACCCCCCGCCTTCATCCTAAGCATGGATGCCAATGGGTTAGGGATAGCTCGGACCCTGGGAAGGCGTGGAATCCCGGTGGTGGGGGTCGACCATAGGCCGGGCCTGCCTGGGCTTAGCTCTAAGTACTGTTCGACCCCTCATCAGCCAGGACCTCGTCCTCTATCCCCAAGAGGTCCTGGAAACCCTCCGGGAGGAAGGGGAAGAAATGGAGGGGCGAGCGGTGCTGTTCCCAACCTCGGATGCGGCAGTGCTGTTCATATCTCGGAACCGAGGTCCCCTGGCCGCTCACTTCGATTTTATGGTCCCCACTGAAAAGGTCCAGGAGGCCATGGTCAACAAGCGGGCCCAGTACTCGGAGGCCAAGCGGTTGGGCATTCCGATGACCGAGACCTTTTATCCTCTTTCTATGAGAGATGTGGACGAGGCCCTCGATTCCTTGCATTTTCCAGTTTTCATAAAACCCCTGTATTCGCACCTTTGGTACCGCATCTTCGGGAACAAGGGATTCGTGGTCAATACTCCGGACGAGCTGCGAGAGAAGATGCTCCTGGTGTTCGATTCGGGTGTGGAGGCCATGCTCCAGGAGGTCATCTGGCCTCCCGGTCGGGACCTCTACAACGTCGCCGCCTATTTCGGTCGCGATGGATACGAATCACCTGCTTTCACCTGGCACAAGGCACGGCAGTCCCCTCCCAACTTCGGAGTGGGATCGCTGGTAGAGAGCCAGCATCAAGCCGAGGTGGCCGAGCTCGGGCTGCGATTCATGAAAGGGTTGGGCTATAGGGGCATCGGCTCGGTGGGGTTCAAGAGGGAGGAGCGGGACGGCAAGTGGAAGCTGATAGAGCTGAACGCCCGTACCTGGATGCAGAACGAGCACTCCGATGCGGCGGGCATCCCCCTCACCTACCTCGAATACCTGGACCTGACTGGACAGCCCAAACCGGCCCTGGGTCGTTTTAAGGACGGGGTCAGGTGGTGGGACTCGATGAGCGACTTCGATTCGTTCTGGCGCCTGAGACGGAGGGGAGACATAACCGTTCTTCAATGGATGCGATCCTGGATCGGGTCAAGACGTATATGCCTACTACGCTCCAGACGATCCCCGCCCAGCGCTTCATAGGATCGGGTACGGAGTGGAACTGGCCAAACTGGTGGGGCAATTGCTCAAGATGAAGAATGATGAGGATGATGTGCCAGTGGAAAAGAGCTTCTCCGATCTTAGGCTCGACCGCATGCGGGCCTCCCTGGCCGATCAGACCAACATTGACCCGGCCATCAAAGGCAAGGGGGCCTTGTGACCATGGCCACCCAGTGCACCATCCCACGGGCCGGTCCCCTCCAAGGCGTTAGTGAGGTCTGCAGATGAGCCTAGTGCGCGGCGTCGCCAAGAACTCTCTGGCCATGGGGATGGTGCAGATCATCGGTCAGATCAGCACGCTCATACTGGCAATGATCCTCAGCCGATCGCTCGGTGCTGACTACACCACTTACACCTCGGCCTTCTCGGTGGCCTCGGTCCTGTTCATCCTGTCCGATTTCGGCCTGGGGTTCAAGATGGTGATCGACGTGGCCCCCAACCGGGAGTCGGCCGGTCGACAGCTGACCACCACGCTGGTGCTCCGTGGCATCCTGGGCACCGTGGCCCTGCTCCTGACCATCGTGCTGGTGCTCTTCCAAGAGATGCCGACCACCGTCTCCTTCGCCTTCCTGATCATCGGACTGTCGACCGCCTGCGGCTGGATCGCCCAGACCTTCGCATCTATGTTCACCGCATTCGAGCGGATGTACTACGTGCTGATGACCTCCTTGGTGGAAAGGGCGTTCACCGTCACGCTGTCAATCGCCCTGGTGCTTCTCGGCTTCGGGCTGGAGACGGTGGTGCTGGTGGTCCTCTTCGGCAGCGCCCTCAACTGTCGTGCTCTCCTACATCGTATGCACCCGCCTGATCGTACGACCGGCCAAAGGGGCCTACCTGAGGGGGGTCAAAGAGGAGCTGAAGGACGCGGTTCCCTACGCTATAAATATGGCCCTGATCAACACGCTCTACGCGCTGAACGGCTTCCTTCTTCTGGCCATCATCTGGGGCATGTACGGGCTGGAGGCTGGCACCCTGGCCAATACCGAGTTCTACATCGCGTTCAACCTGGTGGTCTCTTTGATCGCCATCCCCACGATGTTCAAGACCGCCCTACTGCCGGTGATAACTCGGCTCTATCATTCGTCCCAAGAGATGACCCGGCATGCCCAGCAAAAGGTCATGAAGTACATGTTCTCCCTGGGCCTGCCCCTTACCCTGGGAGGCATCATACTGGCAGACAAGATCATCGGGCTGTTGTTCCCGAACTATCCCGAATCGGCGCTGGTCCTGCGGGTCCTCCTTCCCGTGCTGGCCATCTCCTATTTCGGTACGGGGACCGGGGCAGTGCTAGCCTCCGCCAAGATGATGCCCCTTAACACTGTCTCGGCGGCACTGGGGGCAGGTGTGAAATGTGGCGGTCTGTCTGGTCCTCATCCCGCACGTTCGGAGCGTCGGGGGCCGCCCTGGCCTTCACCATGTCAGTGCTGACCACCAACATCATCACCTACTACTATCTGACCCGCCGGCTGTTCCGACTGGACGTCGCCGAGATCATTATCCGGCCGAGCATGGCGGGAGTGGGCATGGTCGCGATACTGCTCTTGATCCCATGGGCCGATATATTCACCTCCCTGGCCATCGGCGCGTTGGCCTACTTCGCCCTGCTCTACATCCTAGGGGCTATCGACCAGGAGGATACCGAGATCTTCATGAAGGTGATGAAGAAGGGCGCTTGAACTGATGGACCAGCAGCCTTTTTATCATCGCCGTTCCCAAATTCTCGCCAATGAAGGTCTCCCGAGGTATATTGTTCACCCTCATGGTGGTCATCTTCGTCCTGGTGCTCCTCAGTGCCTCCTTGCTTTTCGTTCAGGGCCCCGATAAGGAAGAAGCGGTCTACACCTCGCCGGACCAACCAGACAATGGCTTGCTAGTGAGGTCCGGTGCCGACGGAAACGATACTGAGCTCAGCGCATGGGTCGCAGGGTCCTGGGAGAATCTGACCGATATCGCGAGCAAGATCGAGGATGCGGGCAATAATATGAACATCTCGGCCGCCCGTTCCTATGGCCATCAACTGCTGGCCATGACCGAATCCTACTCCCGGTCGTTGAGCAACATGACTCTCAACTCTACCTTGGAACCGGTCCGCAGCGAGTTCCGGGAAGTGCTCTCCGATCTCAAGCTGGCGGTGGAGCATGGAGACAAGGGGGCGGCGAACATGGATATGGGGGAGATCAACGCTGCGATGAACTATTACGAACAGGCCTCGACCCACGCTACCACGGCGATGGACCTGGCGAACCGAACCAAGTGAGGGCCGGGGCCATGAGGATATTTTCTAAATATATCTCGACCATTATAAGTTTCGGTCCTGTGGCCAGGAGGCTGCCGGTAACGATGTCCACGATCGTTCTTTTAACAGTGTCGGGAGCCATTCGGCCCATCTAGGTCCTTTGTTCTCGGCGGGCCTATGTTCGAACGCCTCAGAACGACCAACAAGAAATGCCCAACGATCCCTACCTTGACGCCAGCGCCGCGTGGCGCATCATGTCCGGCAACATATAGTTCCGCGAAGCCGATCATCGAACGACCATCGAGGCCATACAGGAAGCGGGCCTGGCCACCGAGGTGACATGTCTCATCAGCACCGGCAAGGAGGCCGACGTCTACCTGGCCGGTTATAACGGGGCTCCGCTGGCCATTAAGGTATATCGTCTCTACCGAACCTCTCACCTGGGCGGGAGGCCCAGCACTAGAGATTCCTCACCTTTTCTTGGTAGGCATGGATGTCATAGCTCATCCTTTCCTCCGTGTAGGTCCGGGCCCTGATCTTGCCCAGTACCTCCTTGGGCCGCCAGGGCCGTCCGTAAAGGCCGCCGAGGACCATGGCGATGCCACTGTAACCGCTGGGGTCCCGACCGTCAAGCCCATACTGGTCGTTCAAGTAGATGGCGATGCAGAGCGCTTCCTCCGGAGAAGCGGTCCACTCGAGCATCTTCTCTGCCCAGTACGCTCGCAGCGAGCCGTGGATCTTGCCGATCTTGAGCAGTTCGGTCTGGGCAGCGTTCCACAGGGGATCATGGGTCCCGGCGTTCTCGAACTGCTCCCTGGTGTACAAATGTTCCCGCGGGTCGGAACGGTGCCTGTCGATGGAGTCTCGCGCCCATTTGGGGAAGGCCCCGAAAGTATCGTATTCCGGGGTGTGCAGACAAAAATTATCAGCCAGCTCCTTCTTCACCACCAGCTGATCCAGGTAAACGGTCTTGGCCTCCTCCGACGCCGCGGACCCCTTGACCTCAAGGGCGGCCCGCTGGGCGGCAAGCTGGCCGAAGTGGAGGTACGGCGATAGGTCGGACTGCCCGCCGACCAGGGGGTTCATGGAGTCCTCAGGATAGGTCCCAAGTCGGTGCTGGCAGAAGTGGTCCAGGGCGTACTTGGCGGCGCGCTCCCCAGGGACGATACGCTCGACCTCCTTCACCGAGCGGTCGGTCCTCAACTTACTCATGACCTCTGTCCAGTTCACCGTCCCGTCTCCCTCCCAGGAGCGGCCAGGCGATACGGATGGGGGTATCGCGGTGAGGAACTCATCCAGAAGGGGGGCGATCTTGGCCCGGAACATCTGGAAAGAGGAGATCTTCCTGGCGCCAACCCGCCAGCAAGGTACGATGTTGTGCGCGTCCACTTCGTGAAAGGGTAGACCGTCCTGGACGTACACCCGCTTTCTCCAGGCCCTCTTGATGGAAAGAGGATCAAAGTCGGTCACCAGCAGGCCAGCGTGAACCCGATGCAGGAACTGGGGGAGGAAGATCTCGGGCAGGCCCAGGTGCAGTTGGAAGCCGATCCCAAGGGCGCGAAGACGATGCTCGAGCTCCGGCAACCCTCTGATCATGAACCCGTTCTGGCGGATCGTGGCGCCTAAATACTCGGGCACCAGGCAGAACACCACGCACAGGGGCACGTCACGCTCGTCGGCCACCTGTCGGGCGTATTCTAGGGCCCAGTTGTCATCCACTCGCTGATCACGGTCCATCCAGTAGATCACAGGGCCAGGGCGCAACGGCCGATCCTTGAGCTTTCGGGCCCTTTTCTGCAACGTCTCGTCGACCACTTGCTCACCGTATACTAATTTTCTCCTCCATTAGAATATATTATTGTCCAAAAAGGCCAGTAATATGACGAAATAGTTCGATCTGGTTTCCGTCAGCTAAGGTCCCCGTTCTCCGGATGGGGCTCACGGCCCCCTTCATCCACGATAGAAGCCACCGCCCTTGTCCTGGGTCGCTCCCATCGAGGTGCATCGATCGAAGGTCGGGAGGATCCTTAGCTTGGCACATATCAAATATTTGAGTTTAGACATAACTATTTCACATAAAACTCAATTAAGCCTGTTAATGAAAGATCTGGCCTGCCATTAGGCCGCCTCCGTTCACTTCGTCTACTCGATTAGGAGGACATCTGGAACGGTAGGAAGGTTTGGGCATCCCTCGCTCTATGGGAACATGTGGGACTGAAATTGACCTGGAAAACGATAACTTCGTGGTGGACCCCAGTTCAGGAAGCTACGGCCATCGATGACGCCATCACCAATGGTACCGTCCATTTCGAGTGCACCGGGGGGAAGAAAAGGCTTCGGGCCTCCCGCCTGGCCCTCGGCCTGGCCGGTCTGTTGCTCTTCCTGTTCGTTTGGCAACTCATAGCGATCTGGGTCTTTCAATTGAAAGGCATCACCTTCCCCGCGCCGTTCGATACCGCCGGTCGGCTGGGCGACCTGCTCATGGGAGCTCGATTGTACGACCAGACGATCTACGATCACATGCTCAGCAGCCTGGCCCGCTGGGGGATAGGCTACCTGCTGGCCGCGGCCCTGGGCATACTTATCGGCATGGCCATGGGAGTGAACTCGGTCCTTCACGAGCTCTCCATGACCCCGATGACCATGCTCCAGCTGATCCCCGGCCTGGCCTGGATACCCATCGCCTTGCTGATCTTTGGTCTGGGGGAAACGGCCACCATCTTCATGATCTTCATGACCGTCCTGCCGACCATTGCTATCAGCACCGCCGGCGGCATACGGTCGGTACCGTCCATCTACCTGAAATCCGCCCGGATGATGGGTACCGGTCGGACCGCGATCTTCTACCGTGTCCTACTCCCGGCCTCGTCCCTGCAGACCATCAACGGGCTGCGCATCGGGCTGGCCAATGGCTGGCGGGTGCTCATCGCCGCCGAGATGGTCGTGGGAGTGGCTCTCGGCCTGGGCTATGTTCTCATTCAGGCGCGATGGTCGCTGGATTTCGAGGCCGCCTTCGTCTCCATACTGATCGTCTGCGCCATCGGCCTGTTCATCGAAAAGGTCCTTTTCAGCGTCATAGAGAACCGCATACGGGACCGGCTGGGCATGGAGGGGCAGAACTGACATGCTGCTGCACTTTTCCGACGTGTCCAAGGCGTTCGTGGACCGGGAGACCGGCAAAGGCCTGCTGGCGTTGAAGGGGGTAGACCTCTCCATCGAGGAAGGTGAGTTCCTCTGCCTCATCGGCCCGAGCGGTTGCGGTAAGTCGACCCTACTCGATCTAGCCGCTGGTTTCGAACGACCGTCAAAAGGACGGGTGACCTTGCGCGACAATGAGGTCACCGGGCCCGACCCGCGGGTCGGGGTGGTGTTCCAGGAGCATAGCCTGTTCCCTTGGCTCTCGGTCCTCGAGAACTGTCGAGTTCGGGCTGAAGAACCAAGGGATGCCTAAGACCTTGCGCCGGGAGAAGGCCCGGGCGATGCTGGAACTGGTGGATCTCAGCAAGTTCGAGAAGACCCGGCCCAGCGACCTTTCCGGGGGGATGCGTCAGAAGGTGGCCATCGCCCGGACCCTGGTGCTCGAGCCGGAGATCCTGCTCATGGACGAGCCGTTCGGGGCCCTCGATGAGCAGGCCCGCAAGCACATGGACCTGGAGCTGTTGAAGATCTGGCAACGACAGAGCATGACCGTGCTGTTCGTCACCCACAACATCGAGGAAGCGATCATGCTGGGGACCCGGATCGTGCTGCTGGGCACGAACCCCGGCCACATCCACCAGGAATGGCAGGTGGCCCTCCCGCGCCCCCGGGACATCTTCCAACCTGAGACGGCCCAATTCAGGATGGAGGTCTCCCGCTCTCTCCAGAACGTCCTGGAGCGGTGTGGCTGCAAGCGGGCAGAGGTCTACATCCCCATCTTACCGACCGAGGATTTCAAAGGAAAGGAGAATGGGATCAATGGCTGAAGGTACGAGCAATAAAGGAACGAAGATGGCCGTGATTGTGGTGGCCGCCGTATTGATAATTGCAGTATTGGCGACCTTGGTGATGATGAACAGCATCAGCAAGACCGAGCCAATGGACCTGAGGATCACCTACTCGAACAAGGTCGATTATGAGCCCCTGATCATCGCGGCCGAGAAGGGATTCTTCAAGGACGAGGGCCTGAACGTCACCGCCCTCATAGTTGCTGGCGGCATACAGTCGGCGGAAGCCCTGGCCACCGGCTCGGCGGACCTGGGAGCGATGGGCGATGCGCCCGGGGTCACCCTGATGGCCCAGGGCCAGGGGGCGAAGCTGGTGGCTAGCTATGGTGGAGGAGAAGGGATGCACCGTTTGGTCGCTTGGACGGATATCCAGAACGTGACCGATCTGGCAGGTAAGAAGATCGGGGTCCAGTTCGGATCGAGCAGCCAGGGTGCCCTGCTGCGTTTGCTGGAAAAGAACGGCCTGGACCAGGCCGATGTCACCCAGGTCTCTCTCGGCCCCAGTGACATGCCCACCGCCCTGAAGACCCGGCAGGTCGACGCCATCATAGGCAGCGAACCCTGGCCCACCAACGTGCAGAAGACCTGCGGGGCCAACGTCAATGAGATCGCCAACTCCACGGGGCTGGGGAGCACCTACCCGCTGGTGCTGATGGCCTCTCAGAAACTGGTCACCGAGAAGCCCACCGCGATCTCCGCTGCCCTGAGGGCTCTCGACCGCGCTATCGCTTATATGACAACGAACCATGATGATGCCATATCTATCTGCGCCAACAAGACCGGACTGAGCATCACCGACGAGACGCGCTGCTTGACCACGCTGACCTATGGTCTGTCTCTGGACCCTCAGATCATGGGCAGCCTCGACTCGACCGCCCAGTTCCTTCTGGACAACAACAAGATCACGGTGATGCCCGACATCGCGGCCTGTGCGGACCCGAGATTTCTCACGGCCTTGAAGGACTGAGGACTGTGAACGCCCAAAGTCCCTGTGAACGGATGCTAACGGCGCTGGAAGGAGGTACACCGGACCGCGTGCCGATCTTCCTCCGCGACCTCACCCTTGGACTGGATGTGGTCGGTTACGGTACGCCCGAGGTATGCGCGGGCCGTTTCGATGCCGAAAAATCGTCCCAGGCGGTGGTGGCCGCCCAGCGGGCGCTGGGCCACGACGCGGTGGTGGGGAGCATTCAGTTCTGTGGCATGGAGGTGGAGGCACTGGGTGGCAGGCTTCAATTCCCCAAGAGGGGCATCCCCTCCGTGGTGGAGCCGCCCTTCCGCACGGCGGAGGACATCGATCGGGCCGAACTTCCCGACCTGGACCGCACTTCTCCCCTGGCCAACGTCCTGCGTTCCTACCAAATGACTGCAGATCGCATCGGCAGGGACGTAGCCATCGTGGGGAATCTAGAAGGGCCGATCACCAAGGCGGGTATCCTCAGGGGGCTGGACGTGCTCCTAATGGATCTGCTCCTGGACCCCGCACTGGCGGAGAAGACCATCCGTTTCTCCACCGGATTAGGGAGCGACCTCATCCGAGCCTTGGCCGCCCATGGGGTGAACAGCTCCATCTTCGTGGCCGCGGCATCCGATAACCCCAACCTCATCGGGCCGGAGGTCTTCCGCTCGATCTCCGTTCCGGGCCTCCGAAGGCTGGTGGTGGAGGCCGAGAAGTGTGGTCTGCCTACTATCTTCCATCCTCATGGGGTCTTCACCGATCAAGACCTATCTTCTCTGGTCGATGCGTCCATCGAGCAGGGGATCAGGGGCTTCCAGTTCGCGGAGCTGAACGACTTTGTCAGGGCCAAGCAGGAATGGGGGGACCAGGTTTGCATCCTGGGAGGGGCGGATGTGTTCACCACGCTGCTGTTCGGTCCAGCGGAGCGGATCTGTCGGGAGACGGAAAAGTACCTGGCCACCTGCGCTCCGGGGGGCGGTTACGTTATGATGTGTTCCTGCTCCGTCCACCGGGGGATCCCCCTGGACAACCTGAAGATCATGATAGACGCCTGCCACCGGGACGGTAGATACTGAACCGGGCGGAGGCCGCACATTGTCCCCGCGCACGACCCATTACCGCAGGATGGTCGATGGTCGAACGGGCAAGGTACATGATGGAATAGCTCTAGATATCTGATAGGTGAAAAAGTGGCAAGGATAGAATGCCCAATCTGCAGGAACGATGTGCGCGGCGCGGACCAAATCGAACTGTCCCAGAACCTGAAAATGCATATGGCCGATGTCCATCGCATGAAAAATATCGGCGTGGGATCGATCGAAAGCTCGTCCAGTAGAAAATCCTACAGTGCCGCATCCAGCTATGCTGAGAGCGGTCGGGCCCACATAAGCAGCAGGCCTCCCCGCGCCCCTGAGCCCAGTTACCCGGTGGTGGGTAGAATAGCCGGTGGGCGGACCATGGTCATCGTTCGAAAAGAGCGAGGAGAGGTCCGCCATCGGGCCGGAGGGACGGGCGAGCGAAGGAATGCAGAGGTCAACTGCCCCCTATGCGGCAGGCTCTTACAAGGCGCTGACGAGGACGACCTCTCAGACCGCCTCGAGGAACACATGAACGAAGCCCATGATATCAGGCCCCGGCTCTCGACCCACCCGGGAATGTCGTGAGCTCCAGGCGCTCTCGCATTTTGCCTTCAGCCGTCCGATCGGCCACCCCCCGTCCATCGTGCATGGGCCTAAGCGCATGCTCAGAGGGAGAATCGCAGACGATGCCGATGACCCGGACATGTTCGACCGAGGTCAGGCGAGGCAGCTCTCTCTTTGAAGCTCAATGAGGTCGATGACAGGTCGAGGCAGAAGGCGCAGGGCGGGAACGCCCCCTCTCTTTCGTCCAACGAGATTCGGAGCAGAGGTTATACCCTTCCTCCGTCATTATCAGTGGTCCGTTGTGCCATTGGGCCGTTAGGAACGATGGGCGCAGGGACACAGGTAGATGACATGAACCCGGCCTCAGGCTCCAACCGCATCTATGGATTGGGTATCGATACTGGGGGTGCGTTCACCGACGCGGCGGTGGTGGACCTGTGCACCGACCGTGTGCTGGCCAAGGCCAAGGCGCGGACGACCCATCACGATCTCAGCATCGGTCTTGGTGAGGCGGTCGATTCCGTTCTGGCCGCGTTCGGAGCCCTAAGCTTCGATCCCGCCCTGGTGGGGGTGTCCACGACCCTGGCCACAAACTCCATCCTGGAGGGCAAGGGCGGTTCGGTCGGATTGATCGGACTGGGGTGGACACCACAGCAAGGCTGGGACCTGGGAGCAAAGGTGCAGAGGTTCCTGGCCGGCGGCCATGAGTGTACCGAGGGCGTTCCCTGGCGATCCTGGACACCGATGGCCTGGACGCAGCAGTGAGAGAGATGGCCCCTCAGGTCGATTCCATCGTGGTCTCCGGCCTTTTCAGTGTTCATAACCCGTACCACGAGCTGGAGGTCGCCAAGATGATCAAGGACCGGTACGGGGTCCCGGTGGTGATGGGTCACCAGCTCACCGGGGAACTGGGCATCCACGAGCGCACCGTCACCGCCGTGCTGAACGCCAGGCTCATCCCCGTGCTCAGCGATTTCCTCGGCAAGGTCCAGGTAATAATGTCGGAGCGGGGATCGCTTGCCCTCGATGGTGTTCAAGGGCGATGGCACCCTGATGAACATCAGGACGGCGATGGAACGACCGGTGGACACGATCCTTTCCGGACCGGCCGCCAGCGCCATGGGCGGACGGGTGCTCTCCGGCCACGATGACTGCGTGGTTATCGATATTGGGGGAACTTCCACCGACATCGCGGTCCTGCAGAACGGTTTTCCAAAGGTCACCACTGATGGTTCCACCGTTGGAATGTGGCGGACCAGGGTGGAGGCGGTGGATATGTGGACCACTGGTCTGGGTGGCGATTCCGAGATCCGGGCCTCCCTTACCGATGGCCTGGTCATCGGTCCAGAACGAGTCATTCCGCTCTGCTTTGCCTCGTTGCAGTTCCCTGGGCTGGCAGAAAAGATGGCAACACTGGGTCAAGCCCGATTTCTATACGCTTCTCCCAAGGACGGCTTCAAACTATCGCCCACCGAATCGCGGATCGTCGACCACCTTCGGAAGAACGGCCCCCTGGCCCCCTCCGAGCTGAAGATCGACCTGGACGAGGCCATACTTCTAGATTCGTTCCTTAAGAGCCTCCGGGCCCAGGGCGCGATCATCGGTATCGGCCTCACCCCCACCGATGTCCTGCACGCCGCCGGCCTGTATGTCAAAGGGGATGCCGCCGCATCCCGGGAAGGGGTCAGGCTGTTCTCCGCCGTGCTGAGGAGGACCGAGGAAGAGACGATCGCGTCGGTGTTGGACACGGTCACCGCCCTGATCGCCGATGAGCTGCTAAGAAAGCTCCTCTCGGACGAGGTAGGAGCTTTACCGGACGCCCCGGCCTTCCAGGGAGTGATGGACCTGGTGAGTGGAAAAAGACAATGCGCCACCCTGGGGCTGAAGGCCACCATTGATAGGCCGGTGGTCGGCCTGGGCGCACCCGCCGGGGTGTTCATCGCCCCCCTCTCGGAGCGACTGCATGTAACGGTGATCATCCCCGAGGACCATGACGTCGGGAACGCCGTGGGCGCGGTGTGTGGGCAAGTATCGGAATACGTGGACGTCTATGTCTATCCGCGGGACAAGGGCTACGCAGTGTTCTCCAGCTTCAATTCGCCGATAGCCTGTGGAGGTGAGGTGGAGGCGGTTTCCCAGGCCAAGGTACTCGCCAATAAGTATGCTTTAGAGCGGGCAAGGAGCGCGGGAGGCGTCGACCTTCGGGTGGAGCTTATGCTCGAGGAGGAGCGGGGGCGGTCCAACAGCATCCTCCAGAAGGACGAGCTGGTGCAATTGAGGGTCCGAGCCCGGGCGATCGGCCGACCGGCCACCGACGATAGACTCGCTCTGACCGCAGGCTCAGAGGTCCGAGGCCGCTTGCCTCAGCATCTCGTCGGCGAACCCCGCCGCATGGAATGCTCGGCGAGCATATTCCAGCGGACCGTACATGACGAAGTCGGCCCCGGCCATCATGGGCATGACCACCGAGGCCACGTCCACATAGCGATAGATCTTCCGGTCGTCGCCCTCCAGTTTGGTCAATGGACCGTACGACTCGATGGCGTTGTGTAGCGCGCAGCCGCAGGGCAGGCCCCACTTGGCCTTCGCCACCATGATCGTTCTCAGGGATGCACCGGCGTTCTGGTCGGCGGCCATCACCGCAGTGTCGAGCAACGGCATGGTGATGCCGGCGGACCGAGCCATCTCGATGAGGCCGTTGGGCAGGATGCCCCCGCCGTCCTCCAGCAGGTAGATCTTCCCTTTGGTCTCGATATCCTTGGGATTGAATGCCAGAAGGACCGCCGCCTTGATTCCCGAATCTTTGATCCCGTTCAGCTCTTCCGTGGTAGCGCCGGCGGAGAGCGAATTATAGATGATGCGGTCGCCAATGCCCATCTCCCCCGCCGCACGGCAGCCGGCCAGGCGCACCTCAGGGCTCGGGGAGTCAACGAACAGGGGGGAGGGGGTCAGATCGGCCGCGGCCCTCAGGTATGCTTCCATGGCCTGGGCCGTCTCTGCATAGAGCATGACCCCGGCCGGCGTTCCGGTCTCCCGTGAAGCCGCGTTCAGTCCCGAGAGCAGCCGCTCGAACGAGTCCGGCTTGCAGGTCCCCGCTATCCTGTTCTCCACGATGCTGTGCCGCGGATAGCACATCGAACCGATCATCGCGGTCCTCCTTCTCCCCGGCTGTCCTCCGAACCGCACCCCGGATATGGTGAACTCCGTCTGCTCGTTGTGAAAACGCATCATGTCACTGCTCTCCTCTTAGATACTTCTGGAGGCGACCGGCGAACTCCACCGACGGCACCGTCCGCACCACTCCATCCACTGGGTCGAGGATGACCCGGAACTCCGAAGATATGACCGCGATGGACGCGCTGGTGCTCAGCCTCTCGCTGGGCATGCGTAGCATCTGTCCCACGAAATCATCGGCCAGTTTGTTCAGCTGGCTCGCTATTTTGGAACCATCGGCGATCAGGCTCTTGCTTGCGATCAGGAACGGTTCTCCCGGGAAAGTCCCGGGGTCCCTGGACCGGCAGTCCTCGATGGCCTGTCGGAGATCCGCTGTCCGTTCTTCCTCGAACTTGTATTCGGGGTCGTAGGCCACGATCTCCCGGGCATCCTTGGGATGGACGAGGTCCACGATCTCGATCTGCTCCCGGAACCGCTCCACCGCTGCCCGGGGCAGATTGCACAGGAACGGGATGGCCGAGCGCGAACCGATGATGCGCATCTGTCCGTCCACGCCGTTCTTGACAAGCGAGGCGATGGCGTCGGCGGGGAAGTGCCCGAACTCCTCCCTTCCGCACACGATGAGGAAACGGATGTGAGGGTTGGCAACGATGTTGGTGATGACCTTTTCCACCCCCATGTTCTCGGTCTTCACGGTCCCCTTTATGGCGAACCGCTGGTCTGGTAGGGAAACGGTCCCCCGCCCTATGATGAGGACGGCCACCGGGCTGTCCCTGTCCCCGATCATGTAGTCGCCTGGCACCACGGGCCAGTTCTTAGCCATATCCATCATCTTTTCGACCAGCCAAAGACCTCATCCTATGCCAGGACCCAGTCGAACAGGTATGGCCGTTCATCGATAAAAGCTCTGGTCATATCTTACAATTGCGCAGGCCGGTCCTTAATATGGACCCAAACCCTGGTCCGAGGAGAGAGCGGTCCGACGATCGCATTGCTCAAAGGCCAGACCCATACTTTAACACACTCTCCTTGAGCCGTTTTATGTTCTCTTCCGGGGTCTTGTAAGGCATTTCGCACCCCGAGCTGACGATCAGGCCGGGCCCCTTCCCCCATTGGGCTAGGGTCCCTTTGACCTCATTCTCCACCTCCTTCGGGGTCCCTGCGAACAGCAGCTCCATGTGGTCAACCCCAGCCAGCATGCACGCGTGTCCTTTGATCTCGGCGAAGACCTCGGGAACGTTCACCGCCCTTAGGTGGAGGTGCAGTGCGGTCGGCCCCGTCTCCAGTTGGGAGCGCCAGTACGGTTGGGCCGAGCAGTTGTGCAGGATGGTCCTCAGCCCCGCCTTTCGGAACGAGTCTATCTCCGCCTGCAGATAGCGGCGGTCATACTGCTCATACATCTCCAAGCTAACCATCTCCTGGCCAGCGGTGGCGTTCTCGATGAAAACGTCCTCGACCCCTAGTTCGGCGAGCCTCTGGCCGTATCGTCGGGACGACTCGGTCAGGGTGTCCATCAGACGGAGCACCGGCTCCGGCTCGGTCATGTAGGCGAGCATCAGGTTCTCCATGCCCACCAGCTCGGAGGCGATCATCGTTGGACAGTTGATGCAGCCGACCACCGCCACCTCCTTTCCTATCCGGTCCATCATGATGCGGGCGGCCTTCAATGGGATCGACCAGAAGCGGTCCTGGAGCGGATCGACGGGCTGAACCTTGTCGATGTCGCTGAGCGGCATGTACCTCTCCACCCGTGGGTAGAAATCCCGCTCTGGGAACTTCCACACCGTCCCGTGGGCCTGTGCTTCCACCAGTATATCGCCCCACCCGGCCATCACATTATCAAAGCCGTACTGGTCGTAGGCGGCCATGGACAGCTTGGCGAAAACCTCCGGATCGTGGAAGCCGTCGAACATCCGAAGGCCGGTCGACCGCAGCAGCCACTTGGCCGCCCCTAGATGCTGGTAGAATAAGGGAACATGGTCGACGGTCTCCTGGTCTAGGGCGGCATGGAAGCGTTCCCGCGGGTTCATAGTGATAGAATCGTTGTGCGGTGTTATAAGGCCGAGGTGTCCGGCCCGCTCATTTTCTGGACCAACGCTAAATACCGAGAGGTCGAAGAACTATCTTGATACCATGGCTACAAAAATGGATACCAAGAATGGCTTTGCCATCGACATCGAGGAAGAAACCCTAAAGAACACCGACTTCCGGCGGGTGCTATATACGGCCAAGCATAGCCAGCTCGTGCTGATGAGCCTCAAGCCGGGCGAAGACATTGGCATGGAGAAGCACGACGAGATCGATCAGTTCTTCCGGTTCGAGGAGGGCGAAGGCATGGTCATCATAAACGGCAACGAATACGTGGTCAAGGGTGGCAGCGCGGCCATCGTTCCGTCCGGGGCAATGCACAATGTCGTGAACACCGGAAAGAGGTCCCTGAAGCTGTACACCATCTACTCGCCCCCAGAGCACCAGGACAAGGTCGTCCGAAAGACCAAGGCCGATGCCGAGGCTTCGGAAGAGCACTTCGACGGCAAGACCAGCGAGTAAGCGAACGGGGTGATGACCCAAACAATTTTTATCTTCATATTACGATAGTTATCATTGGGTTCAGCCTATGAACGGCGCTCATCGTTTACGGTACCAAATACGGCATGACCGAGAAGGTTGCACAGGCCATTGCGTCCGGGATCAAGGCCGGAGGCGTGGCGGACGTTATGCTGAGGGAGGCAGAGAGCGTATCCGAGGATGATCTCTAGGGAGCGGATGCCTGGGTCTTCGGCTCGCCAGCCCATATGGGTAGCGCCACAGGGGTCGCCAAGCGCGTGGTCAAGGACGCTGCCAAGATCGCTTCTGGCAAGAAGGTCACGGCGTTCGACATCAGGTTCGCCAATGCCAGTGGGGCTGGGGCGGCCGGGAAGATGGCAGAATCACTAAATGAGGCCGAAGCAAAGGTCATGGCCGAACCCCCGTGGTTCACTGTCGCCAAGACCAAGGGTCCGCTGGCGGACGGCGAAGAAGCAAAGGCCGTGGAGTTCGGAAAGAGCATCGCCGCAGGCCTAATGGGCTGATCAGCACATATTGCCAGGCCCCACCCGGCGCTCGCCGGGGTAATGGATATCTCTGTGTCAGAGCATGGTCGTGAGGATGAGCGCGGTATGTATCACCTTATCCGGCTGGAGCACCTGGCCACCGGAAAGGATGCCATGCTGGACGTATCCGCTCGACCTGCCGGTGAGCGGGTTCGAGCGCGGGGCGTTGGACCTGCTCAGAACGATCCCTTCGGGCGAGGTCATGACCTATGGGAATCGCCCGGCGGTTGGGCCGCCCCAAGGCGATGAGGGCGGTGGGCAACGCCTGTGCCAAGAACCCGTCATGGTAGTGGTCCCCTGCCATGGGGTGGTCCCGGCCCCGGGAGGGGTTGGCAACTACGCCGGGGCAGGGGGAGCAAGCACCAAGGCCCGGCTCCTGGGGGAGGAAGGTGCCATCGGCAAGGTCAAAGGTTGGAAGAACTGATGGGCGAGGGCGCCGCAGGAAATACGGCGCCCGGCCCGAAATAGGAGAAAGGGTTTGGCGAGAGAATGATCAGTTGGGCTCGGCCTTGCCGTCGACCTCCTCCTTCTTGCTCTGTCTCAACCGGTGGGCTTGGTGCTGGGAGTAGATCCACAGCGGAAAGAACAACGCCAGGACGCCGAACCCGATCAGATTGGTGATCCACCCGTACTCCAGGTTGTTGATGTATATCGCTCCCAAGAGGAGGAAGGGTATCTGGAATATGGCCAGGGCGAGGGCGACCCACACCCATCCCCTCGGTGCCTTGTACGGCCTTTCTATCTTCCTCAGCTCGGGATCGCGATTCGCTTTGACGTAAGCGAACAAGGCGATAGCGAACACGAACACATAGCCGATGGCCGACATGGCCAGGATGGCCACGGGATCCCCCTGCAGTATGACCAGTAGAATGAGGTTGAACGCGGCGATGACATAGATGGCCCGCATCGGTTCTCCCTTCGAATTGGTCTTCGAGAACCAGTTGGGCAGGTTGCCTGCCAGTGCCATGGAGTGCATGGCCCTGGCTCCGGCGGAGTAGCCGATCTGGATCAGGAGGACGCAGGCGAAGATCAGGAACAGGATGACCACTGAGGCACCAAAGCTCCCAAAGGCCATGGCCGCGACCGGCTGCAGCGGGGAGATCGGCTCGGCCAGCACACCTTCGACACCCAACGCCCCGATGACCGAGGTCTGGATGAGCACGAACATAATGAGGCAGACGATGCCGCAGGCGAACAGGGCCTTGGGCAGATCGACGCTGGGCTTCTTGTACTCCGGCCCGTAGACCGCCACCACTTCCCAGCAGCAAGCGCTCCACTGGGCGATGACCGCGACGCCGAGGAGCATCATGATGTGGTCCCCGTCCCAGGTCCAGTCAGCGGGGACGAGGGCGGTGGTGATGTTCTCCATGTGAAAGTTACCGGTAAAGAATGGCGCCAGGGCGATGATAGCTATGGGAAGGAGGGTCAACACCCCTACGACCAACCCAAGCCTGGCGCTGTGCTTGAGCCCTCGGGAGGACACAAAGGCCAGGCCGCCGAGGATAAGGCCCCCGACGATGAGGTTCAGGGTCAGGAAGTCCATGTCGGCAAGGGTGGGGAACAGGCCGATCATGTAGCCGCAGATGACGATGATGAAGATGGCCAGGCCGGGAGCCCACACCAGCCAATAGGCCCAGCCGCAGAACCCACCTATCAATCGGCCCCGTTCATACTTCTTATCGGCGCCGTTCTTGTCCTTGAATATCTCCTGGGTGAAACCGGGAATGCCGCTGGCGTTGGGGAAGGCCGCCGCCAGCTCGCCGAAGGCCATGTTCTGCATGAATCCCTGGACCACCGACATGGCCCACAGCAGGATCGATGCGGCCCACAGGAAGAACGTGGTGGGCACGATGACCGGTAGAATGGCCAAGGGGATGCCAATCCCGATCAACAGGCCCTGTTTCCAATCAATGCAACGTTGAAGACCGCAATGTTCGCTCGTTTCTGACATCTCGATACGCTCCGCTAATGTATGCTGGTAAGCTGGACAATAGAGTTGGATGTATCATCCAACCAATGACCGATTCAAAATTCGAGTATATATCATTTTATTAAGGAGAAAATCAGTTGGATGTATCATCCAGCTATGGGCTGGAGCTGGACGAGTTCTCGGTAATGGGCTACTCCTCGAAGTGGATGCAAATGCTCTTCTCCTTGAGGGCGTGCCGCTTGGAGATCATGCCCACCTCCATCCATACCACGTTGAAGATGGCGGTGGGGACCAGGCAGGTCGGGGTCAGCCGAGAATGGGCGGCCAGGTCCATTATCTTGGAGTTCTGCAAGGATGTGTAGTCCTCCGGGCCGATGGGCCCCAGACCCTTGGCGAAGTCCCGCACGTCCCGGCAGGTGGACCGAATGCGCACCTTGACCGTTCCATCCTCCTGAGCGTCGGCTTCGATCAACGTCTTGTGGTCGCAGATGGTCATGTCCACGCGCACCTTGGAGGTCATGTAGAGCCTAGCCGGAGATGGTCTTCCTTTGATAAAGCGTTATCATGCGCCCTATGGCCGCCTATCCGACAGAGCGTTCTGAGATCTCGGGATGTCTCAGGCCATCTTGTTGCCCGCCCACGGACCAGGGCACTGGTTCCACACTTCGACCGGCTCCAGAGTCCAAACCCCGAACGCCTTTACGCCTATGGGCTTCAGGATATCGTTGATCTTGTCCAGCACATCTCCGGATTCAGCATATTCCAGGGGCTTGGCCATGATCTCGTAGGACCGTTTCTCGAAGTTAACGAGCACGGAGGCCAGTTCGCTGTTCTCTTTCATCTCCACGAGGTTGGCGTGGGACCTCCTGGTCAGCACCCGCCCGAAGATGAGGCGGTCGGCGCTCACGGCCGTTAAACTGCCCATTTGGATGGTATGCAGCCTTCTCTCGCCAGGGAACATGGTGGCTAGGGTCTTGACCGCCCCAATCTCATTGACGATCTTAAGGACCTCCTCAGGGATGTTGACCATATAAATCGCAATAAGGACGTGCCACGGCCTACGATATGGTACTTTCGGCCAAATGGCCCTCTCTCCATCGATCGATGGTGACCTCAGCGGGGCAATTATTTGTAATGTCCCAGAACCATGATGGCTTTACCATGGGCCGGGCCGACGTAGTATTGTGCAAAGAGCTTATCAAGAACTCTAGGACATCATATCAGGAGCTGGCAAAGGTCCTCGGCATCTCCGTGCCGGCCGTCCATAAGCGCGTCCAGGAGCTGATGGGTCAGGGAGTGATCAGGGCCTTCGTTGCGGAGATCGACATCACTGTGGTCAACGGTCTGTCGGTTATGACCTTCAGAAGAACGGAAGCGCCTCTCGCCACCAAGGTCATGGACCGCCTCGGCAAGGACGGTTCGACCAGGGCGGTCCTGCCAGGTGGGCGTAATCACGTCTTCATCAACGCCTTCCTGGGGAACGCCTCGGAGATAGAACCTAATCTATTGATCGTCAAAGAGGCCGGACTCATCCCCCGCCCCACCCTCGGCATACATTCCCTAGCAAGGAATGCTCAAAGCTGGTCGAACTATGGGCACTACCACCCAACCGGTTTTTCTATGCCTGTTAGTTTATTATGTGGCACGATTGTTGTCCATGGCCGATCTCGAAAATGATCGGCAATTATGATAAGGTGTGAAGATCGTATGTGGAAGAAACAGAATATCCGAGCGATAGGTTCGACAATCGTAATCTTATTGTTAATATCGTCAATGATGGCATTGATCGTAGGTACTACCAGTGCCGAAATAAGCGATGTTACTGTTCCCGTCAGTGGGAAAGTTCTGGACTCCAACGGAAACGGACTAGCTGGAATTACTGTAAAATTGGAGAACGAATCCTCAGTAACAACGGGGGCTCAAGGCAACTTCGTCATGATGTCCTCTCCCGGAGAACACACCTTGACTTTCAGTGGGCCGGGAATTGAAACACGGGACATGATTATTAATGTCGGCGACTCCGGTCTGGGCATGGGCAACGTGGAGACCTTTGCGTCGAACGAAAGCTCGAGCGTGATGTCGTATGCAGTCATAGTCATCGTAGGACTGCTGGCTACAGCGTTACTAATATTCGTGTATATGCGAAGGCGGAAGAAGTAAAAAAAGCAAAGATAATCTTTTCCTCATATTTTTTCATTATGTGCAACAGACCTTCAGCGATGTGGAAGGTGCTCGGATGCTATCGATTTTCTTTCAGATCAAACAGGTTGACAAACTTCATGTTTTATCTCGACAGGGCCAGTTATGAAAAAAATAGGGGGGGGGAAGAGAGTTAGTTAAAGAGCGAGGGCCAAGGTCTGCATTCTCAGACCTAAGGCCGGTCGAGACACTGGTCCGTCCTGTAACCGAACAGAGCGTCCGATCAGGTTATGTCGTTTATGGCATTTAGGCTGCGATCGAAGGGAAAAACTTGAGAGGAAATTGGCCGCGAGGTAGAGGCTAGTTCTCCGTCATCTAGCGGCCGTTGGTCGAAGAATTGACCTGCTGTGAGAGCCCGGATGCTCGTCGATACGCTCTCGGGGTGGTCGGCCGTTAAAAAATGAGCTATGGGAAGAGGAGGTCTGCTTGGACCTACGTTCTATCGAAAGGGCCTACGCCTTGTCCTGGGGCTTCCTCATGTAGACCTTGACGTACACATAGCCGAGCATCACTACCAGCGAAGTGACGACCACTAGCAGGATGATGAGCAGGTCCATGGGGAAAACGAACCCCGCGGCAGCAACGGTGCCAGCGTTCACCGCGTCAAAGGGAGCGTCCTTCTTGACCTGGTCGGCGATGCTCCCTACCATATCCTGGGCCTCGCTGACTGGCACCGAGTCCATGGTCAGCGTCAAGCTCATGCCATCCATTATGGGGAGCATGACCTTGGTACCCACGATATACCCCTTCTCCGGATAATAGAGGAAGGTGAGGTGATCGGACGAGCCGTCCAGAGCGATGGCCATCTCGTTGACGAAGATGGCGCCGAAGGCCGTTCCCTCCACCGTGTCGTTCCTGGCGTTGGCGAAAGTGGGGTCGATCATTGCGGTATCGATCTCCAGCGTCCCGTTGTTGATCTGTGGTCCAGAGCTGTCCGGGTTGTAGATGGTGGCGAGGTCGATCGGGAATCCGGTGATGCCCCAATCGGCCAGGTCAGCGCCGAACAGCATGTCGGTGATGTTGGTCGGGAGACCGGTCACATCGAACACGCCGTTCCAGTTCATGGTCCCGTTGACATAGGTGTCCTGGGTCCAGGTGCTCCCCTCGCTCGGGGAGTCCGTGATGATCTCCAGATAGGGATCGAACTCGGCGGCCGCCGAGAGGCTCAGGTCGAGCGAGATGTTGCTATCGAACGACTCATACGAGGTTATGTTCATCAGGTAGCGATTGTTGGTCGAATCCCAAATGGAGTCAGTGATGTTCGGGAAATTGTTCACGACGATGTGGCCGCGGGCGTAGGCGGTCAGGTCCATTTCCACCGTCTTGACGGCCATGGTGCTCTTCTGCACGTGGAAGGTCACCGTCTCATTCGCCCCGAGGACCAGCTCGGCGTCGACGCCGAACGGCCCTTTCATGGTGGCGGCCTCGCTGAGGTTCTTCAGGTTGTCGGGGTTAAGGGAGGTCGTGTACCAGTCGCTGATGTACAGGCCCGGTAGGGCCATCTCGCCCTCGATCGACAGCATGGCCGCGAGCGACAGGTTCTGGGCCGCAGTCATCTTGATCACGTACTCGGACGCCGTCACGTCCACGACCTCGAACACTGCGGCCGATCCGACATTGCCGCTGAACCCGGCCCCCTTGAGGGACGCGTTGCGGAGCCAGTTTTCCTCGCTTCCAATGGAGAACAGGTCATTGATCGTCGAGTAGGAGAGCGTTAGGTCCCTCTCGCCCTTCAACGCCCACTTGTCCCCTTCGTTCATGGCGGGGAAGGCCGCCTGCGAACTGGGAGCCGTTACGATCACAACGAACGATGTGCATACTATCATGAGGGCGATCGCCGTCGCCAGGGCCCTATTGGACATGCCAGAGCTGAGCTTCATTGAAATCGGGAAACAGTATACGTCTGTATAAAGGGAACTCCTAGCACCGAGGGGCGGAGAGAATGGCCTAGGCAAGGGTCGATGTGAAAAAGGCCCTAGAATGTGGGACGATCGACCCGGTGGGTCGGTAAGGATGGGGAGCCATTTGTTGCCTTTAGGCACTAAATTAAATAGTAGGTCTGCCTTGGGCAGAACTGTCTGAAATCATCCGCAAGGGTGCGTAGGGCGAGTAGGTAGATTAGTAATGTACGGAAACAAGAGACAGGGCGGCTACAGCCGCGAACCCCGTGAAATGCATGACGTAAAGTGCTCCGACTGTGGAGCTCAGACCCAGGTACCGTTCAAGCCGACCGAGGGAAGGCCGGTTTACTGCAGGGACTGCTTCCAGAAGCACAAGCCCAAGGACAGGTTCTAAACCTGTTTTTATAAACCTTTTTCTTAAACCCATTAGACCCATTTTTTGTTAAGTTCTCATTCCAGAGCATTTGTTGTTCCTGAGCTAGCGCCGTAAGTGTCATCGAGTGGTCTGCAGCTCCTTGCTTTGATCGTTGTGCTGTTCAGCTCTACGACCAGGCGAAGGATCTGCCGTCGATCTTTGTCAACCTCACCGGCACGTCGAACAGCTCGGAGAGATTATCCTCGGTCAGCGTGTCCATGCCCCCGTCGCTGAACACCCGGCCATCCTTCATCATGATGATCCGTTCCATCTCCGGGATAAGGTCCGAGGGATCGTGCGTAACCAGGACGAGGGTCCTGCCGCTCTGGGCCAGCGATCGCATCGCCTCCCGGACCAGGTATTTGCCCGTCAGGTCCAGCGAGGTCATCGGCTCGTCGAGTACGAGCGCTTCCGGCCCGTTGACCAACGCTCGGGCCATGAGCACCCGGCGGGACTCACCCATCGACAGGGTGTGGACCTTCCTCCGGGCCAGATGCTCCGATCGCACCTGGGCAAGCGCATTCATCGCCCTCTGTTCCATCTCCACGTCGATGCCCTGGGAGCGGTTCGTTCCCACCGAGCCGAAGAAGCCCGATAGCACTGCTTCCAGGCCGCTCATGTCCCTGGTGAAGGTGTGCTGCAGTTCGCCCGACACCACGCCGAACGCCTTGCGGACGTCGAACAGGTCCCAGCACTCCTCCCCCCGGATGCGGACGAAGCTCCATCGACCGAAGTGTCGTAGCGGTTCTCTCCGGTCATGGTCTTGATGAGCGAGGACTTCCCGGAGCCATTGGGGCCGAGGACGGCGATCCTCTCTCCATGATCGATGCGCAGGTCCACGTCCCTCAGGATGGTCGAACATCCCTTGGTGATCGAGGCCTTGTGCATTTCGATGATGGGCTTTCCTGGCATGAACCACTCAATAGCAGAGGTGTATTTCACGGCTTTGCAAGAAAAATATTCAGAAGGGGTTTAAACCGATCAGCCGCTCCTCGCAGCTCTTCGTCGAACCTGTGGCCTATGACGAATAAGACCTCGATGGGGCCGCATTTAGGATGGATATTGCCTCGACCGTAGCGCTCGTTCATTAGATTTCCAGTGCTTTTTTACACGTTCCCCCAGCCATGTATCATATACTGCCATTGAGGAAGAATGAGCGGTTGAAATGGCGGACCAGGGCAAGGGCAGGAAGCTCATTCCATCAAAGATCAGTCGAGAGAGGACCATCGTCTATATCGTACTGGTCGCGGTGGTCGCCATCGTCCTCATCGTGGTCGCTTTAGCCTTTCTGACGACCAACTCGCCCAACAATGGGGGCGCCAACACTCCGTCTGGCGGGGGAACGTATCCTCAACCGACGGCGACCTCTAACCGGACCGCCCAAGACCTCAAGGTGGACACTTTCACATTCGATCAGAACGCCACCTCGGGCGAGACGACCTTCTTCGTCACCGTGACCAACACTGGCGATTCCAGCTTGTTCCGGGACCTCAACGTCGCGGTAAGCCAGACCCCGGGAGTTGCGACACCGAACCAGCCCTACCCCAGCCGGGAGACGCCCACGAACAATGTGGTTCTCACGAACTCCACGGCCGTCACCATCGCCCCGGGCGAGACCGTGACCGTTCCGGTCGTGGTCCAGACCCCTCCTGGATTTGTGGTCAATCCGAGTAATGTGGTGATAACCCTAACCTGAGACGATGAGGCTCTTTATGGGAGAGATCGGCTCGCCCCATCGGGCATGTGGGCTGAGGTTATATCGCTTGATGCACGCGGCCGGGTCGTTCGCTTCCGATCGGCCACAGGGAGCGGATCGATCAAAGGGGGCCGACCGGGACCGCGTCGGGCCACCCTCGCATTGCTTGGTCGCGCAATCGTTCGAGCCAGATCTGATGTTGTTTATACATCCGGGTCGGCAAGAACATATTCTGGAGACGGGCCAGCCACCCTCTCTGGGTCTCCCCGGTCACCATGTGGCAACCGCCTTTGGTCCGTTCCAGAAGCCAGACATGGTAGGCATCGATCCCCGACCCGTGGGCGTCCCAGGCCAGTCGTTCGGGGGGGACGAACTCCGTGACGGTCGACTCCAGACGCACGCCGAAGGTCCGCCATCGGAACTTCGTACCAATGTCCAGGTCCGGGAACGAGCCGGTGATGAAGAGCACATCGGCCGAATTAGGATACCAAGCAGGCCATTGCTGGGCCCGCACTAGCCAGGCCCACACCTGCTCCGGCGGGGCGGGGATGGCAAGTTCGTTCCAGACGTAGACCGGAGCGTTCTTGGGATCGTAACTTTTCGGCCACGCAATGCGGCCCATGCTCGCCATGACCCAAATAACGTGATCAGCGTAGGATAATGGCTCCGCCTAGATCGCTCCTCAGGCAGTCATCGACCATGTCCTTCATATGCATGTCCTTGTCACTAATCCGGTGGGACGGATAATGCGGTACAAGTTGTTCGGGAGGAGCGGGCTGAGGGTCTCCGAACTGTGCCTGGGCACTATGACCTTTGGTACTGACTGGGGGTGGGGAGCGCCCAGGGAGGAGTGCAGGCGGATCTTCAACGCCTTCGTGGAGCGGGGCGGCAACTTCATCGACACCGCCAATCACTATACGAACGGGTCCAGCGAGAAGATCCTGGGGGAGCTGATCGCCGGCGACCGGGACCGCTTCGTCATTGCCACCAAGTACTCGCTGAACGACCGGCCGGACGATCCCAACAGCGGGGGGAACCACCGCAAGAGCCTGCTCCAGGCGCTCGAAGGAAGCCTGGAACGCCTAGGGACGGACCACCTCGATATCTATTGGGTCCACGCCTGGGATTCCATCACCCCGGTCGAGGAGATGATGAGGGCGCTGGACGATGTGGTCCGCTCCGGCCGGGTGCTTTATCTCGGCATCTCCGACGCTCCCGCCTGGGTGGTCTCCCGGGCGAACACCCTGGCCGAAGCGAAAGGATGGACGGAGTTCTCCGGCCTGCAGATCGAGTACAGCCTGGTGGAGCGAACGCCCGAGAGAGAGCTGTTGCCCATGGCCCGCTCCCTGGGCCTCACCGTCACTCCCTGGTCCCCCCTGGGCGCGGGCGTCCTCACCGGGAAATATAACGTGGGTGCGGGGGTCAAGGGCACCCGCCTGACCCAGACCCCGGCGGGGTCGCGGTTCCTGAACGATCGGAACCGGCAGATCGCCGGGGAGGTCATCCAGGTCGCTCAGGATACGGATCGGACGCCCGCGCAGGTCGCCATTGACTGGATACGACAGCAGGGCGGTGACATCGTGCCGATATTGGGGGCTAGGTCCGAGTCTCAGATACGGGATGACCTGGGGTGTCTGGACTTCCAGCTCACCAACGAGCAGCTGACCCGCCTGAACGAGGCCAGTAAGATAGCCCTGGGCTTCCCCCAGGACTTCCTGGCCAGTGAATTCATCCGACACCTGATCTTCGGGAACACCTGGGACCTGATAGATAAAAGCTAGCTGCCATCGCTAGTGGCTGAGATGAAGCAGCGATCTGGAACAGGGCCCTGGTCAGGCGGCCCCTTTGTTCTTCTCCGCTTCCAGCTTCTTCTTGATCAGGTCCTCCAAACAGTTGATGTCCTTGCAGTGGTCGATCTCCCGGCTGAGGATGAACTGCTCGACCTTCTTTCCTCTCTTTATGAACCCGGCGGGGTATACGGCATCGACCTTGGGGTATGCTTCCTTGAAATCGTCGCGGCGGAGCACGGTGATCGGTATGTCCGAGCCGGCGATGTAGGCCTTCCAGCTCCGCCTGATGCCCAGGACCCCGCAGGTCACCGCGCGCAGGCCGCACTCGTAGGTGGTAGGCGCTAAGGTGCGGTGCAGCAGGTCCTTGAATCTGTTGAGGACCCCGCTATCGACTGTTGTACACGAGAATGATCTCAGCCTTTCCACTGCCCTTTTTACCCTGGAACGAGGGACCGTTGGTGTTTTGCTTTACGCGATGGGCCATTTCTGTGCTCCTCCGACGAATCGTTCAATATGCGATGCCCCTGTTCATCATTGTTACTAAGGGCTGCTGAGGTATCAGGTTCTTTTCGTGATGATCGGCCTGGTGCATCAAACGCGTTCGAGTAGAACACAAACCTCCACTTTTTACAGGTCAGCCATAGGTCTGTTCGAGCTCGTCCGACCCACTGCGCATTTGGGCCCATTCTGGCCGCGAAAAGACGAACGTTCGCTTTTTTTCTTGAGATGCAACCCAAAACTAATAATACATGCCGCCCTGGCCCTGCCTGGTGATAATCTGGAAGCAAAGGTAGGAATGATCGAAAGGATCCGCAGGGCCCTCGGTGGATCGCCGAGCGACCACGAACAGGGACACAGTGCGCACTCGACCGCACCCTCGCAATACCAACAGCAATTGGAGATGTTGCGCGACACCGCCCGTGACCTGTGCTCCGATACCTGGCTGGCAAACCAGATCGCTCTGGACGTGAAGATGGAGAATGGCAAGGCCACTCTCAGCTCCATGCCCGCCGAGTCGATGCCATACGTACGTGCGGCCTATGCCATCAAGAAGAACGAACTGCCGGCCGACATGAAGGGATTGTTGGACGGCATGGCCGCCTGATAACAATAACTAACTTGGCGCGATGGCCCGCGGCACCATGGTCATAACCCCCTTATGAGCCATGGTAGAACGCGCGGGCCTGCCGAGACCCCTCGTCCGAGCGGGTGCATCGGGATGCCTGCGGTCTAATATGCGAGGGACCTTGTGGCCTAGGGGCCGAGATCGTCAGATCAGTATGGCCATTATCCATCCCCATAATTATCCAATTTATGTTCTATTATCCATCTGATTCATAAGGGGGACGACATTCTCGAAGCGGTAAGTGGGAAATGATCAAGGTCTTGTACGTTGACGATGAGGAGGCCCTCTTGGACATAGCCAAGGAGTTCCTGGAAGCGACAACGGACATCGGCCTTGAGACCGCCACCACCGCTCGGGAAGGCCTCCAGCGGGTGCTCCAGGGCGGCATCGATGTCATCATCTCGGACTACATGATGCCGGGGATGGACGGGTTGGCCTTCTTGAAGGAGATAAGGTCCTCGGGAGATCGCACCCCGTTCATCCTCTTCACCGGCCGGGGTCGCGAGGATGTGGTCATACAGGCCTTGAACGGCGGCGCTGACTTCTATCTGCAGAAGGGCGGAGCGCCGGTCCCTCAGTTTGCCGAGCTGGCCCACAAGATCAAACTGGCGGCGGAGAGGCGCCGCACCGACGAGGCCCTGAAGGAGAGCGAGCGCCGTTTCCGGCAAGTGCTGGAGTCCCTGCCCATCGGGCTGTGGCTTGCTGACAAGAACGGAACGCTCATTCTCGGCAACCCGGCCGGGCAGAGGATATGGGAGGCGTACCCGCATGTGGGTCAGGCGGAGTATGGTGTGTTCAAGGCGTGGAGGCTCCCGTCGCACGAGCCGGTCCAGGCGGGCGACTGGGCCCTCGGCCATGCCGTGAACGAGGGCAAGAGCACCGAGAACGAGCTCCTGGAGATCGAGGCGTTCGACGGCACCCACAAGCACGTGCTGAACTGGGCCATCCCGTTGAAGGATGATACGGGGGGCATCACCGGCGCGTTCGTGATCAATCAGGACATCACCGAGGCCAAGCAGACCGAGGCCGCGCTCCGAGAGCGGGAGGAGAACTACCGCACCCTCATCCGGTACTCCAGCGACCCCATCTTCAGCTTCAATCCAGATGAGACCTATAGGTTCGTGAACGAGGCCTTCGCTCGGCCGTTCGGGAAGGTCCCTGAGGATATCATCGGCAGGACGCCCCACGCTCTCTTCCCCTACGACGAGGCCGAGAGGCGGTTGAAGCTCGTCCGCCGCGTCTTCCAGACCAAGGGGCGGGGGGAGATCGAGGTCAAGGTGGTGACCCACACCGGCGAGGTGAGGTACTACTTGACCATTGCCGACCCGATAGTGGACGAGAATGGCACCACGCTGATGGTCTCGTGCATCTCCAAGGACATCACCGAACGGAAGATGGTCGAGGATGCTCTCCGCAAGAGCGAGGAGATGAACCGGGCCATCCTCGAGCATACTGGCATTGGGATGGGGCTCTATGACCTGAACGGACGGCTACTGTACATGAACTCGCTTGCG
>CAVSJV010000016.1:0-4832 GCA_963728405.1 Methanomassiliicoccaceae archaeon | reverse complement strand
TCTTCATTATTTCCACCAGTGGGTTCGGAAATGCCAGATATCGCGCTGAGCTGAGGAAGGTCATAGAGGAGAAGGGATACCAAGTGGTGGACGATTTTGCCTGCAAGGGCTGGGACACCTACGGCCCCTCCAAACCGTTCGGCGGGATAAACAAGGGGAGGCCGAAAGCGAAGGACCTGGGCCGCGCGAGGGAGTTCGCGAGGGGGCTCAAGCCTTAGACCATTGCTATCTTGGGCCAGGGCACAGGGCCCTCGTAAGCTCCGGTGAGGCGAGAGGCCTACAGATGGACCGATCCATCCACCATCTGGCAAGGTTTGAATATCATTTCTAAATTTCTATATCTAAACAATTATAACATAAGAACCATTATTTTTCCACATGAACGTTGCGAGGACGATCGGTATCGGAAGGATGATACTGGGAGCCGTTGCCGTATTCTTGGCGATATATTTGCTTCCGAACGTGGATTTTTCGTTGCGGGTCATTGCAACGGTGATGGTAGGGGCGGTCGGCGTTCTAAGTTTCATCGGCCATGTGATCTTTCACAAGTCTGACGCCGAACGCCTGGGCTGGAAAGGGGAGAACGCCAACTGGCAGTTCGAGGTCGGGTTCGCCAACCTGGCATTCGGGGTGGCAGCGCTCGTCGCCGTGGCAGGAAACTGGAACATCCAGGCCATCGCCCTGATCACCTTTGGCTACGCGGTATATCTCCTTCAGGCGGGCATCCTGCATGGCTACAACTACATGCACGAGGAGGGCCGGCCGATGAGCTACCTGGTGCGGTCCTCCTTCCTCACCATCTTCTACGTGGCCCTGATGCTCAGCTTCACCGTGCTCGTTCTGAACGAGAAGCACATCTGGCCGCTCTGAGGGGTTGACCTCCTTGGGTCATCAGCAGGGTGAGGTTCCGGGACGAACCCGCTGGACCATCTAGGCCGGCCTGGCTCCCGGTAGATGGGGAAGTGGCCTAGGGACCAGGAGAAGGGAGGCTAACTGCTCTGATCGCCCAACGAAGTTCAGCTCATCATTTCCGGCGATGCTGCCTTTCTCCGTACTGCAGTGAAAGGAGCGGTCCGCCGGAGGTTACGTTCCGGACCGATACGATCCCCTGGGCACGCGGATCTCGAACCGCGCCCCCTGGCCCGGCTCTCCGCACTCCCGGATGCCGATCTTGGTGATGGCCAGGACCTCCTTGGATAGGAAAAGGCCTAGGCCGGTGTTCCTGCCGAAGCCGCGCTCGAAGATCCTCTCCTTTTCCTTGGTGGGGATGCCGTGACCGTCGTCCTCGCAGACCAGGACCAGGTCCCCGTCGCGTTCCGACGTCGAGAACCGCACCATCGTCACCCGTTCCCCGTGCCGCACCGCGTTGTCGATCAGATTGGACAGCACCTTGGTGATCAGAGGGTCTGCCAGCACCTGTAACCACGAGGGCACATCGTTGACCACCTTCAGGCTGCCGAGCTGCACCTCGCCCTGCCCGTTGGCCACCAGCGTCCGCAGGTCGTGCCAGGTCGGCTCCTTGAGTCCAATGCTCTCATAGGTCCGGGTGAACTCGATCATCTTCTCGATACGGCCTGCGGAGCCCTTGGCCTTGCCGATCTGCTCTCCCCGTACCGGGTCCACCCCGCCCCTTTCGAGCAGGCTCAGGTGCCCGTTGAGGATGAAGAGCTGATTGGTGATGTCGTGTCGGGTGATGCTTGACAGGAGGTTCATCTTGCGGTTCATGTCTCGCAGGGCTTCTTCGGTCCGCAACCGCTCGGAGATGTCCCGGGCGGTGCCGACGATCATCACGCGGCCATCGAGGGAGAAGGTGTTGGCAGTTATCTCCGCCGGGAACAGCGTGCCGTCCTTGCGCCGGTGGTATCGCAGGGGAATGAACTCCTGCACCGAGTGGATGGCCTGCCAGGTCTTCTCCGGCTCGGCGGAGATGTCACGAACGTCGAGCTGGATGAACTCCTCCCGAGAATAGCCGTACATCCTAGTGGCTGCCACGTTGGCGTCAATGATCCGCCCGGTCTCCTGGTCGATGACCCAGGTGGTGTCCCCGTTGGCATCGAAGAGCGCCCTGAACCGGGCGTCGCTGACCTTCAGCGATTCCTCCGCCAGCTTGCGCTCGGTGATATCGCGGGAAATGATCTGGAATGCGTGGGATCGACCCGCCTTCATCACCATGGAGGCGCGCATCTCTACCCATTTCACGGTGCCGTCCCGGCGGTGGAGGCAGGACACGATGGGCGCATCTTTACCGCCCTTCGCCATGGTGGTCATCGCTCGTTGGAAGAGAACGAGGTCGTCCACGCTGAAGACCCCCAGGGCCGCGAGGGTACCGCCGATGATCTCCTCCCTGCTCATCAGCACCATTGTTGCGGCCGCCTGGTTGCAGTTCAGGACCGTTCCGTCGATGCCGACCAGGGAGATGGGGTCCGGATTGTCCTCGAACAACGAGCGGAACTCCAGCTCGCTCTCCCGCAGCTCCTCCTCGGCCTGGATCTTCCGGATGATACGCCACATGCCGTCCATGAGCAGCGCGATGTCGGTGGCGTCCTGCTCGGTGTAATCGCTGTCCTTGTTCCCCATCCCGGCCACCGCCACGATGCGACCGCGGTCGAACACCGGGATGCTCATGTGCCGCTGAATGGGAACGTGTCCGCCGGGCAACCCCCTCTTCAGGGGATTGAGGGCAGCGTAATCGTTCGTCAGTACTGGCCTCCGCTGACGCACCGCCTCCGCCCACAGGCCCGTCGACGCCGTATCGAAGACCATGGGCTTGTCCTCGATGGCGCAGCGCTCCATGGCCCCCTTGGAATAATGCTGCATGGCCAGTACCGTCTCGTCCTCGTTGAGGAAGGCGATGTGGCCGATCTGGCTGCGCGACAGCTCAATGCCGTGGTCCATGGCCCGCTCGGCAATGTCCTGGGGGGTGAGGCCCGACATCTGGGCCAGTTCGAACAGTGCCCGATTGCGGGCCTCGTCCCGGCGGACCGCTTCCTCGGCCTTTTCCCTTTCTTTCTGGGCCCGCAGTCCTAAGATGCCGAAGGCTAGATCGCCGGCCATCTCCTCTAGCAGGCCGACCTCGTCGCCGGTGAACCCATCGGTCCGGTCGGAATAGAGCATGAACGAGCCGAAGGCGGTATCGCCATCGAGCAGGGGGATGGCGATGCAGGACCGGTAGCCGTTCTTCAGGGCGTTCTCCCGCCACGGAGCCATCCGGGCATCGTCCACGAAATCCTGGATGAAAACGGTCCTTCCGGTCTTTATGCTCATGCCGGTGGGCCCCTTGCCCCGCTCGTCCTCCCCCCAGGTCGCTCTAATGCGTGCCACGTAATCTTGGTTGTAGCTGCTCCAGGCCACCGGCCGGACCGATCTGGCCTCGTCGTGCTCGGCCATGCCTATCCAGGCCATGCGGTAGCCGGCCACCTCGCACACGATGCGGCATATGGAGCCCAGCAGCTCCTGCTCGGTCCGGGCCTTGACCAGCGCCCGGTTGCATTCTTTGATGGCCACCAGCTCCCGGTTCAGCCGCCCCAGGTTGGCGTAGAACTGCCGCCGCTCGGTGATGTCGTGGAACGTCCAGGTCCTCCCATAGTATTTACCATCCTTACCGAAAACAGGCGCAGAATATCTCTCCAGGACCATCCCGCTCTTGAACTCGATCTCATCATGGCTGATCTCGTCAATGTGATCATTGAGATACCTTACTCTTTCAAGAAATTGCTCGGGGCATTTGGTCAGACTGACCACGTGCTTCAGTAATAAGCTGTCATCCTCATTGTCCATGATGTACTGGGGAACGTTGAAAAGCTCAACGATCCGCTGGTTAACAAGGATCCGTTTCAGATTTTCGTCGACGACCAAGATCCCATCAAAAGAGGCAGCCGCCTGAGCCTCGAACAGGGCGGTCTTTTGTCGAAGCTTCTCCTCTGTCCGTTTACGCTCGGTGATGTCCTGTATAATGCCCGCCACCTTGATCGGCCGCCCGTTCGCGTCCTGGACGAGCTTGGCGACCGAGTGGATGAGCCGATGAGGGCCCCCGTCGGCGGGAGCGATCTCGTACTCTAGGTCGTATTCCGTGCCCTTCTCGATAAGGTCCTTGAGGGCCTGGTGAGCCCGCTCCCTCTCCAGGATGAGATCCTCTACCTGCTCCTGAGGCATGATCCCATCGCTCGTTCGGGGGATGCCGAACAGGCGGAAGCCTCCCTCGGAGCCCCAGACCCGGGGGCCATCGACTCCCCAGGTGAACTCCCAGCAGCCGGTCAGGCCAATGGCCTGGGCCCGCGTCAGTCGCTCCTCGTTCTCAAGCAATGCCCGCTCCGCCCGGCTGCGGCGGACCGCTTCCCTCACCTTGTGCTCCAGCTCGCGGAACTGCGCGCGGGGATTGCCGCCCTTCTGCAGATAGAAGGTCGCCCCGGAGTTCAGGGCCTCGATGACGATCTCCTCCCGGCCTTTTCCGGTGAAGAGGATGAACGGAATGTCGTTGCTGTCGGCCCGCAGCTTCTTGAGGAAGGCGATGCCGTCCATGATGGGCATCTGGTAGTCGGAGATGACCACGTCGTAGTCGCCCGTCCGGAGCTTGCCCAAGGCGTCCTGGGCGGAGATGGCGGTATCGACCTCGATCTCGCCGGACATCTCCAGAAAAAGCTTGCCCAGCTCCAGCAGGTCGGCCTCATCATCGACATAGAGTGTCTTGATCATGCTTTCCCAGATGGCAGGTGGAGATCGATGGACAGTTATTAGCGTATTGGGCCCATGCTCAGGAATGATTCGCTGATCAGGGGCGACCCATGAATCACGGAGCGTAATGCCCCAGGGTCGAGAAAAATTGCCTCGTGCCT
>CAVSJV010000015.1:0-7632 GCA_963728405.1 Methanomassiliicoccaceae archaeon | reverse complement strand
CCATGATGATGATGGCCGCTCTGGCCACTTTCGGTCCGGACATCCCGCTGTTCCTGTTGTTCGATCTGCTGCTGGTGCTGATGGCGTTCTCGGTGGCCAGGGAGCTGGGGGACTATCAGGACTACTGTCGGGAATGGCTGTATCGCCGGGACCAGCCCAAGGGGACGGAGCTCCCGCCCCTGCCTCCCCTGCACTCTGAGGATGCGGAAAAGCATCGCTTCTACCATGACTTCCGTCCGCGGTACGGGCGGCTGTCGGAAGGCATCCGGACCTCCCGGAAGGCGGTGTTACGGTTCGTGGTGGTCCCCATGGCCGTGTTCATCATCTTGGGGGCTGCGCTCACCGATGTCTCTGAAGCCGGACTGGGTGACCTCCAGGACGTATTCAACGTCATCGCCGGTAGCCTGCTGGTGGTGGGCATCGCGATCACCGCGCTGAGCTTCTTCAAGGGGTTCTATCCCAAGGGCTCATGCTCGCGCATGGCGTTCGCCGTCCTGGTGGCGGTGGGGAGCGCGGTCTGGGTGTGGACCATTGCCCTGGGAGGGAACATCGATGTACAGATCTCCCAGATCTCCATCCATCTGAACTACCAACCGCCGGTGTTACTCTTCGTGTTCGCCGCCCTGCTCTGGGCGGTGTTCGCGGTGGTGGAATTGCTGTCCTATCGTAAGGACTGGATCGCGGCGGGGCTCGTCCCGGTGAACGATAGGCTCATCCGCCAGCGGAAGAGGGATGAAAGGGAGCGCCGCAAGCTGGACCGGAAGGCGCAACGGGAGGCGGAAAAGGCTCAGAGCAGGGCAGCTCGATCAAAAGAGCAGGCCAAGTAAGTGGCTCAAGCACTGCTACGGTAGATGAGCAAAAGCCTTGGCCGGCGCGCATGATCGAACTAAAATGGCAGAGGCAGAGGTGGCAACGGAAGAACAAGGTTCGATCTGATCTGCCAATGCCTCACCCTGTACCGTTCGGTGGTCTGATTGGAAGGCCGTGGGGCAGTTGAGTTCCCTCGGCCCTGGAAGATCGGAAAGAATGGGGAAATAGGGCCGCGACAGGTGGTCTTCCCTTATTACGGCGAGGATTAAAATGAGCTCACGGCCGATCGGCCGGGTCAGTGGATGGACGTCCATCTGAGGGTCATCGATAAGCTGACAAGCCATTGAACAAAGAACAGGCATCGAAGAAGGAGCTGGCGGCATATCGTCTCGATTTTATGATATGCGCTCATTGGGATGCCCTCTTTGAATGGGAATCGATTTCATATACTCGGATTGTTCTTGCACTTCTTCAATTATAATCTCGGTAAGGTGATAATAGGACATGTACAGCATGAGTCCGCGGATGGGAAAGTGTTTGAGCGATGCAGAGTGTATTGCCAGATTCAAGTCGGGCGAGGAGTGGGGTCTGTTGACCTCCATCGACCTTCATGACTGCGACCCGGTGAGAATCGCTTCCAAGGAAGTGAATAACCCCGTCTCCGTCGATCTCTGCAACTACATCGACATGAAGAGATTCGGCGAACCCATCGTGGTTCGGTTCGGTGCCGACCCCAGGGTCCAGGGCTACTCCCTGGCCCAGCTGATCGAGACCTCTCTTGATCTCGGGTCACTTTGCCGAGGACACCGACCGAGCGTTCATCGATGTGTTCTCCTGCAAGGAGTACCCACCCAAAGAGGACCGCGGAGTTCTGCAAGCAGTACTTCGGTGCCAAGAACATGGAGTACTCGGTGGCGTTCGGGACCTTGAGGTCCTATCTCGGGGCATCACCTTACACGAAGACGGACCTAAGTTCGAGAATACACAGGGCCGACGCCTGGACCCCGGGTCATTGACCTATGATCCTCCTCGAGGAAGGCGGAGAGAGGCTTCCAGTAGAGGCGTGCCCCCGGGGCCGCGTCCTCGACCTGCTCCGCCGGTACGCTGGTCCGCATCAAGCTCAGCTCCGTACCACTTTCCTTCCTTGCGCAGAGCGATATACGACCGGTATCGAGGCGCTCTCTGTGGACGCTCTGGCAGAGATCGACGCTTCTCGCGCACAGAATCGCTTCTCCCTCACTTGTCGCGGAGGAGGAACATCGACCTTCTCTTAGTCATCAAGATCCTTGACGCCGTCGATCAGCCAAGACATCGACCGAAATCCGTTCCAACTTTATTATTACTATCCGTTGAAGCCAAAAATCACTTATCCGAGTGGGGTATTCGTCTCCTAGTTCGTCAAGCTCAAAGAGGATCATTACCGATGATGAAGTTCGATGGCAAGGTACTGCTAATTGGCTATGGCTCTGTAGCGCGATGCACGCTTCCCATCCTGTTGAAGCATGTAGAGATACCCTATGGTAACATCACCATAATTGACTTCGAGAACAAGGCCTCTGCCCTGAAGGAATGGACCAGCAAGGGCGTCGGATATCGCCAGCAGAGAATAACCCCCGATAACATCGATTCCGTCCTGTCGAGGGACCTGTCGCCTGGCGGGCTCCTCATCGACCTGGCCTGGAACCTGGACACCTGCACCTTCATCCGATGGTGCCACGAACACGAGGTGCTGTTCGTGAACACATCGCTGGAGGTCTGGGACTCAATGAGCGAGATAGATCCAAGAACCCGATCGAGAAGTCGCTCTACCACGGCAGATGCGGCTGAGGGAACTGACCAAGGGCTGGACGGACGGGGTGACCGCGGTCATAGACCACGGTGCGAATCCCGGTCCGAGATCCCATTTCGTGAAGCAGGCTCTGGTGGGCATACCCGAGCAGTTGATGGCCGAACAGAAGGTAGCGGGAAAGAGGCCGAGCGCTTCAAGGCACTGCTCAGAGCGCAGAACTGCCGAGCCGTCCATGGTCCAACGGTCAAGGTGATCCACTGCCCGGAGGGAAGACCCTGAGCACGAACGACCAAGAAGGTCGACCAGTTCGTGGGGACCTGGAGCATCGAAGGACTGAGGGAGGAGGGGACCGCGGCGGCGGAGATCGGCTGGGGGACGCACGAGACCACCCCGCCGGCGATGGCCACGAACGATCCACGGGCCAAGGAACGAATAATGCTCGCCGAGATGGGCATGGACACCTGGGTCAGGTCTTGGGTCCCGATCGCGAGATCGTCGGGATAGTATATGCACGGAGAGGCCTTCGGGCTATGGACAAGTTGACCGTGTTCAAGGACGGGGAGGTCGTCTACCGGCCGACCGTCTGCTACGCCTACATGCCGTGCAGATGACACGATGGCCTCCCTGCACGAGCTGAGGTGCAGGGGGCTACGAGATGCAACCGAACTCCGGCTCCTGCGGGAGGAGGAGACGTCTCTGGAGCGGACGCGCTCGGCGCCGGCTGATGGGACACGAGTACGGCTCCTGGTGGTGCGGGAGCATCCTCACATCGAGGAGGCGAGGAGAGGCTTGCTCCGGGACAGAACGCGACCACCGTGCAGGTAGCATTGGGGGTGGTTCCGCGGTCATGTGGATGATCGAACACCCCCGCGAGGGGCTGTGCACCCCAGAGGACCTGCCTCACGACTACGTGCTCAAGATCGCCAGGCCGTACCTGGGAAGCTTCTGTCGTGCCATCGGACTGGACCCCGCTGAAGAACAGGAAGGTCTCTTTCAGGAAAACCTCGCCACCCGCCCAGACGATGACATGTGGCAATTCAAGAATTTCGTCTTTGTCCCTTGATCGTGCATACTCTCATGCCTGAACAATTGGCTATGTGGCCGAGTGGCGGGTCATCAACGCTGCTGACTATGGCTATCATCAAAAGAGGAGGCGAACATTCATCTTCGCCACACTGGTGAGGGGACCGTCGAGCAGCTCTATGAGAACAAGACGGACGCGAAGATCATCACCAAGCATGGTTTCTTCGCGCCTGAGTTCCCATGCAAGCCACACGGTAAGACGACAGGGGCCCTCAGTGTGCTTGTGGTCGGACCTGGTCAAGAATCTTGGGTGTGCGAGGGAAGGATTTGAACCCACGAGAATATCGTCTAGGAAAAGGTTCGACTCTTGATAATCGCATAATTCATAATCGAATCAAATTTTTTGACATAAATATGAGACACATGGTGGGTCTAGACAGATTCACCAAAGCATCTGTCCATTATATCAGTTATACATATAAATAACAACCCCCCATCCAATTTCACTCTTTACCATAAAACCTCTTTTTGTTTTTTGATGAGAGAGAAAGAAGAGGGGCCCCCGTTCTCCCGTTCTTGGCCAATGGCTGGCTTATAGAACAGGTCGAGGCGCAGGAGAAAAATTACTTTTGGCAATCTGGAGTGAAGAGGGTACCGAGGGCCCCCCAATTTATTCTATTATAATCTATTTGACACGTCTCATATATAAGGCCCGAGCCGGCCGTTGGCAACCATTGGTGCAGGGAAGTCCCAGGCCGAAAGTCCCTTGCCTGCGCTTCTATCAGATGGTCGACCGATCATCATGAATCAAGGGACCGCCCTTGATGGGGCATGATCAACTTGACCTGGGGGACTCATGGACGAGAGGATCAGTACCCACGTCTGATGCATTAGCCGATTGGTCATAGCGAATGATACCTTGGCACGTTATTATGTTCGCTCAGGGCGTTGGGGGACGGACATGGACGAGACGGACATTCTAATCACCAAGGAGCTAGCCATCAACCCCCGTATCTCTCATTACGAGACCTCGCCGACCGTTTGTCGCTGTCCGTCAACGGTGTGCACAAGCGCATCCAGCAGCTGATATCCACGGGTGTCATCGCCGGTTTCAGGGCCCGCCTGACCCCTCAAGTGACCGGCGGGGGTTTCCTGAACATCTACGGCCGGTCGCTCTCGACGAATCTGACCGCGACGATGGAACAGGTAGGCGGTCATCCCTGCACCTCCCGCATTATTGCGGCTGGTGGGCAGTTCCTGTATGTGGATGCTCAAGTTCGATCAAACGAGGAGGTGCAGGAGTACCAGGCGTTGGTCAGAGACCCTCGGAAGGATCGACGACCTGAAGGCCATGGTCATTCTCATGCTCGGCCCGCCACCGGTGAAGGACTCCCCTTCTAAGCTGGACTACAGGATTGTCAAGGCCCTATCGTGGGACTGCCGACGCCCTCTTTCACGAGGTGGCCGAGGAAATTGGCTCCACCGCCAAGACCGTGAAGAGGCGGCTGGAAAGCTTGGAGGCACAGAGGTCGATATGTTACGTACTTTGACTGGGTGCCCTGCTCATCGGGCCATTCATCTCTATCGTCCACGCCAGGGTGCGTGCCCGTCGGTCAATGCAGGAGATCGCCCTAGCGATGATCGAGGGGAAGGACCCGCACATCCTGGGCGTTGGCGCCTCGAACACCGAACCCAGCCTGATGATATTCTCCATGTGGGCCCGGGCAGTTCCGGGAGCTGAGGGTGGCGGAGACATCCCTCAATACCAACGGCGACTTCGAGTCGCTGTACTCGAACCTGTTCTACGACATGAGGCTCTACCCACACGTCAATCGACAAGCTCATCGCCGACCGGTCGAAGTGACTGGCTTCGTACCGCGTGACCCTTTTGTCCACCGGCGAGGGGACGAACTCGCGTTTTTCCATCAACGGACGACAGCTTCCTCATTTGGGCAGGGGACGCGGCCTCAAGACCTCCTCGGCGGTAAGTGCCACTATAGGAAGGTAGACAAGATGGAAGCGGATCAAGATCATCGAGGGCCTGGTCAAGAAGTACGGACCGACCGTGGCAGTGGACCACGCCAACCTGCGGGTGGACGAGGAATGGTGTTCGGCCTGATTGGGGCGAGCGCTAGGGCAAGTCGACCATCATCCGCTCGCTGCTCGGGCTCATCCCTCACGAGAGCGGGCGGGTCATGGTCTCTGGAGTGGCATGCATTCGGCCGACGCGCAGCGGAAGGTGCGGGTCGGCTATCTGCCTCAGCGGGCAGCGTTCCAGGAGTGGAGGACCGCGGAGCAGGCCCTCAACACGCTGGGGCGGTTATCGGGGTTGGAAGGAGAACGCCTTGAGCAGCGGGTGGACGAGGTGCTGGAGCAGCTGGGCATCGAGGAGTTCCGCTCAAGGAAGGTAGACAAGCTTTCAGGGGGAACGCTACAGAAGCTGGGCTTCGCCCAGGCGATACTGCACGAGCCGACGGTACTCGTTCTCGACGAGCCCATGGCCGCCCTGGACCCGGCCAGCCGTTTCCTGTTCAAGAAGATCATCCGGGAGCTGAGGGCGTCCGGGACGACCATCCTGTTCTCGTCCCACATCCTCTCGGACATCGAGGGGAGGATCTGGCCGATCTGGTCGGCCTCCTCCAGGGCGGGAAGGTCCGCTACTCCGGGCCGATCAAGGGCCTGGAGAAGATGGTCGCCATCCGCTCCGAGCTGGTGGTCGAGCTGATCGACGACAGGGGCGAGTGGAGGTCGGTAAGCCTGCCCGGGGTCGATCTGCGGCAGCCCTCCGCCGGCCTCCTGGTGGCGCATCGGGAGTGACCTGGAGAAGTGGGACACTTACCGTACCCAGGATCATCGAGGCGCTGATGAAGGCAGGGGGTCTGGCGTCCGATCGTTCAACCGCCACGAATCCCAAACTCAAGGGCGGCATCTCTACATGGCCTACATCGGGGGGATCAAACTGAGCCTCGGCCTCCTGACTCAAGGATAGATGAACGGCTTCTATCGCTCTAAGGTGATGGCGATCCTGTTTGTCGGACTGCCTCTCCTGGCAGTGCTGCTGTTCTTTGTTGTCGCCGGACCTCGGGAGCATGCGCCTGGGCCCATGCACCGCGATGCTGGTGTCCTCGGTGGCCGGCCTGCTGGCCTCGACCACTCTGGCGGTCTCGATAATCAACGAGCGCTCCCAGGGCGCGTTCGACCTCTTCCTGGTGAGGCCGGTCAAACGGTCACACCTCCTGCTGGCGAAATACCTGGCAGTAGTGGCCTGCGTGGTCATGGCGGCGGTGCTGGCGTTAGTGTTGGCGAACGGCTATGACTGGTACACAAGCGGTGCAATGGACCTGGGGGCGCTGGTCGACCCGCTTCTGGTCACCGTCACCATGGCATGCATCTCCTGCGCCGCGGCGGTGCTCTTCGGTACTCTGGTGAGGTCGGTGCTGGTGGGCGTCATTCTCACCATCTATGGTGGTAACCAGCTGTCCGCGGTGGTGGTGCTGCCGGCGCTGCAGAACATGCTGTCCCTGGAGACCACCGTGGTCATCGGGCTGGTGGTCGCCGCCGTCGTCCTGGGACTGGCAGTAGTGATCTTCGGCCGTAAGCTAAGCTCCTGAACGCTTCGCCCCCGATCAAGCCCTGGAAAGGGTGAGGGGGATGAAAAAGAACTCCGCTGAGCTGGGTTCCACCTTGAAGAACCTGCAAAGGCCTCTTTCTCAAAGAGAGCACTGTTATCAAATCGTTCTTCCCTCGTTGAGAGTGGAATGAGTAAATTCATGGCTATCGATCACACTTGAAAATCCGGAGATGGTAGCTTATTCGCATACCCGATCGAGGACAATACGGGTCAGGACTGGAGAGAATGATGTTGCCGCCTCGATCTGTCACGAGGGATCAGCATCTCTGGTCGCCGATTCCGCCGGGAGGATATCATCTCCGTTGTTGGTCGAAAAAGGAGTGGCCTAGAAGCACTGAGATAGATCAGGGGATGGTCAAAAATTAGATAAAAGCTAATG
>CAVSJV010000014.1:0-9735 GCA_963728405.1 Methanomassiliicoccaceae archaeon | reverse complement strand
CCGTGATTATGGGATGCGGGCTCTTTGTGATCCGATCTCCATTAGCGGCCTCAACGGTCAGGCCAGCCATTTCTTAATTATGTAGCGCCATTCCCCCGCCATGAGATGGGGCCTCTTCGCCACCAGAATGTTCATTGTCCTCGTGAACGTGGCCATAGCGGCCATCATCATCCTCAGCATCGTGCCTCTGGCCCAGGGCGGCCTGGACATCCGGATGCCCCAGGGCGATTCGCAATGGCAGTACGCTGACGATGTCCTCAGAATGCAGATGCCGGTGGAGGTCTATAACGGTGGCTATTACGATATCCAGGACTTCATCCTGGGCTTCTCCATAAGGGATAATGCTTCCACGGAGCTGGTGTCCTTCCACACCGCACCGGTCGATATCGTGCACGGGCGTTGGACCGATGTGCCCCTGGCGCTGGCCATCGATCTGAACCAGGTGGACCCCGCCACCGTAGGTCTGCTGGTCTTCCACGACGCCTCGCTCAACATGTCGATCGACGTGCAGGCGCAGTACATCGACCGAATGGTAAAGATCGACCTCGGCGGGTACAGCGACATGAACTGGTCGGCCCTCATCAGCGGCCTGACCGTGGACACGGCCGCCATGGCCATACAGCCGAACGGGACCCTCTATACTGTCACGGTCCCCTACCATTTTGAGGCCTCGGACCTGATCCGCGGGACCCATCTGACGGTGGGGGCGACCCTCCGCAACTCCACTACGGTCCTGGGCACCACTTCCCAGGCCCCGGTCATCCAACAGGACAACAACGGCGAATTCTCATTGAACATATCCCCGGCCGCTGCCCAGGACCTCATGGCCCATCCCCAGACATTATATATCGATTCGAGCGCCACGTTCGGGGGAGCGACCCTCGATCAGACCAGCTCCTTCCAGTGGCAGCCGTTCGTATCCAACATGAGCATAGGCAGCCCCTACCTGTCGGGCGGTGGACCGACGAACGAGCTGCTGGTGCCCTACTATTTCGAGGCATCCGCCCTGGCCCAGGGCCAGCCGGCCACGGTCCAGGTGACCATAAACGACACCTCATCGACCATCGCTTCGGGCTCCGTCCTCATAACAATGCAGGCGGCCAACTCGGGCGAGGTCCCCCTGTTAATCTCCGCCTCGACCTACCAGTGGCTCCTCGATCACGGCGATGATTGGACCGTCTCGGTCCAGCTCGAGCTTATGGGGATCACGGTAGAACAGCAGCAGAGCTATCTCTGGAATGGGGGTTCAATGACATGAGCGACTTCTCTTCTCGTTACGGTAACCCGGTCCGAGGAACGCTCCACGCGGTGGGCGCGGCGTTGATGTACGTCGTGGTACCGCTGGTCCTCATCACGATACTGACCGCGGTCCTATCCCATAACAACGGCCCCATCGGTGATGTGAACCTCCAGCCTCTGATCGATGTTCTGGCCGAGCTTCAGCCGATCGTCCTGTTCCTGGGCATCGTGCTCGCCGTCCTCGCGTTCTTCACCTGGTTCTATCCGAAGGGGGCCCGCTCCCGCCTACCGTTCGCCATCGGGCTTGACCTCCTGGTGGCGCTGTACGCTTGGATGCTGCTCCTGGACGGAAGGACGGAGGCCGCACTGGCCACTTTCGGTCCGGACATCCCGTTGTTCCTGTTGTTCGATCTGCTGCTGGTGCTGATGGCGTTCTCGGTGGCCAGGGAGCTGGGGGACTATGCGGACAACCGCCGGGAATGGCTGTACCGTCGGGACCAGCCCAAGGGGACGGAGCTCCCGCCCCTGCCTCCCCTGCACTCGGAGGATGCGGAAAAGCATCGCTTCTACCATGACTTCCGTCCGCGGTACGGGCGGCTGTCGGAAGGCATCCGGACCTCCCGGAAGGCAGTGTTACGGTTCGTGGTGGTCCCCATGGCCGTGTTCATCATCTTGGGGGCTGCGCTCACCGATGTCTCCGACGCCGGACTGGGTGACCTCCAGAACGTCTTCAATGTCATCGCCGGTAGCCTGCTGGTGGTGGGCATCGCGATCACCGCACTGAGCTTCTTCAAGGGGTTCTATCCCAAGGGCTCGTGCTCGCGCGTGGCGTTCGCCGTCCTGGTGGCGGTGGGGAGCGCGGTCTGGGTGTGGACCATTGCCCTGGGAGGGAACATCGATGTGCAGATCTCCATGATCTCCATCCATCTGAACTACCAACCGCTGGTGTTACTGTTCGTGTTCGCCGCCCTGCTCTGGGCGGTGTTCGCGGTGGTGGAACTGCTGTCCTATCGTAAGGACTGGATCGCGGCGGGGTTCGTCCCGGTGAACGATAGGCTCGTCCGCCAGCGGAAGAAGGAGGAAAGGGAGCGCCGCAAGCTGGACCGGAAGGCGCAACGGGATGCGGAAAAGGCTCAGAGCAGGGCGGCCCAGTCGAAAGAGCAGGCCAAGTAGGCGGCTCAAGGACTGCCACGGTAGATGAGCAAAGCCTCGGCCGGCGCGCATGATCGAACTAAGATGGCCGAGGCAGAGGTGGCCACGGACGAACAAGGCTCGATCCGATCTGCCAAGGTTTCACCCGGTACCGTTCGGTGGTCTGCTCGGAAGGCCATGAGGCAGTTGAGTTCCCTCGGCCCTGGGAGATCGGAAAGAATGGGGAAATGTGGGGCCGCGACAGGCGGTCTTCCCTTACTACGGCGAGGATGAAAATGAGCTCATGGCCGATCGGCCTGGTCAGTGGATGGGGGTCCATCTGGGGGTCATCGATAAGCTGACACGCTCATCGAACAAAGAACAGCATCGAAGAAGGGGCTGGCGGCATATCGTCTCGATTTTATGATATGCGCTCATTGGGGTGCCCCCCATAGTGTTGGGAATCACTATCAAATACCAGGATTGTTCTTGCACTTCTTCAATAATAATCTCGGTAAGGTGATACTAGGCATGTACAGCATGAGTCCGCGGACGGGTAAGTGTTTGAGCGATGCAGAGTGCATAGCCAAGTTCAAGACGGGCGAAGAGTGGGGTCTCCTGACCTCCGTCGACCTGCATGACTGCGACCCCGAAAGGATCGCCAGCAAGGAAGTGATCACACAGTTCTCTATCGACCTCTGTAACTACATCGATATGAAGAGATTCGGCGACCCCATCGTGGTTCGGTTCGGCGCCGACCCTCGGGTGCAGGGCTACTCCCTCGCTCAACTGATCGAGACGTCGCTGATCTCCGGGCACTTTGCCGAGAACACCGATCGAGCGTTCATCGACGTCTTCTCCTGCAAGGAATACCCGCCCCAAAAGACCGCAGAGTTCTGCAAGAAGTACTTCGGCTCTAAGAGCATGGAGTACTCGGTGGCCTTCCGGACCTGATCGAAAAACCTTCCCCACTTCTTTCAAGTGGGCAGATCCTCTCTTTTTCAATTATCATTTGAGCCTCCCAGCTATTGATCATCCACACTACAATGTTCATTTCTGTACTCTTGCACTGCCATTTGGGGGCAGAATACAACTGAGAGAACTGTCGTTTCCCCACTCTGGTTAAAGAACCTAGCAGAGCAGCCATTCCAATAACATTTATCGGGCCTGCGCAGAGATAATGCATATCATGAGCGATATTCCGTTCATCCTGCGGCCGGGGGAGAATGTGATCATGACGGCCGATAAGGTGCAGTATCGTGGCCCTACTATCATCGCCGACACCCTCGGTGGGTTCGCCGGATCGGGGGGCCTCGGCGGATTCGGGGCGCGGACCAAGCAGCGCAAGCGTGAGGGCTCCTTCCTCGACGCTGTGATGGCTTCAATCTACCTCACCAACGAGCGGCTGATCGTGGCCAAGGAGGGATGGCACAAGCACGGCCTCGCTGCCGAACTCGAGCTCCATGAGCTCCGGGCAGTCCAGTCGGGTAAGACCTTCATTGGGCCGGCCATCGAGATTGCTGTCCCGTCCGGGAGCGGTGTGGACAACTTGAGCATCATCTTCATCAGGCAGTACCGGAACGCGAGGGACGAAGAGCGCGACGCATGGCTGGTGGCGTTGAAGAAAGGCAGCGAACGACCGGTACCGCCGATTGTGCGACCGGCGACGGAGGACCCCCTTACCGTCCTAAAAATGCGTCTCGCCCGCGGCGAAATTTCCGAGGAGGAGTACGAGCGACATGTCAAGCTTCTTAGAGTGTGATTGGGTTCGTGCTTGATCGTCCTCTGCAACCAATGATCGGTTCCTTCGGGTTTCCCACCGTAGGCGTGTTGGGAGGAACATTACCTTCCCTTGGCCAGCAAAATCCTTAACGACGTCGATCAGCAGGGGACCGAGCGAAATCCATTCCGACTTTATTATTACTATCCGTTGAAGCCAAAAATCACTTATCCGAGTGGGGTATTCGTCTTCTAGTTCGTCAAGCTCAAAGAGGATCATTACCGATGATGAAGTTCGATGGCAAGGTACTGCTGATTGGCTATGGCTCTGTAGCGCGATGCACGCTTCCCATCCTGTTGAAGCATGTGAAGATACCCTATGGTAACATCACCATAATTGACTTCGAGAACAAGGCCTCTGCCCTGGAGGAATGGACCAGCAAGGGCGTCGGATATCGCCAGCAGAGAATAACCCCTGATAACATCGATTCCGTCCTGTCGGAGCACCTGTCGCCCGGCGGGCTCCTCATCGACCTGGCCTGGAACCTGGACACCTGCACCTTCATCCGATGGTGCCATGAACACGAGGTGCTGTTCGTCAACACATCGCTGGAGGTGTGGGATTCCATCCACGAGATAGAGTCTAAGAACCCGGTCGAGAAGTCGCTCTACCACAGGCAGATGCGCCTGAGGGAACTTACCAAGGGCTGGGATGATGGGGTGACCGCGGTCATAGACCACGGTGCCAATCCCGGCCTGATATCCCATTTCGTGAAGCAAGCTCTGGTCGACATATCCGAGCGGTTGATGGCCGACCAGAAGGTGAGCAGGGACGAGGCCGAGCACTTCAGGGCCCTGGTGAGCGCGCATAACTACGCCGAGCTGTCCATGGTCCTGGGCGTTAAGATCATCCACTGCTCGGAGAGGGACACCCAGATCACGAACGACCCCAAGAAGGTCGACGAGTTCGTGGGGACCTGGAGCATCGAAGGCCTGAGGGAGGAGGGGACCGCCCCGGCAGAGATAGGCTGGGGGACGCACGAGACCACCTTGCCGCCGATGGCCTACGTACCATCCACCGGGCCAAGGAACCAGATCATGCTCGCCCAGATGGGCATGAACACCTGGGTGCATTCCTGGGTCCCCGATTGCGAGATCGTGGGGATGGTCATCAGGCACGGGGAAGCGTTCGGTCTATCGGACAAGTTCACCGTGTTGAAGGAAGGGGAGGTCGTCTACCGGCCGACGGTCTGCTATGCCTACATGCCGTGCAATGACACCATGGCTTCCCTGCATGAGCTGAGGTGCAGGAACTATGAGATGCAACCGAAGCTCCGGATCCTGCGGGAGAAGGAGATCGTCTCGGGAGCGGACACCCTCGGCGCCCTGCTGATGGGGCACGAGTACGGCTCCTGGTGGTGCGGGAGCATCCTCACCATCGAGGAGGCCAGGAAGCTCGCTCCGGGACAGAACGCCACCACCGTACAGGTTGCGTTGGGAGTGGTGTCCGCGGTCATGTGGATGATCGAGCACCCCCGCGAGGGGCTGTGCACCCCCGAGGACCTCCCCCACGACTACGTGCTCAAGATCGCCAGGCCGTATCTGGGAAAGCTTGTGTCCGTGCCGTCGGACTGGACCCCGCTCAGGAACCGGAAGGTCTACTTCAAGGAGAACCTCGCCACCCGCCCAGACGATGACATGTGGCAATTCAAGAATTTCGTCTTTGTCCCTTGATCGTTACGGGTGCTTCCTAGGCTAGAGAACGATCAATGCCCGAAGTGGTTGGTGCAGGAGGGAGTTCGACCCACGAACCAATGAGGACTGGACTTTTGGTCCGAGTCCATGTCGATCGAAAAAAAACAGATGAGGCCTGAAAATATTTTTCATCACGAGCTCCGCACCGGGTCTGGCCGGAGCGTTGCTACGAATGTCCGGCGGTGGACGGAGGAGGTCCCGAATTAGCTTTCCTCGTTGAGGAGTGACCGGAAAGGACCTAGGGCCTCCTTCTTCTGCCGAAGCCTATCCACAAGACGATCCCGATGACCACGGGGATGCCTATGATGATCAGTATCCAGACCAACGCGGTGAGGTAGGAATACACCAGGTAGTCGGACAGTCCAGCCGGCGAAGGGGGCGTTCCAGTTCCCATCCAGGGAGACCTTGAAGCAGAAGGCGATGAAGACCAACAGCGAGAACGCGCTTCCCCCGTTCCTTGTTCGCGATCTGTTGTGGAAGAAGCGGTACTCCTGCCTCTCCTCGAACGGCAGCCTTCTCCACCACAGCCCGAACGCCACCGCCGCCACGATCATCGGGACCCCGATCAGAACGATCTCCCAGAAGATCAGGTTCAGCAGGAAGGTCACCACCGCGGCCATGGTCCACTGGCCCAGGGTCATGGGCGCTGTGCCGTTCAATTGAGCTTGGCCCACATACCACAGGAAGACCATAACGGCGCCTAACACCGCCAGGACGATCGCCACCACGAACAGGACGACCACGCTCCGGTGTCTTCCCCAAAATAACCTCCAACCCTCCGAACCGTCCGATCTAGATATCGATGTCACGCCTCTCCCTCTCACCCTTTGGTGATAAAAGTACTCTCGAGTCATTATAAATATATTTATTGTATAGGATGTAGGGACTCTCAGACCACAATATGCCTGACAGTTTCTACAATCCGTTCAATTGAGCCGGGCGAATGTGGGCAGTTAGTAGGATGCCCTTCATCTCATCGGTAGGATGATTATTGCATGCAGTGTGGGGGGGAGGAACCTTAACCTTCGCCCTGCCAGTTATCCTCGTATCAAAGTTGGTCAGGGGTTTTCCGCACCAAATTCTTTCCTTTTCCACCTCTGCATTCGACCTAATTGAGTTCTTAGTTAGGGGTGCAATCCTAGGGGTCTTCTTAATCAATGTTCGGGCGACATAATGGCCTCCATGCGTCGGATCGTTATGTTCAACCCACATTACCGACGTAGTCCATCAGCTTCTTGCTTGGCCTGTATTTGCTCTGCTCGATCTTCTTCAGGACCTCGAGACCCTGGCCAGACCTCAATCTGCTGACCAGGAAGTTGTTGAGCTTTGTTAGGTCATCCTTGGTGAAAGCGGGGCAGAGGTCCAGCACTCCTCTGAACTTTCCGTGAACAATGGGTCCAGATGGTCGCATAGGTAGTTGTGCAAGTAGGCGCAAGCGTTCAATGCTATCGGGTCATGACCATCGTAGAACGCGGTGTGAGTGTCCTGAAGGTACATGCGGTATTGGTTGACCTGAGCGGAGGGATGTAGGACCTCCCTCTCCGCTCCGCCGGTGAACTGTAAGGACCTCATTCTCTCCATCAGCGAACTTGCATCGCTCCCATTGTTTCAGCTCGACGATAATGGCGTTATCCTTGCTCGCATCGTCCTTGCCGCAGATCAGGAAGTCGAGCCGCTTGGAAGTCATGGGGAGCTGATATTCTAGGATCACCCCGTGGTCGTTCAACCGTGACCTCATGAGGAGCAGCGACATCGCCCGAAGTGAGTTCTGCCAGGATTGGACCTCAGATGGCGAAGGGTTGAAACGATAGTGCTCGAAGAATGAGAGCTTGAGCTTATCGGAAATCTGGTTTTGAACAGTGTCCTCGGTGAACTGTTCGGACGAGCCGGAATAAAGTCTCATGAACGGGCCAGTATCCGATACTAGGGTGTTGATCTTATCGGTGAGTTATTATTGGTAGAAACAAATCGACCCAGACTATCGAAGGATTTTAAGTTTGGGGGCAGGGGGAGGGATTTGAAGCCTGGCCATGCCAGATACCTTTTTCTTAAAAAAATGTAAATATCATTTCTCCGTAAAATCTAACAAAAGTGTCAATCCTGTCTTGACTGGTGAGTAAACGGTTCACCAATTTACCAATGTAACTCAACGTCACTGAAAAGCACATCATCTGGGTGAATATATCTGATACCAGAGGATGTCTAGGATTAGATGTACTAATTTGGGGCGATTATGCTCCATTAACTGCATTTTAAGAAGGAATCAAGTCTCTCAAAAAAACACCGTCAAGGACTCTTCCCCAGCATTAATGTATACTAGTTTCTGAGGTTCCATACTATCTTTCACCTCGTAAGGTATCCAGAACTCGACCGTCCCTCCAGGCTGAGTAGTAGGGATTATTGGGACCCCCTCTGGGGTTTTATAATCCGTTTTGTCTAAATCGGGAGGTTCGTGCGTTAGATCCTCAACGGAGCTCTCCCCCACGAACAGATGGAACATGTTGGGCCCGTACCACTCGGATCCGGAGCCCTTGTTGGTCACACTCACGTTCACGAACACGAAGTGCTTGCCGTAATCCGGCGGGCTCACAATGTCCATGGGTGAGGCGGCGGGGTCGTCAGTGGTGCGGACCTCCAGAACCTTCACGGCCACAACGCTGTTTGATGCCTCCAAGTTTTCAGAGCCACTGCTCGTGCTGTCGTTGTTGCCGCCAGACAAAGCCACCGCAGCGACCAATAGGACCAGGATTATGACCAATACTGCGACGATCGTTTTGCCCCTCTTCTTCGGTGCTGGTCTCGTCTTGGGGGCAGTGGTCGGTACCAGCCGGGGGTCGGCAGGTGCTGTCAATGAAGCCCCACAGTTGGGACAGAAGGAGACGCCAGGGTTAACTGGAGAGCCACAATTCGGGCAGTAATTTGACATGTCCTTTACGCTCTCCAATTATCATGGCATGTAGGGTACGATGAACGTTTGCCTTGGTTTTTATCGCTCACCCCCCCTCCGACAATCTAAAGCCACAGTTGTTGAGACGGGTTGTTCCATGTTCCTGTGCCACCACGAGCAGACGGTGCGGTTCAAGGACGATGATAATCGAGGCATTGGGGATATGCAAGCGGTGCGGGAAAGAGTCTAGTCTCTAGAACCAGGAAGATCGAATACATGGCCACGTTCGATGTCCATCGGCATAGACGACGCGGCGAGCCACTCTTTGATGGTAACGCATGCGGCCACGAACTTAGGGGGCGGCGAGGATGAGCGACGACAAGCAACAGTATCCCCTGCTCTCGTTGACCATCGAGCAGCAGAAGGCCATCGACCTCCTCATGACGGGGCTCTCCGATCGCGAGGTCGCCGAGCCGGTCGGCGTCGCTAGGGAGACGGTGACCCGGCGGCGCAATCGCCATCCCGCCTTCCGGGCCGAGCTCAACGGCCGCAGACGAGCGCTATGGGACCAAGGCCTCGACCGTATGCGCCGATTGTTCCCCGAGGCAGTGGAGGGGTTGCGCAACGTGGTGAAGGACCCCGCCAACAAGAACGCCCCGCGGGTGGCGATGGAGATCGTGAAGATGGCCCACCTCCCGGAGTGCTTCGTCTCGTCCTCGGGACCGCAGGAACCCCTGGAGGTCATCAACGATGAGGCCCGCCGGAGGAATGACGGGTTCAAGTACTCCGACCCCCCGGCCGACTGCGGAGTCATCCCGGTGGTGGAGGAACTGGAAGGGATCCTCGCCGACGACAGCAGTTAGGCCTCGACAAAGAACAGAGGGGGCGGGAGGACCATGAGAACGGTCCTTCCGCAATACTCGGGTTGTGACGTTTTGTGACATTCTGTGACACGAAACAAGGAAGCGAGAGGATCAAGATGTGCTAGATATGGAGAATAAATG
>CAVSJV010000013.1:0-183716 GCA_963728405.1 Methanomassiliicoccaceae archaeon | reverse complement strand
AGGGCGTCCTGGGAGTCGGTCGTGACGAACGATGAGATCTTCTTCTTCAGGACCCCTTTGACATCCGAACCGACCATATTCAAAAAAGTAAGATTGGCTTCCTGAATGACAGAATCCTGGCTGATGGTCAAGTAGCCTATAGGGGCCAGGTTGAACAGGTCAAAGTACTTCTTTCTCGACTCATCGAGGTTAGCTTTCGTCTTCTGGAGGCTCTCGTTCTGCAGCTCCAGCTCGGTCTGGTAGACCTGTAGTTCGTGAAAGACCTCCTGGACCTCTTCATGGGTGACATCGCCCCCCTTCACCTGGCGCTCGTCGAGAGCATTCTCAGCCCTTTTTCTTAATTTTTCCAGGTACCGATCAGTATTTTCAGCCATGTGCGTCTCTCTGTCCTTTTTTTCACTTGGTGTTCCTATCGAAGAACGATTCGCCCCTTATTACTTTTCGCGGGGGTTGATCTTTAATCGGTATCGCTTCTCCATCCAGCTCCGGATATCTAAAAAGCTGCTAAATTCTTCAGCGGTTTTTTATATCAAGCAGATCCAAAGCAGCTTTGTTGGCACAGATCGCCCGTCCGCCATATCTAGTTCGATCGAACCCTCGCCAATAATTTCAGAATATCCTCTAATCTATGTGCTTTACTCTTTGCATCCTCCGCCACTGAGATGATCTTCTCTTCGGCCTGCTTTCGGGAAGTGATGTCGACAAAGGTTATCACTACCCCATCCGGGGTGTTGCCTTCAGTACGATATGGGAGCAAGCGCATGAGGTACCAGGCGCCATCCTTGGTCTGAACTTCCTGCTCTTCCATCTCTAGTGTGTCAATGATCTCCTGGGCCATTGCGGTCAGATCAATGCCTCGGAGATATCTAACGACCTGGAACACATCATCGATGGCGGGAGCACATAATCCACGAGGCCGGTCTCGACGGCGTTCCTAGGCATGTCATCATGCTCGGCCGAAATAAGGTCCTGCGCGATCCCTAGACCAAGCCGCTCCTTGATGTCCTTTATGCCTAGGGACCTATCTGTCCCCATTCCGGAAAGGACGATGGTTACCGACCTATCACCTTTAGCCTCTGCCAGCGATCGGAGGAACAGGTCCATCGGCATTCTCTTGCCAAGGACGGTCATTCCGACCGACCAGGTGAAAATAGTTGGCCACGCTTATTAGAAAGAAGGCACCATTAACTGCACATATGGCAGGGAAATTGAAGATAGACGTAAATACCACTGCCCTAGTGGTGATCGATCTTCAGAAAGGGATAGCTAGGGACCCTTCGCTTCAACCTTACTCGGCTCAGGTTGTGATAGCCAACACATCGATGCTGGTGCGAGCCTTTCGCGAAAGAAGCATGCCTGTGTTCCTCGTCCGGGTCGAGCTGGCGAAGCCCTTTGCACTGGCCCCCGAGAGCGACCTTCCTCCTTTGGACCCTCTTGATTCGCCCTCAGGATTTGCTGATCTCGTTCCGGAGATCGCCCCCGTCCCTTCGGACATTATCATCACCAAACGTCAGTGGGGCGCGTTCTACGGAACGGAACTGGACCTTCAGCTTAGAAGACGAGGTATGCGGACAATCGTGCTCTGCGGCATAACCACGGACTACGGTGTAGAGAGTACCGCGCGATCCGCCTATGAGTATGGTTACCAGCAGATCTTCGCTGAGAATGCCATGACGGCCGTATCGGAGGAACAGCACCATGTCGCGGTCAATGCCATACTCAAGAGGCTAGGCCGGGTCAGGAGCACCGCCGAGATCATCGGCTCGTTAAGATGATCCTTCCTATTCCTATGGATCATAGCTAACCTGCACCCTATAGGAACGGCCGGTGGCCGTTGAGCCGGGACCGACCCGCCGTTGAATATGAGTGGATGAGCCATCCTGGCGCATCTAACCGATCAGATGACCCATATCCGCTCTACCGATTTTTTAGTCAAGGGGCCCATGCTCTTGATGGAATCATATGGAATGCTCAAGGATGGATTGACGCCGATCGCATCGGATCAGGGAGGTCCGAACCTTTCGAGCAAACGAGCGTCCTCCGGGTCCATCCTTCCCCCCGCGATGTCCTGTTTGACCAGCCATGACATGGGCGGCCAGGCAGAGTAGCGCATGACCAGGTCTCGAAAAATCAGCTTGAGCTCGCTTTTTGGCACGAACAGGTCGGCGAAGTCGCGGCCCGCCTTCTGCCGGAGATCGATATAGGGGCGCATCCTACTCTCGTAAGAGGCCAAAGCCGCGGCGTGGTCATCAGGGCGGTGGTCAAGCTCTGCCGCCAGAATGCCGGCTCCCACCATGGCCATGGCCGAACCCTGCCCGGCTAGCAGAGAAACACAGTAGGCCGCGTCGCCGACCAGGACGATGCGGCCCTCGCTCCACCGCGGCATGATGATCTGCGAGACGGAATCGAAGTAAATGCCGGGCAACTCCCCGGCCTCCTCGATCAATAGGGGGACCACCCAGTCCAGGCAACTATACTCCTTTCTCAGCTCTTGCATGGCCCCTTCTTCTGAAAGGTCATCTGGCGGAGTTGCGGCCTCGTGCACAAAGAAAGCCGCCGTTCTGCCCCCACGGATCGGATAGATGGCTACCTGTCGCCCCGGTACCGTCAAGGTGGAGAAGGTGTCCTCGGTCGATCGATGCAGCTCAGGGTCGTCCAGAATGTAGGCAAAGGTATGGAACCCCAAATACCGTTCGTAGTCGGATCCCGGACCGAAGACCAGGCCACGCACATTGGAGTAGATCCCGTCGGCGCCAACCAAGACATCACCCTCCAGTTCCGTTCCATCGTCCAGTACTACGCGAACATTACGGCCTCCTTGATCTACCCTAGTTATCGTCCGCCCGAACCTGACCCCGCTCCGGTCCGGGAGCGCTTCGTAGAGCAGCCTCTCCAGGTCACCCCGCATGAAGTTGAAATGCCGACCATCGAACAGTTTCCGGAAGGTCTCGTAGCTCAATGAAAACTTGGGGCTGCCATCAGGCTTTAGGAAAGCGAAGTTGCCGATCGGATAGTGGATCTTCTCTATCTCTGGAAGCAGTCCTAGGACCTCCGCCATGTCGTAGCCTGGTCCGAAGAAGTCCATCATGTAGCCCGCATCGCGTAGCTGCGGCGACCTTTCGATCACGATCACATCATGCCCTGCCCGCTGCATGCACAGGGCGAACGACAGCCCGGCGATCCCGGCACCAGAAACCACGGCCCTCATAGAATCCACCTAATCTATTGCTAATCGTTTTTAATTAGCTACATGATAATAATAAAATTTTGCATCATGTCTGCAAGATGAGTTTCTGGCTCAATAGGTGGAGATCTTAGAGCATCCAGATGATAAGTCAACCAACCTGTACGCCTCGTCCTCGAGCTTGAAATAAGTAACAACTTGAAGCCCCTCACGTCCATCGTTTTCAACCACTCCTCGAACGCATCCTAGGGGCGCGGATGACTTCATCCACGACGAGGGGAGCAAATCGTGGGGGATAGCCTTCTTTATCACCACGTTATGAACTGCTGGCCCGCGAAAGATAACAATCATGGCTTCTCGTTGTATTCCAAATGGACCGAGGAGGCATAACGCTCAGCTGATGACGTTGATGTGCTCGATTGAGAGGATGATGAGGGCCAACACCAGGAACAGGATCGTCCAGATGATAACGGCACTTATGGCAGTGCGTTTGGCCTTCCTCTCTTCCCACCAGGAGCTGGGCCAGACCCCTTGTAGAATGAAGACCACTGTTCCGGCCAGATTAATGCCGATCAGATTGCTGACCAAGAGGAGCAGGGATTGTATCGCGAGGTCCACATCTCCTGCCCCTAGGAGAAGACCGGTGACCACCAACGGAGGTAATAGGGCCGCCGCAACGGTCACTCCCACCAATGCGGTCCCAACCCCTATGCTAAAGAAGAGGGCTGCAGCCGCCCCCGCGGCCAGTCCTATGACGATGTCCCCCATGCTCACGTGGGTCCGCAGTGCTATCTCCGGAAGCGTCGGGTTCACCTGCAGGAATACGCCCAAGACGAAGGAGATTCCCAGAGATAGGATCAGGCCCAGACCCAGCGCCACCAGGGCCTTTCCCGCCAGACTTCGGTTGGCAAGGGTAGTGGATAGGGACAGGGCTACGTTAGGAGCTAGCAGCGGGGCAATGACCATGGCCCCAATTATCACTGGGACGTTGTTCCCCAACAGGCCTACCGAGGCCACGATCACCGAGAGCGTCACCAGTGCTATGTAGTTTCTATTTACCTTGACCGCGTCGCTCAGGTTTGAGTATAGCTCGTCCCTGCTGATGCGCGGGCTCCTCTCCTCCTCCTCCTCCTTTGGGGGCATCTGCTGTCCCCCCGGAGGTGATCTCCTCTCACTTTCCGTGAGGGACGAGGAGGTAATAGTTGCAGTAGGCGGGGTTGTTCCTGCTTGAGGAGTCTTAGCTTCAGGGGCTTTCTTTACCGCCTTCTCCTGCTCCTTATCTTGTTCTTTTTTCCTTTCCTTCCTGGATCTGTGCTCCGGTATCGTCGCATCTAGTGGGATCAAGTTTATCCTGAATCCCTCAAAGCTGTCGAAGACCTCTCGGAACTTTTCGGTGATGGCCTCGGTCTCTTCTGCATCGAGGACGAGGCGCACCGAGATCAACTCCTCAGTCATTGGGATTATCAGCAACTCGTCTAGCTGCTGCCCTTCGAGGAGTTCCTTCACCCTCTTCGAAAGACCGGCCGGCACGATGATTTCCACCAACCTTAGCGCCATGACCTCCCTGACCGACATAATGGGTTCCAGTTTTAAAAGTATTATCACATCTGGGTTTGACTATCGATCACCAATTTCCTCTTTACCGCTCCCCCTCGGACCGAATTATGAACGGTTCGAATGTTTGAAATTCGATCTTACTTTCTCAAAACTCCGTTCTGGATATGGCCCCGGGGCGGCGTAGTGGTATCATTCTTCCAGCCAGATGTAGCCCATCATAAGGCCAAAAAAGTATTTCTTAAATAAAACTACGCAGTTTTCCAAGAGGCAGATGATTCTGGATCATCTACCGGGCTTGAATAATATTCTCCGCCCATAACCATAACGTCCCAAATCGCCCCTTTCAACCCCATTCTGATAGAAACGCTGACGCGCACTTTTCTTCCACTTATTCAACCAAGTTGCAATGATCGGAAACCAACCCGATATGAAAATACAAAGATGGGCGGGATGGAGTCGCCCGTATCGCGTTTGAGATCATATTGCCGCTATGCCCGTCGTCGAGGTGGGCAGACTAGACACCGTGGTCACCCGGGTCGGGGGGCCACCCTGGTCAATCATTAACTCTGCAATAATCACCATTGGAGCTGTCCGATCCATCTACGCCCTCGTTTGACCCTTATCCTGGAAAGACCACCTCTCCACCCATTATGAGCACTGCGTCTCTTGAAAGCTCAAGCCTTGATAGTGGGCAGTTTTTCTTTGACCACTTCCTCCTTGAAAAACGCAAGCAGATCCTCATTGACCTTGCCCTTAAGGGTCGAGCACAGGCCGTGCGGTGCACCCGGATATACCTTCAGCTGGGCTCCCTTGATGATCTTCGATGAGAGCATGGCCGAATCGCCGATCGGCACGATCTGGTCGTCATCACCGTGGATGATGAGTGTCGGCACGTCGAACTTCTTGAGATCTTCGGTGAAATCGGTCTCAGAGAAAGCTTTGATGCAGTCGTAGACGGCGTTAAATCCTGCCTGCACTCCTTGAAGCCAGAACGTATCGCGTAAACCTTGTGAGACCTTGGCGCCGGGCCTGTTGAAACCGTAGAACTGCATGGAGAGGTCCATGAAGAACTGCGAGCGGTCAGCTAGGACGCCGGTGCGGATAGTGTCGAAGGCCTCGATAGGCAAGCCGCCGGGGTTGGCGGTTGTCTTCAGCATCAGGGGCGGCACTGCACTAATCAATACGGCCTTGGCCACGCGTCTCGTTCCGTGGCGGCCGATATAGCGGGCGACCTCCCCGCCCCCGGTGGAGTGGCCAACATGGATCACATCCTTCAGGTCGAGCGTTTCGACCAGTGTCGCGAGGTCATCGGCATATGTGTCCATGTCATTGCCTTCCCAGGGCTGGCTTGATCTCCCGTGGCCGCGCCGGTCGTGGGCGATGCAACGGTATCCCCGGTTAGCCAGAAACATCATCTGATCTTCCCAAGCGTCCGCGCTCAGCGGCCAGCCATGGCTGAATACTACGGGCTGTCCGTTTCCCCAATCCTTGTAATAGATCTGTGTCCCATCGGTGGTCGTTATCATGGCCATGTTATTCACCCATGTGTAGCATTTCACTCGTCGGTCACGTTATAAAAAATCTACGACCATAGGTCGATCAATGAACAATTCGTGAAGGCGGGTGACCCTGGTGCTAAACCATTCCTGGCCCGACGGGATCAGCATGATTGAATTGCCGAAAAGGTCGTGCGAATGATTACCCCGCATTGACAAAATGGAGATTACTGGATAGGGATGGCGGGTCTGCCCGAATTTGAATCTCGGGCCATCCAGATGTTTCATTATCTCGGTCAATAGCAGTAAGAAGCGAGTTCAGCCGCTTGCTCGGTAAAACCTATTCCTTCTTTCTTTATTCTTTGAAAAAGTAGTACTCTCCTGTTCTCCCGTTTCCGTCAATATTCTGGCAAAACAGAACAGGAACTTAACAGGATAATTGTCACTGTTCCTACTGTTTATGGGCAAATGGCCCCATTAGGTGTTATGCCCGGATTGAAGGGGTTTTTCTCTCACCAAACGACCAAGGTTGCACTTTATCATAGTAGATACTGATATAAACCTCCACCAATAACGTTGATTCAATGCCTAGGAGGCGTCGACGGTGAGGAGCGCCAACTCAAAGAGGGCGGCCCTTCTAGGGTCGATCCTTTTTCCTCTGGTGCTGGCTCAGTTCGTGTGTAGCTACGCCGGCTCAAATATGAAACGTGGCGGTCAACAGTATTGCCAGTGACCTGGGCACGGACTGTGCACGGCGTCCAGATAGCCATTACTCTTTTCACGCTCACCATGGCCGCCTTGATCATCCCCGGCAGCAAGCTGACCGACATCTGGGGCCGCAAGTTCACTTTCCGAATCGGGCTCATCGTTTACGGCTTGGGTGCGCTGGTGGGGGCATTGGCACCTGGCATAGGCATCCTATACATCGGTTATTCGATTATGCAAGGTGTAGGATCGGCCCTCTTGATCCCGCCGGTCTATATCTTGGCCACAGTGAACTACACTGGTACGGAATCGCGCGCGAAAGCCTTTGGAGGATCAGCGCCGCGGGGGGGATCGGAGCTGCACTCGGCCCGCTAGTTGGCGGCTTCTTGACTACCGCGATCAGCTGGAGAGCTTCCTTCATCCTACAGGCCCTAATCGTTTTGCTGATCTTCGTCCTGGCCCGCCGGATCTCCGATCCTGGCGTACAGTGTACCAAGCCCAAGCTCGATATTATTGGAACCATACTCTCGGCATCGGGACTATTCTTTGTGGTATTCGGTATCCTCGCAACGGGAACCTATGGATGGTTCTCAGCGACGGTCTGGATACTTGTTGCGATAGGCGTGATCATTATTGGCCTCTTCTTCCTGCACATCCGGTCCGCGGAGAGAAAGGGGAAGTCACCGCTCCTATCGACCCACATATTCCGTAACCGCACCTCTAACCTCGGGCTGGTGACACAGTTTGTCCAATGGATGGTACTTCAAGGGGCCTTCTATGTGATCTCTGTGTTCTTCCAAACCGTTCGCGGGTTCAGTGCGGTTTCGGCTGGCCTGATAGTTACACCTGCAACGATCGGCATACTGCTGACAGGCACGAGAGCGAGGAAGCTGGCTACGAGAACCACTCAGAGGAGGCTCATCCGCATCGGCTTCGTTCTGACCACTGTCGGTATTATCCTGGTGATATTGCTGCCATACCTCGCATCGGGTGCAGCCACTGCCAGCGTGTGGTATTTCGTTCCAGGTCTCTTCCTGATGGGGCTGGGGATCGGGACCATGCTCACATCCTCCGTTAATGTCGTCCAATCGGCGTTTCCAGAGAAAGACCAGGTTGAGATCTCTGGCCTATCGAGGAGCATGTCGAACCTGGGCTCTTCCTTCGGGACAGCGGTTGCAGGATCGATACTGATTACGACGATTCTCCCGGAGACCCAGACCTATGGGTTTGCGCTCATCGCGATCATCCTCGTTTCGATCGTCGGCCTGATCGCGGCAATCCTTATTCCTCGTGTCGTTACAGATTCGTCAAAGGGAGGATCAGGAGTAGGTAAAGATAGGTCCTGAACATGGGAAATGGTCGAGAAAGTGCCATCATGGTGATCGAAGAGGATCTGGCCATGCCCGGGTTTGGTCTCCCCAGGGCGGGCGAGTCTCGAACCGCGCATGAAGGATCGGGAATATGAGGGCGTGATGATAATAGAGATATTTAGTGCAGCTTTCGGCCTCATCACAGCCGATATGGTTAACTTCTTTTTTTATGATTCTCTGGCATCGCCCTCAGGTCCGAGGTCTTTTTCCTCCCTAGCCCCGTCGGCTTGTTACCTCATCGGTCAACATGTCGTGCAGTCCAGCTTCCCAGAGAAGGACCAGGGAGAGCTATCGGGGGTATCGAGGTGTGTTTCTAACCCTGGATCTTCGATAGGAACTACAGTCATCGGATCGGCCATCCTGACGACTTTCATGCCGGAAACCCAGACCCATGGTATGGCGCATATTTCGTTCATCGTTTTCGCCTTCATTGGTCCGTTCACCGCTGTGCTACCGCCACTAGATAAAAAGCCATCCGGTAAGGCCACGACCGGCAGCGGATCGAAAGCTAAGTCCTGAGGGCGAGGATATCGTTGGCGGGTCATCTTTGACCGATAATTGTTTAAATCCATAGCAAACTGTAGTTTATGTGCTGAGGAAGCTGCTGAAGGCCCCCAGGGCCAATCGATGGCGAAATCATCAGCACCTCCTTCATAACTCCATTATTGGGGAGAATGAGGATCGAACATAGAGATGCTTGGGAACCTAGCCTCACCCTAAGTACAGCTCAGCTAAACGATCAGAATCGAGAGATCAGGGGAGGGTGAAAAATTGACCTATAGATCGTCTAGGAGGCGTTTGTATTGATTTCTGGACCGTTGGATGGTTATTGGCCGATTGAGGATTACGGTCTCATCGGCAACAGACACGCGGCTGCGCTCATTAACAGCGTGGGATCGATCGATTGGTTGTGTTGGCCTCGTTTCGATTCCCCATCCATATTCGCTGGAATACTGGATCCCGACAAAGGTGGCAACTGGGTCATCCAGCCGACATGTGATTTTAAGAGCCGTCACCGATACCTCAAGGACACCAACATCCTGGAGACGGTCTTCGAATGTTCTCAGGGAAAGGTGGCACTACTGGATTTCATGGACATGACCTGGGCGGAGCAGGATGTGGAGGGTGGCCCGCCGGGAAAGCTCATCAGGATTGTGAGAGGCCTGACGGCAACTGTGGTGATGAAGAGCACCTGCAGGCCCCGGCCGAACTACGCCCGCGACCCGCCCACACTCAATGTGGGTGGGAGCGAGGCATTGATTGAAAAGTTCGTGATCACCGGGCCTCAGGGATGGCTTATAGATGAAAGCGATATGTCCCTGTCCCAGACCTTGGTGGTCCGTCCGGGAGAACAGTTCTACTTCTCCTTAGCCAACGACATGGACAAGAGCCCGCTGGCCTCCATCTCCGCCGCGTTGCAATCCACCATGAGCTACTGGAGGGGCTGGGCCAACAAGTGCACCCTCCAGGGCCCTTACCGCGAAACGGTGGTCCGCAGCGCCTTGACCCTTCAGTTGATGACCTACCCGCCTTCGGGAGCGATCGTGGCCGCGCCGACCACATCTCTTCCCGAGACGATCGGTGGCGAGATGAACTGGGATTATCGCTTCACCTGGCTACGGGATGGCTCGTACACATTGCTCAGCCTGGTCCTAGCTGGTTACCCTGACTTTGTCGAAAGATATGCCAAATGGGTATTCAACACTGTCAAACCTGAAGCGTACAGATCCTCTACCCTATCGTCCCGGAGGGGCAGACCAAGGAGGAAACCCTGGACCATCTCAGAGGGTACCGCGATTCCAGGCCGGTCCGCATCGGAACGAGGCGGCCAACCAGATACAGCTCGATGTGTACGGCGAGCTGATGGGAGCGGGATACTTTGCATGGCGGTCAGGCCTGTTCACTCCTCCGGATGGCGGAAAGAGGATACGCGCGGTCCTCGATTGGATATGCGATAACTGGCAGCAGCCTGACGCGGGTATCTGGGAGGTGCGGGGAGGCAATCGCAACTTCGTCTACGGGAAGGCGATGCTGTGGTTGGCGCTCGACCGAGGGATCCAGATGTTCGAGGCCATGAACCTGGAAGGCGACCTCCAGCGGTGGCGGGAGACCAAGGATATCATCCGCAATGAGATCATGACCAAGGGGTGGAGCACCAAGCTGAACGCGTTCAAACAGTCGTTCGAGGACGAGAATCTGGACGCGGTCAATCTGATGCTCCCCATCATGGGCTTCATTGATGGAAAGGACCCGCGCATGCTCTCGACCATCGATGCGACGATGGAGCATCTGGTCGTCAACGGCCTTTGCTACCGATATATGGACGCTCCAGTGGGCGTGGGCGGGAAGGAGGCGACCTTCACATTATGTACCTTCTGGCTCGTCAGTGCCTTGATCCTGGCCGGACGGGTGGAGGAGGCTCGCAAGATCTACGACAATCTGTTGGCCAAGGCCACTCCCCTGGGGCTGTTCGCTGAGGAGCTTGACCCGGAGACGGGGGAGCATATCGGCAACTTCCCGCAGGCCTTCTCCCATCTGGGAGTCATACACGCTGCGGTCAACTTCGCCTACTTCGGAGGCATCGGCAAGGTAGAACTTGGAGAATGGGTCCGGGCGAACGTAGAGCGTCAAGCCCCCTCTGGACCCCAGGAGGCGGGAGGGCGTATGGTGGTCAACACCACGGGTCAAAGGTGAGGTCCCATCGGGAGGGCAGTTACCTTAACCAGGGACATGGGACAATGAGAGACGATCTCCGAAAACGTTCCTAGTAGGGACAGGGCCCCACTCCTGATGTGATCGAGAGGATGCCTTAGGGCAACTTCCCAGGATCTGGATGATCGCCCTCATCGGCTTGGTGGCGGTCATCTTCACCATAATCTGGTTTGGGCCCTATACCTTCCTCGATGACCTCACTGGAAGAACGAGCACTTGATGAACAACCGGTGTACCACTCCGGAAGGGGTCCTGGTCTTTTCTTTCCCCGTTGGACTGACCCAAATGTATCTGCACTCCTGACCGTGATCAACGGAGGCACCGTGGAATCTATAACTGGAGCGGGTTCCTGTGCGACCCATATTCCCCACGCTGTTCTCCTGCACAATGCTGGGCTTACCCTTGAGCTTGATCTTCCCCGGGGTGCCCGTCGCCATCTTTGCACTCTTCATCGAAGGGGCGGTTATCACTGATCCTGGGAGACTTCTGTCAGCCATATTGCTGGCAGGAGAGGTCGGAGCACTTAGATCCGGAACATCGCGATGTGTCCGGTCGGGCTCGTCATCTCAATATCGGTGTCAATGATCCTAGGGGGGCTGTTCAAGAGGACGATGATCTGGCGAACGGCAAGGAAAGGAAGTGTAGCCACGATCCGTGCTGAACCATATCTCACATGTGTTTGCAGATCAGTGTGGCCCCCCCCTTTGTCCTTTTACCCTTTCTTATGTCAATGGTGGAAACGAAAAAGGAAGCATTATGTACTGTCCAGATGGACGTCTATGCCGTGAGCATAATCGGTCAGGAGATATTGACATGCTGAGACGAAGGGAAGTTAGGCAGGAGGCAAGGGGGGAGAAAGCAGCACCACAGGCCGGTCAGCCTATGGCCCAACCGGGAGCGGCCGTTAGCGGCCCCCAGCGGTACGTGATGAGGGAGCAGATGTTCACGATAGGGGACGACTTCTTCATCCAGAACGGGGCAGGCCAGCGGGTCTTCAAGGTCGATGGGAAGGCCCTCCGGGTGCGCAACACCCTCAGGTTCGAGGACATGATGGGCCGGGAGCTCGCCACGATCCAGGAAAGGAAGGCGGCGATAAAGGACACCATGGCCATCGAGAGGAACGGGGTACAATATGCAACGGTCAAGAAGGCGATGATCACCCCGGTCCGAGAAAGGTTCACCCTCAATCTCCCCGGCGCGGACATGGAGATAAAGGGCAACATCACCGACCATGAGTACAAGTTCGAACAGAACGGGCGGGAAGTCGCCGAGGTCAGCAAGCGGTGGCTGCGGATGCGGGATACCTATACCGTGGACATCCAGCCAGGGCAGGATGACATCATCGTACTGGCCGCCACGGTCGCCATTGACCAAATAGCGCACTAGTGATCTTGGCGGCCCCCGGCGGACCGGCCCACTGGACAGTGGATATGTTGACACTCGGGATAATGGGCTAACTATGCGCAGTGCCCAAGTTGAAGGCCGCCCCTGGGATGAAACACTCCCTCGGCCTACTGGACGCCACGGCGATCAAAATCGGGGCCATCATGCGGTCCATCGTCATCTCGGTCATATTCTACATTGCCGTCGGCCTGGTGGGGGCCCCCAACCTGTCCTCGTCCATCTCCCCTTTCATTGGCCATGAGCAGTACAGGGAACCTGCTTGCCGTCCTGCTTATCTCCATCGACGGGTTGCTAGCCACGGTGAGCATCCTGATGACCGCCATTCTTGGGCGTTTCGAGGATGGAGTGGGCTAGGGCAGGAAGAGGGCTCTCCCTCATCGGCTGAGCAGAGCCATCCACGTTTATCGCACCCCACACTATGACATATAGATCACTGGGGGGATCATTGTGGTTCTGGTCCTGTTCGTGAACGTGATCAGCGTGATCGCCATCAGCACCTTCTCGCAGCTCTTCAACCACATGATCGGTAACATCGCCGCAGCCAGACCGGGACCACAGGGGCAGGGGATATTCCGACAGTTTATCCCACGCCTCGGCCAATTCTCATGCCTGTTCCTGATGCTGATATCTCTGTCGATCGCGCCGGAATCGATCCTCTTTGAGGTTGTGGTGGCAATGATGGGATCGACCGCCGGGATGGCCAGGGTGGAGGTGGAGCGAAGGCCCCATTGCTCGTATCCTCTGCTCATAGGTCACTGGCCCGAAGGGCTCTCCTTCAAGAGTGCCTTGCTGATCAGATAGTACCCAACGGCGACAGCAGCGATGAGCACGCCCAGACCCACCATCATCATACCGTCCGCGCTCTCGTAGTTAAAGACGATGAGCTCCCTGGACACCGCGGTCACCGCCACGAGGAGCACCAACTCTGCCCTTACCCGCGACTCGCTGAGGAGGCCCTTGATAGTGTCGAAGAGCTCCACCCCGATGACCACAAGGAGGAGCTCCCCAAAGAAGTTGAGAATCTCACCCTTGTCGAGGTTGTAATGTCCATCGAGCAGGGTCTGGGCGAGGCTCAGGACCAGTCCGATAACCACCAGGACGATTATGAAGAGGATAAGGGCCAAAATGGCATAGATCGATCCCTTCCTTATCGCGCGCTCCCAAAACTTCATCCTTTATTCTTGGAAACAAGATTTCATTTATCCTTTATTCTCTGGCAGGTATTCCGATTCTGAACGTAGGCATATCGCGGGTATGACTAAAGTGATGGCACATCCAGGAGTCTTCTCGGCTCACAAATGATGTCTGTGGGCAGGCCGGTAGCGATAGGCCTGTTCAATGCGTTCCAGGTGCGTTCAGAGCCATTAGGTAGTTCATAATGCTCTCAGTGAGATCTTTCTAGGCAGCAGTAAGATTTTGAATTGCACTTTTCTACGACCAGGATCGAACACTATTATTTGATTTATTTATATATGTGGTGGGTCTGCCCGAATTTGAATCTCAGGCCATCCAGATGTTTCATTATCTCGGTCAATAGCAGTAAGAAGCGAGTTCAGCCGCTTGCTCGGTAAAACCTCCTCTACGTTCTACCTTATAAATGACACTGTTCTCCCGTTCTGCCGTTTTAAATGTCCCCTGGCCCAGGAAAAATCTATTCTTCTATTTCTCTTAAAAATATGGTACATACTGTTCCGAGTTAACAAAAATTGATCATTTGGCATATTCACTTTCATTTCCACTTCGTTAGTATCTCCTCTCGTTTGAAAGTAGCTCTGCTCATGTAGAACAGAGCCACATCAATGGTCAGCAGAATACCACAGAAAATCAGAAGGTTGTCGATACTGAGCGTAATGGCTTGGATCGATCCCGCAACGAAGACGAGCATGAATGGAGCAAACGTGAGGGTCGCGATCTGGTTTACGGCCCGAACATCGTTCAGACGTGATGATGCGATTACTGCTATTTCAATACCAAAAATTGCGGCAAGAGGAGCGAGGAGCAACAGAATTACTCCAGCACCCCAATTGGGAAAATAATAGAAGGATAAACCACTGTATGTCAAGTAATCCGTTACAACCATGAAAATTGAAGCTCCTGCCCAAGTCGCGAGAATAGGCGGCACGAAAGCAGCGATGCTTTTTCCAAGGAGAATTTCACTGTCGGTTGTAGGGGTGGCGAGCAACGGCTCTAAGCTCTTCTCAACTTTCTCGCCGATTATGCTATACGCCGCGATCGAACTGGGTAGGAAAGCTATTAGAACAACAAAAAAGAAAGTGAGCATTGTGAGGCCTAGTGAATATGTTGATGGGATCCCATATGCTGCAAAGCTGCTGACATAGGCTGAAAAAAGGAGTGAGAAGAAAAGAGGAAGTGCAACGGTGTAAGCAAAGATGATCTTCGTTCTGCGGTATACCTTCCACTCTTTTTCTGCGATAGTGAACGAATGTTCCAGGTTCATTTACGAGCAGAGCTCCTCACTGTTGGTGCTTCCATTTTTCAGTATTCCTCCAAAGAACCCAGCAATGAGTATCATTATGCCTGCCACGAGCACTCCAAGAGGAGCCGCTGAGAAACCCCGTACCAAAAGCAGGATGACGCCTAATGTTGATATGATGCATCCCATTAGTATGAGTCCCAATTTCATGGAGTTCGTGTTTTCACCACATATCCCTATTCTAGCTAATCATTTCAGATAGCATGATTCTGATGACTTCCCCCCCGTGATCTAGCTTAGATATGGCATTAGGGCCGATACCCGTGTGGCTTAGGAACCAAAGTGAATTGCGGGACATGCCATCTACCTCCATTTCGTCAATATCTTATCTCTGCGGAATGTGGCTCTGGCGACGTAAAGGAATAGAACGTCAATTACTAGAAGTATGGCCGCGATGATGAGGAGGTTGTCTGTGACGCCAAGGTCTATTATGTCAAGTTCACCAGCAACATAAATCCCTGCGAAGGGGATGACCAACAGCATCCCAATCTGCTGCGCGACCCGCACATCGCTTACTCTCGCCGATATGAAAACGTTCCATTCGACGCTCATAATGGTGGCAAGAGGAACCATGAGGAAAAAGACAATGGCGGAATTCAAGTTCGGAAAAAAGTAGTAGCCCAATGTGCCCTGTGTTATCAAATCCACGAGGACCATGAAGATCACAGAACTTCCCAGGATGGCCACTACGGGCGGCAGAAACGCTGAGATCCCCTTTCCGAGCAAGATCTCGCTGTCTGTCGTCGGAGTGGCTAGGAGCGGTTCCAAGCATTTCTGCACTTTCTCTCCGACGATGCTGTATGATGCGATGGCCGTCGGAATGAACCCTGCGAGGATGAGATAGAAGAAAGTAAAAGCTGGCAGAAGTGTAGTAAGCGCCGCCGCCGAAATCCCGCTCCCCCCATTTTTCTGCCCTGCTAACTGTATTACGATCGGAAAAAGGAATGAGACAATTAGGGGGACGAGGATGGTCGAATAGATTATGTTCCTCTTCTTCCTGAAGGTCTTGAAATCCTTCGAAGCGATGACCCATGATTTCGAAAGCCTCATTTCGGTCACCTCACAAGCTTCAGATAAGCTTCCTCCAGCGTTGAACCGACCACATTCACCGATTGAACACGCCCTCCTGCTTTGAATATCTCGTTGAGGATAACGGGATTCTCTTTTTCCGGGTCTTTCACATCGATCGATAGCTTGTTCCCCTCGATAGCGTTGTCTCCGAGTGAGAGTCCTTTCAAAGATGCCAATATGGCATCGTTGACCTGTTCTAGCAGAATGATGGTCTTCCTGCCACTCACCGAACGCTCTAATTCTTCTGGCTTTCCAATTGCTCTCAATCTCGTGTTTAGTATCCCGATCCTGTCGCAGATCCTTTGCGCCTCATCGAGGTTGTGTGTGTTGAGAAAGATGGTCTTCTTCTCCTTTTTCAGATTCCAGAATGAAGTCCCTGCACCGTCTTGGCTGCCTCGGGATCTAGGTTCGCTGTCGGCTCATCCATGAACAATATCTGAGGGTCGTGAATGAGGGCGCGGGCTAGCGCGAGCTTCTGCTTCATCCCTTTCGAGAAAGTACCAGCAGCGACATTCTTCTTGTCCCACAGCCCCAACATTTTGAGGAAGCGCTCGATGTTCTCCTTCCTTTGCGCTTCCGTGCAATCATAGAGCTTTCCGTAGAAGTCCAGGTTCTCATAGGCGCTCAGTTCGTCATAGAGGCCGACATTGTCGGGGACGAACCCGATGATTTTCCTGATCTTAAGTGAGTCCACCTGTTTGTTGGTGTCGTAGCCAGCCACTCTTGCATTGCCACTTGTCGGGGAGATCAGACAACAAAGCATCCTGACAGCTGTCGTTTTGCCCGCGCCATTCGGACCAAGAAGGCCGAAGATCTCTCCTTCTTTAACGTTTAGCGTGAGATTATCGACCGCGACCAAATCACCAAACTTTTTGGTTAGATTTTCAGTTTCTATCATCAAAAATCCCTGGTGTCGGCTAACATTTGCTTATACAATATGGGCTACAAGCCTAATAATTGCGGTCGGTCGGCTCTCGTTTGTTTATGACTCTAGGGAATGGCGAGAATGGTCAGAATAGCTTTAAAAATGCCCCCAAGGGAATAGTAAATTAATCTCGCCTTGAGATGATACTATATTTCTGTTCCATGAACAGTCATCATTTATTATTGCGATGAAAAGTGGACAGAGCTGGATTTCTGCCTACGAAACAGAGTGGCTAAAATGCAGTTTGAACGCAGCAGTGTTCAACTATCCTGCTCGAGAGTTATTGAAGAAATGAAAAAACCCCTTTTTCTTTATCTCTTTAACATTATTGACCATTATTCTAAATAACAAATAATCTGGTCACTCTTGTTATGGGGGCTAAAACCATGGTTAAGTCGGGGTTCGATGAGGAGAGAATATTTTCAATCGTGAAAGTTCTAGAGATTTAAATCGAGCACCTAGCACTACCTATGGGTGGGTAAGAACCATGGGGGCAGTCTGAATGAGGGCTCAATCTCCAGGTGCTTTCATTTCGATCCAGATTTAGCATTATTTATGGTACTGAGAGAGGATACCCGCATCGATCCAAGCTGCTTCTTCATGCCGACAGCGTCGTAGAACAGTCTTTCTTTAACGATCTCGTAGTCCTTCCAGGCGTCGTCGAGTGGTTTCATCAGCTCAAGGTCCCCTCGTACCCCCACGCAGATCACCCCATGTGGATCGGAGGTCGATGTGCAATACATGAGGTAAAATGAAACAAGTGCGTTTTCATGGCATTCTTTCCAACAATGAACTAAGTATGCCTACACCGATCATCCTCCGCGATGAGGAACCCGGCCCGGACATTGACCGCAATATTAGTAGCAAGTCTTTTGATAATTATTAGCTTGAACACGATACCATTCGCTCGGGCAGCTGATCCGACCAACGAAAATGTTCCTGCCCCGTGGATCACCGAATCTCACCAATACAATAAGCCCGAGATGAATGGGAACACTGTTCAGGGCAATTATGACAACGAGGCCTGGGGAATTACGATCACTCATGGGGACATGAAGACAGGCATCGCCGCCAGGAACTATTCCAATTCCAATGGAGTATATGTGGACTATGGCATGAACTTCATGTTCTACATCGGAGGCAAGTTCTACATAGCGATGTTCACGATCGATCAGGTAGCGATCAAAATAGGGAATGACACATTGATCACGCCTTTGAAGAACTGTGACGGTTTTGAATTAACGCATTCCCCGGTCATATATGATGGCACGATCCCCACAATGGAATGCAATATCACTTACAAGAATATACGAGCATATTCCGAAGCCCCTGATTCAGCCTTCGATCTGACAGTGCTAAATCATTTCAGAGGGGATTGGAACCAGACGAGCATTAAGGTCGAGGCGCTTCTCGATTTCAGCGATACGAATCTGGGTCAATACAACGCAGGCGAACCTTTCACCGCAGAGATCCATTACATCATGCAGTTGACTGACCCCGATCTACAGTTGGGTCCGCCCGATTTTAACACGATCAAACCATCCAGGTATACGGATACAACTTTGGAATACAACATGACGCTTGACAATGGCTCTCCCTATACTCTGTCGAAATTGGATATGCAGGACAGTTTTACGATCTATAATGAAACCGGGGCTCATTCGGCGATGGGCTATTCCCGGATGGATTCGCCCAATGACTCCTCAGACAGTATAGTGCAGTATAATCATAATTCGCGAGTGGTCACCCACGGATTCCCGAATCTGATCTACAAGGATACGCTATCGATGAAGAGCGATCCGGAGATCACTGTCTATCATGATAGAGTGACCGACCAGTCGAATCCGGTGACTCTTTGGATACCGATAGCTGCGTTTGGAGCGGTCGTAGCGATCGCGGCAATAGGCACTGTCGTTTTCTTAAAGAGGAGAAAGAAGAAATCTATGTGAGAGGGGGAGAAGCCGGAAGAGGAATGGGCCGGGGTTCATTATAGCGCCCCAAGAAATGGTCAGCTGTTCCTGGCCCACCTCGGTGCATCTTGCCGATTTCTACCAGGCCGCATCGAACCCGCATGATCGTTCCCAAAATGATGATCGGGACCCAGATATTGGTAAGAACACCGACCCTGCCCCTGTGGCGTTTTTCCTTTGTCTTACTCATCGATCGAGGAGGGATCCTCGCCCGGCCCATGTCATTTACGAATTCATACAATGAATTAGGAAATCAATTAATCCTCATTGTACTGTTCCTTGGCCAGCTCGACAGATGCCGTGTCTTTGTGGTCGCTATCCTTTTTATGTTTCTTCCCACCTTCCACGGTGCCCTCCCAGCCGCGCATGAATCCCTCCTCCGCGGCTGTAATCTCATCATCTTCGAGCATCTCTTGCCTAGAGTCATCATTGTAGATGTCCTCGGGCTTCTTATCCTCCTTATCAACAAATGCCTCCGAATCGCCCTCTTGCTTCTTGCGCCTCTTCTCAGTCATGTTCAGCCTCATTATTCAAGAAGAGAGGCTGGTGTTAATAAATCAGCGAGTGGGAACGACCACCCGTGGAATCCATTGGCGACATCCGTATCGATTCCCCCCAATCCGACAGGCCCTCGTTTCTCGCCACCATGCAGATGGGGAGCTACCTTACTCCCTTCGTGTGCAGAACGCCCACTATAACCATACTTGGACCTGCTACGTCGGTTAAAGGCCAATTGTTGGAGCATATTGGGCGTCTTCGTTATCGAGGCATTAAGCGCCTCAAGCCCACCGAGGTTTCATCAATTTGGGACCCATACCGGTGGCCACCAACCACACCCTCCACCGGACCTTCGGCCGGACCCTGTGGCTTGCGGGGGTCAAGATAGAAACGGTACGGGACCTCCTCGGCCACGAGGACACCAAGACCACTCTCTACCTCGGCGTCAACAAGGGCAATAAGTCCGAGGCGATGACCCAGCTCGCCGAATTTCAGTCTGCCCTGAAGAGGGCAAAAATCGATGAACCAGGTTCTTCAAAATCTGATAAGCAATGCCATCAAGTTCCACGGGACTGATAAACCGAAGGTTGTGGTCTTTGCGCATCAAGACGCTCAAGCGTCTGTCTTCAGCGTCCGGGACAACGGCATAGGCATTGATCCAAAGTACCAAGGCAACCTGTTCAAGATGTTCCAGCGCCTCCACACGCAAGAAGAATACTCCGGAACCGGAATCGGACTGGCCATCAGTAAAAAGATCGTCGAACGTCATGGCGGTCGCATCTGGATCGAGTCCGAGGAAGGTAAATGAAGCACTTTCTACTTTACCATACTCGGGAGAGTAGAATGAGCGCATCGAGCGAACCGTTGAACATCGCACTCATCGAGGATAGCGAAGGCGATGCCGATCTCATCCAGGAGATCCTGAAGGAAACAGGTCTCAAGCATCGCCTTACTTGGTTGAGCGATGGGGAGAAGGCCGTTCAGTACTTTGAAGCGGGGAACGAAGTAGACTTCATCCTCCTGGACCTCAACCTACCGAGGTTCAGCGGCCATCAATTGCTGGACTTTTTCAAGAAGCGCAGTATCATGAGCAAAACAACAGTGGTGGTATTGACCGGCTCGAGCTCTCCCATCGATAAGAAAAAGGCCAAGGAGAACGGAGTGGTCTGCTATCTCATCAAGCCGATGACCGTCGAGGAGATGGATAAGATGGCGATCATCCTCAAAGAGATCTTTCTGGGGGAGAAATCATGCAACTGTTAATTTCTCTATTCGTTTAAGAATCCCGGTGTCCCTACCTTAATACATGTAGAATAGGGGCGAAAAGAGGCCTCTCACTTGGTAAGAACTCGATTGGAATCCCCTTGACAGAGTTTTCCCCAAGGATTGTGCACACATGTAGATAGAAATCGATTCTAACAGCCTTGGTGGGCATTTCACATCAAAACACGAGCATCCTGCCCACGGAGAACGACAGTGATCACCACCTCCAATTGGCGGGATGGGGCGAACACTCACGCCCATCGATACATTGTCACTGGTTTATCTGGTTGTTGAGATCGAACAGGTCGGCGCGGGAAACATCATCCTGATGAAGATGGGGGATCGACAGCTTTGTTCGTCCGGTCATCGGTTAAACAACAATAAGCTAGGCATCACGACAGTTAAGGCAGTCCGTCGACCCTGCATTAGATAACTAAAAACAACAGATATTTACATCATGGCACACAGTGTTACATCGTGCCTAATGCCCAGGAACCTGATGAAGGGGCATCACAGAATGGTGATGCCTCGGTTGCCCCGGTCGATTTACGGCATCCGATTCAGTTACAGGTATCGATTTTTGACCAAGTTAGCGATGCCATAATAATAACCGACCTGGAGGGTAAGATCGTTTTCTGGAACAAACAGACCACAGTGCTCACTCAGGTATCTGATAGGGACGCGGTCGATAAGAGCATCTTTGATATCGTGGTCCCCCAGATAAGGGCCGAGAAAGGTATGGAGATCGTCGACGAGTTCAATACGACCGGTCACTGGAAGGGAGAGATCACATTCAAGCGCAAGGACGGAAGCACTTTTATCGCATCAATAACCAGTAGCCTGCTGAAAGATGACAGCGGTACACCCATAGGAATCATTGGACTGGGCAGGGATGTTACCGAGTCAAAGCGTACGGAGGCCGCTCTTAAGGAATACTCAGAAGAGCTGAAGAGAAGCAACGAGGAGCTGGAACATTTCGCCAATATCGCTTCCCATGATCTGGGGGAACCTCTGAGGATGATCTCCAACTACCTCAACCTTCTAGAAAGAAGATACAAAGGAAAGGTTCTGGACGAAAAGGCGGAGGAATTCATTCACTTCGCCATTGATGGCGCTTCCAGGATGGGGCATCTCATCGATGATCTTCTTGAGTATTCCCGTGTGGAGCGCAAGGGGAAGCCCTTTGGCCCCGTGGACATGAACACCGTCGTGACGAACGTGCTGAAAAACATGCGGGTGGCCATCGACGAGAGCGGTGCCGAGGCCGTGGTCGAACACCTGCCGATGGTCTGGGCGGACGAGGTACAGATGGGCCAGGTGCTGCAGAACCTCATCAGTAATGCCATCAAGTTCCATGGGCCGGACCCACCCAAGATAAACATCTACGCTAGACAGGGTACCAACGAATGGACTATCTCTGTCAAGGACAATGGCATCGGCATCGACCCCAAGTGTCACGATAAGCTGTTCCAGATGTTCCAACGACTGCACACCAGGGACGCATACCCGGGAACAGGCATTGGCCTTGCGATCAGTAAGAAGATCATCGAGCGGCATAATGGTCGGATATGGATAGAGTCGGACGGCAAGAGCGGTTCGACCTTTTCCTTCACCGTTCCAAAGAGTACTTGATGGACAGTGCGGGATCTATGCCCACAAAACTATCTGGATTATGCGATAAATGCCCAAATCAGAGACCAAGAATTAAACCAATTCCACCGCAATGTCAAGGTTCGTGGGAGAATGACCCCATACGATAGACGAGCGAGGGCTAGTATGATCATTGTTGATGTTAAAGCTAAACTTTAAAATATTTCCCGTGGAGGTTAGTATTATACTGCCCCATTAACCTTCGTTTCAGATGGATAGGCCAGTTTAGTAACTCCAAAGTAAGCAGCACGTTGGCATGTTTTTCTTATTCTCTCTGCTGTTCGCTGGTCCATGATATGTGTTGAGCATGGTAGCTCTTTATATGTTCGGACCCGCGTTTTTCTTCCACATCTTGATGCCATAGGCTGAGATAACAAAGTACGCCAACCACATCGGAAGCTGCCCTAGCATCGACGGCTCGAAGATACAAAGCGCACCCCATGCGCTACTCGCCAACATCCAGATATAGAACCCTTCTATCCGACCTCTCGCATTTATAACTCCGCCGACGATTGAGGCAAGGGAAAGCACGATGGTAAGCCAGATGGGTATCATGTCGCCACGCTCTTTTTAATCTATAATGTTTCGATAAAAGGCAAAAACTTGGCCGGAGTTACAGAAGCTTCCTCCCGGCGTCCGGCCCGGCCTTGAGCATGTAGGCGTCGGTGATCTTCACCACGACAGCCCCCTTCGGCGTGAACCGGGGCCACTTGACCTTCATCCATTCCACGTTGTCCTCGAAGACGGAACCGCAGTTGTGGACGGCGGCCGTGCCCTTGATCTGGAAGCCACCCTTGTCGCCCCACCAGGAAATGGCGACCTTCGGGTTCTCCTTGAGGTTCGCCAGCGTCTTCAGGAAGTACTGGTCCGAGATGAGCAGCGATCCGTCGTCCAGCAGCCGGAACGCGGCGACGACGACCACATTGGGCGTGCCGTCCTTCGCCGCCGTGGCCAGCCAGGCGTACTTCGCGGCGGCCAGGGTGTCCTTGATGTCATTAGTGAGCTTGACCATGCGATTACCTCCCATGATCATTATCGACTGCCGTTCATCGTAGACAGCTGGTGGCCGCCCACGCCCATGTTATCGCGACTGAGCTCATGTATGAGCACGACCATTGCCTCAGGCGGCATCCCTGTCACATCGCAGACATCCCGCGTGAATGCGATGATCAGCTTCTCCTTTTGTTCGGTCGACAGCGGTCCCATCTCTAGTGTAATTATTGGCATCAGTTCATTCCTCCTGGTTTATATTCGATGTGTATATCCATTTGTTTCATGATTCCTCGGGCAGCGTATGATCGATGTTCCGCCGCCATACAAGATATATACCAATAATATTTAGCGTGAACAGAATACATTGTGGTATATACTACCAATCTGTATACTGGTAGATGACAGGGGAACTATGCCCATGCGACAGAAAAAATACCATGGTCCGGTCGAAGCGACCGTAGACATTCTCAGCTGGCAGGTGGAAACCGCTGATCCTCTGGGCCCTGAGGGACGGGACGCTCAGGTTCGGGCAGATCGAGGAAGAGCTCTCGGTTGTACACTCCGAATATCACCCAGAGGATGCTCACCAGACAGCTACGCGAGCTGGAAAACGACGGGCTCATAGTCAGGAAGGTGTACCCGGAGGTGCCGCCCAGAGTAGAGTACACGCTGACAGAGCTGTACATGTCGCTGATGCCGATCGTCGAACTGATGTACGCCTGGGGTAAAGAGCACATGGCCGACCAGATCGGGTATGAAGACGACTGAAGCGCACCGGGTAGACTGGAATATTTTAATATCTGCCTGCTGCGACCCAACAATATCGTCGGGGACTAAAGGATGGCCGAGATTCCTTTGTCCTCAATGCTAGCCAGGCACTTGCCCGTAGAACCTACCATATAGATAGCCAATAACTGCTCCAAGAGCAAGAATCCTCAGTATGTTAAACAATGTGCCAATGAGGAAGTAGTGCAAGGCATCATTTGTGTTTGTAAGGAATTTTGCGGGAACTTCGAGTAGGATTGTGACAATGATTAGGGCAATGGAGCTCAGTATTAAGGATTTTAAAATTGGATTCTTTGTTGGAATCTTATCAAAGAATCGAAGCAGGAAAAAGCTGACGCCAAATCCGATAATCAAACCACCAACCAAGGCTTCAAAAAGCATTGGAAAATAAGAAATTGAAAGACCAGCCCTATACTCCGCAGCAATGGGGGTGAGGGAAATTGCAAAATTGGTTATCCAGAATCCCAATCCTCCCATGATCGCCAGTACTAACGTCTCTCTCCAGATTTCTATTGATCGGGTCATCTTTTTTGTCCCCTTCCTTCTGATTACTGGTCGCCATTTTATTTCTGGCCATCAACTATCTTTGGTAAAAGCTGGATTCTGATTCTTTACGCCCATGATCAAAAGCCACAAACTGAGCGAGAGCTCAGCAATGAAACCAGCCGCGAAACTTGGGTATGATATTGCTTCGTAGCCAGGGAAGAGGAAGAACTGCAAGAACCATATCAGGACGCCAAAGAAATCAATGATTAAAAGTATGCCTAAAATCCTCGGAAGAAAGACCGATTTGTAAACTAGATAGCCCAGAGGAAGCAACCAAGCGCCAAAGAATATCTGGCAGATCATGAAGCCATTGGAGTACAGATTGAGATATAACATGGCTTGAGCTTGCAGTTGACCAGCCGAGAATGCGCTCAGATAATCAGCACCGCTCAAAAGGGGTAGGGCAGCAAATAGATTAAGCATATTGACGCACTCTATAATGACCCCGCCCAGGTTCAATAGCAAGAACAGCAACGCGATGTTCTTATTGACTGGTTTCAATAGCACATATAGCGCCCAGGCCGCCAAAAGAAAGAACAAGGCAGAGACCAGTTCGGTTACAAAACCGATGCGGAATAGGAACTCATTTGCTAGGATATTATTGGCCGTTGTCGCAGCGTCTCCGAACACAATGAGTTGAGAGCGGATAACTGTTGCGAGGGCAGTGGATATTATGTAAATTAGATACAGTAACCCAGTAATCCTAGCGAACTTATTTACTGTAATCAATTTTCTATCTCCGCTCTTGAGCGATTTATATAAAGCTAATTGAATCAACATATATATTATACTGTAGTCGCAACCTGGAAAATTTACACCTTGCATTATGTTCACAGCTTTGAGAAAGTGATATCGTCTCTCCCCTCAGACCCAGGAACCAATGAGGATTGGATACATGGCCCTACGCCGTTGGCCTAGTCTGGCTACCCCTTAGACCGGATGAACGTCAAACATTTCTCCCTCATTTGGGCACTTTAGCGGGGCCTTTCGAATCCAACATCTTTGCCTCAGCTCCCAATATCCCTGATCTGAGTGATGTGATCGAAACACATCCTGAGCTCAGCCTGATCGTCTCGCCAAGGTCCAAGAGAAGAGGGATGACTTTCTGGATATAATCGGAAGGAAGAGTAAAGCGAGCCCCCAGGCCTTCCAGGAGACGGTAATGTCGACATTGTTCGCGAGGTAAAGGCGTTTCCTAAATTTATTGGGAAAAACGAGTGAAGCCAGAAGAATTAGTGGGCCCGCAGAGATTTGGACCCGAAGAATAGTAGGCTATGCTCAATTCCTAAAATCCGTAAACACTTCTCAGAGAGGTTCAAAGGGGAGCAGACTGTCCATTAGGTAAAATGAGAAGGATGATTGTGAGAAAAAGGATGTTCTCGTCTCGGCCAAGTGATCCTGTTCGCTTGGATATGTGCCACGGCGTTGAGTCTTAGGTGGACCACACTGTACTGTTCATCCTATCAGATTGAATCATTCTCATCTGGCTTTTTTGCTATCCCTATGAAAGTCTTAAGTCATATGTGGTTTCATGAATTTCATCGATAGATCGAGGGAGAAGAAATGTCTGATCGATCCCATGAGCAATCCCGCGTTGTCCTGCCAATCCCTGACCAGGTCAGCCATCACCTGACCACCTATGACGCGAAGGACCCTGACAACAAATTTCCACCCATTACGCCGTTAAGCCCTCCTGCCGGAGCACCAAATGTCCTCGTGGTCTTGTTAGATGACGCGGGCTTCGGCTCTTCCAGCGCCTTCGGGGGTCCCTGTGAAACGCCAAATTTCGAGAAGCTGGCCAGGGGTGGCCTGCGTTACGAACGCTTCCACACCACCGCCCTATGCGCGCCGACCCGAGCGGCCCTGCTCACCGGCCGGAACCACCATTCGGTCAACATGGGAAGCGTCACCGAGGTGGCAACGTCGGCACCCGGAATGACCTCCATCCGGCCCAACAATAAGGCGCCGCTCGCCGAGACGCTAAAACTGAACGGCTATAACACGGCTCAGTTCGGCAAGTGCCATGAGGTACCGGTATTCCAAAACAGCCAGGTCGGCCCCTTCGGTATGTGGCCCACCGGCTCCGGGTTCGAGTACTTCTACGGCTTCGTTGGCGGAGAGGACAATCAGTGGTATCCCTCGCTCTATGAAGGCACGACCCCCATCGAACAGCCCAAGACCCCTGAAGAAGGCTACCACCTGACCGAGGACCTGGCCGATCATACCATCCTATGGATGCGAACGCAAAAGTCGCTCGCCCCTGATCGGCCGTTCTTCATCTATTTCGCCCCCGGCGCCACACACGCCCCGCACCATGTACCAAAGGAATGGATCGAGAAATATAGGGGCAAATTCAGCCACGGATGGGACAAGCAGAGGGAGATCACCTTTGAGCGGCAGAAGGAGCTTAGTATCATCCCACCAGAGGCTGAGCTGACCAAGCGGCCAGAGGAGATACCGGCCTGGGACGACATGCCCGAGGGGCTCAAACCCGTGCTGGAGCGGCAGATGGAGACCTACGCCGGCTTCCTGTCCCACACCGACCATCATGTGGGCAGAATCATCGATGCAATCAAGGAAATCGGCATCCTGGACAACACGCTGATCGTTCTCATCACCGGCGACAATGGTGCCTCCGCCGAAGGCACGATAAAGGGCACATTCAACGAGTTCATCCCCCTGAACGGCATGGGAGAGGTCATCGAGACCCCCGAGTTCTTGATAGCAAACTTGGAGAAGTGGGGAAGTACAGAGGCATATAACCATTACGCGGTGGGCTGGGCCTGGGCGATGGACTCACCTTATCAATGGACCAAACAGGTGGCCTCGCACTGGGGTGGGACGCGCAACGGTACGATAGTTCACTGGCCTAAGTATATAAAAGAGAAGGGCGGCCAGCGCTCGCAGTTCTGCCATGTCATCGACATCGCTCCCACCATCCTCGAGGCTGCCGGCATTCCTGAACCGATCTTGGTGCATGGGGTGACCCAGAGCCCCTACGAGGGCACGAGCATAGTTTATTCTTTCAACACACCCGAGGAACCGGAGCGCCACGACGTGCAATATTTCGAGATGTTCGGCAACCGCGGCATCTATTACAAGGGATGGAGCGCCTGCACAAAGCACCGCACACCATGGAAGCTCGAGGCGGGCGCGAAACAGATACCTTTCGACGAAGATGTCTGGGAGCTATACGACGGCCACACTGACTATACTCAGGCGCACGATCTGTCAAAGGAGAATCCGGAGATGTTGCACAAGTTACAGCGCCAGTTCCTGATCGAAGCCACCAAATATAATGTCATCCCCTTGGACGACCGCGCCGTCGAAAGGTTCATCCCAGAGATAGCCGGACGACCATCTTTCGTCAAAGGCAACAAGCAAATCTTCTTCCCGGGAATGAAGCGGATTACTGAAGCATCGGTCCTGACACTAAAGAACAGGTCGTTCTGGATCACTGCGCAAATCATCATCCCCGAAGGAGGGGGCAGGGGGACGATCGTCGCTCAGGGCGGCAAGTCAGGTGGCTGGGTTCTGTTGATGAATGAGGGCACGACCAAGTTCGTCTACAATCTGTTCGGGGTGAAATCGTTCACGATTAACGCCACCAAAGCAGTCCCACCGGGTGAGCACCAGGTACGAGCAGAGTTCGCTTACGATGGTGGAGGATTAGCCAAGGGCGGAATCGTCACTCTGTATAATGATGGTGAGCAGGTGGGTGTGGGAAGGGTGGAAGTCACTCAGCCGATGATCTTCTCAGCCACCGAAGGTCTAGACATCGGTTGCGAATCAGGCACGACTGTGCTCGGAAACAAACCCGAGAACACCATATTCAACGGCAAGATCAAATGGGTGGAGCTGAGCGTGGGCAGTGACGATCAGAGCCATTTGGTCAAACCTGACGATCTGATGCACATGTTGCTTAGCAAACAGTGAGTGAATCGAACTATGACCGGGGCGGATAGACGCATTTGGGTCCGGCCCTATCGCTCCAATTTAGCCCCAGGATATGTGGTGCTTGGAGGACGATGTGAACTGTCGTCGTAGCATCGGATATGATGGTGGGCCTTTTTTCTATTCTCCGTGTTAGCCCAAAGGATCAGTGCGGGGGCAGTGGATAAAATTACACCCTTTCACAGGGTCGTTGGATAGCACAGCTGGATCGGCAATTATTGCATTAGGGGATTTCTCTCTACTATTAATGATAAATACACAACGAATGCAGTAAGCTAATGATGAAGGAAATAAAAGCAACCATCGAGATCGATGCCCCCGTTGAGCGGGTGTGGATCGTCCTGTTGGACTTTCCATCCTATTCCGATTGGAACCCCTTCATCGTAGGGTTGTCCGGTGATGCGAAGCCTGGACATGTCCTCAGGGCCCATGCAAGGATACCGGGCAGGAAGGAAATGAGCTTTAATACAAGGGTCTCAGGCCTCAAGGAGAACCGTGAGCTCCTGCTCCATAGCACCTATGTGAGAGGACTGGTCTACGGTCAACATAGATTTACCATCGAACCTCTCGGTCCGAAAAGAGCACGGTTCTCCCAGGGAGTCTCTTTTTCCGGTATCCTGGTCCCCATTATGGGAGGATGGATCCGTGGTACACAAAAGGGATTGGAGCAAATGAACGAGGCCATGAAGAAACGATGCGAGGGCACAAGATAGCCTGGAGAGGCAGTTTTAGTCGCAACAAGCTTCGATTATCTTTCGATGTGGATGATGATCCTCCTTTACTAGGACCCTGGTTACGAGAGTGCGGGGACAGAAATAAAGATAGGGCGAGGGGGCGGAGTGAACATCTTCCAAATAGATCTCACCTAAACAGGCCCCTTTTGGGCTATAGGTTGTTGATGAGTTTGGAGAATACTGGCTTACGGTTCATGCAAGATTTATATGTACTAATTATTATAATTGTGGACAGAGCGGGATAACTGCCCACGAAATCGTCTGGCTAAGGCCGATTTATCTATTAATAGGAAAGTCGATTATGTTGAACGTTTCAACCATGGAGAACGAGCAAGATCTCGGTAGAGAAGAGATCAGGGAGCTGGCCAAGAAGCGCTTGGCAAAGAGGGGGCCATCTCAAGAGCTTTCAGAGAAAGATGCTTCTAAGCTGATAGAGGATCTCACCCTCCATCAAGAGGAGCTGAACATCCAGAACGAGGAACTCAAGAGGATCCAGGTAGAGCTGGAGGCCACCAGGGCCAAGTATTTTGAGCTGTACGACCTCGCTCCGCTTGGTTATGTCACGCTGACTCCAGACCTTCTGATCAAAGAGGCCAACTTAGGAGCATCGAAGCTCCTGAGGACGAATAGGGCCAGTCTGATGAATAAAGCAATTTCGACATTCATTTCGCCTCGATCCCAAGAGCAGCTGTACCTCCACTTCAGACGGGTCGCCTCAGAGGGAGAACAGCAGAACACCTTCACCATTCATCGGAACGACGGAAGCGAGATTCTTGTACAGTTCGAGAGCGATCTGGTCAAAGGTCCAGGAAAAGGATTCCGGTCCATTCTCACCGATGTCACCGCGCTGAGGAGAGCGGAAGAGGCGTTGAAGAAGGCCAACGAGCAGCTTGAAAATAAAGTGCAAGAGCGCACCAAGGAGCTGAGCGAGAGCGAGGCCAAGTACCGTACCATCGGTGAGCTGATCCCCTTCGGCATCTGGACAATGGACGCCCAAGGTCGGGCGACCTACATCAGCCCCTCGTTCTGCGAACTCGTCGGCAAGAGCGAGGATGATATCCTCAAGTTCGGTTGGCTCGACACTCTTGACCCAGAAACGGTCAAGCGAACTATCTCCGATTGGAAGAAGACCATTGAAACGGGAGATTTCTGGAACTACACTCATCACATCATGGGCAAGGACGGTCAATACCGCTATGTCCTTGCGAGAGGGGTGCCGCTCAAGGACGATGTAGGCAAGGTCATGGGCTGGGGGGGTGTGAACATCGACATCACCGAGCAGCAAAGGAACGAAGAGAACCTGGCCGCCCCGAATCGAACGCCGACCTGCTGCAGTTCTCACGCATCGAAACCAAGCGCGAGGAGCACACTCTCGTGGACATGAACAAGGTCGTCGAGACGGTTAAGAACAACCTGCATGTGGCCATACAAGAGGCGGGAGCACAAGTTAGCATCGAACCGCTGCCGACCGTTCTGGCCGACGAATCGCAGATGACCCAGGTGCTGCAGAACCTCATCAGTAACGCCATAAAGTTCCGCGGAACCGAGGGGCCGAAGGTCGAAGTGTCAGCCCGCCACCGCGGTCATAGATGGATCATTGCGGTCAAGGACAACGGCATCGGCATCGATCCGAAGTACCACGAGAACATTTTCAAGATGTTCCAGCGGCTACATACAAGGGACAAGTACCCCGGCACCGGCATCGGACTGGCCATCAGTAAAAAGATCGTCGAACGTCACGGCGGTCGGATATGGGTCGAAAGCGAGGAAGGTAAGGGTTCGACATTCTTTTTCACTCTGCCCGAAGCGGGGGGGGGAATTGAATGAATGAGCCTCTCCAGATCATTCTAATCGAGGATAACATGAGCGATGTTCATCTCATCGAGGAAGTGTTGAATGAAACTAGAATGGCCTATCGAGTTACATGACTGAGCGATGGCGAAGAAGCCCCAAAGTATATCGAGGCAAAGCATGCCGTGGACCTCATACTCTTGGACCTTAACTTGCCCAAGATCACTGGCCATAGTTTGATGAACATACTAAAGGAGAGCGGCACCTACAGGAATACGCCATTGATCGTTAGATCCGGCTCCAGCTCTCCAGACGATGTGGCCAAAGCCAAGGATAGCGGTATGGTCTGGTACCTCGTCAAGCCCATGACTGTCGAGGAGATGGAGCAGTTGGCCGCGACGCTCAAGGAGATCTTCCTTGGCGAGCGGTTGTGCTAGCCACGCTTGACCTTTTTTGCAAATAATCTTTTCTACGGTCATACCAATACCTGGTTTTATGGTGGAGGATAGGGCTAGTTATCGTTCGACCCATCATAGGTTGATTGATGTGAAATTAATGCAGGAAGACCCGGCCGAACTTGAACGATTCCTCCACCTCAGTGTCGAAGACAAGGACAAATATTACGAGTCAATCTTGGAATTAGACAGAGAAACGCTCACATAAACGCGATTGCTTGCAGGCCATATCTATGCGCTATAAGGGGGCAAGTTGCAAGATAAGCGAGGCCGAGATGCACAAAACCGAATCTTCCTTTGAAGGCGAACGCATCGCTAAAGTGCTGGCCCGAGCCGGCGTGTGCTCGCGCCGCGACGCCGAAAGGCTGATCGCAGACGGCCGTGTGGCTGTCGACGGCAAGGTTTTGATCTCGTCCGCGCTGAACGTCACGGATAAGAACTGTCATCACGGTTGACGGGGAGTCTTTGAAAGCGGCCGAGGAAACCCGCGTGTGGCGTTATCACAAACCGCCGGGCACCATTACAACGGCGAAGGACCCCCAGGGACGTCCGACCGTGTTCGAGAAGCTGCCTCCCGAGATGCCGCGCGTCGTGAGCGTGGGGCGCTTGGACTTCAATACCGAGGGGCTGTTGCTTCTGACGAACGATGGGGAATTGGCGCGGCATTTGGAGTTGCCGCAAAACGCCTGGCTGCGGCGCTACCGAGTGAGCGTGAGCGGGCATGTCGACCTCGAGAAGCTCGCCTCGGTCGCGAACGGGGTGACGATTTCGGGCATCCGGTACGAACCCATCAAGATCGAGATCGAGAAAGGCAAGGAGGAGGGACCGAGCCACTGGCTTGTTGTGACGATCCGCGAAGGTAAGAACCGCGAGGTTCGCAATATCATGGCCCATCTGGGCCTGCAGGTGACGCGCTTGATCCGCGTGGCGTTCGGGCCGTTCCCATTGGGCAAGCTGCCGCGCGGGGGCATTGAAGAAATTCCGCAGCGCGTCCTTCGGGAGTCATTGGGGAAGTTCTTCAGTGAGATGAAGGGGCGGGAGATCAGTGGTAGATCATCCGAAGTGGGCGACGACGGGAAAAGCCGCGACTGCCAACTGTAGCCCTAAGCGTTTTCATGACCTCCGCCGGACCAGCGGCCGTATGATGTTCCGGGCCCACGTGTGCCTATCGAGGAGATCGCGAAGATCTTCGGTCACGCCGACACCCGTACGACGCTCAAGTATCTAGGACTAGACTTCGAGGATATGAGCAACGCGATGGCGAAATACGCCCAGTATCAGAGAATCCGAAATGAACCGCAAACGGTTCAAATTGAAGAAGCCAGAATTTGAGTGGACAGAGCGGGATTTGAACCCGCGGCCTCGACATTGCGAATGTCGCGATCTTCCAGCTGATCTATCTGCCCTTGACCAGTCGGTAATGTCACGGTGGATATAATGGTTTGCGGTTGACCCTGTTCAAGGGGGGACGCATCTGAATGTGGTTGAATTGAAAGAACAAACCCATTCAAGAACTCAAACGATAATTCCATAGATTCCATAGTTTTGCCGGGTGTCAGCTCATGATAGACGCCAAGACGGTCAGCAGTGGGATGAACCTTCAATATGACGAGCGCACAGGCATCTACACCGTAACCTACCAGGTGCCGGCAGGAACTCTGCGCTCTGGATTTCACAGCATCGCGATCGTCGTCACTGATCCTGCTGGGAACATGGGCTACGGATTGACCTTCTTCAGTGTCTGACGACGATCGTATTGAGCCTCGGTAAGTACAAAAACCCTTTCCATCCATTTTTATGCCGTGAACAAAGGACGGGAAATGATCTGAAAAGGAGTTGGGCACAAGGCCCAAAGGAATCTTCACTTGATGGTTGCGATAAAACTATGAGTGAATTCCCTCGCCTTGTTCAGACCATCAGGGGCCAGCGGTCCTTTCAGACCCTTCACATCCACACGGAGCACCTTCTCGCTCACCATCAGCCCTCGCTTCTCGGCAAGCTCCTTGATCCTCGGGCCGGCGGTGTGGGTGGTCCACTTCTCTGCCTTGGCCCGCTCCGCCGGGTCCTCCGGCAGCGCCAAGATCGTCTCGAACGGGACCACTGGTTTCGAGGACCAGGTTCTCTTGTCCAGCCTCTTGACGAACTTCTTGGTCCGCCCCGTCATCCTGGACATCCTGGTGGGCGAGCCGACGAACACAAAGTCGCCAGTCACTCCCCGGGGCACCTTCTCACCCAGATTGTAGACCTCAACCTCGTGCCCCTGGGCCTTGATCTCCTCGGCGATGGCCTCGGCCACCTGCTTAGTGTTCCCGTAAACGCTGTCGAACGCAACGATGCCTTTCATCACTGTTCCTCCTTAGCTCCAACGATCTCAGACCGGCGACCGGCCCTCGGACCCATCAATAGTAGGACGAAACAGGGACCATCACTATGAAGCTGACTGAGGCTGACGATGGGTCCGCACTCAGGGTCATCTCGACCGGGGTCAGCGGGTTCCTATCGGGCGAGATGCAAGAGATGGATTTCTGAACTGTGGAACTCCGGAACGGAAATGCACGAACGGCCTACGGGCTCCTGGGTTGGTATTTTAGTGTTCCAGGCAGTAACTGGCCAACCAGTGCTCTCTGATCCATAGCACCATGGGTAGAAACGGCCGATAAGACGTTTCCTGGGGAAAGACTAAACAGCTTGGAGCTGTTGCCCGGGGTGAGGAACATGGCCACCAACATCCATTCTCTCACCATTCCATTCAAGGTGCCCATCGCCCCGGGGAAGGCCCTTGACCGATTCGTCAATGTTTTCATCGTTGAAAGCGAGGACCTTACCCTAATCGATACGGGAGTAAAGGGATCGGAAAAGGCGATCTTCAAAAAGATCCGCTCCATAGGGCGGCGGCCCCAGGAGATCTCCAAGCTCATTCTCACTCACTCCCACCCCGATCATATCGGCGCGGCGCCAGAGGTGGTCGCCGCCACTGGATGCAAGGTCCTTGCTCATGGTTCGGAGAAAGAATGGATCGAGAGGCCGGCATTACAGAAGGCCGAACGGCCGGTCCCCGGTTTCGACACGCTGATCTCAGGACCGGTCCATCTCGACACCATGGTCAAGGATGGGGAGATCATCAAGGTGGGGGGGTCCACCCTGGCCGTCGTCCACACCCCTGGCCATTCCAAGGGGTCGATCACCCTATGGTCGCCGGCATCCCGCACCGCCATCACTGGCGATGCCGTTCCAGTGCCGGGAGATGTACCGATCTATGATGATGCCTTCGCCATGATCCGTACCTTCCGCACGCTCAGGACCTTGGGCATCGAGACGATGTTATCGGCCTGGGCCGATCCGCTAGAGGACCATGCCGTCAATAGGCGCTTGGACGAGGCGACGCTGCTGGTGCAGACCATCCACCGCTCGGTGGTACGGCATTCCACCGGTATCGATGTAACGCCGGAGCTGGTCAGCGCAGTCCTGAAGGATATCGGGATAGCTCCCAACCAGGCCAATCCTCTGGTAACGCGGACAGTGCTGTCCCATATTCGATACAAGAACAACCTGACACAATAAGTGTTCAGAGTATCTTGCGGCCCAGCGCGGCCGTGGCCTGATCTATGGTCCGATCGACCAACTCGGGCGCCTTCCCAACATAGTTGTCGGGCTCCATGACCGCATCGAGATCCTTGGCCGACAGGAGCTTGGTCACCGCCTTATTCTCCTTGAGCGCCGCCTTCAGGCCTTTGCCTTGCTCCTCTGCCTTCATGCTGACCTGGCGGACCAGTTCGTGAGCTTCCTGTCTCCCCATCCCCTTGTTGGCGAGAGCAAGTAGCACCGCCTCGGCCATGATGAATCCATTGGCCGAGTCGATGTTGCGACGCATGCTCTTCTCGTTTACGGACAGATGAGCGAACACATCGTTCATCTTGTAGAGTATATCGTCAGTGAGCACCGCCACGTGAGGAAGGATGAACCGCTCGGCCGAAGAGTTGGACAGGTCCCTCTCGTGCCAGAGGACCATCGATTCCATCTGCGGATTGATGAACCCGCGAACGACCCGCGCCAATCCGGTGATGTTCTCTGAGAGCATGGGGTTCTTCTTCTGTGCCATGGTCGATGAGCCGACCTGCTTCTTGGCATCGAACGCTTCGGCTGCTTCGCCGATCTCGGAGCGCTGCAGGTTCCTAATCTCGGTGGCATACCTCTCGCAGGAGGTGGCTATCAGGCTAAGGGTGAACACGAACTCGGCGTATCGGTCGCGGTTGACAACTTGAGTGGCAGCTTCTTCCACACCCAGTTTCAGATCCCTCATGACCTGGGACTGGACCTTGAAGAACTTGTCCCCGAAGCCGGCGCCCGTACCGATGGCTCCGGACATTTTGCCCACACATACCCTTGGGCGCATCTCCTTGACCCTATCGCGGTGGCGCAGTAGCTCAGTGATGTATCCGGCCACTTTGAATCCAAAGGTGGTCGGTATCGCGAACTGGCCGTGGGTACGGCCGATCATGACGGTCTGGCGGTGCTTGGCTGCCAGGGCGCACATGGTGATGATCAGCGTATCAAGGTCCTGTTCGATTATATCTATGGCCGACTTGAACTCCAACGCTGCGGCGGTGTCCACTATATCGTTCGATGTCGCCCCTAGGTGAACATATTTCCCAGCCTCACCGCACTGTTCGGAGATCGCCTTGACCAATGCCATTACATCATGCTTCGTCTCCGCCTCGATCTCCTTTACCCGTTCCAAATTGATGAACTCGGGGGAGCACTTCACCGTTATCTCAGCGGCAGCCTCCTCAGGGATGCTGCCAGCTGTCGCTTGGGCACGGGCCAGGGCCGCCTCGACAAGGAGCTGAGTGCGCAGCCGGTTCTCCTCCGAGAACACCGCCTTCATCTCCTTCCTACCATAACGATAATCTAACGGGCAGATAAGCATGGTCACGGCCAATGATAAAAGCCGCTCAATTTATATTTAGTGGCGGTGCTTGTTCTTATCAAGTCAATGGACCGAGAGCGAAAGGGGTTTATACTGAAATGGTTAATATTGAGGCCAGCATATAAAGTGTAGGTAGGTAAAATGGCATCCTCCTCGGCAGCGGAAAGACAGAGGGGCAAGATCCCCCAGGTATTGTTGGATTTCATGCGGGCACCAGGAGGTCACTCGCTCATGCTGAAAGGGGAAGCCGGTACAGGCAAGACCACGCTGGCCCTGCAGGTGATCGAAGAGCTATCCGACGAGCAACCCGAATATTATCTCTCCACTAGAGTATCGGACGAAGCACTGTTCAGACAGTTCCCGTGGGCCCGTGACAAGGCAAAGCGGGACAATATCCTAAAGGCCGGCAAGTCCTTCCTGCGCCGAAATAAGGAAATGCCTATCCATGCCGAGTCACCGGCCGGTCAGCAAGTGACAATTCAGGCGGCCAAGGACCTATTGAGGGCGTTGAACACCAATGAGAACTCCCTGATGGTCGTCCGCTCCGAGCTTCAGAAACTGGAGGGCCAGGTCGAGGCGGGCGAGGTCGGCGCGGAAGGCGAAGGGGGATTCAGTGGTGAGATCACCGAAGAGGAGATCACCCTGGACCTCGGCGTCATGCTCCCCGAACTCGAGGTGGCCTATGATCTGGCAGAGGCGAACCTGCCCCGTAAGACACTCATGGTGGTCGACTCCATCGATGCCCTTTCGGAGCGGTATGGCATAAGCTCCCAGAGGATAATCAACACCCTCCAGAAGGACCTTGTGGAGAATTCCGGCACCAACATCGTCTACACTCTCGAACAATCGGGCAAGACCAATATGGACTACCTCGGGGATGGGGTCATCCAGATGATCTCGGAGGACCGCGGCGGAAGACGCGTCCGTCAGATGATCATCGAGAAGCTTCGCGGTCAGTCGGTCGACCAGTGGAAATATTTTCTTACGCTCACCGGAGGCCGCATGTCGGTGTTCGAGCCGACCTGGGTGCGGATTCCAGAACATATGCAGAAGCACGTACCGGTCAAGGACCCCACCTCCCGGACCGTTTCATCAGGTAACTTCTATATCGATCAGTACTTTGGCGGGTTCCCCAAGGGCTCGCTCGTCCTATGGGAGTTCGATCTGGACGTCCACCAGGACGTCGTCCGCTGTCTCGAGCTTGGAGTTATGAGCGACTTCCTGGAGAAAGGTCGAGGCGTGGCCTGGCTTCCCATGTATGCGACCGATTATTCGATCGTCGACGAGCAAATGCGGATGCTGGTTGGTACCAACGCCCTCAGCAAGAGCTTCAGGATCCTGGACACCGAAGCTGGACAGGAGCAGAGCTACCCATTCATTACTGCTATTGAAGGGGAGGATGCCGGGCAGGACCTGCGCATGTCCTCGCTAAAATACATGTTGGGCGATTCCTCGTCCCCCTATCTGAGCATCCTGGGCTATGATGCCATGGAGGGCGTGTACGGGTCCAATGTATTCAAACAGACCTTGGCCCACATCGACGCCATGAGGAGAGGCGGCCATGTCGTGATCGCCATCGCATCTACGATGTCCCAGTCCCTCGCGCCTTTACGCGAGCAGGCCAAGATCCATATCCGGTTCGAGAACATGGCTGGCTGTGTAATGGCCGCAGGAATGAAGCCCCATACCCCATACTACTACCTTGATTTCGCGGGCCAGGAAGAGAAGCTGCCGTCACCCAGAATGGTGCCGATGATCTAGGCGGTGGTGGACTATCAACCCTGATACTGATAAGATAAAGTCTTTAATAGAAACGTCGATTCAACGGGCGATGGAAGTGAACGTTTCCCGCGATGAGGACCTCTCTCGGTTAATCTCGGACGAGTACGCTGGTAAGATCCTCAGCGCCACTTTCAAGAACCCGATGTCCGTACAACAGATAAGCCGGACCTGCATCATACCCATAGCGGTGGCCTATCGAAGGGTCGCTCGAATGGAAGAGTTTGGCCTCGTCAAATGTGTCGGATATGAAGAGGTCTACCGCGGGAAGAAAGTGTCCTACTATCAATGCGCGGTGAATGTGGCCAAGGTCACCTTCGCCGGTGGACTTTTCAACGTGGAGATCGACTTTTTACCTGATTCGGAGATGGTCCATGTTGGTGAGAGCCCTGTCGCCCACGCCGAGAAAGCCTAAGGCGATATCCGGGTTCGCTGGATTAATATCCGATATTCTATCTAGAATCAATCCAATCCATAACGCTTTTAAATCGAGAACGTTTCTCCTACCTCAGAATCTAGGGGTGGGAGATAGGTCTGGAGAGAACGCTTTTGAGCGTGTAGGGTCGTTATCATTCATCCTGTCCGGTCATCTTCAGGGGGGACCCGTATAGACGTGCTCAGGGTTTCACAGCTCTTGACCGACGAATACTCGGTCAAGATACTAGTGGCGACGGTCCGTCAGCCGCGCTCGGCTCAGGACATCGCAATGAAGTTTGGCATCCCTATCGCCGCCTGTTACCGTCGGATCAAGGACCTGGAATCGGCTGGCCTCCTAGTATGTCAGGAGAGAAGGCTTTCCCAACAGGGCAAACGGGTGTCGTTCTACATATCAATGCTGAAGAACGCCTACGTGTTCTTCGAGGACGGCCATCTCAGAGTAAAGTTCCAGCTCAAGACCGGTGGAGCCGATCGTTTCGGATCCGACTGGCATGAGGTGCAGCTCGAACCCAGCAAGTCGAACGACCAGGGTGAAGAAGAGGAGTTCGACGAAGAAGCGGAAGACAGCAAGAAAAAGTAGATGCTGGCCGACCTCCCTGAAAAAAAGTTAAAAAGCGTAAGGATTATAAACAAGTGTCAGTATGCCCTTTACTGCCAAGCAATTTTATTCGCTTGCTATTTGAGTGTGAATGCATGACTGAACTCTTGGAGGAGCTGGAAACTAAGCGCCAACTCCACAACGTTGAAGCGGAGAAGCACCGCAAGGTCCGTGACGAGCTAAACGAAAAGACCAGGGAATGGGTTGAGAAGAGGGACGCCCTGAACGCGAAGGTCAGGGAACTGGTTGACCAGGCTGCCAAGCATCGCAGCACCCGAGACCAATTGAACGTCAAGGTCCGGGAAGCTAAGGAACAGCGCGACAAATGGAACAAGATGGTCAACGAACTCAACGAGAAGGTTACCAAGATCAAGAAGGATAACCTTCCGAAGAACGGACCTCCGGTATCAAAGCTCAAGAAAGAGCTAAAGAACCTCGAGTTCAAACAAATGACCTCGGTCCTCACCAAGGATAAGGAGCAAGAGCTCATCGAAGAGATGGGAAAGCTCCAGGCTCAGATCCGCGAGAGGGAGAAGGCGTACGAGCAGAACGAGGAAGTCAAGACTGGCATCAAGGAACTGCGCGATGCGAAGGATCAGGCCGAGGCCCACCACCGGGACGTTTCCGAGTGCGCCGAGAAGGCTCAGTCCGAGCACGACGCAATGATCGTCCTATATGAGCAGGCCGACACCTTGAGAAAGGAGGCCGATGGTGCCCAGGAATCGTTCATCGCTAACAAGCTCAACGCCGACGAGGAGCACAAGAAGCACATCGAGAACATCCGCCAGGTGCATGACTACGACAAGATCATCGCAGGCATGAGGCAGAAGGCCCGGAAGGCCAAGAAGAAAGAGGACGAGTCCTCAGCCAAGGAAGAGGCGGAGAAGATCTTTGACAAGTTCAAGTCCGGAGAGAAGCTTAGCACCGAGGACCTTATGGCCCTTCAGAAGTCTGGGTATCTCTAATCGGTTTCCCAAACCCCTTTAACCCCCATATTTTTTATCCAGTATAATATTCTGCACTCTTTGCAAAACCTATATATAGGCTAGAGATAATATTAGGAATGGGAAGCGTTGGGCTAGTTTACAGAGTGCATCCCATCCCTTCTGACAGAGCTAGCCCTTCCCACTTCCTTTTTTAAAGTCCTATACAATATCAATATTGTTGCAGATCCCACCTACGCTGGATAGCGTGTCGGCTGAGTACGAATAGTGCCTTAACATCTGCGACTTTATCAGAGCGCCCAGTAGAATGTGGTGAACTGGGCCGATGCCCCGGTGACGATATCGTTAGACTGAGCGTTGTGGGCAAAATTCCTCTGACAGATCGTCAGGGTGAACGCGTGTCCACCGAAGTTTATTATGGGTCGATGGAATGCTTTCGCGCAGTGATTTATTGTTAAATGTCCGTTGGTTTCCACAGTCCTTCGTCCAGATCCGTTCATCAATGCATCTGATATACTTCGATCCCTCATTATCCAGTAGCATCGGGGACCAGATAAGGTCGTCCTTCTCTCCCAGAAAGCAGAGAACGGATCTGCCTGAAGATATGGGTCCGGGAAACTTGATCCTTGTCACCCACCACCATTTGGACCATGTGGTCAAAGAGGTGGTAGACCAGTTGTCCAGTGATATGACCACGGTGCTCGCTACGGGAAAATGCCAGAAGAAGCTCGGTCAGGGCATGAGTGTTGTCAGCCCCGGGCAGAACATTCCCTTCCAGGATCTGAACATCAACGTCGTGTTTGCCTACAATCGCCCCAGGAAGGGTGGGATCACCTACCATAGGAAAGGCGAATGTGTGGGATATGTTCTGGAGATCGAGGGCAAGCGCATCTACCATGCCGGAGACACTGGTCTGATCGATGAGATGAAAGATCTGGGTCGGATAGACCTGGCCTTGCTGCCCATCGGCGGGAAGTTCACTATGAACATGGGCCAGGCGGTCGAGGCGGTCAAGCTTATCAAGCCTACTATCGTCGTCCCTATGCACATGCTCAAGGCTGATCCGCAGGAATTCAGGGATCGTGTGGAGAAGGAGACCATATCGGAGGCAATGGTGCTCGCTCCGGGGGAAAGGCTCGAGCTAGGGTGAGGCTGACGAGCGGCTGCCGAATGGCAACCTTTAAAATGCTCCAGGTCCTCAGCTATCCTCGGTGCACTCATGGTACTGGAGAACCTAGGCAACTCCCTGCGTAATGTCCTCAAGAAGATCACCGGGGCATCACACATCGACGAAACGCTGGTCAAGGAGATCACCAGGGACATTCAGAGAGCGCTTCTTCAGGCCGATATCAACGTCAAGCTCGTCCTTGAGATGACCAAGGAGGTGGAGCGCCGGGCCCTCAGCGAGCAGCCAACCGCCGGTACGAGCCCCAAGGAGCACATCGTCCGTATCATCTATGATGAGCTTATCAAGATCCTAGGGCAGCCCCGCCCCCTTCCCATCGGCAAGCAGACCATCATGATGGTCGGTCTTTATGGACAAGGGAAGACCACCACCACCGGAAAGTTGGCCCGATTCTTCCACAAAAAAGGGCTCAAGGTAGGGGTTGTTGCCGCCGATGTCCATCGTCCTGCCGCCTATGATCAGCTGAAGCAGATTGCCGACAAAGTGGGCGTCTCCTTCTATGGCGAGCCAGGGCAAAATGATGCTGCTAAGATCGCTCAGGACGGCATGCACCACTTCGCTGGCTCGGACGTGGTCATCGTCGACACATCGGGCAGACACGCCCTTGAGGACGACCTCATCTCAGAGCTGAAACGCGTAGCGGACATAGTAAAGCCGAACGAGCGCATCCTGGTCCTTGATGCCTCGGTCGGGCAACAGGCTGGTCCGCAGGCCAAGGCGTTCCACGATGCGGTCGGAGTGACCAGCGTCATCATCACTAAGATGGACGGCACCGCTAAGGGCGGTGGCGCCCTATCCGCGGTGGCGCAGACCCAGGCGCCCATCGTGTTCATCGGCGTAGGGGAACACCTTACCGACCTCGAGCCGTTCGACCCGACCCGGTTCATCTCTCGGTTGCTGGGAATGGGGGATATCCAGAGCCTGCTGGAGGCTGCCAAGGACAACATCTCCGAGGAAAAGGCCGAAGAGACGGTCAAGAAGATGATGTCCGGACGGTTCACGCTCAAGGAGATGTATGAGCAGATGGAGATGCTCACCAATATGGGACCGCTGAAGAAGTTGGTGTCCATGTTGCCAGGCATGCCCGGGATGGGTGAAAAGGTGAACATGGAGGAGTCACAGGAGAAGCTCCGCAAGTTCAAGTTCATCATGGATTCCATGACCGATGAGGAGATGGAGGACCCCAAGCTGATCAAGTCGGCCCGCATCAATCGCATCGCCCGGGGCTCCGGCGTGGAGGCCAAGGATGTCAGGGACCTGTTGAAGCAGTACAATATGTCCAAGAAGGCAGTGAAGGGCTTCATGGGGAACCGCAAGTTCCGCAAGCAGCTGATGAAGCAGTTCCAGTCCGGCGAACTGGGGCCGACCCCATGAGACGCTTCGTCGTCGTCGGCCATAAGGCCGCTACCTCCGGTGATTTCAAATTAGACGATATGGCAGGGGGTGCCGGTCGTTTGGACATCCTCCTCCGGTGCATCAACTCTACATTCTTCCTATCCCATGGTATCAGACGAGACAGCGAGGTGTACCTGGTTCTGCAGGGTGAGCCCAATCCGCCACGCACTATCCGGGTCAACGGATCGGAAGTACGGTACCTTAATCCGGACGAACGCTCCACCGGAGCATTGGTAAGGAACGCTCTGCTCAAGGATCTGGGCGGCGAAGAGGTCCGCTCATCCCCCGGGATATATGTCTCGAAACGCTCGTTCAAGGAGCTGATCGATGAACTGGCCAAGGTCAGTCAGATCATTTACCTGAAGGAGGACGGCGTGGATGTCCGCTCGCAGGAGCTTTCCGGCGACCTTACGTTCGTCATATCGGACCATCAGGACCTTTCACCCCAGGAAGAACAGGACCTTCTGGCCCATGCGCCGGCAACCATCACCCTCGGTCCGTTATCCTACCACGCCGACCACTGCATCCTCATCATGCACAATGAACTGGACCTTAGGGCCCCCAAGACAGTTCCGACAGGCTAAGTTATTTCAAGCATGCGGTGCGACATTGCATCGATGAGCTTACGAGCAGTATGTCCGCAGGGGGATTGCGGTTACATCGCATTTGGCGATGATGAGAAACAGGTCCGTCGAGACCTACTTTATCACCTCATGGACAGCCATGGGATCAACCGCATTCCTGACGGGACCCCGTTCATCGAGGACTAGCGGCCGGGCGTTGACCAGTTCCCAATAGGAAGGATGAGGGTCAGTTCGCGGTCTACAAGTGAACCAAGTTAGGAAACGCTTTTATCAATCGCGGACCATGGGGCAGATATGCCGGAAAAGATCCCCCAGCACCGCCATTGCTCCAAATGTGGCAAGGCCTTCATCGGGGAGGAGCGCTTTTGCACCGATGAGTGCAAAGGTAAAAGTAACGATATCCTTAAGAAGCGAAAGCGCCAGCTTATTCTTCTCTATGCCGTTACCCTGGTGGTCCTGGTGATCGCGCTGTTCGTTCTGGTGTGATCACCATGAAGGTCGGCGTGGGAGGAACGTTCAATATCATCCACCGCGGACACAGGGCCATCCTCGACCGAGCATTTCAGGTCGGCGATATCGTGGTCGTGGGCATCACCTCCGACGAGATGGCCCGAGAGCGGAAGAGCCAGGTCGTCCCTCTCGAAGAAAGAAGGTCCCGGTTGGAAGAGTACCTGCGCTCCAAAGGTAATAATTGGTCGATAACGGTCATCGACCGCCCGTCCGGGCGAGTGGACGAGCAAACCGACATTACTGCTCTTATCATTTCTCCAGAGACCCGACCGTCTGCTGAGGGGATCAACAAGGACCGGGTCGCCGGGGGCTTCAACCCTCTCCAGCTGATCGAGGTCCCTCATATTCTAGCAGAAGATTTTCTGCCGATCTCCGCCCGCCGTATAATGACCGGGGAGATCGACGGAGAAGGTCACCTCCTCCGTCCGTTGAGGGTGAACGTGGGCTCGGAGAACAAGATCAAGATCGACGCCGCGAGCAACGTCCTGGCCAAGTTCTATGGGGAGGTCATCATCAAGGGCATCGGCGTGAAAACCTCCATTCCCGAACAACCTCGCGGGGAGGAGACCAGCCGGGGGGCGATTGAGCGGGCCAGGCTGGCCTTGGGGGACGGGGACCTGGGTATCGGCCTAGAGGCCGGGGTGTTCGAAACAGGGGACGGCCTTTATGACATCCAGTTCTGTGCGATCATCGACCGGCGGGGTCACTTCTCCATAGGTCATGGCTCAGGGTTCCGTTATCCGCCGGAGGTGGCTGAAAAGGTCAAGGAAGGCTGCCCGGTGGGGGCAGCCTTCCGCGAGCTGTACGGGTGGGAGAAAGATGAAAAGAAGGTCGGGGCCATCGGTTTCCTGACCAAGGGGGCGCTGAGCCGCACCGAGCTGGCCGAGCAAGCAGTAATGGCAGCAATGGTGCCCCGGATCCGTCGTGACCTATACTCGGACCTATGATCAGGCCTTGGCCTTTTCCCGGTGCACCTTCACCGGCACGGAGAGCTTCAGTTCGCCGGTGCACTTCGATATGCCCTCACAACCGAATCGGCGATACTTGCGGCAGTAGAAGCCCTGGTCATAATGCTCGCAGGGAGGGTCCTTATCTGCCCGACACTTCGTATCGATGCAAGCAAATCCTTTGTATCGGCCATCGCATTTGCCGTCGCTCTTCAGGTAGAAGCATTTCATCTACGGCCTCTCCGGTGAAAGAGGCAGGCCCAGGTCTACCAGGTGGAGGTCGATGCTGTGCGAAAAGACCGTAAGGGGGGACAGTTCCGCCCGCTTGATCGCATGGGACGTTCCTTCACTGGCATGTCGGCAATGATAAGATGGAGCGACCCGCTCCAGGCAGTTCCTTTCTCCAACGCATTCTCGGTCATCTATCATTCGGTGGGCGCAGTATTTGTTCCCATAGTTATACCGACACAATGTTCCATCCCTATGGCTATATGGAAATATATTAATATAAATGTTCCCAGGAGGTTGGCGCCTCCTAGGGGTGGTATTCCTTGATGGCCGCGGCCATCGTCGTAAGGCGCTTCTGGACGAGGAAGTTGATCGTGCCTTCCTCGTATTGGCCGTCCGGACCTTTGACGCCCGCCCGTATGCCGGTGAGAACCTCGATGCCCTCATCAATGGTCTTTACCGGGAAGATGTGGAACTTACCATCCTTGATGGCGTTGATCATCTCTTCCTTGAGCATGAGGTTGCGGACGTTCGAGAACGGAATCATGCACCCCTGCTCGCCGGTAAGACCAACAGCCTTGCACACCTCGTAGAAGCCCTCCACCTTCTCGTTCGCCCCACCGATGGCCTGCACCTCACCCATCTGATTGACCGAACCGGTCATGGCGATGTTCTGGCGTAAGGGGACGTCGGATAGCGTGGACAGGAGAGCATAAAGCTCAGTGCTGGATGCGCTGTCCCCATCCACGCCAGAGTACGATTGCTCGAACACCAGCCGGGCCGAGAGGCTTAGCGGGATATCATTGGCGTAGCGCTCGTTGAGGAAGCCGCTGATGATGAGGACGCCTTTTGTGTGAGTTGCCCCACCCATCTGGGCCAGCCTCTCGATGTCGATTATCCCCTCCCTTCCCACGCCAACGGTGGCGGTGATGCGCGAAGGTCGGCCGAACGCGTAGTCCCCGGCCGAAAGGACGGCCAGCCCGTTGGCCTGCCCGACCTTCGCCCCATGGATGTCCAGAAGGTACACCTTATCGGCGATGAGCTCCTCGATCTTCTTCTGGATCATGTTGGAACGATAGGTCTTTTCCTCCAGCTGACGGTTGATGTGCTTCCGGGTCACTACCTTCACCCCGTCCTCCATGGCGTAGAACGATGCTTCCCGCACTACATCGGCGATGAGGGCAAACTGGGTGGAGAGCTTCTCCTGGTCATCGGCCAGACGGGACGAGTGTTCGATCACCGCTCCCAGGCCGGATGGGTCGAGAGGCAGTAGTTTCTCGCGGTTACACAGCCCGCAGATGAAGCTCGCATAGAGCTGGATATTCTCATCGTTACGCTCCATGGTGGTGTCGAACTCCGCCTTTACCTTGAACAGATCCTTGAAGTCGGGATCGAGGCTGAACAGGACGTTGTAGACCTGGGGATTGCCCAGGATTATCACTTTGGCGTTGAACGGGATCGGCTCGGGGCGAAGGCTCTTGGTGACCATGTAGCCCATCTTGGAGATGAAATCCTCCATCTCCAGGGTACCGTTGGACAGTGTCTGCTTCAGCCCTTCCCATACCAAGGGGTCTTGGAACATCCTCTCCACCGGGATGACCAGATAGCCGCCGTTGGCGCGGTGCGCCGAACCGCCCTTGATCATGGTGTAGTCGGTCACCAGCGCTCCGAAACGGGCCTCCTTCTCAGTATAGCCAAACAACCGCGGGTAGGTCGGGTTTAGCTCTATCTCTGCCGGCGCACCCTTGGTCTGGGAGTTATCGACGATGAGATTGACGCGATAGTTACGGGTAGGATCGATCAACGGCGCCCCTGGCTGCTGTGACTGAGGCAGGGGCACCAGGAACAGGGGGACGCTGTCTAGGATGTCATTCTCCACGTCCTTTAGGTAGGATAGCACTTCCTCGTTGTCCTTGAACATGTCCCTGATGCCGCCGAGGTATGGGGCGATGGCGAACGCCGCCACCTGCCGGTTAAGTGCCATCATCTCCGCATCGACCTTTTTGACGATGTCCTGAAGGGGCCGGAACGCTTCTCCTATCTTCGTGTTAAGAGCGTCACGCTCTTCTCCGACCTTCTTCTGTAATGCTGCCGGCAGTTGGGCGAACTCCTGGTCCGTGAGGGGCTTTCCCTCTGACATAGGGATGAGCTGCAGGCCGATCTGGGAGGGCTGAACGATGAACCCGGCCTCCTGGGCCATGGCATTGATCCGGCTGACGATCTCGCCCCTCTCCTGATTTATCCCCCGCAAGGTCGAATCGCGACGCTTCGAGTAATCTTCGCTCTCGAACGCTTCCCTTAGGGCTGGTTGGATGGACGAGACGAACTTCTCCATGGCCTTCTTCAGCTCGATGCCCGTCCCGGGGGGCAGGGGGAGGGCGTTCGGCTTGGAGGAATCCTGGAAATTGTTGACATAGCACCAGTCCAGGGGCGGAGGCTGAGAGATGGCCAACTTCCTTAGAAATTCGATGATAGCGGTCTTGCGGCCAGTACCGGGAAGACCGGAGATGAAGATGTTGAACCCTTTGTTAGGGATCTTAAGTCCGAAGTTCAAGGCCCGCATGGCGCGTTCCTGACCGATGATCTCCTCCAGGGGAGCTAGATCGTCGGTGGACTGGCATTCAAATTTCATCTCTGGACAGGTCTTGCGACCTTGCTTGTAGGAAAGCTCATCGACCATGTTACCCCGTCTAGTAATATTTCGACGGGGTAATAAACCAGGCCCCTTACGTCGGTACCAGGGTGTCAGCCCCTTCCAACTTGGAAGATGGGAACATGAACTTGCTGACGTAGATGAGCCAGGCGATGTCCACGGTCATGCAGATGGTCGCCGGGACCGCCGCAGTATCGCCGATCAGGGCGATCGCCAGGGCGGCGGCCATGCCGGTGTTCTTGTGGGTGGCGAACAGGACCTCCGGGACCCTTTTTCCCCACGGCAACCCTCTCTTTCGATTGTAGACGTTCAAAGCGATGCCGATGCCGAAGGTACGCACGACGGCTATGACGATAAGGGTTAGGAGCAGGACCGGTTCGCCGAAGAACACCCCGCGGTTCGATCCGGCCACTGCCACCACCAGGACGAAGAATGCGAAGTTGATGGCGATGTGCCTCGAACCGGCCGAGAGGTCCATCTGACGCAGGAAGCGAGAGAGGATGATGGGGACGATGATCAGAAAACCCACATACCACAAAAGGATCATGACGCTCACCGCCTGACCGATGAAAACCAGGGTCAGGAATGGAGTGAACAGCAAGGCGATGAAATATAGCCCTGCCGACGAGACCAGGGTCGACTCGAGGTCACCGCCTAGGATAAGGACGAAAGGTATGACCGAGACGGCCGAAGGGACTGCCGCCTCCAGAATCCAGCCGTCGCGGATCTCTCCGGTGAAGAGAGAGGCCATGGCGATAGTGGTGCCGGTCGATAGTAGGAATGAAAGAACGAACGCCCGCTGTATGGAGTAGGTGTGGTTTGTGACGGCCAGACCCCGGAGCTTGAGATTGCAAAGAGAGAAGGACATCATGACCATGAGGGCGAACATTGCCGCGTCCCTGTTCATCCGAGGATACGCTTCTGGCAGACCACCGAACAGCATGGCCACGATGAATGCCGAGATCAACATGAGGGCGTTGTTCCCTATGAAGTCCTTCAACCGCACGACGGGCGAATCATCGTCGGGACTTAGTATCTTTCTGGGCAAGGGAAAAATATCGGACGTTGCCAATGGATGGCCGATGCCTTCCCCTGGCAGGGACCGACGCTTTGTCCTGATCCTCAACCCCCACGCCGGTATCGGCTCGGCCATGTATCTCCGAGAACAGATACTCGCAGAGCTTAAGGGCCTGGACCTGGAGCTCCATGTGCTCGGAAAGGGCTCCAGCATACCAGACTTGGTCTCGGAGGCCCTGGCGGGGGGGGCAACAGATGTCCTGGCGGCGGGCGGTGACGGCACGATCTCCGGTGTGGCCGGTGCGCTCGCCGGAAAGAGCGCCACCCTAGGCATCATACCTACCGGTACGGCCAACATGCTTGCCAGGGAGCTGGGGATACCGATCTCGGTCGCCCTGGCCGCAAGATTGATACGGGAGGGTAAGGACCTGGTAAGGATCGACGCGATGGCCGCCCAAGACCGCAATTACGTCTACCAGGTGGTCGTCGGTGCAGGGTCGGAAGCTTTGTCCAAGATATCCCGGGCGGAGAAACGGTTGTTCGGCCGCTCGGTGTACGCGTTGGCTGGGCTGCGGCTGCTGGCCGAATACCATCCCATATGGATCCATGGGGCCATCGACGGCCGTGAGGTGAGGATGTGGGCGAACCAGGTCATGATCGCCAATGCCGGTATCTTCGGCCTGGAGCCGCTGCGTCTCGGTCCAAACATCCGTCTGGATGATGGGAAGGTAGAGGTCATCGCCATGCGCGGGCGGACCCGACTGGAGTTCCTTGATTCCGGCCTGGACCTCATGTTCGGCAACTACAAGAAAAGTCGAGGTCTTCGTTACTTCGACGCCCACCGTGAGATCGTATTGAAGAGCGAGCCACCGACGGTGATCAAGGCGGACGGAGAGTTCGTCGGCCGAACGCCGTTGAACCTCCGGATAGTACCGGGGGCGGTCAAGGTCATTGCTCCCTATCGCTCAGTTCAGCGTTCATACTCCTGAGAGAGCGTAACTGGAGCAGGATCTTTATCGAGATACATCTGCCTGACATATGTAAAATAAATTGGCCCACTGCCGGAAATGTAGGGGGGAACAATTGCGCGAAGGGGGCCGCTTCTGCGACGCCAGCGGGTCCAAAATGGTCGATGCGCATACGGTCCGACCGATTTAGGAGGAGAAGATAGCCTTCGGATATCCGATATTTCGTGGTCAGCAGATGGTTAACGCAGCCCGACGAAGGTTTTCGTGGGCTAATGTTCCTGGGTGTTCTCGCAGTTCATACCTTCGTGGGCGGTGGACATGAACGGCTGGGCCGCCCTGATGGGTTCGATTCCATCGGATCAGTGATAACATGCTGGTCCTTCAGCCAGGACTGAGATGGATAAAGAGAGCGCCGAGGGGGAGATTCGAACTCCCGTAGTGCGAAGCACCACCAGCTCTCAAGGCTGGCGCCGTGATCCGGGCTTGGCTACCTCGGCCTGTGTCGGCCACATGCCTGGATGATAATAACCGTTTCGGTCCCGGTCAGGCGAGCCGCTCCAGCTTGCCGGCGGTCAAGGCCTCCAGGTCCAGTTCGAAGGCCGCGATGGGGTAGCCAAGCTCGAAGTCGGTGATGACGATGGGGTGCATCTCGCCGAAGCTGCCGACGACCTGACCGTCGACGGAGACGTCCGCGCCCCTGCCGTCCAAGTAGGTGCCTGCTGGGGACGGCTGGATCGTGTACTTGACCGAAAGGTCTCGAAGCACGCTCTCCACCAGGGACTTGATCTCGGTGAACGAAGCGCGCGAGGAGATGGAGACGGCCGCAAGGTGCTTCCTCCTTTTTATGCCCTGCAGAACGTCCCCGACCTCGAACAGCCGCTGGGGCAGGTCCCGATGCTTGTTCCGTCTCAGCACGACCATCAGGCTGGGGAGCAGTGAAACGCGGAGGCAGGTGTGGTCCTCGCTGATAGGATTGAGCACTTCGACCACCTGGCCGGGCGGCAACCGCATCTTGGCGAATTGATCGTCCTCCGAGGTCAACGTGAGGGTGGTCACTTCCATGTAACCGTAGCCGACCATCATCTGACGGGCCAGCTGTCAGCCGCCTTGTTGGACAGCAGCTCGGCACCGAAGGTCTGCTGGGACGGAAGCACCTTGCCGAAGTTCTCGTAGCCATACCCCTTGGCGATGTCCTCCATGATGTCCACGGGGTGGATGAGGTCAAGCCTCCAGGCCGGTGCCAGGACGTTCACGAAGGTAGTGGACGGGTGAGCATCGAAACCCATCTTCCCCAGAGCGGCGGCCATCTCCTCGCCGTTGAGCCTCGTGCCCAACAGCGAATTGGTCTTGGCGACCTCGATGGCCCATTTGCGTGGTTCGAGGTCCGGCGTGATCATGTTATCGGCCCCCTGGACCTTGACCCGGCAGATCTTGCCGCCACGCTCGGCCATGGCGGTGGCGACGATGTTAAGGGCGCCAGAGATGGCGTTGAGGTCTGTGCCGGTGACATCTAAGAACGCCCTCCGGGTGCTCTCTGTTACCGTGGTCAGAGCACCGTTGATGATCGGCGGGAACGACAACACTTCGTTATTGCTGTCGACCAGCAGTGGGTATTTGGCCTTCCCTTTCAGGATGTAAGCATAATCGACACCCTTGTCATGCCTCTCCAGTATCTCCCTCAGATTCATAGGCTCGGTCTTGGCCAGCGGTACGAAGGAGACCGACTCGGGATCGACCGCTTTGTAGGTGAAAGGCGGGGTGACCTTGTCAAGATCGTGGATGCCGATGGACACCTTGGAGCGCTTCCGACCCATGGTGAGGTGGAGCTTTTCCTGCATCTCCATCAAAGAGCGGATGAACGCATCAGTGATGGTGAGGTCCTCAACGACCCCGGCCACCATGTAGGGGCGGACAGCCTTGATGCTAGGGTCCAGGTTCAGAACGACATCGGAATCCTGCACCGAATAACGGGTCAGGCCTTTCTCGAATCCCAGGAAAGATCGGAGCGCCCGGGCGGCGCCCTCGACACTATAGAGGTCGGGTCGATCGGGAAAGAACTCGATGGCGATCTCCTTCGTGCTCTTGTCATAGCTGTGAACGTCCGCGCCGAGCTGGGGTATCCTCTCTAGCAAGGTATCCACGCTCACCTCGCGTCCCAGCAGGGAAATGAGGTCGTCGTAGCAGAAGGTTACTACTGGCATCGCCGAACCGATGGGAGCGAGACTATTTGAAACATTTCTTAGCGCGGCTCCACGAGGTTCGGCGGCCTTTCCCCCTTCAGTGCTGCAAGCAGATTCCGGGCGGTCATGATGGCCATTCGGTCCCTCGTTTCGTAGGTGCCACTTCCGATGTGAGGCGTCAGCACGACATTATCGAGGTCGGCCAGTCCGGGGGAGAGCATTGGTTCTTTCTCGTAGACGTCCAGTCCGGCCCCGCCGATCGTCCGTTCCCGGAGCGCGGTTACCAGCGCGGCCTCGTCGATGACCTCTCCCCGCGAGGTGTTGATGATGATCGCCTCGCTTTTCATAATCCCCAGCTCCCTGGGACCGATGAGATGCCTCGTCTGCGGGGTGGACGGAACATGCAGACTGATGAAATCGGAGCGTTGCAACAGGTCGGCGAGGGGGACCAGTTCCGCTCCGATCTGGCCAGCCAAGGGATTCGGGGTCCGGTTATGGTATAGGACCTTCATGCCGAAGCCCGTAGCTCTCCTAGCGACCGCCGAGCCTATGTCCCCCATGCCGATCAGACCGAGGGTCCGACCATGTATTTCATGGCCCAGGAACAGTTCTGGCCCCCAGCCTACGAACTTACCATCACGGACGAAACGGTCCGATCTCGGTATTTTGCGGGCCACGGCCATCAGCAGGGACCAGGTCAGGTCCGCGGTGGCCTCCCTCAGCACGCCCGGGGTGTTGGTGACCACGATACCTCTCGTGACCGCTTCCCGGACGTCAATGTTGTTGTACCCGACAGCATAGGTGGATATTACCTTCAACCGGTCTCCCGCGTCCATGACCCTGCCATTCACATGGTCGGAGAGCATGCAGAGCACCCCCTCCTTTCCCCGGATGCGCTGGAGCAGCTCTTCATGGGGCATAGGGACGTCGTTCTCATTGACGTCGACGATAGCGCCTTCCTCAAGGATGTCCATCCCCGCTCGGGGTATGCGGCGGGTCACCAGCACTTGGGGCCGGGTCATGAAATGGATATGGCGGGAGGCCCTATTTTCATCTTCCCAGAGCCTGGTGGGCCGAACCCAGATGCCCAGCGGCCTGAGCGCATAAAGTAGACAGCTCCCCGGCAAGGACCACCGCGCCGATGATCTCGGCGAACTTCATGACCTTCCCCCCTCCCAGGCAACCGATCATGCTCAGCGCCTCGGACTGGCAGGGCAACCGAGTTCCTCCACCGACCGTACCGACCTCAAGGCAGGGCAGCCTCACCGAGGTATATAGGTCGCCCTCCACGACCTCGCAGGTGGTGGTGGCCATGCTTCCTTCAACCACTTGTGCGGGGTCCTGTCCAGTGGCGATGTAAACGGCCGCCAGCATGTTGGCGACATGGGCGTTCGAGCCGAACGAGGCGGCCAGCGAGGAGCCTATGTTACACTTGCGGTAACAGGTCTCGGCCACCGATTCCGGCGTCGCGTGCATCTTCTCTTCCAGGACCTGGCGCGGTATGGTCACATCGGCCAAGACGATCTTACCCCGACCCAGTATGGCGTTGATGGCTGCTGGCTTCTTGTCCACACATAGATTGCCGGATACCGAGATCAATACCGCCCCGGTCTCCTGCTCGATCAACTTGGACATGGCCTCAGATGCGATGGTGGCCATGTTCATGCCCATGGCGTCGCCGGTGGTGAAAGCAAAGCGAACGTAGAACGATCGACCGACCGCGAAAGGCTTCGCGCTAAGAAGCTTCCCGTGTTTAGTGGTAGTACCGGTGACCTCTTGTAAAAGGGCGAAGTTGGCCTCTAGCCATTCTGACGCCCGAACCGCATGGCGGGCATCCTTCACTCTAAAGACGGGGGCGCGGGTCATCTCGTCCTTAATCACCAGCGACGAGGCACCTCCGGCCGCGGTGATCACGGAGCAGCCGCGGTTGACGGAAGCCAATAGGGCCCCCTCGGTCGTGGCCATGGGGACCAGGAACTCACCCTGGGCGTGATCGCCGATGACCTTGAGCGGACCGGCGAAACCTAAGGGTACCTGCACCACCCCGATCATATTCTCGATGTTCTTCTCAGCAAGAAAGGGGTCGAAGGACACGGAAGCGATATGTCTGAGCTCAATGCCTATACGTTCTTCCACAGCCTTTCGTCGAATAACGACATCCGCCCCGCTCTTGCCGCGGTTCTTCAGCCCCTCTCCCATCGTATCGTTCACGGTATGACATTAGGATATTAATGATTCTGGCCCAGGTAACAAGCGGAATTTTAGGCGCAAAGAAAGGCCGATCTGTAAGGATTCTCCGTTATCATAATATCGATTGTACTATCGGCCCCTCTCATGTACGGAATTAGTTTCAAATACCAGAATTGTTTTTGCTCCCATTCAATCCCTAGGGGATCTCGGTAAGGTGATAACTGGACATGTATAGCATGAGTCCGCGGACGGGTAAGTGTTTGAGCGACGAGGAATGTGTGGCCAAGTTCAAGACAGGCGAAGAGTGGGGTCTCCTGACCTCCATCGACCTGCATGACTGCGACCCCGAAAGGATCGCCAGCAAGGAAGTGATCACGCAGTTCTCTATCGACCTCTGTAACTACATCGATATGAAGAGATTCGGCGACCCCATCGTGGTTCGGTTCGGCGCCGACCCTCGGGTGCAGGGCTATTCCCTCGCTCAACTGATCGAGACGTCGCTGATCTCCGGGCACTTTGCCGAGAACACCGATCGAGCGTTCATCGACGTCTTCTCCTGCAAGGAATACCCGCCCCAAAAGACCGCAGAGTTCTGCAAGAAGTACTTCGGCTCTAAGAGCATGGAGTACTCGGTGGCCTTCCGGACCTGATCCGAAAACCTTCCCCACTTCTTTCAAGTGGGCATATCTTCTCTTTTTCAATTCTCTCTCGAACCTTGCTCCGCGTGGATATCTCCCTCAAATATTCGAACAGCGGGTTCCAATAATATTCGTACCAGCCCTGAGCGTACCGCTCCACATCGGCCGCCGGGACACCTGTCTGCACCATGGACAGGTCGGTGCCCCTACCAATGGCGTGGAGCTTGATCTCCAATCGGGAGGGGGGCAATCCCTCCGGCCACTCGGTGGTCGACCATTCCTGGACGATATGCTTGCCTCTTTCCAGCTCCAGATTCTGGGCCAGGATGTAGCCACCATGGGTGGTCAATATGCCCCCTAACAGGGAGCTCCCGCTCGCGGGGGATCTGGTGAATTGGGCGTGCCTGACCGGGTCTGTCAGCATATCATATACGGTCTCGGGAGAAGCGGGAAGCATTACGCCCTGACGAATAACGCCAGTCGGGATGGTCATGCCCCCAGAACACGACATCGGGATAAAGGTTGTCGGTCATCACCGAGGCCAACGTCGTGGAGAGTGTAAGATCTTATTGGGCCCATGAAAAAATGACTCCCAACCAGACATTATCTCAGATGAGTAGGTTGAGCTCCTCCAACTGTCCGAATCCAATCATCGATCGTCTCACTCCCCACTTTGAGCTTGACCGGGTCCTTCTCGTAGTCGTTCAACAGGTCCCGCATGTGTGAGTATTGAGCGCTCAATCTGTCAAGGGGCGGCCTAATGGAAGCGACCTTGGCTAAATCCCTTATCCTGATCGCCGCCTGCAGCTGTCGAAGAGCAGCCAGCCATTGATCGGCAGGCATCCCGGCGCCCTTCTTGAAATCACGCAAGATCCACTGCCTCTTGAACACGACCATCTCGGTCCAGCCCTTGTACTGAGACTCTAGGTCATCGAGCGCTTTGTCGACTAGAGGCTGCACCCTCGACCACTGGACCTCTTGGGACGTCCACTCTTTCAAGGGTTTGCCTTTTACGACGGTTATCCCGACAGTGCTCAGGGCCGCAAAAGAGCTTATCTCCTGCCCGCGGAACCTATCGGCCAAAGCTACCGCCGCAGCGAAACCGGCCCCCGCTTCTTCCGCGGTAAGCTGGGCCTCCTCGCTCATTGCATAGAACTCTTCCACGCTCTTGTTGTAGAGCGGAGCGAGAGCGCGTATCCCTTCTTCCGATCCGGGAGTGCGGGCCAGGCCTGGGCCGATGGTAAGGATGTTGACCTTACGGCCCTCCATCTCCGCGTCTAGGACGCGGGCCAGCTCGACCTGAGCGGTCTTGAATATCTCGTAGGCGCCCATGAACGGCGCGGCCCCCGAGGACGATACGCAGATGAACGTGCCATGGTCACGCTCGATCATTCCGGGAAGGAAGGTCTGGGCCATTAGGACCGGCCCCGACGTTAACCCGGTATGCCAGGTCCCAGCTGTCGATGCCGACCTCGATCACCGGTCCCATCCGGAAGGCGGTGGCGTTATTGATGACGGCATCCACATGGCCGTACACTTCATTAGCTAACGCGGAAAGACCTCTTACGCTATCGGGGTCGGCCACGTCGGTCCGGACGAAGATGGCAGAGCCCTTACCGAAATCGGCATTTACCGACTCGGCAACAGCCCTTCCATTTTGTTCGTCGATCTCGGCGATGATCACCTTTGCTCCTAGCCAGGCCAAGGACCGAGCAGCTTCCAGGCCGATCCCACGACCGGCCCCGGTCACCACGCAAACCTCCCCGTTCAACTGGCCTTTCCTGAGCGAACCCTTTTCAATGACAGGCACCTGATCCGTCCCTCCCTGCGATTCCCTAGAACGATATGGCAGATATCAAGATAATGAGATGAAATTTCACGCATTTGGAAAACACGTCCATATCTATCTTGGGAGGGCGTTACGAATGGAAAGCTTTAAAATGGATTGCACTATTCCCATGAAGCACAGGGGCCCGTAGCTTAGACTGGCTGGAGCGCCCGGCTGATAACCGGGAGGTCAAGAGTTCAAATCTCTTCGGGCCCACTACTATCATCTGGCTCATCCTAATTTTCCCAATTCCATTTGTAAACGCCTTTACCGGCTGAAGAGCGGGAATTCTTCCTTGATCATAGGCTCCGCTTTCATCTTCTCAACAACAGCTGATCAAGGTACTTGATGACACCCGTTCGCATGATGTCCGATCGGCCGAGCCTGGTCCACCTCGACATCTTTATCAGCTCTTTATGGAGTGGTACGGGCAGGTAGACGGACGCGTGGACTGTGGTCTTCTTGTTGGTCGTATTCGTAGGCATGTTAACACATATGTACGAGGTAGCATTATAGAGATGTCCAGATAGTTATTTTCATCTTAAATTAATCTATTATATTCCTATGGAATCGGAGGCAGTTTCCTATCAGCAAACCGACCAAACTAAATATCGTAATTTGGCGCATGAGTCTCAATGACGCTCCGTCGCGAGCGACTCCAGGCCGCAGCGTTCAGTCCGGTAAGCGCATGTGGGATGTCGTCCGAGACGGCAGCCCATTTTCTTTCTAGAACGGACCCCTCCCTTCCAGAAGTAGGACCCTGCTTGTGCCGGTTGCCGATCATCTAGCAGTTGCAGGACCGCGGCCCTAGCATTATTTCCTTCAGCTTCTCGGTCGTCCGCTCCATCTCCTCGGCCGTCATCGGCTTGATGGGGTAGCAGACCATGTCGTTCTTCCTGGCCTTCTCCTTGTCCAGATTAGAGTCGGAGCCGGTCAGAACGATCACTGGAGTGGTCTTGCTTATTCCCCGTTCTTTTAAGAATTCCAGGACCTCGTGACCACTGACTCGGGGCAGATTGAGGTCAATGATGATAGACCGGCCTGCCCAACATCGTCGAAGAACTTGATCGCTTTCTCCCCATTATCGAGCCAAATCAGCTCATGCACGATCCCAGTATCTTTGATCAGCTCTCTGATAATGTCCGCATCAGGCCGATTGTCCTCAATGAGCAGGATCCGGTGGCCTTCGTTCATCTACCTCGCCCTCTCGCCTGTCTTAGGTACGGTGAAAAAGAAGGTCGTACCCTTGCCGACCTCCGACTCGATCCAGATGCGACCGCCGTGCCGCTCCACGATCTTCTTGCTTATGGCCAGCCCGATACCGGTGCCAGGATATTCATTTTGAGTATGCAGTCTCTGGAACATCTGGAACAGCTTGTTGTGATACTTCGGATCGATGCCGATGCCGTTGTCCTTGACCGAGATGGTCCACTCTCGATCGCGCTCTTGAGAAGTGATCTCTATTCTCGGCGGCTCTGGCCCGTGGAACTTGATGGCGTTGCTGATGAGGTTCTGGAGCACCTGAGATAATTGCGTCGCATCCCCGAAAACGGTCGGCAGGGGGCCTAGATCGACCACTGCCCTGCTCTCCCCGATCACCACATGCAGGTTGTCGATCGCTCTCTCCGCTACCTGCTCCAGATCAACGGCCGAGAACTCTTCGCCCTGCATATCGATGCGCGAGTATTGCAGCAGATCGTTGATGAGCTCCCTCATGCGTGCGGCACCGGCGTTCACGTAGGCCATGTACCCTTTGGCCTGGTCGTTGAGCTGATCGCCATACTTCTTGTTGAGCAGACCCAGATAGCTCATGATCATTCGGAGCGGCTCTTGAAGATCGTGACTGGCTACGTAAGCGAACTGCTGCAGCTCGGCGTTGGAGCGCTCGAGGTTCCGTCGCGTCTCCACCTCTTCGGTTATTTCGGTGTTGGTGCCGAACCAGCGAGCGACCTTGCCGCTCTCGTCCTTCACCGGCAGTACCCGCGTCAGGAAGGGACGGAACACTCCGTCGGCGCCCCGCAGCGGGAACACCATGTCGAACGGTTGGCCGGTGGCTATCGAGCCCTTCCATTGATCGAGGACCTTCGGCGGTACATCGGGGTTGTGCACCGACTGCCAGCCCCAGCCCCCCATCTGCTCTGGGGTGGTGCCGGTGTAATCGTACCACTGCCTGTTATACCAGAAGATCCAGCCGTTCGCGTCAGCCATCCACGCTAACTGAGGGATGTTGTCGGCGAGCGTCCGGAGCGCTCCTCGCTCTCCTTGAGCGCTTCCTCCGCTCGTTTGCGGTCGGTGATGTCCACGAGAGAGGAGAGCATTATCTCCTCCCCCTTGAATTCAATGACCTGAGCCGAATACAACGTGGTCCAGATTTGGCCGTTCTTCTTACGAAGGCGTAGTTCCATGTTGTTAATGGAGCCTTTCTGTTTTAGCTCATTAACAACATTTTGGCGATCCTTCTCGGTAGGCCATAAGTTCAGTTCGGTGGTCGTTCGACCTAATAGCTCATCCCTTGCCATACTCCAACATTTTGAGGCCTTGGTCATTCGCGTGAATGATCTTGCCGTCGCTCAAACGCGTGATGTAGGTCGAAGCTGAGGAACCATGGAAGGCCCTGGAAAACTTTTCCTCACTTTCCTTTAGCACTTCCTCCACCCGCTTGCGTTCGGTAACGTCTTCTTGGATCATCACCAGCAAGTCCGCCCTCCCTGTGCCGTTCTCGATGGGGATAGCAGACCAGTTGACCCAGAACTCGATCCCGTCCTCGTTTTTGGCTCGGAACTCTCTGATCTCCAACTTCTCCTTGGTCTCGGAGACCCGGCGGAGAATTGGTAAGACGGGGCTCTTCTCACCGCCTGTGACGAAGTCTACCAACTTCACACCGACGAGGTTTGGTTCTTGAACCTCCCGGGAAGAAAGTGGCGAGAATCGTCGCTGATGTACTCTACTTCGAACTCGTCGGAGGAGAGGTAGAAAACAGCGCCTGGTAGCCCGTTGATGATGCTCTGAACGGCGCCACGATTCGTCCGCTCCCTTTGGCCCAGTCATGGTCCCCGGCCATCGCTGCTTCGTGCATATGGGCAACCATCCTAGATGTAAACGCTGATTGATTCCCACCACGAGGAAAATACGAAGGGCTTGTTGATTATTATATTGTATCCTACTCACTTTCGGCACTCCCCCCCCCTTAAGCCACTTACCCTTGTTGCCCCTATCTCGAGCTCGTGCCAATCCCACCCCACCGAGAGTATTCTCGAAGAACGGTCCCATTTCTCATCTACGGCCATGAACAGAAAGTAAGGTTTGCCTTCAATCGAATTATGGTCGAGGGAAGATGTGAGAGCCGTGGGCAGGAAATTAAGTTCCAACGATTGCCGATGGGCGCTCCCAAGTAGGTCCTAATCTGCGGATGAATTGGAAATGAACGGGACCACCTTCAGGTGACTGTCCAGGTGGTGCCATCCGTGTTATGGTCACTGTTCCATTGAGGTCGGTGCGGTAGATGGTCACACTATGGGCGTTCAGACGGGATAGCGTATCGGAAGTCGGATGGCCATAGCTGTTTCCAGCCCTAACCCCTATAACAGCGAGATTTGGCGAGGTCGATAGGAGTTGCCTAGCTACACTGGATTTGGGCGACGCCTGGTTACTCCAAGGCGGCGGTATAGGTGGAATCATAGTAGAGAAACTTACCGCGGGGTTCATCTTTGTGGCTATGATGTCCGCCATGGTCGCGTGGAATCAGATCGTTCTAGCAACCGGGATGCAGATAACCAATGAAAGAGGAAAGAGCCCCCGACCCGATGAGGGTCAATACGCCGCTCAAGCACTATCGTGTGAAAAAAGGTTTGTGCTTGTCATGCGGCCGCGAGGAGTGCGATAGTCGTTCGCCCCTGGTCTGCCAATGTACCATCTACGAGGACCTGGCCATCCAGGGCTCCAAGGCGGTGGATTAGGATGAGACCTAACTATGTGGTCAAAAAGGAAGGGGGGACAATTACTTGACGCCTTATGGGGGAGATGGTGTCGTCCATTGAGGGAAAGGCCCTCATTGATGGCAAATACTTAGGACTTTTATACCTTTCCGGCAAATATGACGGCTCAATCAAAAGGGTATGGCTTTTACCCTCTCCCATTTTTCTATCCAGATGAGTAACCTAGAACTGGAATTTTTGAGGGAGGGAAGGACCTCCTTATTCTACAAATAATTTATCTTTGGGTTGTTGGAACACCATTACGAGGAGCGCTTAATGGGATCCAACCGGCTCGTTGAGCTCGACATCTTGAAGGCGATGGCGATCCTGGCGATTGTGGTCGCCCATGTGCTCGAGATGGTACCGGCCTTTGCCAGTGTGAGCTGGTTGTTGACGTTGAGCGTTTGGACCGGCGTCACCGGCCTAAGCATATTCTTCTTCACCTCTGGGTACTCCTTGATGCTCAAGAAGCCCACTTTCGACCGCCCTGGCGACAGTCCTGATTTTCCTCCGGAAGCGTTTTGTCAGAATATACCCGCTCTATTGGGTGGCGCTGATCGTCGCCACAATCGTCATAGCTTCCGGGCAGTCGGTGAAGTCCCTCTTCGCTCTGACCGACCTCACAGCCCTGCAGCAGCTTCTCACGGTAAGCGGCCTGCAGATCCTATTCTACCCTAAGCTGGTACCCTACCTTGGTATTCTATGGTTCGTCAGCGTTATTGTGATTTTCTACCTCTTCTTTCCCGTACTGATCTACTTGGCCGATAGGGCTAGATTAGGTTTCACCAGGTCCCTCTTCCTCGTCGCCTTGGCCATCTTCGCAGTCCTGGTCGTTGTCTCTTTCATCACCGGTGCCGTGGGACTGAGCCAGGTGTACATCTACTACTGGATCTTCATCGCCGGGATTCTCCTCGGAAGGGGGGCGAATATGTCGGATATAAAGGGGGCCACGGTCCTAAAAGTCTGCCTGGCTTCCGGGGTCGGCTTGTCCCTCATATATGCCTCAGGCGGGGGCATGCTCGGGCTGGTATGTGAGCTGCTCCCGCCCTCCCTGATTCCAACCATCGCACTCGCCCTAATCGGCGTGATCGGTGTCTCCGTCTCCATCTTCTTCGTCAACTTGTTCAAAAGATATGCTACCGGCTTAATCGCCAGGGTGGTTAAAAGAGTCGGCCCGTCAACCTATTCGATATACCTCTTCCACATCTACTTCCTCACGCTGTTCGCGGTCCTGGGGGCGAGCGTGAGCCCCGGGGGCTGCGCCGATCTTGGTGGTTGCCCTAGGGATCCCCTGTGCGATTATCGTTCCTGTCTACATCCAAGCCTTGGTCGACCGTACCATGAAATTATATGCTAACAAAGAAGCACCGAGGGGCTCAGACCCCCATGCTTAACCACCTTGATCTATAAGCTAACTTGATCGCAATCCCCGAGCCAGATGATTGGTGATTGGAACTGAAAGTTAAATTAGTTAAGATAGTTGAGGCAAAGAAAGGAAGTGGTTTAGGACTATTTTTCATAGCCTCGAACAAGCGCTCTGTACCGAGGACGGTACAATTGAGGGGTCAGCCAGACAGTTTGGCGGTTTAAAATCCCGCTCGGCCCATCAATTCATTACAATGATCCCATCTTGTGTCCCAACGGCTTCCCAAATAGAGGTTGTGGAGGAATATTTCGATAGCCAGTAATAAGTCCAGCCCAACCGCCCCAACTTCTAGAGAATATACATCATGGCAGTTCTTGGAACTAGGCACCGTTGAGGGGGCTTCGTTTTCACTGGTCGATGGTAAGAACTCCAGAGGACCATCCATTCCACCGGAGCATCGTGAATGCTAACGCCCTCCAATACGGTCACAGAATTTTGAAATTTTCGAGGGTTGGCCAGATAATAATAATGAGTTCAAATCTCTTCGGGCCCACTAATTCTTCTGGCTTCACTCGTTTTCCCCAATAGTGTTGGGAAACGCCCTTACATTGCGAACAACATCGGCATTATGTTTTTCCTGGAAGGCCTGAGGGTTCGCCCTCATCTTCATTCTTATCAGGTCCAGATAGTCGTCCCTCTTCTCCTGGACCTTGGCGAGATAATCAAGGGTCAATCCTAGATAGATCATGGTCGTCCTGGTATCGGCATGACCCAGCATGGTGGATACCTCGGTTATTGACGATCCATTCAGGGTCGTCAATTTGGCCAGACGATTTCGTGGGCAGAAATCCGCTCTGTCCACCATCATCCTGGCTCAATATGTTAGTTTCCGTTTACGGAAAATAGATGCTGGCCTAATATAAACCAAGCCGCCCCATCGCGTCGTCATATTGTCCACGTCCAAGCCCAGATGGCTAATGGCCATCTTAGTGTCGAAGGGCCCGAAGATTGGGGTATTGTCAACGAACTGGTAGCCGGGCCCGATGTGCGGCCGCCTGAACACAACCCCCCGCCAGGACCGCTTGCACTTGCTAGTACCTCTATGTCAGTTCCGGAGACGCGCCCCCTGCTTGTGGTGGAAAGGGGGGAATTAGGCAATCCCCGGGAACAGTGGCATTATGAAAAACCATCTAAACTGAAAATAGCTTGGTGCTTAGGTATTTCTCTCCCCGGTCAGGTAAAATAGTTACAATAACGCCGGACTCTATCTGCTTGGCTATCTCGATGGCAGCATACATTGCGGCACCGCTGCTCATACCAACGAAGATCCCTTCCTGTTTAACGATCTGACGGGTCATCTCATAGGCTATTTCCGTCTCGACCATGATGGTGGCGTCGATCTGGGTGGGGTCATATATCGCCGGGACAATGGCTTCTTCCATGTTCTTTAATCCCTGGATATAGTGCCCTTTAACAGGATGAGCGCTGACTATCTTTATTTGCGGATTATGTTCCTTTAACGCTTTACCTACGCCCATTATCGTGCCAGAAGTGCCTAACGCCGACACAAAATAGTCTACTTTGCCTCCAGTTTGCTTCCAGATCTTATCCCCGGTCGTCTTATAATGCGCAAGCTGGTTATACTGGTTGGAAAACTGGTCCGGCATGAAGTACTTTTGAGGATTTGCCTTGACCAATTCCCGTGCTTTTCTAATGGCGCCGTCGGTGCCGTATTTCCCCTCGCTTAAGGTGACGATTCCGCCGAACGCTTTGATCATCTGCCGTCTCTCTACCGAGACGGACTCACTCATAACGATCTCTACTTCATACCCTTTGATCGCACCGATCATCGCTAAAGCCACCCCGGTATTCCCCGACGTTGGTTCGATGATAGTTTTACCTTTGGTCAGCGTGCCCTCATCTTCAGCCTGCTGGATCATGCTCAAGGCAATCCGGTCTTTGATACTGCCAGTAGGATTGAATCCCTCTACTTTGGCATATATCGTCGTGTTCTTGTTCGGATTAAGCTTGTTTATCCTGACCAAGGGGGTATTGCCGATCGTCTGGAGGATGTTTTCTTTGAAATCGGCCGATGGCGTTTTCATGTTATGTTCCCCCTGTGAAAGGGGAGAGCATTTATAATAAATATATCACAGCTAAGAAATATCAGCGACTAGTGCGGTTGTTGGGTGCGGTTAAAAAGTGACGATAGTTACACCAAACTCGAAGCCCGGCTAAATCTCGACACCCGATAACCCAGACCAATTACATAATCATAGTTGGAAGGGTTTGATTGTTTTGTTCGTCCCTCGGCAAGATTTTTGGATTCCCGGAAATATTTTGGTGCCATCCAAGCGGTTCAGTTGACACAAATCCTGCTCTGTTCACCTAACAATGGCACCTGATTTCATCTCCCGAACATTTCGATAAATTTTGCAGAACACCCCTTCGGTGGGTGCCTAGCATTCCAAATAGAACATAATATCGTACATGCATTATATATCCCTCTATGCGATCCGATGTCTTGGTAGGGATGTGGAATGGTAAGAAATTCCACTTCTGCCGAAGAACTCTTTACAAAGAGGCCTGCGAGGCCGATAAAGAAGAGAACAATAGTGACGACAAGCGAAATAATCGGAAAGGCATCGTTACTCGGCATGGCGAGCTGGAGAAAAGCCGATAGGAAAACGATAATGGCCTAGGCAATGTATACCGGCGATATGACTAGACAATGAGATCGACGAATCGCCATTGGATGATATATGGTCCTGCTGAAAGAAATACAAATTCGACACCATCCATCTGATTCTAAAGGCCTCCTTGGTCAAAATATCAGCGATTTACTATATCGATTGTTTTTGGATCGTCGACGTGGCCAGCCCTTCTTTTCCGTAGGTTGTCATCCCCCCAGGTAGAGTGTTGTCAACATAATGGCCGTACCAATTACAAGAAAACCAATTCCGGGCCCTAATCTCCTAATGCCAGCATAGCTACCCCACTCTACCCCAATGACGAACATCATTACCAGAGCGATTAGGTTCGAGATGTTCAATGCCAGGATCGGCTCGCTCGGAAAAACAATAAATGGGATGATGACCGGAAACAGCGTAAGAAAGACAGTAATGAATATCCAAAGACCACCGATCAGATCGTCGCCGAAGTCCTTGAAGAAAGCCTTTCTATCATGAATGGAGGGCACGGCATCAGCCACAATAGCGACGATGCGTTCTCGATCGCTTGAGTTCATAGTATGAATGATCGTATTGTCGAGGTCGTCCACGATGGCCTCTTTCGCTTTCGCATTATCTCGGTCTTCATTTAGGACCTTGGAGATCGTCGCATATCTATTTCGAGTAAAATAGCTGCCAATGACATACATCACCCCATCGACGATACCCCAAGCGATGTTGACCCCGATCACAGCCAATAATAGATTTACTACAGAGAACCCATTTTGGGAGATACTTATTCTGAGTGTCCCAGTGACCCCTAAGACCAGAATGAGGCCAAGGACCACCTCGGGCAATCTATCGACCGGATCGAGATACTTTTCCGATTGCATTCTCATCCAGTGAGTTAGACCGAACATCAGATTGGGCATATGTTTCTTATCGAAGGTATATAATCCATAGCTCGGTTTGCTTTAGGAAAATGGCACGCTTGAAAGTGTAAATAAAAGGAAAGTGACCGGAGGCTCCGGCCGTTCAGGTTCCTTTTGGATTGTGTACCTTGACAGCGCCCTTAATGGAGGCAAAGTTGGAATTGAGCTGCATTACGTCGGCGACGTCCTTCACAAAGGAAGCGGGGATGTTCACCATTGCGGCGCCGAACATCGGTTTCTTGATGTTCAGCTCCTCCGAGATGTCCTTGTGCACTTCTATGACGAAATAGGAAACCGTCCAACCCTTCGGGTCTACCATGATCCCATCCAGAGTCCCCAGCAACTTTCCATCGTCAGTATAAACTTCCTTCGCCCCTGTGGCCTTCCAGTATGTCGGTTCCATGGTTTGGGTCATTGTCGTTTCAGATTTCTGTATGATACACACCCTGGATGATGCTTGGGACGGGTCAGTCTTTAACACTTTCATCACCGTTCTTCAATGACGACTGGGAGGCCGCCGTCCATTTAACGGGCATGTATTAAAAACCAGACACTTCAACATGGCACTGGTCTTCGGAAATAACCTAAATGACGAGAACATCATAAATCGGACGTGGACCGGTCCGTCCGATTCATTGATAGCTCCCGTCGGAGGTCTATTCGGTGGATCATCAAGCATGGGAGAACTAGATATGGTAATGTACGGACCAATGCAGTTGATAGCGGTTGGATTTCCCGGGAATGAGTTCTCTGGCGAGGTTCTGCCGGCCATTAGAGATGTGAAGGAGAAGGGGCTCATTCGCGTGATCGACTATGCCTTCGTTATAAAGGACGCGGACGGAAACATGCTCGCGGTCGAAGGTACTGACCTCGGACCCGGAGAGGTCGAAGAACTGGGAGCCGCCGTCGGTGCCCTCATAGGTCTCGGAGCCGGTGGAGCAGAAGGGGCGAGGAGGGGAGCCGAAGCCGGTGCGGAAAGGGCCAGGGAGATGGAAATGGCGAACGATAGGACCTACGGCCTCTCGCAGGATGATATTGACGAGATCGTTGATTCGTTCCCCAACAACACTTCCGCCCTCTTCGCCATCATCGAGCACCTGTGGGCCAAAGACCTCAAGCAAGCGGTAATGGATTCCAACGGGATCGTCGTCCAGGGTATGCTGAGACCGGAGCTCTTCATGCGCATCGGTGAGGCGTTACCAGCTTTGGCCAGCAGGTAAAGCTCGTGCCCAAGCCATAACTCACCAAACCACTTACCCTCCAATTTTATTTGACTTACGAAGGAGCAGGGGGATTTGTTCCGCCCTTGAGTTGGGGTCGGGCGTGGCCGTTGCCTACGGGAGTCCGGTTTCTAATCCACATACTCATGCCCTCGCTCCACTTACTTTGGGGCCATGTAAAGATTACAAAGACTGGACGCTCAGATGGATCGATCCAAATGATCACTCCTCCCCCTGCCAATGGTCGGACCCACGGCTTATCATTCTTTCTGATCCCACTGCCGTCACTGGTCTTTTTTAATATTCTCGACCGTGACCGTAACCAGGAGACGTTCGATTTTGTCTAGTCTTTCGATGATCTCTTTCATTTCTTTTTCCAGTTCCTGCCCTCCCTGTTTCAATGCAGGTGAGTTAGAGGCACTTTCTTTACTAGCTCCAGTAGGGACCTCTTTTTCACTCTTTTCGATCGGTCTGTATAGGACTTTTTGGACGACGTAACTTACAAGCCTTGGCCCTGGTCATGCCCGGCTGCTTCAGAAGTTCCAAGAACTTCTCAAGATCAACTTCCACATTTGGTCTTCCTGGAAAGTGTCCATCCTTTGCTGACTATGCCCGCTCTTCTTTCGTTCGCTCAACCATGATCTGACCCTCGAACTCCACCACGGACGCCAGGATGTTTCCCATCAATCGCCCTGTTGAGGTGGAGTAGTCCAGGCCATCACATGATGACTCCAATCGGATGCCCTTGATCGGAGCCAATAATCGTAGATAGCCAAGAGATGGTGCGAAAGAGCGGGCAACCTTTGCATGTCTAAAAATATATTCTCTTTCGATGGGGCCGTTCAGTTATTTCGCACATCCATATGTTTCAGGATTGCTGGGAAGACGGACCAAATGCGGCCGATCTTTACCATTATAGGGTGATTAATACCGGCCGGGGGAGTCTGAAGTAGTGACCTAGGTCGATGAACCTCCAGGTTAGCTCCCCGACCGGCCGAGGGGGCGAGACATGATCGGTGGTTGTCTGTCCACAAGTATCGTGGAGGAAGTCTCTCGCATCCTCGACTTTTTATTGCACTCACTTGTTTATATTTATTTCTATGATATTAGAACGTACTAATTAAAGATGAGGTTTATCGCCTTAGGGCGCCTTTATGGCATTCGGTCTTTCAACCTACAGATCGGGAGATAGATCCACGACGTGAACAGCATGATCACCGCAATGGCGGCGACTGGCTTGTCCAGGTAGACCACCACGGTGTTCCCACGATGTTCATTCTGAGCATGCCTCCGACGATGTCGGGGTCGTCGTCAATGCGGTGAGCAAAGCGATGATCTTCATCACATGGCCCATCTGGAACGATGTGATGATCCGATAGAACGCGATGTCATCGGCCAGGCCTTCAATGAATTCGATGAGGCCCAACATACAGGCATGGTAGCAAGTAACTAAACCGCAGACCGGGGCAAGGAAATCGTACCAAAGGGATGTGCTGTGGGGGAGGGTTCAATAAAAAAGAAGAGATTGGTCGTGCTCTTTGACCGATTCGTTCAGATGCCCATCTTCTTACGGACCTCTTCGCTCTTCTCCTTGGCCATGTCGGGGCCTTTCTCCTGGGCCTGCTCCTTCACATTCTCGCTCTGGTCCTTTCCTTCGTTCTCGACCTTCTTCTTCAGGTCCTGCATGGTCTGTCCCATTTTCCTCCTCTCCATTTTTCGGGGACCATTGGGGTCCACCAGTTCCTTGAACTGTCCGCATGCTATTAATTCGCGAGACACCATTTCCTCGACCTTGCCCCCCTCCTCCGCAAACCTATCGGTCCCGGAGCACCCTGGAACGAGAGCCTTCCGATCGACCAGGAACTGGGCACGTCGCTCCCTCCCGCGAATGGCCAAGTAAAGGCTTTATCCTCGTCTGCCGCTTAATGGCCGGACCTTGGTGTAACGACCCCATGGATCCGGCAGGTAATGATCATGAAGATTGTTGTTCTCAACGGAAGCCCCCGCAAGGACGGGAATACCGCAGCATTATTGAAGAAAGCGACCGAGGACCACGCCGAGGTCGACCTCAAGTACTTCGACCTCGTGGACATGAAGATAAAACCCTGCATTTCCTGCATGTACTGCAAGACCCATCCGCTATGTTCCATCAAGGACGACATGAACAAGATCTATAAGGCGGTCGAGGATGCCGACGTCATCGTCCTCGGGTCACCGATATACATGGGGGCGGAGACGGCCTGGCTCAAGGGAGCCATCGACCGGATGTATGCGTTCCTGGCCCAGAACCCCACCGGACCCGGATATCAGACCAAGCTCACCGCAGGCAAGAAGGCCGTGACCATCTTCACTTGTGGTAACCCCCAGGGAGATAAGGTCTACTCCTTCATGAACGACCGCTCTTACTCCTGGCTGAGCCTGGCCGGCGTTAAGGAGGTCCGATCCTACATCGTACCCGGTATCCAGCCCTCGATGAACATCATGGACCTAGTAGTGGCCCAAAAATTGGTGGACGAGGTTAAAACGTTCATTCAATGAACAGAGTGGAGCAATGAACGTGGCCAGTTAGCCTGGCTACGTTTTCTACCCACCCATTTGTCATTTTTTTTGACCCGAAAGTCTTATGATGGCCGGGCTTCCACAAGTACCTTAGCAGTAAAACGGAGGTATAGAAAATGATGAAAGGAATGGGCGGAGGACTTGTAGCTGCGATCGTCGGGACCATTATACTGATCATACTGAGTATCATCTATTTCGTGATCACTCTGTTCGTGGTGAAAGCCGCAGCGGACATTGTATTCTCGGAAGCGATCAGTGTGAACTGGGCCGTGCTCGCAGCTGCGATCATTACGTTAGGCTCGATGTTCGGCGGGGCGATGGGTTCCAGAAGGAGTTCCTGAACGGGCAACCTTTTAGTGGCCTCAAAGAGGCCATGAACATTCTATTTTACCATCGGGATAGAAGCGCCTATCGAGGACAGGAGGATGGAACATACTGACAGGTTTAGCCAAATAGACAATGAATAGTGCCATGACCTGATGAACGTGCTCTCCGGAACGACCTGTTACACATCCATGGTCGACCGGGGGCTTCCGCGCCTCTTTACAAGTGCAGAGCCCCTTGCCAGAATGCGTATGATCGAAGTTGACGTCATAGGGAAATGGTTCGGCGAGCTGGGTATACTTCTCCTTGCGGTTCACGGCTACGAGGAACTCACCACGGAAGAGGCGGACATCGGCACCAAGCTCCCCACATAGTAGCCTTGGCCCTAGAGAACTCCCCGCAATATCGCCAAGAGGATGACCGGCGCTTCCTGATGCTGCCCAACCTAGTAGATGGCCCCCGTGCAGGCTGTTGACCTGACCGTAGATTCTTGACCTAAGATGGTGGGCCCTAGAGCCGACCCTGTTCGATCGCAAGCTTGGCCTTCTCGAAGGTCTCGACCAGCTTGTCGAGCGTGGGCACTCCACCATACAGAGATAGATGCTTGTTGATGAACAAGGCTGGCGTAACGGAGGAGCCATACTTGTTGATCATGGGCATTATCTCGCCTAGGTAGGAATACTTCGGCGACATCCTGGCCTCGGTGGCATGAACAAGATCGATCTCATATTCCACCTCGGCCTTGGCGCCTGCCTCCTTGATCCGTTCCGCATACTGCTGATCATACGGGGCAAGCTTGGGGTTGCAGCAGGCGAAGGAGAGTATCGTTAGGTGCAGCTTAGCCATAAAGCACCTTCCCGACCTGTCGCAGGCTCTCCAGCCCATATATGTCCGTCTCGAATAGGGGCACCTCCTTCCGTATCATGTCCTTGAACTTCACATCGATGTCCTTAAGGTACTTGTCCTGAGTGGCGCGCCGCCTCTCCAGGAACCAGTTACCTTTGAGGACCTCGCGGGGAATGACCTCGTTGATGATTATCGCCGGCACAGTTAATCCCGAATCCCCCGAGGTCGTGGACCGCTCGCTCGGTCTCGTCCACCGGCAGCTTTTCTGGCAGGAGCACTAGGTTGAAGGACGATGTCACCTGATCAGAAAGGGCCTTGATGGCCATATCATAGCGCTCCTTCTCCTTTTTCAGGTCGGAGATCATGCCCTCATCATAGACGAAGCCCAACAGATCGGACAGATCCTTCCTATTCTCGATCTGGTTCGATATGTAGCCGGACCAGTCGAAGGGCATGCTCAGTTCGCGAAGGGTATGCCCAGTGGGTGCAGTGTCGAAAACCACCTTGTCATGGGTTGTGTCTGCCATAAATGATACGAACTGGTCGAAGGCGGCGATCTCCTCTGTGCAGGGAGTGGACAGCAGCTCCGAACCAAACATCGTAGAGAATCCTTCCATCATGCTGTTCATGCGGTTCTGGAACACACCCATGGCCTTCTTGGGATTGATGTTCAGCCCACATAGGTTCTTTTCCTTGCCAATATGGGTGATCTCGGTCTCGCTGATCTCCTGCTCATATATGGACGACAGGGAGACGGTCGGGTCGGTCGCGACGATCAACGTCCTGTAACCTTGATCGGCCAGCCAGGTTGCGGTGGCCGCAGCCATAGTGGTCTTGCCCACCCCTCCCTTTCCTCCGAAGAAGAGGAATTTTCTGCTCTCGACCAACTCATGCATGCTGGATGGTTCCATGTACCTACCTCGAGCCTAGTTATGCCGAGGACCCCTTAAAATCCTTGCACCGTTCTCTGCAGAGAGATTATTTACTTTCCTGACCCATTAATGAGCATGAGCTGGCGAAGAGGGCTGGTCTTGACCTTGATCATTGCCCTGATCCTCGTTTCCGCTGCTCTTATCTACGCCCAGCAAAAAAGTACCCAGGACATCACGCCCAACCAGGATTTCTTCTATGTCTCCCTCTCCGATCCCATTCAGATCAACGCATCCGACTGGACCCTAGTGGTGAATGGAACGGTCGACCATCCCTATACCATCACCTACGAACAGCTCCTTGCCATGCCCAATCGGACCGAAACGGCCACCTTGCGCTGTGTGGACGGTCCGAGCGGGAGAGCGGTATACACGGGGGTGCCTCTCAGCTACATCTTAGAACGGGCGGGAGTGCAGAACAGTTCCCAGAAAGTGATCTTTCGATCTCCCGACGGCTACTCCACCGACCTGAGGTTGGAGGACGCTCTCCTCGATGATGTCCTGCTGGCATATTCCATGAACAATGAGACCTTGCCTGCCAACCAGGGCTATCCGGTTAAACTAGTGGTTCCCGAACAATGGGGATACAAGTGGGCTAAATGGGTCACTCATATCGAGGTTGTTGACAACGATTATAAAGGCTATTGGGAGAGTCGGGGCTGGGCCGATAATGCCTATCTCAGCCTCCGGTCCGACTGGTGGTGGCACGCTCTCGGTCTTTCGCTGGCAGCGGTGATCGGGGGATTCGCCGGGATCACCGGAGGTATCAATGGTCGCCGTAGAAGAATGGGGAAGCCACTGCTCATTCCCCCGCAATTTCATCAAGCGGCCGGTTACGTCTTCTCGGTGCTGGTGTTGATCATCTTCAGCTGGTGGGCCCTGGAGACAGTTCTCTCTCCGGAGCAATATCTTCTATACGGCGCACGGGCTGTTGGCCCTTACCGCCACCATACTGGTACTGCTGGGGCTCATCTCCGGCTTCTATCTAGTGCGCGGGAGTGAGGATGCGCGGGGCGGGCACTGGTTCTTCACTGTCGTTGGATATGCCGTAATCCTGTTCACCATGCTGAGCGGTCTATTGTTGGCATTCCGCCAATAATATAATACGAAAATAGATAATCCAGCGCGTCGATGCTTGCTCGGTTCCAGAGGTGGATTTAACGATTCGGGTCCTTCTCGTCGATGATGATCTTGCGGTGCGAGAACTGGCCGCTAGCATGCTAGCTGCAGAGGGCGACATCTCTGTAGACACCGTTCCGTCCGGGCAAGCCGCCCTGGACAAGCTGGGAACTGCCCAGTATGATGCGGTGGTCAGTGAATACATGATGCCGGGCATGGACGGCATCGACCTCCTACGCAACGCCCGGGCCGCAGGCTACCTGAACACCTTCCTCATCTTCACCGGAAAAGGGGACGAGGAGGTTGCGCTGGACGCCATACTGAACGGCGCGGACCACTATCTCCCCAAGACCGGAAAGGCCTCTCAAGATATGGCGCTCATCCGTTCGATATTGCAGAAGAGGCAAAAGCGAGTGGATGAGGAGAAGGAGCGCCGGAACGAAGCGGCATATCATTCGCTGTTGATGAGGATGCATGACGGGTTCGCCTACCACCGCATCATCTATGACGAAGCAGGCAAGCCCGTTAGCTCGATGATCATCGATGTCAATGATGCCTTCGAACAGATATTCGCCCAGCCAACCGAATCGGTGCTGGGCCGAGATGTGCGGCAGCTGATCAACGACGTCGACGGGTTCGAACACGAACTGCTCAATGCGTTCAACGAGATCATTACCACTGGAAAGGAAGTACGGTTCGTGCAGCGCTCCAAACCCTTGGACTGCTGGTATTCCGTTGCCATCTACGTTCCGGAACCGGGCCATTTTGTCACCATTCTTACGGACATCACCGCTCAGAAGAAGATGGAGGAGCGCTTGAAGCGCGATGCAGACTACTACATGAAGATGTTCGATGAGCTGCCCAATCCGATCTGGGTGGCCGAACCGGACGGTCGATGCATCTACTTCAACAAGGCCTGGCTCGATCTGACCGGTCGGACCGTCGACGAAGAGAAGAAACTACCATGGGAACATGGTATCCATCCTGAGGATAGGGAGAGGGCCAGTGAGATATTCCATAAGGCGCTGATGTCCCGGCAGCCCTTCAGGGCCGAGTACCGCCTGAGGTCCAAGGACGGCGGATACCGCACCATCATTGATCATGGTCACCCCATCTTCGACACCTACAACAGCTACATCGGGTTCTTGGGTTCCTGCTACGACATCACCGAAAGGAACGAACTGGAGGGAGCGGTCAGGGAGAGGGAGGCGCGTTACAGCGCCCTGTTCCACGGCAGTTACGCTACCATGTTCCTGGTGGATAACGAGACCAGGAACATCGTCGACGCTAATCAGGCCGCCATCGACTTCTATGGCTATCCTCGCGAGCAATTGATCGGCATGAACATTTCGAATATCAGCCCTCGAGGGGATCATGCCGCCGTGAGCGACCTGGTCAATGGCAGCAGGAGCTTCCGGAAGCCCATGCGGGCCAAACATCGCCTAGCGTCAGGTGAATTGAGGGATGTGGAGCTTTACCTGACGGTCCTGGAGATCGATGGCAAGAGGCTCATCCTCGACCTGAACTTCGACATCACCGATAAAAAGGCCATGGAGGACTTTCTCAATCGCCAGCGCCGGGACCACGAGATGGTGTTCAATACTACGCCGGCCATGATCGTGATACGGGACATGGAGGGCAAGATACTCAGGGCCAACAAGGCCTATGCCGAACGCATGGGCATACCGGCCGAAAGTATGATCGGCATGCACATGAGCAAGTTGATGACCGAAGGCTGGGAAGAGACCCATGCCGAAGACCTCGAGATCCTCCGGACCGGAAAACCTCAGATCTCTATAGAAAAAGCCTACCTGGCCCGGAACGATGACAAGCGCTGGGGCCTGGTGGACTCTTTACCGTACGTCGACGAAAACGGTAAAGTGATGGGGGTCATCACCTTCACCCTGGACATCACCAGGCGTAAGATGATGGAAGAGGAGCTTGAACTTGCGAGAAAGAAATTATACCTCCTCGGCTCGATCACCAGGCATGACCTCCTCAACCAACTTACGGCGCTCAATGGCTATCTGGGCATAGCTCAGTATAAGCAAGATCAAAAGGCCATCAAGGACTATGTGCAAAAGGCCGCGCTGTCCGGCGAAAACATGCGCAAGATCCTAGATTTCTCCCGTGACTACGAACGCATGGGCACTCAGAGGCCAGATTGGTTCCGTGTACAGGAGGTCGCCGAAAAGGGGATCGCCGAGACCCAGGCCCATGAGGTCAAAATCGACCTCGAACTGGACGGGGTCGAGATACTGGCCGATCGTATGGTGGAGAAGGTGTTCCATAACCTTACCGACAACGCCGTCCGTCATGGCAAGGCCACTCAGGTTAGATTCTTCCTTGAGAAGAAAGGTGATGATCTGAAGATCATATGCCAGGACGATGGCGAGGGTGTGCCTCCGGCCAAGCGGAGGGAGATGTTCGACGACCGGTTCGGTCACGGCCTATATCTGGTCAAAGAGGTCCTCAAGATGACTGGCATGAGCATCGATGAGACCTCGCCCAGAAAGGGGGCCCGTTTCGAGATAACAGTGCCCAAAGGCAGTTACCGTATAAATTAAAAAAGAAATAGTTTGGTTCCCCGAGCCTAAGGAGCACCGGGGTTCCTCAAGACCTGCTCGGGGAACCCTTCGACCACCTTACCCGTGGTTGCAAAGCGATACAGGGATGCCCGGAGGACACCGCTCGCCGCGGATGCCAGAACGCCCAGGACCACCCAATAGACAATAACCACCAGTAGGACCATCAGGCCGATACCGACATCCCCCAGTACGAAGGCCAGGATGACCGGTATCAGCCCGGCCAGGGCTGCCAGTCCAAAGATCAGACCTATGCCGATGTTGGAGATGGCCGCCTCTCCCCAAGTGCCCTTGAGCAATCCGAGGCTGCGCTTGATAGAAGCGAACGGCCCGAGACCCTCGAAGGCGATGACCGGGACCACGAAGTACGTCGTGATCGCCCAGGCTGCGCCGATAAGCCCCACGATGATCCGGCCGATCATTCCAGAGCGCTCCTGGATCGATTTCAGTATTAGGCCTACGGTGGCCGAAAGCAGCGCCCAGCCGAGGATCGGCCTGATGCGCGCACGGGCTTGGGCTATGCCGTAGGAGATCGTCGTACTCTCCCCGTCCAGCTCCTTCATAGCGCAGGAGATCAGCGCTACGTTGAAGAATATGGAGATGAAAAAGGACACGAAATAGAACGCCACCCAGAAAGCGATGAACAGGACATTGATGCTCGGATTGAACAGCGTGCCGTTAAGGAGCATTACTCCAACGAACGAGGCAAGAATGGCCAATATGAACACACCCGAGATCACCGGGAAAAGCAGTAGACGCTTGTTCCGGGCGATGACCCTCAAGCTCATCTTGGTCATGGACCATCCATTACTCAGTTTACCCATGGTAACTCTCCATTATTCGAGGGTATATGGGCAGGGGCAGATAAAATCCGCCGTTCCCAGCTATATGGGCTCGAACTCGGACTTCAAAGCGCCGCACATTGGGCAGACCCAATCGTCTGGAAGCAATTCGAAGGCCGTCCCCGGTGGTATATTGCCCAGGGGGTCCCCTACCGCCGGATCATACTCATAACCGCAGACCATACAACGCCATTTTCTCATCGTCTCTCCGCTCCTTCCACCACTGCCTTGTATTTTTCGTGGATCAATCTCTTATCGAAATCATCGAAATTTCGGAGCATCTCCTCGCGCTCGTTCTGTTCTAGATAGGTCATCGCGGTGGGGAAGAATTCCTTGTCCTCCCGAGCAATGTGGTCAGGATACAGGCGAGAAAGCTCGGAAAAGGTCCTGACGATCCCATGGGCGGCGGTAGCGTCCCCGGAACGGAACTGCTCCTTCTGTTGTTGAAGCTGCCCGATCAGACTGCGGGACAGGGCATGTTCCTCCTTTAGGCGCTCCATCGCCTGCCTCATGGGCGGAGTCATCGATTTGGAGGCCAGTTTGACGAAAAGGATGTCCTCCTCCTTGCCATGGTGGCACCGGTCCGCGTAGATGCGGAAGAAATCGATGGCGGTCTCCAGGAACTGGACATCAGGCGAGCCGCCCTGTTCGATCCTTTTTCTTTCCCTGTTCAGCTCAAAGACCATCCTCTCGATGAGACGGTGCTCGATCATCAGCGGGCCGGCCGGTAACATCGTTCAAAGAAAGGACATGGCCCCATATGATAGCTTTCCTTATCGCCGGCCAAAAGTCGCCATGGTCTCTCCGTGTTGTCGGACGTGCCCACGCAGGGCGGCCTCCAGCACCTTCTTGCTTGCTCCCGGTTCAAGGTCGAGTGGAGCGTCTAGACCGTATACCTTAAGGTAATAGCGATGCACGCTTCCCCTCGGTGGGCAGGGGCCAGTGTAGCCCAGCTCGCCCGATGAGTTCACACCTTGTACTGCCCCGGGAAGCTCGTCTGGGTGCCCCTTCGTCGATATGTTCTCCGGTATGACCTCCGAGGCATTGATGTTCCATATGGTCCAATGCGTAAAGGTGCCGCCGGGAGCGTCTGGATCATCCAGGATGATGGCCAGATAGGGCGAGTTAAGCCCTCTGATGCTCACCCTCGGGGAAACGCCCTCACCTTCGCAGGTATGCTTGGAAGGATAGGTCTCGAAGTTCAATGCGATGCTCAGCTCTTCCATCTCCGATCTCATGCTATCGCCTCATGGAGCCTTGCCAAGTACATTGCCGCTGACTGGTCGCTCGTAAGTCTGGAACACTTCACCATATTGCATGATATTCCCTTCCATGGCTCGCTCCAGGTCCCGGCCGGTCGAGCCGCCCGGAAGGTCCAGTTCCTCCCCCACGCCTAGCACACGGAACCGGTATCGATGTTTAGCTCCTTGCGGGGGGCAGGGAGCGGTATATCCGATGTCCCCGAACGAGTTGCGACCCTGTCTTCCCCTTATAGGGCTTTCGATCTCTTCCTTCTTTGGAAGGTTTCGGGGAATGCTCTCAGCCTTTTCAACATTCCACAGCAGCCAGTGAACAAAAGCTCCCTGGGGGACGTCGAGATCTTCCATGATGACCGCCATGAATGGGGCCCGCAGGTTCCCCACCACGATCTGGGGGGAATACTGCATTCCCTCGCAAACCTCATCAATGGTAAGTACGCCAGATTCCACAGCAACATCCAGCCCCTTCTCACGGGGCATGTGAGCGACCTGCTCCTCGATCCTTTTCAACCAGTGACCTCCCGTTGACTCCATATTGATTTCCCAGTCCGCAGTATAAATTCGTTCTCTTCAGCCGACCGGTGGTTCGAGGAGGGTCAAGGAAGGGGCGTCCGGCTCGATCTCCGCCATAATGCCGAGCGGCAGCACCATCTCTGGGGGTCGGTGTGCCCCATATCCATGTTCGCGATTATCGGCAGGTCGGACCGACCGAACTCGCCCGCCACCACGTCAATCACGTTCCTCTCCAGCTGCTCCTTCTCCTCACGGGAATAACCTCGGGGCCTTCCCAGCAGCAGGGCGCTCAGGCCATCTAGGGCGCCGATCATCCCATAATTGCGCAGTATGAACTTGACCGAGTCCGGAGACGGTTCCATCTTCGAGGTCTCCAGGAACAGGATCTTTCCGTTCCAAAAATCAGGCGGGGGCCAGTAGCGAGTGGCTTTCATCATTTCCAGGACCTCGATGCAGCTTCCGAAGAGGTGTCCTCGCGCCTTCTCTTCACCTTGCAGACAGACCCAGCCTCCACTTCGTTTCTTGCGAAGCACCCGCCCGACGGTCTCATCCACGGCCCAATCCGGGTAGCCCTCGTTATATGTGGCGGCCGGTCGGTAGACATACCTCTCCTGTGGTCGAAAGAACATGTCCCGGAGATGTTCGAGCTGGAGGGGATAGTTACGCATCTGGGCGATGCCAGCCATGACCGTCGGACCATGGTAGGTGACCATGCCCTTCAGCGAAATATACGATAGCAATGTGGTGGTATCGGAGAAGCCCATCAGTACCTTGGGATTGTCCACGATCCTCCTGATGCCCAGGAACTTGAGCACCCGGACCGAATCGTCCCCTCCCACCGAGGCGATGATCGCATCCACCTCCGGGTCAAGGAAGGCGTCGTTGAGGTCCTTAGCACGCATCTGGGGAAAGCGATGAAGGTAGCTCTGGTGAGCCCGGGCGTGGTCCATCTCCCGGACCTCCAGCCCGAATTCCTCTCTCAGGACCTCCAGCCCTTTCTCGTATACCTTGGGGAAAGCATGCGGACCACCCCAGGAAGGGGAGACGATGGCCACGACGCTCCCCATATGCCCAACCGGGTGGGTCGCAGCACGCGATCAGGCCAGTTCCTTCTCTTCCAGGAGCGTGCCGCCGCTCGTCAGGATGGTCCGGATGGCCTCCTCGACATGGTCCACCCGCAGGATGAGAACTGCCGCCGGCCGTCCGGAGTAGGCGTAGGCGTACTCGATATTGATCCCGGCATCGCCCAGCATTTTGGCTATCTCCCTCAACCCACCGGGCCGGTCCCTCATCTTGACCCCGATGACGTCGGTCGTCGAGACCACATATCCCAGCTCGGTTAGCTTTTCGTGAGCCTTGTCCGGATGGTCGACCAGGGCCCTCACCACGCCGAAGCCGCTCGCTTCCGCGATGGAGAATGCCAGGATGTTGACGTTGTCTGACTCCAGGACCTCGGCGATGGCCGCCAGGCGGCCAGGCTTGTTCTCCGCGAACACAGAGATCTGCTTTATGGTGTAGCTCATCACAGCTCCCTCCTGTCGATGACCCTCTTGGCCTTGCCCTCGAACCGGGTCAACGTGCCGGGGGATACCAGGTCCACGTCGACCGCCACGTTCAGGTTGTTCCGCAATATGTGGGCGACCTTGTTCTTCAGGTTGATAAAGTCGTCCAGCTTGTCAGAGAAAGCGGCGTTCTTCAGCTCGACCTTCACCAGCATGGTGTCCAGCGCCCCCTTACGCTCGACCACGATCTGGAAGTGTTCTCCCAGCTCGGGAAGGGACATGAGAGAGTGCTCGATCTGAGATGGGAATACATTGATCCCGCGGATGATCAACATATCGTCAACCCGGCCCTTGATTCGGGAAATGCGGACATGGGAGCGGCCACAGGCGCAGGTTTCGTCCTCGTACGAGGTTATGTCACCGATACGATAGCGGATCATGGGCAGCGCTTCCTTCTGGAGCATGGTGATCACCAGTTCCCCATCCTGTCCGGGACCCAGCGGCTCTCCGGTATCTGGGTCGATCACCTCTACGTACGCCAGGTCTCCCCATATATGGATGCCGTTCTGCTCGGTGCACTCGGTGAACAGTGGCCCGGACAGCTCGGATGTGCCATAGATATCGTAGGCCTTGATGCCAGTTCCTTCTTGAATGCGAGCCCTCATCTTCTCCGACCACGGTTCCGCCCCTAGGATGGCGGTGCGTAGCAGAGTATCCCTGTGGAGGTCGATCCCCATCTTCTGGGCCACCTCGGCCATATGCAGCATGTACGAAGGTGTACAGGCGATGGCAGTGACCCTCAGGTCCTGGATAAGTTCGATCTGTCGTTCGGTGTTGCCCACCGAGGCGGGGACCACGGTGGCGCCGATCTTCTCAGCCCCATAGTGAAGGCCCAGTCCCCCGGTGAACAGGCCGTAACCGTAGCTGACCTGGATGACGTCGCGGCGGCCCAGCCCTACCGAAGTGAGCGCCCTGGCCACAGAGGTGGACCAGCATTCGAGGTCCTTTTGGGTATAACCTACGACAGTAGGCTTTCCGGTCGTCCCCGATGAAACGTGATAACGCACCAGGTCCTCCTGTCCGCCCATGAACAACTTGTCCGGATAGTTGTCCCGCAGGTCCTTCTTATACATGAACGGCAACTTGCGGATGTCTTCCAGGGAGCGAATATCATCTGGGTGGACATTGGCTTCCTTCATACGCGCGTGATAGAAGTCGGAGAAGGAGTATAGTCTGTAGACCAGTGTCTTAAGCAACTTGAACTGCAAGGCCTTCAGGTCTGACTTGGACATCTCTTCGATGCGGGGGTCCCAGTATCTCAAGTGATCACCCAGGTAGATTGACACGAAATGACACGGTTCCTATTTTATTTCTTTGTTGGACCGCTTCCCCTGTGAGGGCCGCGACGCCCTGGTCCGACAGGAACAAATGATATGTAGGCCCGGAACGAGAACGATATATGAGGCAGCATCATGACCACGTTCAGCAGTGAGATCTCTGTGCAGGAAGGCAATAAGATCGCCATAAGGCGGTTCTTCGAGGAACTGGATCAGGGCAACTTCTCCATCCTCGATGAGCTGGTGGCCGAGGAATATGAACAGCATAGCATATTGGGAGCACCACAAGGAAGGGAGGGCGTGCGGTCGTTCTTCAAAGCGTTCACCATTTCTTTCCCTGACCTGAGAATTGACGTCCGAGAGGTCGTGGCGGAAGGGGACAGGGTTTTCCTCAGAGCAGTTACATCAGGCACCTGGAAAGGCGAGTGGATGGGCAAGGCTCCCAACGGCAAGCGATTCGAGATCGCCGAGTTCGACGAGTTTCGCATGAAGGAAGGGATGATCGTCGAACACTGGGACGCCCTGGACACCGGCAAGATGGCTCGCGACCTTGGTCTGCAGCCCCTATAGGTACCTTGATTTAATCACTGCGCAGTATCGAAAAGGATGCCCCGCCGGAGCGTGCTCATCGTTGAGAGCATTCCCCAGTACCAGGAACCGAACGAAGGGGACATGCTGGCCAAACTGCTGGAGATGGCAAGCTACGACTATTTCGAGCCCCATACAGTATGTAACAAGAATGATCTCCTGGACATGCTGGAGGACCGCCCGTTCATGCGGCGGTTCAAGATCGTCCACCTGTCCGGCCACGGCGATGAGGAGGAGCCAAACTTCCTGCTGCCCCGCGGTTCGATCAACGCCTCGGAGTTTCCCGAAGGATGCTTCAAGAACAAGACCGTCTGCCTATCGGGATGCACCCTCGGAAAGAGCCGTTTCGTCCACCCGTTCATGGAGCGCACCCAGGCCCGCTCCGTGATCGGCCCCCGCCGTTCCGTCTACTTCATCGATGCCGCCTTGTTCTTCCTAACATTCTACTACTGGACGAACCGCCGGCGCCTAGGAATCGAGGCATCGTTCAAACGGGCGGTCAGGAGCGGGGTGCGGGGCGATTTTCGGCTCTGGGTACCCTGAGCTCAGGGCCGATCTACGGGATCGATCTAAATCTGCCCGGCGGTATCAGGACCTCGAACCGTGCTCCCTGACCTGGCCTCCCGGTCTCGCTGATGCTCATCCCCGTAGCTCCCAGGATTTCCCGGGCCAGGAACAGTCCGTATCTGCCAGGTTCGAATCGATATATTGCTGGTTGAGATCTTGAATGAACTCATAGGCATAATCCCAGCCTGCCCAATCCAGTACCGTTCTCCCCTGGGTGCTCTGAAAGGAGCATAGGACGGCCTTCACCCTCTCCAGATCATTCTGGACATGCCGCTTCTCCTGGCTTAGAGCGCTCTCCATGACCAGGCTAGAAGCGATGACCATTATCGCGGTGGTCATTACCGCCAATATCACGGCCACTGTGAGCATGGTCTTACGGTGCAGTCTTATCCTGATCCCCCGAGACCGAGAACGGCTACCTTGGTCGCTATGTGTGGTCGACTTTTAATCACCAGCACATTATTTAATGATTCATGGACACCGATCAAAAGGAGCGATCAAGTTTAGGCCATTCAATTTTTGCGCCACCGCTGCGATAATGGATGTTGGACGTTGATTCTCGACAAAGAGGGGAAAACCATTTGACATATGTACTGAGGTCCGACGGGGTGGATATCTCTGGCCACCATAGGTCACTTGACCGAATAGTGATCGGCCACATCGTACCTTTTGATATCTCCATACGTCCGAAGACCTTCTGTCTCGATGGTGGAGATGGCCCCGTGGCCTCCGCATACTAACAGCCGCTGTCCTTTGGTCCACATTTGGGCATCCAGCCCGCCGCCGATCTCCAACAGGGCCTTCCTCTCCTTGCGGGCTCGCTCGGAATCGACGTTGACCGTGGTCATCAGGTTCTTGGCCAGGGTGGCAAAGTCCTCGCGGTCCCCGCTCAGAGAGTCGAAGTTGATCAGGCAGTCACCAGTGAACAGCAGGCCCACTTCCGAGCAAAGGAAGAAGACGTGACCGTGCAGGTGCCCCCCCAGGGATTCCAGGACCTCGAAATTCATGCCGCAGACCTCAATGGTGTCCAGGACAGGCAGCCCGTTACGAGAGCCCAACTGCTCCCCAGAAAGGAGCCGGACATTGGTTGGCGGATTGAACTCGGAAAAGAGGTTGATCAGCTTCGTGTACACCTCTCCCAGTATCGAGCCCTGCATCTGGGATCCATAGGCGCGGTTGGCGGAGCGGATGATCTCAACCGAGCCGGGGTGCATGAGGGCTGGAACATCGAAGAACGCGCCCCCTCCGGAATGATCTGCATCTGCGTGGGTGATGTACAACCCCTCTATCTCCCGGGGGTCCAGGCCAAAGTGGGCCAGCATCTCCACGATCTCGCGATGATAGATACCGAACCCCGTATCGAACATTGCAAGCTTCCCTCCGTTGCGCAGGATGTAGACCGATCCTCCGCAGGGAAGTTGGAAGCAGAACAACGTCCCGCCGTTGTTGAGGGGCACCTCCTGTACGTCGGCATAATAGCCACCCCCAGTAGTCTGACGGAGCGTCCTCCCGGTACGGAGGATGGATTCGAAGACCATGTGAGGGTCGCGTCCCTGCGAGGTCAGCTCCTGAGCGATATGGTTGGTATCGTGGAGAAGCCGGATCAGGAAGTCCTCATCCTCTTGGCTGATGATCTCACGAAGTTCTTGGGCGAAGCGAATGTAGAAGACCGTATCGTCCAGCTTCTTGCCTGTAGCATCATACTCCAGGATCTCCAACCGCCAACGAAGCTTGAGCTGTTGGAGCAGGTGGTCGGCGACAACGTCGTTGTCGAGGGTCAGGGCCACGGTCAAACGGCCGGGGTACTTGCCCTTATCATCGAAGTCCAGGAACGCGATGTTGGCGGCCGCCCCAGTAGTGAGGCCGAGGAACTCAAAAAGCATACCTGGCTCGTCAGGAAGGTATACTGAGAACTTGAGGAACCGTAAGGTGGCGAGGGATGTCTGAAGATACCCGATGGCCTGCAGATCGTGAGTGATCTTTTCCGGCGCATCCTCTTCAGCATTTACCTGGAAGAAAACGATGTGCGGGTCGATCCTCCGATCATAATCGACGCGATGAATGTTGCCACCGTGGCTCTTTATTATCTCGGCGGCCCGGTGCAGTGCGCCGGGATCGTCAGGCATTCGGGCGATGAACGAGAACGTCCTCACGGACCGTGGAGAAGATTTGGAGAGCTTAATATGTTCCCCCCACAGCCGTTAGGACCTTAGGCCCACTGCAATCTCATCTCCCCATTCACCATCCCAACCGATGGAGCGGCCATGCCATTGACCAAAGGATCTCAATATCCGCCACCGCTGTGCCTGATGCCGCATATTTGCGGCACATCTCGGCGGCAGTCGTAGGGCTTCGAATGTGGGACGGCTCGGCGTGCTCGTTACCGAGGTCTAGGCAATATACAATGGTCTCCAACACACCGAATGATGGTCCGAGATCATTGCTGCATGGCGGGGTCCCGAGATCTTACCAAGGTCATCGCCATTTTGACACCGGAAACGATTCTTTGGCGCAGGTTCAATGCGATTATTGACCCCTATAACGGCCGAGCCACCTCCCTTCGCGTTTAATGGCGCAAAAATAAATGTCTAATCTTAGACATATCAGCACATATGATTATAATACAAGCTCGTATAGCTACTACATAATATTATTATTCTGCCTACTTATTTGCCTAAGAATTTGGTATCGGCAAAGGATAAATCATATAAATCTATGGTCCCAGCATGGAAGCCGAGGAGATTAAGCTCGTTCTCCTGGTGGCGGCCGGTGGCGCCATTGGCAGCGTTCTACGCTACCTCGTTCAAGGGTATGTGACCAAGGGGGATTTTCCTTGGGGCACCTTCGTCGTAAACATGTCGTCGGAAGCTTTCTAATCGCCCTTTTGTTCTTCTATTGGGTCCAGGGGCAGGATATCTCTCCCCAGTTCAGAGCGTTCCTCTTCATAGGCCTCTTTGGAGGCTTTACCACACTGTCGTCATTTTCCTTGGAGACAGTAAATCTCGTGGAGGAGGGACAATTGTTATGGGCTGCCGGGAATATTACTCTTAATGGCGGACTTTGTGTGATCGGCGCGTTCGCCGGAAGGGCAGCCGGTCTGTTATTGGGGGGTCATTGATGCAGTTCCAGGAAAAGGCACTTCGTTTGAAGATCTACGTCGGAGAGCTGGACCAGTTCGAAGGAATACCTACCTACAAGGCATTAGTTCATTTTCTTCGAAAGGAGGGCATATGGGGAGCAACAGTAACCAAGGGGGTTTATGGCTATGGCAAGCGAAGCCTCGTGCACGCCACTTCACCGTTGCGCCTTTCAACCGATCTGCCCATGGTAATCGATGCAGTTGATTCCGAGAAGAAAATCATGGCAGTGCTGCCCCGGTTGAGCGCGATTGTTAAGGATGGCCTCATCACTCTAGACGAGGTCACGGTCATTAGGGATATCCCGCCGGAAAAATAGTTATTTCGACAATCCTAACTGGCCAGTATCTGATCCGTGGCACCGTTGAATTAAAGGGGAAAGGACGAGAACGATCTTGGAGACGACCAGGGAATCTGGAGGATTACTTATTTTAAACAAATCCCTTGAAACGGCCGGCCCCATTGACTTTTTGAAAGATTCGGGGCCGTACACAATGTTCGCTCCGACCGTTGGTGCTTTCGAACGCCTGCCTATCAGAGTAATTGTTGAGCTCAAGGAATATCCCGAGACTCCGAGGACCGCCCTCAGATACCATATCGTTCCTGACAGGTCGACATTTGAAGAACTAGTGCCTAAACATTTCCTGTCAACACTAGATGAAGAGGAACCCGTAGTCGTGGAGAGCGTCTATAGGTCGCCCATCAACGATTCAAAAATCATAACGCCGGGAATATCGAATGCTCGAACGGCATCACGAATATGATCAGCTACGTCCTGTTTCCGGGCATAATTAGGGTCAGGGGGCGGCCTCAAGGTGTTGTAAAAATGCAATATATGTAGTAGCTATTATTGTTCTTCTCTATACGCTATAACATTTCAATATATAGCTATGTGCTAGACAATAAGAAAAATGGGATAAAAGCTAAGGATTATTGCGTATTTTTTCCTTAGATTCGACGGCATTTTCATAGGAATCACAGAGCTCGTTCAAGAACTGATCATATGTCCTGCGGAACTTTAATTTGAACAGTCTGTCCCTTGTCGACGGCGATATCTGTATGCTCGTTCTTCTCTCGATATCTTGTTCCTCTTGCATCTCATCCCTCTTCCGGTTTCGGCCATAGCCTCAACCCGACTATTGATATCATTCGTTCTATTATAATTATAGTTATCATTTGATTACATATCATAATAGCAATAGATGCAATACATAGCAAAATGATACTAATATGTGGAATATAGTCAACAACGGTCTCCCGAATATCAAATTGAAATGGCGTTCTTTTCGATATAATGTAGAATAGTAGACTATCGTATACCGATACTCCCTATTTCGTACCGCCGCATATTGGATGCATTTTACTCATAGCATGAGGCATCGATATGCATAATTGCCCCCTAATGTGGGCGGATTTAATACAATAAGTCAGGGATATTTTCATCAATTTCCGGTTTCATTTCCAGAGTCTTTGGCCCCCTAGTTCTGACCCGGCAGTTGTGTCAAAGAGAAGACTCCCTTAATTAAGGGGGCGAGAATAAATGATATGACTCGTATCGGAGAGGGCCCCGCTCTTAACTCTAGATCCTACATACTATAGGGCTCTCTGTACCAGTCGAGTACTCCTCAACTAATGTGGAATCTAGCAACCTAATGTTCTTGAGTTAATGAGAGCAATACAATTCAAAAGAATGAAAACTGGGAAAGGGTTTGTTTCGTCCTACCTCACCTGTGCCGTCTAGGCCTTTATCAGGAGCGGGAGTACCTGCTTGCCCTTCAGGACCAGCATCATGATCGCGGCAGCCATGTAGACAGCGATTGCCGCGACGATGATCCATAGCCAGCCCATAAGCTCCCTGTTGGAGCCATCATTGTAGAACAGGGCGGTCACCACGAAGGCGACAGCCGCTACTACAAGGATAACGGGTAGCATCTTCACCGGCTGAGCCAGCGAGATCAGGGTGTAGACGAAGAACACAACTGCAATGAAGCCAATGGCGCACGCGCCGGCTACGTCTGCCGGTATGCTCCCTATTGCAAGGAAGAACATTCCGAGGAGACCAAATATGGCCGTCACCAGGATGTTCTCGTTGAGGAAGCCGATGTAGGCCGCCAACAGGATGGTTAATCCACAGGGCACCGATACTGCCACTACTACTGCGAGCGAGTCGTATGCCTTGATCCCAAAGAAGCCTACGGTTATGGTGAAGAAGGCAATCGATATAAGCCCCAACACCTCAGCCATTGCTACCTTTACGTGTACGTTCGTTTCATCCGCCATTTTTCTTATTCCTCCTAATTTTTTACCTTGGAGTGAAGCCCTTTAATGCGCTCCTGCACAAATGGAATCAAATGACCACCTGCCCATCACGCACGAGCTTCACGAGTTTCCTCCTAATTGCGGATCCCTTGTTTGCCAAGGAATTCCTAATCCTATATTGAGTTAGTATAATAAAGCGTTTATTATCCATATAGTCCGTTAATACCAGTTTGAGAACTTATTGGAATTTATTATATAGAATCTATTTATAATGTATATATAGCTAGAATCAGATATTCCATCCTTACGCATAATTCCTTCTTTCCTTTTTTAACGTAAGGGGCCGCATAACCGCTTTATGAATAAATTGTAATGAATATCTAGATAAGGCTTCCTCATGAAATCATATCAAGGGGCGGGAAGACGGCCCAATTCGTCCAGTTTATTGAGATATGTCTTACGTCTGGCCTCATATCCTTCTCTGTTCGATCCGAAGGGGACATATTCGGCCACACTCCATCCTTCCACCACTAACCGTTCCTTTGTCACATCGGCCAGGCCCTTCAGGAAGCCAAACTCCAGTATGTCCCTGTCCCTAATGCGGTTCTTAACCCATTCAAGAATGTCTGGGTCATGAGTGGCCACACAGAATGGCACATCGTAAGATATGACCAGCTCGACCAGATCTTTGTAGATCTCAGCAATCATATTGTAATCAGATAGATCACCAGTGTAAGCACCCTTGACCAGACGGACCTTTACCCCAGCGTCCATCATCCTTTCGATGTCCCGCGGAGTACGGTTCAGATATGCCTGCAGAGCGATTGTAACGGGCAGGCCGGAGCGCGCGCATTCCTCCGCTAAAAGCAACGTGAGATCGACGGTTCGTTGGCCTTCCATATCCAGTTCGAACCCTACCCCCAGTTTATGGACGTTAACGCCCAGCTGTTCGACCAATCGCTTGGTCAGGTCCCGATTGATAGTTCCGCCAAAGGTGGACGGCTTCACCGATATAGATGCCTTGAGCTTCCGGCGGGCGATTTCTTTGGCCAGATCAATGTAGGCATTGTAGGACAGTTTGGCATGCTCCTCCTCGCGACCATATCCACCCAGGATATCCAGGATGCATCGGATCCCTAGCTCGTTCCGGTGTTCGCACCACATAAATGCGGCGTCCTTGTTTTGAAGGGCCCATCGTTCCGGCATATGCCCCTATATTCCCGGGACATAACAAAAAGGTTAGGTCGGCTAAGGGATCAGTTTCTTGACCGTCCTCTTTCGGGGGTCTTTTGTCCGTTTCGCGGATAACTCCTGAACATAGTTGAAGGCGGCCAGGTCCACGATGGACACATGGTTGCTGGGGACCAGAAAGCCATCCCAACGCCGGTAGCCTGCGTAGGCCGGGTTGTGCAATATCTGTCTGATCGAATACAGGGTCCACCGACCGCCCCTCCGGGTGGAAATCGAGCGGCCATTGAGATAAATAGCAATGGCATTCATTGATCCGCCCGAGCTGTACAGTTCGAATATCTCCTTGACCACCGAGGCTTCGCCCTCGATGATACTCAGATCGTTATTGGCGATCTCATAGCCGAATGGTGGGTTGAATCCCAGGAGCCCGCCGGTCTCAGCTTTCTGGGCCATCCCCATGTACGTTCGCTCACCGATCTGCTCAGATTCTAGCTGAGCGATACGCTGGATCATGTCCACCACAAATCGGCCGATGGATGTGGATGTGTCCAGCTCTTCCTGCATGGAGGTGAACTTCTTGCCCCATTTCTCCAGGTCCTCCATCATGATCATGAAGTTCTTGGAGTTACGGTGGATACGGTCCATCTTCATCACCAGAATCGTATCCCAAAGACCCCTATCATCCAGCATCTTTTTGTAAGCGTCACGGGTGTTGATCTTGCGGCCAGTATGGCCCTTATCGGCATAAACTCCAGCCACATCCCAGCCCTGAGCCTCACAGTAGGCCAGCAACCGATCTTCCTGCGCTTCCAGGGAGAAACCCTCCTCCGCCTGCTCCTCAGTAGAGACCCTGATATAAACGGCCGCCCTAACCATCCTATACGGCCTCCAGATGGCGATGAGGATTACCTGACCGGTTGCGGCGCCGTTCTTGCATAAGATCTTGGATCAGATTGTAGCCTCCGGCAGATATCAGAGTGAAGTAATCCAGTTTGATAAGATGACCATCCCACTGGACATATCCACAGTAAATTGGATTTCGGAGAACTTTACTGATCATCTGCTTGCTCCAGGGGCCACCTTTTTTCGCCGGGATGCCCCTCTCGTTGAGCTTCCTTGCGATCTCATCGAGCGAGAAGCCCATCATATAGGCGTGGTAGATGGACGGGACAACCCCGGCCTCCTTGTCCATGATCTTTAGTTGACCGTTCTCGACCTCGTAGCCATAGGGATCGGGTGAGCCAAGGTAGCCACTGCCCCTTTTGGCCTTCTGAGTCATGCCTACCTTTACCCGTTCACCGATCTGCTCCGATTCCAGCTGAGCAATACGTTGGATAATGTCCATCACGAACCTCCCCATCGCCGAGGTGGTATCGAATTTCTCCTGCATGGAATTGAACTGCCTCTTCCAACTGTTCAGGTCATCCATCATTTGAGTGAAGTTCTTGGAGTTACGGTGGATACGGTCCATCTTTAGCACCAATATCACATCCCAACGTTCTCTCTCGCCCATCATCCTTTGATATGCTGGCCTATTGGTATCACGGCCTGAAAAACCCTCATCAACATATTCAGAGCAGATATCCCAGCCTTTGGCCTTGCAATACGCCTGAAGGCGCTTTAGCTGGGCCGGTATGCTAAAGCCTTCTTTAGCCTGATCATCCGTGGAAACCCGTGCATATATGGCGGCGCGCATTTGTACACACTACGAATGTGGACGAGGTGACGTTCCCTCGAGTGCATCCCATACTCGAATCATCACCAGGAGTTAAAATTTAGTGTTACCTTGGTTGTACATTATGGTACAATATTGTAATATACTTATAATATATAGCTGTTTACGTATCTTGCTATTATATTTCCCTGCATTACATAACCAACAGTTTAATGGCACATAGTTTATGAGTTCCTTGAATGAATGAAAGTCTAGAATCAAAGATGGCTAGGCTCCGTGAAGAGTTCGGGGGGCTGGTGGATGACGCCACCATACGCCGCTTGGTTCTGGAAAAAGGAGGAGTTAATATGGTAACAAAGAAAATCGCCGATCTCAAAGACCGGGAAGAGGCCTCTGCAGTGGTGAAGGTCACTAAGATAAACGAAGCTAAGACATTCAATAAGCGGACCGGTGGGCAGGGCAAGGTCAGGAACTTGGATGTTGAGGATGAGACCGGTACGTGCCGTTTGACCCTCTGGGATGATGATATCGAGCTCCCCGAAAAGCTCGATGTCAAGATAGGCACACAATTAGTCCTTACTGATTGTTATGCAAAACAATCGGACTATGGTTTAGATATTTCAAAAGGGAAGAAAGGAAAAATAGAGAAGCAATAATAGTAAAGCTTCTCTCTTTATCATATTTTTATTTATTACTTATACGATAAGTAGGAATATATTTTTTCTCCATTTTCTACTGGCTCATGTAAATTTACAATTATCTTTGTAATTATATATGCATTAATGAAATTACATAATGGATCGAGAGCTCATTCGTTGCCAGCAAATGTAAGTGAAATTTCTGTTCAATGGCACAGATGATGATACTTTTTTGTAAGAATTTTCGAAAATGACCTTCGGGCTCCTCCAAAACTATCCGCTAGATCTTGTGATAGGATCAATCATTTTTCAAGATAATCCGATCGTTGATTATTATAAAAAAAAGAAAAAAGGTTTGAAGATCAGTGCTTCCGTGACTTCAGCCCTATCGCCAACAGGGCCGTTATGATGACCGCTGCAAGGACCGCCATAATGATGCCCGTAAAGGGGGCCTTCAGGAAGAAGTCAGCTAGGCTGCTGCTAGCTCCATTAGCTCCGGCCTGAGACGCGACGCTATCGGTGTAGGTCTCGATCGAAGCGATTTTGGCGGTGGCGGTATCCACGGGGACGGGGTCCATTGCTATGTCCTGGTTGCCCATCATCGCCATTATGGAGCTGACCTCAGAGGGTAGGTCCATGGGTAGACTATCGATGTTTGCCGACAGGCCAAGAACCTTGAAACCGGATGCGTATAACATCTGAGCTCCACCATCTATCTGGATGTTGAATACATCTAAATCCACTCCATTGATGGTCTCGTTGTCCCCACTAAGGCATTCCATTTCCATGGTAGTGATATTGCCATAATAGGGGCCGAAGTTGCCATCGGTGATCTCGCCGTCCGGCGAGGTGAGGTGATCAAACTCGATCGGGAACTTCGTCGAACCCGTGGCGTTCTTCAGATCACCGGTGAATATCTGCTCCTCCTGCTCGGCGGTCAACCCGTGAGCGTTGAAGGACCCGCTGATATCTCCAGTGACGGTCACCATGCTGTTGTTGGTGTACCAGGCATCATTAGTAGAGAACGGGAACTGATAGAGGTCCAGAGCAGGGGTGAACAACATGGACAGGTTGGCCCCGGCCACCAGGCTCATTCCAAGATCATAATCCTTATAGCTGACGATCTGTTGGTTCTCGGTGGAGTTTATCTGAGGTATGTTCTTGGCTTTGGCTTCCAGCACCATCGCGCACTTCAGGGTCCAATCTATCTTATTAACCGCGTAGCTCGATTTGTCGACTATGGCCGTGGCTCCGATCACAATGCCGAGCTTCTCGGTGAGTTCTGCACTGATGATCTTGGTCTCCTTGGGAACATCTGATCCAAACCATAGGTTCTGGTCCGCATCATAGGTTCCTGCCGCCGGCAGCATGCCGGTGATCTTCATATTGGCCTGAGTAGCGAGCTTGACCGCCATCTTGGCCGTCAGGGTGTAAGTGGTGTCCGTCTCGCTGACCACAGTGAAAATGACATAGGCGCTGGCCATGCTGTCGATGTTGAGATCGTCAATGGTCATATTAGAATACATTAACAGGTCGTTCAGGTCGCTGTTATTGTCGATATAGTCGGTCAGATCGGCCCCCAGGTCGACCTCTTTTCCCATGGCCCAAGGATCGTCTACCTCCCACGTAGGGGCAGTGGCGATCAACGCATTCACCGGAGCGGCAAAGATGCCGACCATGAACATGCCCATGATCATCACCGCGGCTGCAGATGTAATCTTGCTCATCATATCCCTCCTAATGCAAATTATTGCGGAGAACATGATGTTCGCTATTTGTAAGTACCGTCGTTTTTCACCGAAGCTGGCACCATGTTAACGAGGTATGAGAAAAATGTGAAAAGGAAGTGGTTTGGGAAAGGAGGATACCTTGACCCCGAATTACATCATGCCGGGCATTCCGCCCATTCCGGGAGGCATACCGCCAGGCATTCCGCCCGGTCCGCCCGCGCCGGGTCCCTTCTTGGAGGCAATGACATCGTCGATCCTCAGGATCATTCCGGCGACCTCGGTCGCGGACTCGATGACCTGGGTCTTTACCCTCAGGGGCTCGATGACATTGGCGTCCAGCATGTTGGCCGGCTCACCAGTCTCAAGGTTTATGCCCATGTATACGGCGTTCTTCTTACCCTCATGGGCGGTCTTCAGCTTGATGACCAGGTCGATGGGGTCCAGACCAGCGTTCTCGGCGAGGGCCCAGGGGATTACTTCCATGGCCTCGGCGAAGGCCTCGATGGCCAGCTGCTCGCGTCCACCTACGGTCGAGGCATAGTCGGCCAGCCTGAGAGCGAGCTCGATCTCGGGAGCTCCGCCGCCGGCGACGACCTTGCCGTCTTCCAGAGCGACTCCGACTACCCTGAGGGCGTCGTGCAGCGCACGCTCGACCTCGTCGATGACGTGCTCGGTACCGCCGCGGATGATGATGCTGATGGCCTTGGGGTTCTTGCAGCCGGTGACGAAGGTCATATCCTCCTCACCGATCTTCTTCTCCTCGACCATCTCAGCGATCCCAAGGTCAGACTTGTTTATGGAATCCAGGTTGCCGACGACATTGCCGCCGGTGGCCTTGGCCAACTTCTCCATGTCCGACTCCTTGAGCCTCCTGCAGGCGTAGATGCCGGCCTTGGCCAGATAATGCTGGACCAGGTCATCCATGCCCTTCTGGCAGAACACGACGTTCGCTCCGGCAGCCTTGATCTTGTCGACCATGCCCTTCAGCTGGTTCTCTTCTTCGTCAAGGAAGCGCTGCATGGAGGCCGGGTCACGGATCTGGATCTTTGCCTCTACCTCAGTCTTCTTGATCTCGAGGGCGGCAGATAAGATGGCGATCTTGGCGTTCTTGACGGCCTTGGGCATGCGGGGGTGGACCTTCTCCTTGTCAACGACCAGGCCGTTGATGAGCTCGGTATCAGCCACAGAGCCGCCCGTCTTCTTCTCTACCTTAATGTTCTCCACATCCACTTTGTTCTTGCCGTTCTGCTTCTCGGAAACAGACTTGATCGCCTTTACAGAGAGATCAGCAAGGTAGTCCCTCTGGCCGCCGACGGACTTACCGGTCATGGCGGTCATGGCGACCTTTCTCAGGATCTCATCGCCCTTGACATCCACGGCGATGACGTTGAGGATCTTGATAGCCTCGGCCGCCGCGAGCTTGTACCCGTTGGCGATGATGGTGGGGTGAACGTTCTTGTCGATGAGGTCCTCGGCCTTCTTGAGCAGTTCGCCAGCCACGACCACAGAGGTGGTGGTGCCGTCGCCGCACTCGGAGTCCTGGGTCTTAGCGACCTCGACGACCATCTTGGCCGCGGGGTGCTGGACATCGATGGTCTTCAGTATGGTGACACCGTCATTGGTGATCACTACATCGCCGATGGAATCGACGAGCATCTTGTCCATGCCCTTCGGTCCCAAAGTGGAGCGGACCGCGTCAGCGATGGCACGGGCAGCTGCAATGTTGTTCGCCTGCGCGTCCTTGTTCTTGGTGCGCTCTGTGCCTTCTCTCAGCACGATGATAGGCTGGCTTTGTCCTAGGGAATATGCCATAGTTATCCTCCTTTCGTTGGGTCCGATATTTTATCGCTTCTATATAAGAGTATCTGTTTTCCCCTCCCTAGCGAGAGGCGAATGGGCGACAGTGGCACGCTTCGAGGGCGAAGGTATCTGCCCTTCGCCGCGACCCTACTCCCCCCATAGCTCAGAAAGCGTTCTGGCACATTATATCTGAGTCGGTACAGACTCTACTTATCGAGCTTATTATCTTGTCATAATACTCGCTCGAGGCCACATTCTCCTGGAAGTCGGGCAGCATATCTGGAGCCTTCCGAAACATGGTCTCCTCCATTCTTGAGCGCATTCCTGGTCGAAGGTTGAGCCGGTCCACCATGATGCGGCCTACTCCGGAAGCGCGGATCGCCTCAATTAATCCTCGCAGATCTTGGTCGGTTATCGTCGGTATGATCGGTCCTAGGAATACATACGCGTTGATGCCGGCCGAGGTCAGTTCCTGCACGGCCGCCAGCCTCACGGACGGAGGCGGTGCGCAAGGTTCGAAGATGGAGGCGGCATCATCCGAAATCGTGTTGATGCTAAGGCCAACCTCCACTTTTTTGATATGTTTCAGCAGGTCGATGTCCCTGGTGACCAGATCGGACTTGGTGAGGATGGAGACCTGGCAGTTGACCTTTGTCATCACTTCCAGGCATTTGCGAGTGATCCTAAGCTCTTTCTCTACCGGTTGGTAAGGATCGGTGACCGTACCCAGGCCGATCACGCCCTTCTTCCGCAGAAGCTCCTTGGCCAGCAGCTGAGGGATGTTCACCTTGGCCATGATATTCTTTGACCACTCGTCCGGGGTCGTCCTCATGACATAGGGGGCGTAACAATAGACGCAGCCGTGTCCGCACCGGGTGTAGGGATTAAGGGCAAGGTCGAGACCTGGCAGATTGGAAGAGGATAGCGCACTGGAACATTCCTTCCTGATGACCTTGATCTTACATCCTTCATCGGTCAGGAAGGCATCCAGATCAGACATAGTCATCCAACCTCCGCTGGGTGAACATATCCATCAGTACCCCAGAGTTCCTGATCCACGTCTCCAGCGGGATATCCATGTGGGAGGTGACGTGCTGCAATGCCTGGTTCAGGCATTCGAAACGCCGGGGAACGGTCTTCAATGCCGCTCTGACGTTCTCACGGACAGTTCCAAACTCCCACCGGCATGACGTAACCAGGGTGCGCCTCCCGGAAGATGACCGCCCCGGCCTGGCGTCGCTCGGCGGTCAGCAGTTCATTCACCGCCAGCCTGGCCGCGTAATAGCATCCCCCGATCTCCGCGTACTCCTTACGCCCCTCGTAGAACTCATGCGAGCTGATGATCTCAATGCCCTGCCCCATGGGATTCCAGGTCGTATTGGGGTACCACGCCTCGATCAGCTCGTACTTCCAGGTGGTGGGCATTAGGAGGATGTTCCAACGGTTGTCCAGCATCTCCCAGCTGTAGACGCGCCAGTCCTCGATGAGCGGGTTCCGCTTGGTCACCTTCAGCAGGTCCTTGCCCAGGATATCGTCGACCGCGGTGATGGACCATCGGGTGGGCACGAAACGACGGTTCTTGTTTATGCCGAACGCTCCGACAGAGAAAGCCTTCTGGATCTTTGATATCAGCACACCGTTCCGGTAAAGCCCTTTCACGGCTTCGGTCGCTTTTAGGTCAGTGTCGTAGAACGCCTTCTCGACCCTTTGATCATAACGGGGATTCCCGATGGTCATATCCTTCAGACGAGCAGACGGACCAAAGGGCTGGACCTCATCGTCCAGGACCAGGCGGCCAGACGGCTTCTTCTGGAATTTTGCCTCCACCTCCAGGGGATTGGTGGATAAGGCCAGGTCTCTGGTGTAATCAACGATGCGGCCGAACTTATCGAAGTCGGTAGCATCGATGCGATGCTTTCCTCGGACCAGGTTGAATCGGAAATCCACGATCTCGTCGATCGACTTACCCACCCACCGCTCAGGCGTGTCCATTATCGATGTGTCGCCCATCATCGGAGGGACCAGGGGTCCGACGTCGACCTTCGGATAACCATACCGGCCGACAAAGATGCCTGGGGGAGACATCCCCGCCAGGTCCAGCGAGTCGATGAGAGTCTTGGTACGGGAATGAGAGTAGAACTTTATCATCAGTGGGCAGCGGTCCTTCCCACACAGGTTCCGTGACCCTTTGCAAATGACGCAGGGTGACCCCGCCGGTACCTGGAGCGCTCCCGCTGATGACAACGAGCGCACATTGGTGTCGAAGGAGCCTGGGGCCTGTTCGAACATGTCCTGTTTCGCACCAGCACAGGCCTATTTAGGTCTTTTCAAGAGCTGCCCGAAAGTGTCGGGAGCAGGGGGTCAAAGGCCCCGTAACATCATGTCCGCGATCTCCCATGGGGCATCGAGAAGACAGCGTACTAGCGCCCCTCTCTCTAGGGTCAATGATGGTCTTTTAAGGTACGGTTGAACCAGAGCGCGGGCGGAGTGGACCCTATCCTCCACCATGGCCAGGTACCGGTCCATCTCCTGATCGGCGGTATCACGTTCAGGTCGGTCCGTTCCGAGCCGCTCCTGGGTCAGTCCATGCACATATCGGTAAAGGATTTTTTCCGAACCGTTCTCGGAAATGTCTTCTTCCGGCCGTCTCAGGTCTGCGATATCATCGGCCAGCTGCATCACCCTGCCCACCTCGAGGCCGAACTGGGCGATCGTGTCGATGAGGTCTTCTTCTTCGCCCGCCATCGTTGCTCCATGGCGGGCGGCCAGGGAGAACAGTTCTGCCGTCTTCTCGGTGATGATGCGCTCATAGACCCCATAGGATGAGGACTGCTCCGCTTCCTGGATCTCCATCAAAGCCCCATCAACCATGGCCCGGTGGGTCTGGGCAAGCTCCGCGACGAAGACTGGTCCGTGCCGGGCGGCGATGGCATAGGGGATGGATAAACTGCCCACCATCTCGAGGAGCGCTTTCTTCCTCCCGTTGGTGAGGTGAAGGCTGCGCTGGCCTCGTCGTTCCTCATCCCCGTCCAACATATCGTCGAGGATCAGGCTGGCCGAGTGGGCGATCTCAATGGCCGCAGCCATGTCAAGGACCGCGTCGCGGCGATCGTAACGATCGGCGAAAAGATCGTATGTAAGGATCGCCAGCCCGGCCCTCAGCCTTTTTCCTTGAGAAAAGAGCCTAAGGACCTCCTCTCGAGCCATGCCTGATCGGGAATAGGTCGTGAGGTGTGCCTTAATTCGGGCGTTCACCTCCGGCCGGACCCTGTCGAGGTATCGGTAGAAATGGCCATTGGCCCCGATATCTTGGAGGGCGGTGACCTCGTCCTGGATCCTTGAGACCATCATGCACCCCTGAAAAGAACGAACAACCCGGACAGCAGGATGGCATAGGCCAGGGAGAGGTAGAGCTGACGTAGGCGGATGTAGCCGGAGCGACCTTCAGGGTCCTTTTCCCTACCCTCGAGGTATCGGAACCGTAAGGCGTCCACCCTGGCCCCATACCAGGACAGTGCCAGGAACACGGCGACGGAGATGAGAACGAACACAGTGGTGAAGGCCGGTCCCCCCGTCGCCATTAGTAGCGGAGAGCCCAAGAGAGCGACCGCCAGGCCGATCATAGGATAATAGGTGCACCACCTCAGTCGCGGGAAGGTGACCACGGTGGTCCTTTTTCCATTAGTCCGATCGATGGGGAAATCCATGCTCATCATGCTGACAAAGAACGAACTGGATGCGAAGCCGAAGGCTAGGCTGATGATGATGGAGACCCCGCTTATTTGACCGGAGCCGATGAACGAGATGACCAGGACGGAGATGGCATTGATGGGCATGCTCAGATACAGCTCGGTGAAGGGTTTGTATGCCCACCGCAACGACGAGTGGTTGTAACCGATGAGCGCCACCATCCCATAGGCCGCCGGAAGGACCAGAACGGGTTGGAGCACGATCAGGTAGGACATCATCACCAGAACGACCGTGACCAGTAACAAACTTAGGTGCCTTGCCTCCTTGATCGATATCTCCCCATCCACGATGGGTTTGAACCTACCAGTAGCGCCGATAGGAGCCTGTCGATCAAGCTCATAGTCCATGATGTCGTTCATAGGATGAGCCACATATTGCATGATGACGACGCATCCGATGGCGAGGGCCATCGATAAAGGGGCGAGCAGCTGGCCGCTCGAAAGATAGATAGCTAGTCCGGTGCCGAGGAGTGCTCCGCTCAAGCTCCAAGCGGCCAATGGCTTAATCCGGGCGAACTCGAAGAGGGAGCGCGGGTCCAAAAGTAAGCCACCTTATCTCCCTGGGTACTACAGGAGTATTAATATTGTGTAGGAACACCGATGGGACGATCCTTCCGTTCGGCCATATCATGATCCATTTTTTATTAGCCTGCTTTAATGAGCGCAAGGATGGCTAGAGAGTAGATCATTAGGAATTGCAAACCAAGCAGCTTCCAGGCCTGAACGTAGTTGTCGGTCTTGGTATTCTCGTACAGGGCCAACAGGACTGATCCAACAGTAAAACCGAAGAGGAGAAGAAGCCCAGCGAGCAGAAGGTCGAACGAAGAGCCCAAAGAAATTGTCTGAGCGATGTAGGAAAAGGGTGCCACCGCCCCCAATCCGAATCCGCCGAAGGCGATCGAATGGAATCGCCAGAATTCTAGACTGTACACAATGGAGAACGCTATTCCGATAAGCACACCGATGGCCGGGATCGGGGAGGCCAGATAGAGAGAACCGTAGACTCCCAAGGCAAATGCTCCGATGAAGGCAATAATGGCCATGGCCCCAAGAGTTCGATCGCTGAATACGGTGTCCCAGGGCTTGCCCACCCTGCCGGTATCGTCCAGCATATGTTCACCATATAGAGTGAGGCCGACAGCACCTAAAGAAAGGAGAAGCACCGTCCAGTTGAGAACCCCCAGGGTGAATGTGCCCACGACCACCATGCCTAAGAAGGCGAGCATGAAGGGCAAATGTATGAGCGTGAACAAACTTCCCAGCACTGTCTGATTATGGACCAGTGGCCAGTACCATTCGAGATGCCGTCCTCGCATCACCTTCCGTTCCTCGGTAGAGGTCCCTGGACCGTTCGGGTGGAAGGCCATGGGCTCATCCTTGCAGGGCATTCTTGAAGTACCGGAGAGCGCTGACCGTGCTCATTTCGAAACCTGCCCGGCGCGCGTGCTGGACAAAGGTCCTGACATCGCTAATAGAGGGCATCTGACCCCCCATCAGTCGCTCAAGACATTCGCGCTCTCGCCTCATCCAATCGAATTTCTTTAGGACCGTCATTGTATACTTGTTCAGGTCGTCCCAGTGTTCCACAAGCATCTCCGCGCACTGCATGGCGTACAGATTGCCGTCGCCACCCAGGGGTGCCACCGTGCCGATGCACTCGCCGACACCAACGATATTGTTGTTCGCAAAGAAAGGTTTGGAGTGGTAGGGTGAGGACATGCGCAACCGGCTATGGCACTTGCAGAGGATCGTAGCTTTGGTCTCGTTGGCGAACGTGGGAACGTAGGATTCAGCCTTGGCCTTGAGGTTACCGAAGCCAATGTGGTACTCGTTCTCCCTCAGAGGGAAGCACCATTCATAGCCGATCGAGGAGGTGTTGATCCACAGGCCTAGGTCCTCGCTTGTCCGGACCCTGTACTGGGCGAGGTCGGCCACGAAATCATCCCCCTCGACCGGTCCGAGATAGGCCCGCTCTACACCGGTCGCATCGATCACCCGATCATAGCCGCCTGGATCGAGCGGCCCATAATGGACCGGCGCGCCATCCAGGATGGCTTTGTTGAGGGCGGGCTTGTCCACCGTCAACAGGTCGGCGCCCATCTCGATGTCGTCGATGCGGATGGACCGCGAGGCCTTGAGCACCAATCCTTCGGGATCGGTGAACCGGGACACTAGGCGAGAGTACTCGGAAGAGGGCGCGAACCCCCAGGCGCAGGGTCGGTGCCCGCAGCTATTGCTCTTCTTCTGGTCATAGATATCGATGGTCCCAAAACCTTCCTCCTTCAGGATCCTGTACAGATACGATCCTGCCATCCCCGCGCCAGCTATTGCGATCTTCACCCTTTCTCATCCTCCAGCAGAGGTAAATACCACGCTTGCTGGTTTTTATGGGCTCTCCACTTTCATTAACTTAACTTCAGGCCGGTCCTGCCTAGATGTAAGCATTTCCTAGGACGCTCGAACCATATTTCTTTCCGTGGGGATCCACCATGTGCGAGGAAATCAGAAATACTGTAGGCGACCAACCTCAAATGGCGAGCCTGCTTCAATAAATGGGTTCTCCAGGAAGGCAGATGGTCAGGGATGAGCTGAAGGATACACTGATCCTATCGATCATCGGTTTTATCGTCAGCCTCGGGCAGGCCCTGATATCTCCCGTCTTGCCACTGTACGCCCTCAGCTTCGGGGTGACCATCGCCATGGTCGGTCTCCTGATCGCCTCCACCTCCCTTGCCCGGGTTTTCCTCGACATCCCTGCGGGTCTGGCTTCGGACCGCGTGGGGGTGAAACGATTCATGATCATGGGCCTGTTCATCGTGGCGGTCTCTGCCCTGATGGCCCGGCCTGGGAGTCCGCGGTAGAGATCGTGGACCAGTACGACCTGGTGATCGCTGCCATCGCCTTGCTGCCGCTCCTTCTCTTCCTGGCATATCGGTGGGTCAGGAGGAGAAAGGTCAGCCCCACCTAACTGGACAACAGGTTCTCAGTTCTTCCGATATCGGCTCATCCCGCCCAGGAGGCGATGTTATAGCTGCCCCGCTCATTGTAATCGCCCGTCTTGATCATCCGGAGATTGGCGCCTTTCAGCACGAAGCCCCGTTCGAGCATTTGACCGTAGAGCCGCAGGTCCCCCGCCGGGAAACGGGTCAGCAGTCTGCTCTTTCCCTGTTCCAGGGAGACCTGCTCACACTTGGACATGAGGCTGGTGAATGTCGCCTGCGGATCGAGGGCATCAGGATCGATGAGCAGAGCCTTGATCGATGAGTAGGTGGCCTCATCCCCACGTTGATAAGTATGCAGAAGGGCAAATCCCGTCAATCCCCGATCATCCTTTGTGAAGTACACATGACCCAGGCGTTTCCGAACGATGACCTCGGCCTCCTTCGAATAGTCCAGCTGGGTGTTCACTTTCTCGCTCAGGGCAGCTATTGACCGGAAGCCGGACGGAAGACCCTCCAAGGTCAGTTCATCGGTCTCCCCGCCGGTCTTCCCCTCGAGGCCCAGTATGTTCTCCATGATCAGGGTGGTCGCCCCGGGACGATATCCTGAGGACATATAGAAGTGAAGATGTTTGGGCAGGTGGGCCATGGTCTCCAGGCCCATGACCGTGCATCCCCTTGACTCGAGATGAGCCTCGCATTTGTTGAGCAGAGCCTTGCCGATGCCATGGTCCTGATAAGTGGGCAGGACCTCCAAGGGGCCGACCCAACCGACCCGGCCCCATACATGACAGAAGGCCGATCCCACTATCTTGCCATCCTCCTCGGCGACCAGGCAGCCGCCTGGGTCCTTCCAGAGGTAGGCATCGACGATCTTCTCCGACCGTTTGGGATATTTGAACTTGCGGCCGATATCATGCATGGCCAGGTCGGACCAGGCGATCTGGCCGACCTCTCTGACCTCCTCGATGTCCTCCGAGGTCATAGGCCTCAACCTGGCGGTACGGTCCTTACGGGCGAATAGGCTCATTGCTGCTCACTTCCTCCAAGCTCTCTTCCTCAGCAGTTCCACCGGCATCGAGTTCAACACTCGGGTCTTGGGAAGGTAGGCCTTCCTTGCCATGGTCATCGCCCACTTCCAGTGGTCCAACTCGTTAGGGTAGGCGGCATCGCTGCCCAGGGAGAAGTAGGCACCGGTCCCTTGGAGCTTGTAGGCATCCTCATCGCTGAGGTCCAGCCGGTCAGGGTAGACGTTCATCTCCAACGCCACCCTCCTCTCGACGGCGCGCTCGGCGACCCGCAGCAGGTCCAGGCCGGAACGCTCTCGCAGACCGATGACCCGGTTGGTCGGATGGCCCAGGATGTCCATATTGGGATCTTCCATCGCCCGAAGCACTCGGGCGAGCATCTCCCCGGGTGACATGGATAGCTTGGTGTTCACTGATGCGATGACCAGATCCAGATCGCCGAGGACGTCCGAGGGAGCATCCAGCCGGCCGTCTGGAGTTATATCTACTTCCGCTCCTTTCAGGATGGGGAGTTCCATGGTCTCCTGGACCTCGTCGATCATGGCGTTCCGTCGGTTCAGGTTCTCTATGTTCATACGCCTGCCCCCCAGGCGATCGCATATACAGAGGTAATGATGCCCCATCTCCTTGGCGGTCCGGACCATCTCGGCAACACGAAGGCTCCCGTCCAGCGAGGCCGAGCGGACGTGCAGGTCACCCAGCAGATCGCCGTCCTTGACCGGCGGTCCATCGTGGGAAACGCGCCCTTCCCTCAACTCGGGAGGGATGTAGCTGAGGTCCAGGGCAGCGTAGATGTCCTCTTCGGTACGGGCATGTTTGCCCTTTCCAGGTAGGCCGGATGACAGCCTCTTCCCATGGTCTTTGGCCACCGCGATCAGTTCCTTGATGTGGGCCTCCGGGCCGGTGGAACGAAGCAGCTCGAGGGCGAAGGCATCCTCTTTGACCTCACGGACCATGCAGGCCGCCCCCGAAGTGGTCTTGCCCACCGCTTGGTCCCTTTCTACTAGGGTCAGTTCGAGCACCTCTGGACAGAGCCCGAACCGGGCGATCACCAGGTCGGGTGAATCGGAGGTGAAGAGCAGAATTATGTTCGCCACAGTTGAGGTCTTCCTCCTGACAGGTCCGGCCAGTTCGATCCGTTCGACCTCCCCTGAGGCTCGCAGGTGGTCGATGATGCGATTGGCCGACCTGATGGCATAGGGGGTCGGCACCTCGGCCGATTCTTCCCTCTTCCAATTCAACCATTCTAGGGTCTTCCTCTGCACTTCCTCGCCAAAATCAGGCAGTTCGGCCAGCCCGTCCTCATGGATGGCCCGCAGCAGCTCGTCCACCGACCGAATGCCCAGCAGTTGATCAAGATCGGCCACTCGCGTAGTGCCTAGGGTGGGAGCATCGCGGAAAAAAGGCAGGTCCTCCGGAAGCACGTCCCTGACCGCCTCCAATGCTTCGATCTTGCCCGTGGTCAGGTACTCCTCGAGCTTGGACTCGATGCTCTCTCCGACCCCTTCGATGTTACGGAGCTCCCTCCGTTCACTGATGGAACGCAGATGTTCCCCTAGGCCCTCAATAGCTCGGGCTGCCTTCAGATACGAATTGGCTCTCCATCGCTCTCCCTGAATCTCCATAGCCAAGGCGAGATCGTAGAACTGCTCCGCCGCTTTCCGGTTTTCCGCCCTACCCATCATGACCCGCATTGCCATCCTTGTAATATTTAGAACGCCTGCATCTTAAGCTTATGAGGGCGGCTGTAGCACCAGCCCCCACCCCGTTATCGATATTAACGACCGCCAGCCCGGGGGAGCAGGATTGGAGCATGGACATCAGGGCGGCCTTCCCCTCGCGTCCCGCCCCATAACCTACCGAGGTCGGAACGCCGATGACAGGTACATCCACTAGGGAGGAGACCACCGAGGCCAGCGCGCCTTCCATGCCCGCAACAACAATGAGGGCATCCGCTCCTGAGTCGAGCATGTTCACCAAAGGGTCGAGGAAACGATGGAACGCAGCTATTCCCACATCATAAGCGATCATCGATTCAACGCTCATCGCTTCGGCCACCACTCTAGCCTCCTCAGCGACCCGGATGTCCGATGTCCCTGCGGTCAGGATGCCAATCCTTCCGCGATATTTTACCTCATTTCGAAGGTCGACCACGATCATGCCGGCCTTCTCTACAAATCGTACGTTCTCGGCCCCTACTGCATTCTTGACCGCCTCGTAGTGCTCTTGACCGGCCCGCGATATGAGGAGATTGTCCTTGTCCTTCAGGATCTCCCTCACGAGCTCGGCCACCACCTGAGGGGTCTTGGTCTGACCATATATGATCTCGGGCACATCCTTCCGTTCGGACCGGCGGGTATCGAATAGAGTATGATCCCCGATCCGTTGGACATAATCCAGACGCATCAGGCGCTCCGCCTCGGCGATGTCAAGCTCTCCTCTCTTGTGTCGTTCCAGAACGTCCCGGACGGTCATTGCTCCAACATAGGCCAGGGCCTATTTTTGGCTTCTGCCCGGTAAGGCGGGAAAAGATATAGTTATGAGGCGTGATTGATGGGCGTGATCGACCGCGACGAGGGGCTGGACCGCCTGCGGGCCATATTAAAGTCCATGGGTAAGGTCGCTATCGCCTACTCCGGAGGCGCGGACAGCTCCCTGATCCTCAGGGTAGCTCGGGACGAGCTGGTGGAGAAGGTCTTGGCCATCACCGTCTCTTGCGATTTGATGCCTTCCTCGGAGCTAGAATGCGCCCTGACCAACGCCCGGACCATGGGGATCGAGCCCTCCATCCTGATCGTCGATGTTCTGGCCATGGCGGACTTTCGGAACAATTCCCCGGACCGCTGTTACATCTGCAAGCGGGCCATCTTCTCTGCCATCGCGGCCACGGCCAAAGCGAGAGGCTATTCAGTGATCATCGACGGCAGTCATGCCGAAGACCTAGACAGCGACCGGCCGGGCAAACGCGCCCTCCGAGAGCTGGGCGTTCGTTCTCCGCTGTCAGAGGCCGGGCTCAATAAGGCCGATGTACGTCGATTGTCAAAACAGCTTGGCATAGGGACCGCGGACAAGCCGGCCAACCCATGCCTGGCCACCCGCATCCCGTTCCACCAACAGATCACCTTGGAGAAGCTGAAGCAGATCGACCAGGCCGAGAGGGCGGTCCGCGAGCTTGGCATCAAAGAGGTCAGGGTCCGCCACCACGGCGCCATCGCCCGTATCGAAGTGCTGCCGGCGGACCTCACCCTGGTCGTCGCCCATCGGGAGGATGTTGTCTCCGATCTTAAGAAGATAGGATTCGTGTATGTCGTTCTGGACCTGCAGGGGTTCCGATCCGGCAGCATGTCAGAAGAACTGGCATCCAAGTGGCCATGAGCAGAGCTCAGCGCGGTCTCCAGTTCCCGTCCCGGAGGAAGATCTCGAACCGCACCCCCTGGCCCCCCGTTCCGGTCTCCCGAATGGTGGCCCCGGTTATCGCCAATATCTCCTTGGTCAAGAAAAGGCCGAGACCGATGCCTTTGCCAAGGCCTATCTCGAAGATGCGGTACTTATCACAGGGCACTATGTCCATCTCATCATCCTCGATGATAAGCTCCTGGCCACCCTCCACCATCCGGTTGCTGGGGGTGATCTCGGTCGCCTGCCCGCCGTGCCGAAAATGTTCTCGATCAGGGTGTACAGGACCTTTATCGGCGGGAATCTTTCATAACTTTGGGGAGCCGCTCCCTAGCTTTTTATTATCATTTGATTATGTTAATTTTTATCGTTCAACCTGTGTGACCCGGTACAGGAGAGGCTCTCATGCCCTTGGACCCCACCACAGGAATGACGGTACGGCATCACTGGGAGGAGCGGGTGAACTTCGCTCCCTTGATGAGCGCGTGGGGGGCCAAGGCCGGCGTGGACACCTCCCACCATTTGACCCATTGTCGGGCCGCGGATAGAGATTCGACGTTCTTGATCAGCCTGAGCATGTTATCCGACAATCTGAGGTCCCGGACCGAGCCGGCCATCTCTCCGTTCCTGATCAAGAACATGGCATCCCTAGGGATGGTGGAGAACTCCCCCGTCCCGTAGTTCTGGTATCTCAGATACCAGTTGTTGGTGACATAGACCCCGTGGTCGACCGAGCGGATCAATGACTCCAGGTCGTCCCGCCCCGGAGCTAGGACCAGATTGAACGGCCGGGGCGCGATCAGGCCGGCGTTGGCAGTGGACACCGTGCCATGCCTCCTCGCCGTCGTGGAGTTATGGAGGTAGCTCTTGAACACGCCTTGATCGAAGATGACCGTCCGCTGGGTCGGCAGGCCCTCCGCATCGAAGGCAGAGGAGCCAAAGGTATCGGCCAGGGTCGGATCGTCGATCAAAGAGAAGGTTGGGGAACCCAGGTCCTGTTCCAGCTTATTGGCCAGGAAAGACATCCCGGTGTCGATGTAGAAGGCTGAGGCCATCCGTCCGACCTGATTCATCACCTGAGCCATCACCATGGGGCCGAGCACCGCATCCATCTCCCCTGGTTCGATCTGCGCCGGCTCCGCGGCCATCTTAGCGTCCCGCCCCGCCTCGGCCCCGGTCGCAGCGGGGTGGAGGCTATTTTCATCGATGGCTAAGGAAACCGAGGCTCCCGATGCCTGCCCCTTCCGAACGCCCGTAACGACAGTTCGAGCGAGCCTCCCTCGGTGGTGGCAAGAACCCCACCGGAAGTGGCCAAGGAATACTCGCCGTCATGGACAATAAGGGAGCCGGCCATCCTCTCTGCCCCCTCTTTGATCCCAGCGGTCACGGCCTCCTGGACCCAGGTGACAGGCCCATCGGGGTCCAGGTCGACGCGGGGGGACTTTAACAGTTTCGGATCGTAGCTGAACGGCCCTTCGGGCAAGGGCACGTACAGGTCGGCGGGAGGAGAGGCCCGGGCGATGGCCACCGCCTTCTTGGCCGCCTTCTTGAGCGATGCTAGATCCAGCTCCACTAGGTTGGTGCTCGCCTTCCTTCCCTCGACGTTGATGAAGATCGAACCTGAACGGTGCATCAGAGTATCGACGACCGTGATCTCGTTGTTGGAGAATCGGACCATGCACTGTCCTCCTTCGCTCACCGCCGCGGTGGCATCCGATGCCCCCTCGAACAGACATAGTTCCACCAATCGTTGGCAGATCTCTTCGTTCTTCAGGCCGATTCCCCATCTTGATATTGCGGAGGCGAATGTGCGGCCCGCCGGTCCAAACTGGGATCGCCTGCATGGGGTCGCCCTTGCCGCAGTGGGCGGAAGAGAACTCGACCTTCTTGCCAATCGCATCGACCGCCGACCAAAGTGCCGGAGTGGTTATCTCCAGAACAGGGTTGCGGACCATCGGACCAAGGTTGCCGTCCTCGATGAGGTAGGCTTCCAGCCCGACATAGCGCTGGTTGAACCGCCGGTCGTCGATGTTCCATTCCATGAAGTTGCGCATGTACACGCCTTTCTTCACCCCCTCGAACATCTCTTCCTCCTCATGATCACCCGGTTCCACGAAGGTGTTGGCCATCCTGACGATAGGTTCCCGATCGTATGAGACCGCACGGGAGGAGCCGTTACTGGGCACCCCCATTAAGGCCGAGGTCTCCCGATTTTGCAAGAAATCCTGGATCATCCCCCCTTTTATCAAATATCTCCTGGCGGCCCTCACTCCTTCGTCATCGCTGAGATAGAAACCGAACGAGCCTTTGAGCGTTGGATCGTCGACCACGTTCACCAGCTCCGTGCCTACCTTCCGTCCCCGGTCCTGTCGGTTCAGGTAGGTCTCACCGGCCTGAGCGGCCTCCCGGCCGAGCATCCGGTCCGCCTCTCCTGGATGTCCGGCCGACTCGTGGGCGATTATCCCCACAACCTCCGGCCCCAGCACCACGTCCATGCGTTCGCCTAGGAACCTATCGGCCTTCTTCAGGATCTCTTCCGAGGATCGTCACCTCTTCGCCCATCCTTCGGACCAGGTCCCATCTCTCCACGGCCTCCCAACCTGAGGCCTCACCCAGCGAGAACATCCTCTGGACCGAGCTGTTTGAATCCATTTTTGCTGTAAGCACAGCATGGACCTCGGCCCGTGGCACTACCGAACGGAAGTCTGCCCCATCGGAATTGACGATGTGTTTCTCGGTGACGAATGTATCGAGATTAAGATATCGACCGGGAAGAGAGATGGCATTGGACGTGGCGGCCTCGATGGCCGCCTGGTCCACCTCTTTTAGGAAAGCAAGACGATCCTCCAAGGAGATGTTCTCCGGCCTGACCCTTACCCGTATCTCCGACGACCCTACTGCCATGTCCGCTTCGCCCATCCGGACCGGTGCGTCCCTTAGCCTCGAAGCGGCCCGGGCCGCCTTGACGGTCCGCTCGACCAGGCCCTTGAGCTCCCGCCGACCGATGGAGGATGAAGCGCCAAACCCAAGACCGCCGTTGACCACGGCCCGCATGGACACGCCACGGTCGGTATCGAACGACGAGACCTCCGCGATACCGTTCTTAAGAAGGTTGGAATCATAGGCATCCTTCTGATATCTGATCTCCGCATAGGTGGCTCCTTTGGACAAGGCTAGTTCGACCAGCTCCTTCAGCATCTGTCCTTCCATCCGATCACCTCGGGCCCCTCGGCGATATTGCTCGTCAAGGGCGATCCCATGCTAATCAATCTACAGAGCAATTATAAAACCCATTTGACTCCAGACCTTTCACCGTGGCTAGCAGGGAGAAGAACTAGATACTGTGCGCTGTGATATTGTTACTCATGCGCGTCACCATCACCATTCTATCCTACGACCATGGGATCCTCAGGCAGGTCCTGGACGTGGTTTCCGACATGGCCGTGAGCGGGAATCTGGACCAACACAAGGGCATCATGCCCGAGGTAGCAGATTTCTTCCTGAAGTTCATGGACAACTATCATCATGGTAAGGAGGAACGCTTCATTTTCCCGGTCGCTGCCGACGGACCGGACCGGATCAAGGCCATGATCCCCGATCTCGTCGCCGAACATCGCCAGGCTAGGTCGTTCGCTGAAGCCATCGCCAGCAACGTGGCATCCTGGGACCGAGAACCGCTGGCCCAGAACTGCATCGACCTGGTGGCGCACATGCGTGACCATATCATAAAGGAAGAGGATTTCGTGTTCCCAGCCATAGAGAACATTATGGACTCAGATCGGGACCTGGCCCTCTTCGATCAGGCCCAGACCTTCGTGAAGAGGGATTTTGGTGAGGATTACCCTCAGAAGATGGAGGAGTTCGCCAATCGGCTGCAAGAGACCGTATGGGGAAAGGGCGTGGTGAAGTACACCCTCACCAGGTGACCCTATGCCCGTTCCAACGAACCATCTCAGGACGGCCCTCAGGCGGCCCTTGTAGCCCAGAGGCAGCTGGCGAAAGGATCAGCGCAAAAGCAGCGGTTGGGCCAATGTTAAAGGAGAAAATTGGCGCCGAGGGAGAGATTCGAACTCCCGTGACGGAGACCGTCAGTGGCTTGCTCGGTAACCTCGATGGTTAATTCGAGGCCACCGCCTTACCGGGCTAGACTACCTCGGCGTCGGATATGGCAAAACCCTGACCACATATAAACCATTTGCTGACCACCCCTTCTTCTCTTTGGGGGCCTCCAAGGGCATCATGTCGGAAAGATCGACACAGCGAGTTCGAGTCCCATCGGAAATCTTTCCACTTGGTCCAGTAACGGCAGACCGGCAGCCGAGTGGATCCGTTAATGCTGGGGCGATTGTTTCCCTTTGTGTAGAAGTAGGTAGACCACGGCCTTCGTGTTCCAATGCAGGGCCCTTTAATTGTTCGCCTACTTTCGTGCCATATAATAATGGCGAAAGCGAACCGACCCTCGTCCCCATACAAGGCAGTTTTCCCCATTACAGATACCAGGTCACATCGACCTTGCCTGGAGTAACTGAACGGATCTGATCAAATTCTTTAACTGGTCCCGGCTCAGATTCATTTCGGAGTGGTGTTCGTTCGCGTGCATCTCAGCACACTTGTGGGCGTCGTCCTCTCCCAATGGGGAGATCAACGTCCACCCACATGAACATGTGATTTGTTTAGCATCGGCCATTTATTACCCCGGTCATCCTGCCAGTCCATGATATTAACTGTTAGGGGAAGCTATCGCCCCCATCCACGCCTCTGGCCCGGTGCCGATTGAAGATCGGGGGACTCAGGGAGCATCGAACGACCTAAATGATGGGGAAAGAATCATGTCCTACCGGTGCGTGCAAGGGCCAATGAGGGTCCGCGTGCTGATGGCGAAAAGCGACGAGGTCATCGAACTAGGCGACAATTCTACACCTCAGAACGTTTTGGACATGCTAAGACTTTTGCCGGATGCCCATATCGTTCTGAGGGGTCGAATGCCAATACCGGTCGATGAGAAACTTATCGACGGAGAATCGATCAAGATCATCAAGGTAGCATCGGGTGGTTGATTGATATCTGGCTCATGCCTATCTGAACGGATATCAGTAATCTAAAAGGTCATACTGCCCCAGAAAGGTTTATAAGCAACATTGGACCCTATCGGGGTCGAAACGACTTCCTCACTAGACTGATTTCATGCTCACTATCATCATCACATCTCGCACGAATGCGAGTTGTAATAAAACAAGGTCGGGTTCTGTACAGTCGATACTGGACAGTTCACCTGGCAAAGAAATTCGATAGACCAGCGTGATCTTTGGTCGTATGGACGCCGTTTTCGAGATATAAGAGGTGTAACCCTATGAACATCGATCCTAGCACTACCAAGTACATGATCAAAGCCAGGCTTCAGGCCGACGGTATCGTCGAGAAGCCGGACGTGGTAGGTGCAATTTTTGGACAGACCGAAGGATTGCTGGGCGACGAGCTGGACCTAAGAGACCTACAGAAGAGTGGCCGTATCGGCCGCATCGAGGTCGATGTAAGCTCCAAGCAGGGCAAGTCCGACGGTGAGGTCCTCATACCGTCAAGTCTTGATCAAGTTGAGACCGTTATTCTGGCTTCCGCGCTAGAGACTATCGACCGCGTGGGGCCGTGCAAGGCCAAGATAAACGTCCTGAGCATCGAGGATGTCCGGATCACCAAGAGGTCCAAGATCATCGAGAGGGCCAAGGAACTGCTCACCGAGCTGATAAAGCAGTCCAAGACCTCCGGCATCGATCTGACCGAAAGTGTCCGTCAGAGCGTTCAGACCGAGGAGATCATTCACTATGGCAAGGAGCGCTTGCCTGCTGGTCCGAACGTCACCGACAGCGACGCTATCATCATTGTGGAAGGAAGGTCGGACCGTCCTGAACCTGCTCAAGTCGGGCATCAAGAACGCCATCGCCGTTGAGGGTACTAATGTCCCGAAGACCGTCATGGATCTCAGCAAGGAGAGGGTCATTACTGCCTTCGTCGACGGCGACAGGGGCGGAGAGCTCATCCTGCGTGAGCTGTTCCAGGTGGCCGAAGTGGACTTCGTCGCCCGCGCCCCGCGCGGTATGGAGGTCGAGGAGCTGACCCAGAAACAGATCATGAAATGCCTCCGGAATAAGATCCCCGGCGAGCAGTTCATGGAGATGTATGGGATGTCCACGGAGAACGGAAAGCCCGTCGCCGAGCCCCGCGAGGAGCGCGCCCCCAAGGAGCAACCCCGCGGCGAACAGCAGCGGGAGAGGGAGTTCCGTGAGCCTAGGGAGGAGGTTCCCGTGGAGCAGCGTTCCCAGGAACGGGCCCAGGAGAGGCCTTCGGAGCGTACTCAAGAACGTCCCCAGGAACGACCTCAAGAGAAGCCTTCTGAGCGCCCCCACCGCGAGCCCCGGGACCGCAAGGAACGCCGTGAACCGCGCGAATCCCGCGAACCCAAGGAACCGCGCGAACCGGTGAAGGAGCTACCCGTCGTCGAGCCGGTCGCTGCCCTACCCGAGAAGAGCGTAGAACAATCCTACGAGCCGGAGCCGGTCGAGATCGAGCCTACCAAGAAGCTGTCCGAGGCCCAGGTGCGCTATAAGGCAATCATCAACGATCTTTCCGCCACCTCCAAGGCCAGAATAATGGATACGGCCGGCGAGGTCATCAAGGAGGTTCCGGTCAGAGAATTGGTCAACACTCTGAAGGCCAATGGGAAGGGAGTGAGCGCGGTCGTTTTCGATGGGATAATCACCCAGAGGATCCTGGACATCGCAGCCGACAACAAGATCACCACCATCGTGGGCACCAAGATGGGCAACATCACCAAGCAGCCCGCTGCGGTGGAGATCTGGACCAAGGAAGACCTGAACGAATGAGCGAAAAAGTGGACATCCAGAAGGAGATGGACCTCAGGTCCATCACCACAACCGCAGATATCGCCATACCGAAGGACCCCCTCAGGAGAGTCATCGGACAGGATGAAGCGGTGGAGCTCGCGCGGATCGCTGCCAAGCAAAGGAGACATCTCCTGCTGGTCGGCCCGCCGGGTACTGGAAAGTCCATGATCGCTCAGGCCCTCGCTCTTTACCTTCCCAAACCCCGTGAGGAGATCCGGATCGTCCATAATCCGGAGAACCCCGAGCGGCCGCTGGTGGAGGTAAAGCGCGAGGATGAGATCCTTAGGGAACGGGAGACCCGGGGATCAGCGGAAGGCGAGCTTATCGAGCCCCAGGCCGCCCCGGCCAACGTGGCCGAGCGGCTCGCCTACCGCTGCCGCAACTGTGGGACCTATTCATCCCCGCAGGAACGTATCTGTCCCAAGTGCGAAAAGCCCAAGATCGATACCGGGGTCCAGCCAGGAAATCCGTTCGGCGACCTGCTGGGCAATCTTATGGAATCGATGGCAGGGGCCGCTCCCGGTCTCAATGCCGGTAAAGAGAAGGTCACCACCACCCGCAAGCGCTTTGACAAGGAAGAGGTGGTGGTCTTCGAACGGGCCGGCGAGATGATCCGGGTGTTGGACCAGGGTGCGTTGGAACGGCGACGAGAATTCGAAAAGCAACGCCCCCGCAAGGTCCTGGTGCCCTTAGAACGCAACCCGTTCGTGCTTGCGACCGGGGCCTCAGAAACGGAGCTTCTCGGTGATGTCCGGCATGACCCCTTCGGTGGCCATCTTTCATTGGGCACACAGCCTTACGAACGAGTTATCCCCGGTGCCATTCACGAGGCCCATGAGGGCGTCCTATTCCTGGACGAGATCTCCCATCTGGGCCCCATACAGCGTCTGATCCTTACTGCAATGCAGGAGAAACGCGCGCCGATCTCTGGACGCAATCCCCAGTCGGCTGGCGCATCGGTCAAGGTCGACGCGGTCCCGGCCAATTTCATCCTGGTCGGAGCGTGCAACATACAAGATCTAGAGCAGGTGCTCTCACCCCTGAGGTCGAGGATCAACGGGGACGGGTACGAGGTCCTGGTCGAGACCTTCATGGAGGACAACGATCTTAACCGCGCCCGTATCGCCCAGTTCATCGCTCAAGAGATCATTACCGATGGGAAGATACCACATGCTACCCGGTCGGCGGTCGACGCGATCATCAAGGAGGCCAAGGTCCGCGCCAGGCTCTCCGATGGCAAGGAAAACGCCCTGACCCTCAGACTGCGTGAGCTCGGAGGCCTCATCCGCACGGCGGGCGATCTGGCCATCTCCCTCGGCGACACGGTCATAGATGAACGGCACGTGGCGGCCGCCCAGAAGCGGAGCCGGACCGCAGAGGAGCAGATTCGCGAGCGGTATGGTACAGTACATGAAAGGGCTGGGAACGGACATATCTTCAGCACAGAAGGAGCGCTCCCCGTACTATTTCTGGAACGAACATATTCGGGACGACCAGGCCTACCACTAGGTCAGATGAACATCTGCATCTGGTAAGCGTCCTCACCATCGTTGTAATAACCCTTTATCACATCGATTGGTTGGAACCCGAACTTCTTGTAGAACTCCATCGCTATGACGTTACCTCTCCGGACCTCCAGAGTCAGGACCTTGGCCCCCTTTTTGATGCTCTCCTCCATGAAGCGATTCATTAGCATGGTCCCGACCCCTTTCCTCCTCATTTCCGGCGCCACCGTCAGCATCAGGACCCGGGAATGGACCGAGGAGGTCATGACCCCCAGAAGGAACGCTTTGATTCCCCAGGGGCTCTCTACCACTGTGAATCCTTCCGGCCATGCTGCAGATATCGAGGTGAAGATGTTTGGATCGTATCTCTCGCTCAAAGTGTAACAGGCTAGATCGTAGACCGAAGTAAGGTCGCTAGCGGAGAATCCTCTCAGATACAACGGCTAATCAATATCTCTTCTCCCGGATAATCTTTTTCAATATGATTATCGACACCAGCACTAAGATGGGCAATGCCATGAGCAAAAGTGGGAACGAGGAGCTGTCGTTCGTGACGGGCAGCACCTCCACCCAGCACATCGCTGTGGCCGTATTGTTGCCCCTATCTCGTACGGTCAGGACGATGGTATTGTTCCCTTCAGGCAGGAGGGCCACCCAGGACGATGAGGCGTTCTCGGAGGACCCATCCCCGTTGACATCCCACTCGAAGAATAGCTTTCCGCCATTATCGGTCGAGCCGCTGGCATCCATGAAAACGGGTTCCCCCGAGTTGACCTGCAGATAGGTCCACGGCAGTATCGCCCTGGGCGGGATCGGATCGATGTTCCAATCCATCCAGAACAGGTTCGCGAAATAATCGGTTATCGGAAGAGATGCAATGATTACCCCAGCCTCACGGTTCTGGTAGACGGCACAGTCTCCCCAGTTGATAGAAGAAATGACCGTCCGGTCATCAACGATCAGCCCCTTGTTATGCATCACCGACAGACCATGATACTCGGATATCAACCGAACCTCCAGGTCCAGGCCGTTCCTCGCCGCAAGATCGTTAAGGGTTTCGGCCACCAGTCCATTGTCGCCGCCTCCCCAGGAGGTGTCCAGCAACACACGGACCTTTACCCCTCGGGCAGCCGCAGATATCAGATCGGCCACGAGGCTCGGACCGGATAACCAGAGTTTATCGACTGACATTTGTTCGACCAGGATTGTTTCCTTGGCGGTGGCAATCAGTTCATGTAGCGCTCCACCCGAATAGTCCGGGGATAGGATGGTTGTGACCTGACAACGATAACGAACGAGTTCTTCGGAACCACTAGATTCCGTTTCGACCGATGCCAATGTAGGGGCATTGACCTCTGGTTGACATATGTCGAGAGGACCGAAGAAGTCGGCTTCGAACACACTATTGTAGTATCCAGCGATTCCCACGCCGTCCAGGCATGCTCCCCACCCCCGGTTGTTGTAGAGGCCTCTTCCCCAGTTCTCCGACATAACCACGACCCGCCGGCCGTCCAGGACCATATACTTGGCATGGAGGTAATCGTAGCGCTTGTACGAGTCGGTGGATCGCAGCTCCTTGACCTCCGCATTGGCAGCTCGCAGGGTCGATATGGCACTGAGAGATGCGTTCGATAGACCGCCCACGGGCTGCCCTTCGATGAGCACGTTAACATCAAGACCGCGGCGGGAGCACCTGGCGAGAGCATTAACGATCGCCGGGTCGGTTAGCTCATAGACCGAACACTTCACGCTCCGTGAGGCCATGTCAAGCTCGCGTAGTAGTCGTTCAGCGGCATTTTCTGGGATCGAGAACGGCTCGACTATCGCCTCAAAGGTCATCTTCAAGAAATCAGACCGTCCAGGCGGTTCGACGCTCCAGTCCGATGCCGTGTTGGTATCGGGACCGGACCTCACCAGGGCGTGGGATTTAGCGGCCCCTTCGATCGCCAGTCCACTCCATCCAGGACCAGAGTATTGAGAGCCACCGTAGACCGCCACATCAAGGATCGTGCCGTCGGCATAGGACAAAATCACCTCATCCCCCGCATCGGCCAGGGTGAAGCGTCCACCCCAGGAGAGATTCGTGTTCCCCTCTTCCAGACACATCATCTCCGGGTATAATGTCTGGAAAACGGACCGGTCGCATGCCAAGGCTAACGAGCCGCCCCTTGGTAGGACTATCTCGGTAAGAATGGTGATGTTGCCCTCTCCATCAGTAACGGTCACTCCCCGGACGGAAATGTCCTCCCCCTCATTGGTGATGATCATGTATTCGGTCGGATGACCGGGGCATATCTCTGTCAATATTAATCTAACATCAGAGGGTGGCTGATCTAAAGCGATCTCGCCCGCCAGAGAGGGAATGGAGGTCCCGATACCTGAGAGGGATGAGGGGCCAGGCTGGGTTATGGGGAGAATGAGCACCAGCAGGACCAAGATGGACAGACCCCTCATCGACCACGATACCGGCGAGGCGACGGGATAGAATGATCCACTACAGTTAGACCGAAAAGATTATCAAAGATATTGTACCAGATCGGCCAGGACCTTTCTGGGCTCCTTAGACTTGACCACTCCAGAGGCCAACAGGACCCCGGACGCGCCAAGCTCTATAGCCTTCTTGACGTCCTTGCCATTCTTCACTCCGGCCCCGCATAGGACCCCTATGCCCTCATCGATCCGTCGTACCGCCATGACCACATTAGATATGATCTCCGGTTGGGCGTCAGTTACCGATATGTCCCCGCCGATGAGCTCGGGAGGCTCGACGGCGATGAAATCCGGGTCCAATGAGGCTGCTGCGGCCGAAGTGGCCTCAGTATCAGTGCACACGCAGGTGCCCAGGCCCGATGCCTTGCACAATTCGATGGCCAAAGACAGATCGGCTAGGACCATGCGATGTTCCGAGTGATTGAGCAACTGTGCCTGCCGCACCGGAGGCCTTTACCAGCTCCGGGGTCGTCCACCCAGTGGCCGGGCCGGGTTTCCGGGCATCGACATGCTGAGCAAAGACCGGAACGGTGACCGCTTTCGCCACGGCGGCCAGCTCCGTAGTGGGCGGGCAGACCGCGATAATTATGCCGGTGTCATCGGACACTTCTTGGCACGCTTCGGCCAGGGCCACGGATCGGGGGCCCTCGACCTCGGCATAGGCCTTGAAGTTGACCATGACCACCGGCGTTCGCAGTCTAGTCAAGTTTTTCCATCCTTTCCTTCAGCTTCTTGAGCACGGCCGGGCGAGTGGTGTATTCCATCTCCTCAGGACCGAGCACGGCAGGCATGAACGGACCGTGGCGGCGCATGTAGATAGAAGCCTTTACTGCTCCCTTCCTGGCCTCGTCCCAGCAGCTGCCGGCAAAATAGTCCAATGGAGTATGGAATCCGGGCGGTGAGCCGGGGTTCTCGAGACCCTGGAACTTGCCGTTGCTCATGTGCAGGCCGACCGCGCAGATGCGTGGGGGGCCGTCGAAGTAGGTCGGATCGGAATCGGCCACCGAGCAGGGATACCAGCCACCATAGTGGGAGCCCCTCATCCAGCCGGAGACCAATGCCGGGAACATGTAGGGCTGCAGGATCTCTCCGACCGCAGGTAGGCCGCTCTGAGCACGGCATACGCAGACCGGGTCGTCCTTGCCGACATACTTGCCAGCAGAGATGTTGAGCTTCTCGGTCGAGACCACAGCACCGAGACCGATGGACGGGTCCTTGGACCATATCTTCTTTATGGCATACCTGGTGGTATCGCCCAGTAGGGTCAGGATATCATACGTCTCGTCGGGAGTGGTCATTATCACTTTCTTGGAGTCGCAGACATCCACTATCTCGAACTTGAAGCCCTCGTGGGCCCGCGGGTCGATTACCAACCCGGTGGTCGTGAACGGGTCCATGTAGGTCCTGCACAACGGAAGAGAGTAGGACGATGGCTCGGTCTTGTCAGCCATGAAGAACACGATCGGCTCGGCTCCTCTTTCCTTGAACTCCATCTCCGCAGCTCCGGGCCCCGCACCACGGACGTTGCCCGAGAATGCATCGGTCAATAGGTCCTGACCGGCCGCGTAGAGCTTCATTCGCTTGGCTTCCTTGGTAGCGTCCATGAACGCTTCCCAACAGAGGCCGTGAATGTCGCGGTTGTTCTCCCCACGGGTGTGGGCGAGGAACAGGTTGATATCATCACCTACCCGGGTGACATAGAAATCATCGATCGTTCCGGCCTTCAGGCCGTCAGCGAGGCGTTCCTCGCACTTGGTCATCATCAGCGGATGAGGGCGGGCGTGGCCGCCGACCGAACCGACGTCGGCCTTGATAACTGATACAGTTACCCTGTCTGACATTTACTTTCCCCTCAGTATACGCTCGAAATATTGCTTTCCATATAAATAGTTAGTAGGGTTCCATCATAGCTTTCCACCCGATGGGACCGTTCAGATTCCAGCATGTATCGATTTTCAACCTATTTGCTGACCGTGATGCACGTTACGGGGCAGGCCTCGGCACCCTTGCTCGCGCAATCGAACAAGTCGTCCGGTACCTTACCCTTCCCGAGCTTCCTCCATCTCGATATTGCTCTACGACCTCCGATGTACCGTCCTCGCCCTCCTTGAACACATTTGGACATTCATCATTATAACATCTCCCACACTGGATGCAAGCATCCTGGTCGATCTCGACGTTGACGGACATGGTATCGACTATTGGCAATCGACCGACTATATTAATTTTGGTCGATGGTTTTCCTGCCCCTACATCTCTCGCCTGACCATCATTACCAAAGGGCTAGGTGTAGGGCCGTGGTGCAGTGCCTTCGATGACCAGTACGGTCGTTCGTCCGGGACCATGGACATACAATGCCTTACACGAATCTGATCGAACAAGCTCACCGATCGATCCCGCTAGAAGCTACCGATGTTACGCGACATCAGTTTTATAGTGCCCCAGGCCATCCACGGCCCGGTAATCGAATGAGCGAATCGACGCTGCGCAATTCCAGGTCCCTCTCCCCGGCCGACGCGGAGAAGGAGGTTGTGGTGAAGGGCTGGGCCCAGGAGATCAGGAACCTGGGTGGGATATCGTTCCTCATCATCAGGGACCGTTATGGGACCGTTCAAATCACTGCTCCTAAGAAGAAGATCGCCCCCGAGGTCATGACCACCCTGACATCGTTGGCCCGCGAGTCGGTGGTTAAGGTGACCGGCACGGCCAAGAGCGCCAACCAGGTCAAGGGCGGTGTGGAGATAATTCCCTCTACCATCGAGGTCCTCAGCGTTGCGGCATCCCCGCTGCTCATGGGTGTGGTGGACAAGGTCAACGTAGAAGCGGACACACGGTTCGATCACCGGTTCATGGACCTGCGCAAGCCGGAGATCCGCGCGGTATTCGAGATCAAGTCCTTGACCCTCGGCCTGATAGATCAGTTCCTGGTGGATGAAGGCTTCTCCGAGGTGTTCACCCCCAAGATCGTTGCTTCCGGCGCCGAGGGCGGCGCGACCCTGTTCAAGGTGAAATATTTTGACAAGACCGCTTACTTGGCACAGTCCCCCCAGCTGTACAAGCAGATGCTCATGTCAACCGGACTGGACCGCGTGTTCGAGATCGGCCCTGCATTCCGGGCCGAACCGTCCGATACGGCCCGGCATGTCTCGGAGTTCATCTCCTTTGATGGCGAGATGGCCTTCATCGAATCGATGAGTGATGTGCTGGACGTCATCGAACGGTGTACCATGTCGGTCATTAAGGGCGTAGAGACAAAGGCCAAGGCGCAACTGGAGATACTTAACACCACCATATCGGTGCCTAAGGCACCCTACCCGGTTATCGAGTACAAGGACGCGGTGGAGATGGTCCAAGGCACCGGCATGAATATCAAGCTGGGCGACGACCTGGGGACCGAGGGCGAGAAAGCACTTGGTGAGGTCATGAAGGAAAGGGGGTACGACATGTACTGGATTATCGAGTACCCCGAAGAAGCGAAGCCGTTCTATATCATGGAAAAGGACGGGACCCCATACTCCTACTCTTTTGACCTCGATTACAAGGGCCAGGAGATCTCATCGGGCGGACAAAGGGAGCACCGCTACGATCACCTGGTAGCGCGCATGCAGAAAAAGGGGCTGGACCCGGAGTCCTTCCGCTTCTATCTCGACGCCTTCCAGTTCGGCATGCCTCCTCATGGTGGCTGGGGCTTAGGGGTGGAGAGGATGGTGCAGAAGATGCTCAACCTACCCAATATCAGGGAGACCATCCTGTTCCCCCGTGACCGCATCCGGCTAGTGCCTTGAGCTGGAAACGGCCCATCCAAACATTTTTTTTCATTTCCAATATTACATTTGTGGCGATAGGGTACCCATGGTCCACAACGGAACGATCGTGATCAACAGGTTGGCCCATTAGGCGGATTAAAATGCCCGAGAACTAATCGTCCCGGGGGTCATCGGAGGTGCATTCCTCCAAAGAAGATACAAACGCCAGGGCCCGCTTTCTACTGCTCTTTGGCCTCTCGGCCTGGTTCGGGTAGCGGGACACCTCGATGTAAGCCCCAGGACGCCGATCCCGACCATAATCCTTAGAAATGGCCATGGACACGACCTGGCAATCGTCGACAAACAGTATACCGGTGAGAGCATCGTTCACCGCACGCACCAGTTTATCGATATCCGGTTTGACGATAGGATGCTTGCGCTTATGCTCCGGGACCGAGGGGGGGCGGGAGAGGATGAACTCCACATCCACGATGTAAGCGGAACAATTATCGGCGGTCCACTCTCTCCCCTCGAGTACACGCTGGGCCTCGGTGGCGACCCTGTTCCTCCAGGCCTCCAGGCTCTTCTGGTTCTGGTGAGTGGTGACCGTCCGATTGAGCTTCTTGATGTAGAATGCTTTGGTGCTCCCCTCGGGAGACGGTTCCCCTAGGACCACGAAGGCCAATGTCTCGACCGGCATTTCTAACCCTTTCATCCATTCACCGAACTCTGCTGGCCACCATTTTTCTCATTGTAGTCAAAGTGCAGTACTATTTAGACCAATGCGGCACCGGACCGAAAGTACCTGGTGCATCCCGCCCCATGATGGGGGTGGGACAGATTATAGTTACTGTTGACGCCCCAGCTCTCCATAGGCTCATATAAATCTGCGAAGATATGGCCCTCGAAATCTGGGATATCCAGGATTCGTGGTACGGGAGCACGGAGCTAATGGCGAATGGTATTTTCAAGAGAATGAACGCCCGTCTGCACAATATGAACCACCTGCAGAGAATATTCGTCCTACTGTTAGTGGGAGCAATGATCTATGGCTCGTTCATCCTCGCCGACGGCCTGGTCATCAGGCCCTGGCTCGACTCCTCTTTCGGACCGACTCCAGACCTGCACATCTACCAGGAAAGGACCAGCCTGATCCTTAACGGAGGGATCATCTACCGAGACCTAGACATAGAGTCACCGCCGCTGATAAATTATATTCTATTGCCCCCTCAGATAGCTGGCGGAGATTGGTGGGCTTACGAGACCTACTTCTCGCTGTTCCCCATTATGACCGGTCTGGCCCTCTACTTCATCATGCGCCGCTGGGACGAGTACTATGCCTTCCTCGCCGCCCTTCTGATCATTGTCTGCCCCTTCGCCGTTCAGGATGCGACCTGGGGCATCCAGGATGAGCCGCTGGTGGCGTTCTTCTATGTCCTGCCAGTCCTATTGATGCTCTACGGCCTGAAAAAATGGTCCGCTGTCGCGGTAGCAGTTGGTTTTTGGACTAAATTCCTGCCTGTAATCATATACCCTGTGACTTTGGTCAAGCTTAGAGGTAGAAAAGAACGCCTGGTCAACATAGGGGTAGCGGTTCTGACCTCCGCCCTCATCGCCCTGCCGTTCTTACTGGTCTGTCCCATCGAGTTCCTGGGCTTTCCATCCTATTACTTGTTAGGAAGGAGCGGTGAGGGGAGCGCGGGCATGTCCATCATCAATCTGGTTGGTAAAAGCGGACTGGTCATTCCGGGCCTGTTCGGGGCAGGCATTACTGTCGGAGTATTAGCGCTGTCATACTATCTGGTCTATCGGTGGAAGCTGGACATATGGCGGGGAGCGATGCTCTCCACGGTCATGTTCCTGACCGTCTACCCGATGATCCGCCTGGGCTACTTCATCCTACCTTTCGTCTTCTTCTCCGTATGGGCGGTCCGCCACCGGGACATCGCCCTGCGCCTCATTCCCATGTATGTCGCCCTGCTGTTCGGCCAGGGATTGGAAAAAGGAGGTCCGGGGCTGGACTTCACCTACTCCTGGGTCGTCGCCCTAGTGCTGGTCGCCATCGGCATCTTGTTCATGTTGGATATCGCCTGGCGTTGCCTGAAGAAGGAGTGCTTTCTTGACAAGATGGTCGAAAAACGAGAGGGACCCCGATCCGCGTTGAAGGCCCCATCAACTGCTAACGGGCCCGCTGACCCCCTTCTCATCATCGAGGGCGATTCCCTTCCGCAGACCCGATGACCAGTAGCCCAGCTCGTACCGCCAGGAAAAATTAAACTAGGCGGGGAACCGACTATTCATACGATGCCCAGCGCGGTCGTGCTCATCAATTGCGATATCGGTAAAGAGCAGGATGTGATCGACAGTGTATGCGCTCTCGAAGGTGTGGAGAAGGCCTATCTGGTCTATGGCGTCTATGATGTTGTGGCCGTGCTGACCGCGGCAACCATAGATGGGTTGGAAGCAACGCTAATGAAAAGCGTGCGCTCAATTCCAGGGGTCCGCAATACCATGACCCTGATGATCAGCCAGGATTGTGCCACCCACCAGGGGATTGGACATTAGGGCCATCATTCCGATATGCATCCCCCGCATGGAGTCGATTTGGTGGGTATCCGCAAGACAGTTGAGCAAATGCGCGGGGCGTATAGGTAAGGTCATCTAATACGACGATGTAGGAACTGTTCCGCCACCGAGTGAAGCATCATTGGCGCAATCATCAGAATGGCCTCTCTCCGTCTTTCATGGGCCAGCAGAACATATCGAGCAGAGGGAGCTACTGGAAACAGAGATTCTTCCCAAACGAGGGGACATTTCCGAACGGCCAGCGCCCCGTGGTCAACTCACTTTCCGGCCCTAGGTGCAACGGAATGAAAGGGCTGTTTTAAGCCTCCTAATCAAAATGGCCAACCGATAAATATCACTGTCCGCATGGAACGGATTATGGATGGAGCAACCGACCCCCTGATCTTCCTGGCCATAGTAGCGTTCATCTCGCTATCAGGAGTCATCATGCCCGGTCCGATCTTCGCTACCACCGTGGCCAAAGGTTACCAAGATGCCCGGGCCGGTCTGAAGATATCTGCTGGCCACGCGGTCATCGAGATACCGCTCATTGTCGCTATCTTCCTAGGTTTCGAGGCGGTGCTGAAGGAGAGGTCGGTCTTCGCCGCCATCGGCATAATCGGCGGCGCTTTCTTGATCTACATGGGCATTTCCATGGTCCGTACAAAAATGAACGGGGAACAGGCCCATGGGTCAAAACTGGGGCCCTTCACTGCCGGCATCGCTCTGACCGCCATAAATCCTTACTTTCTCCTCTGGTGGGCAACGGTGGGAGCATCACTGATAAGCATAGCCTCCGGGTACGGGCTCATCATGTTACCGGTGTTTGCGGCCGTCCACCTGGCGTGCGATCTCGGCTGGCTGCAGTTTGTCTCATTCTCGGTCAACCGGTCCCGTACCTTCCTAACCGGCAGGAGGTATCGAATCCTTTTTGCCGGGTGCGGGGCGATCCTGATGTTCTTCGCTCTTTATTTCATCGCTAGCTCTATCAGCAGTCTTTTCGCCTGATTGGATCACGATGTTTTCATGGACGATCGGAACTTTGACCTCCATTAAGGGGATGGGTTTGAGCAGCTCCTCACCGGAGATGGCAATTTCCTTTCTCGATGGGGCCATTGATACATCGATCTCGGGGATCGTGACCGCCTTTTCCTTTTCCACAAAACCTCGGCTGAACTCAGGAAGACAATCCCTCGCCCCTCGCAGCCCTTCGGCCAGGGCATCATAGAGCGAAGTATAGCCGATCTGGGCATGCTCTGGGATCTTCCGGACGGACGGACAGGACGCCCGATGGACCTCCCTATTGGCGGTCCTCGGATCTGCCACGAAGCTCGGAACGGGCACAATGTGCCGGGGGACCTCCTTGAATTCCAGATTCCCGATGATCAACGCTTCTGAGCCTTCGGTGGAGACCTTGACTATCTTAAGCTGCGGAGTAAAAGGGAACATCGGTGCCAGTTTTTCCTGGAGCATTTCGGTCAGATCGAAGGCGGGGAAATCTCTCTTTATGGTATCCTCGATTCTATTGCTGATACTTTCAAGAACGAACTTGGGCAGATGCCAGGGAATGTCAAGGAAGAAATCCACATCGGTGACATCGATCTTTAATCGCCCATCACTATTGACCATTAAGGCTATGACCACGCGCTTCAGCAGGATCTCGATGCTCGAGTCAAAGTTGTAGACCGTCACCTCCTCTCTTTTCGTTTCGGGCGGCTTCTCTTCCTTGGGCTCGCCCCATAGGAGGGCGGAGAATGCACTCTGCCCCTTTCGAGTGGTAATAACATTGGTCGCTCTCACAACTGCCTGAGCTTTCCCCGGGACCCTAGTGTCATAGATCTCGAAGGTGCCTCCCTCACCCATGCGGACCTTTGGCTTCTCAGGATTGATGGTCGCTGAGAAATCGACCCATGCTTTTTCGACCTCGGTGTTCTTTTTGTTCAGGCCAAGGGTCTCGAACCTACTGGGCATATCCTTTATGCCCTGAAGAGAGTCCAATAGCTCACGGACATTGTCCACAGGTATGTGGCCATTTACCGTTAAGTCCCGAGGGACCCGTGACCAGGCCTGGTCCAGAATGCGGTTCAGCGACACTTCGGAAAGGCCGATGGCCAGATCATTGCCTTCGGTGAAGTCCTTGATGCTGGCGGGGTCCCCTACGACGTTATCCCCCATCGAGATGGCCAGGGCCATGCTCTGGTCGCTAATGATACCAAAAAAACCAGGGGACACGGCCATATCGACCTCGCCAACTACCAATGTTTCAGCGGGAACGAGCGAGGAGACCTCCACATCGACCGACGGTATCTTGATGGTCATTCCCGGAAAGCCCGGTAGGAGGAATATCCTTATCTCGTCCCCCAGATGGATTATATCGGGCGCGGCGGTGACCGGGACGTTGAACTCCTTCAGCCCACCAACCCCTATGCCTTTGACGAAGTTGGAATGGATGACCATGACTAAGGCCTCATTGACCAGATTTCGAGCGATCTTCGGAAGTTCGTAACGATCGAGGAATCGAAGCTCACCTATCCTGACCTCCTGGACATCTAGCGATATCTCCTTAGTAATGGGGTCGAGAGTCATCCGACCTAACAGGTCGACGGAGACATCCGTCCTAACCTTTCGACCGATGACATTTATGATCGCCTTCAGGTTGAGGTGGGCCCTAATCTTATCCGTAGGACTGAAATCTATAAACGGGGGCTCATTGAGCTCGATATGGTAATCGACCCGGGCAAGATCTTCGAAGGGCCCCCTGACCTTGGGGACGACCGATCCCTCGAAGGTCGTATAGAACGAGGAATAGAAGGCCGCGGCCAACGCATGATTAACTAATCTTTCATTGATCTCTATGAGCACATCATAACCGCCGGTCATCATCACAGCAATCCCACCATAATAGTTGGATGTCCTTGTTTAGGCCACTTTATTGGGCCCGTTCGTCCCGCCCAGACCGTTGCACCCATAAGGACCGTCGTTAATTATGAAAACTCAAGTTATATAATCCTAGCCCCAGGCCCGACACGCGGATCTGCTGGATGGCCGTCATAACTTTAATGATGATGAAGAAGCACGATAGCGCTTATTAAGCACCAAACGATATGTTTTCAGACCCAGGATGTCCAAGAGCAACAAGGACAGCAAAATTTACGGGTGCTTCACCCTCAATCGCCTAGTCTCGGAGCTGGGGATCGATCTATATCAGCCGGGGCTGGAGGGTAAGTTGGACCAGGTCATGTCCACAGACCGTCCAGGGGTCAGCAAGGAAGAGATCAAGCACGAGATCCGCTCGAACCATTTTATGACCAATAAGGTCATCGAACAACTGGAACAGGATGGACTGGTCCGTGTGGAAAAAATAGAGGGGAGGTACGAGATAAAGATCACCAGGTCTGGGGTCCTTTACGTCCGCAAGTACAATGAGTTCTTCCTGAGCATCTACGAAGAACAGATCAGGGAGCATTACCGCTACCGAGGACTACCGTACTGGGCTCATCGGGACGAGAAACGGACCTGATCGGCAATGTACGGTATGAACTCGTAGGTGCCGTCATCGTTCTCCATGATCAGTTCCAATGAGCTGGCGAATTGCTTGCCCCGGTGCGACGAGCGGACCACCTGGGACATCAGAATGTTATAGGATTCCTCCGACAGTTCGTCCTCGCTGTGACGGGGCCACAGGGCGATGACCCGGGATGCGGGCATCCGCTTTGCTCGGGCTATGTCCTCGGCCGCTGCCTTGAACCACATAAGCTCCTCCGGCCGGGGCGCATGATCGAACACCTTTATATACAGCTGATAGCCCGGGTAACCGCGTCCGATGAGCCACCACGTGAAGCTCGAATGCCGGGTCATGTACACATCGAGCGGGTAGACGGTTCCCGACCGCCCCCGGACGGCCATTGGCGAGGGGACGTAGTTAGCCGCGTAGAGATAGTTCAGCTCGGGGTTCCGAGATTGTAAATGAACGAGCAATCGGGCCGTAGGAGTAGGACCGGAAGGTACCTTGATGATCGGTTCATCGTTCCGAACGCTCATGATCGCCCGATGTCTCATGACATAATAGCGGAAGAAATCATTCATGCCCATCAGCATGCTCAGGGTTGCCAGGCCGAGGATGAAGATAGCGATAAGAAGACCGCCGACCAGTAGGCTTTCACGGATGGTGGCCAGGATGAGAATAAAGTCCACCACTAGCCAGATTATGACGAAGGCTGAGGCATAGCGTACCAGCTTGCGGAACCTGGGCGCTTCGTTGTTGACTGTCCTCGGAAAGATCGAAGAGCGCCGATATGGGGTTGTCCACCGCCCGGATGTCCGCCTGGCTCATTCCCAAAGAACTCGGTATCCTGATATATAAAGGGATAGGAAACAAAGTTCAGCAAGATTTGTCCCTCGGTCTATATTCTGCCCTAGCGAGGATACCGGGGTCGAGGTAACAATGATGAGATCTCTATCTCACAGCGATATGTGCGATAACGCTGGTCGGTCTGATGCTCTGCACCGGGCTCGTTTCCATCGTGTCCGCTGCCCCGGAAGAGGACCCTCTCGACCGGATCCAGCTTGAACAGGGTACGACCACCGAGTTCGGTGGCGGCGATTTTGTCGCCGTGAACATGACAAGGGGCGATAATGCTGCCTGGTTCGGGGTTGTGTATGGTACGCCCGAGCACCCCAATGCCCCCACTCTTGTCGGGGCCTACGTCCGCTATCTGGGCGGCGCGACCGTACGTGACGAGAACGGCGGAATGATGGTCTCAGCCGTACCCATACCTGTGCTGACAGTATTTTTCCAGCAGCTCGACGCTCTGATCGAGTTCAATGATACGGGGCTTCCGGACGGTCATGGGGGCCGGTACGGCGCAGGCAATGGGGTCTTCGATTTCTATGGGAACCGTTCTCTGGACAACTTCGGCATCTGGGCGGTAGAACCGGTCTACAAGACCATCGATCTGAAGAACGCGGTCTGGTCGGTTGGGGAGATCACCACCGTGACCGATGAAGCGAACGGTACCAAGCACTTTGATTTCGCTCTCTCCGCCACCGACCTCATGTACACTAAGATCTGGGACGACCAGCCGGCCACCAATACCGATGGTTCTCGGGCCGGGACCATAGACGACGGGGTAGTATCCAAGGTCGAGTTCGTCTTCCACATCGATGCCTCGGCCAAGCAGATGGAGGCCACCGTTCCCTGGTATGACGTCAAGATCAACGGGAACAACCAGATCATCTCTTCCAAGCAGACCGAGGCCAAGAACTATACGGGCACATCGGTCAATGCGGAGTTCAAGTACGACCACATCATCAACGGCTGGGACTACACTGCCCAGAGCAACACGTCCAAACTGATGCTCGAGAACATCGTGTTCATGGGCACTTTCATCCCGGAGATCGTCCATAAGTGGATGTCCGCCCAGTTCCTCGATTCGAGCATATCCAACGGAGCTGGAACGATGGTTTATGAGGCGGCCGGCACCAATGCCACCGCTACCGATGCGCCGGACCACTCGATCAAGGTGGCCAAGAACAAGATCGAGTACCGTGACAATTGGCAGCGGGTAGGTCAGCTCACCTGGGTCAGCAATGTCACCGTGGATGGCTATGAGGCCCAGATGTACTACCAGGTGCACGCTGGGGACAGCATCGATAAGGTGAAGGACTTCGACCGACCCAAGGATGGAGAGATCAGGGGCATCGCCGTCATCGGAGGATACATCTACCCCGCCGGTGAGAACATAGTCCATGATCCGACCTTCGAGGCCGGCGCATTCCAACTGAATATCGTTGGGGAGGTCAACCCAGTAGTGATCTTCCTAGTGCTCATCGCCGTCGGCGTGGTATGCGGCGTCTCACTGGTGACCATGATGGCGCTCCGCCGCCGCTCCCGGAAGAAGAACGACAGATATCAGTACCAGGTGCCTCCGGGATACAAGAGGCCGTAAATCTCTTCAGAAACCCTTTTTTCTTTCTCCATCGCAACTACAGTGCGCTACCTCGCCCGTTCGGGCGGGGCCTTTCATGCTTCAACTGACCGTGCAGCGGTATCTCCCTGCGAAACGGAGAAAGCCGCGCATTTCGGGACACCTTCTGGTAAGACGTCTATCTGCCCCATTGTAGGACATATGTATGCTGTCGGCCATGATGCTAGATATTCATGTGAGCATGGACCAGCGAGCTTTGCTCCTTGCACACATGGAGCGGACCAACAAAGCATGCAACAAGACCGTGACCATAACGTTACATGACAGGATGTGGAACAGAGCAAAGCTCACCAAGCATAGCGCCTACGGCGCCTGGGAATAGTTCGGCCCGTCAGCCCCCGACGACCTTCCTCGTCATTGGGACCTTGGACCCAAAGGAGTGGAAGTTTGCTCCATACGGTCCGAAAATGGACAATACACAACACTAATAAGCGATTTGAGGGCAAGGCCGTGAATAGCCCAGGCCTCGCCGCCTAGTCCCCGCGACCTATATCCATCATACGCTGGAGGGGCTTGCGTGCCTTGTCCATCAGTTCCGGGTTCAAGATGACCTCGGGGGACATCGATTCCAGGGCCGCCAGGACGTTGGCCAAGGTGATCAGCTTCATGGTCGGACAGACAGCGCCGGGGACGGAGTAAAATATCTTGTCCGGACACTCCTTACTGAGACGGTAGAGCATCTCCTGCTCGGTCCCGATGATGAACTCGGTCTTGGGAGATTCCTTGACGAACTTGATCATGCCCTCCGTGGACCGGGTGGCATCGGCCATATCGATCACATCGGGGCGGCACTCTGGATGGACCAGGATGACAGCTCCGGGGTGCTCCTCTTTCAGCTTCTTCAACTTTTCCACGGTGATCGACTCATGGGTCGGGCAGTATCCTGGCCAGGGGATGACATCCTTCTCTGTCGATCTCTGGACGAAGGAAGCGAGATTCTCGTCCGGTATAAAGATGACCAGCTCAGAATCAAGGCTGTTTACGACCTTGACCGCATTGGACGATGTGCAACAGACATCGGCCTCGGCCTTGCATTCTGCTGAGGTGTTAACGTAGGCCACCACCTCGGCACGTGGGAAGTCCTTTTTCAACATCTTGACCCCCTGGGGCTCGCACATGGCGGCCATTGGACACTTCGCCTTGGGCTCAGGATGAAGGACTGTTTTGGAAGGATTAAGAATCTTGGCGCTCTCGGCCATGAAATCGACCCCGCAGAACACGATGACGTCGGCGGCTGTCTTCGAAGCGGCCATGGCCAATCCCAGGGAGTCCCCTACGAAATCTGCTATGTCCTGGATCTCCGGCACCTGATAGTTATGGGCAAGGATGACGGCGTTCCGCTCCTTCTTCAGCTCCGATATTCGGTCCTGTGGCCGCATTAAAACTTGTGATGCGGAGGGTCATATAAAAACTTGATTCCCTTATCGACCTTGCTCATCAGTTATGCCAGATTTATTTGACGTCCGGCAAAAGATGGTCATGTTGCTCATGACACCGGTTCGCGCGGCGATGGGTAAATGCTCAGCTTTTTCTTTAACCAATAGGCCAGTTGCTTGTGCCGCATCTCCGTGAACAATGCCACTGGAACGCTCACTAGGTTCGCGATCAAAAAGATCGCCAACATGGTCATGGTCTTATCTAGGTGGGGGAGGGCCCCGTCCAGAATAAGCAACAAGGGGAAGTGGACCAAGTAGAGCGTATATGAATAGGCGGCTCCGAAGGCGAAAGCCCTTCTGGGCAGTTCGGCCACTGCCCGACCCTCTGCCCCCGGACGATAATTATCCAGGATCAATACGGTAGAGAAAACTATCATCGAGAGGAACAATGCCAGCACCGGGTCGATCACGACATTTGTAGAGGTCATGGCGAAGATCATCCTCACTAGACATCCAACGATCGATGTCATCAGGATGAAGAGCAGGATCGGTAGTGACCTCCGATCGGCCCGGGTCCAGGTCCTAAGCTCAGAATAGGACATCAAGAAGGTGATCGCCACACCGACGAACCACAAGGCGATCAGGACAATATTTCCTTCCAGGAACCCGGTGATGATGACCAGCAGAACGGCCAACCCAAGAACGAAGATGAGCGGATTTTTTTCGTTTCCGGCCGTACCACCCGATGACGGCCCAGCCGAACAGCAGGTAGAGCCACCACTCGATGGCCAAGGTCCACAGCGGCAGATCGAAGCCATAGGTCGGTATAGCGCTCGCCGGTAAGGGCCACCCGAAGCCTCCGACCAGCTGCGTTATGAACGTAGCATCGAAATGCTGCAGCATCATGAGGTTCAATCCCAGGAGGTCAAGGTCTGGAGCGCTCAGCCTTTGAGAAAGGACGAGATATTGAGCAGGATTGAGATACCCCAGGGCCAGATCGGCCAGGGTGATGATGACCAGGCACGGAATAAGTCCGGAATATATCCTGGAGAAACGATCTATGATGTAGTTCCTGAAACCGTAATCAAAATCATTCAACTTCGATAGCAGAGAACGGGAGATCAACAGGCCGGAAATGATAAAGAATATGATCACACCCGTACCGGCGATCATCTGGCCGAAGAGCAGGGCATTACCGGTGGCGGGAGGGTTGCAATAGATCAACACATGGCCAAGGACAACCATCTGGCAGGCCAACAGCCTAATGAAATCGAGAAAGAATGAGGAATCCCTCGATAACTTCCCCATCACAGGCAATATCGACATCCCCCCCGAGCAGGAGGGGAATGTCCAGCAACGCTATTAATGCTAACCGTCCCTTCCACCATGTATAAGAATGGAGAGGTATTGACCAGTAACGGAGAGATCTGAAGGATGAGAGCCTCACGCGAGGAAAGGGCAGCAAGCTTTTTTCATTGCACCGATAGGGAAAGAGCAGTGTTCGAGGCCGGGATCAAGCTGGCTGCAGTCTATCATCAGTTCATCGGAACCCCGATCAGCTACTCTAATGTCGAGAGCTTGGAGAGGGCCATCGAGGAAGGGGTCAAGGTCCAACCGTTCGTTGAATCGGTCAAGGTCCGCGTGCGCCGGGAGAGGCTCAAGCGAAAGAGGAACGAATATGATTACCAATCGTTGACCGGTGACATGCTCGATGTGACGGTCACCATCCTCATCGGCAAGGTCCGGGCCATCGGCGAGATGCGCTACATCGACGACATCCGCTACCCCCTGATGTACATAAGTTCGATCGAAGAGATCGACCAGTGATCCCAACTTGCCACTGGATCACTAAAGGAAGGAGAACGATCTTTTCAACGGGCCAGCCATCTGATATTTCATTCATGATGATCGCCCCGTAATTCGTCTCTTTGGCCACGATACGGGACTTTTCCGCCCCATTTTAATATGGAAGCAGCACTAGAAAACCATATTAAGAAAGGAGGGCCATACGGGGTGGCATCGTTTCCGCAAGTTGGGATCTGCTTACTATTTGTTCGGTGACAAAATGAACACCACTATCAAAATCGGCATAACGGGCCTGCCTGGCGCGGGAAAGACCCACGCTTTGCTCAAGGTCATAGAGATGTTGGAGGCCGAGGGGGTAAAGGTCGGTGGAATGGTCACCGAGCCCATCGTCGAAGACGGCAAACGGACCGGATTCGCCATCATCGACTGGGCCAGCAAGGAACGCGGAGTGTTCGCACATGTGGATATTCAGTCCAAGTTCATGGTGGGCAAGTTCGGTGTGGACCTCCAGGCCTTGGAAGACGTTGGGGTCAAGGCGTTGTTGAAAGCCTGCGAGGATGCCGACGTCATCGTCATCGATGAGGTCGGGCGGATGGAGGTTGAGTCCGAACCGTTCATCGAGACGGTGAAATATGCACTGGACATCGAGAAACCTTTGCTTCTGACCCTTCACAAGAAATCCCGCAATCCCCTTCTTCAGGACATCAGGCGACGGGATGATGTCCGGATCCTAGAAGTTACCCCCATCAATCGAAATCTACTCCCCTACAAGATCATGAAGCTGATGAAGGGAGAGCTTCTTTGAGCCTCCCAGAGGGCTCAACGAAGATAACTGAAGGTGCCACTGAACTCTTTGTTCCCTCCGTCCACTCCGAGAAGGGACCAGGAAAGCGAGTGGGGCGCGTGTTCTTCAACGATCAGATGGCCTTCAACCGTGACGTCTCGGTGATGTTCCTGGGCGCCTATCCTCAGGCCAGGAGCGCTCTCGATGCCATGGCCAGCACAGGAGCCAGGGCTGTCCGCATCGCTCATGAGATGCGACCGGACCTCAAGGTGGTGGCCAACGACCGCGATGCCGAGGCCTGCGAGTTCATCCGGGCCAATATCGAGCTTAATCATCTTTCGAACATTGAGGCGTCCAACGAAGATCTCAAGTGCCTTCTGGCTCGGAGGGTCTTCGACTATATCGACCTTGATCCGTTCGGCACACCGGTGCCATTCGTCCCCTCGATCATGCAGGGCCTCAAGCGCCATGGGGTCGCGGGCATCACTGCCACCGACACTGCACCTCTGGCCGGCACATACCCAAAAAAGTGCGTAAGGCGGTATGGTTCGTTGTCAATGCGTTCTCCGTTCGGTCATGAGAGCGGGGTGCGCATACTGATCGCACACATCGCCCGGGAGGCGGCCAAGGAGGACAAGGGGCTGGAATGCCTATTGTCATTCTATGCGGACCACTACATGCGGACATATGTCCGGGTAAGGGACGGAGGGGGAGAGGCAGATGCCACCCTGGAACGGCTGGGATATATCGATTATGATCGGACCACCGGGGTACGTACCGTCAGTTCCGAGAGGACAGGGCCTCGGTCCATCGGGCCCCTATGGCTCGGGCCGCTGCACAATAAGGAACTGCTGATGAACATGACTGTGGGGGAGACCCTTCAGACCAGGACGCGGTGCACGAAGTACCTGGAACTGTGGAGGAACGAGCTGGATGTCCCCTTCTTCTACGAGAATGATGAGATCGCCTCGATGCTCAAGGTATCACCTCAGCGTCTGGACCTGGTCATGGAATCCCTCGGTTCATCAGGGAGGGTCTCCAAGACCCATTTCACACCTACTGGCATTAGAACCGATCTGCCTCTCCGAGATGTACTGGACATCTATCGAGATTCAGCGCGAGAGGCCTGACGACACTTAGATATAACTGTAGCCTATGACCACAATGGTGAATCGATGCCTACTTTGGCGGTTATAGGTTCGCAATGGGGCGACGAGGGCAAGGGCAAGATCACTGACTACTTAGCCGAGGATGCTGATCTGGTGGTAAGATACCAGGGCGGCGCCAACGCGGGTCACACCATCAAAGTGGGGAACGAGGTCTTCGCATTGCACCTTCTCCCATCGGGCATCATCCGAGAGGGCGTGCTTTCGGTGATCGGAAATGGCCTGGTCATCGATTGCGAGGGTTTGAAGACCGAGCTGGAAGCGATCAGGAAGACTGGACGGACCGGGAACGGCCTGAGGATATCTGACCGGGCCAATATCGTTCTGCCCTACCATCGCCTCCTAGATGGGGCCGAGGAACGGGCCCGCGGCTCTAAGGGCGTGGGCACGACCGGACGAGGTATCGGTCCCTGCTACTCGGACAAGATCGCCCGGGCCGGCATCCGTATGGGCGATCTGCTCGACGAGACGTACCTCCGGGATAGGATCGAGACGGTCTATCCGATCAAGGAGTTGCTGGCCGGATCCCTGGGCATCAGGATAGAACAGGACAAGACCGCTCTTCTGAGGACATTGTTGGAGTTTGGCCGATTTTATAAGCCCTACATCTGTGATACCTCTGTCCTGGTGAACGATGCCATCAAGGCCGGAAAGAAGATCATGTTCGAAGGCGCGCAAGGCACCATGCTGGACATCGACTATGGCACCTATCCCTACGTCACCTCTTCCAATTGCACCTCGGCAGGCATCTGCACTGGTGTGGGTGTACCCCCGTCGGCGATCGGTGAGGTCATCGGCGTTACAAAAGCATACACTACCAGGGTCGGCGCCGGACCGTTCGTCACCGAGCTAAAGGACGAGACAGGCCTGCATCTGCAGAACGTAGGGGGAGAGTTCGGGACCACTACGGGAAGAGCGAGGAGATGTGGCTGGCTTGATCTAGTTGTCGTGAGGCACGCCGTTCGCCTTAACGGGATGACCTCCACAGCGGTCACCAAGCTTGATGTGCTTAACGACCTCGACACGATCAAGGTGTGCGTCGCCTACGAGATCGATGGCCAGCGGGTCGAGAACTTCCCCGGGAACATCTCCAAAGTGGAGGGGGCCAAACCCATCTACGAGGAGCTGAACGGTTGGAAATCCTGGGACGAGAACACCGCCGAGCTGTGCAAGAACGGACTGTCCGCCCTACCTAAAGGAATGCGCGAATACCTGGAGTACATCAGTGTGCGCACGGGCGTTCCTATCGGCATCGTGTCCGTGGGCAAAAGGCGTGATGAGACCATCGACCTGAGGAAGGCGCGATGGGGACAGCCCATCGAGTAGGCATACGAATAGGGGTTATCCGTGGTCGACCCTTAGGAGGTCAGCGGCGCGGGATATGAGTCCTCCCCCACATCCGCACTGACCTATCGGAGCAAGACTGCCGACATCTATTTGCCCCGGGGGGTCCAATATTAGGCTCGATGCGGCGCTGGCAGCTCATCCTTGCCGTTGGACTGGTGGTCCTCAGCTTGTTCACCTATTACCTCGACTTTCTCATTTTCCATGACCTCGGCCACATCGCCATCTATTTCGTTGGGGACCTGGCCTTCGTCTTCCTGGAAGTGCTGCTCGTATACCTGATCATCGACGGAATGCTGGTCAGGAAGGAACGGGAGGCTAAACTTTCGAAGTTGGATAGCCTGATCGCCATCTTCTTCAGCGAGACGGGAATGGGCCTTCTCGAACTATTGTTCCGCATGGATAAGCTGGGCATCTGTAAGGAACCGGAACTTATCACCGATGCCGAATGGAAGGACCGAGATTTCTCCGATGCCATCTCCCGATGTGAGGCCCTACAGCTGGACCTGCGTCCGGGCCCAGAGGACCTGAGGGCGATGGATGCTTTCCTGAAAGATAAGCGGTCGGAGCTGGCGAGGGTGATGGAGAACTCCGTGCTCATGGAGCATGACCGTTTCACCGATCTATTACGGGCGATCCTTCATCTGAGCGAAGAGCTGGTCTATCGTGAAAGGCTAAATGATATACCTGACGCGGACCTGGCCCATCTGGCCGAGGATTGCCAGCAGATCTACCGTCTCCTGCTGATGGAGTGGTTCGAGCATCTTCGCCAACTAAAGGAGAACTATCCTCACCTTTACTTATTGGCGGTCAGGGTGAACCCTTTGTCCCCCCAACCTCATCCCGTGAACGCCGAGTGATCACAACTTGGCCCGATCGTAGCCCTTGGCCCCGAACGGTTTGGTCGCGTCGATGGCGACCTTTGACGTGGTGCCCTCGGAGCTGGGGTCCAGGGACGAGCCGGCGGCGTTGTTAACGACCACCAATGACCGGGATGCCTGGAAACGGGTCGCCTCGGCCCACTCCACATCGCGGTCGTCAAAGATGTCAATGTCCTGGTCGACTATGGTCACCTTCTTCATCGACGGATGGCCAGAGAAGGCCGCCAGGGCAGCATTGATGCCATCCCCCTCCTTGTTCTTGGTGATAGAAACGACGCCATGGAGCCAGCAGCAGCCGCCTTCGGTCAGCCGGACCGCGTGAACCCGCGGCACGACCTGGTTAACCGTCCGATAGATAATGGGTTCACGGGGAAGGCCCATCATCATGTAGTGCTCGTAGCCCCCGGGGAGGAGCAGATGGAACAGCGGGTCCTTGCGCATGTAGAGGCGGTCAACCTCGAAGACGGGCGCCGGCCTCACTGAATCATAGGTGCCAGTGATATCCATGAACGGCCCCTCGTCCACCATCTTCGAAGTGATCCGGCCTTCGAACACGATCTCGGCCTGGGAGGGAACGAGCAGCCCGTTGTTCAGCTTCGCCACTTCCAGTGGGGAGCCAAGCGTTCTCTCCTTCAGCGACGAGGCAATGTACATCTCGTCGGTGCCATAGTCAGTAGAGGTCGCAGCGGCCAGCAGGACCGGGGGACACACCCCCATAGTGAAAGCGACCGGCAGGTCCTTGCCCTTGGCCTGAGCTCCCTTCCACATGGTGTACAGATGTCGAGGGACGAGCCGTAGGGCGAAGCTCCTCTTGTCCAACAGGCACATGCGATGGAACGAGACGTTATGCTTGCCCTCGAACTCGGCGACCGCCACGGCCGAGGTGATGTACCGCCCCTGATCGCCTGGGAAATATTTTGGTATCGGGAGCTTGGTTAGATCGAACTCCGTGCGGACATCGTCCATGAACGGAGCATCTCCGACCTGCTTCGGAGGCGAGGGGGACGCCATAGCCTCCAGCATCTTGGGGATGAGCTGCTCCTTCTTGAGCTTCATGGCCCCGGCGATCCTCTCTCTCGTCGACCAGATGTTGCCGGCAGCCCTCATGCCATGCAGTTTGGTGAAAACTACAGGCCGGGCTTGGTCCTTCATCAATACCTTGGAGACCTCGTATTCCAACGGTACGTCCTGTTCGATGATGATGGCATCCTTCATTTCAGCAAGGAGATTGCGCAGGGCCATGTCCGGTAATCGCGAGGAGGGTTATATTATGGATGGGGCGGGAGGGTGAATGAGGACTAGCCCCGAACGTACCCGTGAAAGGAAAGATCGGACAGCACATTCTTATTGTTCACTGAACATGGCCTCAAGGAAATAGCCAGGTTAGAGAGATGATCATTGAACGATCAACCATTCAGGGCGCTGGTAACGAAATACCCAGCGTCATGATCTCCCCGCCCGCTCCGATAGGGGCAGCAGTTATAGCTCATGGCTATGGAGGTTGCAAGGAAGAGCTGCTGGGGCTGGCCTGGCGCGTGGCCGAATGTGGGCTAGCGGCGTGTGCCATTGATCTCCGTGGACACGGTCAGCACTCTCTACCATTGGACAGCGATTTTCTGATGGACGTGGAGGCAGCGATCTGCTATTGCCGGCGGTACGGCAAGATCGTGGCCATCGGTCATTCTTTGGGTGGTCGTCTTGCATTGATAAGCAGTGCCGACCACGCCATCGGCATATCCCCTCCACTTGATCCGCACTACTGTGCCAAGACCCAGGAGCTGTTGCAGAAAGTACGAAGCTATCGAGTCAGGCCAGAGGACTCCAACGCCGTGTTCGATATCCTAAAGAAGCTACCTTCCTGCCGGGACGATGGGACCGATAGGACGCTGATAATCTACGGTTCTCGGGACGTGCCGGAGATCGTGGATTCCTGCAATGAGCTCAGGTCATCGGGGGCGAACGTTCTCAGGATAGAAGAGGCGCGTCACGGCGACACCTACCAACTGGAAAACACCTTCACCGCCATCTCGGAGCAGCTGGCCTCTTGGTTCCCTGGCGTCTGATGGGGCAGGGCATGGTGCGGGCTCGGTATTGAGGGCCTATTGGGATCGGAAAAGGTTCTTTATCTCTCCTTGGGCCACATGCCGCCGATGGCCGCCCTGGCTTTATCCCCTCCGATCACATTATGTGGGCATGATCTTTCAACGCTCCGGATCCACACGGCATCACCCTCTCCCGGGAGTGGAGAGACGGGTAGCTGCCTGCGGTAAGGATTGCCAGATGGTCGAGTTCCACCTTAAGAAGGGCGCGGCCATCCCGCTTCACCAGCATACCAACGAACAGATAGGGATGGTGCTCAGCGGCCGCATCATCATGAGCATAGGGGACGATAGGAACGAGCTCACCGGCGGCGACGGTTACAGTATAGGGTCAGGAGAGCTGCATTCTGTTGACATCCTAGAAGATTCCATCGTGCTAGACGTTTTTTTCGCCACCCCGGGATGACTACCGGGACCGCCCGTGATCCGGTGGGGCAACGGTACCTCTGAGCCCACCACCTACGAAAGGTAGAAAAGAGCGATGACCAATGGGCATCCGATGTCCGCCGAACTCATAGAGGCCATCAGGAAGTACGCGCTGCAGAATGCTGCCCTCTACGGGGGCAAGGCCAATCCCAAAGCCGTCATGGGCAAGGTCCTGGCCGAGCAGCCGGAGCTCCGTTCCCGGGCCAGAGAGGTCTCGGCGGCCGCTGAAGAGGTCTGCCGCGAGGTGGCGGCCATGCCCTTCGAGGAGATCTGCAGGATGGCGGAGATCGGTGATCCCAATATCCTGAAGAAGACCAAATGCGAGCGGAAGAGCGTGTTGCCTGACCTGCCAGGCGCTGAGGAAGGAAAGGTCATCATGCGCATGGCCCCAGGGCCCTCCGGACCGCTGCACCTTGGGCACACCAGGGTCGCCATCTTAAACGATGAATATGTCAAGCGATACAAGGGCAAGTATATCGACCGCCTCGAGGACACCAACCCGGACAAGATCGATCCGGACGCCTATAAAATGATACCCGAGGACCTGGCCTGGCTAGGCATCGAGGTTCATGAGACGGTCATCCAAAGCGATAGGTTCGCCCTCTATTATGACATTGCGCGGCAGCTCATCGACCTGGGCAAGGCGTACGTCTGTACCTGTCCGGCCGACCCCTGGAGGAAGATGAAGGAGGAGGGACGGGCGTGCCCGCACCACGAGCAGGCGCCAGAGGCGGCCCACGAACTGCTGGACAAGATGCTGTCCCACGTCTTCGGCGAAGGAGAGGCGGTGTTCGTGGTCAAGACCGACCTGAAGCATCCCAATCCGGCCGTTCGTGACTTCATCGGGCTGCGCATAGTGGATTCCATCCCCCATCCCAGAACCGGGACCCGCTACACCGTCTATCCGATGATGAACTTCTCGGTGGCCGTGGACGATCATTTTCTGGGCCTGACCCACATGATCAGGGGCAAGGACCATCTCAACAACACCTTCCGCCAGGAGTATATGTTCGACTACTTCGGCTGGAAGAAACCGTGGTATCACCACTATGGGCTGGTCCAGATCCCGGACGCCATTTTGAAGACCTCTACGGTGGGAAAGGGCATCAAGAGCGGTGAGTACTCCGGCTGGGACGATGTCCGGCTGGGGACCGTTCGAGCCATGGCCAAAAGAGGCATCCAGGCCGATGCCATCCGCCACTATTGGTTGGACGTCGGAATGAAGGACGTGGACATCGAGTTCGCCTGGGACAACCTGTACGCGTTCAACAAGCAGATCATCGACCCCATAGCGGACCGTTACTTCTTCGTCTGGGACCCCCAGCCGGTGGAGATCATCGGCGTGGAGAGCATCAGCTCACGCTCCCCCCTGCATCCGGACCACCCGGAGAAGGGGACCAGGGACCACATCATCAAAGCACCGGTAAGGGTCCTTATGACCGCGGACGACCTGAAAGGTTTCAAGGAGCGCGGTTCGGTGCGATTGAAGGACCTGTGCAACCTTCGCTGGGAGAACGGGAAGGGCGTATACACTGGCAACGACCATGGTGTGCTCCGGGAGGGCGTGAAGATCGCGCACTGGGCCCCCATCGACGGAGCTGAATGCGACGTGCACATGCCCGACGGCTCAATAAGGAAGGGCGTCGCCGAGAACATCCCGGCCAATGAGACCGGGAAGGTGGTCCAGTTCGAACGGTTCGGGTTCGCCCGCATCGAAACGACCTCTCCGCGGGTCCAGGCCTATTTCACCCAGTGAACGGCGGGAGGATGGTCGCCTTCCTGGAAACCTCCCCTGCCGGCCCCAGGGCCGGTGGACAGTTGCCAGGCAGGGATGGAACGAGGGAAACTAGCTCAGAAAAATCCGGTGGAGTCGAGGGTCGACCATAACTGGTTCAGGCCGACGTAGGCCAGGAAGATACCGCAGACGACCTCGATGATCTGGAAGGCCCTAGCGTTGACGTATTTTCGACCATAGCCGACCTCGTAGGCAAAGACAGAACACCACAGGACCGCCGCCAGCTCGAACCTCAGAATGAATGCGATGTAGTGAGAGACCTGTGGATCAGGAGCGATGGCCGCAATAGTGGTCGCCCCGATACCCAGCCAGAACGCGACCTGAAAGGGATTGCCGAGAGATAGGATGACCCCGGTCATGAAATCGCCCCGCTCTTGACCGGGCTTGGTCTCGGGCATGCCACCCTTATGGGCCTCGGAGAAAGCCGACCAGGCCAGATAGATGAGGAAGGCGCACCGGCTGGCTCTCCACGAGGAACGCAAGCCCCACTAGGGCGATGATGGCCCACACCGTATCGCCGACGATCGAACCCATTTGGACCAGGAGCGAGGGGCGCAACCCTCTGCTCACCCCCCACCGCAATGCCTCGGCGGTGATGGCCCCCGGTATTGCACAGAAGATTATCTCCAGTACAAAGGCGGTGACGAAGATGAGCTCTAGGTCCATCAGGACCGGGAGATTGTTCCTCACTAAATAAAAGTGAGTCGACGCTCAGCTTCGGAGTTCCTGCAGGATCCTCTGTTCCGCCGTGACGAACTCCTTGTCGAACAGCTCCTTCTGAGTGTCGTCGAGCATCTCCTGCACCAGTGGGAGAACGTTTCCTTCTTCGATCTGAACGTGCAGGGCGATCATATTGTTGGCCACCACCAGGCGAGGGAGCCATACCTCTTCGGTGACCTCCACATCGGCCAGGTCCTTGAGTATCTGGCGGACGACCCGATGCTCCTCCATGGCCTGCAGGGCGATGGGACGGACATCGATGTCTGTTGACAATGCCTGGTAGATGGTCTGCTCCTCTCCCCGCTCGTGAGCATCGATCCTCCTCATCACTTCCAGGTACGCCTTCGAATACTTCTCCACGTCGTCGATGGGACTGCTGAGCAGCTCGTTCATCGACGCCAGTATCTCCACATGCTCCTCTTTCAACCGTTCTACGATGTTCATATCCTAACCTCACCGTTCAGTAGGAGCACTGGGAACAGGATGGTATATTTGGCTTATGCAAGGCCGGACGACATGGCATTCCCTCCACCACGCAAATGGATAGTTTGGGTCATGCTTATCTTTAGGTGGGGAAACTGAGACAATGGGCTTTTCGAGATTACCATCCAATAGTTTGTGCGGGTGTGAGCATTTTCTCTGTATAGCTAGCGAGGGACTTCCGATGATGCTCAAATCCCGGCGGGAGCACCCAATATGCATGACCGTGCTTATCGCATCTGGAACAAATTGTGGATGCGGAATTGATTAGAATGGATTCGTTCAACCACCGTCAAGACCGTTGGGTCCGCTCAGCCCGCCAGATTGAACAGGAAATTGGCCGCTCCCCCAAGGAGGAACGCCAGGACGATGGACGCCACTGAGATGGCCACCGCATCCTTGAGGCTGAACTCCTTGATCAGTACGGCAAGGACCCCAATACAAGGCATGTAGGTCGCCATGACCAGGGCGAAGACGAACAGCTGCTGGTCAGTGAGGGCTTGGCCGAGCTCAGCTCCGGTGGTCAGAGAGAAGATGACGAACAGTATCTGCAGGGCCATTTCCTTCCTCAGCACTCCGAAGATCAGGGCCACGATGATGACTGGCGGAAGGCCCAAAAGGCCGACCGTGATCGGTGACAAGGGAGCGACCAGGGAACCCAACACATTATACTTCATCAGCAGCTCCAGCACGAGGCTGCCCACCAGCAGCAATGGGAAAGCGATGACGAAGAAATCCTTCACCCGGAGCCAGGTCTTAGACAGCACAGTTCCGGATGGATGGCATCGAGAGATCCGGTATCTCTATGGCCAGACTGGACGGCTCCTGCCGAAGCACGATGTGGAGGACACGGCCGAGGATAAGGGCCAGGGCCAGCAAGATGAGATAGATGAGCGCAGCCCATAGGATGCCCGAATGCTGCCCGACCGTGCCGATGATGATGACCGTCTGGGCCGAGCAGGGCACTGCCATTACAATGACGGTGGCCAGGATCAATCGCTCCCTCTTAGATTCCAGTGTTCTGGTCGCCAGTATCGCGGGGACGTTGCAGCCGGTACCCACTACAATGGGTATGATGGCCCGGCCGTGCAGTCCGAGCTTGACCATCAGCCCATCGAGCAACATGACCACCCGCGGCAGATACCCAGAATCCTCTAGGAAGCCTAAGATGAGGTAGAAGACCAGGATGTAGGGGATGACTATCGAGATTATTGCCTGGATGGAGAGGTTCACTCCCTCGGCGATGGCCCCGCCCAGCGTTCCCCCTATCAGCACCGCCAACTGGTCAAAGGCGTTCCCTATGATCGCGATGTACGCGTCGTGAAGGAGGGTCTCAAGAAGCCCGCCGATCACCACCACGGAGAGGAATATTCCAAAAAGGACGGCGAACAGGATGGGTATGCCGGTGCGGGGGCGGAGCGTGATCTCCGATACCCGGTCCCCCAGGGTCATCTCCCTCCTTTCGAGCTTACCTATGACATCTGAGGCTACCTTGCCTGCCTCGCCGTAGCGGTCCCGGGAGATGTGCACCTCCACATCCTCGTAATGCTGCTCCCTGAACTCACGACGATACTCGTCGGCGAGCTCCTTGACGCTGGCCGAGAACTGCCCGGTAAAGAAACGATTGTTTTCCAGGAGCTTAATAGAGGCCCCTCGGATAGGGAAGCCTGAGCCGGTGCTGATAGAACCTTGGGCGATGTCCTCGAGGAAGGCCTCGATATGGCTGTCGTACCTGGTGACATAGTTGGACCGCCGGACCGTCTCGGACACCACCAGCTCCATCAACCGGTCCACGCCTTCCCCGGTGGTGGCGATGGTCGGAACGACCGGTACCTTGAGGATGGTCGATAGTTTCTCGACGTCGATGGCGTACCTTTTCCGGGCCTGGTCCATGAAGTTCAACGCCAGGATCACGCGGTATCCGAGCTCAATGAGCTGGAGCACCAGTACCAGGCCCTGTTCCAACCTGGTCGCATCGACCACTGCAATGACATAATCAGGAGATTTCTCAGCCAGCAATCGTGTGGCCACCAACTCGTCCTCAGTGACCCCGGCCAGGGAATATATGCCGGGTAGATCGAACACCTCGATCCTCTGCCCCCGCACAATGACCCCGGCCTCCTCGAACTGGACGGTGGTCCCGGGATAGTTGGCGGAGATCACCCCGATGCCGGTGATCCTGGAGAAAAGGACCGACTTGCCGACATTAAGGTTACCGGCCAGAACGACCTTCATCAAGTACACCTTCGGACCCTGACCAGCGATGCGTAATCGCGAGCCAAGGCTACCCGCATCTCCTCGATCTGTACGAGGAGGGGACCGCCCATAGGCACCCGCTCCTCGAGCACGACATTGCGGCCGGGAACGAATCCCATGGAGATGAGACGCTTGATCTTGGACGAATCATCACAGGTGAGATGGGTGATCTGCCCTCTTTCCCCCTCTTTCATCTCGACGAGGGAGATGGATAACGAAGGGTCCGGGTCCAGGGGAGAGTCGCCCGGCGGAATGGGGTCCCCGTCCGGGCACACTGTTGGGTAGTTCAATATCTGGTTGAGACGCTCCACTGATTCATCCGAAACGGTGTGCTCGAGCTTCATCGCCTCCTCGTGGCTCTGCTCACGCTTCATGCCCAGGACATCGACCAGGAACCGCTCCAGCAGGCGGTGGCGGCGCTTGATCCGTTCTGCTAGCTTCCGGCCCTTGGGGGTCAAGGTCACGCCCTTGTATTTCTCATAGTTCAGGTAGCCGTCCGCGGCAAGCTTCTGGGTCATCTCGGTGACGCTGGCCGGGGTCAGTCCGAGCTTTGCGGCTATCTCATTGGTTTTTACCGCCCTTCCATCAAGGGAAAGGACGTAGATCGAGGCAAGATAGTCCTCGGCGTTCTCGCTGACCATCAGCGGCTGGTATGCGGGATCGTTATTAATTTATTTCGGTATCCCTAAAAGTATTCGCGAAGGGTCAAAGATCTCGGAACGGGACGAGGTCGCAACACTTGCACTCGTGGCACATGGTATGCAATGTTAACGACGTGAGCCCGTGCCGCTCGAGGATGGTTTTCTGCTCTTTGGCAAGACGTAGCAGGCGCTCCGGGGTCAGGGTCTCCAGTTCCCCTAGCGCCGCGGTCATAGGACCCCTGTTAAGATCGTTCAGGCGTAACGGTCGGAGGGTAGCCACACACCCCAGCCGGGCAAGGGCTTCCACCCCATCGACGACGTTCCGGTCGCTCTCCCCCATCCCCACGATTATGTTTGACGTGACCTTGCCCCGGCCGAACACTTTTCCGGCGTGCTCGATGACCGCTATGATCCAATCGAAGTCTTGCTCCCCGCAGACCTTCCGGAATATGTCGCGGTCGTAGGTCTCGATGTTGAGCTTGATCTCGTCTGCCCCGGCCCTCTTAAGTTGATCGACCTGATCAAGGGAGTCGATATAGGGCTCCACGCCGATGGGGATCGAGGGGAGCTTCTCCCGGACCTTTGAAACGACGTAGGCCAGTTTGTCAACGGTGCTCTGGGGGTCCTTGACCACCGCCGAGGTGAGGGCCACCGCCCTCATGTCCGGCCGCTCCGATGCCTTGAGGATGAGATGTACGACCTTGTCGGGGTCCAGCCCCTTGGTGATCTTCTTGTCCAGACGAGGGGAGGTGCAGAACTTGCAGTTGTAGATGCACTCCGTATCCAGGTTATAGAACGCCTGCTCCGGTGCGTGGGCCAGGGTCGGCTTTATCTCCACGTCCGTCCAGGAAAGGGTCGCCATTGCGGAGGATGGCGTACTGCGGACCGCTGCCGACGAGCTCGAACTCTCCCTGCTCGGTCGATAGGGCCTTCTTGACCCGAGTATGGCCGAACGCCAACACTATGCCGGTCGAGCCGGCCCCGGGGCCGGCCGTGGAGCGGGACACCGGGAAAGGCGGCCGGAAATCACGCGGCACCTTCAGCGGCCCGCCTGACAGCAATATCGCCTTCTTCTCCGCGGTCAGCCGGCGGTCCTTTTCCACTTGACGCCCTCCGCGGTGTCCTGGAGCTCCACTCCCTTCTCCCTTAGCTGGTCCCTGATCTTGTCGGCCAGATCATACTGCTTCCGCTTTCGCAGCTCGTTCCTGACCTCGATAAGGATATCGATGATCTCACCAGAGCGGTCCCCCGCATCCTTTCGGGAAGTGGGCAGGATGCCGAACACCGCGTCCATCTCTCCCAGGGCGAATAGGACCGCGTCCACCCCACCGGTGCTGAGCTTGCCCTCGGCGAGCCGCTTGTTCACCTCTCTCACCAGATCGAAGATCTCGGAGATGGCGGCCCGGGTGTTGAAGTCCTGGTCCATGGCATCGATGAACTTCTTCCTGAAGCCATCCACCAGCTCGGCCGCGTCATCGGTCCCCTTGACCTTGTCTCGGGACGAGCGAAGCTCATCGTAGGTGTTATGGAAACGCTTCAGGCTGGCCGCCGCCTCGTCCAGAGCGGCCTCCGAGTACACCTGAGGTCCGCGGTAATGGGCTGATAGGATGTAGAACCGGATCTCCTCCTTGGCATATTTCGCGAGGACATCCTTCACCGCGAAGAAGTTCTTGAGGGACTTGGACATCTTGGCATCTTGCACCTGCAGCATACCATTATGCACCCAATAATTGGCCAGAGGTTTGCAGTTAGCCGCTTCCGACTGCAATATCTCATTCTCATGGTGAGGGAAGATGAGGTCGTTCCCGCCTCCGTGGATATCGATCGTCTCCCCCAGATACTCGGTGCACATGGCCGAGCACTCGATGTGCCAGCCAGGGCGGCCCTTGCCCCATGGCGAGTCCCAGGCGATCTCCCCCGGCTTGGCCGCCTTCCACAGAGCGAAGTCATAAGGGTTCCGCTTGAGCTCGTTCACCTCGACCCGTGCGCCAGCCTGCATGTCCTCGAGCTTCTGACCGGTGAGCCGACCATAATTCTTCACCTTCTCCACCGAGAAATACACGCTGCCGTCCTCGCTCCTGTACCCATAACCATGATCGATGATCTTCTGGGTCATGGTGATGATCTCTTCGATGTTCTCCGACGCCTTGGGATAGGCGTCGGCCCGGGAGACCCCCAGCAGGTCCACATCGTGGAAGTATTGTTCGATGTACATCTGGGAGAGGGCTAGCGGGTCCATTCCCTTCTCTGCCGCGCGGTTGATGATCTTATCGTCCACGTCGGTGAAGTTGGTCAGATGTGTCACGCTATAGCCGCGGTACCGCAGGTAGCGGGCGATCATATCGAAGACGATGATGGAACGGGCGTGGCCCATGTGGATGTCGTCATAGACGGTGACGCCGCAAACGTACATCTTGACCTTTTTTTCTTCGATGGGCTTGAACTCCTCTTCGCGCTTGGTCAGGGTGTTGAAAATTCTAAGAGCCACTTTTCCCCTCTCCCCCATAATGTACGTGGGGGATTAATTAGCTCTTCTTTAGCTTTTCTTCAAGCGCACTGACCTTCTTGTCGAGCACGTCCAAGTGAGTGATTATGTCGGAAAGCGCCTCGACCAAGGGGTCGGGAAGGCTCTCATGGCGGAGGTCCGGCCGCTTTTCCCGCTCTCCGTTGCGCTTGACCACTTTGCCCGGAATGCCCACCACCGTACTGTTGGGAGGAACGTCCTTCACCACCACCGACCCAGCACCGATCTTGGAATGATCTCCGATAAGTATGTCACCGAGCACGGTGGCGTGAGCGCCTATGGTAACATGGTTGCCAATGGTGGGGTGCCTCTTCTCCTTGGAGGTGGAAACACCGCCTAGAGTAACGCCTTGAAAGATGGAGACATTGTCGCCGATGATCGACGTTTCCCCTATGACCACCCCAGTGGCATGATCGATGAAGAAACCTTTTCCCACAGTTGCGCCGGGATGGACGTCCGCCCCGGTCAGAACCCGGCCCCAGTAGTTGATGAGTCGGGCCATCTTGTACTGGCCCGTGGCGTAGAGCCGGTGAGAGACCCGATGGAGAAGGATGGCGTGAAGGCCCGGACTGAACATAAGCGCCTCGGAGAACGATTTGGGCGCGGGATCCCGTTCCAGGACCGTATACACGTCATCCTTCCAGCTCATGGCCATTCCTGTGTGAAGAGGTCAGCGGACAAATATCTTTCGCCCGTATTTGAAGACTGGCTCGACTGCGAGGGGAAGTGAATTGGCGCCCCGCACGGGTCGTCGAGAGCATCCCGCCTGTCGTCCGAATCCACCCCTATGTACGCTCTGAGCGTCACTCCGGAGATTCGTGCCGCAGGATCTTGGCGATCGTCTCCAAGGGCTTCCCCCGGCACCATGGGCGATTACCGAGGGTACGCTGCAGATCCGTGCATGGTGAACCCCCACACCGACCGCCTTCGACAGCTGCTGCACGATCGGCGCGTAGTGCTCGTCCCGGAGCGGGGCCAGATAAGGCTTGCCTACGTAGTACACCTCCCGGACGATCGGTCGGCGTGTGGTATCTCGGTTCCTCCGGGCAAGCCCGCGGGCTTCCAGGTGCCTTCTCATTAGTGGCGGAGCATCTCGGGGCGATCGGGGAGCGGCCTCAGGATGGGGAAAAAGGCAGGTAACTCCCTCGTATGGCAAAGTATATGGGAGCGTACCAGGGGGCTCAGGATCGGACCAACACCAGTTGGCCCTCGCCCTTCTCTCGAGGGATCACGACGCCGCAGCTCGAGCACGCGGTCTGCGGCCCCCGCGGGGTGACCTTCCCACCGCACTTGGGGCACGACAGCTTCGACGCCGTGCTCTCTGCCTCCCCTTGAACGAACAGATCGTTGATGGCATCGGATATGGTCCTACGTTGCAGCTCGCCCCCGCACTGGGCGCAGCGTTCGATAGTGTCAGCATATAATCTTTCGCACCCAGTACACGTCTTCATAGTTCCCAGCGCGATAAAACCTGATCGTCAAGAATATAAAACGCGCGGCAGCGGTCGGCATTCTAAGAACATCGAACCTACCCGGGGGGGCGCGGTGGCCGAGCATCTCGCGGAGATCCGGAAAACACTCGAGACGCTTTAAGCGGAATTGAGCGGACCGTGTTCACTGTTAGCGTGACACTGGGTCCTGACAAACGCCCCTAGCCTTTTAATAACAATACATCGATTATTATGTTCTGTGGCGGGAGGGGCTATGAAGGTACAGCCGGTTGACATTCTTATCGTCGAGGATAACCCCGGCGATATTGATCTGTTCAAGGAGTTCTTCAGGGACATCCACCTGATGAACAAGATAACCTGGGCCAGGAACGGGGAGGAGGCCATGGCCATCATTCTAAGGGACAAGCCGGATTTGGTCCTCATTGATCTGTTCATGCCCCTGAAGACCGGGGCGGACGTGCTACGGGAGGTTCGTTCGAACCCCGAGCTCGACGGGGTTAGAGTGATCATCGTCAGCGGCTCGCTCGGCGGCGATCAGGTCATGAGAATGGCGCCGGGCGCTGATTCATACGTGGAGAAGCCGATCGGCATGGAGAACCTCGGGATCGCGGTCACGAAGATCCGTTCGTTCGGCATAAGTGTGGTCAAGACGGCCGAGGAGAGCCCTCAGCAAGGTTAGAAGATAATAAAGACGACATGAACTTCCGCCCCTGATATGACGAACTGCCGCTAGGCGCGCTCACAGCGGCAAGTGCATCGATACGACGTTATTCGAACGAGATAATTTCTTCATTAAGAATAATATCGCCTGAAAATCATGGCACGATGCAAGAAACCTCTTTACATTGACGATTCAAATACAATGCTCGATCTAGTGGGCCATTATTTTTCCGGTTTGAGCACGATGAAGTTGATCGTGACCAACGATCCAGATGAAGCTCTCCGCCTGGTCGAGACCGGCGCCGCCGATTTGGTCGCCTGCGAGTTCGACCTCCACCCGTGTGGCGGGCTGTTGATGTTCCGATCGGTCCGCGACCGGGTCCCCAAGATGCCATTCGTGTTCGTCACCTCGAAACCGCCATCGCTGGGCCTTACCGAGCTGCTGAAATCGGAACGGAACGTCCGGGCCGTGTACAAGAATTTGCCCAGAGGGGGCTTCCTGCTGGCATTGCGTTCGGCCTTCGCCGCTGCGTACAATCACGATCTCAAGGCCTGGTAGTGCAGATCAGGCCGATGCCAGCGATGATCGCCATGTCGATAAGAGTGATTATGAGAAAATCGCGGGTGAGGGAGTCCACCTAACACCCCTCCTACTGGGCTGTCGCTAGATCTCTTTCATAATGCGCCTTGCCTGCGCGTTCCGTGAGGTCGTCAAGAGAAAGAGAGAGAAGCTGTTTCTGGACGCGGTCGTCCAGCGAGATGCCCCGGCCGGTCAGGCCAGGAACAGATCGGTACTCAAATATCTTTCTCCAGTGTCGGCGAAGATGACCACGACCCGGTTGTCCGGCTCGAGGTCCCTAGCTACCTCCAGCGCCCCGCACAAGGCCGCACCCGAGGATATCCCGCAGAATATCCCTTCCCTCTTGGCAAGCTCTCGAGTGTGCCGGACGGCCTCGATGTCATCGACCTGTAGTATACGATCGAACAGCGCGGTCCGGCAGACCTTGGGGATGAATCCCGCTCCGATCCCTTGGATGCCATGAGGCCCTCTTTTCCCACCCGATAGCACCGGCGAGGCCGACGGCTCCACCGCCACGATCTTGGCATCGCAGTTCGCCTCCTTCAGCGCTCGGCCCACTCCGGTGACCGTTCCGCCGGTCCCCACCGCGGAGACGAACGCGTCGAAGTGTGGCAGATCGGCCAGGATCTCCCGGGCCGTCCGCTCATAATGGGCCTGAGGATTGGCGGGGTTCTCGAACTGCTGGGGCATGAACGCCTGGGGGTCCGAGGCCACGATCTCAGAGGCCTTGGCGATCGCTCCGGACATCCCGGCCGGACCTGGCGTGAGGACCAGCTCGGCCCCCATGGCCTGCAACAACCTCCGGCGCTCGATGCTGAAGGTCTCAGGCATGGTGATGATGAGGCGATATCCCTTGGCCGCGCAGACCATGGACAGCCCAATGCCCGTATTGCCAGAGGAGGGTTCCACTACGTACTTGTCCTTGGTCAAGTAGCCTTTCCGCTCCGCGTCCTCGATCATGGAGAGCGCAATTCGGTCCTTGATCGAGTGCATGGGGTTGAAGGACTCGATCTTGGCGTAGACCTCAGCGTGGCCCTTGGGCACCACCTTGTTCAGCTTGACGAGCGGAGTATGGCCGATGGCCTCGAGAATGTTGTTGTACAGCAAGCTAGCACCTTTTAACTGAATTCAGCAGGGTACATAATTAAGTTCTGCAACAATCGTTAAAGGAACTTACAAGAGATCAGAGGTCAAGCAGGAAGATTGGAAAATGGGGCCGGGATCGAGATTTGAACTCGAGTATGCGGATATCTGCCATCGGCTTGCTAGCCTTGGTAGGCTGCAGTCCGCCACATGGCCGCTCTGTCATCCCGGCGTCGGTGGATAATTCAGGTACCCATATATATGGGTTTACTTTTTTTACCATTCCAATATTATGGAGAGAGGGCATTCAGCAATCTTTATAACGCGCCATCTGGTGTAAGCGTCGATGCTCCCCGGACACTGCAAGGACGTGGCGGTCAAGGAGGTAGGTTTCCCCCTCACTAAGTCAGACATCGATAGGGAGATCAGGGGAAAGAAGGCCTACACGCGATGCGACCATTATGTCCTGAGAAATGGGGATGAGCTCGCCGTGGTCAAGGTCACCAAAGAGGACGGCAAGGAGCTGTTCCGCAGGATCATCGCCCACGAGGTGCTGGCGCTGCCCGCCGACACGGTGTTCGTTCACGATGACTCCATCGACGTGCTGAACTCCCCGGCCATGGCCCGGGTCTCCATGCAACATCTGGGCAAGACCGTAGTGGTGGAAGGACTGTTCAACCACATCTCGTTCGTTCAGCCGGGCGGGGTGCTCGAGCTGCAGGTGCTCGACGTCGTTCCTCCGTCCCCTTCCAAGCTCTCGGTGCTGGTTGAACGGGCGCTGACTGTCGGGCATGGTCGATCTTCCGGTCGTACCGTCCTATCAGGAGATAGACCTGAACCACTTGGCGGAAGGCGTGACCACCGAGGGCGTGCTCTTCCCCTGCCAGGCCTCGGGCCTCCGATCGGACCGGCCCATATACTACCTGGACCAGGTGCCGTCCATCGATAAGGAAGTGACCCTGGTGGGCTGCGACCTCTCCGAGCGGATCTATCGCTCCTTATACCGTCGCGATGTGCCGAGGATCGACATGTGTCCCCAGGAGCTCGCTCCGCGGGACGGCAGGAAACGGCTGGTCAAGTGCTGCAAGATCAGGGACGGGTTCCAGATCAAGGGCGACCTGGCCATCGTGCCGTGGGGCGCCACCGTTCAAGAGGTGGCCGACGCGATCAATGCCCTCTTACGGTGACCTTTCTCGACAGCTCCCTGGCCCGGTTCATCGCCCTGAAGGCGTCCTCGCTCCGGTCTAGCTTGAAGAGCAGCTCCGCCGAAACGTACCAGGCCTCGGCATCCTCCGGCTCATCGATCAGATGTTCTTCGAGAATGCGTAGAGCTATCCTGGTCCGGCCACGGGCCATTTGCTCCCTCGCCCTCTGAGGGGCGGTCTTCGATCGTTCGATATGATCGGCCATGGCCTCTTGGGCCTCCTTGACCACCTCATCCAGGGCAAACCGGCTCAGCCAGGGATACCGGGACTGGATGGTGTGACGGAAGTTCTCCACCTCAGAGGGGATCATCTCGGCGGTGCCGTCCTTGAACATGCGACGGGGCACATTGATCTCCAGATGTCCGTGGAACATCTTGATGAAGTTCGGATTGGTCTGCGCCCGGGCGGCGGCCTTCACGGATGAAATAACGGATTAGGATTAGAAATCGTTTTGGTCTGGACATCCCTTGAGATCGAAGGACGGCTCGAACTGCTTATCCTTGATCGGGAACTGATCTTTCAGCCAGTCGCAGTGGGAGTCCATCGCCTCGATGAAAGGGGCCCAGTCGTTCGGCGCCGAAAACGGCCCTGAACGTGGAGACGATATCCATGCACATATAATTCTTTCAAGATGGGATAGGTGACAAGATTTATCACCCGCCCGTTCAGCTTTCGAACATGCCATGTCCCCTTCCCGCCTGGTCCCGGCGCTGATCATCCTGATCACCCTGTTGGCAGCGCTTCCCGTTGTGAGCGGCGAATGGGCCGGAGAGGCCGAGGTGGGGACGGCATCAGTGCACATCAATTTCAGCGAAAAGCTCTCGGTGACGGTGACGAACACCGGACCAGCGCCCCTGGAAGTGACATCGGTCGCCCTGACCATCGAGTGGGAGAACATGCCCACATTATACCGGGTCTTCGAAGGCTCGGCGGTCCTGGCGCCCGGCGAATCGAAGGAGTTCGTCAGTCCATCCACTAGGATGCCCAACATCGTGCCTGGGACATACAATTGCTTTGCTGGGGTCGTGGCGAGGGGCGCTGATGGCGTGGCCGTCGAGCATCGCTACCCTGCTATGATCACCGCAGAACAATTTTCCATCAATATACTAGGGATACCGGAGTACATCCTGGTCCCTCTGCTCATCGCGGCATTTCCTTCGATGCTCACCCTAGCCCTGTTCCGGTGGCAGCGCACCGACCGGTGGCCGTTCCTGACCGCCGTCCCTCGGTGGGGAGATCAGCGTTGACGGCGGACATAAGCATAGGCACTATAGGTACCGAAGAAGATCAGGAGCAGCAGGCTGGAACCGACCATGATGCCGTTGTTGAGAGCGATGCCCATCAGGAACAGGAACACCAGTAGCAACGATGCGATTAGGTTGATGCGCAGTTCGCGGGCCTTCCACCATGTCCACTGACGTTTTCCTGCCTCCACCATAGCCGCCTCGTCACCGTCAATATTGCAGTACTATGTAATGGCATTCCCGACAGCGGGACCCTTCTAAGAAACAGAACCCCAATGCGTCCGGCTTGGCCAGGCCTTCCAATCCCAGGGTCTTGCTGCTCTTCTCAGGCATCCACTTCACACCGCCGATGAAGCTCTCCGCTCGGAGGTACCCGTGCTCCATCTCCTTGGTGCATTTGGGGCAGTTCATCCTTGCTCTCCGGGGCAGGTATCCGCGTGTGCATTTAAAAAAATGTGTATCTAAATAAAAATATGGCTTGTGCAGATCACGGGGTCTCCCGCCCATTCCCGATGGAAATCAAAAACTGTTATATCTCCTCCCATAATACAACCTGCCATGGACAAGGTGGCGGTCTGCCCTCACAATCCCATCATCAAGGGGCCTCAGGTCATCGTCTATGATTCGACCCTCCGCGACGGAGAACAGACCCCCGGGGTGGCGTTCTCGATGGAGCAGAAGGTCGCCATCGCCCGGATGCTGGATGACGCCCGGGTCCATCAGATCGAAGCCGGTTTCCCGGCCGTATCTGAGAACGAGGTAAGGACTATCAAAGAGATCTCCTCGCTCGGGCTGAACGCAGACATCCTCGCCCTTGCCAGGGTCACCAAAGGAGACATCGATGCGGCCGTGGATGCTGGCGTCGACATGGTCCTGCTGTTCGTGGGCACCTCGGACATTCACCTCAAGTACAAGATGAAGAAGACCAGGGAAGAGGTCCTCCAGATGACCGCGGAGGCCCTTGATTATTGTCAGGCAAGAGGGGTGCCGGCATCCGTCAGCGCCGAAGACACCACTAGGACCGATATCGATTACCTCATGCAGTTCTACCGGGAAGCGGAGAGCAACGGGGCGGTCCGGGTGGGCGTGACGGATACCCTGGGCTGCGCTACTCCCGAAGCGATCACCGACCTGGTCATCAGGACGAGGAAGGAAGTAAAGGTCCCATTGGCCCTACACCTGCACAACGATTTCGGCCTGGCCACCGCCAACGCTTTTGCCGGAGTGAAGGCCGGGGCCAGCGCGGTGACCACCACCGTGAACGGTATCGGTGAACGGGCCGGGAACGTACCCCTCGAACAGTTCGTGACCGGGTTGAAGTACCTCTATGGGCTGGACATCGGCATAGACTGCACCAAGATGAAGGGACTATCCGATTTCGTATGCCATGCGTCCGGCCTGCACAAACCGAGGAACCAGCCATTGGTCGGTACCAACGTCTTCGCCCATGAGTCCGGCATACATGTCGCTGCCATCCTGAACTGCCCTTCGACCTACGAGTCGATACCGCCCGAGGCCGTGGGGAACGAACGGCACATCATCATGGGCAAGAAGACCGGGGTCAACTATGTCAAGAGGCGTCTGGAGGAGATGAGGGTCCTGGCTACCGACCAGCAGGCCGCCGAGATCTGCAGGCGCATCAAGGAGCTCGGCGAGAAGAAAGGACGGGTGAGCAACGCCGAGTTCAATATCATCATCGGGCAGGTCATCCCTAGAGTTTGACCCTTAGCCCGGCATCGTCCCGCTTGCACTTTCCGAACTCGGACATCTTCTCGATCTCTTCGCCCGAGAACACCGGTCCCTCGACACAGACCCGCTGGCCGTCGATGACGCAGGAGCCGCACAGTCCAGAACCGCACTTCATCAACCGTTCGAGGGAGAGCTGGCAAGGTACCTTATTCTCCTGGCAGGCTTTTAGCAGATACCGGTTCATGACCTCTGGTCCGCAGCCCAGGACCAGGTCGTACCTCTTTTCCTTCATCATCCGGTCGGCCAAGGCGACACATGTCCCTTTCAGACAGTAGCTGCCATCATCGGTGGTGACCCGGACATCGTTCGATGAGGCCTTCGCCCTATTCTCGAAGATGATCTCTCCGGCATTCCGGGCACCGATGGCCACATCGACCCTCGAAGGATCGTTGATCGATTCCACGGCAGATATGATCGGGGCCATCCCGACGCCTCCACCAACGCACAGTATCCGTCCCGCTGGCAGGTCCCAGCCCCGGCCGTACGGCCCTCGCACTCCGATCTTGCTTCCCGGAGTAAGAGCCGAGAGCGCCTGGGTCGCTTCTCCTACCTCCTTTACAGTGATGCCGGCCTTCCGCCCGACATAGGAGACGGACATGGGGACCTCATCCACACCGGGCACCCAGACCATGATGAACTGCCCTGCCTGGACCTTTGTGTTGAGGGGGAATCGCAGCGTGGTGATGCCCTTTCCTTCCTCGACCCGTTCCATGACCTCCACGACCTCACTGAACATGCGCGGCCCCCCTGATCTCCTCGATGCACCCGATATCGTTCTTATCCATGTACACTTCCAGTCCGTCGCAGACCTGGCGGAAGACGCTCAGACCCTTCCGCCCTACTCCGCTACCGATCTGGACGGCCGAAGCGCCGGCCATGATGTACTCCAATGCGTCCCGGGAGGTCTCTACACCTCCGACGCCGATGATGGGGACCTTGACCGCCTGATAAAGCTCGTAAACGCATCGAAGTCCCACACCCTTGATGGCTGGGCCAGACATTCCCCCGGTGCGATTGTAAAGGATCGGCCGGCGCGCCTCTACCGAGATGGCCATGGCCTTGACGGTGTTGATAGCCACGATGCCATCGCCCCCCGCCGCTTCCACCGCTTTGGCGACGTCCACCAGGCGGTGGGTGTTGGGGGTGAGCTTTGCCAGCACCGGTATACGTACCTTCGCCTTGACCTGCCGAATGATCGACCCGACCGCCTCGGGGTCCACTCCCACCTCCATGCCGTAGCCCTTGGCGTGAGGACAGCTGAGGTTGAGCTCGATGGCAGCCGCCCCGTAGCCTTCCATCCGGGCAGCCAGCGTAGCGAAATCGTCAGGCATGGCAGCGAACAGGCTGCCGATGACCGGTACATTCCCTCTCAGGGCGATCTCCATCTCCTCACCGAACGCATCGATGCCTGGTCCAGGCAGGCCCATGGCGTTGATATAACCATCCGACAGCTCGACCAGTGTGGGATTCGGATAACCCTTCCGAGGCTCCAGGCCGATGGATTTGGTGACCAGCGCCCCCGCGCCCGACTCCGCGACCCGGAGCAGCGATCCTCCCGTCTCACCCATGATGCCTGAGGCGAGCATTGTCGGATTGGGCATGGTCAGACCAGCGAAGCTCACCCTGAGGGACGTCATCTTATCAGTTCGCGATTATGTCACAAGAAGATAAGGTTTAGGGGAGCCGATTTACCATCCATGAGCCATACTGGATACGAGGACATCTTGTGGGCGAGTAGCATTATTGACAACGAGAAAGCATAATTGGCAAGGGCATCGTATTGAAGTGCCATGAGGGAAATGGACCTGCCACCATCGGTCAACCACGATGAACTTGTCCGTTCGCCCCCCGATAAGGTCTATGATCTTCTCTCCACCACCAAAATAGGATTGAGCGATGATGAGGCCCGAAGAAGGTTGCAGGTTTTTGGCCGTAACAAGATCGGAAAGGAGCAGCATTTCACCCTCCCGGCCCGAACGTGGCACACCCTGAAGGACCCTTTTACCGTCCTCCTGATCTTCGCTGGCCTCCTGGCGCTCTACAGTGGCATCTCCGAGCTCGCCGCCGTGATCTTCATCATCGTTTTGCTGAACATCTTCCTGAGCATATTCCAGGAATGGCGCGCCGGTAAGGCCATGGAGACCCTTCAAAGGTGGGTCCCGGGGTCCACCAAGGTCATTCGGGGAGGAGTGCTCCAGCAGGTCCCGGTGGAAGAGATCGTCCCGGGCGACCTCCTTCAGCTCGAGGAGGGGGACCGTGTTCCGGCCGATGCCCGGTTGGTAGAAGCGTTCGGTCTGTGGACGAACAATGTTCCACTAACGGGCGAGTCCGTTCCCCAGCCCAGGGATCCCTCTCCCTTATCCAGAGGGGCTTCACCCCTGGAATCTCCGAACCTGATCTACATGGGGACCGGCGTAGCAGCGGGCGAGTGCAATGCTGTCGTGTACGCGACCGGGATGGACACACGCTTCGGTGAGATCGCCGATCTTACGAGTAAGGCCAAACCCGGTCCCAGCCCGCTCCAGAAGGAGATCGACCGGGCGGCCAAATATGACTTCATCATCGCTGTGGCGGTGGGGCTCTCTTTCTTCGCTGTCGGTGCCGCCTTCCTCCATCTGGACCTGCCGAGCAGTGTGCTGCTCATGATCGGCGTCATGGTGGCGTGCGTCCCGGAGGGCCTCCAGCTAACCATATCCACCGCTCTGGCGGTGAGCTTGCTGGAAATGGCCAAGAAGAATGTCCTGGTGAAGAAGTTGTCCGCGGTGCAGACCCTGGGGAGCGTGACCGTCATCTGCACCGATAAGACCGGGACCATCACAAAGGGAGAGATGACCGTTAGTGAGATATGGGTCGACGATACGGCCATTGATGTTTCCGGCATCGGCTTTGTCCCGGAGGGAAGGGGGACCATCGAAGGTAAGGATCTGAACGCCTCCGATGTTCCCGATCTGCCATCCCTGCTCGAGATCGGGGTGCTCTGCAACAATGCAAAGCTGGTGCCCCCCGAGGGCGATTTAAAGGGCTGGGGAGTATTAGGGGACCCCACCGAGGGCTCTCTCCTAGTGGCTGCCGTGAAGTTCGGGCTGGACCTGGACTCGATAAAGAATGCAAAACCTCGGTCAGGCATGATACCTTTCGATTCGACCAGAAGGCGGATGGTGACCTTTCATCGGGTCGGATCGGGGACGTTGATCGGCGTGAAAGGGTCCATCGAATCAGTACTGCCGCTGTGCACCGGCTTGAAGATCGATGGGAAGATCGAGCCGTTGGATGAACGAAGGAGGAGGGAGACAGTCGCTAGGGGGGACGATCTCTCTAACCGAGGCCTCCGGATCATGGCGATCGCGTACAGGCGGGTCCCCGACCCCACTACGGAAAAGGAGTGCTCGGAAAGAGAATTGACCCTGCTGGGTCTTGCCGGTCTAAAGGACCCTCCGCGCACCGAGGTCAAGGAATCGGTCAGGCTGGCTTGCCGGGCTGGGATAAGGACGATCATCGTCACCGGGGACTATGGCCTGACCGCAGCGGCCATCGCCAAGGAGGTCGGGATGGTCCAAGGGGACGATTACAGGACCATCGGCGGGGACGAGCTAGAGAAGATGGACGATGATGCCTTATCAAAAGCCCTCGACGATCCCCACTTGATCTTCGCCCGGGTCACCCCCCCACAGAAGATGCGTATCGTGAAAGCGCTCAAGGCCAGGAAGGAGGTCGTGGCGGTCACGGGCGACGGGGCCAATGATGCTCCGTCCCTGCGGGAAGCGGACATCGGCGTGGCCATGGGCGCTTCCGGCACTGACGTGGCCCGAGAGGCGGCGGACATGATCCTACTTGACGATAGCTTCGCCTCCATCGTTCGATCAGTGGAGCTAGGTAGAGGGGTCTATGATAACATCCGGAAATTCATCGTCTATGTGTTCTCTCACAACTGGGCCGAGCTCATGCCCTATCTGCTCTATGGGCTCCTGGCCATTCCGCTCCCATTGCTGGCGGTGCAGATCCTGGCCATCGACCTCGTCATCGATGTACCACCCTCGCTGGCGTTGAGCAGGGAGCCGCCCGAGCCGGGGGTGATGGATAAGCCTCCACGCAGTAAGAGCGAGCGCTTGTTCAACACCGACTTCCTGGTACGATCGGTCATCATAGGCCTGGTCATCGCCACGGGGGCCTTGATAGGCTGCATATTCGTATGGTCGAATGGCGGATGGCAACTGGGGATGCAACTCCCATCGGACAGCCAGGTGTATCGGCAGGGTACCACCATGGTCTTTGCGGGGATCGTCGTCGCCCAAATGGCCAATCTGCTGGGCTCAAGGATGTTGGACCAATCCATTCTGAGAATGAAATGGACCAACAAGTGGATTGGGGTCAGCCTCGTCTGGATGATCGCGACCCTACTGGCGATCGTTTACCTAGACCCCTTGCAATCGATCTTTGGTACAGCCCCTCTCGACGGAACGCAGTGGTTCGCCCTCATCCTACTCGCTGGGGCGGTCCTGCTAACCGATGAGGCGCTTAAAGCCGTTATCCGGAATAGGCGCGCCTCTCGACAGAGAAGGGAGGAGCAAGTTCCCTCCGACCACCATCGATGATAATGCTTGTGACGTACGTTCGCGCTCCGTGGATCAAGAAAAGGGACGGAAGGTGTTCACCCCTTGGGGACCTCGCTCTGGACCTGGATAGGCGAGTCCTCATCGACCTCGCAGGCGTCCTCTTCATGCGGCTTCTTGGTCCCATGAGGAAGGGGAGGTTCCCGCCCCTGTTTGCGCAGATAGTCGTGGATCGCCTCGTGCAGGGCATCGGCGGCCAGGTTCGAGCAGTGCATCTTCTGCGGTGGAAGCCCCCCCAGGCTCTCAGCGACGTCCTTTCTAGTGATCTTTAATCCCTCCTCGAGGGTTTTCCCGCGGGCCAGATCAGTGACCATGCTGCTAGTTGCGATGGCCGCCCCGCAACCGAACGTCTTGAACTTGACTGTCGGTCATGATGTCATCTTTGACCGAGATGTAGATGTACATCATATCGCCACAATTATGAACGGTAAAGGAGTCCGTGGCGTAGGAGTGCTGGTCAGACACTTCAAAATTGTGTACAGTGCCCTGGAACAGCCGCTTCTCGATGCTGGTGATTGGAGTATAGAGGAAACCATCTTTTATCCATGAGTGCTCCTTGGGAGCCCTCCCTGGTTTATACTCAACGCCCATTATTTTACACAATTTTTGCAGCGATGCTAGGTCGCCCACATGAATTCTGTAGTTCTCCTGATGAGTGATAGTCTCAGTCATCGAGCCGGGCTCGCGATAAAGAGAGGGGATTATTCCTTGCCGTAACAGGAGTGTCTTTATCTGTCCGGCAAGTTGCTTCGATGTTGTCGAGTAGCCAGCTCTTGGACGTGTTCTTTTTAAATCGATAAAGCCATCTCCTCTCCAGAGTCCTCGTAACAAGTGTGACTGTTTTTCTGGAGGAAGAAATAGCATGAAATCTGGGATGTGTTTATTAGTGGCACCCTTACCAAAGGTTTGTCCCAACTCCCTTGCTAGGTTCGCACTATGTACCAATACGCATGCTACATTGTAGTCCTCTTTCAATCTTAGGGAAGATTTAAGACCAAATTTTTCTTCTACAATACGAATAACATCATTTTGAAATTCCTCTTCCTCAATATGGAATGAAAAACCGACGTGAGCATGCGTTCCACTCGTTGTCGCATGACCTTCTGAGAGATAATATCCAGCGAGTAAAAGGAGATCCGAATCAACAGGTACTTTTTCTGGTAAATGGTATCTACAACGATCCTTTTTATCATGACCAATATTTAGACAATGCTCATCCTGATCGATTATGACTTTTAATATTGGATACAGAGCAATGTCCCTTCGCTCAAGCTCACTTACATGATACCATTCAGGATTGAGTTTTTTCTTATTAACCGTATAATTATATTTGAACTGTTTTGGTTTCTTAATGGCTAAAACAAGATGTTCTGGGGTTGTCTCCACCAATCCAAGTTTGTTCTTCAGAACATATATTGGGCCCTCATAGTCACGGACTGACCTCCGTTCGATAGTCGAATACACACCTTCGTGGGTCAGAACCTTTTCCTTCTCTTGGACATCCTCGATCTCAAGGTAGTGATTGTTAAGCTGTACCAGGGTGCCACTGACCAGGCACACAGGATTGCCGACCTGCCCCATCCCATCGGCGTTCTGTATCTCACCGACATTATGCGGGTTGGTGAAATGCTCCATCACCTTTTCTGAATAAGCTGGAGTCATAGTTCAGGTCCACCTCGAGGAGATATTTTGTTAGACGGATTTGGCAACAAATAATAGTTGCCACTAATTGTCAACGATTTGTTGCTATGTGTGGGCCGGAACAGTCCCGGCCATGGCTCAGCACACCCATTATTAATGGACTGTCTGAACATTGTAGCTCACTCCTTCAGCTAACGGGGACATCTTCCTCAGGTTCTGCACTATCGGCGGCAGCACCGTCAAGAAATGGTCCGCCTCCTCCATGGTATTGAACTTGCTGAGCGATAATCTCAAAGAGCCGTGGCACTGTTCATGCCGCAGTCCGAGGCTCCTTAGCACATGCGACGGTTCGAGACTTTTGGTCGAACAGGCCGAGCCGGTAGAGCCGGCCACTCCCTTCATGTCCAGGTGGAGGATCAGACCTTCTCCCTCAATGAAGTCGAAACGGAAGTGCGCATTGTTGCACAACCGATTTTGGCCCCGTGGACCGTTGAGGTACGAGCGGGGCACTGTGGCCAGGGTGCCTTCGATAAGGTGGTCGCGGATCTTGGTCATCTTGGCCACGCTATCATCCATCTCCATCATGCCCAGCTCGGCAGCCTTTCCAAGCCCAACGATACCAGGTATGTTCTCGGTCGATGAGCGTAACCCCCGCTCATGGCCGCCACCATAGACGAGGGGGCGAACCGTCACTCCTTTCCGGATATACATCGCCCCCACACCCTTGGGGCCGTGGAACTTGTGCGCCGATAACGACAGAAGATCGATCTTCAGTTTTTCTACATCTAGAGGCATCTTAGTAACTGCTTGCACCGCATCGGTATGGAAGAGCGCCCCGCCCCCCTTGGCGATCTCCGCGAGCTCCCTGATCGGTTGGATCGCCCCGATCTCATTGTTGGCGACCATAATGGAGACAAGGATGGTCTCCTTGGTCATCGCCATCTTCAGGTCCTCGATGGAGACCAAACCCTCGGCATCGACCGGAAGGTAAGTCACCTTGAAGCCCTGGCTCTCCAGGAATTGGCAGGCGTGAACGACCGCGTGGTGCTCGACCGCCGAGGTGATGATATGCTTCCCCTTGCCCATAGCTGCGTACGCCGCTCCTTGCAAGGCCAAGTTATCGGACTCGGTGCCGCCGGAGGTGAAGATGATGTCCCGGGCCGCCGACCCGATGGCCTTGGCCGCCTGACCTCTAGCCATCTCCATCGCATTGTACGCATCTCGCCCAAAAGAGTGCAGCGAGGAGGCGTTCCCGTACTTCTCAGTGAAGTACGGCAGCATCGCTTCAACGACCCGGGGGTCCACCATCGTGGTGGCGCTGTTGTCGAAATAGGCCTGTTCCATCTACTCACCCGTTACTGCTGATGGCATCGATATATGATATATAATTAACAATAGTTACTACACTCTTAAAGGCCATCATGTCTAAAGAATCAGGGAGATGATAGCTAATATAATATCCACTCCACCGCAACCTCGCTACATAGCCTGAAATAGCAGAAATCTGAATCCGAGGATGTTTCCATGGACGTCGAGCGCCTGCGCCTGGACTTTCCTCTGTACTGTTCGGAGGATAGGGACCTGATCTATCTGGACAACGCATGCCAGTCGCTCCGTCCCAAGCAAGTGATCGAAGCTATCAACGAATATTACCTCGAATACCCGGCCTGCGGTGGAAGGTCCGTCCACCGCCTTGCCACCAAGGTCTCCATAAAGGTCGAGGAGGCCCGGGAGAAGGTGGCCGCCTTCATCGGTTGCTCCGACCCATCATGCATCATTTTCACGAAGAACTGCACCGAGGCCTTGAACCTGGTGGCCAAAGGCTTCCCTTTCCAGAAGGGCGATACCGTGCTCACCACGGACATGGAGCACAACAGCAACCACGTCCCCTGGCTCCAGCTCGCCGCTACCGTCGGCATCAAGCACCGTTATGTGAGAACACCTTCATCCGGCATTTTCGATCTTGAATCGTACGAGGGCGCCCTCACCCCAGGGGTCAAGATGGTCTCCATGGTTCATACCAACAATGTCACGGGCACGACCATCCCAGCGCGGGAGGTGGTCAGGGCGGCCCACGATCGCAAAGCATTGATCATGCTCGACGGAGCGCAGTCGGCCCCTCACCAGCCCATCGACGTGGAGGAGCTTGATGTCGACATGTTCACTTTCTCGGCCCACAAGATGCTGGGGCCATCCGGCGTTGGAGTGCTCTATGCCAAGAGGGACGTGCTTGAGCGGCTGCAACCGCTCATCGGTGGAGGAGGGAGCGTGGGAGTGACCGATTACGATAAGGTACAATTCCTTCCGCCACCAGAAAAGTTCGAGGGTGGCCTGTTGAACTACTCCGGCGTGATCGGTACGGGGGCGGCGGTCGACTACCTCAAGAAGATCGGAATGGAGGAGGTCTCTGCCCATGAGGTCCGCCTCAACACCATTGCCACCGATGGACTGAAGGATCTGCCCTCGATATCGATCCTGGAGCCCCAAGACCCCCGGCAACGAGAAGGTCTCCTACCGTTCAACATCAGGGGCATGGCCTCCCACGACGTGGCCATGATCATCGACGAGATGGCCAAGGTGCAGATCCGCTCGGGAATGCACTGCATGCACCCGTTCTTCCTGTCCCGGAAGATCGATGGCTGCGCCCGGGCCTCGTTCTATCTCTATAATACTGAGGAAGAGTGCAGGAGGTTCGTCGAAGGGGTCAAGCTGGTGACGTCCACCTTTTCTAGCTGAATCCCGATCTTGCCGCTCCCGGTCAGGAACGAACGCAGGACCAGATGGTCGGAGCGCTGGATCGTGAGGGCATCAACGTTCCTGCCCCCCTCCACCAGGGCGATGTCCCGTGGCCCATCGATGGCCCGTTCCTTGGACCCGCTCTGGACCCAGATGGAACCGTTGCAGACCCGTAGAGTGTGGTCATCGTCAAATATCACATCTCGTCCATCGATCCGCACTTCGCCGACCTGCCCGTTCCTCCTCAGCTCGTCCATCAGATCGGCCAGGACAGTTCGCTCCGTCGATGGCCGCTTTGTCACGGGTCCCTTCGTCGAGCCCCGTGAAAGCGAAAAGAACGACGCCGGCCACGGCCAGGCCGGCGATGACCATCCAAACCCTGGACATGACGAACTCGATCATCTCATCACCGTCACGACCACGACCAGCCGGTCATCGACCTGCCTACACTCAGCGGTGAGTCGATGCTCTCCGGCCTCCAATCTGAGGGTCGAGAGGTTCGCGGAGACCATCCTCGCGGGCGGGTCGTCCAGGATCTGGGTGGAGAACACACGGCCTTCGCTCGAGCACCTGATGCTCAGCGAGGAGGCGTTGTTGACATCTCCACCGATCTCCATGGCCATCGAGAACTTGGACAAAGTGGGGGGTAGCAAAATGCTAAGCGACCTCCGGTTCCCCTCCCCTGCCGATCGGACCTCTTCCACCAGGTTCCCCAACCGAACGGCCTCGGCCTGAATCTGGTACCGGGCGGTGGAACGTTCGAAGCTCTCCATGCTCCCTAGCACCGCCGGGGCGGTCAAGGAGAGGAGCAAAGATATTATCAATAGTTTCAGCGGGAGGCCTTCCAGCCCCCGCTGGTCCCAGCTCTTCATAAGCTCACTCCGAGATCACTGGCACGGTCAGACCGTTATCGGTCCCCAGGCCGCTCTTGGTCACCGACACCGATATGAACCCCACCGACTTGCCGGTCTGCGAGGCGCTCAATCCGCTGAAGGTCACCTTTCCAAGGTCGTCGGTGGTACCGTGGACCTGCTTTCCGTCGCTGTTCATGATGCTGCAGCCATCAAGGACGACCGTGGCGCCCTTCACCGCATCGCCGCTCTTGTCAATGACGGAAATGGTGATCGACATGCCCGACCCAGTGTAAATGCCATCATGGTCGCCGTCATTCAGGACCAGCTCGGTAGGATTGGCGTAAACGGCGTCGATGCCGTTGGGGGCACTGAGCCCGCCCATCCATCCCAAGATGATGGCGATACCCAGTCCGGCCACCACCACCATTATCATCAGCTGAAGCGGCAACCCTTCGATCCCTGCGCCCTTGTCCTTCCGGATGTTCTTTCTGAAATGCTTCATGGTTCTCCCGTCCCTTCACCGACGGGAGAGGTATCTCATGCGCCCGACTACATTCAGTGTACGGACGAGTCTAGGACAATCGGACCTCTTCCACCGTAGTATACTGGGGACCGCAGCGGGTGAGGACGCTCTTCTTCAGACGGATGGCGTCGATGCGTTGGGATCCCAGATCGACATCATGATGGTTCTCGATCAGTTGACGGACTACCGGGCTGGAGCCCTCCACCTTTGTCCTGGCCACGGTGAGATGGGGGGCGAAGGGGCGCTTCTCGCGCTCGAAGCCCAAAGCGCTGATGCTCTCGTCAAGCCGGGTCGCCATCGTCCCCATTGGCATGGCGTCGTTCATCCCCACCCATATCACCCTTATGCGGTTCTTCGAGGGAAAGGCGTCCGAACCCTTGAACCGCAGGTCGAACGGCGCGATGCCCTCAGCAGCCTTTGCCATGGCCTCCGCGATGCGGGGGACCAGAGACTCATCGGTCTCCCCCAGGAACTTTAGGGTCACATGGACCTGTGCGGGGTCCACGACCTTGAGGGTGGGATCGGCCTGCTTCAGCTCCACGATGTAGTCCTCGATCTCCTTCTGCCTGGCCAGATCAACCGATATGAACGCCCTGAAGGACATGAGTATCGTCCTATTATCGTCACCGATGGTGTTTGAAGTTGTCGGACTCTAGATACGACCATAGATGGGTGAATGGTCATTGTTTTCGCCATCCTGGTCTGGGTTCCGGAATGAAGTGATTGAAAAATCCAGGTGAACTGCTCCGTCATCGGATGGCGCATAGAGGCATTCCTTTTTGAGTTCCCCTCTACGACTTCCGACAGCAGAGATGCGGATTCGTGCGCTCTGAATGCCCTCTGTGAGGAAAGTCAGGTTCCTTAATGTCAAAACAATTAATTAAACGAGCCCGTATTGCACCCTTGCATGCTTTACGATCTCATCATCATCGGCGCTGGTCCGGCCGGCCTCACCGCGGGCGTGTACGCGCGTACCCGAAAGCTCTCCACGCTCATCATCGACGCCACCATCGCCGGAGGGCAGTTGGCCAGCCTCTACCCGGAGAAGGGCATAGATAACTACCCTGGCTATATCATGACCGACGCCGGTCAACTCTCCGCGAACCTGGTGAACCACGCCCGATCGATGGGGTGCGAGTTCCACGAGCATGAGAAGGTCACTACCCTGGAGGACAAAGAGGGCCATCTCCAGGTTCAGACCGACCAGGGAGTCTACGAGACCAAGGCGGTGATCCTGGCAACCGGCATGGGGCTGTTCAAGCCCAAACGGGTCGGTGCCATAGGCGAGGAAAAGTTCGAGGGGAAGGGCGTGTATTACAAGCTTCCGGACAAGGAGTACTTGTTGGGGAAGGACGTCATCTTCGTGGGAGGCGGCAATTCCGCCTTGGAGATGGCCCTCATCGCCTGCGAGAAAGCGGGGACTTGTGTCATCCATCGCCGCAATACCTTCCGGGCCGACGAGGCCGTGGTGGAGCGGGTCCATAACTCCAAGATCGAGACTATCATGAGCGCCGAGATCGTGGAGATCAAGGGCGGCGACCACGTGGAGAGCGTGGTCATCAGGCAGAACGGCGATCTTGTAGAGCGCAAGGCCGATGCCATCATCATCAATATCGGTACCTTGAACGAGGCGGAAGACATGAAGAAGTGGGGCCTCGAGCTAGAGGAGGGTCTCATCAAAGTCGATACCGACATGTGCACCTCCCGTCGGGGCGTGTTCGCCTGCGGCGATGCGGTCGCATACAAGGGCAAGTACAAGCAGATCGTGGTAGCTTGCGGCGAAGCGGCCATCGCATCCAATAGCGCATACAAGTTCATCAAGGAGCCATACTGGGCGAAGTGATCATCAGGCATGATATCCGCCGATCCGCCATCGCAGGTATAGGACTGCGATCAGGACGAGCACCAGCGAGAATACTAGGCCGAACACGCTCGCGGCTGGTCCCAGGCGTGCGGTGAACAGCAGGCCGAACGATGCGAACAGATTGAACGAGGCGTGCATCAGTACCGCCGCGACGAAGTAGGGCCACCAGTGCTCCCCATATGATTTTGCCCGGGCCACGCCATAGCCCGAGATGGAAGTGGCCGAGGCATGCATGAGGGCCGAGGAAAAGCTCCGAACCAGCGCCACTGCCAGGAAGGCGGAGAACCCCTCGACGAACAGGGCAGTCCCTTCATACAGGAAGTTCTCGGTGGCAGCGAACCCCAGGCCGCAGGCGGCGCCGAAGACCAGGCCGTTGCGGGGCCTCCAGATGTAACGGGAGAACCGTAGCAACACCATGACACAAGCGAATTCTTCGATCAAAGGGGCCAGGATGATGACCACCAAGAACGTCACCGTCGTAGGGTCCCGGGAGAAGAACTCATACTCCCTCGCCACTGTGGACACGAGGAACTCGGTGGCAGCGAGCTCTAGGACGGTGGCCATGATGACCGCGATGACCGCCCCTCCCAGGAAGGTGAGGATGAGATCCTCCCATCTTTCCTTCCGACCTCGCTCTCCCCAGCGCAGCCAGATCAGAGCGCCTATCGCCGGGAAGTATGCCGCTATGAGCAGGATGAGAACAGCAGCAAGGTCCTCCAGGGTCATCTTGGGATAGTTGCATCCCCAGACCTATAAACATCGCTAGAACAAAAGCAATAAAATAATGAAATCGAAGGAAGGGTGGAGCGAGAGCTCCAGTTAGTAGCTGAACTGGCCTACTCGTCTACGGTGATGGCGCCGTTAGGGCACTCATCAACACAGGCGCCGCAGTCCACGCAGTCCTTCTCACTTATGACCGCGACATCGGTGACCTTGATGGCCGACTGGGGGCAAACGTCCTCGCAAGCTCCGCATCCAACGCAATCTTCGGCTTTTATCTTTGCAACCAAACCTAACACCTCAGATTAATTTAGCTCCTCTCAATCGGATGATTCTATAAAAAGGCTTTCACATTGCCACCTCGGTCATACTAAGAGAAAGATAGGATGGGGTTTGCTCATGAGAACAGGTTGAACCTACAGTCGTAGCCGGCCGGCCTCACTAAGTTGTTCAGCTCTCCCGAACCGATCAGGTCGAAGGCATATCGGACGGTCTTGTAGAACCCGCAATAGGGACCGTTCTCCATGATGGTGTCGTTCTCGCCATACGCCTCTCCGGAGTAGGGTGCCCCCCAGATGCTCCGGATCGCGCAGTCCGAGCATGTCGGGAATGTTTTCGGCTCGACGGGACCGGACCAGCTTCAGCTGAGGTGAGAGAACTGCCTTCTCCACCCCGCCCTTCTCGAACACGCTCGCAGTGCTGAAGTCCTTCAGACCCAGGAACTCTGAGCAGGGGCAGATCGAGCCGTCGGATGCGACCGATACGAACAACGGCCCCCACCACAGGGGGTGATGTCACACATGAGGTGGCGACCCTGGGGGCCACTATCCCGAGGATAAGGTTGGAGAAGTCCCCGATGGTGATGCGGTTTCCGGCCTTGGTCCTGGCAACTGCTCGGTCGATGGCCTGGGTGAACTTTGACATTAGCACATCGTTTGGTGGGCGTAGGGCCCTAGCGACTCCCCGAGCACCTCGGACCGGGTTCATAAGGACCGAGGGCACCTTGTGATCCGCCAGGATCGGAAGGGCAGTTCGCCCAGCTCGTCGTAGATGATGTAGTGCGAAAGACCGTCCCCATCGACCTTGCACCCCATTCGGCACATTACTACGCTCATCTTGTATACCTCCTCCAGTTGGATATATCCTCCAACACAATAGGTCAAGCAAAAATATTGTTTTTTATACTTTACTCATTACCAGTTTCAGTCGGATGTATACGCCATCATCTATCGCACATTGGACATCATCATCTTCTGGTAGCCTCCTCTCGCAGGACAATATGATTGAAATAGCCCCATCCTGTATTCAGGGGCCATGCAATTCGTGTCCGGGAAGGTCCTCACAGCGGAGGGTTTCCGGGATGGCCATGTCGGCTTTGAGGACGGGATCGTCAAAGAAGTGGGGAGGGGGACAGCACATGAGTGCATCGCCGAGGGCATCATCCTGCCCACGCTCATCAATGCCCATACCCACATCGCCGACTTCGTTGTCCCTATCGACCTCTCTCTGACACTGGCAGAGGTAGTAGCTCCGCCCAACGGGCTGAAGTATCGCGTCCTCTCCCAGACGTCCGAGGAGAAGCAGAGAAAGGCCATAGCCCAGCTCTCCGAGACGATGTTCCGGAGAGGCATCTCCGCGTTCTCCGACTTTCGGGAGGGGGGAGTGGAAGGCGCCAAGCTCATGACCTCGGCCCAATGGGCCCGACCGTACGTCCTCGGCAAACCGAGGATGCCTTGCTTCGACCGGGAGGAGATCGATGCCCTCCTGGACCTAACCGAGGGAATCGGCCCCTCCGCCATCACGGACTGGGACTACGAGGAGCTCCGGGAGCTGTCGGAGCACGTCCGATCCCGGGGCAAGGTTTTCGCCCTCCACTGCTCGGAACGGGTAAGGGAGGACTTGGACAAGGTATTGGACCTGAAGCCATCATACCTGATCCATATGACCCAGGCCACCGACTCGGACCTGGAGGTGTGCGCTCAACTGGACATTCCAGTGGTGGTGTGCGCCCGGTCCAACCTGTTCTTCGGCATGACCCCTCCTTTGGCCAGGATGGTCAAGCACGACGTCACGATGGCCCTGGGCACCGACAACGCGATGATATCCATGCCTGACCTGCTCATGGAGATGGAATTCGTAGGGCGGCTCCTGCGCCAGCAAGGGATGACCCGTCTCGACTGCGTTTTAAGCATGGTGACCAGTAATGGGCGAAAAATTATAAATCGGAGTCCACTAATAGAGATAGAACCGGACATGCCATGCGATTTCATGGTGGTCCGTTCAAAACATGGGGACCCTCTTACCGACCTGATCCTGCGCACCGCCGGGGAGGAGCCATTATTTGTCTGCGCAGGCTGTAAGACATGGAAGGGAGCAAGATGAACGAGTTCAAGAGGATACTGATACCTACCGACGGAAGCGAGAACACCAAGGCCGCCATTTCCCAGGGGCTCGAGCTGGCCCGCGTCATGGGAGCCGAAGTGACCGCGTTGTATGTTGTGGATCAGGCATCGTTCGTCAACTTCCCCATGGACGCAACGGTGGTCAGCATCTACTCCCTGCTCGAAAAGGAGGGGAAGGACGCGGTCGATTTCGTGGTAAAGGAGGGTGAGAAGGTCGGGGTCAAGGTAATCCCCAAGGTCGCCGAAGGCTCTCCGGCCAAGAAGATCGTCGATGAGGCGGAGAAACAGGACCTAGTTGTCATGGGCACCCTGGGTCGGACAGGCATCTCCAAGCTCCTGCTGGGCAGCGTAGCCGAGAGGGTCGTCCGCTTCGCCCCTTGCCCAGTCCTGGTCGTCCGGGCCGAGCCAGCCGCGGAGGATAAGAAATGACCACGGTCGAGGAAGTGATGACCCACAACCCCATCACCGCTGAGATCCCCGGTTCCCGGAACGATGTTCTCAAGCTGATGGTGAAACACAACCTTACGGGCGTGCCGATCGTCAAGAAAAGCGATGGCAGCCTGGCCGGGATGGTGACCAGGAATGACATCTTCCAGAACCCCGAAGAGGACCAGCTGGCCATAGTCATGAACCGCGACCCCCTGGTATTGTCTCCCAAGGACAGCTTAGAACACGCTGCCAAGATCATGATCACCAGGCAGGTGACCCACTTTCCGGTGGTCGAGAACAAGAAGCTCATCGGAATACTGACCCCTACCGACCTCCTCTACGAGGTGGAGAAGAAGGCCTCAGGCGTACCGGTGGAAGAGATCGCCCTCTCTCCCTGCGTCCCCATCTATCAGGATGCGCCGCTTCGGGTGGCATTGGTCACCTTCAAGGCCAGCCGTGTCAACGCACTGCCGGTCCTGGACGCCAATGGCCTGCTATCAGGCATACTGACCGATCGCGATGTTTTCAACAAGAGCCTAATCAACGGTTCTATCGCCCTGACCGCCCTGGGTATCGGCGGGGATGAGGACGAGTGGACCTGGGAGGGGCTTAGGAACGTCATGAAACTGTGGTTCGAGGTCTCCAAGATCGAGATGCCCGCCATTCCGGTCCGGGACATCATGATCCGATCGCCCACAACGGTTTTTAAGAAGACCAACGTATCCGAGGCCGCCCGGACCATGCGCCGCAATGACTTCGGACAGTTACCAGTGGTCGATTCCAAGGACAAACTGGTAGCGATGCTCTACGACATCAACGTGATATCGATCCTGGCACAATAGGCGTTCGAACTGACTATCGAGGTAATAACAATGGATGCATCAGACGTTCTCTCGCTCTGCAAGCGCAGGGGTTTCCTTTACCCCTCCTTTGAAGTGTACGGCGGCGTGGCCGGCTTGTATGATTACGGCCCCCTGGGCACCGCAATGAAGAACAACATCACCGAGATCTGGAGAAGACTGTACACCTTGGGCGAGGGTTTCGTGGAGATCGACTCGGAAACCATCGGCCCGGAGATCGTGTTCAAGGCCTCTGGTGCATGGGACGAGTTCGCCGATAAGATGGTGAAGTGCAAGGGTTGCGAGGAACCGTTACCGCGCCGACCACCTGGTGAAGGACCTCCACCCCAACCCTGGAACTCTAAAGGAGAGGGAACTCGACGACCTGATCCTGAAGAACAACATCGTCTGCCCGGCCTGCGGGGGCGAATTCTCCTCGGTGGAGGAGTTCAATCTGATGTTCAAGACGACCATCGGCCCCGGCTCCGGCCGGGTCGGCTACCTGAGACCGGAGACGGCTCAGGGCATCTTCGTCAATTTCCCAAATCTGTACCGCTACAATCGCGAGAAGCTGCCCCTCGGGCGTCATACAGGTCGGGCGCGGCTACCGCAATGAGATCTCTCCCCGCCAGGGAGTGATCCGCATGCGGGAGTTCAACATGATGGAGTGCGAACTGTTCGTTGACCCCGATGATAAGAGCTGGCCGCGCTTCAAGGATGTCGAGGAGGAGATGCTCCAGCTGTTGGCCAATGACGGCCGGGAACTGACCATCACCGTCGGCGAGGCGGTGGAACAGCATGTGGTCTGCAACCAGGTCCTCGCGTACTTCCTCTGGTTCACTCAGGAGTTCCTCAAGGCCATCGGCGTAGACGGCGCCAGGCTCCGGTTCAGGCAGCACGAGAAGACCGAGATGGCCCACTACGCCGCGGATTGCTGGGACGCCGAGGCGCTCCTGAGCTACGGCTGGACCGAGATCGTTGGTATCGCCGACCGGGGCAACTGGGACCTCTCCCGCCACATCAAGTTCTCGGGTGTGGACATGACCGCGTTCAAACGGTTCGAGACCCCCCAGGAGGTGGAAAGGGACGTGGTAAAGCCAAAGTATGGCCTGCTCGGCCCGAAGTACAAGGCCCTCGGCAGCAAGATCGGCAAGGCCATGGAAGCGTTCGACCCAGCGCTCATCGAGAACGGCGAGATAACGGTCGAGGTGGACGGCCAGAAGTACGTCCTCGGCAAGGAGAACTATGATGTCGCCCGGGTCAAGGACAAGGTCTCCGGCGTCAAGGTCATCCCCCACGTGATCGAGCCTTCTCACGGCCTGGACCGCATCACCTACACCTGCCTGGAGCACGCCTATACCAAGAAGGATGAGATGGAGATGCTGCGGATCTCTCCGGCCATCGCTCCGATCAAGGTGGGGGTTTTCCCCCTGATGTCCAGAGACGAGCTGGACAAGGTAGCGATGGACATCGACCAAGAGATCAGGTACAGCGGCATCGAGACATATTACGACGATTCCGGCTCCATCGGCCGCAGATACGCTCGAATGGACGAGATCGGGACGCCGTACTGCATAACTGTCGACTACCAGAGCCTACAAGATGGAACCGTCACGCTCCGGGAGAGGGACAGTCAATCCCAGGTCCGGTTCCGCGCTTCCGACGCCCCCCTGGTGATGAGGGCGGCACTATGTGGCGCCAACCTTGACCAGTTCGTCGTTTCTGACGAGAAGCAATAGATATTCGGCGGATACGGCCAAGAAACCATTTCCTATCTTTCATTCCCATTTCGTTTTTCGTAGCCATCCTTCGTTCGTTCGTCCCACCTTTAGATAATGATGGACAAGGCTCTATACGGTTGGAAGTAATTACAATGACGAGAATGAACAATGAACATCCGCATCATTGATGCGGAAACCTCTTCAGCAGTATCCCAACTAGTATCCGGAGTAGGAAAAATGAACGCACAGGAAATAGCCGGGATAAAGAAGAGGGAGCAGATCAGGTCGATGGTCGAAACGATCAGATTAACCGACCTGATGTCCAAGGGGTTCGAACATGTTGACCCCGAGGAGCAGCTCTCGGACGTGCTCAAGAAAATGGGGCAGCTCGACTTTCACGAGATGCCAGTAAGCCTGGACGGTAAGAGATTGATGGGGGTCGTCAGTTACGGCACCCTGCTAAAGAGGAGGAATCTTCCGATCACCACCAAGGCCGGTTCCATTACCGTAATGCCTCAGGAGATCACCACTGATTCCCTGGTCACCGAGGTAGCGGAGGCATTCCTAACCTCAGGCTTCAGACAGATCCCGGTTGTAAAAGGGCAGCTCATCCAGGGCGTGATCGCCCGCACCGACCTGATCAAGATCGTTGACGGCATCAAGGACCTTCGAGAGCTGAAGGTCAGCGACATCATGACCGAGGATGTCCAGACCGTCGGTTCCGAGGACCCGGTGGAGACGGCGCTGCTGTCGATGAAGAACCTGACCATCCGAACCCTTCCAGTGGTGGACAAGGAGAACAGGATCACCGGGATCATCGGCATCAAGCAGGTCGCCAACTACAACTGGAAGGAGCGGAAACGCGAGACCGTCGGAGAGATGACCGGGGACAACAGCCCGGTAAAGGTAAATGTCTCCTCCATCGCCCTGGACTCAGTGGTGGTGGTCGCTCCAGACGCCGACCTCGGCAAGGTGGTAAAGCTGATGATCGACAATAACGTCTCCACCCTGCCGGTGGTGGACGATGGTAACCTGGTAGGGATCGTTACCAAGTACGATATCATCGAGCTGCTGGCGTCCTTCCGCCAAAGGGACATGGTGTACACCCAGATAACTGGTCTGGACCAGGATGACCGTTTCGCCTCGGAGCAGATGGACAAGGACATCACCTCATCCCTACAGAAGATCGCCAAGATCTCGAGGCCGATGCTGTTCACCCTGCATGTGACCAAGTACAACGCCCATGGGAACCAGTTCAAGTACTCCCTGAACGGGCGGCTGATCACCGAGAACAAGATCTGGGTCGCTTCCGCGGTCGACTGGGACCTGATCAAGGCCACGGTCACGCTGATGCAGCACCTCGAGCGGAGGGTCATCGAAAGGAAGGAAGAGAAGCTGGACCACCGCAAGAAGGCCAAGAACATCGGGCACAGCTGATGTGCCTGGCGAAACCCTTTACTTCCATTTTTTAATTGTTATTTTATTACTGCTCCGCTCCTCATTTGAGAATCAGATATATACTGGTTCCTCCGGTCTAATCCGATGGATGTGCTGTGGGGTCCCGACGAACAATGGCATTGGATGAATCGGGATCGACCAGTTCCAATATTTGGAGGATCGATTTGTGACTGTTGAGGAATTGGTAGGCATCAACAAGAAGGAACGGTTGAGAGCTGAGATCGACGAGATCGGACTGGACACATTGATGGAAACTACTGTGGTGACCATCGCTCCCACCGATACCGTCAATAATGCCTTGAAGAAGATGAGGGACCTGGACCTCCATGACCTGCCAGTCAGCGCGGACGGAAAGCGATTGCTGGGCGTCATCAGCTACGGCACCCTGCTCCGAAGGAAGAACATCTCCATCGAGACCAAGGTGGAGACCATAATGGTCGCCCCTCAGAAGGTTACCGTCGATATGCCCTTGACCGAGGTTGCCGAGCTCTTCCTTAACTCCGGGTTCAGACAGCTTCCAGTATTGAGCGATGAGAAGTTAGCGGGATGGGTATCTCGATCCCATCTCCTTGGGGTCGTCCAAAGGGTTCGCGAGCTCAATGACATCCCAGTGCTCGAGATCATGTCCCCGAACGTTAGGACGGTCAAACTGGAGGACCATGTTCTGGAAGCCATCACCATCATGAGGGACATGGACATCCGGGTGTTGCCAGTGGTCGATGCCCAGGGTCGCCCGATCGGGGTCGTCGGCATCAAGGACATCGCCAACTACAACTGGACCAAGAAGAACCGGGCGACGACCGGGGAACTGATCGGCGAGAATAGGCCGGCAGAGGTCGAGGTCGGTTCAGTGCTGGTGGAGCCAGCGGTCACCGCCGGTCCGACCACGACCCTTGGGGAAGCGGCCAAGATCATGCTTGACCGGAACATCTCCTCCCTACCGGTGGTCGAGAAGGGGGCCCTCTTGGGCATCGTGACCAAATACGACCTGATCGAGCTTATCGCTTCTCTGAAGCAGAGGAACGTGGTCTACACGCAGATATCCGGTCTGGAGGAGGACGACCGCTTTGCCCTGGATATGATGAGCAAAGAGATCGAGATCTCCATGAAGAAGATCTCACCCATTGAGACCCCCACGCTCTTTGCCCTCCACGTTGGTCGGTACAAAGAAGTGGGAATGAACTTCAAGTATTCTCTACATGCCCGTTTGATCACCGACGACCGCGTATACACTGGCAGCTCGGCGGGATGGGACCTCATAAGGGCGACCTCAGACCTGATGCAGAGCTTTGAGCGCCGCATCATCGAGCATAAAGAGGAGAAGATACAGCACCGGAGGCGTTCCAGGAACATCGGCCACGGCTGAGCCGCCCCCTTCTCCCCATTTCATCGGTAGGTCGATCGATAGCAATACTGCGGAGGAAATAATGGGATGGGGAATTTTTTAAGGGGAGGGACAGCAGCTATAGCTGCAGTGGCTCTAGCGTTGGATTCGGCGCTCGCAGCGTACTCCGCTCCCTCCTCTACCAGTAAGGATATCAGAACGGCGGCGGAACGATCGATATTGACCGAAATTGGAACACCGGGCCTGGATCACCAGGGAAGTTCCGATCGATCTCCCTCTGCTTAAGTATTATCTCGGCCAGGGTTGAAGGACACCCATGACCGACAGTTCCTCATTCAGAACCGGACCACTGACAGGACCATATGGGCAATAGTATCGATCGTTCTAGAGCATCATAATCCACCAAAAAAGGCATCAGACGGCTTCGAATCCATGAGATCGGAGATGAGCCCATCCCATAATATCAGCCCCGTGGAGCTGGGCGAACAAGCATTCCTGGCCTAATGGCTAGCCAACAACGATGACCTTGTTCCGCCATCTACCATGTCCTGTTGAAGGCCGATCATTCAGCGCTAATCGAATTTGATGCATGAGATGGCCATTCTTGGAACACCTTCGATTAACGAGTAGCCTCCCTTCAGCCAGTTATTCGACCCCGGAATCACATGCGTGGTGAAGCTACTGTCCATGAGCGCATCTGCTGCCGTGCTACGGCCAACCCTTTGTCTAGATATCTGTCCGTTGCGGCCGAAGGTGCCCTGCTTATTACTGGCCCGGGGCCTTCAGACTCACAGCGACGCAGCGATGGTCCTCCGACGATTTTGGGATCAACTAATGCCCAACCGCATGCGATTCTTATCCAATAGTGTTAATATTGGTTGCTCAAATAAAATTTAATTGTGTTCGGACAAGAAGAGGAAGTATTGGGGCGGGCTAAGATAGCCATGGAATGGGTGGAGAACGGGGACACACTCCTAGACATTGGATGTAACGATGGGACATTGATCTCATGGGTGCGTCCAAAATGCCAACGGGCCATGGGTCTGGACGTGGACAAAGAGATGCTGCAGAAGGCAAAAGAACGTTGCCCGGACGCTGAGTTCTATTATGGTTCGGCGGATAAGCTTCCGTTCGATGATGCCACTTTCTCCGTAATTTCCATGCTAGATGTGCTCGAACATGTCCCTGACCCAGAGGCCTCATTAAGTGAAGTGGACCGGGTGCTCCGTCCAGGAGGCCGTTTGATCCTCTCCGTCCCTCATAAGGGAACGTTCGATTTCGTGGATGCGCAGAGGTCCATACTCTTCGCGGCCGGCAGAAGGGTCCTACTTGAGCGAAGGGATCCGGTTTTGGATCATCGCCACTTTCTGCTCAAGGAGGTGACAGCAATGCTGGGGCCTGGTTACGAGGTCAAGAGGGTTCACAAGGGAGGATACATCCTTTTCCCATTGTGCGGTTACTTGCTAATGTTCACCGATAGCATGAAGGTCCCAGCAATATCCCGCGCCATTCGCAGGTTGGAAGAGCAGGATTTCCAGCACGATTATGGAGATAGGAGCTGGCACCTCATGGCGGAGTTCTGGAAGAGGGGGCAGCATGATGTCACCGCCACTGACCTCGGCCATGGTGTGAAGCATGATCGGACATAGTAATTGAATGGAACGATCCGGCGGAGGGGACAGCAGAAGTGCTATCCTCCAAGGATTGCTGATGACCTTCGCAAGGAATGGAGGGGCACCTCAAGGGAGATCGCTGATCAGATCCATTTCAAAGCGAAGGATGACCTCGAACTCGACGAGGATGACAGCAGCGCGTCCATATCGCCGGAAGCAAGGGCCTAAAGGTGACCGAGCTCCTGCTTCAAGGGAAGTAGTAAATCAAAAATAAGTGGAGCAGAAGATGTGTTTGCCCGGCTCGAACGGCTAGATTCTTCGGGCTTCCTTCCCATCTGAGCTTTGAAACAAACCCTTTTAAATCGTCCGGCCATTCCAATGCCGTCCATGTCACAGTATGAAGCGGTGCAGACAGAGAAGAAGTGGCAGCAGAAGTGGAAGGAGTGGAAACTGTACCAGTTCGACCCCTGCTCGACCAGGCCCGTCTACAGTATCGACAACCCGCCCCGGTACACCTCCGGGTCACTTCACCTAGGCCACGCCACTGGTTACTCGCTCATCGACTTCGCCGCCAGGTACAAGCGCATGCGCGGCCACAATGTCTTCTTCCCGTTATGCTTCGACGTCAACGGAACTCCGACCGAGGTCAAGGTGGAGAAGAAGCACGGCATCACCAAGCTCACCAAGCCACGGCAGGAGTACATCAGTCTGTGCTCGGAGTTCGCCAATTCATTCGTCGACTCAATGACCCAGCAATTCGAGGTCCTCGGGGAGAGCATGGATCCCACGATCTACTATCAGACCGACGCTCCCTACTACCGGCGCAATACCCAGGTCACATTCCTTAAGTTGCTAGAAAGGGGCCTGGTCTACAAGGGCAACTACCCGGTCAACTGGTGCCCCTCATGCATCACTGCCCTGGCCGACGCGGAGGTCGAATACTCGGACAATGTGACCAAGCTGAACTACATCAAGTTCCGCATCAAGGGCACCGAGGACGATGTCATCATCGCCACCACCCGGCCGGAGCTGCTATCCGCCTGTCAGCTGGTCGCCGTCAACCCCGAGGACCGCAACAAGGAATGGCTCATAGGCAAGGTGCTGCTCACTCCCCTCTACGGAAAGGAGATCAAGGTCATCGCCGACGATAAGGTCGACCCGGCCTTCGGCACTGGCGTTGTCATGATCTGCACCATCGGCGACAAGACCGACCTGGAATGGGTCATGAAGTACAAGCTGCCGATGGACAAGGCCATCGACGAGCAGGGTAAGATGACCTCGCTGGCTGGCAAGTACCAGGGCATGACCGTCCAGGATGCCAAGAAGGCGGCTATCGAGGATATGAAGGCCGCCGGCCTGGTGGTCAAGCAGGAAGATGCCAAGCAGAATGAACATCGGCGGGTGCTGGCGCTGCCATACTCCCATCGAGTTCCTGCAGGTCCCCCAATGGTTCCTCAAGACCATGGACTTCAAGGACCAGGTGCTCAAACTGGCCGATGAAGTGGCCTGGCACCCCGAGTTCATGAAGGTCCGCCTGAAGGACTGGATCAACAGCCTGCAGTGGGACTGGGTTATCTCCCGGCAGAGGTTCTTCGCCACCCCTATTCCGATCTGGGAGTGCAAGGATTGCGGTTACGTCGTGCCGGCCAAGGAGAAGGACTGCTACATCGACCCGACCGTGGACAAGCCCCCGATGGACAAGTGCCCGCTGTGCGGCGGAGCGCTGGTCGGCTGCCCGGACGTCTTTGACACCTGGATGGATTCCAGCATCTCGCCCCTCTACAACACGTTCTGGGACCGGGACATGGAGAAGTTCAAGCGCCTTTACCCGATGTCCATGCGGCCCCAGAGCCACGACATCATCCGGACCTGGGCGTTCTACACCTTACTACGATGCTATCTGATGACGGATGTCCGGCCATGGGACAACATCATGATCCACGGGTTCATCATGTCGCCGGACGGGACGCCGATGCATTCGTCCCTCGGCAACGTCATCGACCCCATGCCCATCCTGCAGGAGTATGGTGCGGATGCGCTACGCTACTACGCCTGCACCTGCGCCCTGGGCGAGGACAACGCGTTCCGGGAGAAGGACGTCATCCATGGAAAGCGCCTATGCACCAAGCTCTGGAACATTGGCAAGTTCACCACCATGGTCGTGAAGTCGAGACCGGAGCAGAAGGGGCTGCAGCCCCTGGACCGCTGGATCCTCAGCCGGTTCTCCAAGGTGGTGAAGAACGCCACCAAGTTCTATGAGGACTACCAGTTCGACAAGGCCATGCGCGAGGTCGAGGACTTCGCCTGGCACGAATACGCCGATCACTATCTGGAGCTGATAAAGTACCGCACTAGGGAGGGGGACGATGGCGTGCGCTTCACACTGTACACCATCACTCTCGGCCTGGCCAAGATGCTCGCCCCCCTGCTCCCACACGTCACTGAGGACATCTATCAGGACGGGTTCGGGGAGATGGACGGAGCCAAGAGCATCCATATTGCTCAGTGGCCCGAGCCGGTGCTGTTCTCTGATGAGGACGAGGCCAGGGGTGACCTGGTCAAGGACGTGGTCAGCGCTATCCGGTCCTGGAAGGCCGAGAACAAGCTCGCCCTGAACAAGGAGATGGAACTGATCGAGCTCATCGGACCGTCCGCCCTGTCACTGCAGGGTTTCGAACGGGACATCCTGGAGACCTCCCGGGCCAAGGAGCTGAAGATCGTGGCCGAGGCTGACCTAGAGATGAAGGTGGTGGCCCTGAAACCGGTGAAATCCAAGATCGGACCGACCTTCAAGGGCAAGGGAAAGGAGGTCCTGCGGCTGCTGGAATCAGTGGACCCTCAAGAGGTCGCACCGGCGTTGGAGAGGGGGGCTTTGGAACTTACTCTCTCCGACGGCAGCACGGTGACCCTAGACCCCAGTTTCGTCGAGGTGCAGAAGAAGCTCACCCTCGAAGGAAAGACGGTGGAAACACTGCAGGTCCGGGACGTGCTCATCGCCCTGAGCCCGTGAAACCTTTTATTCTCCTTTCCAGCATGGAAGAACAGAGTCCTCCAGTACCGGTAAAATATAAATGCAAGGAGCCTATTCACTGAAAGGCACAAGCGGGCGTAGTGTAGTTGGTTATCACTTAACCTTGCCAAGGTTAGAACACGGGTTCGAATCCCGTCGCCCGCACTCTTATCCATATCCAGCAAGGAAATTATCCTTTGAGATAACAGGGTTTGTTTTGGCGGGTGGTTTGGGCGAGCATATGTTGTTAACTTCCGCCAATGCCTTCTCTTCTTTCTTTTGGCAGTAATAGCTCTCCGTGGTCTTGGTTGAGTCGTGGCCCATGAGGACCGATACCGATTCGATGGTAACGCCTTGATCGAGGCACATCTGCCCGAAGGTCCTCCGGCAGGTGCGCAGATCGAACTTGAATCCGACCTCTTCTTCGACCAGCTTCTTCAGCTTCTCCAGGCCGTTAGTGGAGAAGTAGCCGTCCTCCTTGTCGCGTAGGGCTGGGAACAGCGCTTCGTTCAACGGAGCTTTCTCGGCGCCCATAATCGCCCTTAGTTTGATGTAGCGGGTTATGAGCGGCCTGGCCTGGGGCAGAACGATCGTACGCCGTTCGTCGCCCCATGTGTTCTCGCCCTTGGGGTGGCAGATGTTCAATGTCCACTCGTCGCGATCGAGGTCGCTCACTTTCGCCAGACGTAGTTCCTTCGTCCTCGACCCTGAGAAAATGGCCAGGATGACCAGGGCAAAGGCTTGCATGCGGCGCCATTCGTTCGCTCCCTCGGACACTTGCAGTATGGTGTAGGCCTGCTTATCGCTCATGGGCGGCAGCCGCTTCGACCGCCGCTTGGGGAGCTGACCGCCATAGCGTATCTGCATCTTATCGAGCGCTGTGTTGTCTGAATGACGCAACAGTTGCCTCAGCGTGGAGAAGTTGTGCGCCAGGCCACTCTCTTTCATTCCTCGTGCCCGCAGCAGGCCGAGGTAGGCAAGGATTTCTTTATCGCTAAGGTAGCGGGGATCAACGCTCTCGATGATGCCGCGTTCCTTGAGGGTCTGGAAATCCTTGGCCATGCGCTTCAACCTTCTGCGGAGCTCTTTCACCGTCGCCTCCCCATGCGTGTTCTCGACGCAGTGCAGGTAGTCGTTGGCGATGGTGGTAAAGGGGTGGCCTACCATCGGGCCACCATCCTGTTCGACCACAGAGGCCTCCCTGCCCCGTTTAGGGACATGAGATTCCTCCGCCATGAGAGAAGCTTTGTTGCTATTAACAGACGTCCTCTCATAATCCATTCTCATGATATTACCTCCCGGGGGAGTGCAAGGTTGCCGTCTGGTCTCTTAATCAGCCATCCATCCCTAACGAGCCTCTCTGCCACCTCGTATCTGGGGGAAACGGCCGTCGGCTCGCCATACTATGTAAGGGATGTCAAGCGGTCTCGCATCCGTCGTCTCCCCCCAAGCCCCGACAACTTTCTTGATGAACTTTATCGTATCATCCAAAGAGGGCACTGAGATAGCAGCCCCTCCCCTGGTTCCGTCCAAGGTGTCCAGACCTGAATCAAAGAGCTCTCGCTCGTCCTTGGGCACATATTTTCTGTAACAGCATCGCCCTGACCTGTGGGGGCAGCTCCCACAACCGCTTCAGGCCGTTTGCGGGCTGTATCAGACCAAAATTCTTGAGGGTCTTGCCGACCGTCACCGGGCTGGTCCTAGCCCCGAGATCGAACGCGCAGTTGGCGACATCCGCTGAGCTGGCGGATCTTCCTGGACCTCGTGCTCCTGGAGCATAAACGCCCGGGCGATCACCCCCTCGTCTGAGCCGGCCGCCTCTTCAGCGATGCGCTCCTGAAGCTCGGCTGCGAAGTCCTTCACTAGGTCGAAGAGCTCGGCAAGATGCCCGGGCCAGCGAGGCCAACGGCTGGAGGATCTGGTTCGTCCTAGCCCACTCCATCGAACTCCAGAGCGTACTCGTTCTCGAAGCCATGGTAGTGTCGGAAGCGGAACAGCATGCACTTGTTCCTGATGACCTGGGCCTCTCGGTAGAATGTCGGCGGTAAGTTGAGTAGGAGATATCCCTCCGCCGCCGCTCGGCCATATAGATGTTGATGCAACGGGACTCCAGGGCGCTGTCCTGGAACTCCAGGCGGCTGGTCAATATCGTCGGCCCGAAAGCATCGAAGGTCTCCGTCCGGAGGGTTTCCGGGTTGGTGCGCCAAACATTCCCGCCAGGCTCGTATCGCTCGTTGAGGTACTTCACGATCTGGGCGGTGTCGGAGGAGTCCTTGAAATCGGACTCGTTAATAGTCCAGCATCCGCCAGGTCTCGGCGTTGCGGAATAGGGAGGAGAAGCTCAACGAGCCCGATGCCCCTCATCCCCCGGTAGCACACCTGCCGAAGGGTCTCTGCGCCCCTGGTCTTGCCCACCCCGAAGGTGCCTCTGAAGTTGATGAGGGGCATGGCCGGGCACTTGTCGTGGATGTGGGTCAGCATCGCATAACCGGCCATAAGCCGTTCGTCCAGGTCGTTGACCTCGCACCATCTATGAATAAACTGACGGATGTCTTCGAACAGTTGCTTCGTGTCACCGTAATCAAACGGTTCGGAGGCCAGGGTGACATGCCCTTTCCTCAACAGATCGTCCACGAGCGGAAGGATGGTCACTGCATCGGTCGGGTCAACATACTCATCGAGACGGGCAATATCGACACTGCCATTGGTAATATCACATGTGTAATAGTAGGCCCTCTTCCCATCCCAGCACTGCTCTAGCATGATGCCAGAGGGAGAGCCGACCGGGCGAAGCTATCTTACTGCCAGTGGCGCTATCTTTTCTAGATCCAGATATGTCACTCTTGGACGGTGGGGGGCAGCGACCACTTGAATCTGAATAATTGGCCTCGTCAAGGACGATGCGCCTGCCACCAGAACTCCATCTTCCCGATGCAGGCTCCTGCCTTTCATTTCCCCTAGATCTCTCGGAGTCGAGGAATGCCTGAGAGCTCCCATGACCAAGGGTCTAAGCTTGTCGTTCTCGTACTCGAAAAAGTGCTCCACTCGGCGATGGACCTACAGATGGGCGGGGCGCCGGAATGGCAGACCCTGCAGCCATATTTGGTCCCCTTATCATTCGAATTAGGATCCAGGACGTATATCTTGACCCCTGGGTTCGAGAGCTTACGCTCAGCAATTGATTCGTCAACCATTTCCCCCCAACATCCCTATTTTCTATCGCACTCGAACTCTTAATCGTTCTGCCC
>CAVSJV010000012.1:0-12410 GCA_963728405.1 Methanomassiliicoccaceae archaeon | reverse complement strand
ATAGTGGTAAAGATCGGCCGGCGTTCGGTCCTTACATCACCATATTTAATTCTCCCATTTTTGATGATCCATCGAATAGGCCTCCGACAGGAGTTATCCACGGATCGGACGGACTGGTCCCCGTCCGATCAATGCGGTCCCCGTCATTTGGGTTATTTACGAAGGCCAGTGCAATGTTGAAGTGTCTGGTTTTTAATATATACCCGTTAAATGGACGGCAGCCTCTCCGTCGTCATTGAAGAACGGTGATGAAAGCGTTATAGACTGACCAGTATCAAGCATTATCCAGGGCGAGTATCATACAGAAATCTGCAACGACAACGACCCAAACCATGGAACTGACATATTGGAAGGCCGCGGAGGCGAAGGAAGTTTATACCGACGATGGAAAGTTGCTGGGGACTTTACATGGGATCATGGTAGACCCGAAGACTTGGACGGTTTCCCATTTCGTCATCGAAGTGCACAAGGACATCTCGGAGGAGCTGAACATCAAGAAACCGATGTTCGGCGCCGCAATGGTGAACATCCCCGCTTCCTTTGTGAAGGACGTCTCCGATGTGATGCAGCTCAATTCCGATCTTGCCTCTACTAAGGGTGCCCTCACGGCACACAACCCAAAAGGAACCTGAACGGCTGGATCGTCTGGTCATTCTCCTTTTATTTGCACATTCAAAAAACAAGGAAAGCCAGAACGGTCTAGTGGGCCCGAAGAGAATTGAACTCATTATTATTATCTGGCCAACCCTCGAAAATTTCAAAATTCTGTGACCGTATTGGAGGGCGTTAGCATTCACGATGCTCCGGTGGAATGGAGGGTCCTCCGGAGTTCTTACCATCGACCAGTGAAAACGAAGCCCCCTCAACGATGCCTAGTTCCAAGAACTGCCATGATGTATATTCTCTAGAAGTTGGGGCGGTTGGGCTGGACTTACTACTGGCTATCGAAATATTCCTCCACAACCTCTATTTGGGAAGCTGTTGGGACACAAGATGAGATCATTGTAATGAATTGATGGGCCGAGCGGGATTTTAAAGGCAAACTGTCTGGCTGACCCCTCAATTGTACCGTCCTCGGTACAGAGCGCTTGTTCGAGGCTATGAAAAATAGTCCTAAACCTCTTCCTTTCTTTTCCTCAACTATCTTAACTAATTTAACTTTCAGTTCCAATCACCAATCATCTGGCTCGAGGATTACGATCAAGTTAGTTTATAGATCAAGGTGGTTAAGCATGGGGGTCTGAGCCCCTCGGTGCTTCTTTGTTAGCATATAATTTCATGGTACGGTCGACCAAGGCTTGGATGTAGACAGGAACGATAATCGCACAGGGGATCCCTAGGGCAACCACCAAGATCGGCGCAGCCCCGGGGCTCACGCTCGCCCCCAGGACCGCGAACAGCGTGAGGAAGTAGATGTGGAAGAGGTAGATCGAATAGGTTGACGGGCCGACTCTTTTAACCACCCTGGCGATTAAGCCGGTAGCATATCTTTTGAACAAGTTGACGAAGAAGATGGAGACGGAGACACCGATCACGCCGATTGGGGCGAGTGCGATGGTTGGAATCAGGGAGGGCGGGAGCAGCTCACATACCAGCCCGAGCATGCCCCCGCCTGAGGCATATATGAGGGACAAGCCGACCCCGGAAGCCAGGCAGACTTTTAGGACCGTGGCCCCCCTTTATATCCGACATATTCACCCCCCTTCCGAGGAGAATCCCGGCGATGAAGATCCAGTAGTAGATGTACACCTGGCTCAGTCCCACGGCACCGGTGATGAAAGAGACAACGACCAGGACTGCGAAGATGGCCAAGGCGACGAGGAAGAGGGACCTGGTGAAACCTAATCTAGCCCTATCGGCCAAGTAGATCAGTACGGGAAAGGAGAGGTAGAAAATCACAATAACGCTGACGAACCATAGAAGACCAAGGTAGGGTACCAGCTTAGGGTAGAATAGGATCTGCAGGCCGCTTACCGTGAGAAGCTGCTGCAGGGCTGTGAGGTCGGTCAGAGCGAAGAGGGACTTCACCGATTGCCCGGAAGCTATGACGATTGTGGCGACGATCAGCGCCACCCAATAGAGCGGGTATATTCTGACAAAACGCTTCCGGAGGAAAATCAGGACGTCGCCAGGGCGGTCGAAAGTGGGCTTCTTGAGCATCAAGGAGTACCCAGAGGTGAAGAAGAATATGCTTAGGCCGGTGACGCCGGTCCAAACGCTCAACGTCAACAACCAGCTCACACTGGCAAAGGCCGGTACCATCTCGAGCACATGGGCGACCACAATCGCCAGGATCGCCATCGCCTTCAAGATGTCGAGCTCAACGAGCCGGTTGGATCCCATTAAGCGCTCCTCGTAATGGTGTTCCAACAACCCCAAGATAAATTATTTGTAGAATAAGGAGGTCCTTCCCTCCCTCAAAAATTCCAATTCTAGGTTACTCATCTGGATAGAAAAATGGGAGAGGGTAAAAGCCATACCCTTTTGATTGAGCCGTCATATTTGCCGGAAAGGTATAAAGGTCCTAAGTATTTGCCATCAATGAGGGCCTTTCCCTCAATGGATGGCACCATCTCCCCCATAAGGCGTCAAGTAATTGTCCCCTATTCCTTTTTGACAACATAGTTAGGTCTCATCCTAATCCGCCGCCTTGGAGTCCTGAATGGCCAGGTCCTCGTAGATGGTACATTGGCAGACCAGGGGCGAACGACTATCGCACTCCTCGCGGCCGCATGACAAGCACAAACCTTTTTTCACACGATAGTGCTTGAGCGGCGTATTGACCCTCATCGGGTCGGGGGCTCTTTCCTCTTTCATTGGTTATCTGCATCCCGGTTGCTAGAACGATCTGATTCCACGCGACCATGGCTGACATCATAGCCACAAAGATGAACCCCGCGGTCAGTTTCTCTACTATGATTTCCACCTATGCCGCCGCCTTGGAGTAACCAGGCGTCGCCCAAATCCAGTGTAGCTAGGCAACTCCTATCGACCTCACCAAATCTCGCTGTTATAGGGGTTAGGGCTGGAAACAGCTATGGCCATCCGACTTCCGATACGCTATCCCGTCTGAACGCCCATAGTGTGACCATCTACCGCACCGACCTCAATGGAACAGTGACCATAACACGGATGGCACCACCTGGACAGTCACCTGAAGGTGGTCCCGTTCATTTCCAATTCATCCGCAGATTAGGACCTACTTGGGAGCGCCCATCGGCAATCGTTGGAACTTAATTTCCTGCCCACGGCTCTCACATCTGCCCTCGACCATAATTCGATTGAAGGCAAACCTTACTTTCTGTTCATGGCCATAGATGGGAAATGGGGCCGTTCTTCGAGAATACTCTCGGTGGGGTGGGAATGGCACGAGCTCGAGATGGGGGCAACAAGGGTAAGTGGCTTAAGGGGGGGGGGTGCCGAAAGTGAAATGCAATAATCATATCTGGAGGACGGGGTCGGGCGTGTGCGGTCGTGGAGAGATTATTTTAATCTAAATCCCCGTATTGGAGAACGCTTTGGGAGAGGGTTCAAGTAGCATTATCCAATGAGATAATGGACCACTCCGCCTAAGGACGATGGCTGGAAAGTACTTATGACGACCCATGATAAGAACGAGGATCGGCCGTCTAATTATGAAGAGATGGAGGAGAATCTCCGTCAGTCAGAGGAGAGGTACCGCGACTTATTCGAGAACATGTCCGACATGTTCCAGCTCCGTCGAGCTCGTTTTCGACGAGAGGGGCAAGGCCGTCGACTTCCGACCGGTGAAGGTCAACGAAGCGTATGTCAGGTTTTCTGGGAAGCCCCGGGAGGAGGTCCTGAGCAAAACCGCCCATGAGCTATACGGTGTCTTCCCCAGCGCTTACATCGAGGAGTACGCCAGGGTGGTGAAGTCCGGGATCCCCGCACACTTCGAGCGGTACGCCTACGGATACGACAGGTACTACAGCGTCAACGCCTGGAGGGCCGGCGATAACCTGGTCGCGGCCATCCTCACCGACATCACCGACATCAAGGAGGCGCAGCGCAGGGCCGAGGAGGGCGAGGCCCGATTCCGCTCGGTCTTCGAGAACAGCTACGATGCCATGCTGCTCACCAAACCAGACGGCAGCATACTGAGCGCCAACCCGGCCGCGCAACGCATGTTCGGCATGACCGAGGAGGAGCTGTTCAGAGGCGGCCGGTCGGCCGTCCTGGTCAAGGACGAGCGTTTGGAGGAGGCGTTACGGCATCGGGCCGAGGCCGGCGGGGGGAGCAGGCTGCTGAACCTGAGGCGCAAGGACGGCACCACCTTCGAGGGCGAGGTCAGCTCTAGCCTGTTCACCGACGCCGACGGAAACACGAAGACCAGCATGATAATACGGGACGTCTCCGAACGCAAGAAAGCAGAAGAAGCGCTCATGGAGAGCGAGGGGAAATACCGCAGTATGTTCACCAATTCGCTTCAGAACATTGGCATCTACGAGATGGTGAGAGACGGGAATGGCGAGATCGTGGATTGGGTCGTGCTCGATGTCAATCCCCCACTCGAAAAGCAGTTGGGCGCGCCGCTTCCAAGCATGCGCGGGAAGCGACTGACGGATCTCTGGGGCTTGGGAGGCTCGAAGGATGGTATTGAGCGTTCCAAGGAAATAATGTCTTCAGGCGAGGGACAGATGTTTGAGACCGAGTGGGGTGATAGGAGCTATTTGGCTTCGTATTTCCCCATAGGGAAAGATCGTCTAGCTGCGGTTGGAATTGACATCACCGAGCGCAAGCGGGCCGAGGACATGCTCAAGCAGAGCGAGGCAAAGTACCGCAATCTGTTCGAGGTGATGGTCGAAGCGCTCCAAATATGCGAGCTCTTCTGGGACGAGAACGAGCGGCCGGTCGATGTGCTCATCCTGGACGTAAATCCCGCATACGAGAGGCAGACCGGTATCGGTAGGGAAGAGGTGGTTGGTCGACGAATAAGCGAAATTCTCCCCGTCATCGAGCCGGGATGGTTCGAAAGGTACGGCGAGGTCGTACGCACCGGTAGACCAGTAAACTTTGAAGAGTACAATGCTTCGCTAGATAAGTGGTTCGAGGTCCACGCCTCCGCGCTACCGGAGAGAAACCACTTCGCCGCAATCTTCACGGACATCACCGAGCGCAAGAAGGCGGAGGAAGATCTTAGGCGTTCGAACGCCGAGCTGCAGCAGTTCGCTTACGTGGCGTCACACGACCTCCAGGAACCACTGAGGATGGTCACCGCGTACCTCGGGCTACTAAACAAGAAGTTCGGCGGCGAGCTCAGTCCGCAGGCCAAGGAGTACATGAGCACCGCCGTTCGCGGCTCTGAGCGCATGCGGCAGCTCATCGATGACCTGCTACAATTCTCGCGCATCGACTCGAGAAAGAAAGAATTAGCACCGGTGGATCTGAACAAGGTCGCCAGGGCGGTCGAGAGCAGCCTGCACTTGGCGATCGGCGAGGCGAAAGCGCAAGTGACGATCGATCCCCTACCGACCGTCATGGCCGACGAAGGGCAGATGACCCAAGTGCTGCAGAACCTCGTCAGCAACGCCATCAAATTCCGCGGTCCGGAAGTGCCGAGAGTGGAGGTTACGGCGCAACACAAAGGCCACGACTGGATCATTGCCATCAAAGACAACGGCATCGGCATCGATCCAAAGTACCATGAGAACCTGTTTAAGATGTTCCAGCGTCTTCACACCAACGAACGGTACCCTGGCACAGGCATCGGTCTCGCCATCAGCAAGAAGATCGTCGAGCGGCATGGCGGCCGCATCTGGGTCGAGTCGAAGAAGGGCGAGGGAAGCACTTTCTTCTTCACAATACCGGAAAGCGGGGGGGGGGAATTAGATGAATGAACCTCTTCGGATCGTGCTCATCGAGGACAGCAGGAGCGATGCTCATCTCATCGAGGAAGTGCTGAAGGACACCGGCATCGAGCATCAACTGGTCTGGTTGAGCGATGGTGAGAAAGCGTTGGAGTACTTAGAAACGAACGTCGCAGATTTCATTCTCCTGGACCTCAAGCTGCCGATGTTCAGCGGCCATCAGTTGCTCGATATGCTGAAGAATCGCGGCATCGTCGACAGAACCCCGGTGATCATATTGACCGGCTCGTCCTCGCCGGACGATAGGGAATTGGCCAAGGAGAACGGCGTGGTCTGCTACCTCATCAAGCCGATGAACCTTGAGGAGATGGAGCAAATGACCGGCATGCTCAAGGAGATCTTGCTGGGCGAGCGGACGGTCAACTGATATTATTAAGAACTGGACTACTGTAGCAGGACACCTTCTTAAAAAATTTACGTCATATTTGCTTGAAGGAGTAAGTAAGTCTGTTCCTGAATCATTCTGGCATACTGTTCATGCGTCAGTCTTTTTATATTCTTCCTGTCCATGGAACATATGCATAATGATAATATTATAAAAGTGGACAGAGCGGGATTTGAACCCGCCCAACCGACTGGCTAAACTCACAAATGTACCAAGGAAGGTATAAATCTCTTGTTCGTGGCTATAATAAATAATCTAAAACCTCTTCCCTTTTTTAGAATAAAATTATACTCATCCTAGGCTATCCAGCCCTTGGTTGGGGAAGGATGAAAAGTCAGTCTGAAGTCACAGGAATAGTCCAATCAAATTTAGAGAAAACTGAACCATCGAGTAAGAAAAAGAGGAAACTTGAACTCTGGCAACTCATTCTAATTGTTTTTGCTTTAGCATTTGTCGTTAACATTTTAATCTGGGCACTATTAAGTTGGGTGGTTTCTGGTCATCCTTGAGCCTTAAGAAAAGCTTCACTGAAAAATTATTAGATTGGGCGAGGTCGAGCATGATTAGACAAATTTAAAAAATACATCGATAAGTAGCGGGGGGCTACTACCTGTATATGGAAAGTGGTGCTCCTGTCGGGAAGTGCTCCATCGACTATCCATATAATATTCTAAACTCCTTATCAAAACTATGAAAGAACCTAAACTGTTACCAGAAACACTTTCCTTTTTTTTATTCATTATTCAATGGTCGATAATGGATAGATTTGGTATCGGTCTTAGCAGGTTAGTTTTATTGTCCGTCTTCAAATAAATGATTTAATATTTTTAAAACTATACTCTCCTAATCACCACAATGCGATGGCGATCAATGTTCCCATTTTCCCAGATCATCCAATTCTTCCATAACATTCGTGAAAGAGAGCAACAAAAGGGCAGTACTACAAGAATTGGGCGAATAGATGGAATAAGTTACCAAATGATGTGTACCAGCAACCGCTCGAAAACCCTTTACCGAATTATGTTTACTCGCCGTCACTCGAAAAACCTTCAGGATATATAGAAAGCACCGCTGAGTATCGGAAGCTGTTCGAAAGGCCCCCCGTAGAAAGAGGGCCGACTTACCCAAGACCGCCCGAAAGACCATACTCACAACCCAGCCCAGATTACCAGGAATCATCAGAACGGCTCTATCCGGGAGGCAGTCTGCAAAGCGAGGAATGGCGACAACTACGACGCCAAATAATAAGAAGGGACCATTATCGTTGCGTTCGTTGCGGTGTAAAGGGTGAATTCTCCAAACATAAGAAAGGGCGACCATTCAGACCGACCGGCCAAGTAAAGGGTTGCAGGTCCACCATAAAATTCCATTAAGCCATGGGGGAACGAACGACACCTGGGATCTTGTCACTCTTTGCGTCCATTGTCATGAGGCCGAGCATGGTGGCAGACGATTGGAAGGCGTTCGCTTGAAACGAGGATGGTAAATAAAACCTAGAGGCGGTTCATGAATCCTTTGTCCAGTTCCATCTTGAAGATGACTGCCTCGCCGCAATGTTCACAGCGTTCCTCGCCCTCTAGCATGTTGTAGCGGAACCGGACCTTGTGAGGCGATCCGCAGCGGGGGCAGGATACGGTCTTCCGGACGAACTCGTGATGAGCAGGAGTTGGCATAGGTTCGAAGAAGGAGCGGGCCTTTTAAACAGCTTTAGGGGGGAGGTGGCCGAAAGTGAAATGCAAAAATGCAATAATCATATCTAGACTAGAGGACGGGGTCCGGCGTGTGTATTCGTGGAGAGATTATTTTAATCTAAATCCCCGTATTGGAGAACGCTTCGGGAGAGGGTTCATGTATCATTTTCCATTGAGATAGTGGACCACTCCGTTGAAGGGTGATGGCTGGAAAGTACTGATGACGACCCATGTGAAAAAGGATGAGAGATCGTCCGCACTAAACTTGATCAGACAGCTTCCAGGAGCTGTTGTTCTCTTATCAACGGACGAGTTCCGGGTCAAGTACTTTAGCGACGACTATCGAGAATACCTCCCAAAAGCTCTCGAGAACAAGGATCTCATCGGGGTAAGATTCGCCGATTATGTGGCGGACGGCGAGAGCAATCCCTCCGTAGCCAGTGTGCGGTGTATCTCCGAAAGCGGAAAGGGAAAGGAGATCAAGAACTACCGCATAAAGAATAAGGATGGTGTGGAGTTCTGGGTCGATTGGATCGGCTCTCCGGTCGAGAACGACACCGAAAAATGGGACGTGCTGCTACAGATAAGGGACATCACCGAGCTCAAGCAGACGGAGGAAGCGCTCAGGGAGGGCGAGGCTAAACTCAATCGTGCCCAAAGCATCGCTCGCCTAGGGAGCTGGGAGTGGGACCTGGTGACCGATGAAGTGACCGGGTCTGAGGAGCTATACCGCATGTTCTCCCTTACTCCGGATCCGAAGACTTTCTTCCAACGGTATATTGATACTTTGGTCGTGGAGGACCGGCAGAGGGTCCTAGACGCGCTGGATAACACGATCAAGAACAATGCGCCCTATAACATCGACTACAGGGTGGTCCTTCGCGATGGGAGCGAACGGTACATTCACGCCGAGGCGTTGGCTCAATACGATAATGGCAGACCTATCAAAGTTTACGGAACAGCTCAAGACATCACCGAGCGCAAGAAAGCTGAAGATACAGTGAAAGAGGAGAGGGATAGACTTAACTCACTGATTAACAGCATCAGCGACGAGGTCTGGTTCTCCAACACCGAGGGAAAATTCACTCTGACCAATCCATCGGCCATCAAAGAATTTGTTTTAGATCCGAACGAAAAAATCGAAGCAAGGAAGCTGGCCGCCAGCTTGGAGGTATTCCGTGCTGATGGTAGTCCACGCCCCGTGGATGAGGCTCCCACATCACGAGCCCTGAAGGGAGAGGTGATAAGGGACCTGGAAGAAATTATCAGAACGCCTGGCACCGGAGAGCTTCGATATCGCCTGGTGAACGCATCCCCAGTCAGGGGGGCCAATGGCGATATCATCGGTTCAGTAGCGGTTGTTCGGGACATCACCGACATCAAGCTCGCGCAGCGCGAGGCGGAGGAGAACGCCGAGCTCGCCCGCCGGCGTACCGAGGAGGTCGAGACCATTATGGACACCGTCCCTGCGGCCATCTGGGTAGCGCACGACCCCGAGTGCCGTGTCATTACCGGTAACCAGGCGGCCGACTCGTTCTACGAATCGAAGGAGGAAGAGAACCGTATCGGCCGGACCAGCTTCGGGCGGGGAGTGGGACCGGACCAGACGCTTCTTCCGGGACGGCCGCGAGCTAAGGCCAGAGGAACTGCCGATGCAGGAGGCAGCGGCCAAGGGCGCCGAGGTCAAGGACTCCGAGCTGGAGGTCCTGCTGCCGAGCGGGCGGAGAATCGTCATGCTAGGCAACGCCCGGCCGCTGTTCGACGACGAAGGCAGGGTACGCGGCAGCGTGGCCTCATTCCTCGACATCACCGAGCGCAAGAGGGCGGAACAGGCAGTTGAGGAGGAACAAGCTCGCCTCCAGGCTGTCTTCGACAACATACCTGTCGCTGTCGGCTTCACCGACAAGAAGGGCGGCGTGGTGATCGAGAATGGCATGTTAGAAAAGTTCTGGAAGGGCAGGCCTGGGGTAAGGGGAGTATCGGACTACGCTCAGTACCAAGCGTTCTGGCCCGATACCGGAGAACTCGTCAAGCCGGAGGAGTGGCCAGCCGCTCGCGCTCTAATGGGAGAGGCTTCTACCGCCACCTTTGATATACTGAAGTTCGACGGTTCGATAGGAACACTCATTGTATCCGCAAAACCCATCCTTGCCGATAGAGGAAAAATAACCGGCACGGTATGGATGGTTCAAGATATCACCGAGAGCAGGGAAGCGGAGGAAGCGCTCAAGGAGAGCGAGGAGCGATTCAAGGCGCTTGCCAACAACATTCCCCAGTTAGCGTGGATGACCGATGAGATCGGTTACATCTTCTGGTACAACCAGCGGTGGTATGACTACACCGGCACCACGCTTGATGAGATGAAGGGCTGGGGCTGGCAGAAGGTTCATCACCCCGACTATGTCGATAAGGTAACGGAAAAGTTCCGCGATCATGTTGAGAAAGGAGAGGCCTGGGAGGATACCTTCCCTCTCCGAGGCAAGGACGGCAATTATCGTTGGTTCTTGTCGAGGGCGTTCCCGATCAGGGACGAGAGTGGCAAGATTGTTCGCTGGTTCGGCTCGAACACTGACATAACGGAGGAGCTGGATACGCAGAGGAATCTCGCCCGCTCCAACGCCGAGCTGCAACAGTTCGCTTACGTCTCCTCGCACGATCTGCAAGAACCGCTGCGCATGGTCATCAGCTATCTATCGTTGTTGGATAGGAAGTACAAGGACCAGCTCGACCCCAAGGCCCAGGAGTACATCCACTACGCCGTCGATGGCGGAAAGAGGATGCGCGAGCTGATCGACGACCTGCTGGAGTATTCCAGAATTGAGACCAAAGGTAGGAAATTTGCCCCAGTGGCGATGAACGAGGTCGTCGAGGATGTCATCAAGGTCCTTAAGGTCCCCATCGAGGAGAGCAAAGCAAAAATCGTGGTCGGACCGTTGCCAACGATAATGGCCGACGGGACGCAGATGGCCCAGGTGATGCAGAACCTGTTAAGCAACGCCATCAAGTTCCACGGGCCGGAACGACCGATCGTTCATATTTCGGCATCACAAGCACCGAGGGAATGGGTCTTCGCCGTCAAGGATAATGGCATTGGTTTGAATATGGAACACACCACTATGTTGTTCCAGATGTTCCAACGTCTTCACACCAGGAGCGAATATCCGGGCACCGGCGTCGGTCTGGCGATAGCCAAGAAGATCGTGGAACGGCACGGCGGTCGCATTTTGGTGGAGTCGGAGGAAGGCAAGGGAGCGACATTCTACTTCACCATCCCCAAGGCGGGGGGGAGAATTGAGTGAGCAATCCCAGACCGCTTAGGGTCCTTATCGTCGAGGACAATCCCGCTGATGCTGAATTGGTCAGAGAGTTCATTCTGGAAACTGGTCTAGATGTCAAGATCACCACGGTCGATGACGGACAGAAGGCCATCGATCTATTCCAACGGATAAACGATCGTACAGAAGAGTCACCAGACCTGATTCTATTGGACCTTAATATCCCTAAACGCAACGGTCACCAAGTATTGGAGTTCATTCGCCGCCATGATGGCAACATCAAGGTGCTCATCTACAGCGGCTCCAGGTCTCCCGATGATATGCGGAAGGCCAAAGAGAACAAGGCCGATGGCTACTTGATCAAACCTATGACCGTGGAGGAGATTGATGAGGTTGTTATTGGCCTAAGGAATACCCTGACTTTGTTAGAAGTGCCGTAATTTATTATCGAAGGCATGCCCACCATATGGGCTGCGTCGATGGAGATCATCGAAGACCCCGGTGGGCAGATCAACAATCGTCTATTCAAGACCCATGTGGACGAATCACCGGAACAGTCGATGCGGGTCGAGCGATTGACCATCTGGGACATAAAACAGAACGCGGTGGATGTATGTGGCAAAGGCCGCGGTGAAGGCAAGTGGAGGACCGTTCCATGGGCGAGAGAAACGCTTAGGGAGATCCAATACTACCAGAAACTGAGAGAAGACATGATAGTAAAGGCCCTAGAACATGATCCGAACGCGACAATACCGGACCAATTCATGCTATATGCACGATATGGGCGGAAGCTCGGGGCCTACCAGGACACTGCGCTGGACAATCTGATAAAATCGGTAGCCCGAAGGGCCGGACTTGATGAGAGCCAAGTATCCAACCATGTCCTAAGACGCTCGGGAGCGAGATCGATGATCTATTCAGGGTCGTCAATAACCGAGGCATCCACCATGCTGGGTCATGCCGACACCGGTATGACCATGATCTATCCAGGCTTGACCCTTGATGATCTCGCCAAGGTCCAAGAGGAGAGAGACGACGTATCTGGACCTGATAAGAATGGATATGAGGACGAACCCTCAGGCCTTCCAGGAAACGGTAAGGCCGACGTTGTTCGCGAGGTAAGGCGTTTCCCAACACTATTGGGGAAAACGAGTGAAGCCAGAAGAATTAG
>CAVSJV010000011.1:0-10913 GCA_963728405.1 Methanomassiliicoccaceae archaeon | reverse complement strand
ATAATGGTAAAGATCGGCCGTATTTGCCCCGCCTTTCCAGCAATCCTGAAACATATGGATGTGTGAAATAACTGAACGGCCCCATCGAAAATATATTTTTAGACATGCAAAGGTTGCCTTTCGCACTATCTCTTGGCTATCTACGATTATTGGCTTCGATCAAGGGCATCCGATTGGAGTCATCATGTGATGGCCTGGACTACTCCACCTCAACAGGGCGATTGATGGGAAACATCCTGGCGTCCGTGGTGGAGTTCGAGGGTCAGATCATGGTTGAGCGAACGAAAAAAGAGCGGGCATAGTGAGCAAAGGATGGACACTTTCCAGGAAGACCAAATGTGGAAGTTGATCTTGCAAAGTTTTGGAACTTCTGAAGCAGCCGGGCATGACCAGGGCCAAGGCTTGTAAGTTACATCGTCCAAAAAGTCCTATACAGACCGATCGAAAAGAGTTAAAAAGAGGTCCCTACTGGAGCTAGTAAAGAAAGTGCCTCTAACTCACCTGCATTGAAACAGGGAGGGCAGGAACTGGAAAAAGAAATGAAAGAGATCATCGAAAGACTAGACAAAATCAACGTCTCCTGGTTACGGTCACGGTCAAGAATGTGAAAAAAGACCAGTGACGGCAGTGGGATCAGAAAGAATGATAAGCCGTGGGTCCGACCATTGGCAGGGGGAGGAGTGATCATTTAGATAGATCCATCTAAGCGCTCCAAGTCTTGTTAATCTTTACATGGCCCCAAAGTAAGTGGAGCGAGGGCATGAGTATGTGGATTAGAAACCGGACTCCCGTAGGCAACGGCCAAGGCCCAGACCCCAACTCAAGGGCGGAACAAATCCCCCTGCTCCTTCGTAAGTCAAATAAAATTGGAGGGTAAGTGGTTTGGTGAGTTATGGCTTGGGCACGAGCTTTACCTGCTGGCCAAAGCTGGTAACGCCTCACCGATGCGCATGAAGAGCTCCGGTCTCAGCATACCCTGGACGACGATCCCGTTGGAATCCATTACCGCTTGCTTGAGGTCTTTGGCCCACAGGTGTTCGATGATGGCGAAGAGGGCGGAAGTGTTGTTGGGGAACGAATCAACGATCTCGTCAATATCATCTTGCGAGAGGCCGTAGGTCCTATCGTTCGCCATTTCCATCTCCCTGGCCCTTTCCGCACCGGCTTCGGCTCCCCTTCTCGCCCCTTCTGCTCCACCGGCTCCGAGACCTATGAGGGCACCGACGGCGGCTCCCAGTTCTTCGACCTCTCCGGGTCAAAAATCAGTAGCTTCGACCGCGAGCATGTTTCCGTCCGCGTCCTTTATAACGAAGGCATAGTCGATCACGCGAATGAGGCCCTTCTCCTTCACATCTCTAATGGCCGGCAGAACCTCGCCAGAGAACTCATTCCCGGGAAATCCAACCGCTATCAACTGCATTGGTCCATACATTACCATATCTAGTTCTCCCATGCTTGATGATCCACCGAATAGACCTCCGACGGGAGCTATCAATGAATCGGACAGACCGCTCCACGTCCGATTTATGATGTTCTCGTCATTTAGGTTATTTCCGAAGACCAGTGCCATGTTGAAGTGTCTGGTTTTTAATACATGCCCGTTAAATGGACGGCGGCCTCCCCATAGTCATTGAAGAACGGTGATGAAAGTGTTATAGACTGACCCGTCCCAAGCATCATCCACCATGTGTATCATACAGAAATCTGAAACGACAATGACCCAAACCATGGAACCGACATACTGGAAGGCCACAGGGGCGAAGGAAGTTTATACTGACGATGGAAAGTTGCTGGGGACTCTGGATGGGATCATCGTAAGCCCGAAGGGTTGGACAGTTTCTCTTTCGTCATAGAAGTGCACAAGGACATCTCGGAGGAGCTGAACATCAAGAAACCGATGTTCGGCGCCGCAATGGTGAACATCCCCGCTTCCTTTGTGAAGGACCATCGCACCCGACAGTAATGCAGCTGAACTCCAACTTTGCCTCCATTAAGGGCGCTGTCAAGGTACACAATCCAAAAGGAACCTGAACGGCCGGAGCCTCCGGTCACTTTCCTTTTATTTACACTTTCAAGCGTGCCATTTTCCTAAAGCAAACCGAGCTATGGATTATATACCTTCGATAAGAAACATATGCCCAATCTGATGTTCAGTCTACTGACTGGATAGAATGCAATCGAAAAGTATCTCGATCCGGTCGATAGATTGCCCGAGGTGGTACTTGGCCTCATTCTGGTCTTAGGGGTCACTGGGACACTCAGAATAAGTATCTCCCAAAATGGGTTCTCTGTAGTAAATCTATTATTGGCTGTGATCGGGGTCAACATCGCTTGGGGTATCGTCGATGGGGTGATGTATGTCATTGGCAGCTATTTTACTCGAAATAGATATGCGACGATCTCCAAGGCCCTAAATGAAGACCGAGATAATGCGAAAGCGAAAGAGGCCATCGTGGACGACCTCGACAATACGATCATTCATACTATGAACTCAAGCGATCGAGAACGCATCGTCGCTATTGTGGCTGATGCCGTGCCCTCAATTCATTGATAGAAAGGCTTTCTTCAAGGACTTCGGCGACGATCTGATCGGTCGTCTTGGATATTAGTTACTGTCTTTCTTACGCTGTTTCCGGTCATCATCCCATTTATTGTTTTTCCGAGCGAGCCGATCCTGGCATTGAACATCTCGAACCTGATCGCTCTGGTAATGATGTTCGTCATTGGGGTAGAGTGGGGTGGCTGTGCTGGCATTAGGAGATTAGGGCCCGGAATTGGTTTTCTTGTAATTGGTACGGCCATTACTTTGACAACACTCTACCTGGGGGGATGACAACCTACGGAAAAGAAGGGCTGGCCACGCTCGACGATCCAAAAACAATCGATATAGTAAATCGCTGATATTTTGACCAAGGAGGCCTTTAGAATCAGATGGATGGTGTCGAATTTGTATTTCTTTCAGCAGGACCATATTTCATCCAATGGCGATTCGTCGATCTCGTTTCTAGTCATATCGCCGGTATACATTGCCTAGGCCATTATCGTTTTCCTATCGGCTTTTCTCCAGCTCGCCATGCCGAGTAACGATGCCTTTCCGATTATTTCGCTTGTCGTCACTATTGTTCTCTTCTTTATCGGCCTCGCAGGCCTCTTTGTAAAGAGTTCTTCGGCAGAAGTGGAATTTCTTACCATTCCACATCTTTACCATGACATCGGATCACATAGAGGGATATATAATGCATGTACGATATTATGTTCTATTTTGGAATGCTAGGCACCCACCGAAGGGGTGTTCTGCAAAATTTATCGAAATGTTCGGGAGATGAAATCAGGTGCCATTGTTAGGTGAACAGAGCAGGATTTGTGTCAACTAAACCGCTTGGATGGCACCAAAATATTTCCGGGAATCCAAAAATCTTGCGAGGGACGAACAAAACAATCAAACCCTTCCAACTATGATTATGTAATTGGTCTGGGTTATCGGGTGTCGAGATTTAGCCGGGCTTCCAGTTTGGTGTAACTATCGTCACTTTTTAACCTCACCCAACAACCGCACTAGTCGCTGATATTTCTTAGCTGTGATATATTTATTATAAATGCTCTCCCCTTTCACAGGGGGAACATAACATGAAAACGCCATCGGCCGATTTCAAAGAAAACATCCTCCAGACGATCGGCAATACCCCCTTGGTCAGGATAAACAAGCTTAATCCGAACAAGAACACGACGATATATGCCAAAGTAGAGGGATTCAATCCTACTGGCAGTATCAAAGACCGGATTGCCTTGAGCATGATCCAGCAGGCTGAAGATGAGGGCACGCTGACCAAAGGTAAAACTATCATCGAACCAACGTCGGGGAATACCGGGGTGGCTTTAGCGATGATCGGTGCGATCAAAGGGTATGAAGTAGAGATCGTTATGAGTGAGTCCGTCTCGGTAGAGAGACGGCAGATGATCAAAGCGTTCGGCGGAATCGTCACCTTAAGCGAGGGGAAATACGGCACCGACGGCGCCATTAGAAAAGCACGGGAATTGGTCAAGGCAAATCCTCAAAAGTACTTCATGCCGGACCAGTTTTCCAACCAGTATAACCAGCTTGCGCATTATAAGACGACCGGGGATGAGATCTGGAAGCAAACTGGAGGCAAAGTAGACTATTTTGTGTCGGCGTTAGGCACTTCTGGCACGATAATGGGCGTAGGTAAAGCGTTAAAGGAACATAATCCGCAAATAAAGATAGTCAGCGCTCATCCTGTTAAAGGGCACTATATCCAGGGATTAAAGAACATGGAAGAAGCCATTGTCCCGGCGATATATGACCCCACCCAGATCGACGCCACCATCATGGTCGAGACGGAAATAGCCTATGAGATGACCCGTCAGATCGTTAAACAGGAAAGGATCTTCGTTGGTATGAGCAGCGGTGCCGCAATGTATGCTGCCATCGAGATAGCCAAGCAGATAGAGTCCGCGTTATTATAACTATTTTACCTGACCGGGGAGAGAAATACCTAAGCACCAAGCTATTTTCAGTTTAGATGGTTTTTCATAATGCCACTGTTCCCGGGGATTGCCTAATTCCCCCCTTTCCACCACAAGCAGGGGGCGCGTCTCCGGAACTGACATAGAGGTACTAGCAAGTGCAAGCGGTCCTGGCGGGGGGTTGTGTTCAGGCGGCCCACATCGGGCCCGGCTACCAGTTCGTTGACAATACCCCAATCTTCGGGCACTTCGACACTAAGATGGCCATTAGCCATCTGGGCTTGGACGTGGACAATATGACGACGCGATGGGGCGGCTTGGTTTATATTAGGCCAGCATCTATTTTCCGTAAACGGAAACTAACATATTGAGCCAGGATGATGGTGGACAGAGCGGATTTCTGCCCACGAAATCGTCTGGCCAAATTGACGACCCTGAATGGATCGTCAATAACCGAGGTATCCACCATGCTGGGTCATGCCGATACCAGGACGACCATGATCTATCTAGGATTTACCCTTGATTACGCCAAGGTCCAGGAGAAGAAGGACGACTATCTGGACCTGATAAGAATGAAGATGAGGGCGAACCCTCAGGCCTTCCAGGAAAAACATAATGCCGATGTTGTTCGCAATGTAAGGGCGTTTCCCAACACTATTGGGGAAAACGAGTGAAGCCAGAAGAATTAGTGAGCCCGAAGAGATTTGAACTCATTATTATTATCTGGCCAACCCTCGAAAATTTCAAAAATTCTGTGACCGTATTGGAGGGCGTTAGCATTCACGATGCTCCGGTGGAGCTGCGGATGGTCCTCTGCAGTTCTTACCATCGACCAGTGAAAACGAAGCCCCCTTAACGGTGCCTAGTTCCAAGAACTGCCATGATGTATATTCTCGTAGAAGTCGGGCGGTTGGGCTGGACTTATTACTGGCTATCGAAATACTTCCTCCACAACCTCTATTTGGCAAGCCGTTGGGACACAAGATGGGATCATTGTAATGAATTGATGGGCCGAGCGGGATTTTAAACCGCCAAACTGTCTGGCTGACCCCTCAATTGTACCGTCCTCGTGTACAGAGCGCTTGTTCGAGGCTATGAAAAATAGTCCTAAACCACTTCCTTTCTTTGCCTCAACTAGGCCCAAGTCGCGATCGGTAACTTTCAGTTCCAATCACCAATCATCTGGCTCGGGGATTGCGATCAAGTTAGCTTATAGATCAAGGCCGTGCTTAAGCATGGGGGTCTGAGCCCCTCGGTGCTTCTTTGTTAGCATATAATTTCATGGTACGGTCGACCAAGGCTTGGATGTAGCAGCAGGAACGATAATCGCACAGGGGATCCCTAGGGCAACCACCAAGATCGGCGCAGCCCCGGGGCTCACGCTCGCCCCCAGGACCGCGAACAGCGTGAGGAAGTAGATGTGGAAGAGGTATATCGAATAGGTTGACGGGCCGACTCTTTTAACCACCCTGGCGATTAAGCCGGTAGCATATCTTTTCGTACAAGTTGACGAAGAAGATGGAGAACGGAGACACCGATCACGCCGATTAGGGCGATGTGGATGGTTGGAATCAAGGGAGGGCGGGATTAACTTACATACCAGCCCGAGCATGCCCCCGCCTGAGGCATATATGAGGGAAAGCCCACCCCGGAAGCCAGGCAGACTTTTAGGACCTGAGGACTCTTTATCTCCGAGATTCGCCCCCCTTCCGAGGAGAATCCCGGCGATGAAGATCCAGTAGTAAATGTACACCTGGCCCAGTCCCACGGCACCGGTGATGAAAGAGACAACGACCAGGACTGCGAAGATGGCCAAGGCGACGAGGAAGAGGGACCTGGTGAAACCTGAAAATAGCCGCATCGGCCAAGTAGATCAGTACGGGAAAGAAGAGGTAGAAAATCACAGGAATGCTGACGAACCATAGAATACCAAGGTAGGGTACCAGCTTAGGGTAGAATAGGATCTGCAGGCCGCTTACCCTGAGAGCTGCTGCAGGGCTGTGAGGTTGGTCAGAGCGAGAGGACTTCACCGACTGCCCGGGGAGCTATGACGATTGTGGCGACGATCAGCGCCACCCAATAGAGCGGGTATATTCTCACAAAACGCTTCCGGAGGAAAATCAAGGATGTCGCGAGGGCGGTCGAAAGTGGGCTTCTTGAGCATCAAGGAGTACCCAGAGGTGAAGAAGAATATGCTTAGGCCGGTGACGCCGGTCCAAACGCTCAACGTCAACAACCAGCTCACACTGGCAAAGGCCGGTACCATCTTCTAGCACACGGGCGACCACAATCGCCAGGATCGCCATCGCCTTCAAGATGTCGAGCTCAACGAGCCGGTTGGATCCCATTAAGCGCTCCTCGTAATGGTGTTCCAACAACCCAAAGATAAATTATTTGTAGAATAAGGAGGTCCTTCCCCCTCCCTCAAAAATTCCAGTTCTAGGTTACTCATCTGGATAGAAAAATGGGAGAGGGTAAAAGCCATACCCTTTTGATCGAGCCGTCATATTTGCCGGAAAGGTATAAAAATCCTTAAGATTTGCCATCAATGAGGGCCTTTCCCTCAATGGACGACACCATCTCCCCCATAAGGCGTCAAGTAATTGTCCCCCCTTCCTTTTTGACCACATAGTTAGGTCTCCTACTGAATTGACCGCCTCGGAGCTCGGATGGCCAGGTCCTCGTAGATGGTACATTGGCAGACCAGGGGCGAACGACTATCGCACTCCTCGCGGCCGCATGACAAGCACAAACCTTTTTTCACACGATAGTGCTTGAGCGGCGTATTGACCCTCATCGGGTCGGGGGCTCTTTCCTCTTTCATTGGTTATCTGCATCCCGGTTGCTAGAACGATCTGATTCCACGCGACCATGGCGGACATCATAGCCACAAAAGATGAACCCCGCGGTAAGTTTCTCGGACTATGATTCCACCTATACCGCCGCCTTGGAGTAACCAGGCGTCGCCCAAATCCAGTGTAGCTAGGCAACTCCTATCGACCTCGCCAAATCTCGCTGTTATAGGGGTTAGGGCTGGAAACAGCTATGGCCATCCGACTTCCGATACGCTATCCCGTCTCTTCTGAACGCCCATAGTGTGACCATCTACCGCACCGACCTCAATGGAACAGTGACCATAACACGGATGGCACCACCTGGACAGTCACCTGAAGGTGGTCCCGTTCATTTCCAATTCATCCGCAGATTAGGACCTACTTGGGAGCGCCCATCGGCAATCGTTGGGAATTAACGCGCATTCCCTGCCTACGGCTCTCACATCTTCCCTCGACCATAATTCGATTGAAGGCAAACCTTACTTTCTGTTCATGGCCGTAGTATGTAAATGGGACCGTCTTCTTCGAGAATACTCTCGGTGGGGTGGACTTGGCATGAGCTTGAGATAGGGGCAACAAGGGTAAGTGGCTTAAGGGGGGGGGAGTGCCGAAAGTGAGTAGGATACAATATAATAATCAACAAGCCCTTCGTATTTTCCTCGTGGGTGGAGTTAATTAACGTTTACATCTAGGATGGTTGCCCATATGCACGAAGCAGCGATGGCCGGGGACCATGACTGGGCCAAAGGGAGCGGACGAAATGTGGTGCTGTTCGGGAGCATCATCAACGGGCTACCAGGCGCTGTTTTCTACCTCTCCTGGACGAGTTCGAAGTAGAGTACATCAGCGACGATTCTTGCCACTTTCTTCCCGGGAGGTTCAAGAACCAAACCTCGTCGGTGTGAAGTTGGTAGACTTCGTCACAGGCGGTGAGAAGAGCCCCGTCTTACGAATTCTCCGCCGGGTCTCCGAGACCAAGGAGAAGTTGGAGATCAGAGAGTTCCGAGCCAAAAACGAGGACGGGATCGAGTTCTGGGTCAACTGGTCTGCTATCCCCATCGAGAACGGCACAGGGAGGCCGGACTTGCTGGTGATGATCCAAGAAAACGTTACCGAACGCAAGCGGGTGGAGGAAGTGCTAAAGGAAAGTGAGGAAAAGTTTTCCAGGCGCTTTCCACGGTTCCTCAGCTTCGACCTACATCACGCGTTTGAGCGACGGCAAGATCATTCACGCGAATGACCAAGGCCTCAAAATGTTGGAGTATGGCAAGGGATGAGCGATCCAGGTCGAACGACCACCGAACTGAACTTATGGCCAACCCAGAAGGATCGCCAAAATGTTGTTAATGAGCTAAAACAGAAAGGCTCCATTAACAACATGGGGAACTACAACTTAGTGTTTGTAAGAAGAACGGCCAAAATCTGGACCACGTTGATTTGGCTCAGGTCATTGAATTCAAGGGGGAGGAGATAATGCTCTCCTCTCTCGTGGACATCACCGACCGCAAACGAGCGGAGGAAGCGCTCAAGGAGAGCGAGGAGCGCTCCTGCAATGCTCGCCGAACAACATCCCTCAGTTAGCGTGGATGGCTGACGCGAACGGCTCGATCTTCTGGTATAACAGGCAGTGGTACGATTACACCGGCACCACCCCAGAGCAGATGGGCCCCTGGGGCTGGCAGTCGGTGCACAACCCCGATGTACCGCCGAAGGTCCTCGATCAATGGAAGGGCTCGATAGCCACCGGCCAACCGTTCGACATGGTGTTCCCGCTGCGGGGCGCCGACGGAGTGTTCCGTCCCTTCCTGACGCGGGTACTGCCGGTGAAGGACGAGAGCGGCAAGGTCGCTCGCTGGTTCGGCACCAACACCGAAATAACCGAAGAGGTGGAGCAGACCGTGACTTCACCAGTCTTCGAGCGCTCCAACGCCGAGCTGCAGCAGTTCGCTTATGTAGCCAGTCACGATCTTCAAGAGCCGCTCCGAATGATCATGAGCTATCTGGGTCTGCTCAACAAGAAGTATGGCGATGAGCTCAACGACCAGGCCAAGGGGTACACGGCCAGCGGCGAACGCCGGTGCCGCACGCATGAGGGAGCTCATCAACGATCTGCTGCAATACTCGCGCATCCATATGCAGGGCGAAGAGTTCTCGGCCGTTGATCTGGAGCAGGTAGCGGAGAGAGCGATCGACAACCTGCATGTGGTGATCGGGGAGAGCAGGGCAGTGGTCGATCGTCGGCCCCCTGCCGACCGTTTTCGGGGATGCGACGCAATTATCTCAGGTGCTCCAGAACCTCATCAGCAACGCCATCAAGTTCCACGGGCCAGAGCCGCCGAGAGTAGAGATCACTTCTCAAGAGCGCGATCAAGAGTGGACCATCTCGGTCAAGGACAACGGCATCGGCATCGATCCGAAGTATCACAACAAGCTGTTCCAGATGTTCCAGAGACTGCATACTCAAAATGAATATCCTGGCACCGGTATCGGGCTGGCCATAAGCAAGAAGATCGTGGAGCGGCACGGCGGTCGCATCTGGATCGAGTCGGAGGTCGGCAAGGGTACGACCTTCTTTTTCACCGTACCTAAGACAGGCGAGAGGGCGAGGTAGATGAACGAAGGCCACCGGATCCTGCTCATTGAGGACAATCGGCCTGATGCGGACATTATCAGAGAGCTGATCAAAGATACTGGGATCGTGCATGAGCTGATTTGGCTCGATAATGGGGGAGAAAGCGATCAAGTTCTTCGACGATGTTGGGCAGGCCGGTCTTATCATCATTGACCTCAATCTGCCCCGAGTCAGTGGTCACGAGGTCCTGGAATTCTTAAAAGAACAGGGGAATAAGCAAGACCACTCCAGTGATCGTTCTGACCGGCTCCGACTCTAATCTGGACAAGGAGAAGGCCAGGAAGAACGACATGGTCTGCTACCCCATCAAGCCGATGACGGCCGAGGAGATGGAGCGGACGACCGAGAAGCTGAAGGAAATAATGCTAGGGCCGCGGTCCTGCAACTGCTAGATGATCGGCAACCGGCACAAGCAGGGTCCTACTTCTGGAAGGGAGGGGTCCGTTCTAGAAAGAAAATGGGCTGCCGTCTCGGACGACATCCCACATGCGCTTACCGGACTGAACGCTGCGGCCTGGAGTCGCTCGCGACGGAGCGTCATTGAGACTCATGCGCCAAATTACGACAGTTAGTTTGGTCGGTTTGCTGATAGGAAACTGCCTCCGATTCCATAGGAATATAATAGATTAATTTAAGATGAAAATAACTATCTGGACATCTCTATAATGCTACCTCGTACATATGTGTTAACATGCCTACGAATACGACCAACAAGAAGACCACAGTCCACGCGTCCGTCTACCTGCCCGTACCACTCCATAAAGAGCTGATAAAGATGTCGAGGTGGACCAGGCTCGGCCGATCGGACATCATGCGAACGGGTGTCATCAAGTACCTTGATCAGCTGTTGTTGAGAAGATGAAAGCGGAGCCTATGAAGTCAAGGAAGAATTCCCGCTCTTCAGCCGGTAAAGGCGTTTACAAATGGAATTGGGAAAATTAGGATGAGCCAGATGATAGTAG
>CAVSJV010000010.1:0-7079 GCA_963728405.1 Methanomassiliicoccaceae archaeon | reverse complement strand
TTTATCCAGTAAACTGTTTCCAAAGTTCAATTCGAGGGTTTTGCGTACACGAGGCACTGGCCCGCGAAACCCTTTCATTATTTTCTTTCACTCTGAATACTAAGCAATAAGGGGGGGCGGATAACCAGCGAAACTTAGCGGTCACCATGGGCCATCGTTATTGTTCATCCCCATTATCCGCCTTTGTCATATTGCTCGTACTCGATTGTTCTAGAGATCCTGTTCTACTTCGGCAAGACCGAGGGGCCCCATGATCGGTGGGGCATAGGGACATAGATAGCGAACTTTCCCCTCAGGCCCTTCTTGAGCCCATACCGGCCGCCTACGGGATCTTCAGGAGAGTTGGAGGGTTTTGTTACACCTTCCGTGGCCAGGATCGTCAACGTTGCGACCGGATCATCCAATGGCTCCAGAACCAGGAGCAGGGCGAGACGGTCGAATGCCCCATCTATGGCGATCACCTTTTCAAATGAAAAAGCGAGTGCTGGCTGCAAATGGCCAACCTATCAACGATGTGTAGTAAGAGAGCGATCGCCCATCGTACCAAAAACACCATCGGAGGGTATTTGAACCAGCACCTGGACCTATAGTATTACGGCTGAAAGACAAGGCGGTCAAGGAATGCACCAGCGGATCGCGGTCCTGATCGACCAGGGCGACCGGGAGGGTTGTGTCAACGCTAGCCTCGGTTGGCTAACGTCCGGTGCAGGAGACATCGTCAGCTTGTATGAGGAGATCTTGGCACCGTACCTGAACAGCATGGGGTCTGAAGCGGTGACACCCGAATCGATCTGGCGAGAGCATTTGCGCAGTTCGATCGTCCGGACCGTGGTCGAATCCTGTTACCCCATGGTGATTAAAGAGAAGGAGCTCAGGAAACCATCACCGAAGGGGAAGGCCCTGGTCCTATGTCCGGACGATGAGCTTCATGAGCTGGGGGCGCGGATGGTCTCCGATCTCCTGGTCTTATGCGGTTTCGATTCGGTGTACATAGGTGCGAACACGCCCAAGGCGGTCGTCATTTCCGCGGTCAGGGACATCAAGCCCACGATGGTCGCCGTCAGCGTCACTAACTTTTACAACCTATCAGTCGCAGCGGAAACCATCAGGCTGATCAAGGAAGCGGCCGATGGCGCGATTAAGGTCATCGTGGGAGGGAGGGCGTTCAAGCGCAACCCAGCCGCAAGCAAGTTCGTTGGAGCCGATGCCCAGCTGGACACCTACGAGGACATGGTGCAAATGTTCGGGGGTGGGTGATTGCTATCCCTTAAGATAGCCCTCAGGTTCCTACGGTCCAGCAAGGTCCAGACCATTCTCATCATTCTCGGTATCGTGATTGGGGTCTCGGTCCAGGTATTCGTCGGCTCACTTATCGGCAGTCTCCAGACCTCGCTTGTGGACACCACCGTGGGGAGCTCGTCCCAGGTGACCATAACTCCCGTCAATGGAAGCAGCATCCCTGCTTGGAACAAGATAACCGATGAGGTCAGGGGAGTAAGCGGGACGAGGACCGTCTCGGTCGCCGCTGATTCTTCCGCGTTCCTGGACCAAAACGGGAAGACCTATCCCGTACTTCTGAGAGGACTGGACCTTAACAATTCAACGAGGATCTATCACCTCGATTCCGCCATCTACGCAGGTGGGTTGCCGACCGCCAGTGGGCAGGTGCTCATGGGCAAGGACCTGAAAGAAACGCTCGGGGTCAATATCGGAGATACCATTAGCATCACGACCCCATCCCTCCAGAAGGCGAACCTGACCATCAGTGGATTTTACGATCTGAAAGTGGCCTCCATCAACAAGGCTTGGCTCATCACATCCTTATCGACGGCGCAGTCCATATTGGACCTCGGTAACAACGTCACCTCGATCGAAATCCAGGTCAACGATGTGTTCAAGGCCGATTCGATCGGCAATACGATAAACGGAACGATCGCCGACCCGACGTTGCAGGTGACGGATTGGAAGTCCCAGAACCAGCAACTGCTCTCCGGGCTTCAAGGCCAGAGCATATCGAGCTATCTGATCCAGGTGTTCGTCCTCGCCTCGGTGCTGGTCGCCATCGCGGCTATCCTGATCGTCAACGTCGTCCAGAAATCGAGGCAATTGGGCATCCTGAAGGCCATGGGCATCAAGGACCGCACCGCTAGCGCGATCTTTCTCCTGGAGGGGTTCATCCTCGGCCTCATGGGCTCCATTGGCGGGGTGGGCCTGGGCCTGGGCCTGTTAACGGCGTTCACCACCTTTGCCAAAGGGGCGGATGGTGCGCCCATCATCAGCATAACCATCGACCCTACCTTCATCCTGCTTTCGGCGTCCATAGCGGTCGTCGCCGCCACCGTGGCGGCCGTCATTCCAGCAAGAAGCTCTTCCAAACTGAGCCCGATCGAGGTGATTAAGAACGGCTGAGCTATTGAGGCTGGAGAAGATCGGCAAGACCTATGGGGAAGGTGAGACCAGAACCCAGGCGCTGACGGACATCGACCTGGATTTCGAACAGGGCAGCTTCTGCTCCATCGTCGGTCAATCAGGGAGTGGGAAGTCCACGCTGCTCAACATCATAGGAACGCTGGACCGGCCGACCTCCGGAATACTTAACATTGGTGGGAAGAGGGTGGAGGGGATGACCAAGAACGAGCTGGCGGAGGTGAGGAACAACGAGATCGGTTTCATCTTCCAGTTCCACTTTCTTCTGCCCGAGTTCACTGCCATCGAGAACATGTCCTGATGCCCTATTGGATCAGCGGAAAGAAAGATGCGGAAAAGGCCAAAGAAAGAGCGGAGTACCTACTGGCTACGGTCGGCCTAGAGAAACTGAGGGATAAGCGGTCCAGCAACATGTCCGGAGGGCAGCAACAGAGGGTGGCCATCGCCCGGGCATTGATGAACCGTCCAAGGATCATTCTGGCGGACGAGCCCACCGGTAACTTGGACTCGGACAACTCGGACAAGCTCTTGAGCCTCTTCAGACAGCTGAACGATAGGTTCGGTACCACGGTGCTGATTGTCACCCATAACAGGAATTTGGCCGAGGAGACCGAGAGGATCGTGGAACTGAAGGACGGCCGGGTTTATATGGACGTTAGGACCTGAAAAAGGGACTCTCAACCTCTTTTGTTGGTCAGACCCTCCCCAAATCATATAATTTCGCTTAATTTTAATCTCTAAATCAATAATAAATAGATAGGAAGCATTCCCTTCGTTAGATGGAGCATTGAGAGTTCGATTTAGAGAACAGTCTCAACTTAGCTAGTAGTGATGTTTTTTATTAACATCCCAACATCCTGAGAGAAAAAGGAAGACGGGCGCTACTTAGTATCGCTCGGTCCGGGTTTACTCATTTCTTGTATCGACTCCCTGTTAAACTGCTCCTGTAGCTTACGGGGTTTTAGGTCTTAGCCAGATAGTTTCTCGGTCGCCAATCCCGCTCTGTCCGCTTCTAAACATGTCCATGCAAGTTTTCCAAGCCTCGGCAAGCATCCGCCCCTAAGAATCCTAGCCGCCCCTAAGGCCCTAGAGATGAGAGCGATCAGTTATTTCTTTGCAACTGGTTTTTACGATTCAGATTAATGGTCACAGTTGCTTGGATGACGGTCTGATCTCTAAAACCAATGCCGATTTACTATGCATCAACACAACTTCGGTTGGTGCAACCCAAAACTCAGAATAGAACCTCAAAATATGGCGACCATATGTTTTTATTAGGTCATGAAAAGAAATCTTGTGGAAACCGTTTTTCTGAAACAAGGCTATAGCAGGCTTATTTCGACGTACTATTGAAGCATAAACACAATGAATGCCATGGCTTTCGAAGTAACTAATGCTCTCAACAATCAAAGCGGAGCCGATATTTCTTCTTCGGGATGAAGGTCGAACGGCGAGCCACAAAATATCACCAACGCCATTTTTGCCTATCTGGCTTTGCACTAACTTAACAAAACCGACAACTACACCATTTACTTCGCTGACAAAAATTGGGCCCTCTGAATTCACGCTTTGAACGGCAAAATACCTGTATATTGGACTAAAAGAAAGCCTGCAGATATCCCTTATCGCAGTAGTATCGTCGGAGGTTGCGGCTCTTATGGAACACCTGTTCAACGTCTGAGACCTCTTTACTATATTCAACAACCGATTATGAATAACCTTGATGACCCATCGGTTCGACATCTCTGTAAGCTCATAGAATTCTAACCAGCAACCGCCGCTCGGCAGGAGATCTCCACTCTAAGGAATTTCAGGGGGTTAGCCAGTTGGTTTGGCGACTCAAAATCCCACCCTGTCCGGCCATCCTCCAAGAAAAAATGAGAAGGGGTTTTGGCAAACATGCCCAAGACCGAATGGTAGGATCTCTTCTAACAATCAAAACACTGGCTCGTCGTGTGGCGGGTTCGGGCAGACCCACCACAATCCGTCGTTGTAGATCCTAATTCAATTTCCAATTAGATATAAATGGAAAGGGTTTTTCAGAAAGCAGCTTTTTGCAGGCAAATCCGTTATTGAATTTCGATATAGGCCATCTGGCTAAGCTAAGGTGAAAATCCCGAGACTGATTTTCTGTTTATACTCTGCTTTAACATGAGCTGAGCCAAGCACCTAACGCTTGGAATCATTAAGAGCCTAGGGCCCGCTCTTCCGATTCTTGCATTACGGACAAGGTCATCTTCCCTTGCTTTTCATTCATTGTATCCGCCATTCCTCGTCCTAAAGGGTATGGTGAAGTAGAAGGTCGAACCGTTCTTGCCGTCCGACTCGAACCAGATGCGGCCGCCGTGCCTCTCTATAATTTTTTTCGCAATTGCGAGCCCGATGCCGGTGCCAGGATATTCTTCTCTTGTATGGAGGCGTTGGAACATCTGGAAGATCCTGGACTGCTGATTAGGTTCTATGCCTATGCCGTTGTCTCGAACAGAGAAGACCCATTCATTGCCCCTGTCCCGAACGGAAACATGGATCTGAGGGGTAGCCATACCGCGGAACTTTATCGCATTGGCCACCAGGTTCTGCATCACTTGTTTCATTTGCGATTTGTCGGCCAAGATGGTCGGAAGAGGTTTGACCACGATCTCGGCCTGATTCTCCTCGATGGAGGCCCTGAGAATTGCTAATGCGCTGTCCATGACCTCGTTCATGTCAACCGGAGCGAAGGTCTTTCCCTTTGTTTCAATCCTGGAGTATGCCAATAGGTCGTCGATGAGCGCTCTCATCCTCTCCCCGCCGTCAACGGCGTAGCGGATGTACTCTTGGGCCGTGGGATTTAGTTGGTCTTTGTATCTCTCGTCGAGGAGAGAAAGATAACTTACGATCATGCGTAGCGGTTCTTGAAGATCATGGCTAGCGACGTAAGCGAACTGCTGCAGCTCGGCATTGGAGCGCCTCAGCTCATCTTCCACCTTCCTACGCTCGGTGATGTCGGTGAAGAAACCCAGCACGGCCGGCCCGTCGGGCAGGTTCACCGAGGTAGTTGATATATGGATGGGAAACTGCGTTCCGTCCATACGCACTCCGTAGAACTCTATCTCTTGTTGGTCCCACTGCCCCCGCTCATGAGAACGGACCGACTCCATAACCCGCTCGCGGTCCTCGGGAGCGATCTGCTCGATAATCGGCCGTCCGTAGAGTTCACGGACGCTCGAATAGCCGAACATCCTCAGGAAGCGGGGATTGCCATAGGTGGTCAACCCTTTTCGGGACATGCCTATGGCCTCCGGGGCGCCCTCGATGAGCGAGCGGAAGCGGGCCTCGCTCTCCCTGAGCGCTTCATCTGTCTTTCTGAAGTCGGTGACATCTCGGTTCACCGCCACCAGCGTAAGCGGCTCTTCAGGTCGGTTGCTCACAGTAGGATACGGAAGAAAATATGGTCAGGGGGGTCCCGTCTTTCCTTTTCTGGTGGACCTCTCCTTGCCATCGGCCATTCTCCTGAATCTTTCTGGTAGAAAGCTCTAGTGTGTCGTTAATGAAAGTAGTCCTCAGCAATTCCACGATCGGTTTGCCGACCGCCTCTTCGGCTTTGTATCCATATATGGATTCGGCCGCCTTGTTCCAGCCTTCGATCCTGCCCTGTTGGTCCATGGAAATGATGGCATCGGAGACGCACTCAATCAAACGAACTTGATAAGCGAGCTTGCTCTCTGCGTCCTTGCGCTCAGTAATGTCCCTCAACTGCACCAGAACATCGAATCTGTCGGTCCCGTTATCGATGGGAGAGCCGATCCAATCAACCCAAAATTTTTCTCCATCACGGTTCGTTACCCGAAAGTCAGTGATGACCTCCCCTTTACCGCTCTCGGATATACGTCGGAGGATGGGAACGGCGGGATTATCCTCACCATCCATTACGAGATCAACGAATCTTGTGTCAACGAGGTCTTTACACTTGAACGCTTCAGGCAGGTAGCCACGGAAAGTATCGTTCATGTATTTGAGCCGAAAATCATCAGATGAGAGAAGGGCGACCGCCTCCGGTAGCTCTCCAATCGGCAGCCGAACGGCAGGTTGACCACCTTTTCTCTCGTCGAGCGTCATCAGAATATTCCAGCTATGGCCTCATCGAAAGGGACTGTCCATTATCCTATCGAATAACGATACTTGAAACCTCCCCCGAGGCTCCTGAAGATAATGGAATTATTGACTATTATACTTCACGAACTCTCCCAATAGTCATCATCTAGTTCAGTTGACCACAATGGCCACAGTGGTAACCCCCGACAATTAAGCTAGTACATGTTGGAATCTAGTTAACGGATCATCTCCCAATTGCCCCTGTCCAGCGCCCTGGGATAATCGGTGGTTTCAATACTCTACTTATTTAGTGTCGGTCATGTGAAAAAAGAGGCATGGCAGTGGCCGAGCTCGCTCGTGGGATGGTCTCGGTCTTGCCCTGGTTAGAACTAGAAAGAGTTGATACTCTGCCTGATTTGCTTGTATATTGCCCGACCCAGGATTTTATTGTCTGAAAGGGTTAGATCATCGTTGTAGTGTGAATAAAAAGAAAGGGTTTCTGGAAACTAGTTTAGGGCCTTTCATGTCTTTGATAAGAGGTTTGAAATATTGTCTGGATGTTGAATGGTCCAAATCCC
>CAVSJV010000009.1:0-13941 GCA_963728405.1 Methanomassiliicoccaceae archaeon | reverse complement strand
CCTAGGGAGAAGACCTCCTCGCCGGGATAGAAATGGAAGAGGGGCTTTTCTTATGGGTACCCATTCGCTGAGGACACTTAGCCATAGTTCATGCTGAACAGCTTTCCGTCTCAGTTCTCCCCAACCACAGTACACCCCTTCGCAGCACAGGAGAGAATGTTGCAGGAGTCAGGGCATCGATCGCACCCTGACGTTTTTCTCCTTCCATCTTCCGGAGTCAGTCCCTCGTGCATAGTTAGCTTCCTGAAGTATACATAACCTATAGTGTCCAAATGGGCTACCTTCCCTGCACTGATTAAAAGCATTTTGCTCTCCTTTGACACAGCCAATGGCGGGCATCCACACCCCTCTGCGATGCGGGCGGAGACCCAGTCGAGCCGCGTGTCGGGACAGCGTGGAGAGGAGCGAAGCTCGTGATCGCCGCCGAGAGTGCATCACCAAGTCCTTCACCGCCCGTCCGCTCTTGTCGGCCGGACCTTATCGACGTCCTCCCGGGCGTATAGAGCGCCCGCCTCGCCTCGGAGGTCCGACCCTCTTTGGCCAGTAGCTCTCCGAGTGGAGTCAGCCGCGGCCGTCGTCGAGATGTCCATGCAGGAGTCGACCTTGCCCGATGCGGTCAGGACCATCCCTGCCCTAATTTCCATGGCTGTCGCTCTTCTGACAGCGCCCTTTCTGACCATACGAGGCCCGATTGCCCTGCTATCAGGCGGTATCGCCCGCGAGCGAGCCAGGCCCAGGGGGCCAGTAACCGCTGCGCGATCTTCCTCCCTCGCCCCCTCCCTTCCGAGGGTGTCTTGTCCTTGTCCACCGAGTCCCAGGGCAGTGCCGGCGATGACCATCTTCCTCACCCTCCTTGGTGTCGCCGCCCAGCAGGTCCCCGTCCACCGACCGGCACAGTCCTGCGCCCCCTGCACGATGCGCTGGAGGTCCTCGAACGGCATGTTCCGCGGAAGAACATTCGCGAGCAGCAGGCCGAGGGGCCGGGCCCCCATCGCCGCGATGTCGCTGAAATTGACCGCGGCGGCGAACCACCCGATCTGCCAGTCGGTCATCCCCTTGGGCAGGTGAGCGGTCCGGGAAGACATCGGTCGAGGCGACGAGAATTGCCCTCCTAGGTCGATGGCCGCGGCATCGTCCCCGGGCCCTACTGCAACATCGGTCTTTATGTCTCGGAGCAGGAGGGAGATCATCTCCTTTTTCCCAGTTCGGCAAGGGTCTTCATGCCCCTCACAGCGCGTACGGGCTAATATCCTTTTTTCTTCCGAGGCAGTCTCTGGCCTTACCGGAAGGACCTTGACATCGATGATCGACTCTAGGCCCTACATTATCCGCTAACTTGCTCCGATGGGCCTACTACCCCATGGTGTGGCTCGATGGCCTAAGCAACGATCGTGATAATCAGGGCCTTCGTCCGCAATAGATAGTGAAGATGCCATCCTTAAAGACCACGTCCATGTCTTCGAAGCCTACGTCCTTCATGATCGTCAGCTGGTCGGCAAGGGTGTCCAGGCAAGCGTGGTGGCCTCTACCTGGTGATGTCCGTTCATGAGGGCCATCCCTTCCGCCAGTTGGGCATCATCGCAACGGCGACGCATCCATTCCTCCCATAGCACCAGGTACCAGGCTTCCAGCGACAGGGTGGGCGGGAGCATGGTGTCGATGTTCAGGAAATGTCCTCCAGGGTTCAAGCTCCGAAATTCAGCTCGACCAGCCTCCTCTTGTCCTTGAGCGTCAGGTGATGGATGGCCAACGAGGAGTCGGCCATGTCGAAAGGTCCCAGCTCGGTCTTGGACCCTATAAGAGCCGAAAGCTGGCATGAACTTAGCGTATCCTATCGTACGCTGCAAGCTTTGTTCTGGCATTCCGCAGCATATCCGATGAGGCGTCGACAAGGATAGCTGAGATGGTCCCGTCAACCTCCAGAAGTTCCTTGGTGAGGATGCCGTCGCCGCACCCCAGGTCCAGGATGACATTTCCGGTCCGGTCTGAGAGGAAATGACGGTAGTACGAGGCGGCTAGCTCGAACATCCTCTGCCGCTGGGGTACCTTGAGGTACACCGCGTCCAAGAACTTGTCCACGAACACGCCGTCTGTCCAATCGGAATCTTTGTACTCGGTCATTTCTGCCACCTTCGGACCGAGCGCATTATCCGCGAGGCGATATAAAAAGGTGGCACGGTCAATGAGCGATATATGAAAAACACCAAGGAGAGTATAGATGTCGTCTAGCCCGTTGATGCACCGCAGGTCCCTCAAGAAAATGGGATGTCCCGGGAGCGTAACTCGTAGCGCCGCCCCGGGTCCTGGTGTTTTCCTCCCGGGACCGTGTCAGGTCTTGTCAAAACTTCATATATCGGCTCCAATATTCCAAATCGGTTCTAGTCATGAGGCTCACCATCCCCTACGGAAAGGACGAGAAGCAGTTCCTCCATCTGCCGGAGGAAAATTTCGCCGGAACGATCTACCCCAAGGATGTCCAGACCGGGGACGAGAGGATGGAGATCCGCAGGGCGTTGGAGAATCCCGTGGCCGGCCCTGCTCTGGAAAAGTTCCTGGAGGGCGGCAAGGACATCGTGTTCATCGTGAACGACGGCACCCGGCCGACGCCCACCTGCAAGGTACTGGATGCGCTCGCGGAGCGAATGGACCTGACCAAGGCGCGCTACCTCGTCGCCACCGGCGATCACCGCGCTCCCACCGAGGAGGAGTACCGCTTCATCTTCGGCAAGCAGTACGACAAGCTGAAGTCGAACATTCACAGCCACGATTCCAAGAAGGACAATTTCGTGTTCCTGGGCACCTCGAAGAACGGCACCGAGATGCACGTCAATGAGATGGCCGTGAAGGCCGACCGCCTGGTGATCATCACTTCGGTCGAGCCGCACTACTTCGCGGGCTATACTGGAGGACGGAAGTCGTTCCTGCCGGGGGTCGCTTCGCGCAAGACCATCGAGCAGAACCACAAGCTGGCGATGCGCCAGGAGGCGCAGGCGCTGGTGCTGGAAGGCAATCCCGTCCACGAGGACATGATGGACGCGTTGAAGGTCGTGAAGGATAAACCGATCTTCGCCATCCAGATCGTGCTGGACCGTCACCAGAACATCTATAAGATCGAGGCTGGGGACCTGCATGCCTCCTTCACTCAGGCGGTCAAGTGGGCCAACGAGGTCTTCTCCGTCAGGATCGAGGAGAAGGCCGACGTCGTCGTGTCCATCGCCCCATATCCCATGGATGTGGACCTCTATCAGTCGCAGAAGGCGCTCGACAACGGAAAATGGGCATTGAAGGAGGGCGGGACCATTATCATGGTGTCCAAGTGCCGCCAAGGTATCGGCCACGACACCTTCCTGCAACAGCTAGCTCTCTCCGACGACCCACGCAAAGTACTGGAGAACCTGGCCAAGGAGTACAAGCTTGGCTATCATAAGGCGGCCAAGATGGCCGAGATCGCGGTATGGGCGAACGTGTGGGCCGTGACCGGCCTGGACCCCGAGCTCCTGAAGAAGGCGAACATCCGCCCCTTCGCCACCGTACAGGAGGCGGTGGATGCCGCACTGGCCCAGAACAAGGACGCTAAGGTCCTGGTCAGCATGGATGGAAGCATCACCGTGCCGAGGGTGGATTAAGATGACCGATCACATCGACGCAAAGAACCTCAGTGAAGTGAAGAAGGAGATGATGACCTGCACCATGTGCGGGTTCTGCAAGAGCGTCTGCCCAGTATTCGAGGACGTTGGCTGGGACACCGGGGTCGCTAGGGGTCGGGTCATCCTTGCCTACGGCCTCATGCAGAAGGAAATTCCGGCCGATCCCTCGGTCGTCGAGGCCCTATATCAATGCACCACGTGCAAGGACTGCGAGAGGCGTTGTCCCTCGAAGGTCCGGGTGGTCGATGTGGTCGAGAGGGCCAGGAAGGACCTCGTGAACGCCGGCACCATGCTCCCCAGTCATCGTAAGGTGGTCGACAATATCCTGAAGTTCGGCAATCCCTACGGCGAGAAGCGCTCGGTGCCCGAGGTGTTCGGGCTGACGCCCAAGAAGGCCAAGATCGGCTACTTCGTGGGATGCACCTCCGCGTACCGGAACCCCAACGCGGCCAAGGCGACCATCTCCATAATGAACAAGCTGGGCGAGGACTTCACTCTTCTCAACGAGGCGTGCTGCGGCAGCGTCATGGAACGGGTTGGCTGGTCCGAGGAGGACGTGGTCAAGCAGATGGAGAAGAACGTCCAAGCCGTCATCGAGCAGGGCGTCGAGGAAGTGGTCTTCTCCTGCGCCGGTTGCTATCGCATGTTCAAGGAAGAGTACCCCAAGCACGTCAAGGTGCCGTTCAAGGTGCGCCATGTGTCCGAGTACCTGGCGGACAAGGACCTCAAGCTGAAGGCCTTCCCCAAGAAGATCACCTACCATGACCCGTGCCACCTGGGCCGTCACTCCGGCGTCTACAAAGCTCCGAGAGCGGTCCTAGCCAAAGTGCCCGGCGCCGAGTTCAAGGAGATGGCCCGCAACTCCGCGGAGGCCAGATGCTGCGGTGGAGGGGGCGGGGTCCGTTCCGCCTATCCCGAGCTATCGGAGCAGATCGCCGGCAAGCGGGTAGCGGAGGCGAGCTTCGCCGACGTGTCGGTGACCTCCTGCCCGTTCTGCGTGAACAACCTAAAGGTGGGCAAGGAGCGCACCAAGGCCAAGGTAGAGGTCCTGGACCTGGTGGAACTCATCGATCCGCTGCTGTGACGTCAACTACCTCGCCCTGACGGGTGGAGCTTGTAACTGCTCTCTTCCAAGGTTAGGAGCCTTGGGGTCATGGAACGCTACATTCGGCTTGTTGACATGAAGCCTACTCAGCTCAGATCTACCGAGCTAAGCGATGTTCCTGGAGGCGTTGAGGTCGGCATGCAGTTTATAGCCGCAGGAACGACAATGGAAGTTTGCTCCGTTCCGATTCTGCGACCTGGTGTCACCGCACCTTGAGCATCTTTGCGATGTGTAGGATGGATTGACCAAGAACTTGATCTTTTCAAGCTCTTCGGCCTTATACTCGATGAACTGCTCCAACTGGAGGAAGGCCCAGGAGCCCAGCATACGATTGCGTTGACGGCTCCTCTTCCCTCCTCTTCTCCTGCACTGGTTTTTCTCCCTTATACTAGTCAAATCCTCTAGGACGAACGCTCCATACGGAGAGTTTACTATCTCCTTGGCGATGCAGTGGTTCACATCCGCCTTGAACCGTCTCTCTCGCCCGCTTAGTCTTTTCATTTTTCGTTTAGCGGAACGAGTGCCTTTTGACTGAAGCTGCTTGCGCAAGTATGCGTATTTGCCGCGCACATTATTGATCCCCTTGGAGTTGAAGAACTGATTTGCTGAGGTAACCGCGACGTTATTGATGCCCCGGTCGATACCGAGTATGGGACCTTGGAATGAATCGAGAATCTTGTTCGTCTCCACGGTCACGCATAGATAGAACGTTTCGGAACCGCGGTCGTAGACGAGGTTCGATGACTTTACAGTCCAGCCGTCGTACTTTTTGAAGAAGCTCGGTAAAGAGAACTCTACAATGACTCGGCCTTGGACCGTTGCGAGAGTGGCGTAGCAGGAATCGATGTAAACCTTGATGACCCTTTCATTGTAACGAAGAGCCGAGTGCGAAGACCGTTTAGGCAACCTTTCACATTTGATTGATTTGAGCGCCTCGCATGCACAATCCCTCGCACACTGGACAAGGGAGGACGGAAGGATTGGAATATTTGTTCTGATTAATTAGTAAGTTGCTTTGTGATTTTCGATCTTGTTGAAGCTCTTGTTATCATATCCCCAGGTAGCGGAGATGTTGAACGCTTCTGAATACGCTTCCATCGTCAAAAGCAGAGGCTGGACATCCTTGTTTTTGATTATCAATGGTAAGCGCATAGCCCTTTGCATCGATAGCTCAGAATAAAAGGGAGTATTTATGGTTAATATCGACCTTGTCGAAAGTGATGGAGGGCTCGACATCAGACATTATTAGAATGGGGTCTGTCGAGCATATATGAATATGATCTCCCGGGTGCGGCGATACCGCTCGGCCGAGGAAGCGATCAAGGAATGGGCCCGGCTGGGGCTTGACCTCCCAGAGCGCGCCCTGGGCCTGGTGCCGGAGGTCCGCGCCCTTTTCGTGGAAGGCCGGACCAAGGAGCTGGAACCGCTCTTCAAGGAGGCCAGGGTGGACTCCATTATCTGCGCCCTCACCGAGAAGGGCCACCGCCCACGGCTATGCCTGGTGGCCGAGGACGATGAGCTAGAAGCCCTCGGCGAATTGCTGGATAACGATATCCTGACCACCGCGATCGAACGGTACGGCTCGGAGGGCTCTTCGCCCGTCCAGCTGCCAGGCGGCCAGCTCACTTTCGACCGGCCGCTGGTCATGGGTATCCTCAATATGACCCCAGATTCCTTCTCCGATGGGGATAGCTACATGGGGGTTGACAAAGGGGTGCAGCGCGCGCTTATCATGGCCGAGGAGGGCGCTGACATCATCGACATAGGCGGGGAGTCGACCCGCCCGGGGGCAGAAAAGACCCCATTGGACGAAGAGCTGCGCCGGACGGTGCCGGTCATCCGGCTCATCGCCGCCCAAACCGACGTTCCGATCTCCATCGATACCCGGAAGGTCAACGTGGCCAGAGCGGCCATCGAGGCGGGGGCCCGTATCATCAACGACGTCTCCGGGCTGGAGGACCCTGACATGGCCAGGGTGGCCGCGGAGAATAATGTCCCGGTGGTGCTCATGCACTCCCTGTCCGACCCGCGGACGATGCAGCAACAGGTCACCGCCGGCACCTATGACGACATCGTCAGCGACATCATGTGGCTTTGGGAGGAACGGATGGTCCGGGCGGAAGGCGTGGGATTGGCCCGTGAAGTGATCTTGCTCGATCCAGGCATAGGGTTCGGCAAGTTCCCGGAGCACAATCTCGAGATCCTCGGCCGGCTCCGGGAGCTTCGCTGCTCTGGCCGCCCTTTGCTGGTCGGAGCGTCGAGGAAGGGGTTCATCGGCAAGATCACTGGGGAGAGGGCCGATCAGCGGCTGGGGGGCAGCCTGGCCACCGCGGCGATCTCGGTCATGAACGGCGCCAGCGTGGTGCGGGTGCACGATGTCAAGGAAACGGTCAGCCTGGTCCGCACCCTTGACGCGGTAAAGAATCTCAGAACTTGATGAATGATAGGAGCCAGATAGCAACTAGAGCGATCGCGGCGAGGATGTAGAATATCATCATTTTGCGGCTGCCCTGTTTCTCTTTGACCTTGGACTTGACCATGCACTCCTCGTTGCAATAGTCCCGGTCCTCGGGGATGGGCTCCTCGCAGTTCAGGCAGTGCTTGTGAGGCGGGAGGCGTACGACCATGATAGCGTCGCTCCAATGCCTGTCATTACTTAAGTTCTTTTCAATGGCTCTCGGAACAACGTGGTGGAGAAGTGCCTGGTGCACGAGTCGGGGCCAGGGTCATGACCTTCCTTCCCGGCCCGAGGTCCCTGGCGACCCCGATCGCCGCGGCCACGTCGGCGCCGGTGGAGATGCCGCCCATGATGCCCTCCTCCCTCATCAGCCGAAGGGTGAGGTCCACCGATCCCTGGGCCGATACGGCCTCCACTCTGGTCACTACGCTCATGCCCATCAATGGCGGGATGGAACCATCGCCAATGTCCTCGATGCCATGGTGGCCAGCCTTCCCGCTGGACATGGCCGCCGATTCCGACGGCTCCACGCCCACGATCTCGGCGCGAATGACATCCTGTTCCAAGTAACGCGCTACGCCCATCAGCGTACCGCCCGTTCCGACCCCGGCCACGAAGGTAGGGATGCCCCGCCCCACGCCTGCGACCAGCTCGGGGCCGGTGGTCTTGACATGGGCCAGAATATTGTCAGGGGGAAGAGAACTGGTCCGGTACCCAGATCCATGGATCGCTCCCCTTGATCCCTCGGACCTTGGCCAGAGTTTTGTCCACATCGCTCCCGTAGCCCGGCGTACAGATGATCTCGGCCCCTAGGGCCTTGATGAGATTCTTTCCCTCCACGCTCATCTGCCCGGGCATGACGATGGTGACGAGGTATCCCTCCGTCGCCCCCACCAAGGCGAACGATATGCCGGTGTTGCCGGAGGTGGCCTTGACGATCCGGTCCCCCGGCCGGAGGTCGCCCACTTCTTGGCCTGGTCGACCATGAAGATGGCGATACGGTCCTTGATGCTCCCCAAGGGATCGAATCATTCCGAGAGGACGTGGACCTCGGCGCTCCCTTGGGCACGACCTTTTCAAGCCGCGCGGCGGGGTTCCACCCAGTGGTATCGAGAGCATTGTCTTTGGAGTGTACGATGATATTGTGAATCCCTCAAAAAATACATGATGTCTCCCTAGTGAACTACCTCTCTGAAAGCGCTCATTGCTTCAACCACCAGATCTGCACCATCCTCACGATGTAGCGGTCCAATGTCCACAAGCGTGAGTTCCGGTCGTGCCGACCATACTTTCTGTAATCCTCTTTGGAGGATATTGATCGAAGCGTTATGATCGCGCGATACTCGCTTGCGCAGGGGGAGCTCGCTCGTATAAATTAATTAGGCTGAACCGCTTCCAGGCAATCATGTGGAAAGTACTGGGCGTAGAGGCCATCATGATCAACGCCGACGCGGTCTGGGCTGACCGGCTGCTCAGCTCTCCCAGCGCCGGAAGGACGCTCCTAAGTTCAAGGAGCTTCTTGCCAAGGCCAACATCAGATACTACTTCGATACCATAAGGGAGGTCCACATGTTCTACCTCCAGTTCCCCTCCGATGTGAGCATCGATGATCTGGAGTTCATGAAGGGTTTCGTCCTCAAGCTCCACAAGGCGGCCAAGGTGCCGGTGGTGGAGTTCGAGGGCGAGCCCCAGCGTTCATCCATCGTCCTCACCTCCGATGAGCCCGTCGATAACCACAAGAAGAGGAACAACTGGTGGGAAGCGGGGGAAGCGAAGGACGACCAGCAACCGATATGAGAAAAGAGCTTAGGCCGGGCTGTCCGCCCGGCTCATCAGCTCATTGAACTTGCCGACGCCCATCGAGGGGTCGGTGTTCTGCGACCGGGTCCAGTCCTGCAACTTACTTATGGCCTTGCCGCCCTGGACTATGGACCTCGCCCTCTCTACACCTTCCTGCAGCGTGGAAGCGCGCCCCATCATGCAGAGGATGGGGGCTGCATTGAGGCAAACGATGTCCTGTCGCGCCCCCTCCTCCTCGCCGTTCAGCAGCTTGAGCAGGCGGAGCACCTCGAGTTCCTTGTTGCCTGAGGTGAGAACGTCCTCTTCCTGGGCGACCTTGATGCCCAGATCGTCCGGTGTGATCTGGTAGGTCGAGATCAAGCCGTTCTTGCTCAGCTCCATGACCGTGGTGGGGCCGAGGGTCGACATCTCGTCCATGCCCTTGGTCCCCGACGCGTTCAGTCCGTGGAAGACAAACCCTCGGTGGTAACCGATCTCCTTCATCGTCAGTAATGTCGGCGCGAGCATATCCTTGGAGTAGACCCCCCTGACGCCGTATTTTGGCAGAGCGGGGTTCGCCAGAGAGCCGGCGATGTTGAGAATTGTCCCGAACCTGATCTGCGAGAGGATGCGGCCCAACGCGGTGGGATGGACCTTGGGCGACATGCCGTTGAAGATGCCGATGCCCGTTTCCTCGATGCTCTTCTTGACCACGCTGACATCGCATTCAACATCCACGCCCAGCGCCTCGATCATGTCCACGGTGCCACACTTGGAAGTAATGCCTCTCGCTCCGTGCTTGGCCATGACGATGCCGTCAGCCGCGGCGATGATGGAGGCGGCAGTGGAGATGTTGAAGGTCTTCAGCGTGTCCATGCCCGTACCGCAGTTGTCCACCAGCGGTGTGGTGACATTGGGGGTGACCTTGATGGTGTCGATCTCGTAGATGGCCTCCCAGCTGCCGGCGATCTCCTGGGGGGTAGCGCCCTTCGCGGTGATGGCGGCCAGGAACGCGCCCTGCTGCAGGTCTGGTTGTTCGTTCAAGAGCACCTGCCGGAACAGGTCCTTGGTCTGGGCCCTCGACAGGCTCTTACCGCCTATCAGATCGTTCACGCCGCTGCCGAATTGTCTCAACTTCTCTTCCATGTCGTCACCTCGTAAGTTCCGTGATCACGATTTTGTACGCCTTCCGTCGCTCGATCAGGCCGAACGCCTTCTCGAGCGAACCGAGAGGCAAGCGCTCGGTCAGCAGGGGCATGAGGTCGACCTCCCCCCCGGCCAGCATATGCAGCGCCTTGGTATTGCTGGCGCTGGTGCAGCCGTAGGCTCCAACCATCGTCAGCTCGCGGTAGTGCAGAAGATTGATGTCCATCCGGACCTCTGGATCGCTCCGGGGCAGGCCGGAGAACACGCAGATCCTTCCCCGGGGGGCCAGTGTCCTAAGGAGCGCGTCGTTGACCTTTACATGGGGTGTGGCCAGTATGGCCACGTCCGCTCCCCGACCCATGCTCCAGTCCATGATGGCCGAGGCCACGTCCTCTTCCTGGGGGTCCGCCGTCCTCTCTGCACCCATGCGCAACGCCAGCTCCCGGCGACCTTGCTCCGGCTCTATCACCAAGCATGGCGCGCCCTTGCTGGCGGCCAGGGCGGCATGCATGAGGCCCATAGGGCCGGCGCCGTGGATCACCACGCGGTCCGCGGCAGAGAGGGCGGCGGCGTCCTGACCGTGGACGCAACAGGCCAGCGGCTCCGTTAGCGAGGCCAGTGCCGGATCGAGGCCCTGAGGGATAACGTTCACCCCGCCTCGCCGAACGGTCTCCGCCGGCACGGCCATGCGCTCGGCGAACCCGCCATCGCGGTTGAAGCCGATGATGCCCTGGCGGTCGCACATGTTGTCCTGCCCCCGCCGACAGGGTATGCAGGTTCCGCAGGCGATGCCGGGCCATACCTGGACCAGGTCGCCCTCAACCATCGAAGGGGATGCATCGGAACCTTCGACCACCCCAACCACCTCATGTCCCAGGATGCGAGGATAGGAGAGATCGCGATGCCCGGTCCGGGCCATCTTGATGTCCGAGGGGCAGACCGCACAGGCCACCACCCGGATGACCGCTCCGCCGACGGGGCACTCGGGCTCTGGCATGTCGACGATCGCCATATCTCCCGGCCTTCTCAGTACGGCTGCCCTCAAGATATCCGCTCCTAAGTTGGAGTATACATCCAACCAACTTGACCAAGAAAGGCACGATATATATCTTTTACTGAGCGGTCAACATAGTTGGATTATACATCCAACTCTATCTGGCCATTGGATGTTCTAGGCAGTGTCCTCGACCAGCTCCCCGGTCCGGCGGATGGTGTAGCTCTTCACCGGGATGGCGCTTCCGGACCGCTTCCGTGCCTCTTCGACCAGTCTCCTCATCTGGCCGCAGCAGGGCACTTCCATGTGCACCAGGGTGACGTCCCTGATGATGTTCTCGCTGAGGATCGAGGAGAGCTTGTCGATGAACTCCTCGTTATCATCGAGCTTGGGGCAACCGATGACGGTCATCCTCCCCTTGATGAGGTCGGAGTGCATCGATGCGAAGGTAAAGGCGGTACAGTCGCCGGCCAGTAACAGATGGGCATCCTTGAAGTAGGGGGCGTTGGGGGAGACCAATTTTATCTGTATGGGCCAGTTCCCCAGTTCTGAGCCCTCTCCAGTCGGTGTACCGGCGGCGGCTTGGGGCTTGAGCAAAAGTGGGGCGGCGGAAGGACAACCGCAGGACTGGGGCTCCTTCATCAGCTCCACGTGTCTTTTGGCCGCTTCCTCGTCGAACGGTGTGGCCTCTCTCTCCTCGATGGTGAGCGCTCCCTGGGGGCACTCTCCCAGGCATGCCCCGAACCCATCGCAAAGTAGGTCCTTGATGACCCGGGCCTTGCCCCTCCTGATCTCCAACGCTCCCTCCGCACAGGCGTCCACGCATTTGCCGCAACCGTTGCACCTTTCCTCGTTAATCTTGATGATCTTCCTGACCGCCATCTGATCTCCATCGTTTGGATGCTTTCCCTTCATAATAAGAATCTCCCTGTTCCGCCGCAATGGCCTCGATCAGCATGAGCCTGGTCCCCTCCCTGGTACTTCGGCATTCACCCGGGTATCAGGTGCACCAGGAATGTCATAATCATTAAGGAAGATGGACTCAGAAACATGTGGCCGAAGATCACCATGGAGAAGAGAGAACCCCATCCTAGCGGAAATCAAAAGGTGAAGTGGACATCGACCGATTGGCTCGAGGACCATCTGGACGACAGGATGACCATCATTGATGCTCAACCCAACGTCCATGACTACATTGCCGAACACATACCAGGGGCGGTCTACCTCAACGAGGAGTTCCTGAGGGCGGCCAAAAGGGGACTATGCGGCCAGTTCATGTGCAAAGAGGCTGTGGAACCCTATTACCAGCGGGTAGGGGTCCGTAACGACACCCCGGTGCTGGTCTATACTGGAAAGGGTGCGTTCAAAGGGTGGGGCGATGGCCTCGAGCAGACCATGATGGCCTACGGTCTCACTCGCTATGGTCATGACCGGGTCTACATCCTAGACGGCGGATTGGAAAAGTGGAAGGCCGAGGGCAAGGCCCTGTCCCAGGAATTTCCGAAGGTGGAAACGGGCAATTTCACGACCGCGGTCCAGAAGGATTTTTACATCACCTACGACGAGTTCAAGGAGACCAAGGACCAGGAAGACGTCATTCTTTTGGACGCACGTCCCCCGGCGTTGTATGAGGGCAAGGGGCCATGGCGGGTCGGCGGGCACATCCCGGGGGCGGTGAACCTGCCATGGGCTTCTCTCATGATGCCGGACAACACTCGTAAGCTCAAGCCGGACGAGGAGATCAGGGCGCTGATCGAGAAGGCCGGTGCGACCAAGGATAAGCTGGTCATCTGCTCCTGCGGTACCGGTCGGGAAGCCACCAATGAGTTCAACCTTTTCAAGTGGTATCTGGGGTACCCTCGGGTCAAGGAGCACGAAGGGGCGTTCACCGAATGGACCTCGCATCCCGAGAACCCCACAGTGCTGGGGAAGAATCCTCGGGCCCGGCCCAGGAGAGGGCGGTGCAGCGTTCGATGGCCTGACGTCAAAAAGTAACTCAAGCTTCGTTTCGCCGGCCATGGGGGGGCCCCGATCAACACCTTCCCGCTTTATCTCTTTTTTAAAAAGCGGGTTTTCAGAGAACACGTCTGTTCAATCGTTGGACGAATCGCGACAACTGATCACAGCGCAGAGCGCTCTTTCGATTACCCATGCGCATCGATCAGATATCTTCTTGCATTCTTTGCATCCGCGGCATTACTTTTGCATTTTACAATGTGCGCAAGCCGATCCCACGCCTCGATCCGCTCCCTCAGGACGACCAGGCAATTGACCACGCGGACATGAGTGCGTTGGCCCGCAGGTATGAAGTATTGAGCGCGGACCTCGAAGATGATGCCCGTGCCCATCGGGAACGAGTCGATGATCAGGGGTCCGTTGCCGCTTCATCTTCCGGTCCGGTTCATGAGCCCGATGTCCCTATGGTCGTTGTCGGTGACTGGGCCGATCCTACTCGATCGAACGCGCTGGCCATGGCTACACCGAGGCTAATGAGCATCAGGACTGCCGCCAGCACCTCCATATGCGGAGGTGTTCTCGCCCTGACTCCTAACCTGCCCCTTACTGGCCTGATGGATCGTCAGGTCCCTAGGTGAGCTATTTGGATGGCCTTTACCGAGGGTGAATCGGCCGTGAATGAAAACGATGTTCATCATTAGATCGCCGAACGGGTCGACCAATGATAGAAGTAATCGGAAAACTGTGCTGGCCCCGGTACACCAAATGTCCTACGCGCAGATCAAGAGGCCTTCGAGCGTCACCTTGTTCGTCCTGCTGGAACTGTTCTACGCTCTGCTAGGAATCGTGAGCGGGC
>CAVSJV010000008.1:0-5405 GCA_963728405.1 Methanomassiliicoccaceae archaeon | reverse complement strand
GCGCCAGTGAATTGCATAAGGGCCCTGCTGTTTCGTGGTGAGCACAAAGCCGGTCCTTGGGCCTCATGTCGCGGGGCATCGGGTTGGTGCCGAGGTCGTGCAGTGGGGTCGAACGCGCTCATCCCCGCTGTAATACTTCCTCGCTCCTCCACCCGGCCGATCCTCTTGAATAGGTAATTGACCGCGGAGCGGTGCCGCTCCTCGGACATGGCGTCCTCGGCGAAGATCTGCTGGTAGCCGTACTCGTAGGCGAACCGGGCCATGCTCTTCACAACCCCGATCGGTCGCTATGCCGTACGGAGCAATGGTCTCGATGCCCCTCCTCGATCACAGGTCCAGTTCCGTCCCGTAGAACGCGCCCCACTGCCGCTTGATTATGACCACGTCCGACGGTGTCGGAGCGACCTCGGGGACGAACCAGTGAGTGTTACCGGCTCACATCGGCTCGGAGGGCCCTCCGGTCGCGGTCACTGCGACCACCGTTTTCTCCTCGGTCTGGACTCCTCCCTGTTCCACGGCATCCCGTTCCACGATCTCCCTCTTCAAGTCCACGAACTTCTCGCGGTTCGACCTGAGCTCCAGGGCCGCTAGAACGACCCTTATGGCCGCTAGGATGATAATGGCCAGAAGAACGAAGCTCACTATGCTGTCTATAATGCCAAATGAACCTATGATGGGGAGGCTGAAATCAGAACCCATATCAAAGGTGGCGTACAGCGAATAGGTCCAGGCGGCCAGGCCCAGGGCCGATCCCCAGGTGAAGACGATCCGTGGGTAGGACCCCTTGGGATAGGAATAGCGCATCAGCAGGCAAGCGGCGATCACCAGGCCGATCAAGATGAGGAACACGTTCAGCATCTCCAATCTGCTAACCAGGTCTGCCGCCGCTTGGCTAATGGTGGGCAAGCCAAAGCCCGTATGGGTGGAAGTGAACTCCTCCAAGCTGTAGAGCAATGCACGGGCCAGAATGATCAAGAGGGAAGGGATCACGATGTACCTGGTCAGACCTTTTCGGCCATACTTGGTACCCATTGTGAAATTTGCATGGCGGACCCGGAAATCGTGAACGCGCCGCTCATCCTCATCGACCTTCCATGCCTTGACCGGCCGACCGATCGAGCGGGACCACCGACGCCGGTTGTCCACCAGGATCGCTACCTCAACGATCACGATATAGAATGCGTATATCAGGATGAGCGGGAGCACGTCGGATAGGGCAATGTGCAGGCCGTTCGTCTGTAACGCCTCTTCGAGACCGGTCGAAAGCAAAATGGTGGATGCAAAAAGGACCGTGAACGGGATCGTGCCCAGCCCAAAGGCGAACCTCCCGGCCGATCCTTTCTGATAGAGGCCTCTGGCGAAATTGAGGACCAATAGGAGGATGCCGAACAATAGGATGCAATCGTACATCTGCCCATAGGCGAGCTGAAGGGCCGCAGGAGCGGACAGGTCCAGGTCATCGGTGATCCCACTGGCGATCACAACAAGCAAGGTGGGCACCAGCACGAACACAATGTATGTACTGAAGGCCTGCTTCACCCCATTGGCCATCTTACCATACCGGGGGTCGAACTCGATCCTGAGCCGATAGGGGCCGGTCTTGCGCTCCTTGACCTCATGGCCGATCGAGCGCTTCCAGCTCTTCCGTTCGTCGATGAGCTCGCACACCGCCTCCAGGCCGATGAACACCGAGGTCAGGACGACGAGGATCAGAACCCGGTTGAGATCCCAGTCCATTCCCGCGCTGGCCAAAGCCTCCTGGAGTCCGGTACCCAATAGGATGAGAAGATAATAGGCCGTCAGGAACAGAGCGAAGATCACGCCGACCAGGGACCTTGGTATGGAGCCTTTTGGATAGTGACCGTGTAGATAGGACAGCGCCAGGCCCGGCATGCCCAGGAGAACGATCAGGTCGACCATGCGATAGGCGGAAACCGACAGAGCGTCAAGGTCGTGGAAATGGTTCGATACGATGAACGCACATAGGACCAATAACGCAACGGCAGGCCCGAGAACGAGAATGGCGTACTTACGCCAGACCTCTTTTGTACCCATCAGGTAGGAGCCCTGGCGAGGTATCGAACTCGTGCTTCAGACCCGTTTTCGGTTCCTGTGTTACCTCTACCTTTTTCTCAGGGTTCAGGAAGGCGCCTCTTGAGAAACAGAGCTCAAGGAGCGATAATACCATGAACAGAGCTGGAACATACGCCAGAACCAGGAGAAGGCGTTCTACATCGATGGGCATGCCAAGATCTGAGAAGAATGTCTGCAACCCTTCCGATGGAATGACCAACAGGACATAGATGAGGAGGAGCGCGCCCAAGAGAACGCCGAACATGGCCCTGGGCCAGCTGCCCTTCGGATAGGCGCCGTTCAAGAAGGCCACGAGCGCGCTGGGCGCTCCCAGCGCAAGTGCGATCAGGAGGAGGGGGGTGATTCCATCGACCCTTGCTCCGAGCAGCGATGGTAGGACATATAACGTGAGAAGGGGGACGATGATCAGGAGGGATGCGACCACGATCCCCCTTTTTGCTCCTTCTCGTCTATCCAAATTCTTTAGATCGAACTCCTCTTTCAGCATATTCAATTCCTCAAACCCAACGACCGGATGGCCAGATATGATCAAGGTGATATTTCAATAACCATGGGCAATTTGTTTCGATCTGATGATCCATCCGATGCCCCGATCCTTTGATCGCCTCCCCTGACCGGAGGTCATGGGCTTCGGGCTCGGGAGGTGCAACGAGCACCTCCCCGGCACATGGTTCGCTGCAGCGCAGACCGCTCCCTCTTCTCAGGGTCTTGCAGCGTCTCCCTCGGGGTGGATCGGTCCGGTCCGATGTAGGTTCATCGATGTTTTTCCACGAGCTCGGGGGGTAGCCAGATGGCGGCAATATCGAACCGTCTCGGCCTCGGCCATTCTAACTGAAATCGAAGATGATAATCGGGTCACAACGGATAACTACCCTCCCAACCTCGTAGCGATCAGTAGAAAGTGAGGGATGCACAGTGAGTGGAAAAATATTCAAAACAGCAGCAATGCTGGCGGCCTTCGGGCTGTTGGTGCCGGGAGCCATTATAGTAATGGAGATGCCCAATGCATCAGCGACCACCGTGGCTGCTCCAACCTATGGTAACATAACGGTCGACAATGCGACCCTACTGGTCAACGATCAAGTTCCAAACGACAAGTTCTTCGGTGTCGTCGACACCACCGCGATGCAGTTCGCGATCAAGGCGTACATCGATGGCGATATGTCCGTGGCCGGCAAGAGCTCGGTGTTCCCCGGACCGGACACGTCCAACACCGCGCCGATAGCCGAGAACTCCAATGCCTCCGTATTCTGGCATGAGTACTTCTCGCTGCTGAAGCAGTATGACGTGAACCTGGTGAGACTGGGTTGCGGGGACGCCTGGGGCTCGGAGCTGCAGTACAATGCCTGGACCAACCATCATGACGAGTACACCTCGTTCCTGCACATCATGCTGAGCGAGGCTGAGCAGCAGGGCATCTGGGTCGTCCTGGTGATGGCCGGATCGCAGGAGTATCCGACCTTCGAGTACGGAGGATCGGGCTCGGTGTTCGACCCTTCCACCTCGGCCTATGCCAACATGATCGACTACGAGCTCGACACGATGAAGGCAGTGGAGAACGAGACCGCTCTGGGCATGTTCGACATGTTCAACGAGCCGGACCACAACCTGGTCGACGCCAACTACTGGCAAGGCGACAAGGTCCAATTCAACACCTGGGCCAAGGCCGTGGCCAGGGACACCGCGAACGTGACCGCTCACCCGAGGACGATGGGCGTCGCGGCGCTGGGAACCCTGTTCAGCTGGAGCAAGGCGGACTTCGATCTCGCCACCGGTACGGTCGGATTCGAGATCACCCATGTCCATTACTACGGCGCCAACAAGGACGCGGGCAACTTCGCCGGGCCGGAGCAGTGGTCCAAGGCGGACGGCAAGCCCCTGTTCTGGGGCGAACTGGGTGACAACGGGGTGTACCCCCTGACGAGGTACACCTTCGGCGAGGACACCATCTGGGCCAACGGCGGTCAGGCGATCACCTCCATGGTGCTGACCGGCACGCCCGGATACCCGTACACCGGCGACGCCCTCTGAACGGCGTCGGCCAACCCTTTACATTAAGTCCGCTCGACGGACCAAACCCCTTCGACGATCCTTTATTCATTTTTCACAACAGCTTGCGGCCGATCTAATTCCCAACCCCACCATTTCGAGGACGGAACGATCATACGCTTATCAGAACCAGGACGGGCCCATAATAGAATTGCGAGCCAACCGTTGTTCCGATCACCATGTATTGACGGCCTGGCGCTGAACTGGTTCGTTGACCAGAACGGCAAAATGTCAGGTCGGACGGCCCTCCGTTGCCCCTCCGACCTCTTCCGCCGCTGGAGCGAGATCAGGAACGACAGCGTCAGCATGCTGGCCACGAGGATCAGGGTGGCCCACAGGGCCGTGCCCTGTTCGGTGTAGGCGAGGAACAGCTCACCCAGCGCCAGGACGAACCCGTACTTGACCACACCGCCCAGGGCCTGGTAGCTCAACGATCGCCGCAGGTCCCAGTGGGCCAGGGCCACGAACGCTCCCAGGAACCAGACGAGGGGGGCCACCCGGTTGACCAGGATCATGCGCTCATCGGGCACCAGGAGAAAGTTCCGGTATCGATCGAACGCCCGCTGTACCGCCGGAGGAACGCGAACCCGCTCCACCAGGAGGTACAGGGTCAGCAGCCCGGCGGCCTCGCTGATGGTGGCCACGATCAGGATCAGGGCGGCCAGCATCATCGGGTCGATCCGTACCCGGTGGCGAAGACAAGGACGAGGAACACCTCGGGCAGGGTGGGGACCGCCACGGCATTGATGTAGAACAGGATGAACAGGCCCGCTAGCCCCCCTGCCAACCCCAGCGGTTGGAACAGTCCGTTCACAATGGTCCCGATATCGGCCATCGGGCCCAGATGCGCTTCCCGCTCTTAGAACGTTATGCTGAGGGATCTCCAGGTCCCAGCATGAGGTGGAGGGTTGGACCGTGCCTCGATGGGCGGGAAGCCCTCTCCGAAAGGTCCGCCTGCTCTTGTCCCGATGCTCATGCACGAAGCGTCGGCCATTTCTCCGCCGACAGAAAACTATCTCCCCCCGGAATGTCATACCGCTCGGGGCATCGGCATGAACGGCGAGCAGAGCAAGACCATGGACCGCGAGCAGTTGAGCAAGCTGCGCTCGCTGGTGGAGGAGGGGCTGTCACGCACCAATATCTACATCTACATTCTCGACCCCGCCGGCCGGTTCCTCTACATCAGCCCGTCCGCTGCCCGTTCCATCGATCTGCCCCCGGAGGCGATCATCGGCCGCACCGGCCGGGACCTGGGCCTGCCC
>CAVSJV010000007.1:0-369816 GCA_963728405.1 Methanomassiliicoccaceae archaeon | reverse complement strand
TTGAACCCGAGGCCATCCAGTAGTACCAAGTTCTAATTCAATAACGGCCCTTCGTGCTTCTGGGTCATTGCCAAACCCTTTCATTTTCTTTTATTATGATGAAAGAGGGGGATGACTACCCTCGAAAACCGTCTGGCTCAAGTCTAAATCCCCGTAAGCTCTAGGAACCGTTTACCAGGGAGTCGATACAAGAACCAACAAACCCGAACCGGACGACCCTAGGGGGCCCGCCACACTTTTTCTATTGGCAAGTTGAGACGGCGGCGTCTGCAAGATGGTTATGATGCGCTCTCACCGCCCACCCGACCCTCGGCCGCATGGCGAAATATGAAGTTTCGAGCCGGGGGTAGAGATGGCCATCTCGCCCCGAGGGGCACCGAGGACTGATATACTCCAAAGAGAATATTCAATCGTGGTTGAAGAAGTCAAAATCCTGCTCATCGAGGACGACCCCCAGGACGCGGCCCTTTTCGACCAGCTGATTAGCGCCAACCGGTACCGCTCGTTCCCTAATCTGAGTTACACCATTAGGAAGGTGACCTCGATGAGCGAAGCCGTGGAGGCCATCGAAGAAGAGGACATCGGGGTTGTGGCGGTAGATTTGCTGTTGCGTGATACATCACCGAACGACATCCTCGCTCTCATCGAGAAGGCCTCCCGCGAGTTACCGGTCGTCGTCCTGACCACCGACGAGGCCATCGATACCGCCGTGGATGCGATCAAGCACGGCGCCCAGGACTACTTGGTGAAGGACAGGACCAGCGCCGATGCCATCGACCGGGCCCTCCGGTACGCCATCGAACGAAAGAGACTGATCGAGGAGCAGAATCGCATAAGGGAGGAGCTGCGCCGTTCCAACACCGAGCTGGAGCAGTTCGCTTATGTGGCATCGCACGACCTGCAAGAGCCGCTGCGAAAGGTCACGATGTACCTTCAGTTGCTGAACAAGAAATTGGCGACGAACTAAGCCCTCAGGCCAAAGAGTACATGAACACGGCGGTGTCAGGTTCGGAGCGGATGCGACAGCTCATCAACGACCTTTTACAATACGCTCACATAGATGCCCGCCAAAATGAGCTTAAAGAAGTTGACTTGACCGTTGTTACCGAAAAGGTAAGGGACGAACTGGATGTAGCGATAAACGAAGCAAAAGCACAGGTCATCATCGAACCGCTGCCGACGGTCATGGCGAACGAGGCGCAGATGACCCTATTGCTGCAAAATTTGCTGAACAACGCCATTAGGTTCCGAGGGCCTGAGCCGCCAAAGATCGTGGTGTTCGCGCAGAAGGGTGTTAACGAATGGATCATCGCCGTCCAGGATAACGGCATCGGCATCGACCCCAAGTACCGCGGGAACCTGTTCAAGATGTTCCAACGGTTGCACACGCAGGAACAGTACCCGGCACCGGCATCGGCCTCGCTACATCTAGGAAGATCGTCGAGCGGCACGGCGGGCGGATATGGTTCGAGAGCGAGGAAGGAAAGGAAGCACCTTTTACTTCACCATCCCACGGTCCGGGGGGGGGAAGAATTTAGATGGGTGAGCCTCTCCACATACTTCTCATTGAGGACAGCAAGAGCGACGCCGAGCTGACCCAGGAGATGCTGAAGAACACTGGAATCGAGCACACGCTCACTTGGTTACGCGATGGTGAGAAGGCCCTCCAATACCTCGAACGAACAAAGCAGTGGATTTCATCCTCCTGGACCTCAACCTGCCTAGGTTCAATGGCCACCGATTGCTGGAGATTCTAAAGAAAGAAGTATCCTTGGCGAAACGCCGATCATCATCCTGACCGGCTCGAGGTCTCCAGACGATTATGAAAAGGTCAAGGAGAGGGCGTGGTTTGCTACCTCGTCAAGCCGATGAACCTCTAGGCAATGGATAGGATGACGACGATGCTCAAAGACATATTCCTCGGCGAGCGGTCGTGCAACTGCTAAGTCCGCGATGCAAGCGGGATGAACTCAGCCTAGCCAGTAATGTCAAACTTCAATTAAACAACGGCCCTTCTGCGCGTTTTCTGACATTGCCGAACCTTTCCACCTTTTCATCCAGTTCGGCAGATCGGTATTCCGGTCGCTCATCCATTGACACTAACTTCAAAATCCCGAGGGGGGACAAAACCAACCGCGCGATGCTGTCCGATGTTGGTATAAAAAATAAAAAGGGTTTGGAACCTAAATCAGCTCCTTCAGGATGCTATATGTCCACCAAAGAACCTTGAGAACCTTCAGCACAGTTTTTAGACAGTCTGATGATTCTGCGTCAGCAGATAGACGCTTGGCCCTTGTCCAAAGTGTTTTTCCGGCCCCACGACGCCTTTTTCGAAAGTTATTAAGTATTGTTATTCGAATACAGGCAATCGAGGAGGGTAGCCCTGATTGTGTCGGATTTACCGGTGCGATCTTAGCTTTCTTCTCCTGTTTGGAGCGGGGCAATAGACCCGCCAAGGTGAAACACCCGCTCCTCAACCCCATTATCCAGGCTGGGGTTTAAAGGCCTTTTTGAACTGGACCTGGTAACAATACCTAGTGAATACTTACCAAATTAGTGTGATTTATTACCAGTCTGTATCCAGATGGCTAGGCCAGCAATTTCGATTTTGTATTTGTTAGCCATTAAGGGCGTTTAGTCACGATTGTATATGGTTGGAATATATAACGATAATACTATCGATTTGACGATTATTTACCAGATTGGTGAACAATCACTCCACCCGGTGTTGGATTTATGCGGAGAGAGGCGTTTCACCTCACCTTAGTCGGGATTTTGGGATGGATGCATTTGTAGCATACAAGAAACACCTGGCCATATATTTCCCTGCAAAAAATCAACCCTCTTGATGATTGGGAAGCAAATGGGAAAGTGGGAGTTATTGAGTCCGGTCGATAGGCAGACGACCCTCTGCGAGCGTTCTACCGTTCAGCTTTTCGGTAACCCCTTAGAAACGCTAATCTATGGCCTCGATGATGGGGAGCTCGAGGTCGGCGTCCAGGGACAAAGAGAGAACGCTGGCCGTTGCCCCTCTGGTGTTACCGTGAAAGGATTTTTCCCCACTCCACAAAAGACCGTTGACCAAATGGTCGATGCGCTTTTCGCTGGAGGCGCACCCCGACTAGGTAGCACCGTCCTGGACCCTGGTTGCGGGGAGGGGGTTTTCATCGGGGGCATCATACGGTGGTGCGAAAAGCACAATACCGCCGTTCCGCGGATCGTGGGGGTGGACTCGGACCCCCAGCGCATCGAGGTCGCATCTCGGCTATACGCCGACCGACCGAGCGTGAAAATCGTTCAACGCGATTTCTTACGAGCCGATAACGAGCGTTACGACTACATTATCGGGAACCCGCCCTATGTTCCCATTACCCAATTGTCCGAGGAAGAGAAGACTGCCTATCGGACCAAGTACCGCACCGCCAAGATGCGTTTTGACCTTTACCTCCTGTTCTTCGAGGAAGCCCTGACCCACCTAGAAGGGGGGCAGATTGGTGTTCATCACCCCAGAGAAGTTCATCTATGTCGATACCGCCGCCCCACTCCGGATGCTCCTGACCGCCATGAATACAGAGGAGCTTCGCATGGTCGCGGAGGAGACCTTCGGCGCCCTGGTGGCGTACCCGACCATCACCACCGTCACCAACGGAAAGAACGAGCACCGCACCCGGGTCGTTCAGCGCGATGGCACCGAGAAAATCGTGGATTTACCCACTGACGGGCGCTCGTGGCTCCCGATCATCAACGGTCAGCTCGAAGGGGAGTTGACCGCCACGCTGGAGGACATCTGTGTCCGTATCAGTTGTGGGGTCGCCACCGGGGCCGATTCCATCTATGTGCAGAGGACCTCCGAGCTATCCCCCGGCCTAATCCCGTTCGCCTACCCCACCATCGCGGGGAGGCAGATTGACTCCCGCCACGGGACCATGACCGTCAAGGACTCCATGCTCGTACCGTACGGCAAAGACGGGGGCCTAATGAAGGAGACCGCGCTTGGTGCCTTGGGGGCGTACCTTCGGTTGCCCGAAAACCACGATCGTCTAAAGGCCCGCACCTGTGCCCGACGGAAACCCTGGTACGCGTTCCATGAGAACCCCCCGATGCTCGATCTCCTCCAACCCAAGATCCTGTGCAAAGACATAGGCGAGGCCCCGGCCTTCGTCATCGACGCCAAAGGCGAGCTAATACCGCGCCACACCGTCTATTACATCATCCCCAAGGACCGAGTCAGATGGAGGCGTTGACGCGCTACCTCAACGGCCCGATCGCGCGGGAATGGCTCGTGGCGAACTGCCAGCGGGCGGCGAACGGTTTCCTCCGCATCCAGAGCCAAGTACTTAAGCGGCTTCCTGTGCCTTCGGACCTATCGCCCGATTGGGTGGCTGTTCGTCCGAAGGGTAAGAGCGTTCTCAAGAATTATCTATGAATGCGAATCCTTTTACTTGAGCACCTGAATCCCGACCTGGGCCGGGGATGACAACACCTTTCGATGAAGCGATTGAGGGCATTCGGAGAGCGGGCTATCATAATCACCGTCTGGATACACACTCGAACACCGTAAGCGAAGGTATTTTCCGGGACCTCCAGGCGCGGTGTCCCCGACTTAAGGCCGATGTCGATGCGGGACGGGTTAGGCATTGGCTCAATGTGCCCGCACCGGGAGGAAGGCAACGGGAGATAGACCTCCTCATTGGCGAACCCGACGCCACGGGGAAGCCGGATGTGTCGCGGGCGCGCATCTGTATCGAGAACAAGTCGGTGATAACCGCCCACCGTAACCGGGACGCCCGATACGATGACCTTCACGAGACCGTCCAGGCCATTCAGGGTGCCCACCGCGAGGCCATCTGCGGGGCCACGGTGCTAATCGGCGTCGCCGATAGGGTGCTGAACATCCCCGATGGTGTCAAGAAGGTAGCAGAAAGGTTTGATTTTGAGACCCGAATTCTCCCCCGTTTATCGACAGGGGATGCTACATTATGGGATGAGTTCCGCTACGCGATCAGCCCCAATCGGCCCCGGGAACCTGTGAAGACCGTAAACAAGTTCAGGGGTCTACCGACAAGGAGCGCGGGGGATGTTGTGAACATTGGGTACGATGCCATCATCCTCGTGCCGGTCTTCATAGACAATGTGGGCGCGCCATATCTCCCCAGGCCGAACAACCTGGGCATCGATGTTGATGCCGAATACGAGGCCTTGCTAAACCGTTTAGCGGCAGAATACGCTGCTAGATGGCCCTGATGATCGATTACTCCAACCCCGCTCTCTCTTGATCCACCCGTTTCAGAATCCTGGCCCCGAGGTCACTCAACTCCTCCGGTAGCCGCAAAGCGAACCGCTCGACGGCCTCGTATTCCTCGGGCGTTAGCTCGGGGATTTCTTCCCATTCCTTGTTGCCGCCAGTCCACTCCGAATAGCTTAGTAGGAGGAAGGCGAATAACCATGCCCTCATGGCCTTATCGATGATGCCTGCCTCTTCCAGCCTCTCCATGTCCATGTTAACGAAGAGAAATGGGTTGCTCAGGATGGAGTCCGGCCGTGTGCGCCACCCGATGGTCCATACGCCAGACCCACCGCATGGGCACCCCTTTACGAAATAATAGGAATCTCGCTTGGTCTTGTCCTTAATCCGCTTCGATGGTGAGATGGGCCGTTCACAATCGATTACACCCGCCTCGACCAGCCCTTCCAGAATAATCTGAAGCTGTCTGTCCTTAAACATCCCTGGTTTCTTGTCGCGGCGTGACGCTCCTTCATAAACGAACACTTCACAGAGGTCACAACGCCGGACTTTCGGGGAGTTACCGAGGGCACGGTCGATGAGGGCCGAGAGCACCCTGTTGCTACGGTTCCTAGTCTCCTCCCCACGGAGCTTGTACTTGTAATAGTGACTTTGATGGAACTGCCCCATTACGCGGATTCGAAACCTTGTAGCTCGCTGGCCCTGTTCTTCCAGTGCTAGTTCCATAAGTACGCTAATGTATCTTACGGTAATAAAACCACCGAGCCTGATACGGGAATGACAGATATGGCTGGAAATCGACGCCAAACATTTGGATGCACCTTGCCCGATGAGCTTCTCAGGGCCGTCGATGCGAGGCGGGGTCTGGTCCCGAGAACCAGGTTCATCGAACACCTAGTTGAACATGCTATGAGGGCCTGCACATACCCCATCGATGAATGCGGATATGTTGCTCCGGCGAACGGTGAAAACGGCAAGACCCGTGCGATGGTCAAGAGGGGGCCAGGAAGTGAACGCCGAAGATCACCAAAAATCACCGCTTTTCGTCCTGACCGTCGAACAACAGAACGCCATCGACCACATCATGTTGGGGCTGACCGACCGGGAGGTGGCCGAGAAGGTCGGGTCACTCGCGAGACGGTGACGAGGTGGAGGAACAACCACCCCGCGTTCATCGCCGAGCTTAACCGGCGCAGGACGGAACTGTGGGACAACGGCCTCGAGCTCTTACGCATGCTCGTTCCCGAGGCGGTCGCGGCCATCCGCAACATCATCAACGACCCGACCAACCCCAACCGGTGGCGGGTGGCGCTGGAGATGGTCAAGATGATTCACCTTCCCGAACGGTTCCCCACCTACTATGGTCCAGACACCGCTGAGAAGGTAATCAAGTCCCGGGCTGATAACGAGAAGAACCGCATACCCTTCCTGGGCGATGAAGCGACCGAGGAGGACATCCTAGCTCTGGTCAGGAAGATGGAGAAGGGCCTTCCGTAAATAGCGATAAGGAGGTTTTCATTTGCTCGAAGACTATGATGATGAGCGAAAGCCAGATTCGCAAATAGAGCCGAGGGAGCGACCCACCCCGAAGGCGAGCTCGAGCTCTCCTGCCCGGGTCCTTCGTATCACCGCCCACCTCGATTACCACGGTCGCTCGATTCTCACCATCCTCCGCCCTGGGCAGACGGAGCCGGAGGTGGTGGCGCACCGGGACCTCTTAAACCGCCCACCGCGCAGTTCGGAGGACCGCGCCGTCCTCAAAGAGGCGGGCCGTCAAGTAGAAAAGTTGGGCGATGAACTACGCCGCACCGGGCGGCTCCCTCCACTTGAAGGAGGACAGAAGCCCAATCACCTTGACCCGATCCGGGAACGCCAAGAGCCTTGGTTGTGGACCTTGGGCCTAATGACCAAACGGCCCATACTAGCGACCCTGGTCCTTCCCGGTGTCGATATGTCCGAGGACCGTCGGGTCGACCTCGCTCCACTGATGAAATGGTTACCGCCAGGAGTGGGGCGCCGCCCCTTCGGTCCGCTCAAGTCCATGACCACAGAGGAATTCGAGGTCATCGCATCCGGCCCCTACGCTGCCCGCACCATCCTGAGCAACGAGGTTATCCTTGACTTCGACATCAGGGACGCAGCGACCCTGAGGACGCATCTGGACCATGCCAAGGCCGTCCTCGACGGGTGGGGGTGGACCTACTACGACCTACCGACCGGCGGAAAGGGCCACCATCTGCACTTCTTCCTCGACCCGGAGGTGACGGTGCCCGAACGCATCGCCGAGAAGATTGAGCGCTACAACGCGTTGCACCCAAAGGGGCCATACGACCTGTGGAGGTTCATCCGCCTTTACTTCTTCAACCGGATGGTGGAGGAGGGTGAACTACCAGTCCTGTCCTCGGGTAAGGAAGGAATGGACCCCGCCCCTGTGGGGTGGAGCGCCAACGGCAAGGGCGCATTGATACGCATGGCCGGGTGCATACGGGACAACGGCCGGACTAAAACTCTTGACCCGACAGGGCAGAGGCTCATCATACCTATCTATCAGCCGAAGCTCAATCATTGGACCGCGTTCCAAGATGAGATTTTCGAGCAAATGGGAGAGGACCTGGATAAGAAGGTAAATAGGTCGATACCCGCCGCCATCAGCGGTACCTCTCCAGTTTCGGTAGGGTGTATTGCCGGTATGGTGGAGACCGGTGGGGCAGAGGGAATGCGGCACGAGGATGCGCTACGCCTGGCGACGCTCATGCGGGAGGTTAAGATGCCCTTAGAACAGGCCGAAGCCCTCATGGATTCAGTTCTCCGACCACTGTGAGAACAGCACCGAGGGACAGGGGCACGAGAATCGGGCGACCCTGCGAAGCGTGTACAACGGCGAAACGAACCCGGAGTTGGCGGTCCAGGCGTGCAACTATGTTCGGCACCACCGGGATGAGACTTTCTTACAACGGTATTGCGCCCCCGATTGCCCCTTTTCGCGCCGCCAATGCGGAGGCCAGGCCCGTGCCGATGAAACCGCCGGAAGGGGAGGAGCTCGAGCTCCTACGCGACGGTCGGTGGATGGCCGTCGTTGACGAGGCCATCGACGAGTTCCTCGCTGGTGAGCCGAGGTGAGGAGGATACTCATCTTCTCCGCGTTGTCCACCGGCCTAAAGGGCGGTCAGAACCACATCCTGGCCGTGGGCGACTCGCAGAGCGGCAAGTCCTACGCCATGCGGTCCATTGGCTCCAAGCTCTTCCCGGACCTGTTCTTTGACCTGGCGAGCATGAGCGCCAAAGCCCTATACGGTATGGCCGAGAAGCTCGACAATAGCCGGTTCCTGGACGGCAAGATCATGTTCCTGGACGAGCTGGCCGATCAGGATGACGGCACAAAGAACATGCTGAAACAGCTGCAATCGAACGGTTCGACCGGGGCGATGCACTGGACCCTGGACGATCGCAAGCGGTCCAAGGAACAGAAGCTGGAGGGCGTTCCGGTTATCTGGTCCACCTCCGCCGAGGTCATCGAAGACACCGAACGACAATTGACCAACCGGCCACTGATAATCAACCCGGACGAGTCCCTTGGGCAGACCGCCAAGATTCTTGACTTTCAATGTGCGGAGGTCACCATCGGGCTGTTCAAGAAGGGCACTTCGAGAATACCACAAGCGCGCCGGTTGCTCGAGCTCATCCTGTCCGAGCGGAACTTCACCGTCTGCAATATGTTCGTTCGACACATCCGCATAAGCTCTGACGATTCGAAGGCGCGTAACACCCTGCCAATGTTTCACAAAATAGTCGCCGCCGTCGCTTTCGCCAACCGTTACGGCCGCTTCATCGTCCCCTTACCGGACGGGAGTAAGATCATCTTCGCCACCTACGCCGATAACATCGAGGCGGCCGGGCTGTGGGCCTGGGCCTCGGGGAACAAGACCACCGGCCTACCGCGTCGCCATATCGACCTTTACGGTGTCCTGTCGGAGGACACGGGCCATGTTGGCGAGGGACTCGAGCTCGAAGAGGTCACGCGGTTGTACAATGAACGAACCGGCCGCCATTGCTCCGACAAGACCGTCCTGAACTATCTCGGTCAACTCTCGCAACGGGATATGGCTACCTGGCGACGGAGTGAGGACGACCGCCACCTATGGTACCGCACTGGGCCGCCGCTCGATGTCCTAACCGCGTCCCAACTCCTGGTTGGGATGGATTCTGAGGAAGGTAAGCAGATACTGGATAGGGAACTAGCAGCCCTCTCCGCTACGCTATCCCAACTTCCCGACGGGAAGGCGACCATGGTTATTGATGGATTGAGAGAAAAGCTCCTCGACCCCAAGGCCTCCCTGGTAAAAGCTCCGACGGCCGTTTCGACTGGAACGGCGGATGATCTAGCGGGCGACCGTGAATCCAAGGCCGATTTAGAGGAAACAAGGGGATAGCTAGATGACCCCCGGCGGCCATCGTCGTAATGGGTGCTCTTCTGGTAACAAAAAGAGCCTCAACGCCGACGAGGTGGAGAGGATGAAGCTCGGTCGCTTCCCCTTCACCGCCGCCATTAAACCCTACCTGAAAAGGAGATTTGGAACGGTGGCCGATTCCACATACATCGAGGAGGAACGCAAGCTCCGCATGCTAGCGGGCATCTTCGAAGGCCTGAAGGCCGAAGGTAGGATAGTGTCCACTGACCCCCGACAGCTACGACGGAGGGACATCCAGGAATTCTGGGCGTGGATGAAACGCCAGGGGCTAGACCCTACCGGCCAGGCTAAATATTTTCAGTACCTGGGCAACTTCCTCAAGGTGTGGAAGAACCATGTACTGTTAGAGATGAAGGCCGATGGCATCCGCTTCCCCAAGCCCAACAAGAAGCCTATCCGGGTCATCGACGACGAGGACCTGGAAACCATCTTCACTACCCTGCGGACAATGCCCGAATGGCATGGGTCCGTGGCCAGGGGGATGATCGCCCTGTGCTTCGCCACCGCCACTAGGCCAAAAGAGGTCCGTCTTGCCCAAATAGAGGACCTGGACCTAGTGAAGGAGCGGTTCTTCGTCCGCCACCCCAAGGGCGAGGGTTCCTGGGCGTCCCCAGAGTGGGTGGACATCATCCGACCGGACATGTTGCCGATAGCTCCAACGGTATGTGGAAGAAAGGAAAGAATACCTTAGCGAAAATGGAAAGAGCAAGACCGCCGCCCTATTCCCGAACTTAAACCGCAAGGACGGCGAATTTTACTCACCCAACGCCTTCAATGAAATCAAGACCGAGGTGGAGAAGGCGTCGGGTGTGGACTTCAAGCTCAAGGATTTCCGTTCCACCCTCACATCGATGACGGTGAACGGGGACATGAGCCTATTACCGGCGATGTCGGCACAACTGAGGCATAGGAACCTTGCTACGACCCAACGCTCCTATTATCGCATGGAGGAGGGCGTGGCGGGCAAGCGGCTCAAGAACGCATGGAAGGACCGGCCGGTACATAATGCACAGACCCCCGTTATTGAAAAAGAATTTGATAACACTGGATATAGTTAGGAGTGGACCGATCGGGATTTGAACCCGAGGCCTCGTGATTGCAAATCACGCGATCTTCCGAGCTGATCTATCGGCCCTTTGCTGACTCGTAACGCCCCGTCAGATAAATAGATTATTGTGCGGTCCAGCATCATTTCTTCGCTCTGATCCCCTTGATCAAAGCCTCGTAAAGCTCACGGTACTCGTAGTAGCCCTCGTAGATGGTGCCATTGATGAAGAAGGTCGGGGTGCCATACACCCCGCTCTCCTCACCGCCCCGCTGGTCCTCTCTCACCCTCGCTTCGAACACCCTCCCGGCCAGCTGCCGCTTGAACAGATCAGTGTCAAGACCTAGGTCACGGGCATACCTGACCAGATCCGCCTCGGCCAGTTCCTCCTGATGCTGATATAGAACATCATGGTACTCCCAGAACCCACCCTGGGCGGCCGCGGCTTCCGAGGCCTCAGCGGCCTGCTGAGCGTGCTTATGCTTCGGAAGGATCGGGAAGTGCCGGTAGACGAACATGAAGTCATTCGACATTGATTCCTGAAGCCTCTTGACCGTCAGGAAGGCCTTGCCGCTGTAGGGGCATTCGAAGTCGCCATATTGCACCATAGCGACCGGAGCATCTACTCGGCCGCGAGTGTGATCATTCCCGTTGACCGGGGGCGTTAAAACTCCATACGGGTTCATCCAGCACCTCTACCATGCTACGGTGTCGAGGAGATAAATCGTTTTCAGCTCGGCCCATCGATTTTTTAAAAAAAGGGAAGGGGGACCGCCCCGAAGGGGCGACCTCGTTCCAGGGAACGAACAGAGAGGCCGTGATCCATGTTCACTTCGCCACGGCGCCCTGGGCCGCACTGGTGACCAGCTTCCGGTACTTGGCCAGGATGCCGGAGACCGGCCGGTCCACGATCTGGACCTCGGAAAGGCGCCTGCTCATCTCGGCGTCGGATATCTCGAGCTGGAGCTTGCGGGCAGGGATGTCGATGGTGATACTGTCCCCGTCCCTCACTGCAGCGATCGGCCCTTTGGCATACGCTTCCGGAGATACATGGCCGACGCACGGCCCTCTGGTAGCGCCGGAGAACCGGCCATCGGTGATAAGGGCGACGTCATCGGAGAGGCCCATTCCTGAGATCAGGCTGGTGGGAGAGAGCATCTCGGGCATCCCTGGCCCGCCCTTGGGGCCTTCGTAGCGGATGACCACGACATCCCCTTTGACGATGCTCTTGCGAGTGATGGCCTCCATGGCCTCTCCCTCAGAGTTGAAGACCTTGGCCACTCCCGTGAACTTCATCATCTTGGGGGAAACCGCGGCCTGCTTAATGACCGATCCTTCCGGCGCCAGGTTCCCGTACAGCACGGCGATCCCGCCCTGCTTATGGAAAGGGTTGTCCAGCGGCCTGATGACCTCCGCGTCCAATATTTGGGCCTCTTCGATGATCTCGTAGATGGTCTTCCCGGACGCGGTGCTCTCATCGGAGAGCTTGTCCTTAAGGCGCTTGAGAATGGCTGGCACCCCGCCAGCCCGCTCCAGGTCGGCCATCTGATAGGGGCCGGAGGGGCGAATGGAGGTGATATGATTGATCTCCCTGGATACCTCATCGAAGGTCGACAGGTCCACCTTGATGCCGAACTCGTAGGCTATGGCCGGGATGTGCAACGCTGTGTTGGTCGATCCTCCGATGGCCATGTCCACTTTGATGGCATTGACGAAGGAGCCCTTGGTCACTTGACGTCTCGGAGTTACTTGATGACCGACCAGCTCCACGATGCGCCGGCCGGTCGCTCGGGCGATCTCTTTCTTCTTGCGGCCAACGGCAAGGGACGTACCGCAGCCCACCAGGCTCATGCCCATGGCCTCGGTGAGGCAGGACATGGTGTTGGCGGTGAACAGGCCGGAGCAGGAACCCTCTCCCGGGCAGGCGCAGCTCTCCACCTTGAGAACATGTCGTCCTCAGAGATCTTGCCAGCGGCATATTCGCCCAGGGCCTCGAAAACGCTCTGGAGGTCCACGCTCTTGCCGTCCATGTGGCCACCCTCCATCGGCCCGCCGGTCAGGATGAGCGCCGGAATGTCCAGGCGACCGGCGGCCATGAGCATACCTGGGGTGATCTTATCGCAATTGGTGACCCCGACCCAGCCGTCGAACATATGGGCGTTGTCCATGAGCTCGACGCAATCGGCGATCGTTTCCCGTGAAGGTAGGGAGAAGCGCATGCCGGAGTGGCCCATGGCGATCCCATCGCAGACCCCAGGAACGCCGAAGACGAACGGCACTCCACCCGCTTCGGTTATCCCCCGCTTGACCTCTTCCACTAATTGGTTCAAGTGGACGTGACCGGGAATCACATCGTTCCAGGAGTTCGCTATACCGATGAACGGCTTGGGCATATCCTCAGCGCTGACCCCCGATGCCCGGAGCAGGCTCCTACTAGGCGCCTTGTCGAGCCCTTTTTTAATCTGATCGCTCCTCATCTTCTCGCCGCTGAGATGATACTTCAGCTTAAAAAGGGTGTCGTATAATCACCGGCCAGCAACGTTCTCCATTCCTATTTTGATAATGGGAGGGGATTCTTTTATAATTCATATTAAATTCAAATCGTTGTCTGATTATGGTGAGCGTGAATGGTCAAGATCTATAATAGTCTGAACACCAAACTCGTAGTGAGCTTTGTAGTGCTGGTCATCGCGATCTCCGGGATGTCATTCCTCTATACTTATGGGGAGACCAAGAAGGCCCTCTTAGATTCGACCCAGGACACTCTGAAGGAAATATCTGGAACGATGGCTTCTGAGATCGATGCCACTACGATAATGAACATTCAGCCTGGTGATGAGAACACCACCCAATACCAGGAGCTCATCTCCCAGCTTCGGTTGATGAGGAACATGAGCAGCATGGTTACGAACTGCTACATCTTCGCGGTCAACGGAACAGCTCTGACATTCATCGCCGACGATGCTGATGACCGCCCCGCGGAGATCGCTGAATCGTACACATCCCCGGACCTTGATAAGATCGTAGGCGCTCAGGTCGAACCGACGGTCTCTGACCAGATCTATTCAGATAGCTGGGGAAGCTTTCTATCAGGATATGCGCCAATAAAAGATGGTTCCGGTAACACCGTGGGCGTCCTCGGTGTCGACATGAACGCAGACGCAGTGATCGATCGTCAGAACTTCATCGGCAACACTATCTACATCATCATGGCCGTCGGGGTGCTATTTGCCGCGGTCATCGTGGGCCTCCTCTCCCTTACTATTATCAGGGACATCAAGAAGCTGAACCAAGCCGCGGAGAAGATCAGCAAGGGCGACATGACCGCCGAGGTCAACATGAAGCGCAAGGATGAGATCGGAGAGCTGGGAGATTCATTCTCCCGCATGATCGCCAGCCTGAAGTTCGAAATGCTGATGCGCCAGGAGGACGAAGCAGCGCTGAAAGAGGCCGAGGCGGCCGATAAGGAACAGAAGTGAGCCCATGTCGACCTATTCGGACACTGTGCTCAAGATGACCACCGAATACATAGGGCCATCGTCCAAGGCCTTCCTTGAGAGGCAGACCAGGGCCCACATGGGCGGCCTGGACTTCGACAACCTGGAAAGGTCACAATTGCCAGATCTGGCCAAATGGGTGAATACCTCGGCCGGCCTGCTTATCGGCAAGGACAAGGCCAAACAGCTCGCTGACCGCATCGCTAAACTCTAGAAACGCCTTCCCGCCATATTCTTTTTTGAATCTCGGATTAACACGCTACAATGCATGAGCTCGAGAGGAGTTCTCGGGAACCGAGGAGGAGTCGATCTCCCTCCGTCCCTCGTGTCAGGGCATTGAGCGGACCGTTGTTGCCCGAGCACAAAATAGGATTGTTCACAGTTCAGGCAAAACAGCTAAAAAATGGATTAACTAGAAATGGTTTGTATAAGTCGTTTCCCGCTTAGGACCTGAGGACGATCTCGATGTTGACGCCGTCAGGGACCTGGATCCTCATGAGCTGCCGGAGGGCGCGCTCGTCAGCGTCTAGATCGATCAGACGCTTGTGGATGCGCATCTCCCATCGGTCCCATGTCTCCGAGCCTTCTCCGTCGGGGCTCTTCCTGACCGGGACCACCAATCGCTTGGTGGGCAGGGGGATGGGTCCGCGGATGGCGACGCCGGTCCTCTGGGAGATCGACTTTATCTGTCCGCAGACGCTGTCGACCTTCTTTGGGTCAGTGCCGCTTAGCGAAATCCTTGCTCTCTGTGCCATATGTAAGTCCCCAAAAAGTTTGGGATGAAAGTGGTTTACTGCTCCCTCTTCTCGACATCGAGACAGATACCGGCCGCGACGGTCTGGCCCATATCACGGATCGCGAACCTGCCCAACTGGGGGAACTCCTTGGCCTTCTCGATGACCATTGGTCTGGATGGCTGGATTTTGACGATGGCGGCATCGCCGGTCTTCAAGAACTGAGGGTTCTCTTCCTTGGTTGCGCCGGTGGCGGGGTCCAGCTTCTTCTGGAGCTCCAGGAAGGTACAGGCAACCTGAGCGGTGTGGATGTGGAACACCGGGGTGTATCCGACGGTGATGACCGAGGGGTGGTTCAGGACCATGATCTGAGCGACGAAGGACTTGGCCACACATGGGGGATGATCGATCGGACCGGCTACATCTCCCCTCTTCACATCGTTCTTGGCGATACCACGGACGTTGAAACCGACGTTGTCGCCAGGATAGGCGGCGGGCATCTGTTCATGGTGCATCTCAACGCTCTTGACCTCACCGACGACGTGGGCGGGCTCGAACATGACCTTCATATCCGGCTTTAGGACACCGCACTCGACACGCCCTACTGGGACAGTTCCGATACCAGTGATAGTATAGACATCCTGGATGGGTACCCTGAGCGGCAGGTTAGTGGCCTTCGCGGGCTCCTTCAGATTGTTCAGGGCGTCGAGCAATGTCGGACCCTTGTACCACGGCATGTTGGTGGATACCTTGGTCGCGTTGTCGCCCTTGTAAGCGGAGTACGGAACGAAGGGGACATCGTCGGGCTTGTAGCCGATGGACTTCAGGATCTTGCTGACCTCGGCCTTGACCTCATTGTACCTCTGCTCGGACCAGGCGGGCTTGGTAGCGTCCATCTTGTTCAGACCGACGATAACCTGCTTTACACCTAGGGTCCTAGCCAGGAAGATGTGCTCCTTGGTCTGGGCCTGGGGCCCCTCGATAGCGGATACGACCAGAACGGCGGCATCGGCTTGGGAGGTACCAGTGATCATGTTCTTGACGAAGTCACGGTGACCGGGAGCGTCAATGACGGTGAAGTAGTACTTGTCGGTGTTGAACCGCTTGTGGGCAACATCGATGGTTACTCCCCTCTCCCTCTCTTCCTTCAGAGAGTCCATGACCCAGGCGAACTCGAAGGTTGCTTTTCCCTTCTCCTCAGCCTGCTTCTTGTACTTCTCGATTAGGTACGCATCTACGTTACCAGTGTCGGCAAGCATCCTGCCTACGGAGGTGGACTTGCCGTGGTCAACGTGACCGATAAAGACCAGATTCAAGTGTGGTTTTTCTGCCATTTTTCTGCCTCCTACATTTATATATACTTTAGTTCTACTTTTTACTCCATACCGTTTTTCGTATTTAACGGTTATTCACTCTTCAACCCGAATAGTACGCAGCGTCGTACGGCTCTGGCTTCAGTCCCTTCCTAGTCCTGATCTGCTCCACGACCTTGGTCTGAATTTCGGTCGGAACTGGAACGAACCCGGAGTTTTCGGTGGACCACAGGGCCCGGCCCTGAGTGGCACCGCGGATCGCAGAAGCGAACCCGAACATTTCTGCCACCGGTGCTTTGGCGGCTATGATCGTAGCTTCGCCTTCCTGCCGGATATCCTCTATCACTGCCCGCCTCTGCTGCAGTTCGCGCAGAGCGTCGCCCATTACGGACTCGGGACAGTTGATGAATATCTTGGTTAGAGGCTCCATCAGTATCCTGTTGCCCAGGCACATGGCGCCGTAGACAGCGGACCTGAACGAGGGAATGACTTGCGCGGGGCCCCTGTGGATGGAGTCCTCGTGAAGCTTGGCGTCGACCAGCTTGATCTTGAGGCCCATTACCTTCTCCTGGGCCAGCGGGCCTAGGTTCATGGCCTCTTCGAATCCCTGCTTGCACAGTTCGATGGTCTCGTTGAGGTACTGGATACCCTTGGTGCCGTCGATGAATACATTGTTGTCCTTGAACATGACAACCCCTCTGGCCTCCTCGCGGTCCATGCCTAGGTCCTGGAGCTTCCTTGCCAGTTCCTTAGCGTCCTTGATCTTTCCCTCGACCGACAGCTCGCCAGACTTGATGGCGTCGAGTATAGGCTGTTCGAGCGGAGAGACCTCAACGAAGAAACGGTTGTGCTTGTTGGGAGACTTGCCCTCGAAGGCTGGGCTCTTGTTCTTGACATGCTCCCTGTACACCACGATGGGCGGGGAGGACTTGATCTCCACCTTGTGGTCGTTTACGATCCTATAGGTGGTGATCTCCAGGTGCAGCTCGCCCATGCCGGACAGCAGGTGTTCGCCAGTCTCATTGTTGATGTCGACCTGGATGGATGGATCGGCCTTGGCCACGGTCCTCAGGACCTCGACCAACTTGGGCAGGTCCTTCATGTGCTTCGCCTCGATGGCGACAGTAACGACCGGCTCAGAATAGTGAGTGATCTTCTCGAACGATTCCATAGCCTTGTCAGAAGAAACGGTCGAACCGGCCATAGCGTCCTTCAGCCCGGCTACGGCTACGATGTTCCCGGCCTCCATATGGTCGATCGGAATACGGTCAGCTCCAACGCTCAGTGCGATGATCTGAGTCTTCTGGACGTTAGGCATGCCCGACACCCAAAGCTCCATTCCCCTGGTGACCGTTCCGGAGAACAATCTGCCTACGGCAACTTCACCAGCATGGGGGTCGACGATGATCTTGGTGACCATCAGTGCGACCGGGCCAGATGCGTCGCAGTTCAGCATGGACTTGCCGACCTCGGACTCCTTGTCGCCCTTCCAGATGACCGGAATACGGATCTTCTGGGCATCCAGCGGGTTGGGGACATGCTCGATGGCCATATTGAGCAGGACCTCATGCACCGGGGACTTCTTGGCCAAGATCTTCTGCTCATTGTTCTTGCAGTATTCGTATACTTCCTTGAAGGTGACCCCGGTCCGCTTCATGAACGGAACGTTAACGGCCCAGTTGTGGAATGCACTGCCGAAGGCGACGCTTCCGTTCTCAGGCCGGACCTGCCATTCCTTGTTCAGCGGTTCGGGCAGCTGGGTAGCGATACGGCGGTTGACCTCGGTGATGATGGTAGTGAACCTCTGCTGCATCTCCTGAGGAGTGACCTTGAGCTCGTTGATAAGCCGGTCGACCTTGTTGATGAACAGAACGGGGCGAACACGCTCCTTCAGGGCCTGCCGGATGACTGTTTCGGTCTGAGGCATGATGCCTTCCACGGCGCAGACCAGGATGATGCAGCCATCGAGCGCCCTCATTGCCCTAGTGACGTCGCCACCGAAGTCGACGTGACCAGGGGTATCGATGAGGTTGATAAGGTATTCCTTACCACCGTACTTGTGCACCATCGAAGCGTTTGCGGCGTTGATGGTGATACCACGGGCCTGCTCCTGCTCGTCGAAATCAAGCATGAGCTGCTTTCCGGCGAGGTCCTCAGACATCATGCCGGCGCCAGCGATGAGGTTATCGCTCAAAGTGGTCTTGCCGTGGTCGATGTGGGCTGCGGTCCCGATGTTCCTGATGAATTCAGGGTTCTTCGAGATCGCTTGGGCCCGTGCTATGTTGTCTTCCTTACGTCCCATATTCAATCACCTTGATCATGACCATGTTTAACGGGCCGACGAAGCTACGCGCTCCAGCTCCTCTTTTTTAGCTACGGAGAACGAATTCATGTCGCCCTTGGCGGCGAGGATGAGCTCATCGGCGAGGCATTCCTCGACCGGTTTCTTGTTCTTGAAAGATGCATTAACGGTGCCCTTTGCGATGTTCCTCAAGGCGATGTCCAATCTCCTGGACGGACCTACATCCACGGCCTTAGGGACGGAAATTCCACCGAACTGCAACCGGGTGATCTCCTCACGGGGGGCGGCGTTCTCCAATGCCTCGACCAGTACCTGGACCGGGTTCTTCTTGGTCTTGGTAGCAATGATCTGGAAAGCATCCTTGACCAATCCCATGGACTTGGCCTTCTTTCCGGTGTAGACCTCGGTCCTCATGAGATTGTTGACCAGGCGCTCTACGATGCTGACCTTGGACTTCCCGAAGGACCGGTTGGCGTGCTTTCCACCCGTGTGAGGGATGGCGACGGGGGTGAGGTCTATGTATTTGGCTAGGCCGCCGTCTCTGATGCCAATTCCAGTCATTTCGTACTTGCCGAAGAGCAGCACACCGCTCGAAATCTGAATATCTCCTTCCACTGTGTTCACCTCACCGGCTTCTCCTTGCGGCCCCTAACGAGCTCGTTGAGAGAAACGTTGTTGATCTGGACCACCTTGTAACGAACACCAGGAATGTCACCGTATGACCTTCCCATCCTACCGCCGATGCCCTCAACAAGGACCTCGTCGTGCTCGTCGATGAAGTTGATGGCGCCGTCTCCGACCGCGAATGCGGTGATCTGGCGTCCATTCTTGATTAGTTGGACCTTGACGCACTTTCTGATGCCGGAGTTGGGTTGCTTGGCCTCGATACCTACCTTTTCCAGTACGATGCCACGGGCCTGAGCCGCACCCTCTAGGGGGTCGGACTTCTCCCGGAGCTTCAACATTCTCCGCTTATATGTGCTGTCGGACCATCTGAATTTTTGACGGTCGCTCTTGAGCTTCCTAGCCGTGTAAAGACCTCTAGCCAATGTTTCACCTTCTTTGTCAGAAGCGGGCTCCTTATTATGATAGTTATATTTAAGAGTTAAGGGTTTTTCAGAGACCGTTCAGCTAACTCTTAATGAACACCCGTATTAAAACCATTCGGTTGGCCAATTTTACTGCTGGCCTCGATGAACTCCGTTGCTATTTTATTCTTCCGAGCGAACCTGAGCTAGGTACGACGGCTTTGCTTCTTTATTGTATATCATAAATGATATAAAATTAATATCGGACGAAAAAATGGAAATATATCTGGCGCCGACCGTTATGAAAATGAAAGAAGCATGCCCCCTGCACGGACGTTCGGGGGGGGGAGCGAGCGAGTGAACATTCAACCCATCCAGGCAAGCACCGTGGCCGACCGGGGTTGATTGTCTTCGATCAGCTCGAAGAGAGAAACGGTGAAGGGATGGATCATCACCACGCCGGGGTCTAGGACTACCGAGGCCGTTAGATCGGCAAATTCAGTATCATTGCCATAGATCAGGAGGTAGATGGTAGCCGCCCCGGTGACATTACACATGTTGATCACGGTCACCCAAATGTGAAGTCCTCCCCTCCGAAGCTCTCGGACATCCATCTCACCGAGACGGCCCTGATCACATGGTCCTCAAGGGTCGAGGACAACGTGGTGGCCCGATTGCTGCCCGTGTAAGATACGCCACTGGATGCGATCATAGCGATAATCGCCATGGCCAGTACCGCCGTGGTGGTCAGGCCACCACCAATCCCCCTTCCTTTCCCTTCGAACGCCGCGGGGGGGCCACAAGTGCTCGCATTCTACCGGCGGAGCAGAAGCTTCGTCGGAGATAGCGGCCTGATCAGGAATGTCCAACGGTGCCCCCTCATCTTTGCCCCGCATATCGGGCAGAAGTTCGATCCGTCCTCGCACCCGTGGGAACATGCTTCGTTCGTGGTGACGCCTCCGTGGTTCTTGTGAATTCCCGCGGAATTCAATAAAGAGTATGCTACTATGGCGTGCATATGATACTACCAATAATAGTGTAAACCACTATCGGATAGGTCCCGTACGAAACGTTCCGTGCGATTATTGTAGAAACCCATTTATCTGGCCAACAGAATGCCCTTCCCGGATGGGATGATGGGCGACGAAGGGGATGCAGCTCGCCAGCTGGATAGGGCCCAGAAGGCCATCGAGTACGTTTCTGGCATTGATCGTACCGATACTTCTGGCCGTTATGCTATATTCATACATATTATACGACGGCCTGTTCACGCCGCTGTTCGTAGTGACGCTTGGCTTGACCGGCCTGACGGTCTATCCGGCCTACCGGGCCCTGCGGCTACATTATCAATGCTGGGCCAAGAACACCATGCCGCAGAGGCTGGTGACCGGTCTTATCGGCACGATCTATATCTCGGCAGCCTCGGTCTTCGGGGTCGCAGTGATCTCGAGCAGTAAAGGCCTAGATCCGGAACAGCCCCTTACATTCGCGGTGCTTGCCCTGCTTGCCCTTCTGCTCATCGCAGTCATGGCCTACAACTCCAGGAACAAGGACCGCAACGAACGGACGGACATCAGGTTCTACCACCAGGGACCGGAGGACCTAACCTCAGATATCAAGACCGTCTGTGCTTCTCGCCAGGAGGACTACAATATCGTCCATTCCGGCAAGAGGACATCGATCAACTTGCCCAAGAGCAAGGTGTCCATCACTATCACCAAGCAGGCTGGCGACAGCAGTGAGGTCATGATGGAATGCGGTGACCCCGTAAGCTCCGATCTCTGCACTGCCTTGAAGCAAGGTCTGGACCAGGAAGCCTAGGCCCGACCGTGGGATTCGCCCAGGACCATGGCGCTGGAGATCAGGTGAGCTATCCGCAACGGCTCGGGGAGGCGCCCCTGGACGGTGCACTCGGCCAGGATCGTTTCGAAAGTCTCCGCGTCTATCCCCGATAGCGTTGCATAAAGCGAGCGGCGTCTTGGGCCGACATTGAACAGTGGTTTTTTCTTGATGACCGCGAGGCGGGCCTGCCAATCGGGGAAGTGGCTACGCAGCGCCCCCTCCATGCGGTCAAAGTCGGGCATCTCCCGAGTGACGGTGGCGCACGGTATGCCTGTCCCCTCGTGAATGCGGTCGATGTCGATGACATTGAAACCTCCCACGGTCACTCCATCGAACATGATCAGGCGGACCTGCTCACGGTATCGGGAGCGGCCGAGCATGGAGATGATGGCTTCGTTGGCATCACTGCCATCCACGGCGATCTCGGTGCGCATGATCCCCTCGATGTACATGGGCAAACGCGCCACCACGCCCACGATCAGGGCCTTCTTGGTCTGGAAAGTGAAGGGGGAATCATCGATACCCAGCACCCTGATCTGATGCTTCAAGCTCATACCAGCTTGAGGTGCCCGGTCACCTTGTCCAGAACATCGCTCGGCCCCGGGCCGATGCCCAGACAGGTCACGGTGTTCGGGGGGATCTCGGTCATGCCCGCGTCGGTGATGAGCGAAGTGACCAACTTGAGAGCCTCGGCGTTGCTCTTGACCTCATACAGATCATCCAGGGTCGGCACCTTCACCACGACCTTACGCTGACCCTCGGCGTACCACCGATCGAACCAGTCGGGGGTCCTCTTCTTGGCGGCAAAGGCACAATTCACCGCGGCGTGCGCGACCTGCGCGGCCATCTTGCCTGCTGATATCTTGAGGTCGGACCGGACCACTATGACCATCTTGTATTCCATAAACATACCAGAGATTGGTGAAGGGACGACATTTATAGGATTAAAAGATGGCGGACCCCATGGGGAAGCACGTGGCCCTGGTGAAGCTCCCGAACCATCGGAGATCGCAGAGATCATTGGGGTCAACCCGACCACTGACCCGTTGTTCGCCACGCTATTTGGGGCGATGGCCCGCCTTATGCGGAGCGCCTCGGCGGCCGGTCAGGTCCCAATGATCGCAGCGCCTTGCCGATGGGAGATTAGGGCGGTGAAGGGCCACTGATGCGCAGTACGAATCCAGGATCCCGGCCCCGGTAAAGCCTTATCTATTTCCCTGCCATCCCATGAACCATGTTCGAGCTCATCAGGCGGGACGGCCTGGCCAGGATCGGAAAGCTGGATACCGCCCACGGTCCGCTGGAAACGCCCGCCCTTCTGCCGGTGGTCAATCCCCGGCTGGTCACCGTCCCTCCCCGGGAACTGTACGACGTGTTCGGCTTCCGGGCCCTCATCACCAACTCCTACATCATCAAGAACGATCCCAAGCTTAATCCCCGGGCCAAGAGCGAGGGGCTCCACGCCATGTTGGACTTCCCAGGGGTCATAATGACCGATTCTGGGACGTTCCAGTCGCATATGTACGGCGAGGTCGAGCTCAGGAACGAGGACATCATCAACTTCCAGCGGGAGATTGGCGCCGACATAGGCACCGTACTGGACATATTCACCGAGCCGGATTGGACCAAGGAAAAGACTATGCGCGCCGTCGATGTGACCATGGACCGCACCGTGGAAGCGGCCACCCTCAAGGGCAAGATGCTGCTGGCCGGGGTGGTACAGGGATCGATCTTCGAGGACCTGAGAGAGGACTGTGCCCGCCGCCTTGCCCTGATCGACGTGGACGTCCACCCTATCGGTGGCGTGGTCCCGCTCATGGAACAATATCGGTTCGCCGACCTCGTCGATGTGATCGTAGCTTCGAAGAAGGGGCTGGACCCCAGCCGACCGGTCCATCTGTTCGGCGCCGGGCACCCCATGGTGTTCGCCCTGGCCACCCTTCTGGGCTGCGACATGTTCGACTCCGCATCCTACGCCAAGTTCGCCCGGGACGACCGCTTCATGTTCCCCGAGGGGACGGCCAGCCTCTCGGACATGAAGGATATCCACTGCCACTGCCCCGCCTGCCAGTCCCACACCTACCAGGAGATCACCGCCATGAAGCCGGCGGAACGGACCGCGCTCATCGCCCGCCACAATCTATGGGCCTCCCTAGAGGAGATCCAGAGGATCAAGCGGGCGATCCTTGAGGGGGACCTCTGGGAGCTTGTGGAGAGGCGTTGCCGCGCCCATCCCGCCCTCCTGAGCGCCCTGAGGCGCCTGGGCAAGCACCAGGAGTACCTGGAGAAGTTCGAACCGATCAGCCGGGACAACTGCATATTGTACACTGGTCCGGAGACCCTAGGCCGGCCGGCATTCCTTCGCTACGAGAAAAGGTTCTTTGAACGGTACCAGTACCCCTCGACCGAGGTCATGGTGGCGTTCGAGGAGGGCGGCAAGCCCTATGGAAGACACTATCAACAGCAGATCGCTGATGTCCTCGGATCGTGCGATGCCCACTTCTTCGTGGCTTCCCCCATCGGGCCAGTGCCCATCGAGCTCGACGAGATGTATCCGGTGGCGCAGTCCCTGTTCCCCTCTCCCCCCGATCTGGAGACCAAGGAGCGGATCCGCGAGCAGATGGAGCACTTGTCCCATGAGCATACTTACGCGCTGGGAGTGGCCTGGGACGGGCAAGCAACGATAGACGTCCTGGCCATGATGTGCCAGAAACCCTCATCCTTCGACATGGACATCGCCAGGGTCAGGGCGGTATCGGACTACCAGTTCGGCAAGGGAGCGGCCGACATTCTGCTCGCCGGTAAGATCGAGATCAAGAAATCGGAGACCACCGGAAAGATACGCAATGTCCTGGTCGACAAGGAGCACATACTATCGATGAGGGCGAACGACGGCTTCTTCACCTTACGTCCTCCAGGCGCGGTCCGGCTCAAGAGAGGGTTTCCCTCGCCCAAGCTTAGAGTGGTGGTGAAGGATGATGCCATCCCGTTCAACCGAGAAGGGAAGAACGTCTTCTGCGCCTTTGTTCAGGAATGTGATCCGGAGGTTCGTCCGATGGATGAGGTCATGATCGTGGACAAAAATGATGATCTGGTTGCCCTCGGCCGTGCTCTGCTGACGAGGGAAGAGATGTTCGCCTTCCGCACTGGTATCGCAGTCAAGGTCCGAGAAGGGATCAAGCTCTGATCACTTCGATGCCTGGACGGTCTCCTCCGCCACCCGCAGGCAGGCCAGGAGGTCCTCCATGGTGTGCAGCATCTGCGGGCAGGTATGGGAGAGGGAACGGATGATGATCTTGCTCCCGTGCAGGGTGGCCTCGGCGTATGGGGCGTTGTCTGGAGATATGGCGTTCAAGACCGCCATAGCCTCATCCTCTTGGCCATACTCTAGCTCGATGGTGCACTCCACGCTCACGACCGGGTGATGGACGGGGACCTGAAAAAGGTTACTGAACATTTATTCTAATCGCAGAGAAAGATAAATACCGCTGGTCCCGATTATTACCGGGAGCGAAGGACAATTGGACCTGAACGAGTGTTTCAAGATGCGGAGGAGCGTCAGAGGCTTCACCGACGAACCGGTGCCGGACGAGATCGTGAACGAGGCATTGCTGATGGCGAATCTGGCGCCGTCGGCAGGGAACCTGCAGGCCAGGGACTTTGTAGTGATCAGAAATGAGGGTACCAAGAAAGGGCTGGCCGTCGCCGCTCACGACCAGATGTACATCGCTGAAGCCCCGGTGGTCATCGTCTGCTGCGCCAACCTGGACCGGATCATCGAGTACGGACCAAGAGGGCGGGACCTGTTCTGCCTCCAGGATGTGGCGGCCTCGATCGAGAACATCCTACTGTACATAGCGGCACAGGGGTACGGGTCATGCTGGGTGGGGACGTTCGATGAATGGCGAGTGTCCGAGGCCTTAGGTCTCCCGGACCATGCCCGGCCGGTGGCCATACTGCCCATTGGAAAGCCCAAAAAGGAGGGGCGCCAACCGCCCCGGGTCAAGATCGAAGAATTGGTCCATTCGGAACGATGGTGACGCTCGCCATCATGGGGCCGTTGACCGAGCAGCGATCTCGTGTTCCGTCGCACTGACCACATGGCCGTGTCCGTCTTGGACCTGAACCGTTCGGTGGAGCCCCATGGTCGGACCTTGGGGCCCATTGAGGTGGCCCGGTGGACCCCGGGATCCGTGGGACGTGCAGGCGACCGCGCAGGTGCCCACCCCCTCAAGATGCCTCAGGCCGTCGTCGGTCGGGCGCATGACAGGATGCTCTCCCCCCCGGACCTTTCGATATCAAGGAGTTGCATAGAGCGCTAAACGAGGACCCTGAGAGTGCAATAATGGCGATCCTAGAAGAATAGGAAGTAGCCCCGGGCAGATTCGAACTGCCGTCGCTGGCTCCAAAGGCCGGCATGATTGACCACTACACTACGGGGCTATGTTCGGTCCAAGACCACGAGGCTCCGCTGGAACCAGTTCCAGCGTAGTTCGAGCCCAAGGCCGCTTAGTTGAGGAATAATCCGATTCTATTTCTAGCTTGGCATCGCTGGTGGGCGGGCCTCCCTGTGATCCATTTCAGAGTTGCCAAATGGGCGGTCACAAAAATAAGCGCCCGACCAGAAGGGATCGTATGTTGTCCGCGACCTTCCCCGATGGGGGCGTTCCGTTGCCAGTGCGTGGGATGGCAACGGGCCTCATGGGGCGGCCCCTCGGATCGAGCTGACCCTCCCACTGCTCAGTGATCGTCGGCTCGATAGCTCCGCCGACGCCGCCTTGCTAGCCCTCACCCTGATCCGTCCTTCGGTTTCAACAAATGTCGGGAGACACTTTCCGCTCGTATCGCCCGATCGAGCTGTGATCAGCTCACTTGATCCCCTTTGGACCCAGGACTTTTTTCCTTTCGACGGAGGCTCGATCAAGTCCGGCCTCTCCGGACCCGACCCGGGAGGCCCTATGGCGTCTGGCAGATCGTCCCCCTTGTTCTCCGGGACCCCGGGCGTTGCCTTCTTCGACCCCATAGGTTCGCTTATACCTGGGAGTCTGGCCCATTAAAAGAATGACGGGGGGCCAGGCAGAGCGGGGTGGCCGACCACGGACAGGTAAAGGACACTTTCCTCGACCCCATCAATGCCCAAAAGCTCGTTGACCTCATCGTCGAATGTCGCCGCAATCTGACAGGAGCCCATGCCCATGGCCACCGCCGACAGGGCAAGATTCGCGGCCACATGACCCGCATCCAGATAGACGTAGCGATAAGCTCGTTGCCCGTACTTCCATCGGGAACGTTCGAAGATGGCGGTCCAGATCAGCACGATGGGGGCGTGGGCGCACATGTCCTGCTCGAGCGCAGCATGAGCGATCCCTTTGCCCAGCTCGCCGCTCCAAAGCAATTCCAATGCATGGCCCTTGATATCGTAATGGTAGAGGCCGGCATCGATCCCTTGTACAGAATTCGCAATGATGTATGTCTCGATCGGATATAGGGCTCCGGCCGAAGGAGTGGTGCGAAAATCCTGCCCGCCTCGCGAGTCCCTTATTCCCGTGGATGCCCATAGGACATAGGACAGCTCATCCAGGATCATGGGTTGGTCCGAGAAGGTCCTCACGCTCTTCCTTTTTCTTATTGCCTCGTCAAGGGGGAGGGCACTGCGAGAGGGGAGGGGCAATTGCATCCTCTCAGAGTCCGGATAGCTCTTATAAATTGGAGGCTTGGAGGCCCAGTCGAGAGCCCTGCCTTCGAGCGTGGCCCGACCATGCTTGGTCGCTCGTTGGAACTCCTCACCGATGTGCTCGCGCCTCATGATGAAGAATGAGAATCCCGAACATAATTATGTATGGAGAGGGGCGGCACGACAACGTGCGCTTTCTCAAGCGTACGGAACAGCAATAGAGGCCGTCCCTCCATAATTGTCATTTCAGCTCCCCCTTGATATTCCTGTCGGCCGAGGACCGATCAGAGGTTGCCCTTACTATCCATCGCCACCATCTTACTGCCGGTGGTCACGAACAGGTGCTTGGGCCTAAGTGGGCTGCCGGTGACGGCGACAACCTCGCCGATGAATAACGTATGGTCTCCGGCATCATAGGCGCTGACGACCTTGCATTCTAGGGCCACGGTGCAATCCTGGATCGTGGGCGGCCTTACCTTGGTCGAGGGTGCGACCGTTAGGCCGGACCGAGATAGCTTGTCTCCGTCCCTTCCGGAGTGCGTTCCACAAAAAAGTGCGCCCTTCTCCTGGTCGGCTGCCGGGTAACATATGACGAACTCCTTGTTCTGGGCGATACCACTATGGGAATACCGGTTCTTCCCGATAGACGCCATCATCAAGAACGGAGAGAAGGAAACCCTGGTGAGCCAGGCCACTCCCATCGCGTTAGGTCGGCCCTCCCCGTCGATGGAGGTGACGAGAGCGTACGGCAAAGGGGATGTGAGACTTATGCCAGTGTCGAAATCGATCGGGTCCATGATAATAAAGATTGGCCGGTTGATTATTAAAGCATATTCGACAAGTGGGCCACAGTTCGCGATGGATCCGGGGATCGATGATGTGAGGTCCAGTATTGGTGAGGGGGTAGCTATCGTAGTACGAATACGCGGTTTGTGCCGTTCCGGCGCTTGACCCCATCAGCGCCCCTACCCGATGGGCACACCGCATACTGGTGGCGATGGGGGCATTTCCTCACGCGAGCCAGGTCATTCGATGCTCAAGACCGTGCCCTTTACTTTGATGACGATTCGAGCGCGCATACTTCCATCTGAACAGGTCCCTGATCTCCCCCGATCCTCAAGGACGGCGTTCTGTAGGGCTGCCGTCGGACCGGTGCTCGACCCGACCGTTCTCTTGACCCCATCTTCCACCAGGGGTTCGGGCACCTGACCCGCATCCCCTTCGCCGCCTGGAGCTGATCCTCACTCATTTTCCATTGAACGTTACTATGTAGGTCAAAGACGCCGCTCGTGCTTTCGGACCAGATGGTAGCCGCTCGTTGCTCTTGCCCCTCCCCTCATCCATTATAACTGTTTCTGAAAAATTACTTTACATGTCAACCCTTCTCACGGCTCGATGGCATCGACAGAGAATGCCTCCACCAAGGAGACGGTTTTGGAACTGGTAAAGAAGGAGAATGTAAAGTTCGTGGAGATGCAGTTCTCGGACATTTTGGGAACGGTGAAGAGCGTTTCCATTCCGACCGAAAGCTTGGATGAGGCCATCGATGAAGGGGTACCCATCGACGGTTCCTCCATCCTTGGTTATGCCACGGTGGAAGAGTCCGATCTGAAGGGGACCCCCATCCTGGACTCCCTTCAGATCTACCCTTGGACCTGTGGAACGGACCTTAAGACCGCCCGCCTGTTGTGCAAGATCTACGACCATAGCGGAAAACGATTCCAAGGAGACCCCCGCCTGATCCTGGAACGAGTGATGGACAGGGCCATGGAGCTGGGGTTCACCTTCAACGTGGGCCCGGAGATGGAGTTCTTCCTACTGAAGCCAGGAGAGACCACTAACGGCATCCCCAGAGCCTGTGACAAGGGGAGGTACTTCGACCTCATGCCCTTGGACCAGGGAGAGAGGGTGAGGAAAGAACTCGTGACCTACTTCAACCAGATGGGCTTTCGAATCGAGGCATCCCATCATGAGGTGGCTCCAGGGCAGCAAGAGATCAAACTGAGGTACGGGGACGCCCTCACTCTGGCCGATCGGGTCATGACCATGAAGTTCGGGGTCAGGACCATATCCAAGTTGAACGGACTGCATGCCACCTTCATGCCCAAGCCCTTTCAGGATGAGAACGGCAACGCCATGCATGTGCACCAGTCCCTGGCCACGAAGAACGGCGAGAACGCCTTCGATGATCCCGATGGAGAATATGGCCTTAGCGATGCTGCCCTCAAATACGTTGGTGGGCTGCTCACTCACGCCAAGGAGACCTGCGGCATCCTAACATCCCACATCAATTCCTACAAGCGCCTCATGCCTGGCTACGAGGCCCCCTGTTACATAAGCTGGGCGTGCCGTAATCGCAGTGCCCTCATAAGGGTCCCCGGCATGAGGGGCAAGGGGACGAGGCTGGAACACCGAAACCCCGACCCGGCCGGCAATCCCTATCTCCAGTTCGCCGTAATGCTCGCCGCAGGCCTCGACGGAATAGTGAAGAACCTCCATCCGATGGAGCCAGTCGAGAAGGACACCTTTTCGATGACCGGCGAGGAGCGGAGGTCCCTCGGGATAGAGAATCTACCAGAGAACCTTGGAGAGGCCCTAGACCATATCGCGAGCAGCGAGCTCATGAGAGAAACACTCGGTGAGCACATCTTCCACAACTACATATGTATCAAGAGCAGAGAGTGGTCAGAATACAAGCGCCAGGTCACTCCCTGGGAGCTAGAGCGATACATCATGACGGTGTGAGCATCCGACCAAATTCCTTATCAGACCATAGGGGGCCCCAGTGCCACGGCCAATCCCGACATTTATTTTCTTGATCCGATCATAGGTTTCAAGCATAAACCCCTTCCTCTTTCTTTTTTAAAAGGTTAGCGGGGGAGCTGCTCAAGGTAACCGAACGCGGTAGGCAACGTCTATCTCTATTCGATTGCACGGCCAGCCGTACTTCACTTGTTCCCGTAAAAAGGTGGGTGAACTAACCCCGGGAGTCCCACGGCATGTTCGCTGAGAATGGGTCCTCGATGTTAGTGGTGGTGCATCAACGTCAAGAGCATCTGCCTGAAGCGTGCGACCAGCAGCAGACCGGTCGAGCTCATCCTCGGATGCGGTCACCGCTATGACCGCATGTGTCCTTACTACGCGGACAAGTAGCGGCACAAGAGCCGACAGCACTTCCGTGATGTGATGGGGGATTGGGGACCCCAAGAATGCCAGGATTCTGACGCTCACCCTGCACAAGGGATCCAAGGAGTAGGCGGTGACGGATCGGATGGTTGTTCATCCTTAGCAGTGGGTTCAACATCATGTGGATCTTCGCCTGGCACTACGAGTACCTCGCCGCGTCGGTCGTCCTGATCTTCCTGCATCTGATATCTCCGATCCGGATCTACCTCCGACTGGACATCGGGCGGTCCAAGGCGAAACTCGCGGAGAGATTGGCCGTCCACCTGCCGTTCAGCGTCTACCTCAGCTGGGTAGCTATCGCCACTATCGCTGATGTGTCGGCCACACTGGTGTCCCTGAACTGGGATGGCTTCGACATAGGTCCGGAGACCTGGGCCGTTCTGATCATCATGGTCGCCCTCGTCATCGCGATCCTCGTGGCGGTCACAAGAAGATATGTGGCCTACGGGCTGGCAATCATCTGGGCGTTCGTAGGGATCAGTGTCAACCAAGGTTCGAACCAGACCATTGCTATGCTCATGCTCGTCTGCGCGGCAGTGGTCGTGATCTCCTTAGTGATGGTCTTCCTCTACGTTCGACCGAGGCATATGGGCAGGGGCCCCATCTGACATCTTTGTAGAGCCTATTCATCCCGGATAACGATTTTCCCAACGACCGGGGCCGTCTTGCCCCAAAGGTCCACTGGATCGCTTGAACATGCTCATCGGCATCTTTTCAGCGGGACCCGGTCCAATGTTCTTATGCAGACCTCATAGCCTTTGTAAAAGCAGGTATCATAGACGGCGGGTATCCCCGTCAATGATAAGTCCGATGATGATAGAGGTCGGGAAAAATAGGCACGGAGCTACTCTCGCCCTCATGCGGCCCATGGTCCCAATTTTCGATCGGTCAGTAAGTGATCAGGGTTTGGTCGATGGGTCGGCGATGGTCTCCTTCTTGCCCCGCTCACCGGTTCGGTCCATGGCCCCCGGCGTGAAGGTGTAATTGTGAATCGTTAAGCTCAGAACACCGACGATCGCTGCCAGGACGACCCCCGAGGTAAAGATCAGATCGAACGCCATTGACGACGGGAACTCTCCCACCACCACCGGTTGGTTTCCAACCAGCAATACCAATGGCACCAGGTAGGATGCCATTATTGTCGTCGCCAGAACAGGGCCGACCGCCCCACCCAGACTCCTAAGCATGCTGTTGATACCTAAACCGACCGCCATACTGTCAGAGGGCAGGGATACAGAGATCATGTTGACGATCGGAATGATCATGGCCACGATGCCGACGAAAGAGATCACAATATCAATGGTCAGGTCCAAAGTGGTGGACCGATTCACGATCAAAAGCCAGAATCCCAATGCCAGGAAGATGGAGCCAAGGACCAGGATCGGTTGGGGCCCCCAGCGAGTAACATATCTGCCCAGAAGGGGACCCATGATCAGCATGGCCAAGGTAGCCGGGGCCAGCGCCAAGCCCGTCGATATGATGTCGAGCCCCAACCCGAACGGCTTTGGCTGCTGGGCGTAATAGACCACCGCAAAGAACAGTAGGAACATGGCGAGACCCGCCACGATACCGACCAAGTTGGCCACCTGAGCATGTTCCGGATACGGAGGAGGTCCAGTCGTATCAAGGGGCTCGCTCTTCGGCTCTCGAACCTGAAGAAGTAGATGGACAGTATCAGGCCAGGGACCAGGAAGGCGAGGTTTTCCAGTGATGTCATCCCAAGGACGGCCCTTCGGTGAGGTAGATGAGTATCAGGGTGACCCCACTCATCAAGATCAGGGTGCCTAGATAATCCATCTTCTGCCGTTTGCCCGGTACATCTGGCCGTAGGACCTTTGCCGTTACCAATAGCAGGAAAATGCTTAGGACCAGTGCCGTATGGAACGCCCCATTGCCACCCAAGGTCCTCGACTATGTAGGAGCCGATCACCAGCCCAGCGGCAGCCCCTATGGCCACTGTGCCGCTGATGATACCTTGGGCGGTGGCTACTTTCTCTTTGGGGAAGCAGTCGGCGACCATGGCGATGCCGAGCGGCAGGACCGCAAAACCCACCCCTTGTATCGCCCTAGAGACCAACAGATCAACATCGTGGGGGCAAAACCGGCCAGACCGACGCCGACCACATAAAAGAGCAGGACGATGAGGAGCATCCTCTTCTTCCCATAGATATCGCCGAGCCGTCCGAACAAGGGCGCTACGGCCGCCCCTACTATCAGGAACGCTGAGGTGATCCAGGAGGCCACAGTAGAGCTGGCTGCTAATTCCTTTTGGATCTCTGGAACTCCGGGAATGACCATGGTCTCAACGTAGTTGATGAGCAGGACGGCGACGGTGACGGTCAGAAGGACCACGGTCGGATAACCGATCCCTACCTTCCCCGAGGTCCTTGAGCGCCCGACCTCTGCATCTCGATCGATCTTTTGATCGGGCCCATTGCCGACCTTAACGGCGGGGTCTATTCTCGCGTCCATGCTCGGTGAATATTCCACGAGAATCACCAATGTATAAACCAATCACCCAGAAGTCTCGAAAAACCCCCGGTCCGACCGTTTTTTATTTTCTTCGCGTATGGGGTCGGGATGCGGTCGTAAAGGTTTAGTGGGGCCGTTTGATTCATAGAACTTGGCAATGACCCCCTGTTACACGAAATAGATCGATTAGGCATTTAAAAAATAAAAAAAGAAGGAAAAGATTTCTCATCTCCGATCGGCTGTCGACATCAGTTCCCGTGACGTTACCGGCTGGACTGCCACTTGAAGCACCGAGGCGCCTGTGGTGTTGCCCGTGGTGTTGCCCGTGGTGCCAGTGCTGCTCGGGGAAACGGTCGTGTTACCGCCTCCCACCCGCAGGGCTACCAGGCTGGCATTGAGCCCATTGCCTGCGGGCCAGATGATTGTATCTCCAGCGACAGCGGGCCAGGCGTTTATGCCTGCCGAAGCCTTGTACTGGAACAGCTGCTTACCGGTGGTGGCGTTGAAACCGTAGATCGTGCCATCGTAGGTCGCGGTGAATACCACGTCGTTGACCACGGTCGCTCCCCCGAAGTTAGGCGAGGGTAAGGTCACAGTTCCAGAGGATGTGCCCGAAGTTCACGTCTATCGCCACTAGCTCTCCGGTCGAGTTGCTGAAGTCAAAGACCCCGGTCGTGTTTAGGCCGGTCGGTGTGTACTCCATGCCCTTGTTGACCACCGCGGCGTAAGCGATGCCATTGGCATAGGCCATGGGCGTCTCGATTCCTCCAAAGGCGGCCGGAAGGACCCATGTCGGGCCCGCTAGGGGGTCTAGGAGGTCGTTCTCATGCGTGCCGACAGGCACGGTCCACAGCAGGTTACCGGTATCGCGGTTGACCGCGTACACATTACCCATCTTACCGCCAGTTATCACGATGTCTTGCTGGGTGTTGCTGATATTAGCGGTGGCCAGTATGGGCGACAGTTGCAGATCGTGGTCCCATATATCATGGGCCAGCAGCTGATTGTACCACTTCATCTCACCAGTGTTGTGGTCCAGAGATACCAGGCTATCTGAGTACAGGGCAGACTGGTTGAAGCTCGATCCGCTTGGCCAGCCAGGAGCTCCCGCGAACGGTGCGGGGTTGGCTAATGACCAGTACATCTGTCCAGTCTGTGTGTCTATTGCCGGCGGATACCAACTGCCTCCACCACTATTGACGTCCGGATGACCCCACAGGTCGTTGTTCTGGACCGTGGTGAAGTTCCATATGACCTGGCCAGAGTTCTGGTCTAGGGCATAAATAAGGCCAATGCCGCCTGGTGCATAGAAGACGTCTCCGGTCCCGGGGACGCTGGCCACGTATACCTTACCATCATATACGTAGGGCTGGATGTCTATGCCAGTGGTGCTGGTCACGTACAGGTTGGTCGTCCACATCTCTTCCCCATTGCTGAGGTTGAGAGCGGTGATGTTGTGAATGTCCTTGGCAATGAACACTTTACCATAACCGACAGCAGGCCCGTTGGGTCCCTCGATCGCCGAGGAGTTGTAGTACTTTACCCAATTAACATTGCCCGTCTGCAGATCGAGGTTGTATACATTTCCCTTCCCGTCCTGAAGCAACACCATGTTGCCGAGGATCAGTGGGTTGCTGGTCGCAGCGCCGAAAGCGCCGAAGCCAGCAGAGAGATTGAAGGACCATGCCACTCCAAGAGAGTTGACATTGCCGGAATTTATCGTTGAGTCATTTGTTGCCCGAGTGTTGTTGTAGTCCTTGTTCATCATCGGCCAGTCCTTCGCATATTGGGAGACCTCAGGGGGCACGCTGGTGCTCTGGGCCTTCACCGTCTCGTTCGGAGTTACTGCTAAAAGTATGCCGAACGAAGCAATCACGAGGATGGCGACGACAGCAATGGACAATATCCTTAAACGAGTCCATTTTGTATCGGCCATGTAATCCCTGGGAAAAAACCAAGGTCGCCCTATTTGACCATATCTGATCGATTAAGCGGCGTAACTATCACAAGGCTGACGAAAGAACAGTTTCCTCCCCATCCAAGCCACCATGCTCACACCTAGGTGGGGCGTTCACAAAGCGTTCTCAGAGAGCGGGGCATCAAAGCTGCACGTCACCTCGCTCTGGTCCCGATGTGAGACAGATTATTATCGAATGCCCCGAAAATGGTGTAGAACCTTCGCACAAATGAAAATCGATCAGGGTTTAGAACTGAGCAAGGTCTCGCGATTGATGGGGCACGCCACGACCAAGACCACGGAAATGTGCTATGGCCGCATGCGACAAGATGTCGCGATAAGGGATGCTCACGCACTATGGAGGGGCAAAATGAGCTATCCAGATGTGAAAAGCACAGTCATTAAGCCAGATAACGAGGTGACTGGATGAAAATGAAAGCGCGAAGGGGGGATTTGAACCCCCGAGACCGTGAGGTCACGGGATTGGCAATTCTGATCGCCATCATGCGACCGTAAATGCCCTGCATGGCCCATATCAACACTAATGATTTTTTTATATATCGTGAGCCGAAATATGTTCGGGGGACCTAGATGGTGGCTAAGAAAGCTAGCTTGCTGAACTGGGCCAATATCTTAGCCTTCGTTCTGACGGCGATCGTTAATGGGTTGGCAGGTAGTACTGCCCTCATAGGGGGAAAGGTCACCGCAGAGATACCCATGCGAACACAACGCTCATCACGCCCGCAGGATACGCGTTCGCCATCTGGGGCGCGATCTATGTCCTTCTGGGAGCGTTCGTGATCTTTCAGGCTTTACCCTACGAACGTACGAAGCCGTTCCAGGGGCGGATCGGCTGGCTGTTCGTGCTGAGCGGCGCTCTGAACATACTGTGGCTCTTCGCTTGGCAGTACGAATACCTCAGCGTGTCCGTCATCATCATGTTCCTGCTCCTGGCCACGCTGATCCTGATCTATGCTCGCCTGGACATTGGAAAAGCAAAGGCAGATTGGGGGGAGAGATTGGCCGTCCATCTACCTTTTAGTGTTTACCTTGGCTGGATAACCATCGCTTCTATTGCGAACGTGGCGAGCACATTGGTGTCGCTGAATTGGGACGGGTTCGGCATAAGCTCGGAGACCTGGGCCGTCCTTATTATCCTGATCGCCCTCGTCATCGTGATCCTTGTTGCGGTCGCAAGAAGAGATGTGGCCTACGGGCTGGCAATCGTCTGGGCGTTCGTCGGCATCGCCGTCAACCAAGGTTCGAGCCCGACCATCGTCATCCTGACCCTAGCTGGCGCAGTGGTGGCCACCATTGCTTTGGCCGCGAGCATCATTCTATTCTCTCGGCCAGGACCGTCACCGGCAACCCCTCGATCTCGTCGAGGATCCACGGATAGAGGCGCAGCCTCCACTTACCCATTAACAACGACTCGTCGGAAAGGTCGACGTCCTCCATAATGATCGTTGGCGGTTCGTTGCTGAGGAAACCCAGGTGGACATCCCTGCCTTCTGCTGGTCTTTGTGGAACGGCGAGGGAGAGAACATCGATGCCGAACAGCCGGAGACGGGGCATCGAATTCCTGAGGAACTTTGGAAGCTCGGGAGATACCCACGGATGCCTGTCGATGTAAGTATCTCTCGCCCCATCCCTGAACTTGCCGAACCCGGTCCGGATGAGAAGGGCCTCGGCATCGTCCATTTCCTCGATGCCCTCAAGTCCCTCGGGTCCGACCTCCTGATCTTCATCTTTTGGAAGCGAGAGGAAATAGGCAGGCTCAAGCACCATCTCCCGTTCCAAGAGCTTGTCTGCCTTGAGGCCATCTGGAAGAAAGTGAGCGGGCAGGTCGATGTGGGTCCCGGAATGGCTATTTATCGTGATCTGCGAGGTGATCGCCACCCTGCCCTTCTCCGCGAAGCTCTCCGTCTCTATCGTGACCGGAGCGGTGCCCGGATAAAGCGGCGTTCTCCGATTCAAGGGATAGGACAGGGTCAAGACCTTTCCAGTCATGGTCTTTCCCTCGAGAGCTTCCAGGCCCCTGCCGTTTCGGGATCTAGCAGATAATTGTGCTCAAGCGACAGCATCCCTCCCGAGATGTTTTTGACATCGTACCCGTTCTGCAATAAGACCCGCGTCGCATAGTAGGCACGCTGGCCAGAGCGGCAATAGACATGTATCTCTCGATCAAGAGGAAGCTCGTCGAGGCGCGTACGAAGCTGACTCAAAGGAATATTAAGCGCTTCTGGCAGACCCTCCACGGCGAGTTCTACCGGTTCGCGTACATCCAAAAGGAATTCGCCCTTGGCGGAATCCCAATGGCTGAGCGGCATATCGCCCCTGAGCACATCGGCCGCGACCATTCCGGCAAAGTTCACCGGATCTTTTGCGCTTCCGAACTGGGGAGCATAGCATAGTTCAGCTTCCTCAAGATCGTAAATCGTTGCGCCCAATTGCATCATTGCCGCGAGAACGCTTATCCGCTTATCCACGTTATCTTGGCCAAGCGCCTGCGCCCCCAGGAGACGCCCGTCGGATTTTCGGAAAATGACCTTCATCGCGATCGGCATGGCCCCCGGATAATACCCTGCGTGTGAATTCGGGTAGAGGTAGACCTTCTCGTAATCGGTATCGTCGAGCTGCTTCAGCATCTTCTCGCTGATGCCAGTCCAGGCGACTGCCGCGCCGAACATGCCGATAATAGAGGTGCCCTGGGTGCCGCGGAACCGGGAGTCGCGCCCGGCGATGACATCGGCGGCGATGCGGCCCTGCCGGTTGGCGGGGCCCGCCAGCGGGATCAAGCTCCATTGGCCGGTGACGAAATCCTTCACCTCGACCGCGTCGCCGACGGCGAAGATGTCCGGATCGCTCGTGCACATGTGTTCATCCACCCGGATCCCCCCACGTTCGCCGATCGCCAATCCGGCCTTTTTAGCCAGGGTGGTATCAGGGCGCACCCCGAGGGCGAGGATCACCACGTCGGCCGGATAGGTCTTTCCCGATTTAGTCTCCACTTCGATGGCGCCATTAGCAGCCTGTTTGAACCCGGCCACCGCATCGCCGAGCGCCAGACGGACACCATGCCTCCTCAGGAAGGCCTCAACCACCCGTGCATTTTCCCGATCTATCGAGACCAGGACCTGATCGAGCATTTCCAAGATGGTTACTTCGAAGCCTCGATGGACCAGGTTCTCAGCCGTCTCCAGGCCGATGAACCCTCCACCGACGATCACCGCCCGGATCTTTGGCCTTACGACCTGGAATCCCGAATAATGTTCCATACCGGAAAGAAATTCGGTGCCCCGTTCGGTCCACTCAATGATCTTTTTGGTGTCCGGAACCGTCCTCACGTGAAAGATGCCAGGCAGGTCTATCCCAGGCAACGGCGGGTGGACCGAACCCGCCCCGGGCGACAGCACCAACTTATCGTAAGAATGAGTGGTTTCCTCACCGGTCTTCACATCACGCAGTTGCACGGTCTTCTCTTGCGGCGAGATCGCAACGGCCTCACAATTGGTGCGTACATCAATCGCGAACTGCTCGCGGAAAGTCCGCTCATCGGCTACCAGGAGGCTTGATTCTTTTTCGATAACGCCGCCTATGTGATAGGGCAGTCCGCAGTTCGCGTACGAGACATATGGCCCGCGCTCCACCATGAGGATCTCGGCCTTTTCATCCAACCTGCGCAGGCGCGCCGCGCACGACGCCCCGCCCGCCACTCCACCTACGATGATGGTCTTCGTGATGTTATCCCCCCATTTGTGTTTGCGAATTTCTTTGATCAAATGTCAGAGAATTGAATGATGACCTTGATATCATTGGGTTCACGCTCCAGGGCCCGTTTGAAATTCTCCGGTTTTTCTCGACGAGTTATTAGGCGCCCCAGCCACCTTGGATCCGCGTGGGTCAGGGCCACGCTTGCCTTGTACCAGTGCCTCTTGTTGGCATTCACACTTCCAATTATGACGTTATTTTTGAGCACCGCCGCTGCTGCGGTGTCCGCCGTGGTTGCCGCAGGGGCCGGGCCACCCGCACCGACACCCGTGAGGCAGACGATGCCGCCAGCTGCCACCTTGTGAATGGATTCGGCGATGACCTGCCCCACACCGGTGCACTCGATGATAATGTCCGGTTCGAAGCCTAAGTTCGAAACGGTCGTCGAGTGATAAGTAGCACCGAGATCCTTCACCAGATCGGGCTTGGGACCCGACGCGACGCGATCCAGAACATGAACATCCAATCCGTTCAGCACACCGCCGAAGGCCGCGAGAAGGCCAATGGGCCCTGCGCCGGTCACGAGCACATTCCGCGGCTCCCAGAATGAGCGCTGACCTACTGCCTTCAACATCTCCCACGCTTTAGCGACCACTGTCGCCGGCTCAAGCAACACCCCGAGGATCCCCAGTGTCGGATCCACTTTCATCGCGTACTCGGGTTCGATCCTCCACCGCTCGGACATGAAACCGTCGATCTGCTTTATGCCCCGTTCGGTGTACTGACCGTTGCGGCACATGTCCCACTCCCCCACCGCACAGTTCGAGCAGGGAATCGGATCGGGACGCCGGACGATTCCCACCACAAAATCCCCTTTTTTAAGCCCTGCTGCCGGCCCGGGATCGATCACGCGGCCGAGCGATTCGTGCCCCAACACGAGCCTAGTTTTCCCCGGAGGTGCCCAGCCGTATTTTCCCTCAACGATCTCGACATCGGTCCCACATACTCCGACGGCGACGGCTTCCACAAGCACTGAGCCGTTCCGCGGATCCGGTTCGGGGATGTCTTCCAGTCGAGCGGTCCCTGGTTTCTTTGGTTCAACGGTGATCGCTTTCATCTTAGCAACCCGTTTCCAGCCCCTTCAAAGCCCCTTCCACAGATTCGGGGCGCATCCAGCCCTCACGCATCATGTTATTGTGTTTCCAGCCGCCACATATATATAGCTACAGGCCAGCACGGGGAGCCTGCGGTTTCGGAGCTTTGATCTGGAGGGCACTCTAACTCAACATCGTTAATGCCTACGATCGGGGAGCGTTTGAGGGTTTCCTGTCCCGATGAATATATTCTAGAATTATTGAAGGGGGCGGGTCACCATGGCAGTATCGATCAAAGTCACAATATCCCGATCAGTATTGCGACCCGACCTAATGAGATGGGGCACCGCCCTGCGAGATCTAGGGGGCTCAAGAATGCTCCATGTTGTCGATGGCGACCGCCGCGGCCAGAATCACGATATCATCTTCTCCGAGATGGACATCAATGGTGTAAGTATCCCTCATCCGGAGCCAACGCTTACCGACCTCGGCCACAACGCGTCCGTTCCGCTCGAAGGTATATTCGTGGTCCGCAATATTGTCCTTGATCTCGATATCCCCTCCAGGCATGCTGAGGGTGGACCTCTCCCGTACGGGAGTTATCATGGCTTTCTTGATCACGGCATAAGGCTGACCGTTTCGCTCCATTGTCATAGTGTCCTTGATGGCCGCCTTCCTTTCCTGGTTCGCAGCCAGCTCCCGCCCTTGCACGTCATCGAACTTAAGAGTGTTGCGTATCCGAAGGGCTTTCCCATCGATCCGGAAAACCCTCTGACCTGCTCCATTCTGGATGAAGAAATCGTCTCCAATAGAGAACATCTGCTCCCGCATCGTATAGCGTTGCGGGCCTCCCATGGGTGCTGGACCTGCCGGGGCCACGGGCTGACCGGCTTGCGGGGGAGCGGCTTACCGTTCTTTCATTGCCTCTCGTCGCCTCATCATTTCTATAACTTTAAAGCCTCGTTGTGTGGACTTCCGGTTGATATCACATAATCATTCCCCATCACATTTGTGATCTCTGGACTCGCATCCGAAGGAGCGATGGGGCGACCGGTGGATCATAAGATGCGAGTCGGATGCAAAAATGTCAGTGCTTCGGTTAACTTCTAGACACCCCCATGAATGAGGTTCATGGGATTCTTAGGTCGGCATCGTTCATGCCGGAGCCCCCTGGGGCGGATCGATTCGTCCCTTGCATCGATCCCTGTCTTGGTGCGATCGACCAGCGCCCTTCTCTAACGATGGATGCAATTCAATACAATATCTACATGGTATATAGGCGACATTGACCGGGCCCGCCGTTCCCACGAACCATTCGCCCCTGACCATGTGCTTCGGGGCTACCCAGATGCCAGTCGATTGGACACGCTGACAATATGAAGTTCGGCTTGGCCAGCGAAATATTTTTAAAAGAACAGGTTACCTAATAATCGACAATGAAAGCCAGTAAGGAGGCTCTTTGTGTCCCTTGAGACAAGCAAAATATTCGGATTAATTGGGGCCCTCTTTATGGTCTTTAGCCCGATTGGCGGTTCATCCGGTAATGTTCTGGGATTAGTTGGCCTGGTGCTATTGTTGGTTGCCTTCCATGGCTTGGCAGATTACTACAAAGATCGAAGTATCTTCAAAAAACGTGCTAAACGGCGTCATTATATTTGTCGTGGGTGTTGTGATCGCCGCCGTTATAATCGGTATCGCCGCTGCTGGTGCGCTAACGCAGATCGGTCTCTCGATGTCTAGTTGGTCTGACCCGGCTGCTTGGCAGGGAATAGACTGGAATAACCTGAACTATGATGCATTGGCGCCTTACTTCGCGGCAATGATCGGAGCCTTGGTCATTCTGTTTGCACTAACCGTCTTGGCCGCGTATTTTATAAGAAAATCGTTAAGAACGCTTGCTCAGAGAACTGGTATCGCCATGTTTGCTACAAGCGGACTGATTCTCCTGATTGGAGCAATACTAACGATAATACTCATAGGCTTAATTCTGCTGTGGGTGGCAATGATACTGCTGGCGATAGCGTTCTTCAGATTGAGGGCTGAGCAGCCAGCTCTGTCCACGACCCCGAGTGTGTAACTAATGGCATAAGGGAAATTACTCTCTTATTGGAGACTCAGAAGGTTCATTATGCTGGAAGAGGGGATAGAACTTGAAGGAGTGCACCGCATGTCATGCCAAGAGCGATGAGGCAGCTGCGAGGTGCTCGGAGTGTGGACACCCCTTCTTATTCGGTCAGATCAGCAGAAGCAGTGCCCCTGTAAGCGAGGCAACCCACAATACCGTGATACCTGTGCGTACTGCAACAAACCTCTTTAGTCGCGCCCTAAAATTTCTGCTCTGTCCACATGTTCGAGCGCCCTTTGCTCTAGCTTAAGTATTGAGCCAAGCGTCTTGAATTAGGTGTGATTGACCCGCTCGTTCGCTCACGCCTAAGCCCAAGGATCCCGGCGAACTGCTTGCAGGTTCTTCCGGCACTGCTCGGCACAGTCCACGCCGTTGTCGATGAACAGGCACCTGGAAAAGCCGTCGAACATCATCTTGAGGAAGTATTCAGGAGGATAGTCCTCGGAGCCGATACGGTCCAGTTCGAATAGTTAAATGATGCCTGGCACCCCATATTTTGCCCAGCCGGCTGGATAGAACCATGTGATCCCACCATTATGCTTCTCAGCGTGGTACCTCTCGGTCGTCAGCAGGGCGGCGATGCAGTCCACGCTCCATCATCACCACCGGAACCTTGAATTGTTCCGGAAGGCCTTAAGCGCGGCAGTGACCATAGCCAAGGAAAAACACATCGACCTGGACAAGGCAACGATTCCGATTTTTCCAAGATGATCTGCTTTAAATTGTCCGCATGTAAATGGAGCCCGAACTCCAGATATTCACGGCAGACCTCTGGGTCGCCCGCAGTGATGACCTCGATCTCGTTCCGAAGTGCATCGCAGCCTAGTATGCCTATCCTCATGGTTCACCATTGGGGCTGTTTGATAGTTAAGGGGAACAATGTCATATGTCATTATTCCTTACTATGGTTTGTGGAATATTCGATTCTCTCCTAATTCCTTTGTGGCACCTATCTACTTCGAATCCAGATGGATAGGTTGATGCTTATTCATTAATAAGATCTGAAAGAAGAAAGAGCAGTGATGGCAGTTAGCCATCATGCTAGCTTACTTTAGCATCTTGATCTCATTGATCTCTCATGGACGCTGATAAGATTTTGAGAGAGATGGGAAAGAACAGCGGAGAGGTATGCAATCCTCTGATCCTCACCTCAAAAGTAATGCCGGAATGGATCGAGCGCCAAGCGCAAGAAGGAAAATTCGTTATGAGCTTGCCTGAAATCCCACCAAAATACAAACAGCTCATAATGATCTCTGTGGCGGCGGCTCTGCAGAACAAGCAATGCAGCGAGTATTTCATCAAGGTAGGCAAACACATGGGATTGACGAACAGGGAGATCGGTGAGGCAGTTCTCACTGCAAGATTCGCCATGGCTTCAACCATATTCTCAAATGTAGAGGAAGGGTTTGAGGCGATAAAGTCGAGATGGAGAAGAAGGAGTAATCTGAAGAAACCCGCCCATTCACTGTGGATTTATTGGCATGTAGAACGATTACCATCCGAAGTTTATCCATGATGCTTCAATCCCCTTGGCCGCCCGTTCCGGGGTCTTATGTCCTCGGTTCTATGAAATCGCCTGTGGCCATAGCTGTTGTGGGTAGGGGCAGGTTTGTTCTTTCGCCTGAACGCTACGGTATGGTGGGCCATCTGCGCTCCGCCAACCTGGGCATCGAAGAAAGTCATAGCCAATATCGTTAGCAATCCCCGCATCCGGCTCCCTTATCGTCTGCGGACGGGAAGAAGGGCATCTACCTGGCGATGCCCTAAGTCAGTCTGGCCAATAACGGCGTCAACGAGGACATGAGCATTATCGGCACCAGGGCTCAGTTGCCATTTCTTTCTGATATCGCCCCTGAGGCGATTAACCCGGTTCAGCAGGAGCAGGTCAAGAATTTGATCGACCTAGTGAATCCAAAAGAGTCAGATGGCAGCATAGATTGGCAGGACCCGCCTTTTGACCTCGATGCTGGACGACTAAAGGAGCTGAAGGATGCCATATCTGAGTGCGAACAAACCGACCCCGGTACGCAACCCGGGGGGCCGTAATTCAATCTTTGCCCTACCCCCGGCCATTTCGTAGCAATAAGGATATTGGCATGGCTCTTAAGAACCAGGTGGACAGGACTCTCCAGCCTCATGTCTTCGCATGCCCAGCGAGAAATTGAACACCGATAGCGATCTGGTGACCATATCGTCGGAGTTCGAGATTATCATGGACCCCGTTGATGGGGCGGTTATAGAGGTGCCCTCCATTGCATTCTACGAACGAATGAGAGCATACCTGATGGGGAAGTAGAGCTTTGAACGCTTGAGGTCGCTCGGCCCTTAGACCGGTCTTAGCGTATCACTTATCCTGACTTTCCATCCTGGGTCAAAGTATGCTCTTTCCATGTGATGCAGCCCCACGGGCCCCCAAGGGCCGTAAGACACGGGATGGCCTGCCAGTGCAGCGGCGAGGTCGGCGGGCTCGTTTGGATAAACGACGAGGACTTCCTACGCCTTGATGAATATTCCACTAACATCGGGCGTAGGGCCACCCACAGGGCTCAAACGGTCAGAGGTGCCAGCGACTTGAGATTGTTAGTTGAGAAAATCGGTTCGGTATCTTTATACCGTCAGATATATTTCGGATACCGAGGATATAATTGGAGAACCAACCACTACGGCCTCAAAATCGAGAGTCACCATATCCTCAGAAGAAAGGTTCTCTCAAAGAAGCAGACTCGAACAAGATTGTCATCGGCCTTATTGCCATTCTCGTTGTTGCTATCCTTGTTATATCGCTGGCGAGCGCAGCGAATAGCAAACAGGTGAAGATTGTGGTCAAATGCACGGGTAGCTGGTCAGGAGTTTACGGCGACCAGGGGGGCATGAACACGTGGATCGGCAGCGGCGAAAAGACTGTGTAGTATTCACGAGGTCCTCAACGAGCAACCCTGTGGTGGCTGAATGCCATCTCCAGTATTGGGTCAATGAGTTGGATTACAGTACAAATCGTCTCGATGAATGGACAAGTGCTCAAGGAATCGACTTCCTTTGGGATTGCTCAGGTGACATGGATTCCATAAAGAACGGTCCTAACTCAGACCCAAATATTCGGGGGGTCAATATCGACCTTTTTTTTTAACAACCCATGTTAGCAAACCCCTATTTCGCTCCTTGCGATAAAACACCAAGCCTCATGAGTACGCTTATTGCGGAAACGGCAATCATTCAGAGAGCATCATCGCCGCATCCCTGTTTGCATTCATCTATGGGTCCGGGAAGATGGTTAGTTTTCCTAGCAGATTGACCATTGATGCCTATCGCAAACACAAAGGTAACACTGACCAAGGAACAGACCGAAGGTGACTCGACCAAGCTAAAATCGTACATAATTGAGGTCATGGCTACTACCTCGATAATGGTTGTACTGATAATCTGACTTCGAGCCCCAGCTGGATGATGCGGCCTCTGGACTCTTGGTTGGGTTCCTATCTGGTAATTGTTCTTAGCATTATTGGCGATGTACATCGTTTGGGAGATTGGCTTGCCCAATTATCGGAAAACTAAGTGAGCCCACCGTTGCCGACCGCCAATTTCGCAAACAATTGATAATCATGTCCAGGTTTTTAAGTGTCCGAGTCGGATTCTCCGTACAACCAAAAATCCGGCCTGGACCTAGCCTGAGAAGCACCATCACAACCCAACAAACGAATTACATACCACCCCCAACTATCTCTAGATAAACAACTCACCGTGTTGAGCTAATCTCCGGCGTAACACTACCACTAATCAAGTCTACCACCACAAGAAAGATTGCCCTGCGTCTGAAAGGCATAATTATATTCTGAGAAAATGGTGCTCGTGATCCCGGTGGTTAGGAGTCCGGACGATAGTGGTAAGTGTCAATGATACCGATGTACATAATTTAGAGGATATTCTAGGCTCAACGAACGCGGAAACAGGCTGCTCATTACCGAGGACGTTCATTCCTGGCTCCGAGTGTTCAAATGCCCGGCGTCAGCCTTGCGGCAAGGAACCTTCCGTGGTCAATAGCGGGGCTGGCAGGGAAAGGAGGAGCGCGGATATGGTCCGATATCCCTTCTTGACCCAGAAGGCGAAGAAATACCTCGCTGTGATCGGGAACTGTGTACGCCGAATCCACGATGGTAGAGGTTCGAAGGAGATACCGACGGATGGAAAAGGATTTGAGAACGCGCTGTACGGCAATGGCAAAATTTCTTCCTACGACCCGCAGAAGATATCCGCCGAGGATATTCTGCAATATATCGGCTCTCAACAAAAGCCAGAGGGTCTGAAAGGAACGGCCATCAGCCACAACATTACAGTGTCTGGATAGTCGTGCTTCAGTTCGTCGGAAATACGAGCGGTCCAGCAGTGCAAGGTAAGATATCCCCGAAGCAAGGCCGAAGAAGAGCACCTGGAATGTTGCCACCGATGAAGGCAGGGGAATTTTCCACCGAATCATTGCGGAGGCCAAGACTGTAGAGGGAACGGACTGGACTAGGATAAAAGCATATTCGATAACCTGGTCCTAGCCCCATGTTCTAAGCCTGCGGTTTAAGGAGTCTGCGCCTCAGTAATGTGGGCGACCTGGATACCCAGGATTGGGTCATCTATGTCGAGCACGTTTAAGGGCGAGGGTAGCTATGGGGAGCCCAGGATGGTCGCCATCAGACCAACAGGCCCACGAACTATTAACCAGACATCTCCGAGCGAGGAAGAAACACATCGAGAAGAAATGTCCGATGAACCAGGCCCCCTTTCCAGCCACGATGGACCAGGAGGGCGGCCACTTCTCGACCGATGGCATAGAGAAGCTAAAACGGCTCGTCGAGAGCGAAACAAGCATCAAGTTCGACCTACGGATTGCCGGAGGACTTTCGGGCAGATGAACATAGATCAGAATATGGGCCTGAATTCCGTTTCGGTCATGTGGGCTACGCGACGACGAAGACCACAGAAACGTATGTACTGCCGCAAGCAGCAAGAGGTCGCTAACAGGGAAGCTCAGCAGCTCTCTCATGGCAAAATGAGCTACCCAGATGCTAAAAAACCGCAAAATTGAATCCAGATTCGAGGTGAGTGGATATGTATAGTGGCGCGAAGGGGGGGATTTGAACCCCCGAGACCGTGAGGTCACAGGATTAGCAATCCTGCGCCTTACCGAGCTGGGCCACCTCCGCTTTGATGGCACACAATGATACGCCCCTTTTAAACTTTTTTGTGGCTACTTTCTGAGGCCATAGATAGTAGGGGCCGCCATTCATCGAACGATCCCCATTATACAATGAATCGGTTCCCCTCCGCAACTATATATTATGATATAATCTCGGCCGTAGGAAAGGCATATCTCTTCAGATATCTCAAAGGTTTAAGCGCAATATGATCGATAACTCTGTAACTGCTCAAGCCGGCGTAACCGGGCCGGAAAACAATGCAGTGCCTCTTATCTGCGGTCTAAGAATCTACAGGCGCCGCAGGACTACAGTAAAGTTTATATATGATAGCGTTTTAAGTGTGAATTAGCTGTGAGATATGGAATCACTAAGAACACATATCTCCCATACACTGTAATCGGGGTCAAAAGGGCTTTCATCAAGTATGAAAACCCTTATATATGACTTCGGTTTTAGGTGGAAGGGCCCGGATGTGGAAGAATAACATACACATCTGTGCATGACGCAGAACCCGAGCATACAAATGCTTATATACAACATCTGTATTTGAGGGAAAGCTGCGTTAGACAGCAACTGAAGCAATGGGACGGTCCAGAGCGACGGTCGAAAGGCCGGCTATGATGCGATCGTATCAAAAGCTTCGGATAATGACATGGAGAACTAAGATCTCCGCGTAATCATCTACGCGTGCTCTCTTGGTTCTGACAGTTCGATGCAATGTAACCCAATTAATGCAAGAAATAGGAATAATATCACAGCGTGGTTACGCTGGTGAAACTTAGAATCCTGCCAACCTATAAGTGTGTCCTGACGGCAACTTCTGTTGCTTAAGGAATGGATTCCGGTTGATCCTGCCGGCGGCCACCGCTATTGGAATACGATTAAGACATGCGAGTCGAGAGACGGTAAGGTCTCGGCGAACTGCTCAGTAACACGTAGCTAACCTACCCTTAGGTCAGGGATAACCTCGGGAAACTGAGGATAATACCTGATAGAATCTAACCTGGAATGATTTATCTCTCAAACTCGTGCCTAAGGATGGGGCTGCGGCGGATTAGGTTGTTGGCGGGGTAATGGCCCACCAGCCCGTGATCCGTAAGGGCTCTTAGCGGAGAGGCCCTGAGAGGGAATCTGAGACACTATTCCCAGCCCTACGGGGTGCAGCAGTTGGGAATACTTCGCAATGCGCGAAAGCGTGACAGTATTGAGCCAGAGTGCTTGCACTTTGTGAAGCTTTTGCCAAGTCTAAAAAATTGGCGAATAAGGACTGGGTAAGACGAGTGCCAGCCGCCGCGGTAATACCCGCGGTCCAAGTCGCAGCCATTTTTATTGGGTCTAAAACATCCGTAGCTTGTCTTCTAAGTCTCTTGTGAAATCTGGCATGTCTCAAGTGTCGGGCGGGCAGGAAGTACTGCGGAGCTAGAGACTGGGAGACGTAAGAAGTACGTTCTGGAGTAGCGGTAAAATGTGTTAATCCTGGACGGACTAACAATAGCGAAGGCATCTTACGAGAACAGTTCTGACAGTGAGGGATGAAGGCTAGGGGCGCAAAAGGGATTAGATACCCCTGTAGTCCTAGCAGTAAACACTGCACACTAAACATCAGTACCTCCTCGAGAGGTTTCGTGCTGAAGGGAAGCCGAAGAGTGTGCTACCTGGGAAGTATAGTCGCAAGGCCGAAACTTAAAGGAATTGGCGGGGAGACACTACAACGGGTGACGCGTGCGGTTCAATTAGATTCTACACCGTGAACCTCACCAGGAGCGACAGCAGAATGAAGGTCAGTCTGAAGGGCTTACCTGACACGCTGAGAGGAGTTGCATGGCCGACGTCAGCCTGTGCCGTGAGGTGACCTGTTAAATCAGGTAACAGGCAAGACCCTCATGTATTATTTACTAGTCTTCTCCGGAGTGGGCGCACATATATGCAGATTGCCTTGGTAACAGGATGAAAGTGCGGGCTACGTTAGGTGAGTACAGCCCGAATCCCCTGGGCAACACGCGCGCGTCAATGGGGATACAATGGGATGCAACACCGAAAGGTGAAGCCAATCCCTTAAAGTCCATCTCAGTCCAGATCGAGGTTTGCAACCCAGCCTCGTGACACTGGAATCCGTAGTAATCGTTTGTTATCAGCGAACGGTGAATATGTCACTGTCTCTTGCACACACTGCCCGTCAAACCAACCGAGTTTGTTTTGGTGAAGATGTCTCTCATTGGGGACGAACCTTAGATTAGACAAGGTAGGTTAAGTCGTCACAAGGTATCTGTAGGGGAACCTGCAGATGGATCACCTCCTAACGTAATTAACAAAGTAGAAGCAAGGAAAGGCAATCGTTGCCTCTTCCTGCCCAATTCCAGGTAGGATTTTAAGCACCAAAACAAATTGCATCGAACGTCACTGTCATTTCTTTCATTTTTCTATTAATCAGCTTAAGCTATTTTGAATAACATTTTGGAAATTTATATATCCAGAGTCTCTTTTCGATTACCTCAGGAAACGCTAAATACCTAACAGGCTTATTGTCGAATCCCATGGAGACGATGAAATATATTTTCGTCACTGGTGGGGTCATTTCTGGCTTAGGAAAGGGGATCACAGCATCCTCGATCGGCCGCCTTCTGAAATCACGTGGTCTCAAGGTCACCGCTATCAAGATCGATCCATACCTCAACATTGACGCTGGAACCATGAACCCGTTCGAGCACGGCGAGGTGTTCGTACTGGACGATGGCGGCGAGGTCGATCTGGACCTCGGCAACTATGAAAGATTCCTAGACATAAGCCTCAGCAGCGATCATAACATCACCACGGGCAAGGTGTACCGCGCGGTCATCGATAAGGAGAGGGTGGGCGAGTATCTCGGCAAGACCGTGCAGATCATCCCCCACATAACCAATGAGATCAAGCATCGCATTATGACCGTGGCCGAGCGGTCCGAATGCGACGTATGCATCGTTGAGCTTGGCGGGACTGTCGGCGACATCGAGTCCATGCCCTTCCTGGAGGCGGTCCGCCAGATGAACACTGAGATGGGGCGCGGCCAGAACTGCATCTTCGTTCACACGACATTGGTCCCCATGCTGGGAACTGTCGGCGAGCAGAAGACCAAGCCGACCCAGCACTCCGTTAAGGAGCTGCGGGCCATCGGTATCCAGCCGGATGTGATCGTGGCAAGGGCTTGCGAGACCTTGGAGTATTCCATCAAGCGCAAGATATCGCTGTTCTGCGACGTGCCGCTGGAAGCGGTCGTCTCCGCCCCCGATGCCAAATCGATCTACGAGGTACCGATCATCCTCGAAGAACAGGGCCTCACCGACTACATCCTGAAACGACTGGGGATCGATACGCAGACCAAGGACCTCAGCCAGTGGAGGGAGTATCTGGACCGAATACTGTACCCGGCCAACACCGTCCGCATCGCCATCGTAGGCAAGTACACTCACCTAGCCGATTCTTATCTTTCACATCTGGAAGCGTTCCATCATGCCGGCGCCGAGCTGGGGACCAAGGTCGAGTGCCGCTTCTTTGACTCAGAGAAGGTAGAGCAGGACGGCGTCAACAAGGAGCTGGCCTGCGTGGATGCCATCCTTATACCCGGCGGGTTCGGAAGCAGGGGCATCGACGGTAAGATCATGACCGCCAAGCACGCCCGGGAGAAGAACATACCTTTCCTGGGAGTCTGTCTAGGCTTCCAGATCGCCACTATCGAGATCGCCAGGGATGTTCTCGGCTTGGAGGGCGCACATACCACCGAGCTGGATCCCCAGACTAAGTATCCAGTGGTAGATCTGTTGCCGGAGCAAAAGGGCGTGACCAGCAAGGGCGGCTCCATGCGTCTGGGAGCGCAGAAGGTCCTGATCAAGGACGGCTCGATGGCCAAGGAGCTCTATGGCGCTTCGGAGATAATGGAACGCCATCGCCACCGTTTTGAAGTCAATCCAGAGTTCATCGAGCAGCTGGAAGGTTGCGGATGGATCTTTACCGGTAAATCGGAGGACGGCATCAAGATGGAGATCGGCGAGCTGAGGGGACATCCCTATTTTGTGGCCTCGCAGTTCCACCCAGAATTCAAGTCACGGCCTCGCAAGCCGTCTCCCCTGCACGTTGGACTGGTCAAAGCGGCGCTGGAATACAAGCAGAGGCAGGCCAACAAGCACGACCTCTGAACCCTCTTCCATTTCCTTTCGAGGTGAAATGTCGCTACTCATAAGGCGGGCAATGGTGGACGAGGCTGGGATGGTCCACGCCATCATGATCGATGCTTTCGAAAAGTACCAGTGTGATGTTCCCCCAACCTCTGCGCTGAGCGAGACCGCAGGTTCGATCAGAGAGAAGATGGAGAGCGGAGAGAGCGCTACCCTGTGCTTTCAGGACGGAGAAGCGATCGGTTCAGTTCGCTATCTGATCAAGAACGGCCTCTACTTCCACCGGTTGGCCGTCCGTGGCAAGGAGCAGGGGCGAGGTGTCGGGACCGCCATGGTCAGGTGGCTGGAGGATGAGGCCCAGCGGACGGGACAGGATGTTATCTGGTTAAAGGTACGGTCCTCGCAGCCCCGCAACATCGAGTGGTATCTCCACCTGGGTTACCTCCGATCTTCCGAATCGGAGGATGTCAATCCCAACGGCGATCTGGTCAGAACGGTTCGAATGTTCAAGGCGCTTTCCAGCTGACAGCTAGGTTTATATTAGCGGAGCCGCTTGAGAGGATGATATCATGCCTGATGACGATTACTTATCCTTACTAGAGCGGGCCAAAATCAGTCTGCCCGAGACCATCGAAAAGCACGAGAGGTTCAAGGTACCCGAGGCGGACATCTTCCTGGAAGGGAAGGTGACCACGGTCCGTAACTTCGGTCAGATAATCGATGCTTTGCGCCGGGAGCCGGACCACCTGCTGCAGTACCTGCTGCGGGAACTGGGGACACCCGGTTTCATCGAAGGACAGAGGCTCATCCTTAAGGCCAAGCTCACCCCAGCCCAGATCGCCGACCGGATCTTGAACTACACCGAGACCTTCGTACTATGTTCGGAGTGCGGAAGACCCGATACTAAGATCAACAAGGAAGGACGCATCCTGGTCCTGGAATGCGAAGCCTGTGGAGCCCACCGCCCGGTCAACGTGCGCAAGTTCACCAAGGTAACGGAGAAAGAGGGCATCAAAGAAGGCGGCGTGTATGAGGTCATGGTCGAGGACGTCGGCCGTAAGGGCGACGGCGTGGCCAAGCTCGACAAGTACATCATCTATGTGCCCGGCGCATCGAAGGGCACCCGCCTGAAGGTCAAGATCCAAAAGATCTCCGGCAATGTGGCCTTCTCGGTTCCTGCTCCGGACGCCCAGCTGAGCTGAAACCCATTCCTTTTATGGGCCACTGGCCCTTCCCATTTTCCTCAGCCTAGCGGCAGAACTGCCATCTATCGGCCGGACTGGACGCTGCTGCTATTGCTGTGAGCAAAAAAACAAGGCGGCCGGGGGTGCGAGCGCACCCCCGGCCCGAGTCAAGGAAGCAATTCAGAAGATATAGCTGGCGCAGGAACGGTCAAAGCCCTTGACCAGCTCCATGTTCAGGTCCTCTGGCGGTTTGATCGGCAGCTCATATGTCAGGTAGGGAAAGAACTGACCGATGTCCGCGGCCATCCGGGTGGCCAGATGGTCCTTTCCGAACAGCTTCTCGCTGATTTCCAGCGAACGCTGCCGGGTCAGCGCCTCGTCCATGTAACCGACGGTGTGGACATACTCGTGCAGGAGGATGTGAAAGCAGTACGGCTTATACAGCTCGGGCTGCTCGGCCCTGATACGGTTCATCGGCCCCTTGTTCATGACGATGATGTTGGTAGCGACCGGATAGAACCCGCCGATCCAGGACTGGGGGTCCCCGCCGAGCTCAGCGATTCCCAGCATAAGGCCCCCTCGGGACAGACCGAGCTGAGCGTGCACTGCGTCCTTGACGATCTCGAAGATATCCGCCAGATCCTTGGCCTTCTCCAGCCGGGCAGGATAGTTGGATTGACTAGTTGTTAACCCCGTGTTCACGTTCTTTTTCTAGGCCGGACCACTAGATAACAATTGTCCCTTATGCATCTAAGATACGGTTATTAACCAATTATTACATTGTTCTCGCGATGCGCAAGCGCCTTCCGCTTTTAGCCATGGCCTCGATTTACGTGTTCGTCCAGGTGGGCGCCATATTGCTGGCCCCGCTGTTCCTGCCCCAGTTCCAGGCGTTCCCCGATCCCAATGACCCGGTGAACCCGTTCATTTACATCTTCCTGGTGCTGGTCATGACCGCCATCATGCTCATCCTCATCAAGTATGGCCGTAAGCGCATCATCCAGGCCATCTTTTTCGCCAGTATCTTCATCACCATGCTGTACGTATTCCTGCCCATATTCCTGCTGGTCGACCCGGAGGGATACATCGCCCTGCTCGCCTCCCTGGGACTCGCCGCCGGGCTCATTATCCTCCTGGCCAAGAGCGGAGAATGGTACGTCATCGACGGCATCGGCCTCATCATCGCAGTTGGAGTGACGACCATCCTGGGCATGTCCCTGGGCATCCTCCCCGTCATTATCCTGCTCATCATCATGGCCATTTACGACGCCATCTCGGTTTACAAGACCAAGCACATGATCGCCCTGGCCGAGGGGGTCGCCCCGTTGCGCCTGCCAGTGCTGTTCGTCATTCCCCGGGAGAAGGGGTTCTCAATGGACCGGCTCGAGAAGAGAGGCAGCATCCTTCCCAAGGAGAACGAGGAACGGGAAGCGTTCTTCATGGGTCTAGGGGACACGGTCATCCCTGGCCTGCTGGTAGTATCGGCATCGATCTTCCTGCCGAGCACCCCATCGTTCCTGCTAACCGCCAACCTGTGGGCGGCACTGGGGGCGTTGGTCGGTGGCCTAGCCGGCTATCTCCTGCTGGTGCGGTTCGTGATGCGGGGAAAACCTCAGGCCGGGCTGCCCTTCCTGAACACCGGTGCCATCCTGGGCTACCTGTTCGCCTATGCGCTAGCATACCAGAGCATCGGCCTCGGCATGTTGGGACTGTGAGAAAGCATAATCAATGAACGCGAATATGTTGGAACGATCGGCATGAGATTCCTGGTTTTATCAGACATCCACGGGCGGGACAAGGTGGCCGCCTGGGCCAACCGGCTGGCTGTGGAGAACGACGCCGAGGCGATCATTATCCTCGGAGACATCACGCATTTCGGTCCGGCCAGCTGGGCCGGTGAGTTCCTTCCCAAGCTTGTTCGTCCGATCTATGCCATCCCTGGCAACTGCGACCCGCCCGAGCTGGTGTGCCGCGAGATCGAACAGCACGGGACCCTTTTGCATAAGCGGAAGGTCGTCATCGACAAGAACACCTTCATCGGCCTGGGAGGATCGAATCCCACCATCTTCGAGACGCCGTACGAGATGGAAGAGGACGATATCATGGCCGCCCTCCGCCCACTGATGGAGCCGAGCGCGATCCTGGTGCTCCACGCACCGGCCAGGGGGATCAACGACACCATCAGCACCGGCTTGCATGTCGGTAGCGATTCCATACTGGAGCTGGTAAGGGAGTTTTCCCCCAAGGCGGTCCTCTCCGGCCACATCCACGAGGCCAGGGGACTGGTGGAGAAGGACGGCACGCTGTTCCTGAACCCCGGAGCGGCCAAGGATGGTTTCGCCGCGCTGATCGAGATCGGCACATATGCAAAGGCAAAGCTACTGGATAGGGTAGAACAAGATTGAGAAGTGAGAAAAGAAGGATGCTCGCCCCACCCATCGTTATCGTAACTGCACCGTTGAGATCCGTCCCATACACGGTCACATTATCTATCTTGTCTGACCAAATGGCCATATTTCTTTAACAAGATTATTTAAACTCATATCTGACCCGATATGGCGGAAGCCGTCCCGCTGGGGCTTCTCGGCCATCTCCTTTGGCTCGTTCGAACCCAGGGGCAGCAGGAACTTGGCAATCGTGGTACTCAGGGGCCGATCACGATCCAGTGGATAATGCGTATTCCATGCTATCACACTACTTTAGAGAATATCTCGACGACGACGGAGAGCGGCGTGCACCGCCTGCCTGGTGATGCCCAATCGTTTAGCGGTCTGCTCGACTCAGTCGCCGACCTCGACGCTGGCCACTATCAGAGCGTCGATCGGCTCCAGACCCTTCGTGCGAAGCTTCTCCACCCTCGCCCTCAATCGGTCGAGCATTGATCTGCCTCAATTCTTGCTTTGGCATTCTCCGTCAAAGTCACGGCACTCCGGCATTCTGGTCTTACAGAGCTCGATGGCAAATGTCTCATATCCAGATTCCCGGAAGTCGATGATGAAGTCCGTTCGCTCGATCAATGGTGTGCAGGCCCTCCGGAGTTCCGGTCGGACCATGGCGGCCTGCCGCTCATACTTCATTCCCAGGATCCCCTGGACCTCCAATTCCAGTAGTATTTCACGGTCTCCCCGAACGGTAGAGATGCTCCTGATAGACAGTTCGTTACCGGGGGAGGTCAGTGAAAGTGAGTCCCGCGTTTCGATCGGAAAATCGAGCTTGAAGGAATAAGACACTGGCCGCCGCGTTTTCACCGAGACATGAATGGAGATAATACTAACGCGGGCGGGCCGAAAGTACTGGTCCCATCTTCTCGCTCAACTTGTATCCGTTCCTCTCCAGGTGCCGGTTCAGCAGAACCTCCACATGTATCACGTAGTCATAAACGCTGGGCTGAACTCCACCCATTGCCGCCCATTGCGAAGCGTCCTGACGATATGCGCTCCGTCAAATCCTCAGCTGCGCCCAAGAAACTCGTCAAGGCTATCGTCCATACTGTATGAGAATCCCTTGTTGGTCACATCAATTATACCGACCGTTTCCCCTGACATACTCGTGATCGTAAACTCGACCATATCCAACCCCCCTCCGGGGTAGGTGAGGTTTTCATTTATAAGGGCAGAGTGTAGCATGCTATCTTTGCGTCCCCAGTGGTGGCTTCTCCGGTGCTTCATTCCACCAGAATAGCATTACCGCGGCCGGTCCGAAAGTGGTTCAACAAGGTATTATTGTATAGCTCCAGGACGAGCACTCATAAGGCAGCCCAATCATAGGAAATTGTCCAGTTGTTTCACAGTAGTAGTATGACTTACCGCGATACATGCATGCCCAGTAGAACATGCCTGGGACAAATGGGCGAGGCATACAAGCCCACAGGCCATGTGCCCCTTCTCTCCATCGGTCAAGCCTACGAGGATGGCATCCATGCCGAACGACGGGGATTCGATTATCGAAGCATAGAGGGCAGCTTTGTCTTCACAGTCCCCTGTTGAGTCGACCAGGGTCTCGACCGGATACCTCGGATAATCATCAAGGCCGGCGCTATCACTGTCCAAAGAATACCGTATAGATTGGACAAAGGAAAGAACAAAGTTCGCGGTCTCGTACTGGCTATAGCCCTTGCTCACGGCCATAGTCTTGAGGGCGGCTGACAGCTCCTTTACCACTTCATCGGTCGGAACGGGGCAACGTACTTGGCATATACCTGATAGTTGAAAACCCAGCCTCTGGTCTCTGCTCTTGCGGCGTAGTAGTCCTCGGCCGGGATACTGAGATCGACGATCCAATCGGACCCATCATTCAAGAAGGTCCAGGAATGGCTGAAATGGAATACTGAAGGCGCCTCGAAGAACGATCGTATCTCGCTCCACTCGCTCCAGATATCCCCATGGTGTGCCATCACGCGCCAATGATAGGTGGTGTTCTCTTGCATCATCACATTCGGTTGATAGCTCGTCGATGACATGGTGAGGTCGACCAGTAGCCTTGTAAAATTAAGGTCCCTCGGAGACTTGCACACGGTAATCGTCTACACCGCTCACCGACCCCCACTGCAGACACGGGGTCTGATTGACAAAGATACTGCCTTTCCTCGGGAGAGATTATCTCCGGTTGGTGAGGCTGGTCCTGACTATGAATGAACGAATCTCACTGGAGGGGCCGTAATGCCCCTCGATGACTGCTCTGACGCTCCAAGAGTATGTCCTACCATCAGTAAGTTGGGATGCCGTATATTGGTGGTCTGCAGTGGTGATGTTTAGAGGCAAGCTCTCAACCGCTGGCGATAATCAATGAATGCGGTTCTCAGCGCCTTTAATGCCGGGGCCCAGTTGTACGGGCCACGCTCTGCCCCTGGACCTCATAGCCGCTTTCGGGTAGCAAGAGGTCCACGACATCGACGACGATTTCGTTCTCACTCGAGCTGCTATTGCCGAACCAAGACGTTGCCAGCCCAGGGCCGTTCGATAGACCAAGGGCGGGCATGAGGATTATGATTGTAAGGAGAATGCCCGCAGATCACGCAAGCCCGGCTGAGATCCCGCGAGCAATGGTCTCTTGCTCCTCGAATGTGGTCCGTACGTCAACTCGTCGCTCACTCGGAGGCGTAAGGACGTGGTAGTGCGGGGCTTCCTCGGGTCGCGGCTCTATGCGATCGCTCCTGCTTCAACGGCGGCTGCTCCACCTGTTCCGCTTCATTGCCCTCCGTTTTCTCGGCTCGGATAAATGTCCCCATAGGTTTTGGGCGGGGTGACTCTAGGGTCCAGCCTAGGTGCACTCTAGTAGCTCATTCTCCAACTCTCCTCACCCCGCCGGATACCCTAGGCCGGGCATAAATGTAGTCAGACGGGTCAGGGGAGCCGAAAGGACGACCCCCGCATCCCATGGGCCATTGCTGTTCCTTGCAACCTAGATTGGAAGGCCGTCTCCCATTATGTAAAAATTGAACAGCCATAGGCCATCTGGCGCCTAGATAGGGCCAAGGAGTCGGGAGCGATGATCATGAGAAAGATGGCCAAACTGGTCAATGTCGCTATGGTCGCAAGGATGATGAACAGCTTGGAACTCTTCAGATAGGGGTTCTTGATCAGGACGTAGATGCCCAGGGAGAGGCACACTATCGCAGAGGTGATGGAAATGACCGGAAATAGCAGACCGCCTTCGGACATTGACTCGCCTCTCCTCGGCTAATGTCCCTTTGATAATATTATTGGGCGAAGGATTAAAAAATCGGAGATCACATTGGATTGATATGGAACGGTTCGGAGTCGATGCTCTCGGCCATCGCGATTCAACCCCACCCCGTTGAATGTTACAAATGTGACGTTTAGCTCTCTGTGCTTGATCGTGTTGGAGGGCGCGCCCGCATCCCTGGCCCGGGCTCTCCTTCCACTTCATTTATTGCCTTGATGGGGCCTACCGTCAGAACAGAAGGCATAGCCAAAGGCCACATCGTTCGTGCAGCTCAAAGGACGGCACTTCATGATCTCATCCCCTTGGCTCTAGCAGCCCGGTCTAACAAAGCTGCCTCCTGACCGAGCAACCAGACCTGGCGTTAGAACAAAAGCTTTTATATCTCCTTTATTTTAGTGGAGGAGGATTAGTATGGCATTATGGCAGGGCAAGTCAAAGCGGAAGCCCAGTGGTGGCCGCCTGGTCCAGAGCAGAAAGAAGCGGCGCTTCGAGATCGGGCGCGAACCAATGTTCACCAACCTGGGCGAGGAGAGCCTAAGAAAATATCGTACCATGGGTGGCAACTCTAAGGTCAGGATGCTCAGCGCTGCCTACGCCAACGTTGTGGACCCTAAGACCAACAACATCAAGAGGGTCAGGATCGTCACCGTCAAGGTCAACCCGGCCAACCCCAACTATGTTCAGCGTAACATCATGAACCGCGGGGCTACCATCCAGACCGAGCTCGGGATGGCACGGATCACTTCGAGGCCAGGCCAGGACGGGACCATCAACGCCGTCCTCGTCTCCGAGTGAGACCAAACCCTTTATACCTTGATCAGGATTGACCGACCATGGCCTTCGACGCGGACAAGGCATGGGTGCTGTGGCCGGAGTATTTTGATATCGCTCGTACTAGGGCGCAAGGCCGTAGAGTGAAGAAGAGCATGGCCATCCCCGAACCTCAAATGGCGATGCTGACCAAAGCAGTGGACAAGCTTGGCCTCCAGTGGAAGATCGAGGAGGGCAAGAGCTATCCTTCGGCGTGGTGGAGCAAGCAGGGGCTGTTGCTCGTCGAGAACACTATGGCCAAGTCCCAATTGCTGCCGAAGGTCGCCGAGAAGCTGAAGACCGTTCCGCGGACCCAGCAGTAGTGGCCATTCGATCGACGTTCGGCCACCAGGACCCCATTGGTTCAGAAGGCACCAATCGCGCCGATATCTGGATCAGGCATTATTCACCAGCGACATCGAGCTGAACATGTTAATGCGGCGGGGTGGAAGCGGCCTTCTTTCAATACCATGCTCTTAGGTAGGCCAGGGGCGGCATTAGGAACCTACGATCAAGAAGTGATGGGCACATCGCGATGGTAATTGTTCAATCCTCCCTTCCCCCCATGCCCTCCACCTACTCTAAAATATAAAGATCGGACCATGGAGAGCACATCACTTCATGGCACCTTGGGAAGAAAGATGAGGCCATGCCTCCAAGACCCTGAACGCTCAGCGATCCTGAGAGGTCTCCACTTCTTCGACCAGCCTCTTGCCAGTGGACACGCTGTCCACGGAGTGCACGACTGCGCCAGCCTCGATGATGGCATTTTCCAGATCATCATATATGATCGAGTTGCCCTCGACGGTGATCTTAACCGTCTCGGTATCCTGGTCCACCTCTATGATGGTGATGTTTACTCCCGATACCCCATCCAGCACACTGAGGCGCTGGGAGAGCTCAACGATCGAGGGGTGATGGGGTTTCAGTACGTCTAAAACAATTCTCTTGAGGTCGCTCAATTACTCTTCACTTATCCGTGGGTTTCGAATGATATTCCAGTATAAAATGCTAGCCCCATTCCGATGAATCGAAGACATGAAAGGCATAGGGGGAGTTATCGCTTACCCCTCATGTGTGAGCGTCACCTCTGCGTACCTCAACCATGTTCGGCCACTTCTATGCCAAAATTTTAACTCCCGGTGCATTATACTCCGAGTTATGCTCCCCTTTCTGGAGGTGCGGGTGCTCGACATCAACTCCGAGCACCTGGGAGTTCCCATAGACGCGCTGATGGAGAACGCCGGCGAGGCAACGGCCGAGACGATCATGAGCGAGGTCGGAACCGGTAAACGGATCGCCCTGGTCTGCGGCGTGGGCAATAACGCGGGCGACGGCTTCGTGGCCGCAAGAAACCTGATGAGACACAACGATGTCACGGTCCTCCTGGCCAATCCTCCGGCAGAGATTCACACCGATGCAGCGAAGAGGGCGTTCGAGAAAGTGAAGCACATATCCTCTTCCTCGGTAGGCGTGAACTTTTCAAAATTCGATGTCGTGGTGGACGCTCTGCTCGGGACAGGCACCTTCTCCGATGTCCGGGAGCCCTACCGCACCCTGATCAATCGCATCAACGATTCTGGCACCTTCATCATCTCCATCGATGTCCCCTCCGGATTGGGCACCGACGTGCAAGTCAAGACCCAACGTTACGGTCACGTTCAGCTCAATGAAGGAAGGGATGACCCCTGCCAACTCCGGCAAGATCGTGGTACAGGACATCGGGGTACCGGCCGATGCAAAGCGCTTCGTCGGTCCTGGAGAGTTCATATATTACCCCATCAGGGGCACGGACACTCACAAAGGTGAGAATGGAAGGCTGCTGATCGTAGGAGGTGGACCATTCACCGGGGCTCCTGCTTTGGCTGGCCTGGCCGCCTACCGTATGGGGGTAGATCTCGTGAGGATCGCCACGCCGTGGTTGTCCTACGCGCCCATCGCCTCCTATTCACCGAACCTTATCGTCCACCGGCTCTCCGATGATGTATTGAATCTCAAGGACGTCCCCGCGACCTCCAAGCTCCTGGAACAGGCCGACGCCATGCTCATCGGCCCCGGCCTCGGTACCGATGAGGAGACCCAGGCCGCCGTCCGGGCCATAGTGAAGGCGTGCGAGGTGCCCCTGGTGATCGACGCCGACGGCATCACCGCCGTCTCCAAGGACATCACGGTGCTGAAAGACAAGAAATGCGTGATAACGCCCCATGCCAAGGAGTATGAGGTCCTTACCGGCCAGAGGCTGCCCAAGGACTACGAAGCCGGAATCCCAATGGTCACCGAATCGGCCAAAAACCTGGGAGTGGTCCTCCTGGTAAAAGGGAAGATCGATGTCATATCGGATGGTCATTGGACCAAGTTGAATAAGACCGGAAACGCAGGCATGAGCGTAGGCGGCACCGGTGACGTGCTGGCCGGTGAAGTAGCGGCCTTGCTGGCCAAGAACGTTTCCCCGTACAACGCGGCGCGGATCTCCGCATTCACCAACGGGGCGGCCGGGGACTTGGCGTTCGAGAAGATAGGCTATAGCCTCATGGCCACCGACGTCATCGATAATATTCCCGAGGTCCTGAGACGGAACCTCAAGAAGGTTCGGTAAGGGCCAAAATTTTATACTGACCCAGGCAATCGGTCGGTGATGATGCTCGCCCTCATCTCCGACGTTCATGCCAATCTCATCGCATTAACGGCGGTGCTGGAGGATATGAGTGGGCGAGGTATCGAACGCATCATCTCGGCGGGTGACGTGGTCGGCTACTATCCATATCCGAACGAGACGGTGGCCGTTTTCCACGAGAAGGGAGTGACCTCCATCCAAGGCAACCATGACCGGGCCGTCACTACTGCCGATGTGTCGTCCTTCAACCCCGCGGCCAGTAGTGCTGTCGCCTGGACCGCCTCTCGGCTGAGCCCGGCGTCCCTCGCTTACTTGCGGGAGCTGCCGCGCCACCTAGCCCTAAGGATCGGAGGGGTTCGCATCGCCGTCTACCATGGGATGCCGTTCGATGACGATCACTACCTGTACGAAGATGAGTGCCGGGAGGGCCTGCTAAGCATGTCTAGGAGCGATCTGCTAGTACTGGGCCACACCCACGTCCCATTCATCAAGCGCTATCCGTCCGGCACCATCGTGAACCCCGGTTCGGTCGGACAGCCCAGAGATGGGGATCCGGAGGCCAGCTACGCCATCTTCGATACTGCGACCAGGAAGACCACCAACCGTCGAGTGGCCTACGATATCGAGGAGGTGGCGTCCAGAACGAGGGCGGCGGGACTGCCGAGCATGCTCGCCGATCGCCTGTCCCTTGGCCATTAGCGATAAGTATTTCCCATGTCTCGCTTAGTAGAGGAAGGAATGTCCGATAGCGTTAGTCCGATACCCGATCATCTGGCCCTCGAGATCAGGGGCCCCGATATCGCGGTATGTGTGGGAGACCTGCACGTCGGCATCGAGTCGGAGATGCGCTCGAAAGGAGTGCATGTACCGTCGCAGACCCATCGCATGGAGCGAGAGCTCGTTTCCCTGAGCGCTGGCCGCCAGCGTCTGATCCTTTTGGGCGATATCAAGAACAAGGTGCCCGGTTCCACTCAACAGGAGTATGCCGAGATCCCCCGATTCTTCCAGGCAATGAAACGCCATTATTCAGAAGTGGATATTGTCCGGGGGAACCATGACACCAACATAGAGGACTTCCTGCCAGAAGGCGTGAATGTCCATCCTTCCACCGGTTTCCGCATCGGGGACGTAGGCTATGCCCATGGCCATACTTGGCCGTCCCCGGATGTGATGGCCTGCCGCACGTTGGTCATCGGTCACAACCACCCGACCATCGCCTTGGAGGACTCCCTGGGGAATGTGAGCAAGGAGCCTTGTTGGGTGAGGTTAAAGATCAACGAGCGGGCCCACAAGCGTTATGTCGAGCTTCCCGAGGAGATCATCATGGTCCCGGCGTTCAATCGCACCCTGGGCGGTTCCCCCGTCAATGTCGAGCGGGGGAAACTTCTGGGACCGCTCTTCGGCGAGGAGATGGTGGACATCCGGAAAGGGCAGGTGTATCTTCCTGACGGCATCTACCTAGGCACTGTTGGGGCGTTGATGATAAAGAGCCGCGCCCGGGTCCGCACCCTTCCTAAACCTCGGAGCTACGTATACTGAAGACTAATCAAGTCTCTTGATCGGCTGCCGCAGGATCGTCCTGAGCTTCTCCGGTTTAGCCTTGCGCGGATCACTAAGATAGATCTCATGGTGCTTGCCGCTCCGCTCGCATCCCTGTTCCTCGATGAAAGCGTGCAAGCGCTCGATCGTCGGCCGCTCCTCCGCATACGGGCCAACATGCATGACCTGGGCACTGAGGCCTTCATCATATCGCTCAAATCTCACCTTGGGCAGGGCGGGAGGGTCCTTCTTGCGTTTCAGTTCGAACATGGCCTGACCCATATGCTCAGAGGTGACCATTTCCGGCTGCATGATCATGGATGTCCATTTCCACTTGTCCCGAGCGTCGAGCACGAAGCTGTCCATGTCATCGGCCCACCAAAGGCCCTCGAGGGGAAGGACCCCATAATCGGTCCCGTCCTCTTTCTTGAGCATGAACTTGACCGTGAACGAAAGGCCGTATAGGACCTCGATCGCCTGCTGATAAGGGATGCTGTTCCCAGGATCGCCCTCCCCGTCGACCATGAGATAGTTCATGGGCGGTACGGTGATCATTGCTGGGTCCCCATGGGCACCATAAAGGTCTCCCAGCTCCTATCTTCAGATCGATCTTGGCCATGAGCCCAGGAACCGCCTACAAAATAGTTGATGATTTCGCATAAGAAGATGATGAAAAATGTGAAAGGGAAAGGGTTTCGTCGGAAAAGGTTTAGAAGTTCTTGATCTCCTTGAACACCGAGCCATCGGGGTTCCTGATCACGGCCCTGAGGGGCATCTGGCCGGGCAGGGTATGGGTGGCGCAGGAATTGCATGGATCGTAGGCCCGGTAGGCCATCTCGACCTCGTTCAGGATACCGGGAGACACCTGCCAGTTCTTGATCAATGCCTTGGCAGCCTGCCTGACGGACAGGTTGATGGGGGCGTTGTTGTTGGTGGTGCCGACCACGAGGTTGACATCAGTAGTTATGCCGTTCTTGTCCGCCACATAGTGGTGGATGAGCACGCCACGGGGCGCCTCGAGGCATCCGATACCCTCGCCAGGCTCGCCAACGGGGTTCTTGATGTCCTTGCTGGTGATCTCGGGGTCCTGAGACAGCTGAACCATTAGTTCGGCCGCGTGGACCAGTTCGATGACCCTGGCCCAATGCATGACCATGGTGTGGTGGATAGGTCCGGTGACACCAAGACCCTTGAAGAAGTCCTTCATCTGAAGGAAATAGTCCTGTGCAAGGGGGGTGGTGAACCCAGTAGAGGCGTTGATCCTGGCCAGCGGAGCGCACCGATAGATGCCGCTCTCGGGGCCATCGGTGAAGCCCTTCCAGCCGATCTTCTTCTGGTAGCAGAACTTTTCGTAGGACCACGGCTCAACATGCTCCCCGATGTATTCGAGATACTTCTCGGGGCTGAACTTCCACATCTCCTTGCCCTTCTGGTCGACGACCCTGAGGTCACCGTCGTAGAAGTTGATCTTGTTGTCCTTGTCTACCAGACCCATGTAGTAGGTCTCGTTGTAGTAGATGCCAGGGTTGGTGATCAGGGCGAGATAATCCTCGTTCTTGAGCACCACGTCGGTGAGGAGCTGGGCGGTGAACTTGGAGAACTCCACGGTGGACTTCGCCCATACCTCGACCTGCTTCCTCTCATCCTCGGACAGGGGCTTGGACATGCCGCCGGGGATACCGCACACCGGGTGGGTAGCCTTGCCACCCATCATTTCCTGGACCTTCTGGGCCCAGGACCTGTGCTTGATGACCTCGGCGCCGATGTTAACGCCCACCGCTTCCACTACGCCAAGGATGTTCCTCTTCTCGGCCGGAGCCATTGGCCCTAGGACGAAGTCCGCAGCCGCCAAGGCATAGAAGTGAGCGATGTGGCTGTGCACGTAGTGAGCGGCATAGAACAGCTCACGGAGCTTCCTTCCGGCAGAGGGGGGCGTGGTCTTGAACACACCATCCAGCGCCTTGGTGGCGGCGAGGTGGTGTGCGCCGGGGCAAACACCGCATAGACGGGGGGTGATCTTGTTCAGCTCGTCGACGGACCTACCGATGCAGAACTTCTCGAAGCCTCTGAGCTCCGGCACCTGCCAGTAGGCCTGGGCTACATTTCCCTCATCGTTCAGGAAGATCTCGATCTTGCCGTGACCTTCCAGTCTGGTGATGGGGTCGATGGTGATCCTCTTCGACTCAGACTTGTGAGTCGGTTCACTGATTATCGGACCGGTCATTGCTTAACACCTGCCTTCTTTTCCTTCACTTTCCGCTTGATAATGGACTTGGGCATGGTGAACGCATAGAACGTTCCCAGCGGGTCCTTGATCTGGGTCATCAGAGTAAGGATCTCATCCTCAGTCAGCTGGGTTTCGTTGTCAGCGGTCCTGAAGACCGAGGCAAGAGCGCTCAGCATCGAGCCGCCCTGGTCCATGACCCCGGCGGTCGGGCCCATGCATCCACGGCAAGGCTGGTTGGCCTGCAGGCACTTCGCCCCGCAGCCGGCCCTGGTGGCCGGTCCGAGACAGATGACGCCCTGTTCGAGCATGCACTTCTTGGGGTCGATCTCGATCTCATAGGGCATGACGATCTTGTCGATGGTCTTGACATCCTTGGTCCTGCCGCACTCGTCGCACAGGGTCTTCTGGGATGCGATGACCGCGCCCTTCGGAGGCAGAGGTGCCCCTTCCTTGACATGCTTCTCCACTACGGACAAGAACGCATTGATCTGGTCCGTGGTAGGCGGGCAGCCAGGCATGTAGTAGTCCACATCGATTACGTCATCGAGAGTGAGGACCGTGTCGTACATCGTAGGCAGCTCCAGCTCGCCCTCCGGTCCCTCCCACTTCGGGAGTGGCCGGGTGTGCTCGGGGTTGATGCTGGAGAAGGTCTGGTTATAGACATAGTCCATCAGGTCTTTCTTGTTGGTCACATTGGCCAGCCCGGGGATACCACCGAAGCAGGCGCAGGAACCAAAGGACACCACGATGGCCGACTTCTGCCTGAGCAGGCGGGCCACGTGCTCGTTCTCGCTGTTCCTGATCGCACCGTTGTACAGAGTTACGGTGATGCTCTTGTCGGGCATTGCCTCGACGTCCTTGAGCTTGGTGTCCACTGCGATAGGCCAGAACACGATGTCTGCCATCTCGGCGACTCCAAGGATCTTCTCGTCGATGTCCAGGAGGGCTACATCGCAGCCTCCGCACCCGGCGCCCCAATATTGTGCTATCTTGACTTTTGCCATGAATTCCACCTATCCTCCTAGTGATGCGATCCTCCGCGCCCATGGGGCCGCTCTTCCTCGGCCTCCTTGAGCGGGTTGGGGCCCATCTCCCTGATCTTCTCGGTGAACTCCTTGATCGTCGACTGGAATATTACACCCTCAGAGGCGGAGACCCACTTGAGCTCGAGCCTGTCAGGGTCAAGTCCGTACTGCTCCAGCAGCATCTTGAGCAGAGCGATCCTTCTCCTGGTACGATAGTTGCCACCGATGTAGTGGCAGTCCGCTGGGTGGCAGCCAAGGACGAGGACACCATCGGCGCCCTTCGCGAAGGCCCGGAGAACGAACTCCGGGTCCACCCTGGCAGAGCACATGGCCCTGATGACCAAGAAGTTGGTCGGCATCTGCAGCCTGGACACACCCGCCAGGTCGGCCCCTGCATAGGAGCACCAATTGCAGCAGAAGGCGATGATCTTAGGCTCGAACTGGCCCTCTGCCGGTTTGGCCGCCGGAGCGGCGGTCTCGTGTCCGTGTTGTACTGATGACATGTTCACTCACTCTCCTCGAGGGCGGCATCGATCGCGGCGATTATCTGCGAGTTCTTGAAGCCCCTCTGCTCCATGGAGCCAGACGGGCAGGCCGCAACGCAGCAGCCACAGCCCTTGCACAGACCTTCGTTGACGATGGCCTTCTTCTTCTCAGGGTTCTTGGGGTCCGCCACGATGGTGATGGCCTTGTACTCGCAAACCGGCTCGCAAATAGCGCAGCCGTCGCAGAGGTCCTCGTTTACCGCGGCAATCACTCCCTCGCTCTTCAGCTCGGGCTTGGAGATAATGGTCATTGCACGGGCGGCCGCTCCGGACGCCTGGGCGATGGCCTCATCGGTGAACTTTGGCCAATGGGCCAGACCCGCGAGGTAGATGCCGTTGGTGGCAAAGTCGACCGGCCTGAGCTTCATGTGGGCCTCAAGGAAGTACTTGTCCTTGCTGAGAGGCACCTTGAGCATCTTGGCCAGTTCCTCATTGTCGTGGTGCGGACGGATACCAGTGCTCAGGACCACCATGTCGGGAGTGAGCATGATGTCATCGCCCAGTATTGTGTCGGTGGCCACGAGCTTCAGGCTGTCGCCCTCCTTGGTGACCATGGGGGGCTTGTCCTCGGGTACCCTGACGAACTTGACGCCGACCTGGCCGGCCTCCTTGTACAGCTCCTCGCGGAAGCCATATGTCCTGATGTCCTTGTGGAACACATACACATCGGACTTCGGGTTGGCCTTCTTCAAGTTGATGGCGTTCTTGACGGCGTTGGCACAGCAGACCCTGCTGCAGAAGGGTGCCTCAGCATTCCTGGAACCAACACATTGGATCATTGCGATCTTCTTGGCGGCTACAGGTCCCTTCTGCATCTGGTCCTCCAGCTCCAGCTGGGTGACGACCCTCTTATCCTGCCCATACAGGAACTCCTTGGGCTTGTACTCCTCGGCGCCCACGGCGACCACAATGCTACCGGTCTCAATCTCGCCGGCGGTGGTCTTTACCTTGAAGTTCCCGACGAACCCACCGACGTCCTGGACGTTGGTGTCTAGGTGCACGGTGATGTTCTTGTTATTCCGTACCCGGGTGATGAGTTCCTTGGCGAACTCACGGAGCTTGCGGCCATCCTCCTCATGGTAGATCTTCATGGCATTTCCGCCAAGTTCCCCGGTCCTCTCGATGAGGTCCACGTGGAATCCCTGAGCAGCGATGTCCAGGGCAGCGGTCATTCCAGAGACGCCTCCTCCGATCACTATAGATGAGTGAGTGACCGGCAGCTTCGACTCATACAGGGGCTCCAGCAGCCGGGACTTGGCCACGGCCATCCTTACAAGGTCCTTGGACTTCTGGGTGGCCTTCTCGGGCTCGCCCATATGGATCCAGGAGCACTGGTCACGGATGTTGGCCATCTCGAAGAGGTAGGGGTTCAAGCCCGCTTCCTTCAGAGTGCTCATGAACAGAGGCTCATGGGTACGGGGAGTGCACGAGGCGACCACGACCCGGTTGAGCTTCTCCTTCTTGATCAGGTCCTTGATATGCTCCTGGGTATCGGCGGAGCAGGTGTACTTGTTCTCCTCTGCATAGACCACGTTCGGCAGGGTCTTGACGTAGTCGACCACTGACGGTACAGTTCACGGTCCCCTTGATGTTGATACCGCAGTCGCAGACGAAGACACCGATACGGGGCTCTTGTCCTTCGACAGTCGATCTCGGCCTTCTTTTCCTCGGCGAGATGTCCCCTCCGGTTAGAGATATAGGCACCGGCCTTGGCCGCGGCTCCCGAAGCTTCGGCCACCGAGGTCGGGATATCCTTGGGCGCTGCGAAAGCGCCGGTCACGAACACGCCGGGGCGGCTGGAGGTCAGAGGGCTGTAGACATTGGTACCGGCGAACCCGAACTTATTCAGGTTCACGCCGAAGACCTTGCCGATGGTCTCGGAGTTCTTTGGCGGTTCCAGACCTAGGGACAACACTACCAGGTCGAACTCTTCCTCGGCCACGTTGCCACTGCTATCAGAGTAGCGGAGGGTGAGGTTCTTGGTCACGGGGTCTTCCAGGACATTGGCTACCCTAGAGGAGCGGTGCATCTCAATGCCGTACTCCTTCTCGGCCCTGGCGCGGTAGTCCTCGAACTCCTTGCCAACGGCCCTGATGTCCATGAAGAAGATGACTGGCTTCAGTCCAGCGGTGTGCTCACCGGCGATGATGGCCTGCTTCATGGCGTACATGCAGCAGACGGAGGAACAGTAGGTGTTGCCCACCTTCTCGTCCCTGGAACCGACGCACTGCAGGAAAGCGACCTTCTTGGGGGCCTTCTGGTCAGAGGGCCGGACCACATGGCCACCATAGGGGCCGGTGGCGCTCAGGAACCTCTCGAACTCAAGGGAGGTCACGACGTTAGCGTACTCGCCGTAGCCGTACTCCTTCTTCAGGCGAGCGTCGAAGACCGAGAATCCGGGAGCGAGAACGATCGCTCCAACATCTAGGGTCTCATCCACGGCCTTATCTTCATAGTTGATCGCTCCGGCCGGGCAGTTCTTCTCGCAAAGTCCGCAGCGACCCTTAGTGAGCTTAAGACACTTCGATGCATCGATCGAGTACTTCAGCGGCACAGCCTGGGCGAAGGGGATGTGTATCGCCTTCCTGTTGACCAGGCTTGCATCGTACTCGTTCGGCACCTTTACTGGACACTTCTCGGCACAGATGCCGCATCCCACGCACTTGTCCATGCTGACGTAGCGGGGGTTGTGGCGTACCTTCACCTTAAAGTTAGGCGCCTCTCCACCAACCTCGGTTACCTCAGACAAGGTCATGAGGTTGATGAGGGGGTGTCTAGATGCCTCCACCAATTTAGGCGAAAGAATGCACATCGAACAATCGTTTGTCGGGAAGGTCTTGTCCAGCTGGGACATCACTCCACCGATGCTTGGCGTCTTCTCAATCAGGTAGACCTGGAACCCTGACTCCGCAAGGTCCAACGCGGTCTGTACGCCGGAGATACCCCCTCCGACGACCATTACTGCACCCGTCTTATCCGACATTCAGGCTCCTCCAAAATTCTTCTTCATCGATAATTCGTCCGTAGATGATATACAATATTCACGTCTATCGGCCAGCTTGACCCCCTTTACGGGGTTAATTACTATCCCGCTACCGAGCATGAATCCTCCAGTTCCCGGGCGCGGCAACCTTATTGGATCGCACCCGTTCGAAACCCACAGCCCGGACAAACAGCTGCCTATTACCCTGTGCCGCTCATTGTTAGCATGTGAACACGGCTCATGGCTTGGGTGCTTTTTGCGGGAAATGGAATGTTCGTATATTAACATATCGTAGATTGCTCCCTTTCCTCGATTTATCACCCACTTCGGCACGGTTAGTTAAAAATGTTTCGATACCTGTCTGAAAAAAATACGAACGTTCGTCTTTTACCTATTCGTAGAATAAACAAGAGGGCCACCAGGCATTATTATCAGCGCGCCAAATTAGAAAGCAATCTCCTTAAATCCCAACAGCTTCGACCGTTCGTGTTGGAGATGTTCCTACCCATAGGTGCATTGTTGACCGGCTCCGGTTTCGGGAAGCTGTTCAAGAGATACATCTACGTGGGCAACGCCCCGGACCAGGGCCCTCAGGAGCCAAAAGGCCGACCGCGGGTCCAAGTCACCGGTCCGAAGGTCCAACCGGAGATATGCCAAATCTGCATGGGCAAGATCAAAGAGGGGACCGAATACGTACGATGTACGTCCGGGAGGGTCTTTCACTCGATATGTCTAGCCCGAGTTGGTAACTGCCCTTATTGTCGGCGGACCGTTGCCATAAAGGGATGGGAGAGCACCACCACTCGTGACTATGTCCAACCGCCCATCCCGGAAGCATCACCATCCGAGGAAGAGAGCAAGATCGAGAAGGAAAATGTGCCTGCGAACCCCTGTCCAGCATGCGGCATGGAGCTGGAAGAGGGGGCGACCGGCTGCTCATGTGGGGTCATCTTCGTTACCGAAGGCGGGAGCTTCTCCTGTCCGACCTGTGGATTCCAGGTCAGTGAGAGCGATACATATTGTGGTCGTTGCGGGGAAAGATTCCTGCAGCCTGCTCCCCCTGGCTGCCCAGTATGTGGCCGACCGGTCGCAGTGGGCGCGGAGACCTGCGCCTGCGGGACCATTCTGGGAAACCACTGCCCGGAGTGCGGGGCCGAGCTAGGCGAGGGGGACATTTCGTGTCGGGTCTGTGGGACGGCCTTCGAGTTTGTATAAGCTGGCAGATAGATTCTTGTTAATAAGATTTTTATAATGCCATCATGATGGACCTTCATTCAATTCAAAGAGGGATGCACACGAACTCGTTAGTGGATAGGGCCGTTAGCTCGACCTCCGGCGATAATTTGGATTCACGCTTTGCAAGAGTCACCCCGGCGAGCGCGGACGATGAGGAGCTAAGGAAGCTAGTCGAATCGATACAGATCAAGATCTCCATCGTAGGCTGCGGCGGGGGAGGGTCGAATACCATTCACCGCCTGACCTCGGCCGGCGTGGCGGGGGCGACCCTGGTCGCCGCCAACAGTGATGCGCGACACCTGCTCAACATCCAAGCCCCCAACAAGATCCTGCTCGGAAAGCTCACCACTAAGGGGTTGGGGGCGGGAGCCATACCGGAGGTCGGAAGATCCTCTGCAGAGGAAGCCCAGGAAGAGATCCGCAAATACATCGACGGCCGCCAAGTGGTCTTTGTGACCGCAGGCATGGGCGGCGGGACGGGGACCGGTTCCGCACCGTATGTGGCCGAGATCGCCAAGCGCTATGGCGCCCTGACGTTGGGCATTGTCACCATGCCCTTCAAGTCCGAAGGCCGCTTGCGCATGGAGAACGCCCGGAAGGGATTGGAACGCCTGCAGCAGAGCTGCGATACGACCATCGTAATTCTTAACGACCAGCTCTTGAAGATGGTGCCCAAGCTACCCCTTGAAGCGGCCTTTAAGGTGGCGGACGAGGTCTTGATGCACGGGATAAAGGGCATCACCGAGGTCGTCACCAAGCCCGGACTGGTCAATGTGGATTTCAACGACATCAATACCATCATGAAGAACGGCGGCATGGCCATGATCGGCATGGGAGAGAGTTCCGATGATTCGGACAGGGTTCCCCAGGCCGTGCAGGAAGCGCTTAACTCTCCATTGTTGGGAGATATCAATATGGCCTCCGCCAATGGCGCCCTAATCAGAGTGCAGGGCGGTCCCGACATGACGGTAAGTGAGGCAGAGAAGGCCGCGGAGTTGGTCTCCTCAAGGCTGAGCCCACGGGCAAGGATTATATGGGGGTGCTCCATAGAGCCCGAGCTGAAGGGCAAGGTCCGCCTACTGGTCGTCATCACCGGGGTCAAGTCCCCGATGTTCCCGTCCAAGGAATCTTGCTGAGGCGGGTAGATGTCCGATGGTCGTCAAATCCAAAAGGGGTCGGAGAAGGTACATTGCGATTCGGGTTCGATCAGAGCGTCCGATGACCGACGAGGACCTTCTTTCTTCCTTGAACATTTCCCTAACCAGGTCGGGCGTGAAGTTCAAGGTCATTCAGTTCGACGGCCGCAGGGGCATCATACGGGTCTCCGGGCCGGACCAGCACAGGGCGACCGACGCTATAAATGGTCAGGTTGAGAGAGGTTTGGAAACCCTCCGGGCCTCGGGGACGCTCAGGTCGCTGAGAGAAGGGGCCCTTTACCCAAAAAAGTAGCTAGTCCAGTGTGTCCACTTTCAAGGGGGCGAGGCCCCCTAATTTTTATTCCAGGCAAGCATTAAGATATATATCGCAGTAGTGCTTTAATGAGAATTGCGTAGTTAGGAGTGATATTATGCAACCAGGACAAATGGCATATGATCGGGCCATCACCGTGTTCTCGCCTGATGGGAGGTTATTCCAGGTGGAATACGCGAGGGAGGCTGTCAAGAGGGGCACCACCACGGTAGGTTTGAAGTTCAAGGATGGGGCCATCCTAATAGTAGACAAGCGCATCGCCAGCCGTCTTATGGAGCCCAAGTCGATCGAGAAGATCTTCCAGATCGATGAGCACGTCGGCTGCGCCACTTCCGGCCTTGTGGCTGACGCCAGAGTCTTGGTGGACCATGCCCGTGTCACCGCCCAAGTTAGCAAGATCACCTACGACGAGCGTATCGGCGTGGAAATGCTGGTCAAGCGCATTTGTGACTTCAAGCAGAATTACACCCAGTATGGGGGCGTCAGGCCCTTCGGAACGGCGTTACTAGTGGCAGGCGTGGACGACCAGGGCATACACCTGTTCGAGACCGATCCCTCCGGGGCGCTCGTCTCCTATAAGGCAGGAAGCATCGGGGCCGGCCGCAATGTGGTCATGGAAGTATTCGAGGAGCAATACCAGGAAGACATGGATAGCGAGGATGCGATCGTCCTCGGGCTCAAGGCGCTCAAGAAGGCCACTGAGGAAGAGAAGCTCAACCCCAAGTCCGTGGAGATCGGCATCGTCCGCAGAGGAGCAAACTTCCGTCGCCTGGATGACAGCGAGGTCGAAGCTGTAGTTGAAAAGGCCAACTCCGCTTAAGCCTGTGTTAGAATGGTCGACATCGAGGACGCCATAATCGCCAGGCTGGAATCTCATGGGGAGACCTTCGAGATCCTTATCGACCCAAAGGTAGTGAACCTCATCCGGGAGGGTAAGGAGGTCGATCTCTCCGACCACATGGTCATAGACGAGATCTTCCGCAACGCCCACAAAGGCACCCGACCGGAAGAGAAGAAGGTCCATGAGGTCTTTGGGACCAATGATCCGACCGATGTCGCCAAGCATATCATCCTCAAGGGCGAGGTACAGCTCACCACCCAACAGCGAAAGGAGATGCAGGAGAGCAAGAGGAAGCGCATCATCGCGGAGATCGCCCGAAACGCCATCAACCCCCAGACCGGGGGGCCTCACCCTCCAGCCCGCATAGAGGCGGCCATGGAGGAAGCTCGTGTCCACATCGACCCTTTCAAATCGGTCGAATCGCAGATCGAGCCGACGATGAAGGCGCTCCGACCCCTGATCCCAATCCGATTCGACAAGGTCCGTATCGCAGTGAAATTGACCGGCGACCAATACGGGCGCTGTTATGATTACATAAATCAGGCCGGCAAGATCACCAAGGACGAGTGGCAAGCCAACGGCAACTGGATCGGTGTGGTGGAGCTCCCGGCGGGCATGAGGGATGATTTTCTCAATAAATTAGCGGAAAGGACCAAAGGCGATGTGGAGACAAAGATATTGAAGGGCACCATTTAAGCGAATTCTTAAGATATATGATATATTACGCCGAGCAAAGGCATTTAAGAAAAGAAATGATGAGTAGAGCATTCGTGTATTAGTATCAAAGGAGATATAATATGAACAGTGAAGGGTCGAGACAACCTAGGGAGATCGTGATGCCCGGTGATCTCCTGGATGGGGATAAATTAAAGCCAGGAGCGGGAACCTATGTTTCTGATGGTAAGATCTACGCCGCCCTCCTTGGCATTAAATCTGTAAAAGCGAACTATGTGAACATCATCCCATTGGGCGGCCGCTACATCCCCTGCGTGGGGGATAGCGTCATCGGGAAGGTCGAAGATATCGGCCCGTCCAACTGGTTGATCGACATCAATGCGCCCCATCCAGCCCCGTTGCATGTGAACGAGGTTCCTTGGAGGGTCGAGTTCGGGGACACCGCCCGCTACATGAACGTGGGTGATGTGATCCTGGCGAAGGTGCTCATGGTGGACGAGACCATGAGGGTGCAGGTCACAATGAAGGACCAGGGCCTTAGGAAGCTACAGGGAGGACAGATAATTGAGATCTCCCACAGCAAGGTCCCCCGGATCATAGGGAAGAGCGGTTCGATGATCCAGATGATCAAAGGATATACGAACTGTCGCATCTTTGTAGGGCAGAACGGTAGGATCTGGCTCGATGGTGAGGTCGACAATATAATGCATGCCATCAAAGCCATCCAGATGATCGAAGAGGACGCCCACTCCTTTGGATTGACTGAGAAGGTGCAGGCGTACCTGGAAACGGTGTCCCCGCAGACGGCGCCGAAGACGGAGTGAGGTGAAGTTCATGTCTGGAATGACGACTGATATTGATCTGATAGATGACAATGGAATACGCATAGATGGTAGGAAGGTGGACGAGATCCGGCCATTAAGAATAGAGGCCGGAGTACTGAAGAGGGCCGATGGCTCGGCGTATGTCGAGTGGGGCAAGAACAAGGTCCTGGCCGCAGTCTACGGCCCGAGAGAATGTCACCCCCGCCACATGCAGAATCCTGCCAAGGCCATCGTCCAGTGCAAGTACAACATGATCTCCTTCTCAGTCTCTGATCGTAAGAGGCCAGGACCGGACCGCCGATCCATCGAGATTTCCAAGATCATCTCAGAGGCGCTCGAATACGTGGTCTTCACCGAGAACTACCCCCGCACCTCCATCGATGTCTACATCGAGGTACTGCAGGCCAACGCGGGTACCAGGTGCGCTGGGCTTACCGCCGCATCCGTTGCCTTGGCCGATGCGGGGATTCCGATGAAGGATCTCGTGCCTGCCGTCGCCATCGGAAAGGCGGACGGTCAGATCGTGTTGGATCTCAACAAGGAAGAGGACAACTTCGGGAACGCGGACCTACCCATCGCCATGATTCCCCGGACCGGGGAAGTATTGCTCTTGCAGATGGATGGTCATCTGACCATGAAGGAGTTCGAACAGGCCCTCGAATATGGCAAGAAGGCGTGCCAGATGGTCTATGACGTCCAGAAGGACGCCCTCCGCCGCCGCTACGCCATCCAAGGTGGGAGTGGAGATATCGAAGATGATGTCGCTCAGGACAACGGATCGGAGGCCTGAACATGTCTGAACCAGTCATGTCCGAGATCAAGAAAGGGCATATCCATAAGCTGTTATCGACCGGCAAGCGTGTTGATGGACGCGCCCTGGATGAGTACCGCAAGATCAGCATCGAAACCAACTACATCGAGAGCGCACAGGGTTCCGCCCGGGTTCGCCTCGGCAACACCGACGTCCTTGTTGGCGTGAAGATGGTCGTGGGGGCCCCCTTCGCGGACACCCCGGATAGGGGCGTGCTCACCACCAACACCGAGCTCATCCCGCTGGCATCCCCGACCTTCGAGGCCGGTCCACCAGATGCAGGCGCGATCGAGCTGGCCAGGGTCATCGACAGGGGCATCCGCGAGAGCGAGATGATCGACCTGCAGGCACTGTGCATCAAGCGCGGCGAAGAGGTCTGGATCAACTTCCTGGATATCTATGTCCTGGATTATGACGGCAACCTCTTTGATGCCTGTTTCCTCGGCGCCATCGCCGCGCTCAAGACCACCACGGTCCCGGCCAAGGAGAGCGGCAAAGGCGAGGATTATCCATTGCCCCTCCGCCACCTACCCATTCAGACCACTGCGGTGAAGATAGAAAACTCTATATTGTTTGACCCGACTCTCGACGAAGAGAAGGTCGCGGATGCTCGCCTGACGGTCACTACTGATGAGAACGGTGACCTACGGGCAATGCAGAAGGGACTCGCCGGCGCTTTCACGCTGGACGAGGTCAGACAAGTGATCGATGCGTCCCTGCGCGTGAGCAAGGACCTCAGAAACCTCATAGGGTGATGGTAATGTCCAAGTCAACAGAGAAGGCAGGAAGCTCGGGAAGGTTCGGCGCACGCTATGGTGTAGTGGTAAGAAACCGCGTCCGGGACATCGACAAGATGAGGAACGCGGACCACGAGTGCCCCGCTTGCCACAGGAACAGCGTATCCAGGATCAGCAGCGGCATATGGCAGTGCAGCAAGTGCGACGCCAAGTTCGCCGCTGGTGCCTACTCCCCCATCTCAAAGAAAGAGACCTCGGAAGAGTTCCAAGCAGCCCAGGCCGCCAAGGTCGAAAGCGAAGTCATCGTCCCCAACAGGGGTGACTGAGCATGTACAAGTGCGGGAGCTGCAACGAGCCCATTCGCTCCAATGTCAACACCGTAGGCATTCAGTGCGAGAAGTGTGGTTCCAAGATCTTCTACAAGGAACGACCCAACGTTAAGAAGGTCATTAAAGCCCGGTGAAGGGATGCCTCGGGCAACCCTTCGCGTGGCCACCCCGCACAGTAAAGCCATATGGGGCGCCCTCTTCCCAGAAGTGGGAAGAGAGATCCCTCGTTCGAGAGTAAAGATCACTCCCGGCGACGGGGAGATCGTGTTGGACGTCGAGGCATCTGACCTCGGCGCCCTCCGAGCCGCCCTCAACTCATATCTCAGGTGGATAAGGATCTCGGAAGAGATCGGCAATATGGTAGGTGAACAACATGGATGATTTGAGCCCCAAGGTCCAGAACCAGATCGCTCAGTTCCAGCAGCTCCAGCAACAGTTGCAGGCAGTACTCAACCAGAAGTTCCAGATGGACGCCCAGGTCAAGGAGATGCAGCGCACCACGGAGGAACTGAACAGGTCCCCCGAGGATGTGGTCATCTACAAGTCTGTCGGATCCCTCCTCATCAAGGCGGAGAGCAAGGCCGCCGTGCTGAAGGAGATCGAGGATGACAAGGAGACTATGGAGGTCCGCGTTAAGACCCTAGAAAGACAGGAAAAGTCACTTAAGGACCGCTATCAGGTGCTTCAGGACCAGCTCAACAAGGCCTTGTCTGCCGGCGCCAACGCAGGTACCGGACCCATCGTCCCGATGTCTAGGCCTTCGCCGCTTGACGATTAAGCAAACCCGAACCTTCCGGGGCAACCCGGAGGACCTGAAACCCCATCCTAGAGCACTATTTTTCTATCAACAATCCGAAACATGCCTGAGGGTGTGGCCAGTTCCAGGCCATGTGACGATTGATGCGGACAGGGCCTGATGGTTCAAGATCAGACGTTCTGACCAGGCAAGCCGTTCACATTCCGGACCCATGTTGCCGAGGCCCAGTGGGGTGTCCAGGCGCAAATCCTACCGGCCCCGTTCAATCGAGGTCCCAGTATGAGCGGTGCCCTTGTTGATGTCCTCATCCACAGCACCTGCCATCATGTGAAGATCCGGTGGCAGATGGGCGCCCTCTACTCGTTAGAGAGCATTGGCACCTCGTAATCGGAAATCTCCCCAGGTGCCATTCTAACTGTTTTAGAAGAGGAGGGCATTCCTCCAGTACGCTCGAGGATTGAGATCGGGAGATGATCGTGAGGTGAAGCGACTTCAGGATTGAAGAGAGTTCGGGAAGGAAACGATTGCTGGAATCGGGCCTCCCCTGCACAAGTCCTGTTACCCGTTCAGGGGCCGGGGCCATGCTGATCTGGTGACGATGGGGGTTGACGGACCACATCAGTAGTGCAGGAGAGGGGGAAGCATGCCCATCGGCACAACTGGCTTCAGGGCCCCTGACCGAGTGCCTTCGCCCCGCCAGGGAACCACCATCGAACTGACCCTACGATACGCTCGGATCAATGAGCCCATCAAAGAATGGGCCGAGCTCTCGAACAATTTGGCAACGCTAGAAACATGCATATATGGACCGAACATACTGGCAGGATAATGCTCGTTGAGATAGCCCAGAAGCTCAAGGAAGGAAGAAAGGTGGTCCTCCTGCACGGAAACGCTGATCCGGACGCCCTGGGCTGCGCCTACGCCATCCATCGCGCTTTTCCCGATGTGACGATAGCAGCGGTCGGAGGCTTGGACCGCATGGCCAAGGTCGTATCGACCAAGCTGGTTTTCGAGGTCAAGACCTTCGTCAACCTGGATGATTATGATACGATCGTGGCGGTAGACTCGTCCTCCAAGGACCAGATCGGGATCGACGTCTCCGGCCGGAACCTAGTGGTCATCGATCATCATGCTCGTAGCGGTGATTGGGATGGCAGCCTGTTCTATTGCGACGACAGCCGACGAAGCTGCGCCGAGATCGTTTTCGAACTGCTCAAGGTCGCGGGCACAAGAATGGACCGGGAGATCGGTCTGGCTCTGGCGGCCGGCATGTTGACTGATAGCGGTCACTTCCGATTCGCCAACTCCGCGATGCTACGATCGTTCTCCGAGCTGTTGGAAGCATCGCAGATCAACATGGACGAGGTTATGGACCTCACCGATCTGGAGCCAGATGTTTCGGAGCGCATCTCTCAGCTGAAGGGCGCCCAGCGGATGAGATTCGAACGGCTGGGCGATTACATCGTAGCCATCTCCCTGGGCAGCTCTCACGAGAGTTCGGTGTGCAAAGCGCTGTTGGGGGTTGGTGCGGACGTAGCGTTCGTGGGCTCGCAGCGCGACGAGAAGTTCAGGATAAGTGCGAGGGCCCGACAGGACCTGGTCCGCAAGGGATTACACCTCGGGAAGCTCCTGGACCAAGTGGGGGGAGAGACCTCCAGCAGTGGAGGAGGGCATGCCGGCGCGGCTGGCCTTTCCGGCACCGGAGACGTCGAGGCTCTGCTCAATATCTGTATCTCAAAGTCCATGAGCCTGTTCAGGCAGATCCAGGGACGTGCGTGATCCTCAGTCCAGCATCCCTTGCTCGACGATATCGTTCAAGTTGGTTATTCGTTCGAACCGTTGACCGGCCCATTCCAATCGACGATCTAGAAGGACTGAGGTCATGCCCAGGCGCGATGGCCCTTCCACGTCCCAAACCGGGTCATCGCCCACAAAGAGGCACTCCGAAGGCCTCGCCCCGGCCTTTGCCAAGGCGAATTGGAATATCCGCGGGTCTGGCTTCCTCCAGCCGACGTCTCGGCAGAACACCGTTCCGTCAAAGTAGCCATCCAGCTTGTGCCTGATGAGCTCCTCCCTCCACAGGTGGGCGGGGCTGCCCCAGGTGGTGTTGGACACCAGGACGACCCTGAGGTCCCGGGATCGCAGGTTTTGGAGGAACGGCACGGCATCCTCGAATAACCTGGCCTGAACGAACAGCGGCCGCATGAACGCCCGGCCAGCCCGCTCAAGGGCAGCATGGTCATGAGGTTCGATCTTGAACACGAACGCCAGTCGATCCTCCAGGGGAAGGACCATCAGGTCCGTTGGATCTCTTTTTCGATAGGACCATCGATCTTCGAGTTCGGCGAGAGAGGGAGTGGTTGAATCACGAACGAACAATTCATTGCGGACCGCGCGCAGTGAGATCGGCACCATCTGGGCGGCGTTGCCGGTGCCGAAGAAGTCAATGAGGGTACCTCCAAGGTCAACCAGGACGGTGCGGATGGCCATCGATACATTGATGGTCATTACCGACAAAAAGCTGACGGTAGCTCCTTCATACCACGGGAGTCAGAGATAGACACCCGCCCCGTTCCCGAGGTTCCAAGGAGAGAGCGTTGCACTCGGTGTAGGGCTCCTCACCATACAACACTAGGACGCCGTCGATACGCTCCAGTTTAAGGTGAATGGTGGAGAGGTCGATCAACTTCTTAGTTGAGCGGGTGGAAGGAGATGTCATGGCCATGAACACCCCGCCGTTGCGCTTCATGGCGGCGATATGTTCGGTGAGATGCTCCATCACCGATTCACCATAGATTGATTCCAGGGTATCGAACCCTAGCATGGTCAGATAGGGCATGTCCGCAGATTTCAGGGAATATGTAATGGTGTCCCATTTGAGGTCGGCCCCGGCGTCAGAGCCCTCGACGTGGAAGATATAGTTTGAGCGGGTCGGTTCGGTCTGGAAGGCCTGCTCGGGAATCCGGACACACTCGTCGAAGAGGTTCGGGTGAACGGCCGCCGACATCTGGTTCCGAACTGTGCTCCGCACTCACCTGCTTCATGGGCAGCCAGATCACCCCGCGGCGCTGGGAGGCGAAGTTGGCGATGGTCGATTGCTCCAGCACGCTGATGATCTCCGAGGGGATGTTGTTCCCCAGCTCGATAAGGACGACCGAGCCGGGAGCAAAGCCCCCCTTCATCAAACGATCCAGGTCGATGATCCCCGAGGATATCCTTCCGCGTTGGTCCAATAACGGCACCCATTCCTTGAATGGGGTGACATCCATGGAGTCGACGTTCCCGAAGCTCTGGACCCGGCCGCCCTTTAAGGTGAAAAGATATCGCGCCTGCTTGATCTCGCAGCCCCGGAGCTTTTGTACCTTGATCTGGCGGACCGCCCGGCTGTTGTGCTCGTGATAAGATAGCATGGCCACGCCATCGGCCAGGTAGTCCAACGCCCTTTCGTTGTTCTCGAAGATGAAGATGACATTGGCCCCGTAACCCTCTACCAGGTCCTTCTGGATCGCATTGATGAAAACTGCGTTGCTCAGCCCATACTTATCGGCCAAAGCGTCGAGGGAATCGATGACGATGAGAGATCGGACCGGAAGGGATGCCTTCACCACATCGTAGACCTTCCGAACATCATCTATCGAAGCGGCATCGTCATTGTGGAGTAGGCTCACCCCGTTCCGGTAGATATCTACCAGCTTCTTCAGACCATCATCATGGTCCCGGATATCGCCAGGATTGACGTGGGCCATGTTCGGGTCACCCTCCCCGATGAGCCAGGGAGCTTGGGTCCGTACATACTCGTCATACTCTCGACCATATAGCTTCACCCCTAACCAGGGGAACTGGACCAGTAGGAGGAAATCCGACACTCGGGTAGAGTAGTAATGACTGTTGTGGTATTGAGCCAGCTCCTCGATCAATTGGAGAGCCAAGGTGGTCTTTCCGGTGCCTGCATCGCCCCGGATGATCAGAGAATGCCCTCCGGGGTTGGAGAAGAAGGAAAGTATCTCCAGCGGAATCCTAGTGTTAATCGAATTCTCCATTGACAATGCAATCCCTAGTGGCCGTCGAACGGTCAGTTGTCGAAAATTGGCAAAGAGCTACTTTAATAAATTGATTTCAATACTGAAGCTGATAACGACGTCCAGAATATCATCTAGGCCTTTTTCGACCAGGCTTTTGATGTTCTTCGCTCCCCACTCTGCCGATCCCATCAATATAGAGGTCCACCGCCGTATTGATGAAACGATGGTCGCAGGATGGCTCAGGGGCCGCATCATGGAACAGATAATGGTCGATGAAGAACGAGCGTAGGGTGCCATAAAGGATCTCCGCCGCCATCTCAGGTTCGATATCGCGCACCATGTCTGCCTCCGATTGAGAGGCAAAATAGCCGCTCAGTGGCCCGATGAAGGCAGTTGATATGGGATCAACGAGGGTCGCCCCTCCCCGTCGGGGTAGATCAAGAACCACCATCCTGACCAGGTCTCGATTGGCGTGAAGGATGTTTAAAAGACGCAATGAGTTCTCCACCAGAACCGTTCTCATCCCAAGACCTCGGTCGAAATGCAGTTCCTTCAGCAACTGGGCCTTTGGAAAACGTTCTTTGATTATAACATCGAAAAGACCCATTTTATTATGAAAGGTCCGGAAGAGAGTGACCTCATTCACCCCAGCCCGAAGGGCGATCTCCTTGGTGGTGGCGCCGGCGTAACCCTTCTCACCAAAAATTTTCAGGCCGGCGTCCAGGATCCGTTCTCTTGATCTCGATGAAGGATCGCATTCGTCCGCTACACCGTCCGGCATAATGAAAGCAAGTACTTGCATACATTTAATTATTGCGAAAAATGGCCCTGTCGGACATCTGTCACAGTTGAAAAGATGGAAAGGTGAGGGTTTGGAAAGGATTAGACGAGACCGATCGACCGCTTCATCGCCATGAGGTTTTCGGGATGCTGTTCGAAATACGCCCTGGCCGGACCAAGCTGATCGCTGAGGGCCTTGGCTACTCCGCCCTTCAGGTCCATGGGGTGGAGCTTTCCGGCCTTGTATGTCGTCTCCAAATCCTCGTACGAATGGAACTCCAGCTTTCCTCCGAACTTCTCTGGGCGATCGATCACGAACATGGGGCTCTTTTGGAACAGGATCATCTTGCAGATTGCTAGAAGGGGGTTACCTTCCACTTCTGGTGGGCAGAATGCCTTCTTGATCTTTCGGTCGATGTCTTCCGGAGTGTCGTGGATCAGAATGCCGCTGTCCGGATCGGACTTGGACATCTTATTGGCCACCGGATCCATCCGGTTGACCCCCTTTAGGCCAGGTAGTAGGGGCGTGTGCAGAGCGATAGGGACCTTCCAATGCAGCTTCTCCCCGGCTTCCCTCGCCAGCATATGGGCGCGCCTCTGGTCGATCCCGGAGTAGGCGACATCAATGTCCATCATGAAGATGTCCGTAGCCTGCATCAGGGGGTAAAGGAATTTGGAGGAGTCCAGCTCGGCATCGTCCTCCTTGCGCCCCATGATGGTCATGGCCCGCTTGATCCGGGACAACGAGGTGACCTTGCCCACCTTCATGACCTTCTCCCAATAGTCAATGCCATCCATGATCTCTGAAGCCAACACGAACTTGACCTTATCGCGGGGGACACCCAGAGCCTCGAAGCAGTCCTCCATGTAGCGGGCGCAGGTGCGTATCCTCTCGATGTCACCACCCAGTTTGTCGTTGATGTAAGCGTGCCAATCGGCAAAGAAGATGGTGATTTCGAAACCGGCGTCCACGAAATCCTTCACCTTGTTCGCGCAGATGACCCAGCCAAGGTGAACGAGACCTGAAGGCTCGAAGCCGATATAACTCCGGGGCGAGGGGTTGTCAGCAAGGAGCTTCTTCAGCTCCTCTTCCGTCACGATCTCCTCAGTATTCCTCGCCAGCAAGCTAAATCTCTCTTCGACATTCATAGCTCTCGCCTCCCAATTCACCGGGAGTTATAAATCACTTCGTTTTAGGCCACCTGTATCAGTATAGTACAATCGACTAGACAATCTCACGTGGAAATCCCTCAAAATCATAGAGAAAACCATGGACCGAGACCTCACCCTTTACACCGGCAAATCTGATCCGCTCGAAGATGATCTGGACCACCCTAAGGACGTACTCTTCAGGAAAGCTTTGGCCCGGGTACAGGACGGCAAGTTCCCCACTCTGCCTGGCCGCCTGAACATATTCTTCTAGGAATCGCAGCTGGTCGGCAGAGAACATGGATTCGATGAATTCCACCCTGACCGGCCTTCCCGATTCTACTACCTTCAGTATCGCCCGAGGCTCCTGATCCTGCAGCTCCTCGGTGATCTGGGCCCCAGGCCGCTCTTCTCTCAGCTGCCCGGTTCGGGAGAAGACGGCCCGATGGACATGATCGGACTCGCTCTGCATCTTCCGGGGCGGTCTGGCCGTGGCTCCGATATTCTCCTGCTCGTTCAATCGTTCGAACATGTAGGATATGTTAGAGCCGCCGCCATATGAGATTGCCCAATTTTTCATCAATTGTGCATTATCAATAAAGATATTAATTCATATAGGAATCTATTATTCCAATAGTCCATATGATGCTGCATTATTATAATATATCGCCATTTGTCTCGTTCAAAAAGCTTTAATTAGGTATTTGTCTATAGGCAGTTGCCGTGAGTGCCAAAAATGATACACTGGAATCGAAGAAATATCTTGGATTCATGTGTGTCCAGTTAGCGCGGGCAGCTCAGGCGGCTTCACAAATGGGGGCCTCACCCCGGACCTCGTCCGGCCCTTCGAGTCCCGACGAGGCTTAAGAAAAAAAGGTTGTGACAATATGGCGGCAGCATCCAAGAAGCAGGCTAAGAATAACGATACGAAGGCCGCGGCGATGGAGATGTGCTCTACCGGCCAGGTCAAGATGGTGGACTTCAAGTTCACTGACGTGCCCGGTACCCTTCAGCATATCTCCTACCCGGCCGGCAGGATGTGCGAGGATCTCCTTCAGGATGGCGTCGGGTTCGACGCATCATCCATCCGTGGGTTCGCACAAATCAACGAAAGCGACATGCTACTGGTTCCCGATATGAACACGGCCATCATGGACCCCGCGTGTAAGATCCCCACGCTCTCGGTCATCTGCGATGTCCGCGAGCCCGTTAACGGTGCCAGGTATGAGAAAGACCCCCGATACATCGCCCAGAAGGCCGAGGAATTCCTCAAGAGCACCGGCATTGCCGACACCGTTTACATGGGCCCCGAGCTGGAGTTCTTCGTCTTCGACTCGGTCAGGTTTGATCAGAACCAGCACTCCGGCTATTACTACATCGACTCCGACGAGGGCATATGGAACTCCGGCAACAACATTGACGGCAAGAACCACGGCCACCGCCCCCGCAACAAGGAGGGCTATTTCCCCGTTCCCCCGACCGACTCATTACAGGACTTCCGGTCCCAGTGCGTCCTTAACCTGATGGCAGCGGGCATCGAGTGCGAGGTTCATCACCACGAGGTCGCCACCGCCGGTCAGGGCGAGATAGGCATGCGCTTCCAGACCCTGGCCAAGATGGCCGACCAGGTCATGATGTATAAGTACGTGATGAAGAACACCGCCGCTGCGGCTGGCAAGACAATCACTTTCATGCCCAAGCCCCTGTTCGGCGACAACGGCACCGGCATGCACGTCCATCAGAGCCTGGCCAAGAACGGAGAGAACGTATTCTATGACAAGAAGGGCTACTCCCTGCTGTCCCAGAACGCCCTATATTACATCGGCGGTCTGCTGGCACATTCCCCTGCCCTCCTAGCCCTGACCTCCCCGTCCACCAACTCGTACCGCCGGCTAGTGCCAGGCTACGAGGCGCCTGTTAACCTGGTCTACTCCGCCCGTAACCGATCGGCCGCAGTAAGGATCCCAGTGTACTCCAAGAGCCCCAAGTCCAAGAGGATCGAGTACCGCCCGCCAGACGCAACCTCTAACCCGTACCTGGCATTCTCCGCCATGCTCATGGCTGGCCTTGACGGCATCAAGAGGAAGATCGACCCAGGCGAACCCCACGACATGGATATGTTCGAACTCTCCAAGAAAGAGCTGGCCGAGATCAAGACCGTGCCTGGCTCCCTCGAGAAGGCGCTTGACGCCCTGGAGGCGGACCACGAGTTCCTTACCCGTGGTGGGGTCTTCAGCGAGGATTTCATCAGCAACTGGATCTCCTATAAAATGCTGAAGGAGAATGATTATGTCCGGCTGCGGCCGCACCCTTCGGAGTTTCTATCTGTACTTCGATGCGTGAAGCGATAAAACCCTTCTCAAATCCTTTTCCTTTATCTTTTTATTTCATGAATCAATTCGAAAAGGCCAGGTCCTCTTCCTCGAAGTGTATGGTCTGCATGCTCGCGCCATCGGCCATGACCGCGATGAACCTCCCGGAGTAGTGCTTATTGAGCATCTTCCGAACCGCCCTGCAGGGGTTCAGAACATAGAGTTCCCTCTCCTTCGGGAACATGCGCAGGAAGTTGTCGATGATGTCAGTGGCGATGTGATGCCCCCGCTTGTTAGGCACCACATAGAGGACATCCAATCTTTTGCCCAAGGAGTTGTAGGAATAGAAACCGACGATCTTAGGGACCTTGTCTTTGGTCACCACCAATTTAGCCTCGCAATCATCGTCTATATGGGGCAATGTCATGTGCTCTCGGGGAGCATAGCACCACCGGAACCGTCCGTCCTTGCCCTCTTCGTTGCACTGCTCGACGAGCTCGTTGATTATCCAGTAATCCTTATAATTACTGGCCTTGAGAAATTTGAACCGCCCCATCCCACCCATCACCACCTAGCATTTTTGCTACGCGGCTTGTTCAAATCCATTGTACGACTGAGTGATATGGAGAACGAACTGGATGGATATAGAGATGCTGATTTGAGTTACAGATCATCTGATTTTGAAAAATTAGCGCCGTCGATAGAGGCGCAATAATTCTGGCCACGGCTGGATTGATGGGAATATGTGGTCAGTCCTACGACGAGAGATAGCATCAGGCCTTTTCCGCTTCGTGTTCCTCCGAGACGAGCTCGTAGGCCGGACGGGGACATTTGACGCTGGGCCAGGATTCAACTTCATCCCTCATGCCGCCCAGTAGGCGGACCGCTGTCTTAACTTGGAGGATCTCTGAGTCTCTCATTTCCACTCCTCCGCATCCCCTAACGACAGAACAAGTGCACACTAATATCTGCTCTATTAGTATTTCAAGGACCTGATTAAAGTATCGGTCATGATAATGCCCTACTGTTGCTCATTGGTCAAAGGGCCAAGTTCGAACCATGCTCGACCTCATCGATAGAAGGACACAGTGTTATTGTTCAATGGGGTCGTAATAGAATAAGTTTAAGGCCGACCCCGTATGGAAAGTCTTCCTGCTCCACATTTCTCGATGAGGCATTGTGAGGGGCGAACATCAGGCCCATCTATCCCCTGGCGCCATCTCAAAATTTCAACGAGCAGCTTTGTTCGTTCAGCACGGACATGTCGAATGTTTTAATATTGATCACTGTGCCCATTGTGTTTGTTAAGATTTAGTGATTAGATGAATCGCTAGTCTTCAATGCGATTCATATATGATTGAATATTAGTTTATAAGAATTATAACTTTATATCTTATTGACGTATTGATTAATATACATTCATCTATTATCCTAGCCGATGCGTTGGTCAAATGACTACTCCCGTCCCAAAGATGTTGATGAACTGTCCTAGGTCGGGGCGATTCGACGCATCAAATCTTTGCCGGGTTGGAATTCTACCGTAGAAAAGAGAGGCTTGGCCTCACCTCTGGTGGACTGACAAGGCCGGTCAAAGAACGAGACGACGAGGTATGAAAATGGATGAAACGACCGATGAGTGGAATGACCGTTCGCCCCGGCCTGCATCTCCTTCAAGGAGGGGTGGAAGTAACAGGCAGGCCCTAATTGGTCTGCTGGCCGTCGTTGCCCTTGTAGCCTTGATCCCAGGTACCGCCATGGCATCTGGAGATCCCAGTGGAGCAGCCACATATACGCCCGATCTGGACGGGGCGGTCCTGTCGATTGATTTTGTATGGATCCTGGTCTGCGCGTTCCTGGTCTTCTTCATGCAGGCAGGCTTTGCCCTGCTTGAAGCAGGCATGTGCCGGGTCAAGAATGTGGCAAACGTGCTGATGAAGAACCTGGTGGATTTCGTTCTGGGGACCATAGCGTTCTTCATTCTGGGATATTCGCTCCTGCTGGGACCTGACATAGGTGGGATCATTGGAGATCCGACATCTGCGTTCATGCTCCTGGGTGATTCCTATGATGTCAACACCATGTTACTTTGGTTCTTCATGCTGGTGTTCGCAGCCACTGCTTCGACGATCGTCAGCGGGGCCATCGCCGAGAGGCCGAAGTTCAAGGTTTACATCATATACAGTGTGATCGTTTCTGCTTTGATCTACCCGATCTACGCTCACTGGGTATGGGGCGGCGGTTGGCTGGCCACCTCCACGTTCATGACGGACCTGGGTGGCGGTTATGGGGCCCTTGATTTCGCCGGGTCCGGGGTCGTTCATGCGCTGGGTGGGTTCATCGCACTGGCCGCTTGCATTCTTATTGGGCCTCGTATCGGCAAGTATACCAAGGACGGCAAGCCCCTGCCCATACCGGGCCACAACCTGACCCTGGCCGTACTGGGCGGGTTCATCCTGTGGTTCGGCTGGTTCGGCTTCAACCCTGGCAGCACGCTCTCGGCCCAGCAGCTGGTCATCTCCCGCATCGCCGTCACTACCACACTCGCCGGGGCTGCCGGCGGCATAGCCGCGATGTTCATCACTTGGAGGAGGACCGGGAAGCCCGATGTCAGCATGACCATCAACGGCGTCATCGCCGGTCTGGTCGGAATAACCGCAGGCTGCGCTTGGGTCGCTCCGTGGGCAGCGATGCTCATCGGCGTTATTGCTGGCTTCGTGGTCTGCTACGGCATATGGTTCATCGAGAAGAAAGGTATCGATGACGTGGTCGGGGCAGTATCGGTCCACGGGCTTAACGGCGTGTGGGGCCTTCTCGCCCTGGGCCTGTTCGCTGACGGCACCTACGGGGTCTACTCCACGGACGGTCCGCTGGTCACCGGCCTGCTCTATGGCAACGCGGGGTTCTTCCTCGTCGAGATGATCAACGTTGCGGTCGTGGTCCTTTGGGCGTTTGGCCTTGGATACCTACTGTTCTATGTTCTGAAGAGGATCATGGGCATCAGGGTTTCCGAGGCCGAAGAGAGGGAAGGTCTGGATATTAGTGAGCATAACGCCATCGCCTATCCAGAAATGGTCATCAAGGACTTTAACCTGGGAGGGAACAACCGATGAAAATGGTCCAGGCAATCATTAGACACGAGAAGCTCGGAGAGGTAAAGAAGGCCCTGGAAGCGCAAGGAATACTCGGGCTAAATGTGACCGAGATCCAAGGCCGGGGGAGGCAAAAAGGGCAGACCCGTCAATGGAGGGGCGCCGTCTATGATATCGACCTGCTGCCCAAGATCAAGCTGGAAACAGTAGTGGACGATGCCGATGTCGAGAAGGCAGTCAACATCATCCTTGACGTGACCAGCACTGGCACCATCGGAGACGGGAAGATATTCGTCTGGACCGTCGATGAGGTCATCCGAGTCAGCTCCAAGGAGAGAGGAAAGAGCGCCATCTGACCAGTGTCACCTCAAACCCTTTCCTATTTTTTTATAATATTTGATCACTCGATGTGAGCCCATAACGTTCCAGTTCGATCATGGGTCATGTGTGTCCAGATCTAGAAAATGCGGGCCTGTTGATTCGTTTTGGGCCCTCGGCATTGGAGGTATCGCGTCCGCCGCTCATCTTTCATGCGAACAGCATATGGAGACAGCGGCCTTTATCCACCAGCAGTCATCGGCAGGATAGATACTATATCTCCATCCTTGAGCGAGGTTCTCGGTCCGTCCAGGTAGGCCATGTTCTTACCGTTGACCAACACATACAGCATCTCCGAGAAACTCTCCCCCTGGGGAAAGAGGACACCTCCCATGGGCTTTCCGAACCTCTTGACCATCTCGATGAGGAACTCCTCGATGGTAGCCCCGGGGAACTCGATCTCCAACTGGTTCCCCTTGGTTATGGCGGTGATATGGCCAAAGGTCCTGAAAAGGACCCTGGTCATCTCAGAGCCTCCGGACCAGGTCCTCCGCTGCGATGTTGACGACATCCTTGACCATAGAGGTCGGGGGGCAGTAGGCGTTCTCGAACGAGTTCATGAACTCATCTGCAGTCACACCCTTCATGATCGCACCAGTCAGCCAGTTGATGCGTCCGGTGACCTCCTCGCCAGCCACGATCTGGGCACCCAGCAGTCTGCGGGTCTCCCGATCCGCGATGAGCTTAACCATGAGCTTCTTACCACCTGGATAATATCGGGCCTTGGTCAGCCCGGCCGCCGTACCCTCCACCACATTGAGACCATAATAATCGGCCAGGCCCTTCGACAAACCCGTCCCGCCCACCTGAAGCTCGCCGATCTGCGACACCCAGGCACTTAGGACCGCCGGGAAGGTACCATAGCCTCCTGCAGCATTGACCCCGGCGACACGGCCCTGTCTCACCGCGGTCGACCCCAGCTGGCTCATCGTAGGGCCAGGAGCTGCGGCGCTCTCGCACATGACCACGTCGCCCGCCATATACATGTCCTTCACCAGACGGCCTTTCTTGTAGGGCTGGAGGGTCGGCGAGACCCGCACCGCACCTAGCGGACCGATCTCCAGACCAAGCATGTTCGGCAGCTCGAGGTTGGCCCTGACGCCGGTGGCCATGATGACCATGTCGCACCCCACCTCAGTATTGCCAACCAGGACCTTCTCTACCATTCCTGCCCCCCTGATCGAACCAAGGGGCAGACCCATCATGAACTTGATGCCCAGGCTCTCGCAGTAGGTCTGCATTTCCCTGGCCATGTCTGGATCGCAGATCCTTGGGATGACCTGAGAGAACATCTCTACCACGGTCACGTCCTTGCCCGCACGGCGGAGAGCGACCGCTACTTCCAGACCGATGACCCCCGCGCCGGCCACCACGATCGAGCGGGCCGTGAGCATGGCCTTTTGGATATCTATGCCGTCCTGGATGAACCGGACCTTGAACACCCCGGGCAGGCCCGCCCCCTCGATGGGGGGGACGAACACCGTGCCACCAGTGGCCAGGATGATGCTGTCGTAAGGTATCGTGGTCCCATCGACGAGGGTGACGGTCTTTTTCTCCGCATCGACCGCGGTGACCTTGGACCGGGTGCGCACATCGATGTTCCTTTCCCGGCGATAAAATTCTGGGTGGTGCATCACGATGGAGGGGAAATCCTTGATCTTCCCTTCCAACACGAAGGGGATGGCGCACGGCGAGTAAGATATATGCTCCTCTTCGGTGAACACGATTATCTCGGCCTCTTTATTGGCCGCCCTTGCCGAGGATGCTGCGGTCATACCCGCCGCTCCGGACCCGATGATTATGATCTTCTTGGCCATGCCCTTACCTTCTGGTTCAGGGATTATTCCAGGCTTATTAAAGGATTAGGCAACGCTCGGTGTTCCGATGCTCTTTTCGCAGCCCGGACACGGGGCGGGCATCCGGGCAAACTTAATTGACTAGCTCGGTTTTACTGGCTGAGCCAGTCGGGATAATTTCTACCCTCCTGGCCCTGCGCCTCTCTCATCTCGTCGGAGAATATGCCGACGTGGCTGCGGAACGACTGATCAATGGGCTCATGCCGCATTGAGCAGCAATAAACCATTCTCCAGCTCTCCTCCCTGCCGGATGCCCTTGGATGGGCTCGCAGGCAGCCGGCCTAGTTGGGCGCGCAGGAGCAAACATCAGAATCGGGCATTCGATGGGGCCGCGATCTAGGATTTCCCGGGAAGTTCCTGATCTTCTGATAGCGCTTCCTCCGTGGTTTCATATTTGATTTTTTAAACATTCATCTAATAATATTACTGACGGGACATTCGCCGAGGAGGAGCGGGTCGATGTTCGAAGCTGGTCTAGTATTCTCGGCGATTTCCATCATTGCGGTGATGGTGTGCATCTCGTTGAGCCTCTATGTCCTCATCAGGAACCCCCATCTGAAGAGCTCCAGGGTATTCGTCCTCCTCACGTTGATGGCGATATTGACGGACTTGACCGACTTTTTCATGATCACTGCATCAGATGAGGGCACAGCTCTAGCATTCGCTCGGCCTACGATTTTCTTTTCCACGATTACGGTGGCCACGATGCTTTACCTTACCTCATTCCTACCATATGAACGGAAAGGATCGTGGCTGGTCCGGCACAAGCGAGAGTTCACTCTCATCATAGTGTTTACCGCTGTGGTGCCCACGATGTTGGTCAGCACCGTGGCCGAGGACAAGTATGGTTGGTGGGTCTCCACCGGCCTGCCCATGGTTTGGTGGTTCGTGGTCATCTATGCCTACTTTTTCGTGGGCGCCATCATCCTAGCCCGATTGTACCTAACGGAGAGCATGGAGGGGACAAGGCGTAGGATCGCCATCCTGACCGCAGGGATGGTGATCCCCTTCTTTTTAGGGCTGATGGTAGCCCTCATCAAGGCGTATGAACCAAGCGCCCCTCCTCTGTTCTCCGCGACCATCCTGGCATCGAGCCTCACCTTCGCCTATGGTATATTTCGACAAAAGCTCTTCATCCTCGAACCAGCCCAAGAGAACCTGCGCGCCGTCAAAGAAGCGCCGATCGTGGAACCGAGGCATAGCGTCCTGGTGAAGGCCAAGTCTGGTGATCTAGCCTACCAGATGTTCGTCAATGAACTCGCCTCGGGCGGACAGGGTTTGTTGATCACCCGAAAACATCCCGATCAGGTCAAGGAAGCATATGGTCTGATGAACACGCCCATATTATGGTTGACCCATAAGCCCGGACCGGACAGTATCGACCCTGCCAATATCTCGGTCTTGCAACATACGACCTTAAAATTCTTGCAGAGAGGTAACGGTCCGGTCATCCTCATAGATGGCCTGGAGCATCTGGCATCGTACAATCGTTTGGAGAAGGTCCTGCCGTTCGTATTCGAGCTAAGGGATGCGACCATAGTCTCTGAGTCTAAGCTCATTATAGCCTTGGACCCGGAGACATTGGCGAGCAGGGACCTATCGCTGTTGGAACGCGATTTGGATATTATTAGCGAATAGTGGCCGTTTAATTCAATAGTTTAGTCATCTAGCGCTCCCATTTGCGATATTCACAGCCTGCCCAGGAACCTCTGTCCATCTCGCGGCTGAATGTCCCTAGGTCGCCGCAACTGTCGTACCGGCCGCCACTCGCGAGCTCGTTGAACATGAATCTCGTCAGCCGCAACGAGCCGCAGAGCGGGCAGGGCGCGGCATTCCGAATGAACCCCTTGTGCGTGATCATGAACCGGAGGATGTCGCTCCCCCGTCACCCTCGTTAATGGAGATGACCGAAAGTGCAATTTTTTGGCATAACGGCAACATATGCCATTTGGTCGTCTTCCAGTACTACATCCTCGCCAGGCGCTCGATCAGGATGCTGTACCCGTCGTCGGTCATGCCAGACAACCATTCGCGGAGGCCAGCATTGTTGTGATCCACCGACGAGAGGTTCTGCATATCGTACATGAGGGCCGACACATTGGTGTGCTTCTTGGCAATCAGGTCCATCGCATATTCGATTTGGTCTTCGGCAATCATATTTCTCACTTTTTGCTTGATATGTGGTGGGCATCCGAGATATATAGCCGAATAGACGAACCGAGTTCCCCTTTCAACCCATCTCCCCTTACCGTCGGTCCCGGGGGGTGATCGAAAGTAGTCATATCCTTCCGACTCGAATTAATGAAATGGGAGATAGAACGCTAGCGGGTGCGCAGCGTGACGACATAATGGTCCATGGCATGGCGCTGGACATTTAGGGGCAGCCTGGGGATGTCCGAAAGTCTTTCAAGCCCTCCGGGAGCGGTCTTGTCGACCTATACATGGGGGGTCACCTCTTTCGATCCCTTCCATTTCAGCTTCCCACGGAGTTTCGTAATCCTCTTAGTTAACAGCCCAAAGAGAAGAGGCTACGACCGCTCCCGGCAACCTCTTCATTAGTTCATCGGCGGCGACAAGAAAGTCGCCCTTGAACCCATAGGGGCCCACTTTGAACTCAGCAACGACCATCAGGCCTTACCACGGATGCGGTCGAAGAGGGCCTGGCAATCCTAGTCATTGGTGCCGGCCGGGACCTCGGACCTTCCCATCACCTTTGGCATGGGATTGCACCCCGTCCTTGATGCGCTTCAGGTGCTCCGCGGCGCTCTATCCCTTCTCAGATTACAGCAGCTTTTACCAGCCTTGTCGGTCAGCTTCAGATAATACTGGCTGGCCATGAGAATGCGGTAGAGCTTGGTCTCGGAGCCCTCGCTGATATCGGGTGGAGAGGACATGCTCGCCGTTGAGATTTGCCTGCTTGGTCGAGGATTCGGCGCTCATAGGCCAGCTCCCTCGATCCGGGCGGCCTGATCGTTAAATGAATATGATTGCTCCCGGAGAGTCCGGCCAGCTGCGGAGATATGGGCAAACCTAATTATCGAGGTCGACATGTCCATCATGAGAGATACAAAATGGCCCGATTGACCAGAGAGGAGCTCCAGAGCCCAGTCAGCGTCTGGAAGGAGGAGGACGTCATCGACGGTCAGAAGGCCGAGGCATTTGTGGTCATTCTGCGGACCACGGGCTGCTGGTGGTCCTGGCAGAAGGGGTGCCTCATGTGCGGCTACAATTCGGCCAGTTCTAGAGCGGTCACCCCTGCCGACATAAGGGCCCAGATGAGCAAGGCGGCCTCGAGGTACAAGGGCGAACGGCTGGTCAAGATCTACACCTCCGGCTCGTTTCTCGATCCGAACGAGATTCCCCTGGACCTCCGGTCCGAGATATTTTCCGCGTTCTCCCCGGCCGACCGCATCCTCTACGAGAGCCGGCCGGACTTCATCACCGACGAGAACCTGCTGGACATCGATCCCCGCTCGGCGGTGGCCATTGGCCTAGAGACGGCGAACGAGGAGGTGCTCCGCAAGTGCGTCCGCAAGGGTTTCACCGTGGAGGACTACACTCGGGCGGCCGGTGTTCTGAGGGGCAAGGACATACCGTTGAGGACCTATCTGCTCCTCAAGCCCCCCTACCTAACGGAAAGGGCCGCTGTACAAGATGCCATCGTATCGATCGGCTACGCGTCCAAATTCTCCGAGAGCGTGAGCGTCAACCCGGTGAACGTGCAGAGGGACACTGTGGTAGATATGCTGTGGCGTCGGGGCAACTACCGCCCGCCCTGGCTATGGTCATTGATCGAGGTGCTGAGAAAGGGGAGAGAGATCAGCGAATGCCGGATCATGTCCTCTCCGTCGGGCGGGGGGACCGCGCGGGGCGTCCATAACTGCGATAGCTGCGACAGAAAAATACTTGATGCGGTCCAGCGCTTTTCCTTCAGCCAGGACCTTGATGACCTGGGCGGCCTAGATTGTGGCTGTCGCAAGGAGTGGACCGGCCTCATGGACATTCAGGACACCATGGGCACGAGCGTGGACGTCGCCAAGTACCTGAGCAATGAACTGGATTTCGATTAGGAGGAATGACGATGGAATTCGATATCAAGAAGGGGCATGCTGCCAGCTTGGAAGGGGACGGCCTTAAGAATCTGATGAAGGAGGTGCTTGGAAAGGTCGAGGAAGAGAATGGATCCCTGATCTCTTCCTTCGGCGCCACCGTCAGGTTCGAGGTCAAGATGCTTAGCAAGAGCACTTTGTCGGTGGTGACCACCTCGGACAAGGGCGCTTCCCCCGAGGCGATGATAGAGTCGAACCGTAAGTACAATGAGTTCATGGAAAAGGCTACCGGCTTCAACACTAAGGAGCGGTCCAAGCGCCTGCAGAAGAAGGCCAAGGAAGGAAAGCTCTGAGTTCTACCCGCGTTCTGGGCTGATGGAGGCCCGATGGCCCCCATCTAGGCCCTCAATTGTACGCCTTCCACAAATCCCAAATAGGGGGCGTCGATAGGTGATGGATCGCTTTGGAACGAAAAGTGGCCGCCGCACGAGCATCCATCGTATCTAACACTTCATTGGTGGTTTTGAAGCTAACCGTTGGCATTATGATGATGTCCGTCTCGGTGATATCCGAGGCGATACATTCGATGATGGACCTTCTGGCAGCCATCATCGCCAACTACTCTGTCCGGAAAGCCAGTGAGCCTGTGGACAAGGAACACCCCTATGGCCATGGTAAATATGAGAACCTTTCAGGGGTCATCGAAGCCATCCTTATCTTTATTGCCGCGGGCATAATTCTCTTCGAGGCTTCACAAAAGATCATTTCTCACACCGGGATAGAAGAGGTCGACCTGGGCATCGCAGTCATGGGCATCTCGGTGGTAATCAACATCATCGTGTCCCGATACCTCTACAAGGTGGCCAAAGAGGAGGATTCTATGGCCCTAGAGGCGGATGCCCTCCATCTTAAGACGGATGTCTGGACCTCCTTAGGCATATTCGCCGGGCTGGTGGTCATCAAGATAACGAACCTGCCGATCCTGGACCCCCTTATCGCCATCGGTGTGGCCATACTCATCATCAAGGCCGCCTGGGGCATGATCAAGCGGTCTGGGCGGGACCTCCTTGATGAGAAGCTACCTCCTGAGGAGGAAGTGAAGATCCGGGAAATATTGAACAAACATAGCGATAGGTTCCTGGGCTATCACAATCTACGCAGCCGCAAGGCCGGTGCGGAGCGGTTCGTTGACTTCCACATCGTGATCAAGTACGATACTCCTATCGAAGCAGGTCACGCCTTGTCCGGGATGATAAAGAGCGAGATCAAAAAGGAGCTCAAAAATTGCGACGTGATCATCCACGTCGAACCATGTGACAAAAACATGTGCTTCGTGGTCAATGGTCAAAAGGTCTGCGTATTGGAGAACATCGTCACTGGGAGCGCACTCGAAGGACGATGCCATGAGCGAGATAAGGCCAAGAAAGAGAGCAGTTAATGCTTCTTGAAATTCCCGGTCCGCCGTTCCAGCTCCTGAGGATGCTTGCGATAGTAGGTGCTGAGCTCCACGGCCGAGGGGTTGCGGCCGTTCAATCGACGGAATTGGTCCTTGAAGCTATCTATCGACCCTGCCTCGAAAGGGTCCTCGATATCGAAGTTGAAAAGCGTCCTTTGCGACGGACCGACGTCCCGAACCCGGCTCAATACATCCCTTCCTATCCCCGAACGCCCTCCGAAGGTGATATATTTTACCCATCTATCATCTTAGAAAGTTCAAGGTCGGAGCTATGAGCCAACCTTTTCCTGAAAGGAGAATATGCCATAGCCAGATAGGGGTCCCCCTCCCACGCTAAGTTTATATACCATAATTATAATGCCACAGTTACGCTGTAAGCGCTGAGGACGTTCGACCAGACGCCATGGGCAATGCACTTGCATCCCAACTTCCCCTCTAACTCCATTCTCGGAGGGCGGATAACGCGTCACGGTCGAAGGTGCTGACCTCGAGCGATCGAGTAAAAAGAGGCGCGAGCACAGAGAGTGGATTCTCTCAAAAAGGAAGAGAGGGAGAATCATGCCAAACAAGAGACGTCCAAAACAAGGTTCGCATGCGTATTCGCCTAGGAAGCGAGCGATCAGCCAGACACCCAGGTTAGACTCCTGGCCCGAGATCAGCGAAGGCCCTAAGCTACAGGGCTTCGCCGGGTACAAGGCCGGAATGACCCACGCATTCGTCGTGGACTTCAGGAAGGCCAGCCTCACCGCAGGTCAGGAGATCCAGATCCCGGTAACCGTCGTAGAAGTACCTCCCATGAAGGTTGCTGCCGTAAGGGTCTATGAGAACACCCGGTACGGATTGCGCACCGTAGGAGAGGTATGGGCCAGCGGGGTAGAGCAAAACCTCGCCCGGAAACTGCCCATCCCCAAGAACTACGATACGGAGAAGGCCTGGAGCGAGCTAATCAAGAAAGACATCGAGGATGTCCGGGTGCTAACTTACACTCAGCCTAAGATGATCACCGGCGTGCCGAAGAAGGCCCCTGATCTTATGGAGACCCGCGTAGGCGGCGGTTCCATCGAGGCCCGACTGGAGTACGCAAAGGGACTGCTGGGAAAAGAGATCACGGTCACCGAGTTCGCCAAGGACGGCGCCATTATCGACGTGTCCGCGGTCACCAAGGGCAAGGGGTTCCAGGGAGCCATCAAGAGATGGGGCGTAAAGCTGCTCTCCCACAAGAACTCCAAGCACCGCAGGATGGTCGGCACACTGGGCCCCAAGAGGCCTGGGTTCGTTAGGCCCCAGGTTCCTCAGGCCGGTCAGATGGGTTACCATCAGAGGACCGAGTTTAACAAGAGGATCCTCAAGATCGGCGAGAAGGGAGAGGAGATCAACCCCAAGGGTGGTTTCCTCCATTATGGTAACATCAGGAACAATTACGTTCTGATCCACGGATCGGTTCCGGGCCCTACCAAGAGACTTATCCGCTTGAGGGACCCCGTGAGGCCGATCGGTATCGTGCTCAAGGAGGCGCCCAACATGGTATATGTCTCCACTGAGTCCAAGCAGGGGGCTTGAAGATCATGGCCAAGAACAATGTCAATATATACTCTGTAAATGGCGACGTCGTCAAGAGCGTCGAGCTCCCCGCGGCTTTTGCCACCGAGTTCCGCCCTGACATTATCCACAGGGCCGCTGTGGCCGAGATGGCCAACAGACGCCAGGCCTACGGTCCTTCCCCCACGGCAGGCATGAGACATGCCGTGTCCCAGTGGGGAAAGGGACGTGGTGTCGCGCGTGTCCAGAGGCTTACTGGGGGCAGCAAGGCCGCCGAGTCGCCCAACAACGTGGGCGGACGCCGGGCCTTCCCGCCCAAGCCGGACAAGGACTACTCCAAGAAGGTCAACCGTAAGGAGCGGTGCAAAGCTAAACTGTCCGCGCTGGCTGCTCTGTCAGACCCTGAGCTGGTCAAGCTGAGAGGTCACCAGTTCGATGAAGGCGTGACCATGCCAGTGGTTGTAGAGGATGACTTTGAAAAGCTTGCCACCACCAACGATGTCGTGGCTGCTCTGGAAAAGATCGGCATATCTGCAGACCTGGCCAGGGCCAAGGACGGCAAGAAGATCCGCGCTGGCCGCGGAAAGATGAGGGGCAGGAAGTACAAGACCCCCCGTAGCATCCTAGTGGTCGTCTCGGCCCTGGGTGCCCCGGTGTTCATGGGTGCGAACAACCTGCCCGGCGTGGAAATCGTTTCGACCGAGGGACTTAGCGCGGGAGTGCTAGCCCCAGGCGGCCAGGCAGGGAGACTAGCGATCTTCTCCGAGTCCGCCCTCAACATGGTAGGAGAGTGGTAGGCATGGCTCACAAAAACATCCTGCTTCACCCCTATGTCACGGAAAAGACAATGAACCACATGGCCGGGACCCCAACCCAGAACTTCAAGGATGGCAACAAGATCGAGTTTGTCGTCATCAAGGAAGCCACCAAGAAGGACATCAAGGATGCCTTCGAGGACCACTTCGAGGTCAAGGTCACCAAGGTCTGGACCAAGATCACCAAGGAAGGGAAGCGCGCGATCATCCAGCTCGCCGAAGGATATTCGGCGGAGGATATCGGAATGAGAATTGGAGTGTTCTGAGGGGATAATATGGGAAAACAACTCAGACAGCAGAGAAGAGGAAAGGGCAGCGCAGTATATCGCAGCCCCGGACACAGGCACCTCGGTAGCATCCGGTATCCCAATGTCGATGCCGGGACCGGCAAGATCGTCGACCTCATCCACGCACCAGGCCGCAGTGGCCCGCTGGCCAAGATCGACTTCGCCGGCCAGAGCATCCTCATGCTAGCCGCCGAGGGCATGATGGTCGGAAAGAACATCAGCTATGATGTCGGAGCTTCGGACCTCACCCCCGGAAACGTCGTGAACCTAGGCACCGTGCCCGAAGGAAGTTTCGTATACAATGTTGAAGGGAAGCCTGGCGATGGTGGCAAGTTCGTCCGCGCCGCCGGAGCTTCCGCGACCGTGGTCAGCAGGGGCGACAAGGTCGTCCTCCTGATGCCCTCCGGTTCGTTCAAGACCTTCGACCCCCGCTGCCGCGCCTCATTGGGCGTCGTCGCCGGTGGTGGCCAGAGGGAAAAGCCGTTCGGTAAGGCAGGGAACAAGTTCCACGCCTACCGCAGCAAGGCCAAGGCCTACTTCAAGGTCAAGGGAGTGGCCATGAACCCAGTGAACCACCCCCATGGTGGCGGCGGTCACCCCCATGTAGGAAAGCCCAGCACCGTGAGCCGGAACGCGCCACCTGGACGTAAGGTCGGCCGACTGTCTCCCAAGCGGAGGAAGTGATCTAATGGCAAAGGAGAAAATTGGCGGCCAGAAGGCCGCGCGCAGGAAGATGCGGAAGAAGAAGGGCGGTATCACCGCTCGCCGCAAGAAGGAGTTCACCTACCGCGGTTTCTCTATGGAGGAACTGCTGGAGATGCCCTTTGACGAGATGGTCACTTTGCTCCCGTCACGGGCCCGGAGGACCCTAGCCCGTGGCATGTGCGAAGAGCAGAGGACCGCCTACGAGATAATCAAGACCGGGAACCGTGAGGTCACCAGGACCCACCGCCGGGACGTCCCCATCATCCCCCAGTTCGTGGGTAAGAGAGTGGCCGTCTACAACGGGCACGAGTTCTTTGAGTTCGAGATAAAACCCGAGATGATCGGGCATTTCACTGGCGAGTTCGCCATGACCAGGCATGAAGTGAAGCACTCTGGACCAGGCGTCGGTGCGACCAGAGGATCCAAGTTCCTGCCGCTGAAGTGAGGTGGAAACATGGTAGGATACACTCAACACACCGATCCGGACAAGACCGCGCGGGCCATTGGTAAGGAGAAACCCATCTCCCCCAAGGACTCCCGTGAGGTCTGCCGCATGGTCAGAGGTAAGAACGTCACAGTGGCGATCAAGATGCTGGAAGAGGTCATCGACCTCAAGAGACCAGTACAGTTCGCCCGGTTCAACATGGGCGTCGCCCACAAGGCCGGCGTCGGCCCCGGCCGCTTCCCCAAGAAGTCGGCCATGGCCATCCTGGACGTCATCCAGAGCGCCAAGCATAACGCCGAGTACAAGGGTCTTGACTCTGAGAACCTGAAGGTCAGGGTCATCACCACGAACCTCGGACGGACCATTCCCGGGCACATGCCCCGTGCCTTCGGCCGGAGCACCCCGTGGAACCAGCAGACCGTCAACATCGAGGTCATCCTGGAGGAGGTACAGTAAATGGCAAACGAAAGGAAGTTCATAGCTGAGAACGTCCGCAGGGTCCTCCTCAAGGAATACCTGATGAAAGAGGTCTCCAGAGCAGGCTTTGGCGGATTGGATGTACAGAGGACCCCGATGGGGACCAGGGTAACGCTCATCGTTGAGCGCCCCGGGATCGTCATCGGGCGCCGCGGCGCATCCATTAAGAACCTGACCAGGGCGATCGAAGAGGACTTCAAGTTCGACAATCCCCAGGTCGAGGTGCAAGAGGTTGCAAACCCTAACCTCAACGCCCAGATCATGGCCGAGAAGCTCGCGTTCGCGTTAGAGAGGGGCTGGCACTTCAGACGGGCCGGACACTCCACCATCCGCCGGGTCATGGACTCTGGCGCCCGTGGATGCCACATCGTCATTGCCGGCAAGCTGACCGGCCAGAGGCACCGCACTGAGAAGTTCAAGGAAGGCTACATCAAGTTCTGCGGCGAGCCCAAGCTAAAGGATATCGAGAAGGGCTACGCCGTCGCCAAGCTAAAGCCAGGCGTCATCGGCGTGACCGTCGAGATCATGCGCCCGGACGCTAGGCTCCCCGATGAGATCGATGTCACCCTGCCCGCAGAGGCCGCAGAGAAGTTCCCCGAGCTCGCACCATTGATGGTGAAGAAAGCGGAACCCTCTGCGATCGTGCGCGCGGAGACCGCTGAGGAACCGGTCCCAGTAGAAGCAGACGCCGATGTCAAGGAGGGTGAGCAGTAATGGCTCTCCTCCGGACGTCGGAGATCAAGGACATGAACGCCGCGGACCGCGCCAAGAAAATGCGCGAGCTCCGCGACGAGCTCATGCACGAGAGGGGCACGGCCGCAATGGGCGGCGCCCCCACCAACCCCGGACGGATACGAGCCCTCAGGACGAACATTGCTCGGATCGAGACCATCCAGAAGGAGGAGGAGAAGCACTAATGGCTGAAATTTGCCCGGTATGTGGACTGCCCAAGGAACTGTGCATGTGCGAAGAGATCGCGCGTGAACAACAGACCGTAAGGATCAGCACCGATAGCAGGCGCTACGGCAAGATCGTCACTGTGGTCGAAGGTATCGACGAGAACGATATCGACATGGACGACCTGGCCAAGAAGCTTAAAAGCAAGTGCGCTGCCGGCGGTACGGCCAAAGAAGGCCGCATCGAGCTGCAGGGTGACCACAAGAAGAAGGTCAAGGAAGCCCTCGAACAGATGGGTTTCAAGACGGACGTTAGATGAACGTGAATAAGAGGGATATCATGAGGTCGGAATTCATAGGCTTGGAGGTCGAGGTAATGCCCAACCCCGGATGCGGCAACATATGTGGCACCGTAGTGGACGAGACCAAGAACACCATAGTCGTGCGCAAGGCGGACCGTGAGGTCACCGTGCCCAAGCCGACCAATGATTTCCTGTTCACATACCAGGGCGAAAAGGTCCTGATTCAAGGTTCGGATATCCAGCACCGACCTGAGGATCGTATCAAGAAGATTAGGTGATCCCAATGGCTAATGAAGTCAAGGATATAGGAATCGATGTCAAGGCGCCTGAGACCGCCTGTACCGACAAGCACTGCCCGTTCCACGGGGAGCTTGCCTGCAGGGGCCAGACCATCGAAGGGGTTGTTGTTTCTACAAAGATGGACAAGACCGCGGTGGTGGAGCGCAACTATCTGAAATACCAGCAGAAATACGAGCGTTACGAGAAGCGGACGAGCCACTACTCAGTGCACAATCCCCCCTGCTTGGGGGTAAAGGCCGGCGACCAGGTGAAAATCATGGAGTGCCGCCCACTGAGCAAGACCGTCTCATTCGTGATCATTGAGAAGAGGTGAACGTGATGAAAGGAGTTGCCGGCACACAGACACGCGGTGTCCAGAACGGAACAGTATTGAATGTCATCGACAACACGGGCGCCAAGACGATCGCTATCCTCACCGTCCCGGGATACCACGGAACAGCCCGTAGGACCCCTAAGGCCGGAGTGGGCGACATAGTGATCGCGTCCGTAAAGAAGGGCACCCCGGAGATGCGGAGACAAGTAGTCTACGCCATCGTCGTCCGCCAGCGCCGGCCATTCCGCCGGGCTGATGGAGTAATGATCTCCTTTGCGGACAATGCCGCGGTCATCACCACCGAAGAGGGCGAGACCAAGGGAACGGACATCAAGGGACCCGTGGCGAGGGAAGCGGCGGAGAGGTGGCCCCGTATTGCGGCGACCGCCTCTACGATCATCTGAAGGTGAGAAAATGGTAAAGAGCACGAAAGCGAGAAAGCAACGGAAGGCCTTCTTTAACGCTCCCATCCACATCCGGAGGAAGAACATCTCTTCCCACCTGAGCGAAGATCTCCAGAAGGAGTACAAGATACACTCGCTCCAGGTCATCAAGGGAGACACCGTGAAGGTTATGCGTGGCGACGAGGCCATCCTCGGCGTAGAGGGCAAGGTCGCCGCAGTGATCACCAAGACGGGCAGGGTGACGGTCGAAGGAGTAACCGTCGCTAAGGCCGACGGCACTCAGACCGCAAGGTCTGTGCATGCGTCCAAGGTCATGATCACCAAGCTTGACCTCTCCGACCCCAAGCGGAAGGAAAGGCTCGCCAGGGCTAAGGAGGTTTCACAATGAGCAATGAAATGAAGAGATTGACCGCGCCCCGCAGCTGGCCGGTAAAGAGGAAGACCAACGCTTGGATCACCAAGCCTTCCCCCGGCGCTCACGCCCTAGAGGAGAGCATCCCGGTGAACGTGGTCCTTCGTGACCTGCTGCATGTGTGCAACACCGCCAGCGAGGTCCGGTCGGTCCTACACGATAAGAGCGTGCTGGTGGACGGCAAGGTCGCCACCAGCCTGAAGCAGGGCATCGGCCTCATGGATGTCGTCTCCATGCCCAAGATCAAGACCTACTATAGGATGGTCCTGGACAGGAGAGGCAAGCTCCAGCTGGTCGAGGTCCCCGAGACCAAGGCCTCGTGGAAGCTCTGCCGCATCGAGAACAAGACCACCGTACCCGGCGGAAAGACCCAGCTCAACCTTCACGACGGCAGGAACCTCCTGATGGAGAAGGATGAATACAAGACCGGCGACGTTCTCAAGCTCGAGATCCCAAGCCAGAAGGTCCTGGACCACTACAGCCTAGACAAGGGCAGCGTTGCCCTTATCACATCCGGGTCCCACGTCGGTGAGACTGCGGTCGTAGAAGAGTACCTGATCACTAGGCTCGCATCCGACAACCTCGTAAAGTTCAAGGATGGCACCTCCACCGTGAAGAGCAACGTGTTCATCATCGGCGCTAAGGTGCCCGAGATAGAGTTGCCCGAGGAGGCCGCGATATGAGCGACGTCATGAGGCAGCCGAAGATCGAGAAGGTCGTCGTCAACATCGGCGTTGGCGAGGCCGGCGAACGCCTGAACAAGGCCCAGAAAGTCCTCAACATGGTCACCAAGCAGAAGCCTGTGATCACCATCGCCAAGGTCACTAACCGTGACCTGGGCGTCAGGACCGGCATGCCCATCGGGTGCAAGGTCACCATGAGGGGCGAGAAGGCTCAGGACTTCCTCAAGAGGGCACTGATCATCCGAGAGCACAGGATTGCCATCTATTCCTTCGATAAGGAGGGCAACATGTCCTTCGGAATCTCCGACTACACTGACTTCGAGGGCATGAAGTATGACCCCGAGATCGGCATATTCGGCATGGATATCAACGTGGTCTTAAAGAGGCCCGGGTACAGGGTGGCCAAGAGGCGCATCATGACCTGCAAGATCCCCAGGAAGCACCGCATGACCCGTGATGAGGCCATCGGCTTCATGAGGGAGCAGTACAAAGTCGAGGTGGTCGAGTGAAGACTAAGAAGGAGTTTGGAAGAAAGAAAGGGTGCCTGCGCTGTGGAAGGAAGCGAGGCATCGTGCGCCGCTACGGTATGCACGTCTGTCGGCAGTGCTTCCGCGAGATTGCCCCGCAAATAGGGTTCAAGAAGTATAGCTGAGGTGATGACATGCAGAGCGACCCACTTAACGACGCTATGTCGACCATCAAGAACGCAGCCTCAGTAGGCAAGAGCGAATGCATGATCCGCCCGTCCTCGAAATTGATCGGGAGGGTGCTGAAGGTCATGCAGGAATATGGTTACATCAACCAGTTCGAGTTCATTGAGGACGGCAAGGCCGGCGTGTTCAAGGTTAGAATGCACGGCAAGATCAATGATTGCGGCGTGATAAAGCCGAGATATTCGGTACAGAAGAACGATCTGGAAAAGTTCGAATCCAGATACCTACCCGCGCAGGACTTCGGAGTGCTCATTATGACGACCACATCGGGCGTCGTGAGCCACACCAGAGCCAAGGAGCTAGGGGTAGGCGGCAAGCTTCTGGCCTATGTGTACTGAGGGACTGCAATGACACTAAGCGGATTAATCGAGGAGATGGTGGACATCCCCCAGGGAGTCACCGTCACCGTACAGGGATCCATTGTCGATGTCAAAGGCCCCAAGGGCAAACTGTCCAGGGACTTCACCAACCCAAAGACCAAGGTCAGAGTGGACGGCGACCACATCGTGGTCAGCTGCGAACTCCCCCGCGTGAAGGATAAAGCCATGATCGGCACCTTTGCGTCGCACCTCACCAACATGATCGAGGGCGTGACCGAGGGCTTCGAATACCACATGAAGATCGTCTACTCTCACTTCCCGATGAAGACCTCGGTGAAGGGCGAGAAGTTCATCATCGAGAACTTCCTCGGTGAGCGCGCTGCCCGCCAGGCCAAGATCGTCAGGGAAACCAAGATCGTGGTCAAGGGTAACGATGTCGTGCTAACTGGCATCGATGTCGAGGCGGTCGGTCAGACGGCGGCCAACATTGAGTACGCCACCAAGATCTGGGGCTTCGACCCCCGGGTGTTCCAGGATGGCATCTACATCACTGAGAAGGCGGTCAAGAAGGTGAGCTCATGAGCAAGGAGAAGAAGATAGAGATCAAGGAGCTGACGGACCTCCCCCACTACAAGGAAGAGTTCACCGCTCAGCTCACGGACATGGGCATCAAGTCCCTTCCTGACCTGAAGAAGGCCATCTATGACGACGAGAAGGCCGAAGAGATCATGGCCGAGCTGAACGGGGTCGGGCCAAAGACCCTGGAGACCTGGAAGGGGCTCCTGGAGACCGAGACCAAGCCCGCCCGGAAAGAGAAGGCCGTAGAGCCCAAGGCCAAGAAGGAAGAGAGGGCCATCGTCCCCTCGGCTTCTGAGAAGAAGCTGGCCAAGGCCAAGAAGGAAGGGGTCGAGATCGTTGAGAAGCCAGAAGCCGAGGTCGTCGAGAAAGGCGGCTATACGCCTAAGCAGAAGCCGATCCTCGACGCCGAGACCAAGAAGCTCCTGGCCCTGCGCTATGAAATGAGCCACGACCGCATCGCCTTCCTGAGGCAAGAGTGGTTCCGCTTCCCCCGTCTGGGCGAGAAGTGGAGAAGACCACGCGGTATGCACTCCAAGATGCGCCGCCACATCCAGTACCGTCCCAATGTCGTCAGCATCGGGTACCGCGGACCGGCCAAGGTACGCGGCCTGCACCCCTCTGGATTCGAAGAGGTAATGGTGTTCAACCCAGACCAGCTGCAGAAGATGGACCCCAAGGTACAGGCAGCAAGAGTAGGCAGCAGCGTCGGATTCAAGAAAAGGCAGGCCATCGAGCAAAAGGCCGATGAACTGGGCATTCGTGTCTTGAACAGGACGGGATGAAAATGGACCTTAAGAACCAAAGGCGTATGGCGGCCGAGATACTGGACTGCGGGGAGAACCGCGTTTGGATCGACCCTAACCGTACTGAGGACCTCGCCGACGCCATTACTCGAGCGGATATCCGCACAGCGATCGGGTCCGGAACGATCAAGGCAATGCCCAAGGCCGGCATCTCCAAGGGCCGGACCAAGTACAACCGCGCCCAGCGCAAGAAAGGCCGCCAGCGCGGTCCGGGCAGCAGGAAGGGAAAGGCCGGGGCCAGGACTCCCACCAAGAGAGACTGGATCCAGACCATCAGACCCATTCGTGCCGAGCTTCGTGGGCTGAGGGAAAGCGGGCAGATCGACAAGCACGTCTACCGCGAGTTCTACATGAAGGCCAAGGGCGGCATGTTCAAGAGCCGGACCCATGTGCTTTCGCACCTAAAGATGGAAGGTCACCTGAAGGAGGGACAGTAATGGCAAATGGACCAAGGTATAGGGTGCCCTTCCGCAGGCGCAGGGAGGGAAGGACAGATTACAGGCAGAGGCAGAGGCTGCTCAGGGCAAGGATCCCGAGGGCGGTAGTTCGCCTCTCCCTTAGGAACGCCAACGTCCAGTTCATATCCTACGATGCCACTGGGGACAAGGTCCTGGCCTCGGCCACCTCCAAGGAGCTCACAAAGCTCGGGTGGACCGCAGCGACCGGAAACCTGCCCGCGACCTACCTCACCGGCTACTTAGCTGGTAAGAGGGCGGCCAAGAACGGTATCGAGGACGCAGTATTGGACATCGGCCTCAGGGGGCCGGCGAAAGGCTCAGCTGTCTTCGCTGCCCTGAAGGGCATGCTCGATGCAGGCATCAATATCCCCCACGGCGAGGAGGTCATTCCGGCAAAGGAAAGGCTCAACGGTGCCCACATCGATGAGAAGCTGGGTAAGATGGTCGAAGAGGTCAAGAGCCGGATGGAGGCGGAATAAGATGGCAGAATGGAATCCTAAGACAAGATTGGGCAAGATGGTCCTGAGCGGTGAGATAACCACCATGAGCCAGGCCCTTGCCACCAAGCTCCCTCTGAGGGAGCCGGAGATCGTAGATATCCTCCTGCCGGAGATGAAGGACGAGGTCATCGACCTTAACATGGTCCAAAGGATGACAGACTCCGGCCGCAGGGTCAGGTTCGCGGTCACCAGCTGCGTCGGCAACGGCGACGGATATGTCGGCCTAGGCCGCGCCAAGGGTAAGGAGGTCGGCCCGACCATCCGGAAGGCGATCGATAACGCCAAGCTCAACATGATCGAGATCAAGAGGGGCTGCGGGTCCTGGGAATGTGGTTGCGGAACAGCTCACTCCCTGCCTCTGGCCGTCACTGGTAAGTCCAGTTCGGTGGAGGTCACCCTCAAGCCGGCGCCCCGTGGTATCGGGCTCGCCGTTGGCGACGTCGCCAAGAGCATCCTCGGCCTGGCCGGGGTAAAGGACTCTTGGGGCTTTGCCCGCGGACACACCAAGACCACGGTGAACTACGCGTTGGCCACCTTCGACGCTCTGAAGCGGACCTCCGAAATGAGGGTCACCGACGAGCAGGAGAAGCGCCTCAAGATCATCAGCGGGCCCACCAGGGTCCACGTCGCCGGCGCGCCCATCGAGGGCGATGCCGCGGCGCTTAAGGAAGCGTGATTCAAATGGCATTCGCGGTAATCAGAGTTCGCGGACATACGAAGATCAACCACGACATCGAGGATACGATGTGCATGCTCCGCCTCACCCGCGTCAACCACTGCGTCATCATCCCCGAGAACGATTGTATGAAGGGGATGCTGCAGAAGGCCAAGGACTTCATCACCTGGGGAGAGGTTTCTGAGGAAACGCTCGCCAGGATGATCAAGACCCGCGGCCGACTCATGGGGGACAAGCCCATCGACGATGCGTATGTGGGAGGCAATTCCCAGTTCCAATCGGTCGAGGCGTTCGCCAAGAGCGTGGTAATGGACGAGGCCAAGTACTCGGATCTGAAGGACATTAAGCCGCTCTTTAGGCTGCACCCTCCGATCCAAGGATGGGAAGCTGTGAAGAAGGACCTCAAGACCCACGGGTCCCTGGGGTACCGGGGAGAGCGGATTAACGCCCTCATCGAGAAGATGCTGTGAGGTGCTAGAACATGCCAAGCAGAACCACCAAGTTCAGAGGATCTCGGACCCACGGGCGCGGAAAGAAGAGCGGAAGGGGTGCGGGCAAAATGGGAGGCCACGGCAATGCCGGTCTCCACAAGCACAAGACCATGAGCGTGCTCAAGTACGACCCATTGCACTTCGGCCGCCACGGCTTCAAGCGCCCCCAGAAGGTCGTATCCGCCAAGATCACCCTCAATGTGGGTGACCTGGACGAGAAGCTCGAGGAACTCATGAAACAGGGCTTTGCCGTGAAACAGGACGGCAAAGTAAAAATCAACCTCGCCAATATGGGCGTGGACAAACTCCTGGGTTTCGGGAAGGTCTCAAACATCTTCGATGTAGTGGTTGCCGAGTCTTCGGCCCGAGCGAAGGAAAAGCTCGAGGCGGCCGGGGGCTCGGTAGCCCAGCCTTAGTCCGCTTCCAGTGATCAACATGGCCGACGAACAGAAAAGTAGACTGTATAAGTTGAAACCGCTGACGGACAGGCTCCCCGCGGTCAAACGTCCGGATGGGCACGTGCACTTCCGGACCAAGATCCTGTGGGTCGTCCTAATGCTGGTCTTCTACTTCGTGATGACCAATGTGTTCCTCTATGGTCTTGACCAAGCGAACATCATAGATATCTTCGGCCCCTACCGAGCCATCCTGGCCGGTGCGCAGGGCTCCCTGATGCATCTCGGTATCGGTCCGATAGTCACCGGATCGATCATCATGCAGCTGTTCGTCGGCGCGAAGATCATCAAGCTTGACCTTACCAATGATGATGATAAGGCAGTCTACCAGGGCACTCAGAAGTTCCTGGTCATCATCATGATCTTCGTAGAAGCAGTACCTCAGGTGTTCGGCTACCTCGTTCCATCCCCTACCTTCGTCAACAACATGGACGGCCTGGTGGGTGCATCTGGAATATTGAACGGCCAGAACCTTGCAAGGTTCATAATCATAATACAACTGTTCGCCGGCTCCTATCTCGTCTTCCTAATGGACGAGGTCGTGTCTAAATGGGGCATAGGGAGCGGCATATCGCTGTTCATTGCAGCAGGCGTAGCGCAAGCCATTTTCACCGGAACGGTGAACTGGAACCCGGTCGATGGTAACGCGGCGTTGAGCTTGGCGAACCCGCCGGCCGGTACGGTCCCCAAGACCATCTACTATCTGGTCAACATGTCAGCGGGCCAGTTGGCCTCGGGAGGGTACGAACGCATATTGCTGCAAAATCCCAATCCGTTGATAGCACTGATTGGCACGATAGCGATCTTCCTGTTCGTCTCGTACGTGGAATCGGCGAGGATCGAACTGCCGCTGGCTCATGGAACGGCCAGAGGCGCCAGGGGCCGCTATCCCTATCAAGCTGCTGTACGCCTCCAATATCCCAGTCATCCTGATGGCCGCAGTGCTGGCCAATATCAGCATGTTCGCCCTATTGTTCTACACCAATAGTGCTCTTCAGCAGGTGCCGTTGCTCGGTCATAACGCCCTGCTGGGATACTTTACTCCAGCCTCGGGCTCGTCACCAGCCGGAGGTCTGGCCTGGTACCTCTCCACACCGAGAGGGCTGGCCGATTGGCTGTTGCCGCTGCTGAACCCTACGGCATACTCAACGGTGGTGTTCGGCCATAGCTCGCTGCAGATCCTCGCCCATGTGGTGATATTCTTCAGCGTGATGGTCGTCGGCTCGATCGTCTTCGCCAAGTTCTGGATCATGACCACCAACATGGGGCCGGAAGCGGTAGCGAAGCAGATCGAATCTTCGGGACTGCAGATCCCCGGGTTCAGGCGCGATCCGCGCGTCCTCAAGCGGGTGCTAGAGAGATATATACCCGTGGTTACGGTCATATCAGGTGCCTTGGTTGGAGCGCTTGCGGCAGGAGCGGATCTCATAGGTACGGTCGGTAACGCGTCCGGTACCGGTGTGCTGCTAGCCGTGGGCATCCTGATCCAGTTCTACGAGGCGCTGGGTCGCGAACAGATGATGGAGATGCACCCCATGCTTAGAGGCTTCTTCGGAGGTGATTGATAGATGGAATCTACCACTCCGCCGGCCCGGCCACCGCCGGACCCCAAGAAGCAGATGAGCACTTTCTTCACCATCTTCATCTTCGTATTCGCCATGTTCGTGCTGTTCGACCAATCGCTTAGGCTATGGTTGGGCAGCATCGTAGGCGTGGTGTTCGAGCCGACGGTCGGTCTTGGCGGCTCTAATCCAGTAGTGACGCTGTTCCTAACGGGCATCATCATGACCACGCTGACCATAATCGTGAGGCACTTCTTCACCAATTACGTCGAACAGGCGGAGAACCAGAAGATCGTCGGGGCGTTCAACAAAGAACTTCGGCAGGCCCGGATCGAGAACAACAAGTACAAGATCAAGAAACTGACCGAACAGCAGTCCAAGATCATGAAGAAATCCATGGACATGTCCACCACCCAGATGAAGCTGATGCCGCTGACCATGCTCATCGTCATCCCCATCTTCGCCTGGCTGGACGTATTCATGAACGGATTCAACCCCATTCCGGTGGTCAACCTACCGTGGGCTATGAGCGTCCCACTATTGGGGCCGCAGGGAACGACCATACTGCCCAACTGGGTCCTGATGTACTCACTCGTCAGCATACCGTTCGGCCAGATCCTAATGCGCGCGCTGCGCTACTTCGAGTTCAGAGAGAGGCTCAAAGAGGTTGAGGCCCAGGCGGCATGAGGATAACCATCAGCGGCCCTCCCGGGTCCGGCAAGACCACGGTCTGCAAGCTAGTTGCCGACCGGCTACATCTCGAAGTGGTGGTCTCCGGCAACATCTTCCGACAGATGGCCAAGGAATCGTCGATGTCCCTGGCCGACTTCGGAAAACTGTGCGAGCTGGACCCCGAGGCGGACAAGAGGTTGGACCAGCGGATGGTGGAGATCGCCCGAGATAAGGACGGCATCGTCCTAGAAGGCAGGCTCACCGCCTACATGCTCACCATGCATGGGATTCCAGCACTGCGTGTGCTCATGGATGCAGACCTGGACTGTCCGGGCGGAAAGGGTCGCTGAAAGAGAGGGCGGTACACCAGAGCAGCGGAAGCAGGAGAATCGTTGTCCGCGAGGACTGCGAGGCCAAGCGCTACCGTACCTTCTACGATATCGATATCCGTGACCACAAGGTCTACGACCTGATCATCGATACTACACATCTAACGCCAGAACAGGTGGCAGAAAGGATAATCAAGGAAGCGGAGGTAAAGGATGTCTAAGATGCTAGTCCGGGACAAGAGCCCCTTGAACGTCAAAGCCGGGAAGCGGCCCACCGACCGGACCATAGAGGAGCTCTTGGAAGCGGGAGTCATCAACATGGACAAACCCCTGGGCCCCACATCCCACCAGGCCACCGCATGGGTCCGAGAGATCCTTAAGGTAGAGAAGATAGGCCATGGAGGAACCCTTGATCCCCATGTCACCGGCGTCCTCCCGGTCGCCACCGGCCGCGCGGTCCGGGCCCTCAACCTCGTGCTGAAGTCCGATAAGGAATATGTCGGCCTGATGCGACTGCACCGCGACCGCAAGGAGGAGGATGTTCGCCGAGTAATGGCCACATTCGTCGGTCGCGTCTATCAGACCCCTCCGGTCCGCTCTGCGGTCAAGCGGCAGATGCGAATCCGGACCATACATTCGCTAAATATCCTGGAGTTCCGGGGCCGGGATGTGCTCTTCCGGGTCGACTGCGATGCCGGGACATACATACGAACGATGTGCGTGGACATCGGCGATGCACTGGGGGTCGGGGCCAGCATGGAGGACCTGAGGAGGGTCCGCTCCGGCAACATGACCGAGGACAGTGCCGTCACCCTGCAGGACATCAAGGACGCCTATGTCGATTGGAAGGCCGGCGACGAGCATTGGCTTCGCTCGATGATCTCCCCGATCGAGGTGCTGTTCGACCCCCTGCCCAAGATCATAATCAAAGATAGTGCCGTGGACGCCATTTGTCATGGCGCCAACCTAGCCGCGGTAGGTGTCGCCCAGGTGGACGATGCCATACGGAAGGAGACCACGGTAGCGTTCTTCACCGTCAAGGGCGAGGTCGTGGCCGTTGGCACCGCGAAGATGTCGGCCGAGGAGATGACCAAGGCCAAGGAAGGCATCGCCTGCGAGACCGACCGCGTGTACATGCCATCAGGGACCTATCCGAAGATGTGGTGAAGTCACTCACAGGATATCCTTAATAATCGCCTGGTCGATGCACTTCAGCTCAATGCGGCCGCTAGGTCCTTCCCATGTCTCGCCCCTGGTCGTTCAGCAATCGCCGGACCTTTGACTACTTTCGTTTGTTCTTCACCCACGCCCCCAAGACATCCCGGGCGGTAATGGGCGGGTTCTTCCTGGCATTCATGATAGTTCCCTTGCTGGGAGGGCCTGAAAACAGCTCGGCCGCACGACTGGAAACGGGATTAGTCTTTGTCATCCTGAATATCGCGTTCTATCTGACGGCCCTGGTCATCCTGGCCTTCAATCGGACCTTGGACGAGGACATGAGGCGGACGGGCAGGACCATCGTGCTCTTGATCGTCCTGCCCATAACTGCATTCTTCCTGCTCACCGCATCGACCGCCCTCTTGGGCAACGAGATAGACCCGGTCCTTCGGGCATCCGCATCATTGGTCGTGATCGTTCCCCTCCTGCTGGTGATCGCTCTGCTGGTCGAATCGGTCCTCCGGCGGGGCAGCTCCAGGTCCAGCCCGAAGGTCCCTCTGGTCCTAGTATTCCTCACGATCTTCCTGATCATCTATACTTTCGCGACCATTTACTTCGTGAACGGCCTCCTGGACAGCAATGGGGGTCCGATCACCTTCGATGATGCTTTCTATTTCAGCGGCCTGGTCTTCACCACCTTGGGCTATGATATCATCGTACCGATGGGAATCGGAAAGGGCATCGTACTGTTCGAGTCCATCTCCGGTTACATGGCCCTGGGACTGCTGACAGCGATCTTCATCCAGACCATCATAATCTCTAGGGCCGAAGATAGTACCTGAGTTCTCAACTTCAGAAGGTCAGTACTATTTTTCGGCAGATCGAGCAGGCGACCAGGAGAGTGACCATATAGTAACAGGTAGAGCGGTCGGCAATCCGGCCCCCTCGGACATTGTGTTAGAAAAATGTGTGAGCAGGGTAGAAGCACGACTGATCGGCATGTACATCGGCGGGGCGCTCCTTATCGGCTATGGCATCCTGATGATGGTCGAGGAACCATCGACGATCTTCTAGCTTGAAGTGCTGATCGGCCTAGGTCTGTTCGGCGGCGACCATATGGTCGGCATGTCCCAGGTGGTGGGGCCGTTCTGACTCCATGGCCCTCCCAATAATGCTGTTCAACTGGCACCTGGGAGGACGGGATGTGTGGAATGAGGGCCAACCAAGGAGCACCGCGCCCGCCCGGATATTACCTCGGTGGACTTGGCAAACAGGGCAGGGGTGCGACGGGGAACGATCGTCTTCTTGGAGACGGGCAAGTATGATCCCTCACTCCGCCTCGCTCATGATGTGGCCAGGTCTTGAGGGCCGAGATCGATGGCCCTCTTCTTCGACGATGTGGTCGAGCTCAAGAACGGGCATGCGTTGTGAGACAAAATCCATTTTATGTCCGTTCCGATACAGGACAACATGGCCACGGGGACCGAGGGCTTGAAGATCGTACCGGTAGACCGCTCTAATGCCGACCGGTATGTCGGGTTGATTAAGGCACTGGCCGACTACGAGAAGCTCAGCCCACCCACTGAAGAGAGCAAAGCCCGTTTGATCAGGGACGCCACCTCCGACCCGCCGATGTTCCAGGCCCGCATCGCCCTCCTTGGCGGCGTACCCGTCGGCTACCTAGCGTTTTACTACACCTACTCGACCTTTCTGGCCAAGCCGACCCTGTTCCTGGAGGACATCTTCGTGCTCGAAGAGCACCGCAAGAAAGGCGTCGGAAAGGAGCTGTTCCGTTACTGCGTTCAGGAGGCGAAGAGCAAGAGCTGCGGACGCATGGAGTGGACCGCCCTGGACTGGAACCACCCTGCACACCGCTTCTACGAGAGCATGGGCGGGAAGCATCTGGACTGGTTCCTATTCCGGCTGGTGGCCGAGGATTTCAGCAAGGTCGTTTAGCCCGCCCGACCACATCGTTCAACTCAGAACTCTGCCAAGGACCGCTGACCTTTCTTCAACGGTCGGGCCTCGATGCCCAACCTGCCCTTGATCTCGTGGGCTAGCGATTCATCAGAGCCGTGGTGGGTGAGCACCAGGGACGGCTCGCAAGCCTCGGTGAACGCCAGCAGCTCCTCGAAATCGGCATGGTCGGAGAAGGGAAAGGCCTCGTCCACCCGCATCTGGTATTTGTAGCCCGAATCCAAGGCCCAACCGGAGATCGCAGCGGTCCTCATACCATCCCGTCGCCAGCAATCGGCCTGCGATGACTTACGGAACCAGGAGGTACACACGATGACAAAAGGATCCTTGGCCCGCTCCTCAGTGTACAGCTGGAAGTTCAGGGGGTCCTCTTCACACCGTATGAGCGAAGAGGCGTTGAACACCGACTGGTCCACCAGGGGATCGAGATCGCCCAGCATCCGGAGGAGGTCCTGGGACTTGCCGAACGGATAGGCGAACATCGCCACCGACCGGCCCTGGGACATGGTGTCCTCGACCCAGTCGTGCATAATGCTTCCCATTTCCTCGGTCGGCGGGAAGACGTAGCCCGGGCGGCCGTAGGTCGACTCGATGACCAGGATGTCGGTCTTGACCGGCCTCGCCCCCGGCTGCCCGAAGCGGTCGCGAGGGCATAGGTCCCCAGTGTAGAGGACCTTTCGGCCTTCCACCTCGACCTGGAACATGCGGGAACCAGCCATGTGGCCGGCGTTGTGCATGGTTATTTCGTCATGATGTCCCATGCTCAATTTGTGCTTCGTCCGTCCCCCGATGCACCTGAGAGTGATATCAGAGCAGACGACCTTGTCGCCGACCACCCGCTTAGGCAGGTGATCGGAATGAACTGTGAGATATGCAGAACTTACCGGACGATTCGATGACATCGGCATCGAAGTAGAACTCCTCCTCTCCGAGCACTTCCACCCCATTACCAAGCCTTACTGTCAGCGCTCTCCCTGGCATCCCCGTTTCGATGCTGGAGAGAGTAGTTAAAGGTATCTGTTTAACCCGCCACCAACACTCTGAATCTGATCTTTCGACCTGCTAGATCATTAGCGGGAGAGAATAGCACCATCCTGTCCGATCGATCATAGACTTCTTTTTTCACATTCCACCGGGTAGGAGCATTCATGGATCTCATTATCGTGAGCCATCGTCCTTTCCTTGCCCCCTTCCTCCGAAGCTGCGGCGATTGTTTTCCCACACTTCCGGCACCTCAATATGAACTGATTTTCCTGCCACATGATCCACCCACGGGCATCGGGTCAGCGTATGGAACATAGAATGGAGAGTCCCCTATCAGGTTTGGACGGCCGGCCCGATCTTACAACCATATCTCACAATCCAGAAATTGATAACATTAAATGGGTGCGGTGAAAATGCATTCAGGGTGATATCGAGTGCCAAAAGTGACGTTCTTTGAGCTGAGCGCGGACGACCCCAAGAGGGCGATGGAATTCTATGAGAAGGTCTTCGGCTGGAAGTTCCAGAAGTGGACAGACCAGGACTACTGGTTGGCCGAGACCGGGAGTAAGGAGGGCCTGGGGATCAATGGGGCCATACAGCCCAGGAAGCCCAATAGCGCTCCGGTGGTCAATACCATCGGGGTCACCAACCTCGACGAGGCCATCAAGAAGGTCGAGCAGAATGGCGGGAAGATCGCGGTCCCCAAGATGGACATTCCCAACATAGGCACCATGGCCTATTTCCTGGACACCGAGGGCAACATGCACGGCCTGATGCAACCGGTGCCGAACCCCCGGATGTAGTTCGTTCGATATCTTCGAAGATCGGTCAGAGCTCAATGCGGGCTCAACCCTTTTCCTTTCCGCAAGGAGGTGTCAGATCTGCCCAGATGGCTCCATATCTCCCTTTTTCAACAGTGGCCTTATCGCACATTGCTGTCGAAAGCGCTTTCGGTGCATTTTTTGGAGGCCATCCCACTGGAAACGAAGGGCTACTTTCGGGCACCTCCCCCCTCTCATCGTCTTATATTTATATTTACAAGGGGAAGAAGGAGAGCATGAGCCTAGCGACCAGGGAAGCGTACACGCTGGCCACGAGACCAGATATCGGGCCGTCACCGGCCGGCGAGCGGGCCGTCCGCACGTCCATACCGGCCCTGGACGGGTTCTTCCGCGGCGTCCGGCCCGGCAACGTGACGCTCATCGACTCCTCGGACCGCATGCTGTTCGATCTCACCCATATCCTGTGCGTCAACGCCGTCAGCTCGCTTGGCCGGGACGTCGTTTGGGTCGACGGGGGGAACTCGGTGGACCCCTATGAGCTGGGCCGCATCTGCAAGCGGTTCGGCCTCGATCGGGCGGAGGTCCTGGACAGCGTCAACGTGGCCAGGGCGTTCACCGCCTACCAGCTCGTTTCCCTGATAGACGAGCGGCTGGAGGACGAGGTGCGTCTCACCGACGCGGGCATGGTCATCGTGTCCTGCCTGCCCGACCTGTTCCAGGACAAGGAGATGCACTGGTCTGAATCATACCAGCTCATCAAACGGTGCGTCGGCCGCCTTCATGATCTGTCAAGGGAAAGAGGCGTGGCGACGCTGATCACCAACCGCGGGCTGATGAAGCTCCTGCAGAAGAAGAGCCTGAAGAACCTCCTCTATGGGACCGCGGACGACATCGTGCGCATCGAGAACGCCTCCCGGTGCCTGAGGATCTCGCTCCCCAACCAGCAGGAATCGATGCTGTACCATCCGGTGCCGCACAACCAGACCACGCTGGACGAGTTCCTGGGGCGATGACATGGGGCGCACCGTGTCGACCTACCGGATGACCCTGGAATCGATCATCCTGAGCTGGAACGATTTTCGGAGGGCCCTGCCGAAGGAGGACCGGGACGTGTTCGACCAGATGGTCAACCGCGCGCGGATGCACTCCTCCGCCTCCACCTACGCGGCGTTCTCCGACCCAGTGGAGGGAGCGCTGCTCTCCATTCTCCTGGAGCAGGAAAAGGAGATCCGACGGCTGAAGGGTCCAAGATGAAGGGCTGGGTGCTGGACTGCTACGCCGACATGGCCGAGAACCGCATGGTCACCTGGATCAAGACCAACCAGGGCGTGGAGCGAGTGATCGAGGGCTTCGTGCCGCACATCTACGTGCGCGCTTCCCGCGAGCGGCTGGAGAAGCTGGTCAGGGACCTCACGCTCTTGGGGGTCAGGGACACGGCGATAGTGCGCCGGCGGACCGGACTGGGGGAGCGGGAGAGGGACGTGCTCTCGATCGCGGTCCGCGATTACGCCGCCATCCAGCCGTTGGCGGTCACCATCGACTCGTGGGGCGACTACCACCATCACCTGCTCTATAACGTCGACCTGCGCATGGACCAGCGCTACTTCCTGGAGAAGGGCATCTTCTCCATGGGGCTGGTGGAGGCGCCGTCCCTGCGCTCCCTGGACTCCAACCTGCGCATCGATTATCCTATCCCCGACCTGAGCTCCCTGGACCTCAAGATCAGGACTGCCGGGGTGGGGATACCGACCTTCGAGGACACCATCGTCTCGATCACCGCGGACGACGTCGTGCTGGATGGTCCCGAGGATGAGGTGCTCAAAGAGCTGCAGGCCCTCATCGCGGAAAGGGACCCGGACATCATCTACACCAGCAAGGGCGATTCGTTCTACCTGCCGTACCTGCACAAGCGCGCGGAAGCCAACGGGCTCCAGCTCGAGCTCGGCCGGGAGAAGGGCGAGCTTACCTCTAAGGGCAAGAGCTTCTTCACCTACGGCCGCATCGTGTACAAGCCGCCTGGCCATAAGCTACGGGGGCGCGTTCATATCGACCGCGAGGCATCGTTCACCTTCATGGAGAGCGGGCTGCACGGCCTCATCGAGCTATCCCGGCTGTCGATGATCCCTCTGCAGGACCTCTCCCGGCTGTCGCCAGGCAGCGCCATCAGCGCCATGCAAGTGAACGAGGCCGTGCGCTCCGGCCATGTCATCCTATGGAAGAAGAACCTGCCCGAGGACTTCAAGACCGCCAGGGCGCTGATCGTGTCGGACCGTGGGGGGTTCATCTACGAGCCCAAGGTCGGCGTCCACGACCACGTCTGGGAGGTCGATTTCTTCTCCCTCTACCCTAGCATCATGGTCCAGTACAACATCTCCCCGGAGACGCTGCTGTGCTCATGCTGTCCCCACTCGGGCAGGACCGTTCCCGAACTCGGATATCACATCTGTGAGAAGCGGCAGGGGCTCATACCAAAGGTGCTGGTCCCCCTCCTCAACCGCCGCCGGGTGTACAAGCAGCTGAAGAAGCAGGGCGGTCGGAAGGGGGAGATGTATGATCAGCGAGCGAAGGCGCTCAAATGGGTATTGGTGACCTGCTTTGGCTACACTGGTTATCGCAACGCTAGGTTCGGGCGCATCGAATGCCATGAATCGATCACCGCCTTCGGCAGGGACATTCTCATTCGCTCCGCGGACCTGGCGGAGAGAAGAGGCTTCGAGGTCCTCCACGGCATCGTCGATTCGTTGTGGTTGAAAGGGGACGGGGACGCCGCTTCGTACTGCGAGGAGATGAGCCGAGAGGTGGGCATCCCTCTGAACCTGGAAGGGAGATACGCTTGGATCGTCTTCCTTCCGAACATTTCCACTGGCATCGGGGCGCTCAACAGATACTACGGCATGTTCGAGAGCGGAGAGCTGAAGTTACGAGGCATTGCCGTCCGCCGGAAGGACACCCCCACCCTGATCGAGGACCTGCAGCAGGACATGCTCAAGCACCTCTCTAGGGCCAAGGACGCCGACGAGTTCCGGGAGCTGGTGCCCTCCTCGCTCCGAGCCCTGGACCGCTACGCCGAGGAGCTGCGCTCCGGCACGGTGTCCAGGGACCGCCTGATCATGCGGAAGAGCATATCCCGGCGGCTGGAGGAGTACGTGCAGTTCAACGATTCGGTGGCCGCCCTCCGCCAGCTGCATGACCAGGGGTTCGAGCTGCAGCCCGGGCAGGCCGTCGAGTACCTCATCACCGACTCCAAGAGCAAGAGCTCCTGGCAACGGGTTAGGGCCGCGCCCTTCCTGGACGGGGACGAGCACTATGACGCGGAGCGGTACGTGGAGTTCGCGCTGCGGGGGGCGTCCGAACTGCTGTCCCCGTTCGGCTGGAGCTTTGAAGAGTTGAGGGCGCGGGATGATAATGGCCGATCAAAGCACCGACAGGAGCCCTGCCTCTAGGCCGAGGAAGTACAGTGCCGTCGGGAGCAGGAGGCATCCGGTCAGGTGGACGCGGCTTACCCCAAGCCGCGGAGGCAGGAAGCCCAGGAAGGTAGCCACCACAAGGACCAGCAGCCCCGGCAGCCCGCAGAACACCGCGACCAGAAGGACGATAAGGATGAGTATGACCTTGTTCAGGGGGCCGAGGTCCGCCCCGGCCGCCAGGCGGGCCAGGCGCCGGCCCAACCGGAGCGCGAGCAGGTAGCTGACCGCGGCGGAGAGGAGCGCCGCCGCGAGGAGAAGGGGGAACCACGGCGAGGGGAGGGAGAGCAGCGATACCCCCTCCGGCCCCAGCACCTCCTTGGCCGCCAGCATCGCCCCTGAGCGCCCCTTGTAGGCGATGGAGAGGGCCAGGAGACCGAGCACGGTGGACGATGTGCCCACCGCCGACACCATGGCCAGATAGCGGCGCGAACCGGCCAGTTGATCCTCGCGGTCGCGCGAGAACGCAGAGGCAATGATTACCCCCGTGGTAGAAGATATCCCGGGGAACCAGCCGACCAGCGCGCCGGACAGTGCTCCCCGCAGGCCGGGCCCCAGCTCACCCTGGAAAGCGGACGGCTCGAGCTGCGGGGGGATTGTGCTGGAGCGGAGGGAGCTGATGATCCCCGGCAGGCCGAACAGGCCGGTGAGCAGCGGGAAGAGTATGCTCTGGTCCATGCCTTCCCAGATGTCGGTGAGCGGTAGACGGGATCCCATGCAGGTGAGCCCTAGCAGGCCGGAGATGAGCAGGAGCGCAACGGCATAGCAGCGTTCACGAATGGCGGAATGACGTACCTGCCAGACACATTCTACCCTGACCATACCCCCCTGAACGCTTGCCCCTTTCAGCCGCCACCGGCCATGGGAGGTCCGGAGCCACTTTCTCCCATACCGGTCCCTCTCCACTCTCCCTACTAAGGTCGCTTCCAGGCCGTTCACCGGGACCGAACGGACCAGGCTTACCGCCCCCCTAGTGCGTGTGACCTTGCGGACCCGGACCGCCACCCGGAGCTTCTTTCCCTTCTCCGAGATCACCAGGGCCATCAGGGCGGCCACCACCAGGAACGGGGTCGCCTGGTCCAGCAGCGGGAACAGGCCGAGGGGCGGGCCCAAAACCAGGGACAGTGGCAGGCACAGCACCACTGCGGCGGTAGCGCCCACCAGGCCGCCGTAGGCGGAGCAGAGGACCGCGTCCAGCCCTTTACCACTCAGTAGCAGCCGATGACCGGGCAAGGTGCTGAGGGCGGTACCCTCCTCCGGCGCGCCCAGGAAGATCGATGGAAGGAAGTCGAGAAAGGAATGGGCCACCGCCGCGGAGACGATGACGGTGACCATCAGCAGGGGAGCCGCTTCGCGTACCGTCCCCAGGGCGGCAGCGGCCTCTTCCAGCAGGGGCAGGAGCAATGGGCAAGATGACACCAGGATCAGGGCCAGGGTGTTGACGTGGACACCGGGAGTGAGGCCGGTCAGAGACCCCAGGCCGGTTCCCAGGAACGAGAAATAGAGCACCGCCAGCAACAAGGGAAGGTCCACCCCCCGTCCTCCACTGGCCAAGGGAAAAGGGACCCGGCTACGCTTAGGCTTCGTTCATGATATATTAACTAGAAGTTGGATTAGGGAGCTACATGTCCGTGGTCGTTGCTGCTAAGGACCTCGTAAAGAAGTATGACGAACTGACGGCAGTGGACCACATAAGTTTTCAGATCGAACAGAGCGAGATCTTCGGATTCCTCGGACCGAACGGCGCGGGCAAGAGCACCACTATGCGTATGATCCAGACGGTGTCCCCCATCACCTCTGGAAAGTTGGATGTGATGGACATGGATGTGACCGAGCATCCCAAGGAGGTCAAGCAACTGATCGGGGTGGCCCCCCAGGAATCGAACCTCGATCCCGATTTCTCGGTCATTAAGAACCTCACGACCTATGCTCGCTACTTTCATATTCCCGCTGCCGAGGCGGAGAAGCGGTCGCGGGACCTGCTGGAGTTCATGCAGCTTACCGAGAAGGCGGACAATATGATCGAGAGCCTGTCAGGTGGGATGAAGCGCCGCCTGATCGTCGCCCGGGCGCTGATCAACAACCCCAAGATCCTCATCCTGGACGAGCCGACCACCGGACTGGACCCCCAGGCGCGCCACCTGATCTGGGATCGCATACGGGAGCTCAAGAAGCGGGGGACCAGCATCATCCTCACCACTCATTACATGGACGAGGCCGAGCAGCTGTGTGACCGCCTGGTCATCATGGAGAGCGGCAAGTTCCTGGTAGAGGGAACGCCCAAAGCACTGATCCAGCAGGTCGTCGGCCCCTGTGTCATGGAGGTCATGGACCCCAACGGGACGGAGATCGAGAAGTACCTGGGATCGACGGGCGACCATATCGAGCGCTCGGCCGACCGCATCTATGTCTATTCGAAAGAGTGCTATGTGGTCCAGACTGAGTTCAAGAAGAGGTACCCCGACGTCGATTCGACCGTTCGTCCCGCCACGCTCGAGGACGTGTTCCTGAAGCTCACCGGCAGGGGGTTGAAGGAATGAGCATGCTCTCGAACATCGATTCCGGCGCACTGTTGGTCTGGCGACGGAACGCGGATGTCTTCTTCAAGACCTGGAAGACCAACTTCCTGCCCTCCATCTTCGAGCCTTTGTTGTACCTAGTGGCGATGGGCGCCGGACTGGGCGGCCTCATCGTCGGCCTCCAGTATGCCGGCCAGGACATCCAGTATATCCGATTTCTAGCCCCAGGCCTGATCGCCATCTCGGTGATGTACGGCGGCTTCTTCGAATGCACCTACGGCTCGTTCGTCCGCATGCACTATCAGAAGACCTTCGATGCCATCATCGCCACCCCGACGAGCATCGAGGATGTCATCACCGGCGAGATACTATGGGGGGCCACGAAAAGCTTCGTCAATTCCACTATCGTCCTGTTGGTGATCGAGGTCCTGGGGATCACTTTCTTCCCCAACTGTCCTGTTCTCCGCTCCGACCGTGCTGCTGATCCCCATCATCGCCTTCCTGGGAGGATTGATGTTCTCCTCCATCGCCATGATCTTCACCGGACTGGTGCCCAACATCGACTCGTTCAACTACCCGTTCTTCCTGCTGGTCACCCCGATGTTCCTGCTGGGAGGCACCTTCTTCCCCGTCACCCAGTTAGGAGCTGCCGAGCCGATCGCCTATGCTTTGCCGCTCACCCACGTCAGCATCCTGGTCCGGAACATGTGCCTCGGCCTGGTGAACTGGATCGACCTGGGTTCGACCATATACATCATCATCGCGACCCTGCTGACATTCATCCCGGCGATCTACTTGATGAAGAAGCGATTAATAAAGTAAGCTGGCTCAATTTAGTAGGACCAAGCGGCCGTCGCGGACCTCGACCTTGACCAGGGTCCGGATCTTGATGCCGAGCTCACTCTCCAGATCCTTACCTACCTCACCCTTTTCCACGGCGACCAGAACATCAACGACCTGGATCCCGGCGTTCTTGAGGGCGGTGATGATGGCCTTCAGGGTGCCCCCGGTCGAGATGACATCATCGACAACGACCACCCGGTCCCCCGCCTTCAGATCATTGAGGAACATCTGCCCTTTCGAATACCCCGTGGACTGGTCGATCCGTATCTCTCCGGGGAGCCCGTAGCTGCGCTTGCGTATGATAACATAGGGAATGTTCAGTTCCAGGGACAGCGCCACCGCCAGCGGGATGCCCAGCGCTTCGGGACCGAGGATGACATCGCAGTCGAACTTGCCCAGGCGAAGCATGGTCTGCACCACCTCGTCCAGAATGGCCGGGTCCACGCGGGGAACGCCGTCCGTGATGGGATGAACGAAATAATCGTAGTCGCCGACCTTTATGATGGGGGCGGCCTCCAGGCTGTTCTTGAAACGGGCGAGCACGCCCGGAGAAGGACCTAGACGATTTTATCCTTTGTTCAGATTGCGAGTTTGCCGGGGCTACAGCACCGGCTGCTCTACCAGCGTCCACTTCTTTCCGGCCTTCTTGACCCTGCCCATTACCGCTAGGTCATTCAGGGTGACCTTGATCAGGGCCGGTGAGACGCTTATCTTGAACTGGGCATTGAACGCATTCTTTATCTCGACCTCCGTCCTCGGCTCGTACAGCGTTTTCGGAAGGAGCGTCCTCAGGTCCTCATGCAGATTCCAGGGGAAGATGAACCACGCCCACTGCTCTTTGGGGACCTCGATGGCATAGAAGTCCGGCTCCATCTTCGAGTGGGTGATGTGCAGTAAGGTGGCGGTCTTGATATCCTTGGGCCGCTTCTTGAACAGGTGCCCCAATGCCAGCGTCAGCGATTCGCCGGTATCGGTGATGTCATCGACGATGAGGACGGTTTCGTTCTCCACATCGGCGTTCAGCTCCTGGGTCAGCAGCGCTTTCCCGTCCAGGTTCGCCGTCACGCCCCAGTGCTCGGTCTTGATCGCATAGAGCTTCTTCACGCCCAACTCGTCACAAAGCAACCGAGCAGGCACCCAACCCCCCCGCGTGAGCCCGATGATGACCGTGGGCTTGCATCCACAGTCCCGGACCTCCTTGGCCAGTTTTTCGGCCCACTTGGCTATCTCATCATAGGTGACCAATTTGCACACGAATGTCTCGACATCTGCCATGAGCATCACTTCGCCCCGATACGGCGGGGGAACCGTCCGGTAAAAACGGCCAGGGGCTAATAAAACATTTCCATCTATTATAAAATTAATCGATCAGGCCGAGCGCATCTCCATCACCGGTTCCAGGTCGAAAGCCCACCGGACCTCCCGGCCCAGGTAGGAAAGGGACAGTAGGGGATCGGGCAGCTGGGAGCCCATCTCCCTGACCAACGAACGCAGCTCTAGCTCGCCCTCGGCGATCTCTCTCGCCGGCAGCGATGACATCATCCCTCCTTCGGGGAGTGCCAATATGGTCCAGCAGCTGCCCTTGGTTGCGGCTTTCCCTCCGCCAGCCTTCACCACCATGTTGATCGCATCGGCCAGACTGACCGCGTCCACCCCTACCGCCAGGATGCCCGCGGCACCCATAACGAAGGAGGTTGCCATGGCCCCTGCGGTCAGGCCGAAGCCTTTGACAAAGGATACCTTCGGGCTCCCTCCCCTCCACGGATCCACCCAGGCCAGGAGGGCGATGTCACGACGGGGGTCGGCCATCACCCGGCCGTTCTGGACCGACAGTTCGACCGTTCCTCGGCCGACCCCCAAGCCCTGAGAGTTCACCTCCAGCGCCCTGGTGTGGGCGACCGGAGAGCTGGAGCGCGGTTCCAGGTCATCGGCATTGACCTTGGTGATGCTGAAAGGAGCGGCCACCCCCATGGGGTTGCCAAGGAACATCGGAGCCCCGTCCTTGGCCACGAGCTCGCCACCGATCCAGGTCTCCAGCACCTTGAACTCCTTGAGATCGTTGACCGCGATGAGGTCGGCCGGCCCGCCTACGTAGAGCGAACCGCCTGCCAGGTTATAACGTTCGGCCGGCCAGAGCGTCGCCGCTCGAATCGCCTGGAGGGGGTCGACCCCTAGCGCCACGGAGCGGCGCAGCAGGTCGTCTATGTGCCCTCCCACGATATCAGGAGCACCGAGGTTCCCTGAGGCCAACAGGTAGTGGTTCGCCTTCATGAACTCAGCCAGGGCATCCAGCTGTTGGGCACCCGCCCCCTCCTCCACGATGATGGTCATTCCTCGACGCTGCTTCTCCATCGCCTCCCTCACCGAAGAGCAGCCGTGATCGGACGATACACCAGCCATGATATATCGGTCCAGGTCATAGCCGCGAAGGTCGGGAGCGAAGCCATCGATGGGCTTGCCGTTCTGCCTGGCGACCTCCATCTTGGCCATGGTCTCCGGTTCCTCGGCCAGCACATCGGCGACCTCGGTGACCTCGCCCAGGGCCACGAACTCGGGCATTCCCATCAGCTCCCGGACCGCCTGCCAGCCCATGCTGTTTGAAGAATGCCCCTCCGAGGGCGCCGCATAGTAGAACCGAAGGGGCGAGGACCGGCCATCCTCCATGAGGAACTTGATCCCGTCCATACCCATGGCAGCCGCGATCGGGGTGGGGTCCGCGATCACCGCGGTGGTCCCATGGGCAACAGCCTGCTCGGCGAAACGGTAAGGCGTGAGGGACGACGATTCGACGTGTACGTGGGAGTCTATCAGTCCCGGGAGGAGATATTGCATGGGGGCCGTGATCTTGTGCTCGATCCGGACGACCTTGCCCTCGTAGAAGTTGACACAGGCGGGATAGATCGTTCCGCTCAACACGTCAACGAGCTGTCCGTTCACATGCTTTACCACTATCGAGCCGATGGTGTCGCCGTACGGGGGGAAATGCATGATTAATGCTACGGACCGGAATATAGAAAGCACTTTCGAGGATAGAATGAACGATCATGGTCTTCCCGCGCGAGGTACTGAACCGCCTGAAATGGTCCGAGGAGCGAGGCCTGGACGATGTCGTTATCTATTACCTTCATCGCGGCGCTCCCGGCGACATGATGTCGATCAAAGGCAGGGATATCGTGGAGCTGGAGCGATCATTCTTCGTCACCGCCGACAGTAAGATCCCATACCACCGGATCCGGCTGATAGAAAGGCGAGGAGAGGTGCTCTATAGGGACAGGGGCATGAATGTAAAAGAAGAATGAGAAAGACGTTTCATCTCGGAGCGCCGCAGTTGGGGCAGTTCCTCATGAACGAGGGGTACTGCACGCCGCAGCTCTTGCACTTGGTCATATCGGACTTGTGCTGCTGCGGTTCGGCAGCAGGGGCGACCGGTGGAGGCACTGGCGCGGGGGCAGGGGCCGGCTGGTACTGGGGCGGCGGGGCCTGCTGCGGCGGAGGTGCCTGGTTCGGAGGCTGCTGGTACTGTTGAGGGGGCGGCGCCGGCTGATATTGAGGCTGAGCGGGCGGCGGGGCCTGCTGCGGCGGGTACTGCTGAGGCGCCTGGTAGTACTGGGTGGGGTACTGCTGATATTGAGGCTGGAAGACCTCCTGCAGGCGAATGAACGCCAGGAGCAGGAATATGCCCGGGACCACCAGGGAAAAGATAAGGCCCAGTATGCCCCAGATCAACAGACGGTCGCTCGCTTCGCGGAATTTGCCCTGATCCATGGGCTCGAACACCGTACTGTTCATCAGGTACAGCAGTATGACGTCCACGACAGCGGAGATGACGAAATATACGCCCGAGGCCCAGGACGAGACCGCGAAGGCCAATATGGCCAACACAATGGCGAGGATGAACATCGCCACCAGGATCAATTGCCCCCAGTAGGCGAACTGGCGGGCTTCCTTGGCCGCGCCCGGTAGCCAGGCCGGCCCGTTGCTGTTTGCTAGGAATGGTAATTCTGCCATGCTATCCCTCTTCACAAGTCTGGATAAATAATTCGGATGACGCTAAATACCCCTCCGTGATATATAATCTATCCATACCTGTCATGCCTATAGAAAAACATTATCTATGGAGATACCGATAACATGTGGTCCATGTTGTTGTTGTCGATATATTTAAGACATGGCAGGTTTTACGAACCTCATAATCGAATCGATAGGTCGAAGTTCATATGAAATTTGAAGAGTTCAAGACCCTTTATGATCGGCTAAACACACATAGAGATGTGAAAGCCCTGTCAAAACAGACCGGTCTTGATGAAGAGCTTCTCAACGTCATCTACACCCAAAGGACGGTACGTGAAGCTACCAAGCACTATCATGTGGTCAAAAGGAACGCCCCCCGTTTGCTGAGGGATTGGAGGTCCGGGATCAGTCTCCTGGAGATCTCCGACAAGTGGAATTTTCCCCCCATCCTCACTGGCCTGTTGCTGTTCCAGGAGGATGGGTACTCCAAGAAGGAGTTCTGGAAATATGTCCGCGAGCCGGAGTGCATCGCCAATCCCCGCACCAAGCGGGAGATCATCGAGATCACCGAGGCCGATACCATCTACTCACCCTGGGGGAACGATGTCCAGTACAAACGAGGAACCTGGGGAGAGACCAAACTTCAGGAGTGGCTCAACGCCCACAACATCACCTACCGCACCGAGAAGGACCTCCGGGGCAAGTTCACCAAGACCCCCGACTGCCTGCTCGATGAGCCATTGAAGGTCAATGGGTGGACGCTCAACTGGATCGAGTCCAAGGCCTCCTTCGGCGACCGCATCGAGTTCAACAAGAACATCCGCGGACAGCTCAGCCAATATGTTGAGATGTTCGGTCATGGCCTAGTGGTCTACTGGTTCGGGCATGTCGAAGAGGTCGATTGTCCGCCTGGCATCGAGATCATCGACGCCTGTCTGTGCAACATGGATTGCGAGCGGGCGTCCGGTGGCGGGGACTTCTGCCCCGAAGAGATCATCAATGATCAGGTCTGAGCTATTCCGGGTCAGACGATATCAGGTAGGTACCAATAGATAGGCTCGCCCCCATTCCCGCCCCATGGCAGGAATCTCCGCGGGAGACCTCGAAAAGTTCTGTTACTGTCCCCTGAGCTGGCAGCTTCGGGACAACGAGGTCTGCGAGGAAGGCCTTGACCAAGGCCGCCAACGCCATGATCGGATGGCATCTGAGCTCCGGGGCATTGTTCGCCAAGAGCGCCGGGCATCGCAGTATGAGCGCCTGGTCATCGCATCGTCGGTGGTCGCCACCGCCCTGGCCCTGATCGGGCTTTTCGTCTTCGCTTCCACCGATGTTCTGCTTCGAGCCAGGGCCCTCAGCGTTCTCGCTCTGCTATGGATCCTGCTGGCCATCACCGTTCTCTACAACTCGGCCCGGACCAGGGCCCCCTGGGACCGGGAGAAGAGCGAGCTGTGGATCGGTGTCCTCGCGATCCTGGCGATGGTCCTGGCCCTCAACGCCGTCCCTATCTTCGGGTTCAGCCAGGACCAGGGGTTGCTAGCCGAGGCCGTCGCTCTGCTGCTACTGATGGCAGCCTCCCTGGCCCTTTACCTGTCCCAGGCGCAGGCGGAGGGAGCTAGGAAGATCAGGGAGTCCTTCAATGTCAAGGGACGCATCGCCTACATCGGGGAGGGCGGAGAGCCCCGGACCCTTAGGTCCGAGGAACACCAACTGGCCGGCAGGCCGGACTATATCTTGGAGATAGATGGCGAGCTTGTCCCGGTAGAGGTGAAGACCGGGCGGGTCCCCCGCGGGCCGCTGTTCTCGCACATCATACAGCTGGCTGCATACTGCCTCCTCATGGAGCAGGAGGGCAGGGTGAGCTACGGCATCCTCAGGTACGGGGAGGTCGAGCACGTCATCGAGTTCGACCAGAACCTCCGGTCCCTGCTGCTGACGAAACTGGCGGAGATGAGGATGGCGATATCATCCGGAGAGGCTCATCGCGACCACGACCGGCCGGGTAAATGCCGCTCCTGCTCACGAAGGGACGCTTGCCCCGAGAGGCTGGATTAATCGACGGTGACGCTCTTGGCCAGGTTCCGGGGCTTGTCGATGGGGCATCCTCTCTTCTTGGCCGTGTAGTAGGCGATCAGCTGCACCATGACCGTCAGAGGTACCGGGGAAAGGATGGGAAAGACCTTGGGGATGAAGACCGTTGAATCGGCCACCGCCGCCAGCTCGGTGTCGCCCTCGATCCCGATGCCAAGTATGGGGCTGTCCCGGGCGGCGACCTCTGATATGTTGGCCAGCATCTTCTCGTAGGTGTGGTCCCGAACGCACGCCGCCACCACTGGGGTGGACGCGTCCAGTAACGCCAGGGGGCCGTGCTTCAGCTCGCCGGCGGCATAGCCTTCGGCGTGAATGTAGGATATCTCCTTGAGCTTGAGGGCGCCCTCCAACATGGTGGGATAGTTGATGTTCCGACCGAGGAAGAACACATCCCTGGCAGGGACGAGCATGTCGGCGGCCGCATCCACCTCATGGGCAAGGTCCAGCACCTTCCGGATGTAGCGGGGCATGCCTCTGAGCTCGGAGGCCAGCTCCCGGACCTCATCGCGGGCCATCTTGTGACGCAGCTGTCCCAGGCGAATACCCAAGAGATACATGGAGATCAGCTGGGTCGTATAGGTCTTGGTGGCCGCGACCCCGATCTCAGGGCCTGCCTTGGTGTAGAACACGCTGTCGACCTCGCGGGCGATGGTGCTTCCGACCACGTTGGTGACGGCCAGGGTGCGGCAGCCCCTGCGGCGGGCCTCTCTGGCCGCGGCCAGGGTGTCGGCCGTCTCTCCAGACTGAGTCAGCAGGACGGTCAGGGGGTTCTCTCCAGTGCCTGGCGAATAGCGGTACTCTGATGCCAGCTCCACGGTGGTGGGGACCTTGGCCAGTTGCTCGATGATGTACTTGCCCACCATCGACGCATGATAGGAAGTCCCGCAGGCTACCAACTTTACCGATGAGACGTCCTGATCGATCATCAAGTTACCTGATTCCAGCTCATCCAGGCTACCCAGGAGGGAGTTATGGATAGCGGTCGGCTGCTCGAATATCTCCTTGAGCATGTAATGCTCGAACCCGCCCTTCTGAGCGTCCTCCACCGTCCATGTGATCATAGACGGCTCCCGGCGGACCTCCGCGCCTTGCCGATCATATATGGAGACCTTGCCGGAGCCGAGAACCACGGTCTCGCCGTCCATTATGTAGACGGCCTTGTTGGTGTAGTTGAGCATGGCCGTGACATCGGAGGCGATGATATTCTCTCCGACGCCCAGTCCGACCACCAGGGGGTTCTCTTTCCGCGCGGCGACCAGTTCATTGCGGTCGGCCCGGATGGCCACCACCGCGTAGGTTCCCTTGATCTCCTTCAGCGTCTCGACCAGCGCGGCATGCAGATCGCCCCGGTAATGCTTCTCGAGCAGGTGGACCAGCACTTCGGTGTCCGTCTCGGAGGTGAACACGTGGCCCTCGTCCTTGAGCTTCTTCCTCAAGGCCAGGTAATTCTCTATGATGCCGTTGTGCACCACCGCCATCTTACCGGTGCAATCGAGGAAGGGATGGGCGTTCAGCTTGGAAGGTTTTCCGCAGGTCGCCCACCTGGTGTGGCCGACCCCGAGGTGCCCTCGCAAGCTGGGCATAGTGGCAGCCATCTTGGATATCTCGCCTTTGTCCTTGAATATCTCCAGCTTGCTGCCCGCTATGGCGATGCCCGCTGAGTCATAGCCTCTGTACTCCAGCCTTTTTAGTCCATCGAGGAGCACTTCCTCCGCGTTCCGGGGGCCCGCATACCCTATGATCCCGCACATCTCAGACCACGACGCTCCGATTGTCCAGATTTCCGCTTACCTTCACGCCGTCCTCGATGCGGCATCCTGTGCCGATGACGGAGCCCGAGGCTATGACCACTCGGGAGCCTATCGTCGTGTCGGCCCCGATGAGCGCACCGATATCGGAGAGCTTGAACAGCTCCCGGTCCACCCGAGCATAGCAACATCCCGAGGGGGCAAAGGTCCCCGCCTTGGTCTTCACACCGTCATCGATGACCGAGTGAGAAAGATGAGAATGCGAACCGATCCGCACACTGCTCATCACCAGGCAGTTGGCCACATAGGTGAAGGGTTCCACTTGAACGCCGTTACCGATGCTGGTAGAAGGGAGAATGGTCACGTAAGGTCCGATATCGCAGCCCTCTCCGATGCTCACCGGCCCTTCGATATAGCAGCCCGACCGTATCCGAGTACCGGCCCCGATGGACACCGGTCCCTTGATGGTGACCCCGTTCTCGACCGTACCGTTGATGCCCTGTCCCTGGAACTCCAAAGCCGCCGCATTCACTCCCAGGAGGTCCCAGGGATAAACTGCATCGATCCATTTTCCCCGGGTCTGTACGGCCGTGAAGTCCAGCTTGCGAATGATCGGGGCGAGGGTCTGGGTGATGCCTCTCTCGGCCTTGAACACCTGGTCCTTGAAGAACCGCATGAGATCACTGGTGAAGTAGTAGACCCCGGTGTTGATGATGTTTCCCATCTTCCAGTCCGGCTTCTCCACGATGTCCAATATCTTACCGTTCTCGATCTTAACCACGCCGTACTTGGATGGTATCTCACTCTCGGTCACCACCAGGGAGGGACCTTCCTTCTTTTCCAGGAGATCAGCGATCAGCTGAGCATCGATAAGGTTGTCCCCTGCCACGGTCACGAATCCTTCCTCGTCCAGGTACTTGGACGCCAGGCTAAGGGCGTGAGCAGTTCCCAACTGCTTGTCCTGGGTGACATATTGGATGCGGGCGCCGTAACGGCGCCCGTCCTCGAATTGTGAAAGTATGGTGTCCTTGTGATAACCGACCACCATTATGATGTCCTTGACCCCGTTCTGAACAAGGGCCTCCACGATATACTCGAGGATCGGCCGGTTGCCCACCGGTATCATGCCCTTGGGCTTTGACATCGTAAAAGGGCGTAACCTGGTCCCCTCTCCCGCCGCAAGCACTACCGCCTTCAACCTGCTTCCTCCAATACTCGATTTAACTAGTCCCTCATAACCTTTTTGTCCCGGTTTCATCCAGACATCTCTATGCCAGCCCCATTCCTGTTATCACTAATCGTAATCTGCGGCAAAGATATAAACCAGCCCTATCGGATTTTTATCCATCGTCTCGATGATATTCGGGGAGGCCATCTAATGGAGAAGGAACCTAAGATAAAGATACCGACCGAGGTCTACCAGTTCTTCACCAATCCGGGCGGGCATTCCCTGATCGTGCGGGGGAACGCCGGTACCGGCAAGACCACGTTCGCCCTGCAGACCATCGAGGAGCTCTCGGCGATCGAGAAGAGCTTCTATCATTCCACCCGAGTATCGGACATGTCCCTGCTGACCCAGTTCGACTGGCTCAAGGATAAGATGGACAGCATCGAACGTTCCGACAGTTTTTCCGACCTTCACCAGAACAAGGGTCCAGCCGTCCGCCGTATCGGACTCAGCAATCTCAAGGGCATAAAGAACGCCCCTCTGGAGTTTGCCAAAGGGGGCGAGCTGGCCATCTCCATTGGGAAAGACCTAGGAGAGCTGGAAGGCCTTTACAGAGGCATCGAGAAGAACCTCCCGGACAAGAGCTTGGTCGTGATCGATTCCATCGACGCCCTTGCCGAGAAGTACAATCTAACCTGCTCAAGATTACTATCCACCATCCAGTACGACATCGTGGAGGGCTACGGCTCCAACGTGCTGTTCGTACTTGAGAACAGCAACATGGACCTCGACTACCTCGGGGACGGGGTCATCAACTTCTCCTGCACCGAGTACAATCGCCGCCGGCTGCGCGAGCTTGAGATCCTAAAGTTAAGAGGATGCGAGATCCAGCAGCCTAAATACATATTTACCCTGGACGGAGGGAGGATCCAGACCTTCGGCTATCAGCGGGTGCTGGAATCCCAGATACAGAAGACCATGTGGAAGCCCATCGATGACATCAACGACCGGGTCTCCTGCGGCATCCGGGACCTGGACCTTTCGCTCAACGGAGGGTTGGAGCGAGGTTCCATCACGCTCATCGAACTGGGCCATGGCGTCCCCACCGCCGTCAGCACCGCCCTGGAATCGGCCCTGGTCACGAACTTCATCGCCCTGGGAAGAGGAGTACTGTGGGTCCCGCTAAGGAAAGCGTCGGCGGACAGTGCCCGGTCCAGGATCACCAAGGCCGTGCCGGAGCAGGAGTTCGACCGCCTGGTCCGGATACCGGAGAAAGCGGACCAGATGACCTCTGTGGGCGATCCGTTCGTGCTGCCGATCGAAGGGGCGAACGCCTTCTTCGACTTCAAGTGGCAGAACATCGAGTTCTCGCTCAACTCGTCCAAGAAGCCGATCCTGTCGATGATGGGTTTCGATACCATGCAATCGCTGTACGGCAGCGATATCTGCGACCAACTGATGGACTTCCTCGCGCTGGTGAGGAGGAACAACGGCATATTCGTGGCCATGACCCCGCCGTCCAGTTCATCCACCAGCAGGTTGGCCGATCTGGCCACCACCCGCCTGAGGATCGACCGCATCGGAGGGACCATTCTGCTGTACGGCGAGGAGCCGTTCACCGAGTGCTATGCCCTTCATTTTGAGAAGAAGGAGGCAGGAAGCAATGTCTCCCTCACCCCAATACTCTGAGGTGCCCATATGATAAAGGCCACCTTTCCCGAGTATTCGTCCATGCTGATGATCGGCAGCCCCGGCATCGGTATGCTGGAGTTCGCGGTCAGTATCGCCAAGGACTGGATGGAGTCGGACAATCTGGTCATCTTCGTCACCGTGGACCTGCTGCCGTCCGATCTCTTGGATATTATGACCTCGTTCGGCGTGGACCGTGAGGTGCTGGGCAGGAACATGTTCATCATCGACTACCATTCCTCGCTCCTGGGCTCGTTCGATAACTCCACCAACTGCCAGGGGACCGAGATCAGGAAGGTCTCCGACCTGGAGGGCATCATGTTCAACATCTCCACCCTGGCCAGCAGCACCACCCGGCCGGTGAAGATCGTGGTCCACTCCCTTTCAACGTTGTTCCTCTATAATCAGTCCAACGTTGTGCTGAAGTTCTTCCAGATCTCGTCCTCGCGCATACGCACCGAGTTCGGGACGGCCTTCTTCACCGTTCACGAGGGCGTGCATGACGAACGGACCGTGAATCACTTGATGGCCATCGCCGACGGTGTGCTGGAGCTACGGTTCGATGAGGAGCTGAACCGGCGCATGCGCATACGCAACATGCGGGGCTGCATCACCTCGTCGCAGTGGATCCCCTTCGAGATCAAACAGGTCCACACTGGAGGCGGACCGTCACTATTGGAATGGCGCTAGATCACTCGAATTCTTCAGCTTCGATGGTCCCGTAGATGGATGCCTTGAAGCTCTCACGGTTCTGGGCGGTGGCGCGGACATAGACGTCGCACTGGAGCTTGGGCCTCACTACCAGCTTTTTCTTCTGGCAGTAGATAAGGCCCTCGTTCACTCCGGCCTCGGGCCGCTTGTCCACATACAAGCAGGAAAAACATAGATACTGGTCTTTGTTCAACGGTCCGCACAGGCGATGTACGTATTTATGACTTAGCCCTCCGGAAGAGCATTCCAGCTAAGAAAACCGATAACTCCTGGACCTCCATCCCGCCAGCCCGCCGGAGGTTGAGAACGCAGAACGGGCAAGGGGCGAGCAGGAGGTCCGCTCCCGACCGCCTGGCCGAGCGCAATTTACGTTCGGCCATGCGCACGGACACCTCGGGACGGGATGAGGCCACGCCCCCACCCCCACCGCAGCATTCGTCCTCTCCCTCATGCTCCACCACGGTGACCCCGGGCACCATCTCCAGCAGCTCCCGCGCCATGTCCATGGTGTGGGGCCCGACCACCCTCGAAAGATGGCAGGGGCGATGGAGCGTCACCTTCACCGGGGGGGTGCGGGGGGCAAAGGCCCGATCTGGCAGCCCGGTCCGGTGAAGGTACTCCAGGATGTGCCAAGCATCCTTGTGGTAAGCGTTGCGCAACTGGACGGTGCAGCCCGGACAGGAGGTTACCACCTCGTCCACTTCTGAGAGCAGTTCGAGGTTCGTCTGTCTGACCCGTTCCAGGCGGCCCCGCTCCCCGATCTTCTCCAGCGGGGAGCCGCAGCAGGCCCAGCCCTTCGGGACATAGGGGCGGGCCCCCGATGCCCTCAACAGAGCCAGGGACGCCGCCGTCTCCTCCGGAAGCCGGCCGTGAGCGATGCATCCGGGGAAGAAGGCCAGGTCCCCCTCTTCCGGAGCGGCCGCTCCCTCCTGCTCTAGCAGGACGGTCCGAAGGGTCCGGTCGACGTTCTCCAACAGCCTCCGCTGGCCCTCTGGCCGGCTTCCTTCCCATTGGAGCGCGCGGACTCGGACCAGGGCCTCCGGCAACGGCAAGCTCGAAGGGCATACCGAGCTGCAGCGCGCACAGGTGGTGCACAGGAAAGGGGGATCGCGCAGCGCGGCCAGTTCGGCGTTGAAGCGGGGGGCTTCCACGGCGAGTCGGCGGGGACCGGGAAATCGTTCTCGTCCTTCCTGGCGCAGGACCGGACATTCGCGGACGCAGGCCCCGCATTTGATGCATCCGTCGATGGTGCGGACGGTCATAGTGCCTCCAGCATCCTCGCGGCCTTGCCCCAGGCATCGGCGATGACCTGTCCCAGACCTTTGCCCAATGGATAGGACAGGCCGGGAACGGCCGAGCCGGCCACTAGGACATTATCCATCACCGTACCATCTAAAAGGACCGCCTTCCCTTCAGCGTTCCTTATGCCGACGGACAGGGCCCTGGTCAAAGGCAGAGAGCTCAATTCTTTTTCTGGAGCCTGCTCCAACGCGAACTGTCCCATAGGATCGGTCGGGCCCTCGCCCTCGACCGCCAAGCCACCCGCCACAAGATTCCCTGTGGCCATCACAACGGCCTTCGGTCGAACGGCGATCTCGCGAAGACCGGACCTTAGCGTGACCCTGGTGACCCGGCCCCCTTCGATCTCCAGGCCGCAGAGCTCCCTCTCCCTCCATAGGGCGCACCCGGCCGTGACAGCTCCATCTTCCAGGCAAGCCTGCAATCGGCCGCCGGGATTGGACAGCGGGGTGGTGGGCTCCACGACCCTTCGCCCGCTGGACCGCTCCAACGACGACAGGGCTCGTTCATAGTTCGGCCCCGCGAACAGCGGCGGCAAAACTATCCTGTCCTCGCCCAGGTCCCCCAGGACGCGGGAGGCCAGGTCCACTGCCGCAATGGCCTCCTCGCTGAGGCTGGCCCCTTTCCCCGATGGAATGCTGCACGGAAGGCCAAGGTCAGTCCAGTACGGCTTGCATCTTAGGTGTGGTATCCTCCTCTTCAAAGCGGAGCAGACCAGGATGGGGTCGAGGTCCGGGTTGCCCTTCAGGCCCAGCACGGCGATGCTTCCCTCGAACGGATCGCACCAGTCATGACCAGAGCTGAGGCTCTGGCAGGCGATTGTGCCGCAGTTGGTGACTGTGCGCTTCACCCCCATCGGAGCCTGATAAAGTCCGTGGTCGACGCCTAATGTCCTTAGCATAGTGGAGAGCAGGGCCTCGTTCTCCGTTCCTCTCAGGTCGATACGGCCAGTGGAGAGCGCTGTGGCGGTGGTCTCCCTTCCCACCAAGATCACGTCGGAACCGGCCTCGGCCAGGCGCAGTGAGACGATGCAGCCCGCCGCGCCTCGTCCCACCACCAGGATATCGCACGAACGAGGATCACGGTTCATTCCCGCCCTCCCACGGTATGATCGATCCCGTAGACCCGGAATAGATGGGCTTTGAACGCCTCCTGACGGAGCTGCTCTCCACGAAGCACCGGCTCGATGCCTTTCCACCGCTCCTTAAGGAACTGTTCTGCTTGACCCACGGGATCTCCGTCCAGCACCGATGCCATCCGGAGCGCGCACAACCCGGCCTGGCAGAAGCCCATTCCGGCCCGGGTCCGCCTCATGAGGTCTCCCGGAGCGCACACATCTCTGGACGCGGCGAAGTGCTCGAGCTCGGCGTAGGATACTGATTCGCAGGAGCAGGCCTCTTCCCTGCCCCTGTCGGATACGGGGGTGAGCAGGTCCTCTGTCAGGGCGCCGTACTTGCGTTTCATCACCGCAGCCTGGAAATTTCCCTCTGCGTCGCCGCCGGGGGGTACCAGCTCCTCCAGCTTGGTGCGACAGGAGCCCTTCGGGCCCAGCTTGGCCATGACCAGGTCTGAGGTCTTCTCGGCCATCAGTCGGTAGGTGGTCAATTTACCGCCCACCACGCTGATCATGTTGTCCAACTCCGGGGCGTGATCGATGATCTGGAAGCCCCGAGAGGCCTCCCGGCCGGACTTGTGGCCGGCCAGTAACGGCCGGACCCCCGCGTAGGCCCTGATCATCCTGGCCCCATCAATGCCAGGAAGGAGGGCCCTGAACTCGTCCAGAAGCATGTCCACCTCTCCTCGGGTCGACCTCATGTCACCGAGGTCCCCCGTTCCGGACGTGGTGCCGAGAATGGTCGATGAGCGGTGCGGCACCAGGATATCCCCGTCGGAGGGGGGCCTTAGACGGTTCACCAATCGGTTGACCATGCGGCCGTTGAACACGATCATCGAACCCTTGTCCAGCTGCATGTCCATATGGAGGCCGGCCATGGATGCGACCTGCCCGGACCACGCCCCGCTGGCGTTGATGATCATCTCCGGCCGTATCGTCCTTCTCTCCTTGCGGTCCCCGATCACCGCACCGACGATGCGACCATTATGTACCTCGAACGAGTGGACGGGGGTGTGATTGAGAACGGTCGCTCCTGCCGAGCGGGCCGACTCGATGTTGCCCCAGACCAGGAAGAAAGGGTCGATGGAAGCGTCCGGGACGTCCACGGCCGCGGTGATGTCGGAGGACAGGTTCGGTTCCAGCCTACGGGCCTCATCGGCCTCGATCTCGGTCGCCTTTACCCCTGCCGACGCGCAGGAGGTCAGGAAGTGGGATAGATATGTTTGATCATCGAAGGGTAGAGAGACGAACAATCCTCTCGTATCCTCGATGCAGAAGGAGGCGATCTTCTTCAGGACGCTGTTCTCATCGGCGCATTCCCTTGCCGAAGAGGGGTCCCTGACAGCATACCGCGCCCCGGAATGGAGCATGCCGTGGTTCGCTCCCGACGCTCCTGTCGAGAAGTCCCCCTTCTCCACCAGCAGTACGTCGCAACCGCGCATGGCCAGGTCCCTTGCTGTACCTGCTCCGGTCGCTCCTCCGCCGATCACCAGGACCTCGGGTCTCAGCACCTTGGAACGCGGCATCCTAGTCGGGGTAGGCCCTCGTGCGATATAGTGTTTTCAGGTGATGCCGCGTTACCTATGGGCGAGTCCCATTCATCCATGACGGCGGCTAGGGCCCCCATAATAACGGCGAGAACGATCAGGGCCAGACCAAGCAACTACAGGCAGGTAAGCCAGTAAAGGTCGATCGCACTGAAGATCCCGCCCCCTGAGAGCAAGGTGGTGTAGCCTGCCGGCGCCAGAACGAAGCCGATGGGAACCGCCCAGCGATCGACCAGCAGACCCTGTCCATCCTAATCTTCATGCCGACATATGGGCCGCCGATAAAAGGGAGGTTGTTGCTAGGCCCGAGGGGCCCTTTCCATCTCACCCGGCCCCACTTCCCTGGTCTCCTGAGACAGGATGATGGTGAGGACCGTCCGTATGAGGACTATGCCGCCGAGGATCAGAACCTCGTTGAGATCGGGATGACCGATTGTACTTATGATATCGCTGGCGATAAGGAAGTCCAGACCCAGGATGATCCGGGCGGCGAAACCGCCACGTATGATCTTGTAGCTCAGGCTAGCGGGATGGCGGAGCTCCAGCCGAAGGGTATGATAGACGGCAATGATCCCGCCATAGGCAATGACCGCGGCGCCGAAGTAGGCCAAAAGGGTCTCGAAGAAGATGAATGTCTGATCGGCGATGCTGAAGGTCTCGACGGCCACTACTAAGCATTTTATCTAGGTCAAAATAAACCTATTGATGAATGGAAAAGTAGCGGGGGGTCGATTTGAACGACCGGTCTCCGGGTTATGAGCCCGACGGGATGTCCTGGCTACCCCACCCCGCTATGAATGCCACTATTACAAGACCCCATATAAACCTTTCCGATGGGTTCTTTCAATTATATCCTGATCCTGAATGTTTCCGGCGCGGAGTCTCATCAGCCCTTGGCCCTGGTCGAGCATCGTGTACGGAGGAGAACTGTCAGAACAGCTTCCTCAGGCGGAGGATATCGTCGATCTCCCCTTTCACCCGAACCTTGCGTAGGGCGAACGCCTTCATGGGTTTGATCTTTCCTTCGATAAGACCCTGGATGGTTTCCGGGTCTGACTCCAGGGTGATGTCCGGGTCGGTGATGGTCCCCGTCTGGAGATCAGATATCTTCTTGTCGTGCAGATGAAAATTGTATTTCTCGCTCTCCAGGTCGATCAGGACCTTCTTGTTCATCCCATCGAGCTCACTCTGAAGCTTCTCGTCCGTCTGCACCTTCTCATTGAACTTGCGAACAAGGTCTTGCAATAAAGGCTCAACTGTCATCATCAATCCGTCCAATTGGTCAGTTTCGGTACCTTGCTTAGCGAATATAATGTCTTGGCTGTCTTCCAGCTGTGGCGAGTATGAGGCGGCAGCTCGCCCTTCTCCTTCAACCATCGGCGCATGAAATCCAGGGTGACCTCGTCATGGGCATAGCCAGAGCCAATGTCCTGCCCAAACTGCTCCTGGATCGCATCCATGGACCGGTCCCGGACCACCTTGGCGATAATGGATGCGGCGGAGACCACTGGGTACTTGACGTCCGCTTTATGTTGGCACACCAACTCGGGCCGGCAGGTCAGGCGGTCCTGGATGTTCTGGGCGAACCGCGATTCCACCACATCGGCGGCATCGATATAGGCCCGGTCCGGCCGAAGCATCTCGATCAGCGTGGCGAAGTGATAGACCTCAAGCATGTTCAGGGAGTCCTTGGCCATGAACCGGTCGATGTCATCGGCTGGGACGATGATCACTTCCACCCGCCCCAGCGCCATTATCTGGGGGGCAAGCTCTTCCCTCTTCTGGCGGGTCAGAAGCTTGGAGTCCTTGACCTTGAGCTTCTTCAGGGCGCGGTCGCTCTGGACCATGACCGCCGCCACGACCAGCGGACCCATGACCGGGCCTCGGCCAGCCTCGTCGACCCCGCAGAACATGCCCAGACCAAATTTCTCTCCGTATATAGTCATATCGTCATTTCCAGCCGAGGAACTAGGCAAGGTTCATCAAGGCTTCGGGCCATCCATTAGGTGATAATATGTCCGAGGTCTACTTCACTGACCTGCGGGCCGATCGGCCCTCCAGGAGCGTGCCCAACAAGATACAGAGGCTCTACAAGAGGGCCGGCCTGGGGAACGCCTTCGCTCCGGGCGACCTGGTGGCGATCAAGACCCATTTCGGTGAGGATGGGAACACCACCTATCTCCGTCCGGAGCTCGTATCCAAGGTCGTCGACCTGGTGGCCAAGGGCGGCGGGAAGCCGTTCCTCACCGACAGCAGCACCTTGTACAAGGGCATGAGGACCAATGCGGTCGATCATCTCCTGGTGGCGGCCCGGCACGGCTTCACCTATCCGGTAATAAACGCACCGGTGATCATCGCCGACGGATTGCGGGGGACGGACTACGTGGAAGTACGGGTAGACCTCAAGCACTGCAAGACGGTCAAGTTCGGGGCCGCCGCCCAGCACGCCGATTCGCTTATCACGATATCCCATTTCAAGGGCCATGGCCTCACCGGTTTTGGTGCGGCGCTGAAGAACGTGGGCATGGGCCTCGGTTCCCGGCGGGGGAAGATGGAGATGCATGCCCTGGTCAAGCCCAAGGTCAGGGGTGAGAACTGCAAGGGCTGCGGGAGATGCGTGGTGCAATGCCCGGCAGATGCCATCAAAATGAAGGGGCGCAAGGCCCAGATCGACCCGGAGAGGTGTATCGGATGCGGGGAGTGCAACATTGCCTGCCAGAACGAGGGCATCGACCTAGGGAGCTGGGAGAACTACACGGGGGTCCAGGAGCGGATCGTGGAGTACTGCTACGGCATCCTGAGGTCGAAGAGGGGAAAGACCGGTTACATGACCTTCATCATGGATGTGACCCCACTGTGCGACTGCTATAACTTCAGCGACACCCCCATAGTTCCCAACATCGGCATACTAGCCTCGAGGGACATCGTGGCCATCGACCAGGCCGCGGCCGACCTGGTGAACGCCTCTCCGGGTATCAAGAACAGTATGCTGAAGGGGGGCCTGGCCCCCGGCGATGACAAGTTCCGCCAGGTGGTAGATGCCGACTGGACAGCTCAATTGAAGTACGCCGAGGAACTGGGGCTGGGTGAGCGAGAGTACGACCTAATAAGGGTCCGATGAGCTACATACGCTTTAAGCAGGTAGCTACAAAATCTTTATTGACTTCGAGCCATTAGTCAACCCGCTCGATATTAAGGTGATATCCATCCCGACCGACGTTCAGAACAGCAAGCTGGCCAATGGTTTCATGCTCACCCGCGTAGGCGTTACCGGGGTCAAGAAACCGGTCCGGGTCACCCGGGCCGGCAAGAATACCACTCTTTTCTGCTCCATAGATGTGTTCGTGGACCTGCCCTCCACTCAGAAAGGCTCTCATCTTTCGAGGAACCTGGAAGCGATCAACGAGGCAGTGAACCGGAGCATGAGCGATTCCATCGCCGGCATCGAGGTCATCGCGGCGGAGATCTGCCGGGCCTTGCGCGAGAAGCATGAGTACTCGACCTACGCCGAGGTGAACCTGGTGGCCGACTACTTCGCGGAAAGGCCTGGACCTAGTGGAAAGAGGAACCTGGAAGCGTTCAAGATCATGGCCACGGCCATCAGCCGTAACTCCGATGGGCTGAAGAAGATGATCGGCGTGGAGGTCATCGGCATGACCGCCTGCCCCTGTGCCATGGAGACGGTGCGCGAGCAGTACCGTGGCAACAAGGTGATGCTCGAGGACGATCTGCCAGTCATTTCTCACAACCAGCGCAACATCGCCACCTTGATGATCGAGGTGCCCGAGGAATACGATGTGGAAGCGAACGATCTCATCGATCTGGTGGAAGCGTCGTTCTCATCACCGACCTACGAAGTGCTGAAAGAGATCGGATGAGGCCAAAGTGGTGCTCAAAGCCCATCAACAGCCCAAGTTCGTGGAGGATGTGGTCAGGACCATGCTGGCTAAGGTATTGGACCGCTACGGGAAGCTGCCCAACGACGCTGCTGGTCACTGTGCGTAGCGAGAGCGAGGAATCCATCCACAAGCACAATGCCTTCGCCGAGAGGGTGACCACCCTTGGTGAACTGAGGGGACCGAACTAGACCGCGGACTTCGCATCGTTCGTCACCGCCGGCAATAGGACCACGAACCTCGCCCCCTTGTTGGAATCACCGGGCACGCGATCCTCGACCCACACCCGGCCGTTGACGTCCTCTACCAGCTTCTTGACCAAATAGAGGCCGAGGCCGGTGCCGGTCGTCTTGGTCCGCCCCCGTTGCTTTCTCTGGAACAGCTTGCTCTTGAGATCGTCGGGAATGCCCGGGCCGTCGTCCTCCACCGTCACCTTGTAGTGCTCCCTTCCACCCTCGAACACTTTGTTCAGGACGATCGAGATCTCGACCGGACCGGTGGAATGCTTGATGGAGTTGCTCACTAGGTTGGTGAAGACGTCCTTCAACAGGTCACTGGCCATGACGAACTTTTTGATGGCCGTCCTATAGGTGATCTTGATGTCACGACCGGGATAGTGCTCGAACTCCGAGCGCACGTCCTCCAGCAGCCAGCCAAGATCCATCATGCCGTGCTTGGATTCGTGGCTCTCCACCTGCTGGATCTTCCTGACGTTCTCGATGAGCCGATTACTGTTCTCCAGTATCTCCTGCGGTTTTGTGAAATACTGCATGTTCCTCTGCTCGATGTCCATCTTCTCCACGGCCATCTGAAGGTAACTGGACACCGCCGCGTTCATGTTGCTGATATCATGGGACAACAGATCGATGTACAGCTCGGCCTGCTCCTTGGCCTCGATGGCATCATGCTCCAACTTCCTTTGTCGCGTGATGTCCTGGATGACCGCCACTGCGCCCATGGTCTTACCCTCAGCGTCCCGAATGGGAGCGGCCGAGTACAGTATGGTCCCTCTCGTGCCATCGAAGCGCAGGATGTCGATGACCTCTCCCACCGAGGTCTCTCCCTTCCTGATCGCCCTGATGATGGCCCAGTCCTCGGGCCGCAAGCTCATGCCGGTGTCCGCCCACCAGGCTTTGAACTCCCGATAGTCCGAGGTCGACGTGGGCGTGGGGGTCCGGCCCCCCCAGATGATATCGACGATGTCGTTCTTTTCGATGACCTTGGCAGTCTTGTCGGCCACGAAGACCCCTACTGGCAGGTTGTCCAGGATGGTCTTGATGCGCCGCCGCTCGGCATCCGACCGGGCGGCCAGCTCCTCGATGCGCCGTCGGGCCATCACCTGCTCGGTCACATCAATGAGCATGATCATGCATCCTTTTTCACCCCCCTTCAGGGGGATGGGTACGGCCGCTATGTGATATACGGCGAACAGGCCTGGTTCGGCGGGGGCTTCCACTTCCATGTCAATTCTCGGCATCCCGCTCCTCAGGGCGTTTCGAGCCCTTTCTACAAGGCTGGTTCCGAGCGGACCAGGTATGTCCTCAAGCCTCCTTCCACCCATGTCCTCGGCCATCTCGACCATATTCACTATCTTGACAAAGGCGTCGTTGGCCCATTTGACCCGCATCTCCAGTCCGGAGATGACCACGATGCCTGAAGGGGCATTGTCGATGACCGTCTGTAGGAGGCTCTTCTGTTCCGCCACCTCCTCGGTCAGCCTGGCCTTCTCCTCCTCGGCCTGCTTTCGATCAGTTATGTCATGGACGATCGAGTAGAGGTAGATCTTACCTTTGATGTGCAACGGCCCACTTAGCACCTCCACCTCTCGGCGCTGACCATCGGCCAGGCAGTGTTGGAAGAAGAAGCGCCCCTCGCTCCGGGATATGGCCCGTCCCATGTCCTCAAGTACCTTGTCCACGGGCAGGCAGGTGATCTCGCTGACGTTCATACCGATGAGGGTGGCTCTGTCGTAGCCGTAGAAATCGACCGCGGCCTGATTGACGTCCACGATGCGCGCGGTCACGGGATCGATCAGGAACATGACCGCGTGGTTCTCCTTGAACAGGCTCACATAGCGGTCGTTGCTCTCCTTGAGCTCCTCGATGGCCCTCTTCCGCTGGATGGCATATCGTATCGATCGCTCCAGCGTGCTGCTGTCCACCTGACCTTTCACCAGGTAATCCTGAGCCCCCATGCTCAGGGCCTTGATGCCCAGATCCTCATCGGTCTGACCGGTGAGAACCACAACCGGCGCCTTGGCGGCAGGGCCGACCGTTCCCTCCAAGGTCTCAAGACCGGAGGAATCTGGAAGCCCTAGGTCCAGCAGCACAACGTCCGGGGAGTCGTTTTCCATCTTGGCGATCCCCTCCTGCATCCTTGCAGCGGTGATGACCTCGAAGCGAGTGGTCCGTGAATCGCTGAGCATCTCTTCCATAAGGGAGATATCACCTGGATTATCCTCGACGATCAGTACCTTGACCGTACTGTCGCCATGGTCTTTCCTTCCACCATCCTCCCCCTTACTGGCCCTCTCCATCCTGCTCATGGTCGCTCCCCCGATTCGGCTTGCTGGGTTGCGGCATCTGTTCCGCCCCTGCTCATTCTGGAGTGTCCAGGCCAAGGACATAGGGCCCCTGGCCACGAACCTCCCCCGTTCGCTCCGGTCATCCGATCGCTCAATGGACAAATATGTTCAGAAATGTCGAGAGTCGACCCCTCTGACCATCTGTTCATTTCCTCCTAGGACCGAACTGACCAGCCATGTATAAAATCATTGTCACCATATATAATGAGTTGGTAAGTTTGCCGTTCCTGGCAAGTCGCAGATAATCATTTATGGCCCTCCCAACATTGGCGTGGGGGACGAGGGACCGATTTGAGCATAAAGGCAGTGGTGGTGGATGTCGACGGCACGCTGACCGACCGTAACAAAGTGATGTTCACTTCGGCCATCGAGGCCCTGCGGAGGGTCCAGGAACGGGGGGTACCAGTAAGCATCGCTTCCGGCAACATTTCTACCGGTCGCCTATGGGCTTTCGACCTATATCGGGCTGCAGGGCCCCATCATCGCCGAGAATGGCGGGGTGGTCTCCTATCAGGAAAAGATATACCAGTTGTGCGAGGGCTTGCTGCCGGAAAGGGCCTACGAGCATCTGAAGACCAAGATGCCAGTGGAGAGGCTGTTCACTGACAATTGGCGGCGTACCGAGGTCGCCCTAAGGCGCAGTGCCGACCTAGAGAAGGTAAAGGAAGCGTTGAAGGACTGGAACGTGACCATCGAGGCGACCGGGTTCGCGATCCACATCATGGACCATGGACATGGCAAGGTGGTCGGTGTCCGGAAGATGGCCGAGATCATGGGCATCGGTCTCGACGAGGTGGCCGCGTTCGGCGATTCGGACAACGACGTAGGTATGCTCAAAGAATGTGGTTTCAGCGTAGCGGTTGGGAACGCCTCGGGAGTGGCCAAGAACGCAGCCAAGTACGTGAGCCCCTATCCTCATGCCGACGGGGTCATCGATGGCCTGCGGCGGCTTGGACTGCTATAAAATAAAAAAGGATTATTTTCTCTGGAGCAATTCCAGAGCTCCGGCCTCGTCCAGGCCGATGGAAAGGAGCAGGTACTTCAGGGACTTCTTCATGACCATCTCCTCGGTCTTGTCGTCCATGTACGCTTCCATCACTACCGGGGCCCGGCGGAAGTATTCCACTCCGAACTCGGAATAGTAGTATGGAGCGTTCTCCGGGTCCTCTTCGGCGGCCTTCTTGTAGGCACCCTCGGCGTCGTTGAACAGTCCGGCCTCCACACAGAACGAGCCCATGGAGCTATGGACCAGGGGGTTCTTGGGGTCCAGCTCGGCAGCCTTCTTGTAGGCGGCCAGTATGTCCTCGATCTTCACCTTGGGGACCAGCACGGACGCTTCGGCCTTTCCAAACCAGGCCTCGGCATTGTTCGCATCGGTCTTGGTAACTTTGTCGAACTTGGATAGGGCCTTCTGGTACTCGCCCTCGCTGAGCAATTGGTAAGCCTGTTTCATGAGTTTGTCAGTTGTCTCTTCTGCCATCGAAGCACCGTGGTGATGTAAGCCCGGGTATCAGATAAATCTTATTGCACCTGTGCTACCACGCGTCACCCTCGGAAAGCACCCTGCCACAAAATGACAAAGGATTATATATCCAGCGTTTTATGCTCAAAGGCGTTCTAAGCTCAGGGAAAGTTGTCTTTATGGACCAGGAGACCGTTCGCAAGGTGGCCAAGGTGGCCAGGTTGAAGCTCACTGAAGCCGAACTAGAACAATATGCTGCCGATCTAGAGGACATCCTCACAGCCTTCGCGGTGTTGGACGAGGCGCCATCGATAGATGATTTCGACCTCGGCCCAGTCAAGGTCGAGGACATCCTGAGGGATGACGTGGTGTGCAGGGACAGCGATTCGGCCGAACTTCGGGACGTTATGAGGGCCAAGGACGATTGGGTAAGGGGGCCTAGGCTTTCATGAGCCCGTTCCCCACCGCGGACCGCCTGCGAGCGTTGGACGAGCGGCACTGCCTGTTCGCCGACCGCCTCGAGGACCCCTTGGCCTTCGACCAAGGAGATTTCCATTTCTCGGCCAAGGATAATTTATGCGCGCGAGACTTCCAGGCCCGGGCAGGAAGCCGAATTCTCCAAGGATATCGACCCCCTTTCGACGCCACCCCTATCGGGAGGTTGCGGGAGAGGGGGGGCCTGCTGCTGGGCAAGACCAACATGGACGAGTTTGGGTTCGGCACATTCAGCACCAACTCCGGTTATGGCGTTCCCAAGAACCCTTTCGACCTGGAGCGGAGCTGCGGTGGTTCATCGGGCGGAGCGGCTGCGACCGCTTGCCTCCTTCCCGGGCACATCGCCCTCGGCGTCAGCACCGGTGGTTCGATCTCCTGCCCCGCCTCGTTCTGCGGCGTGGTAGGCCTGACCCCCACTTATGGGCGGGTCTCGCGCTGGGGGCTGATCGATTACGGCAATTCGCTCGATAAGGTGGGTATCCTTTCAAGGACCGTCCGGGACCTGGAGAGATACCTGCCGATCATTTCCGGCCCCGATCCAAAGGATCCCACATCGCAGGTACAGCCGGTCCTGGATATGGGAGGCGATGTGAAGAGCGCAGCAGTGCCCAAGGAGGCCCTGATCGGCCTCTCCTCCGAGGTGGCGGCCGCCTTCGATGAGGCGGTAAAGGAGTTGCGCAGGAACGGCATAGTGATTAGAGCAGTGACCATGCCGTCGTTGCGCTTCGCCATATCCTCATACTATATCCTGGCGACCTCGGAGGCGTCGACCAATCTGGCCCGTTACTGCGGCATGCGCTTCGGGGCGATGAATGAGGAGTTCGATCAGGGGTTCAATGATTTCTTCTCGGAGACCCGGTCGGAGGATTTCGGGGCCGAGGCCAAGCGAAGGATCCTGCTGGGAACGTTCTCGCGCATGGTAGGTTTCCGTAACCGCTATTACGTCAAGGCCCTGCAGGTCCGCCAGCTCATCATCCAAGAGTACCGCAAGGTGTTCAGTGAGCATGATGTGGTCCTTACACCCACCATGCCGTTCGTGGCCCCCCGGTTCGACGAGATCGCCAGGATGAAACCACTGGAGATGTACCAGGCCGACTTTCTGACGGTGCCACCCAACCTGGCCGGACTCCCTCATGTTTCCCTACCCTGCAGTTATGCCGGGGGCATGCCCATCGGCATGCAGGCCGTGGCGCCCCATTGGAAGGAGGGCAAACTGATCTCCTTAGCTCGTTCCTGGGAAGAGTCGTTCCATTACCGTTTCCCGGAGGTGCCGTTGTGAAGATCGGACTTGAGATCCATGTCCAGCTTCCCACCCGTTCGAAACTGTTCTGCGGCTGCTCGACCTCAGGGGAGGCGCCCAACAGTTCGGTGTGCCCGGTATGCTTGGGGTTCCCGGGGTCGCGCCCATTCCTCAACCGTAGGGCGTTGGAGATGGGGGTGCTTATCGCCAAGTTCCTGAACTGCAAGATGGCCGACCGGGTGTGGTTCGCCCGCAAGACCTACTTCTACCCCGACCTGCCCAAGAACTTCCAGATCACACAATACGATTCCCCCCTAGGGATTGACGGCCACTTCGAGGTGGGCGGCAGACGCATCGGCATCTGGCGGGTGCATATCGAAGAGGATCCTGGCAGGATCAAGCGGGTCGGCCGGGCCGGCGAGGAGCTAGCACTGGTGGATTATGACCGGTCGGGCATACCATTGATCGAGATCGTCACCGCTCCCGACCTTACCTCTCCGGCCGAGGCCAGGGACTTCCTCACCGACCTGATCATCGAGCTTCGCCACCTGATCGGCGTAACCGGGGAAGAGCAGACCATGCGCATCGATGCCAACATCTCGGTGGGCGAGGAACGGGTGGAGATCAAGAACATCACTGGACTGCGCAATGTCGAAAAGGGGCTTAAATCGGAAGTGACCCGGCAGACCAAGATGCTGGCCGCCGGAAAGAGGATTGTCCGAGAGACCCGCCACTACGATGAGGAGAGGGGCGTCACCATGCCCGGCCGGGAAAAGGAGTTCGAAGAGGATTACGGCTACATAGGGGAACCGGATCTTGGGACCTATCGCATCGGTCCGATGACCCTGGGGACCATCGTGCCGGAGACGCCCCTGGTGAGGGCTGAAAGGTTAGCTCGGGAACACGGCATCCCCGCCCAGGCCGCCCGACAGATCGTGCTTACCGACTGGGAGCTGGCGGACATGTTCGAGGCCCTGGCCAAGAAGGCAGGCAGCGAGGCGGCCCTCAGCTGGACATTGGGGGCGCTGAGCTCGAACTGGAAAGAGCTGCAGGCCCGAAGAAGCCCCGAACTGATGGTCCAGCTGCAGGACATAGTAGTATCGGTGAGCAAAGGGGAGATGACCGACAGCGAGGCCCGTATGCGCATCGGTGCTCTGTCAGGAGGGAAGGAGATGTCCGCTCCCTCGGTGCAGGACCCGAACCTGGACGCACTGATCGGCCGCCTGGTGGACCAACATCCTGAAGTGGTCAAGGACTTCAAGAGCAACGAGAAGGCGGCCAACTTCCTGATCGGCCAGGTCATGAAGGAGACCAGGGGACAATATCCGTCGAAGCTGGTGGCAGAAAGAATGAGGAAAGAATTGGAGAAAAGGGTTTAGTTCAGTCTTTTTTCTCTTCCTCTTCGGCCAGGCATAGAAGCTGAAGCTCGGAGAGCTTGGCCTCCTCTACCTTGGCAGGCGCCCCATCCATAGGGGACTGGAACTTCTTGTTCTTGGGGAAGGCGATCACCTCGCGGATGGTCTCGCATCCCAGCATCAAAGCTACCAAGCGATCGATGCCTAAGGCGATACCACCATGGGGCGGGGCGCCATATCCAAGGGCCTCCAGGAAGAACCCAAAGTCGGTGTCGATCTTCTGATCGGACAAGCCCATCAGCTTGAACACCTTGCGCTGGACCTCGGGGTCGTGGCATCGGACCGAGCCGGAGCCGATCTCTGAACCGTCCATGACCAGGTCATAGCTCATGCCGTCGATGCACATGAGGTCCTCGCCCTCCACCACGTCGCCCTTCACGGGCTTCACGAAGGCGTGGTGGAATGCTTCCAGCTGGCCGGTGACGCTGTCCTTCTGGAAGAGCGGGCATCCTACCAGCCAGACGAACTGATGGTCCTTTCCCTCGGTGAGGCGCAGATCCTTGGCCAGCTTCCGGCGGAGCTCTCCGCCGGCCTTCAGCGCGGCGGTCTCCGAACCGGCCAGGAAGAGCAGCAGGTCTCCCTCCTCTGCCGCCATCTTGACCTCCAGCTCCTTGGTCACGTTCGGAGGGAAGTATTTGACGATATTGCTCTGCAGTCCCTCCTTGGTCATGCGCATCCAGGTCAGCCCACCCATGCCTTGGGATTTGGCCCAGTCGATGAGCCGGTCAACCTCGTTGCGTCCAACCGCGCTGTCATCGTTGGTGGTGGGGCGCATGAGGTCCGCCTTGACCTTCATACAGACGACCTTTCCACCTTTGCCGATGATCCTCTGGAAGATCTCATAGTTAGCGACCTTAACGATCTCGGTCACCTCGTTCAGCTTGAGATCGTAACGGATGTCCGGCGCGTCGGTGCCGTAGCTATGCATGGCGTCGTAGAAAGTAATGTGTGGGAACGGCGTGATCAGTTCCTTGCCATATACTGACTTCCAGACACTGGACATTATCTTCTCGATCAAGAGCTGGATGTCCTTGTCCTCCACGAAGGACATTTCCACATCCAACTGAGTGAACTCCGGCTGGCGGTCAGCCCGAGAGTCCTCGTCCCGGAAGCACCGCGCCACCTGGTAGTATTTGTCCATTCCACCGACCATCAGCATCTGCTTGTATAGCTGCGGAGACTGCGGAAGGGCGTAGAACGTTCCGGGGAGATCCTCGACGGGACGATGAAGTCCCTCGCCCCTTCCGGGGTCTGCCGGCATAGGACCGGGGTCTCGATCTCCACGAAGCCCTCGGAATCCAGCGCGTTCCTGGCCGCGGCGATGACTCGGTGGCGGAAGCGCAGGTTGTTGGCCATTTGGGTCCTCCGGAGGTCCAGGAACCGATACCTGAGCCGGAGGTCCTCGGACGGCAATTGGGAGCCCTTCTGATCGGCCACTTCGAACGGCAGAGGTCGGGAAGAGTTGAGGAGCTTGGCGTCCTCGATGAGCACCTCCAGGTGCCCAGTAGGGTTGCGGGGGTCCTCAGTCCCAGGGACACGATTCCTGACCACCCCGTCGACCGAGATTACAGACTCTCGGCCGAAGGACTTGAGCATCCTTTCCAAGCGCTCGCGGTCGCCCTTCCTAGACATGGCCTCAGGGTCGTACACCACCTGAGTGGTGCCGTACGCGTCGGCCAGGTCAAAGAAGAGAACTCCGCCATGGTCTCGGGAGAAACGTATCCAGCCTGCCAGCTGTACATGCTTGCCCAGCTGATCGGTTCGCAGTTCTCCGCAGGTGTGTGTCCTCATCATTTACAGACCTCTCTAAAAGTCGCGGTATCGTCCAAATATGTGGCCCCATCATAAATCATTCGGTGTGGGGCCATCAATTATTTTGATAGCTCGTTGAAGAAACAGTGGAATTCAAAGGCGATCGACCGGCCGCCATCTCACTCCACCCTGGGCTCGCCGGCTATGTTAAGTTCCGGTATGAACTGGTAAGGGTCCTTGATCATATTGAGGACGACATAGGTGTTGGTCTTCTTGATACCATGGATGGTGAGCATCCTCTTGATCAGTTCCGAGAACTGGTCCCGGTTCTTGCATGCCACCCAAGCGATGGAGTCGCACTCCCCAGTGACATCGAAGATAGCCAGAACATTATCCATGGCCCTGATCTTGCTTTGGACGTCCAGCACATCCCCCTCGGTATAGATGTGTACCAAAGCCATGAACTCATAGCCCAGCTTTAGATAGTCTACGTTGGCCCGATAACCCCTGATAATGCCCTGTTCCTCCAGGTTCTTCACCCGTTGGATCAGAGTGGTCGGGTGCACTCCCAACCTCTTTGCTATCTGGCGGTAAGAGCCCTGACTGGAGATGCAGAGCTCCTCGATGATACGTTTGTCAAGCTCATCAAGCATAATATCGACCTAAACTGGACAAATGTCTAATAACCAGCTAACTATAAGTAATTTTATCTAGAGAACAGTGCCTCACTATCAGTTGGAGCATCCTGATATGGGCGAGCCTGTATTTATTCTATGATGGTATGGACGGGACGGGCCGCTTCCTGAAGCTTCTCCACGAGCTCTCGGCGCATGGCTTTGTCACTGGCGATCTGACCGCTCGCCTCCCTCATCACCACCGAGCACGCTCCCACCGAGGAACGATCCTTGATATACTCCTGGATGGCCGCGTCGATCCTCGCCCGGTTCTCTTCCGTGACCTCCACTCCGGCCTCCTCAAGCATCACGTTGAACCATTTCCAACAGGGCATGCTAGTACGTTGGTAGAGATAGTACATAGCGATTGGCCTTCCGGCGCCTACGGAACGAGAAACCAGGGAAGACCGGAGAATTGCTCATTAGCCCCGGATGGTCTCGCTCATTATCCTGCTCAGATCCTCGATCTTGTATGGTTTTGGTATGACTCCCGAGAAACCGAACCGACAGTGGTCGGCCATGGTGGCATCGCTGGAGTACCCTGAAGAAACGATGGCCTTAACCAGGGGATCTATCTTCAACAGCTCCTTGATCGCCTCCTTACCACCCATACCTCCGGGGATTGTGAGGTCCATGATCACCGCGTCGTAGCGTCGGCCTTCCGACAGGGAGGTCTGATACATCCTGACCGCCTCCTCCCCGTCCCTGGCCAGCTCCACCTGATAACCCAGGGTCCGAAGGACCTCTCCGGTGACCTCAAGGATGAACTCCTCATCGTCCATGAGCAGGACCCGGCCCTGACCCCTGATGATCGATTCCTTGCCATCCTTTCGCCCTGCTCCGCTCTCGGGGGTCGCTGGAAGTAGTATATGAAAGGTCGTTCCCTTGCCCACTTCGCTCTCCACATCGATGTGGCCTTCATGTTTGGCGATCACCGAATATACAACTGCAAGACCCAGTCCGGTCCCCTTGGACTTGGTGGTGAAATACGGTTCAAAGATCTTGTTGAGATTCTCGTGCGGAATGCCCACCCCCTGGTCCCGCAGGCTTAGCTTTACATATTTGCCGGAACCGACCGCGGGATTCTCTCCCTCGGCCAGTTTCACATTCTGGGCGACTATCTCCAGGGTGCCGCCATCGGGCATGGCGTCCTTGGAGTTGGCGATCAGGTTGTCGAGCACTTGGCTGATCTGACCAGGATCTATGTTGACCGCCCAAAGGTCGACCGGCAGAGCATAGTGAGGCAGTATATTGGAACCGCTTAGGGAGAAATCGATGGTGTCGTGCAGTATCTCGGAAACGGAGGCGGCCTGGCGGATGGGCGCCCCGCCCTTGGAGAAGGTCAGCAGTTGCTGGGTCAGATCTCTGGCCCGCAGAGTCGCTTTCTCGGTCTCCATCAGCTTATCCATGACCCGGTCCCCCGGTCGGCACCAGGACTTGGCAAGAGCGATATTGCCAAGGATCGCGGTCATGATGTTGTTGAAATCGTGGGCGATCCCTCCAGCCAGCACCCCCACCGATTCCAGGCGTTGGGATTTGACCAGTTCCTCTTCCATGGCCTTACGCGCGGTTACGTCCCTGAACACCAGCACCGCCCCGATCACTCTACTAGAACGGTCCCTGATGGGGGCGGCGGAATCCTCTATGGTGGTTCTCGACTGTTCCCGTCCCAGTATTATATGAGATTCCATTTCCACCCGTTCCCCGCTCTTCAGAACGCGATAGACGGGGTTTGCTTCGCCGGTCCGGGCGTCCTTGACCAGGCGGAAGACCCTTCGCACCGGCTGGCCCTCCACCTCCGCCTGAGTGTAGCCCAGCATCTCCTCGGCGGCATTGTTCATCAGAACGATGTCTCCGTGGATGTCGGTGGTGATGACTCCGTCTGCGATCGAACGGAGGGTAACGGCCAGCCGTTCCTTCTCCGTCTCCAGGTCCCGGGAGGCCCGTTCCCTCAGGATGGCCGACCCCAGGGTGCTGGTGGCCGCCCGGAGCGCATCGATCTCGATGGATGTCCAGTTCCTCTCTCTGAGCATGTCCTCCAGGTCAATGTAGCCCCACAGCTCATAACCGGCCAGGATGGGGACGACCACCATGGACTGGACCCCTTGTGATTCCAGTAGGCCGCGGCCCGGATAGTGCAAGTCCATCAGGTTCGCCTGCACTATGCCGCCGATGAGCAAGGTGTCCTCCCACTTGGAGAGCCCCATCTTCCGGAGGTCGAACCCATCTGGCCCGCGCGGCCCCTTACCTCCGCTGAAGCTGGGCATGGTCCATTCATATCTTAGATATACGTTTTTGGAGCCATGGTCACCTTCCAGCATCTCATAGATGCGGGCCCGGTGGACCTGGGTGGCCTCGCCGAGGGTCTCGATGACGTCCTGGATGTTGTCCTCCCAGGAGGCCCCCCGAATCAATCGCTCGGAGACCAGGCTGACCGCTTCCAGGATCTCGTCCCTGCGCTTGAGCACCTCTTCAGATCGCTTGCGCTCGGATATGTCCCGGGCATTGATGACCAGTCCGGCCACCGATGGCTCGGCCAATAGGTTCGTGCCGACCCCCTCGTAGTACGCGTACCTGCCATCCGCACACCTTAAGCGGAACTCCGGGGCGGCGGTGATCAGGGGGTCTTTGATCAGGCGATCAAAGGTCGACCGTACCCTGGCGATGTCCTCCGGGTGGAGGAGCGAGAACAGGCTATTACCTACCAGTTCCTCCTCAGGAGAGTAGCCCAGCAACCGGAGGGATGAGGGACTGATGTAGCTGATGACGCCGTCCAAGCTGAGCACCGCGGTGATATCCATAGAGTTATGCACCAGGGACCGGAATCGGGCCTCGCTTCGACGCAGCGACTCTTCCGCCCTCTTGCCTTGATCGATGTCCTCGATGATCGATACGATATAATTGATCCGATCTGTCGATTCCCGTACCGCCGAGGTGTTTATCCTCACCCAGCTGTGACTGCTATCACTTCTTCGTAGCTGACGCTCCGTTACCAGGGTCCCTATCTCGGACCGTTGCAACCGTTCGATGCTTCGATCGATCCCCTCCTCAGAGGTCTGAACGAGGAAACGGAAAACTTTCTCTCCGATCAGGTCCTGACGACGGAAGCCGGTCAGCCGCAGAAATTGTTCGTTAACTTCCATGAACCGGCCATCCAGATCGATCTGAGCAATGGCCATGCCAGCTTGTTCGAAGAGTGCCTGGAGCCGTTCCTCGTTCAGTTTCATCCGCTTTTCCGTCTCCTTCCGGACGCTGATGTCGCGGGCCGAGGTCACCAGGACCATCCGGCCACCCATGGGCATCATTCGAAGGTCGACCTCCAGCTGGAGAGTTCGTCCGGCAAAGTTGGTATAGGCCATCTCGATGCGGGCGGATCCCTTGGTGAGGATATCGGCATGCTGCTCGACCAGGGGGCAGGAGCCATTTGGCGCGAACATCTCCAGTGTCTGACCGATCAACGCGCCTCGTTCCTGTCCCAAAATGGCGCAGGCGGCGTCGTTGACCACCAGAGCCGTACCGTCGACGTCCAGTATGAACATGGCATCGGCGGCGCCGTCGAATATCGTTCGAAAATTTGCCTGGCTCTGCATCAGACCATGTTCCAGGCCGCGGGTCGCAGTGATATCCTCTATCAGATACAGATATCTCTTGGCACCATTGGAGTGCAGGGGGATGACCTTGATGCTCCACCACTTCCCCGTTGACGAATCGAATATCTCCTCTTCTGCAGTCTGGCCACCCGCCGCGCGGCGCAGGGCGCAATCCTTCGATGCAGCACCTTGCGAGTGAAAGACCTGGCAGCATTTCTTGCCTACCACATCCCCCATATTGCCCAACCGACTGCTGGTGGCCAGGATGGTATGGTCATCATCGACCAGGGCCATAGAGACCTTGGTCTGGTCGATGACCTCTTTCCAGAGATCCCAGCTCTGGCCATCGCTGAACTCGACTACCGTAGGAAGCCCCCTTTAAATCTGAGTGATTTTATACCATGTGATTATTTAAGGAATGAGGAGTAGGTATCAGCGATGATTGCTTTTCTGATCCGCCCTGATCGAACACCGCTAATCTTTTTAATTGCACGAGCGGTACATCGAGCATGACCAGGCGCTTGTTCCAGACCGATCCCTACTGCCGCGAGTTCGATGCCGTCGTTTCCGAGGTCCGAGGAGACTGGGTCGCGCTTGACCAGACCGCCTTCTATCCTGGCGGGGGAGGGCAAGAGCCCGATAGGGGCGTTCTTTCCAGAACACCGGTGGTCGAGGTCAAGCAGGAAGGGCAGGCTGTGCTCCACAAGGTCCCCGGCCACCGAATGATCGTCGGGGACCGGGTCCGAGGGGAGGTGGATTGGGAGAGGAGATATGATCTCATGAGGGGGCACAGCGGCGAGCACCTGCTCTTTTCCTGCCTCTCCAAGCTCTTTCCTGAGCTAGAACTGGTCAAGATCGCCATCACCCCTGAGAAGAAGAGCGTCATGGTCAAGGGGGCGCTCGACTGGGAGCTGGTGGCCAAGGCGGAGACCATGGTCAGGGAAGCGATCGATTCCGACCTGACGATCTGCGAGAAGTGGGTGAGCCGGAATGACCCCATCCTACAAGAGGCCCGGGTGAAGCTGGACCGCATCCATGGTGACGAGGTCCGCATAGTGGAGGTAGGGTCCATCGACAAGGCGGCCTGTGCTGGCATCCATGTTCGGAGCACCAAAGAGCTGGAGCTCGTTCTGGTCACTAAGTTCACTTCGGCCCGGCCGGCCGGTGACTTCGAGGTGGAGTTCGAGGTCGGGCCGAAGGCCAAACAGAGGGCGGTCGAGCTTTCGGTGTCCGCCCTCCGGGCCGCCGAAGCGTTGGGAGCACGGCCGCAGGACCTGCTGAACGCGCTGGACAATATCTCCAGGGAACGGGAAAGGCAGGAGCTTGCGCTGAAGCGCTACGGGACCAGGGCCCTAGCCGACCTGGTACCGTCGGAGATCGGAGGGATACGATTGTACTCGGGTATCTTCGAGAGCATGGACAGGAAGACCCTTACCGACGCGGCCAACGAGTTCGTCAATGAGGGCGCGGCCTGTGTCCTGGGCTCGATAGGAGAGAGGTTCATGCTCATTGTGGCGTGCGCTCCGTCGATAAGGGTTGACTGTGTGGCCGTGATGAACGAGGCCCTTGGCAAGATCGGAGGAAGGGGTGGCGGCAAGCCCGGTTTCGCTGCCGGGGGCGCACCGGAGGCCGACCGGGCGGAAGAGGCGATGGTGGCGGCCATCGTGGCCCTTAGAAAGGCACTGGAATCCCCCGGAACCTGATCGCTTACGATCGAGCAGCCCAATAGGATCATTCGAAAACCTCATTATCGTCCGAGCAATATCATCACCTATGCCTGTCAGTGTAGAAGATCGGAAACAGGAGATCATCAAGGAGGTCAGAGAGAAGGGCGTCAAGTTCATCGAGATGCAGTTCTCCGACATCCTTGGCGCAGTGAAGACCGTAGCGCTTCCTGCGGTGCATATCGAGAAGGCCTTGGACGAGGGCGTGTATATCGACGGTTCCTCCATCCTCGGTTATGCAACCATCGAGGAGTCGGATATGCGGGCTGAGCCAATCCTATCCTCGTTCCAGATCTACCCGTGGACCTGCACCGGACGCATCAAGACCGCCCGCCTGCTCTGCCAGATCTTCGACCACTCCGGGAACCGCTTCAAAGGCGACCCCCGGTGGGTATTGGAGAAGATCGTGGAGAAGGCCAAGGAGAAGGGCTATACCTGCAATCTGGGTCCGGAGTTCGAGTTCTTCCTCTTCAACCTCGACGCCCAGGGAAACCCGGTGGCGGCGCCATCAGATTCGGCGGGCTACTTCGACCTCATGGCTCTAGACAAGGGCGAGGAGGTCAGAAAGGATATCATGCTCAACCTGGATGAGATGGGGTTCGACTGCGAGGCCTCACACCACGAGGTTGCTCCTGGGCAGCACGAAGTGGATATGCGATATAACGACGCTTTGACCGTCGCCGACCGCATCATGACCTTCAAGTTGGCGGTGAAGACGATCGCTCTCCAACATGGGCTGTATGCGAGCTTCATGCCCAAGCCCATGTATGGCCTGTCCGGCTCCGGGATGCACGTCCATCAGAGCCTGGCCCTGACCAACGGTAAGAACAACTTCGACGATCCGTCGGGAAAGTTCGGCTTGAGCGATAACGCGTTCAAGTATCTCGGCGGATTGCTAACATACTCCAAGGAGAACTGTGCCATTCTGGCTTCCCACGTCAACTCGTACAAGCGGTTGGTGCCCGGTTACGAGGCGCCCTGCTATATCTCCTGGGCCAACATGAACCGCTCCGCGCTTATTAGGGTCCCCGCTGGAAGAGGCGGCCGCACCCGCATCGAGCTGCGCAACCCAGACCCCGCTGGCAACCCCTACCTGCAGTTCGCGGTCATGCTCGCCTCGGGCATGGCGGGCATGGAGAACGGAATGACCCCGCCGGAGCCGGTGGAGAAGGACATCTACCATATGAGCAAGGAGGAGAGGGTCCGCAACCACATCGACTCGCTACCGGAGAACCTCGGCGAAGCCCTCGCGCTCATGTCCGAGAGCAAGCTGGTCAAGCAGACTCTGGGCGACCACATCTTCAGCCACTACCTGAAGATCAAGGGAAAAGAGTGGGACGAGTACCGGACCTACGTCACCGATTGGGAGGTCCAGAGGTACCTGAAGTTCCTCTGAACTCCATTCCAAACCCCTTCCCATCCCTTGTTTTTTATACATATGGCTCACGTAGTTCCTTACGGAGCGGTGAGACTCGTGAGAAAGGGGACGTTTTTGGCGGCAGCGATCGTTGTGCTATTCATGCTGATGACGGCGGCTCCCGCGCTTGGCGTGAGCGGTCCGGCCCTTCCTACCCCCGTTAGTGTTTCAGCTGCGGCGGCGGATGGCAGCGTCAACCTCACCTGGAGGGCGCCCACCACCTCGGCCGGTACGATCAACCAGACCGGCTGTGATTCCTCGTTCGTACTTATGTCGGCCATCAATGATTCCTTCGCTCCCGAGTATCCAAGCGTTAAGATGGTCCTGAAAGGCGGCGGAAACAACATCGCGTTCTCAGAATGGGCCGCCAAGCGCTCTGATGTGGCCATGGCTTCCCGGAAGATCACTGCGAACGAGGCCCAACTGGCCCAGGCCGCTGGCCTCAATGTGACAGAGACCAAGGTGGCCGTGGAGAGCATTGCCGTGGTCGTCAACCCGGGGACTGGCATCACCGAACTCACCGCCGATCAGCTGAAGGCAGTGTTCAATGGCAGCGCGACGAACTGGAAGGACGTGGGCGGGGCCGATCTGGCCGTGAATCCCTACGTCCCCGGGCCGGGTGGACCGCCCTACCTATTCTTCAATAACTCACTGATGGTAGGCAGCACCTTCTCCCCGAACGTCCAGTTCGTGGCGGACAGTCTGGCCTGCGCCGATGCTGTGGCCAACAGCAGTGGCGGAGTAGGGATAATCCGTACCGGGTACCTGGAACAGACCTCTGGAGTACAAGTGGTGAGCATACGTTCCACTCCCGACGCCCCAGCCATATCGCCTCTTGACCGCGAGGCCGCTTACAACTCCACCTATAGGCTGGCCAGGAACTACTACCTTTACACCAACGGCGCCCCCGATGGGGCAGTGGGGATGTGGGTCGATTACGTCCTGAGCCCGGAGCGGGGGCAGAAGATCGCTTCGGAGAATGGTTTCCTCCCATTGACCCCCGCAGACCTGGCCGCTTCACGGGCGATGATCAACAGCACATCGGACATTCCGATCATCGGTTACAATGTATATCGCACCGGTCCGGGGGGATCGAACGATGTGTTCACGACTACGTCCAGCGGGTACGTCGATAGCAATCTGACGGCCGGGGAGAGCTATACGTATCGGGTCAGCGCGCTCTTTGTTTCGGGAGAAGGTCCCTCGAGTGACGTGGTGACCATTACGGTTCCCACCACTGGTACACCTTCCGGAGGAACCTCCTCCTCGAACAACGCGGCGGATTACGCACTGCCCCTGGTCCTAATCATCGGAGCCGTGGTCGCGATAGTGGTGGTGGGCATGAGAAAGAGGAAATGATCGGCCTGGCCCAACCCCTTCCGCTCCCACCGGCCCTGCATCAAAAACATTTAACTACCTAGGGACAATCACAAAGCTGTTACCATGATGCCAGGTATGAGGGGGGTCAACCCTCGCCAGATGAAGCAGGCCATGAAGCGCCTGGGTATCACTACCGAGGATATCAACGGCGTGGAAGAGGTCATCATCCGGACCAAGGACAAGGAATACGTCATCAAGGATGCCGCGGTCACGGTCATGGACATGCAGGGCCAGAAGACCTTTCAGGTCATCGGAGAGGCCACCGTCCAGGTGAGAAAGGAAGGAGAGACGGACAAGCCGGCGGTAGCCCCCCAAATGCCCGAAGAGGACATCGAACTGGTCATGGGACAGACGGGATGCACCAAGGAACAGGCGGTCAAGGCGCTCAAGGAGTGCGGAGGCCAGCCGGCCGAAGCCATCCTCAAGCTGATGTCATCGTGAGGAACCATGTGCTTAGCTGTACCAGGTCAAGTTATATCCGTCGAAGGTAGCCAGGCCAATGTCGATTTCGGCGGAGTGCTCAGAAAGGTGAACGTTTCGCTGGTTGACGCCAAGGTCGGCGAGTGGGTAGTCGTCCACGCCGGCTTCGCCATCGAGAAGATGGACGAGGAGGAGGCCAGGGAGACGTTGAAGCTGTGGGGAGAGATGCTCGATCAGGAAGAACTCATCGAGTAGAGAAGAAAAGTAAAGGGGTCCGCCCCCCCTTGTTTTTTAGTATTTCTTGAGTATCTCGGTGAAGAACCCGGAGTACAGCGGCGCAATGGCGTTGTTCCCAGTCATGCGGTCCTTCACTGACAATGTGGTCACGTAGGCCTTGGAGTTCTTGGAGAACAGCATGTCGTGCCCGACGCAGAGCCCGACGACGATATTGAGCTGGGTCCCTGCCTCGTTCAGCAATTCAGCCTGATAGACCGGATTGCAGACAGTTTCATTCTCGCTCTTGATGCAGTCCTCCTTGGCAATACCGAACTCTCCCTTCTTCATTGAGAAGTTGCGGCAGATGACCGAGCATACCTCGAAGCCGCGGGCCTCCAGGACCTTGGTCAGCTTGATGGCCTCATCCCTCGCGGCCAAACAGAAGGCCACTCCGATCTTCTTATAGCCCATCTGGTCCGCGAAGACCATGATCTCGGAGATGCGCGGCCGGATCGGCGTCATCACACCGTTAACTGGCTGCATGGTGCCCCTCTCCACCTTGGCAGCGGTCTGCATGACCTTCTGGGTCTCAGGGTCATTATAGCGTTCGATGATCTCCTCACGCTTTATGTCAGAAACATTGGTGGGGCAGTCCTTGAACTTGCCTGGCTCGCCGACCTTACAGCCAGCATCGCCGCATCTATCACATCTCGGAAAATTCATTAGTTCACCCGTGTTTCGATTTTTTCAAATCGATCCTCGTATGTTCTTTGCCCGAGGTCATGTCCTTAATCCAGGATAAATGTAATCCCTCATACAATCCTGTTCGTGTTCGATACCTATGGAATAGGAGAGGTTGAACCGCGATCGCAAGACGCCATCGCTCTCCGTCTCGGATCTCGTAAGATAACGATAACAGTGGTGGCCGTCTTGCCATTACCACGATCGGGGACATCGCCTCGCCAGTTACTGGAAAAGATTTTCCAAGCGCCCTTGCTCCATATTTAGTATCCTTATACCTGGACCCTTCTGTTCCAAAGGCCATTGCCATTGACCCGAGGCCGGAAAAGGCCCCGGGCAGGTAGCTATGCACCTACCTCATGCCGCCTCAGGCGGGAACCGTCACCGATCAATGTATTCTAGCGCTTACCATGCTTGGCCCTGTCGATGCCCACTTCTCGTTCTCCTAGATGGTCTTGGAAAGCTAGTGAGCGTTTTAGAGCCCGCATGAGGCAGTTTTCGATGTATCGGTCAGCATGGTCCCAATCCTTGCTCGAGGCCCATGCCATGGGGTGCCGAGAGGCCGTTCCTACCAGTCCATCCCGGCCCCGCCAACGGCACCATAACCTTGGGATATCGGCCTCAACAGTAGTGCCGGGTTCGCCTTCCCAGCGAGGTGACATTGTCCGCGGCGGTCAGTTCTTGGCGGCCCCTACCGCATCATGCTCAGGAAGGGGGCGATTTTATCCTGACCAGAGGTCGACGCTCATTGGACCTGACAGAATCGTAACTCATCGATAGCTCGTGAATGATGTATTAATACGTGAAATTGACCTCCATTTAACGGCGTTACTGTGATAGACTATGCTGAGTGCTCAAGGAAGATCGTCGAGATACTTGGACTGAAATATGAGCCCGTAGCGGTCAAACTGATCAAGAAGGGGGAGCCGCTCCCCACCGGCTATCCAGAGCCAGTTAAGAGCATCAGACATTGCCAATCTATTATGAGGGCGAGAAAGGGAGAATGTTTGCTTCTTCCGGCCAGCAAACATGCATGTCCGGTGGGGGCGTCCGCCCTTGGTCTTATGCCCATCCCCGAAAAGGTCGCTTCGGGTAAGTTCCATTTTACATTGGGGATGTACGAGAGCGAGGAGGCGGCCAAGCATACCATGGATGTCCGACCGGCCCTGGAACCAGAGAGCTTGGAAGGGACGCTGGTGTGCCCCTTGAGCAAAGTGAAGATCGACCCGGATGTCATTGTTGTCACGGGAACCCCAGAACAGCTGTACTGGCTAATGCCAGCCGTAGCAACCTATGAGAAGGGCGGAAGGGTGACGATCGAGACCGCATCGTTCCAAGCGAGCTGCGCCGATTCCACCATCCTACCCTATACCACTGGTGTCCCCAATCTCTCCCTCGGCTGCTACGGATGCAGGAAGGCCACCGACATTGCGCCTGAAGAGATGTTGCTGGGGTTCCGCGCCGATACGCTAGAAAGGACCGTTAAGATACTGGAGAAGCTGAAAGAAAGGGCGATCCCGTCCTGCCGAGAAAAACCAGCCGCTTAATTTCTTCTAGCGGCGGGGGGTCATGTTCCCCTCACTCACGAGCGAAGCTCTGAAAGACGGAATGATGAATGAGCGGTCCTTCAGAGATATCGGTTCTCACCTGATCGACGGTCTGAAGTAGGGGGTCGGGTACAGGTCGATGCGTACCGTCCGCAATGGACAAGGAAAAAAGGAAAAATCGAGGGAAGTTGTTTAGACTTACTGCTTCGCCAGGCGGAGCAGCTCATCCCATTTGCGGTCCACGTTGGCCTGGATCTCATCGGCCACGCTCTTCCACTTAGGATCGAGGAGGTGCTTGAAACGTCCCTGGGATTTGAGCCAGTCCAAGATTGGGCGCTTCTCCTTCTTACCCTCGGCGATGCGCTTGCTCTCGGCCGTGAGCACCCACTTTCCGCGGTCGTACTCGTAGAGGGGCCATAGGCAGGTCTCCACCGCCAGCTGGGCGATCTCGATGGTCTGGGGCGAATCGTACCTCCAGCCACGGGGGCAGGGGGCTATCACGTTCAGGAAGGCGGGGCCGTTGGCCTCGAAGCCCTTGCCGGCCTTCTCGATGAGGTCCTTATAGTTGTGCGGGGACGCCTGCGCCGCATAGGGTAGCTCGTGAGCGGCGATGATCTTGGTGATGTCCTTGGGGAACTCTTTCTTTCCCGGAATGCATGAACCCGACGGGCAGGTGGTGGTCGACGCTCCCCTTCCGGTGGCTCCGCTTCTCTGGATGCCGGTGTTCATGTACGCCTCGTTGTTCATGCAGACGAACATGAACTGATGGCCCCGCTCTATGGCTCCCGACAGTGCCTGGAACCCGATATCGTATGTGCCCCCGTCGCCGGCAAAGGCCACGAACCGCATATCGTCCTGGACCTTGCCCTTCCTCTTCAGGACCTGGTAGGCGGCCTCGACCCCCGATATGGTGGCCGCGGCGTTCTCGAAAGCACTGTGGATCCATGGGACGTTCCAAGCCGAATATGGGAACCCCGATGTGGAGACCTCGAAACAACCGGTAGCGTTGGAAACGATCACTGGCTTATCGGTCCCCAGTAGCACCTGCTTGGCGATGATCGGCTCGGAGCAACCGGCGCATAGGCGGTGCCCTTCGGTGAGCCGGACCGGCCTTTCGGCCATTTCCTTGATCGATATCATTGCTTCACCCCCAGATAGTTGATGGTCTTGGCCTTTCCAGACTCAAGCTCCCTGAACACGACCTTGAGGTCCTCGACGCCCACATCCCTTCCCCCTAGACCGTAGACGTAGCTGACGGTACGGGGGTGGCTGCGGTTATCGAACTCCGCCGAGCGGACGTCTGCGAACAGCGGCCCCATGGCCCCGAAGCTGATAGCCCGGTCCATGACTGCAATGGCCTTCTTGCCCTCCTAGGGCCTTGGCCACTTCCGCATACGGGAACGGACGGAACACCCGCACCTTGATACAACCGACCTTGTGCCCTTCCTTCCTCATGTCGTCGACCACCTGTTTCATGGTCCCAGCGGTCGAACCCATAGATATCGCGACATAGTCGGCATCCTCGGTCCGGTAGGTCTCGATGAAATCGTACTTGCGCCCGGTGAGCTTCTCGAACTCCCCGAACACTTCCTTGATCACTGGCAGGGCATTGTTCATAGCCATGGCCTGCTGGTATTTGTGCTCGTAATAGTACTCAGGCATGTCGAACGGCCCGAAGCTGTGCGGGTTCTTGTAGTCCAGAAGAGGATGGATCGGCTTGAACTCACCCACGAACTTCCTGGCCACATCGTCGTCCAGCGGGGTCAGGGACTCGATGGCATGGGTAACGATGAAGCCATCTAGACAGTTCATGATCGGCAGGCGGACATCCATGTGCTCGGCGATGCGGAAGGACATAAGCGAGTTGTCGTAGGCCTCCTGCACATTCTCTCCGAATATCTGGATCCACCCACTGTCCCTCGCGCCCATGGCATCGGAGTGGTCGCAGTGGATGTTGATCGGACCGGACAACGCACGGTTGGCCACGGTCATGACGATGGGCATGCGCATCGATGCGGCGATGTACAGCATCTCCCACATGTAAGCTAGCCCGGCTGATGCGGTGGCGGTGACGGACCTTGCCCCGGCCGCGGTGGCGCCGATGCAGATGCTCATGGAGCTGTGCTCTGATTCACTGCAAACGTACTCGGTGTCCACCTCGCCATTGGCGACATAGTCCGAGAACGCCTCCACGATGATGGTCTGCGGGGTGATGGGGTATGATGCGCAGACGTCTGGGTTCACTTGCTTCCAGGACAGGGCGACCCCCTGGTCACCATTGACGGCTATCCGCTTCACTTCTCTCCCTCCTCGACCATGGTTATGGCGTCCTTTGGACATTGGTGGGCGCATATGCCGCAGCCCTTGCAGTGTGACAATTTTATACCTTTCATCTCTCCCTTCTCCACAAGGATCGAGTTATCCGGACAATACATCCAGCAGACCAGGCAGTTGATGCACTTCTCCTTGTCCACCACCGGGCGCTTGGATCTCCAGGAACCGGTCTGGTAAGCCTTGGCGGTGCCGGGGTCCATAATGACCGAGGTCTTGGCCGACATCAGTCCACCTCCTCGTACGCTCTTTGAACGCTCAGGATGTTCTTCTCCACGACCTTCTCTGGAAGTTTTCCTCCCAGCTTGGACCGTAGCTCGACCTTGACGCTATCAAGGTCCAAGACGCCCGATACCTTCACCAGGGCGCCCAACATGGCCGTGTTGGCCAACGGCTTGCCGATGGTCTCCAACGCGATCTTGGTAGCGTTCACGGCATGGACATCCAGGTCAGTGCCCAGGGCTCTCCGAAGACTCTCCTTCCCATCGGGGAAGTTGGCCACCAATGCGCCTTCCTTCTTCATCCCCTCGAGCACGTTCACGTTCCCAATGAGGGTAGGGTCCAACACGATCACATAGTCGGGGAAGTACACCTGGCTGTGCACCCGGATCGGTTCGTCCGATACCCTGGCAAAGGCCCGGATGGGCGCTCCCATACGCTCAGGGCCGAACTCCGGAAAGGCCTTCATATACTTGCCTTCCTGGAGCGCGGCTCCGGCCAGGATCTCGTTCGCGGTGACGACGCCTTGTCCACCCCTGCCGTGCCATCTGATCTCCAATGTCCTCAACTTATTCCCTCGCTGGGCTCCGTGTATTCTTGAAAATATTTAACTCTATCTTAAAAACAGCTTTTTTAGGCACACATTTCTGCGAATAATCAAAATATATCCTTTGATATCCGGAAATGGTTGAAGGATATCGTAACAAGTTCCTTTTTAGCGATACTCCTGACCGTACCGAGCGGTGTCGCCACCATTATTATGCCTGCAGTGCATCGCCGCCCGAGATGCATTAGCTGATGGCCTCGCTTTCAGGCCCTGAGGATTTCATAGTTAATCTGCTCGTTCTGCTCCTGCTGATGGTAGTCGTGGTGCTCCTGGTCGATCGATTATTGAAGAACCGGAGCTGGATGAGATTCAGAAGGACCGAGGAGAGGAAGAAGAAAAAGAAGGGCTGCCCCGGGAAAGACGATGAATGAAAAGGACCGCGTCAGCTCGGCCCGCCTCACCCGCAACTACTTCATCAGCGGAGGTCAGAACGCTCTCACCCAACAAGAGCGTGAGTTCGGAGCCTTGTATGAAGAGGCTAACAGGGCGTTGAACGACGACCCCCGTGGAACGCTGGCCGCTACGCTCATGAAGAGGATCGATGAGCAGTACATCCGGATGCTGTCGTTCTTCACCGACAACAAGGACCGAGGTTCCAGCCTACACATGGAGCACAATTATCTTTGGCTAAAATATCGCCAAAGGGCGGACGATGACCCTAACGGGGCGTTCATGGTCCTAGTGCAATCGCTAGGCAAGCTCATGGAACGCCAGGGCGTTCAGCCCTATGCGGTGAAGGAGTTCGGCCAGATGATGGAACGCTACGAGGGGACCGTAGGGCAGCTCCATCAGACCATGGGATTCAACATCAACAGCGCCACGGTAGGGTTCTTCAGCTTCTCGGCCCGCCTCAACCTGATGCTCAAGGAGCATCCCGACCCCGTGGCCCAGGAGGCGGTCGGGAAGGTGGTGATCGAGTTCGTCCGCATCATGCTGCAACGTCATTATATTAGGATGGTGCAGAGCCATTTCCTGATGGAGCTGCGGGTCGAGCACATCCAAGCCATCACCGACCAGGTGGAAGGCCTGAGGAGGGTGCAAGAGAACACCGGGCAGCCGGACCCCGAGGTCCACATGATCTGTCATTATTTGGTCTGCCGCCTGAGGATGGCCCAGTTGCGTATCATGGCCACACTGGAGCCGTCCCCCGGCCGGGCCCAGGACATGCATGAAGCGCATCTGCGAAAGCTGGCCAATGATGCCGCCATATCCGGCAACGAGTCCAGGCGGTGGGCCACCATGGTGGGCGGTGGCGGCAACCGTTCCATGTTGGCCCAGACCGAGCTGGTCAACCTGTTGGCCGCCCATTTCCAGTCCACTTACGCCAAGCGCCATGTCCTGGGATCCTGGAACACCATGGATGCGGTCAAACGGAAGGTGGTGGAGGAAGTGGTGGAAAAGAAGGTCCCGATGGCCGAGGAGCTCCTGATCTGCTGCGATGAGGAATGGAAGGTCCTGAGCTCCTCCACTAAGGAATGGTTCTCCCGCCAGGCTCGCAGGGCTACGCCCACGCAGGAGGGTGGAAGCCCCCTACCCACGCTCAACGACAGCGGTCTTGGTAGCCTGAGGTTCATGTCCCATGTTCAGGAGCAGGGGATATCGCCAGAGACGATCATACGAATGATGGAATCGCTAAAGAATAGCGTCCCTTCCCGGAGCACCTGGCCCCCCAAATATCGGAACATGATGAAAGCGCTGGCGGGCCGGGGCGGCCTCAGGCGACTGAACCTGGCTGGGCCGAACTACGCGGGGCTGATGATCGGACCATATTTCGCTTTCCTAATAAAAGCGACCGACGACCGCATCGATGCGGGCAGCATCACAGTGGCCGTGGAAGCGTGCCAGATCGCAGGAGCGCGGGAGATCGTGATTTGCGTGAATTTCTCAGCCGAGCTGGTGACCGCGGAAACCCTTCGCCGTTTCTTCATCATCATGGAGAAGAAGAGCCCCGGGACCACGTTCTCAGCCGCCGATATGGGGCAGTTGACCTCTGATCTCGCGAATTGCCTCAGAGAGAACGGGATCACCGAAGGCTTTGAACTCGCCCCCAACCTGGTGATCTAGTCGGCATTTGTGCGAGATATCATACTCTGGCCAAAGCCATTGGTATAGAGGGGATGGTTTTGCATATATCGATATCCCTAATAGAAATGTGTCGGAAAATAAGCAAATTATATATTTTTTCGAAGACCAACCCGAAAGTGGGATATAGTTCCCTGACCTACTCCACAATCACTAGGGCCGGACCGGCCCGAAGTCACGCCTGCATTGATCCGATGACCTCCTTTCAGGGACGAGGCGGGACATCGCGTAAGACCCTCGCGGCGGCGGTGGACGATGCAGGAACGATGCGCCATGTAGCAGGAGCGGGAAGCCCACGATCAGGTGGGAACATATCATGTGACCCTCGCTCCTTGTAAAGACTGGAGTCCGACCGGGGATCAATCATGAAACGGATAATGAGCATCAAGAACCTTGGAGTGAACGATATACCGATCGCAGGCGGCAAGGCCGCGAACCTTGGCGAGCTTACCTCCGCGGGTTTCGAAGTACCGCCGGGATTCGTGCTCACCACTGAAGTTTATGACTATTTTCTCAAGCACAATAATCTAGAAGAGGTCCTGAGTACCGTTCTCGCCACGCTCGATGTGTCCTCGGATGTTGCGCTGCAGGAGGCCTCAAGCAGCATCCGGAAGGCGTTCGAACAGGGCGAAGTGCCCAAGGACCTCGAGGACGCCATCGTGGAGGAATATAGGAAGCTAGGCAAGGGCACCTTCCCGCTAGTGGCGGTCCGGTCCTCCGCAACCGCCGAGGACCTGCCGACGGCGTCGTTCGCCGGACAACAGGACACCTACCTGAACGTGTCCGAGCCTAAGACGCTAATAATGAGCGTCAAGAAGTGTTGGTCCTCCCTTTTCACCCCCAGGGCCCTGGCCTACCGCGTATCGAAGAACTTCGAACACGACAAGGTGAAGCTGGCGGTGGTCATCCAGCGCATGGTCAACTCCGAATACTCTGGCATCATGTTCACCATCGACCCCAACTCCGAGCTTCCCCACATCATCATAGAGGCAGGGTACGGATTGGGAGAGGCGCTAGTGGGTGGAAAGGTAACTCCAGACACCTACGTCGTGGACAAATTCCACCGCAAGATCCTCAACAAGCGCATCTCCAACCAGACCTGGAAATTGGTCCGGGGTGAAAGCGGAGAGTGCATGAAGAAGGACGTACCCGCGAACCTTGCCAACAAGCAGAAGCTCACCGACGAACAGATCCTGGACTTAGCTGAGATCGGCAACCAGATCGAGATGCATTACGATCGCCCAATGGACATCGAGTGGGCCAAGGAGGGCGACGAAATGTTCATCGTGCAGGCCCGCCCGGTCACCACCCTTTCCAAGGACAAGAACGGCGGGAAGGAAGTCAAGAAGGAGGAAGAGAAGATGGAAGCCTCTAGGAGCATCCTGGTGAAGGGCTTGGGAGCAAGCCCTGGGATCGCCTGCGGACCGGTGCGCATCTACGAAGAATGCATGGGCCTGGACGTGGTCAAGCAGGGCGATATAATGGTAACCCAGATGACCTCCCCGGACATGGTCCCAGCCATGAGCAGGGCAGTGGCCATTGTCACTGACGAGGGCGGAATGACCTGCCATGCAGCTATCGTCGCTCGCGAGCTGGGCATACCGTGCATTGTCGGTGCAACGCAAGCAACCAAGGTGCTCAAGGACGGCATGGGCGTCACCGTCCATGGCCAGATGGGCGTGGTGTACGAGGGCATGGAGAAGAAGGGGGACAAGCCGACCGTTGTGGCAGCCATCGCCACCTCCGTTGCCGCGCCGATCACCGCTACCAAGATCATGGTGAACGTCGGCGTGCCGCAGAAGGCTGAAGAGTACGCCCAATTGCCGGTTCAGGGCGTCGGCCTGATGCGCATCGAGTTCCTCTTCACCTCTTACATCCAGGAGCACCCCTGCTCCCTCATTGAGCAGGGACGGGAGAGCGAGCTCGTGGACAAGCTCGCTCAGGGCATCTCGATGGTCGCGAAGGCATTCTATCCCCGCCCGATCATCCTGCGTACCTCCGACTTCAAGACGAACGAGTATCACGACATGAAGGGCGGCTCCAAGTACGAGCCGAAGGAACAGAACCCCATGATCGGCTGGCGTGGCTGCTCGAGGTACGTCTCGGACTCGTACCGCGATGCATTCCTGGCGGAGCTGAAGGCCGTTAAGAAAGCTCGCGATGAGATGGGGCTGAAGAACATCTGGGTCATGCTGCCCTTCGTCCGCACGGTGGACGAGGTCAAGAAGATCGAGCAGATGATGAACGGCGTCGGTCTGTACCGCGGAGACGACTTCAAACTTTATCTCATGGCCGAGGTGCCGGTCATCGTATTCATGGCCGAAGAGTTCGCCGAGGTTTGCGATGGCTTCTCCATCGGCTCGAATGACCTGACACAGCTCACCATGGGCGCGGACAGAGACTCAGACGTCCTGGGCCGCATGGGTTATTTCGACGAGCGGAACCTAGCGATCAAGCGGGCCATCGCCCACCTCATCAAGCACGCCCACAACAAGGGCGTCCCGGTGGGCATCTGCGGCCAAGCGCCTTCGGTCTATCCCGAATTCTGTGAGTTCCTCGTACGGGCGGGGATAGATTCCATCAGCTTGAACGCTGACACCGTACAGAAGACCATGAACCATGTGGCCGCCGCGGAACAGAGGATGATCCTCGAAGCCATACGCAAGAAGTAGAAAGAAAAACGACCGGTGGGCGTCACTGCCTAGTGGTGCTCGCCGGTATCTCGTCTTTTAATAATCTCGTATAGACCTGGACGAGCGGGTGATGCGACCCCTGGAGGATCTTGACATCATCCAGGGTGCGGACGCCCATCTCATCGGCGGACCGCTCCATGCCCAGCTCGACCTCGCGGTCCGGCTCCAGAACGAAAGCCTGGAACTGCCGCACACCCATGTCCCTGGCCGCGAGAACGCGGTGGTGCCCATCCACCAGTACGTAGTGACTATTTTTCTGGATGACGATGAGCGGTTCGACCAGTCCCCTCTTAATCTCATATTGCCTTCCACGCAGCTCGTCGGCGAACACCTCATGCTGGGTCGGTCTGATCGATTCGATGGGGATTATTCGTCGCTTGACCGTGATCCTGATCCCGTGCTTCTTTTCCAGGAAGGTCTTCAACATGTTGATCTTGTTGGGAGTGGCCTTCTCGATGTGGGAGCGGATGATGTCTATGTTGGACAGCATCCCCACCGCTAGGCCGTTCTCGTCGACCACAGGCACGTTTCGCAGGCCGTACCGGAACAAGATCCTCGACGCGTCATCGATGTCCATTTCCGGTGAGACGGTGATGGTCCCGACCTTGATGATGTCCCGGACCTTGACGTTCGGCCGGTCGATGGCCCTCAGCAGCTCTTTGGAGGTGACGAACCCGATGATCCGGCCATCTTCGGCCACGGGAAGCCCGTGGAACTCGGTGTTGATGAGCTTCTGCCTGGCCTGTTCTACAGTGAAGTCTGGAGGTATGGAAACAACTTCCTTGACCATGTAGTCGCTTACTCTCAGCTTGCCGTCCATGGTGGCCTTCCAGGGCTAATATTATGGGCCCTCCACTTAAACCTGATGCAACTACCAAGTATTGGTAATTAACAGACCCCTTAGACCACCATTCATAGCTGGCCCATCAAAATACTATGTCTTAACATGACCATAATCGTTCGTTTTCTTATTATTGAGACCCCCCCAGCAACCAGAGCGTTAGAAAACCCATATATAGGACTTACATATTTGGGTCAAAAGCACGCCCTGGTAGTGTAGCGGCCTATCATGAAGCCCTGTCGAGGCTTCGACTCGGGTTCAAATCCCGACCAGGGCGCCAATCGCTCTTCTTCTATCTTCAAGCGTACCGTATCACCCGCTCCAACATCGGGAGGGACGCCTCTTCCTGCTTATCGATGACTTTGTTGACCTCGGTTGCATTACGCTCGTCCGAGAACAGCTCCTCCCGATCATGCAGAGCGGCGATCCTGCCACTGCCCAGAGGATAGGCCCCCGACAGGGAGGCGAACATGATCGACCAGGCCCTTCTGGTCGCGTCGATGTCGTAGCCTCCGCCGCCCACGACCATGTACCGGCCATCGCAGAGCTCGTGCGCAGCATCATGGGTCATCCTGGACATCTCCTCGAACCCCCGCGTGGTCAGCCCCAGGCCGACCAGGGGATCACGGTGGTGGCCGTCGACCCCGAACTGGTGGATGATGAGCTGCGGCTGGTAGGAGCGCAATGCCGGGATCACAATGGCCCGGAAGGCCCGCAGATACAGATTATCGTCCGTGCCGGCCGGCAGCGGGATGTTGACATTGTAACCCTTGCCCTCACCCGCTCCCCGCTCTTCCGTCCCTCCTGAACCAGGGAAGAAACCCCGCCCATAACGGTGAAGGGATATCGTCAGCACGCTCTCATCGTAGAAGATGTCCTGAGTTCCGTCACCGTGATGGCCGTCGATGTCCACCACAGCGATGCGCTGGAGACCATGGTCCTTCTGCAATGCTCGCACCGCCACTGCGATGTCATTGAATACGCAGAAGCCTGAGGAACGAGTGGGGTGGGCGTGATGCAGTCCTCCCGCGGGATTGAAGGCATGATCGAACTCACCCTCCATGATCCCTTTAACCCCCCGCAAGGTCGCCCCGACCGCCGAGAGCGCTCCTTTGAACAGGCCGGGGTTGGCAGGCGTATCGCCCTGATCTAGCTCCCCTTCTTCCATACAGGTCTTCTCGACCAGGGAGACGAACTCCGACGGATGCACACGGTTCAAGTGCTCCATATCCACCGGGGTCGGTACCACGACCTGGGAGGAGCAGTCCTCGAAGACGCCGAGGGAGGCCAGGGTGTCCAACGTCAGCTTCTCCCTGATCGGTTGAAAGGGATGACCTGGACCGAACTGATAGAGCAGAAAATCCTCGCTATACAGGAACGCGGTGGTGCCGCTCAAGGCCCCTCCTCACATTATAAGTGTAGGACATAAGTAATATAACTGTCCCGGCCCTTGTAAAAAAGTACCCGCGCCTCAGATATCGTCTCCCTTGGTCGAACGGATGATCGATACGCCATGGGCGCCGATCCGTTCGTCGAAGTAGATGGTGGCCTCGATGGAAAAGACCTTCCTCATGTTCTCGGTCGTCAGCACATCGGTGATGTCACCAGCGGCCTGGATCCGACCGTTCTGCATGAGGATCACCTTGTCACAGTAGCGGGCCGCCAGTGCCAGGTCATGAGTGACGATTATCACCACCAGCTTTTCCTTTCGCGCCAGGCCGGTGATGAGGTCCAGGATGTCCAGCTGGTGGTTGACGTCCAGGTGGAGGGTCGGTTCGTCCAGAAGGAGGATGCGAGGTTTCTGAGCCAGCGCCCGAGCGATGATGACCCGCTGCTTCTCTCCGCCACTGATCTGGTCCATCGATCGGTTGGCAAGGTGCTCGATGTTGGTCATCACCATGGCCTCCTTGACGATCTCGATGTCCCTCTTGGTCTCAGACTCGAACCTCTTGATCTCGGGGGTCCGCCCCATCATGACGATGTCAAGCGCTTTGAACGGGAAGTTGATGTTCGCCCCCTGGGGCACGACCCCGATGCGAGTGGCGATCTCCCTCCGGCTCAGGTCCTTGGAATCCTTGTCGTCGATGAGAACGGTCCCTTCCCTTGGCGTAAGCGATCGATTGAGGCACTTCAGCAGAGTGGTCTTCCCAGAGCCATTGGGGCCGAGGATGCCGATTATCTCTCCATCCTTCGCCTCCATACTAACATCGGAGAGCACCGGCGAGCTAGTGTACCGGAAACAGATGCCGCGCACCGAGAGCTTCGTCCTACCACCCCATGGACCGCTTACGGGACATCAGCAGGTAGATGAAGAACGGCGCGCCCACGAGGGACGTGATAATCCCCACCGGCAGCTCTGCGGGGGCGATTATGGTCCTGGCAACCATGTCTGTCCATATCATGAACAGCGCCCCACCCACTATCGAGCATGGGATCAGGATGCGATGGTCTGGGCCCACTATGATGCGGACGACGTGGGGGATTATCAGGCCAACGAAACCTATTATCCCACAGAAGGAAACCGCTATGGCAGTCAGCAGGGAGGAAGCAAGAAGCAGCATAATCCGTACCCGGTTGACGTTTATTCCAAGGTTACCGGCCTGCTCTTCGCCCACCATCATAACATTCAGCTCGTGGGCGAGGAACATAATGACCACGCACCCCGCCACAATGGGAAAGAAAGATATTCCGACCTGAACCCAAGTGGTTTGGTAGAACCCGCCCATGAGCCAGAACACGACCCCGGAGAGCTTCTCCCCAGCGAAGTACTCCATGGCCGAGACCAAAGCCGAGAATAAAGAGCCGACCGCTATACCGGCCAGCAGAAGGGTCTCCACGGGCACATACCCGTTCCGGTTGCGCGAAATCATGTAGACCAGGAACAGAGTGACGAAGGAGAACAGGAAGGCCATCGCTGGCACGGCCATGTCCCCAGTCAACCAGGAAATGCCCAAGACCATGGTCATCGCCGCTCCGAAGGCGGCACCATAAGAGATGCCTATGATGGATGGGGAGGCCATGGGGTTGCGGAATAGACCCTGCATAGTCGCCCCGGCGACCGAGAGTGCCGCCCCTACCAGGCCCGCAAGGAGAATTCTGGGCAGGCGCAGATTGAGGAGGATCTGACGCTCGAGGCTGGTCCCTCCACCTAAGAGGACATCGATCACCTCTCCAAAGGGGATGCTGACCGAACCTATGCTTAGGCATATGACGATGGTAGCAAAGAGGCCCAGAACAAGACCGGACAAGATCATCGTCCAGTGGAAGACCTTGACCCTCTGTATCTCTGCTATGTCCGATGATGCCATGTCCGAGACCCCATGATGATTTTCAGATATTAGAGCATGCCCTCTCGGTCAAAAATGGGAAGAAACGAAAAGGTTTGGCCGGAACCACTAAAGATCGAGGTGACCACAGCCCTCAGTGTTCTCAAATCCATAAATTATCTCGCGATACTTGAGAATCACTCCAGAGGACGTCTGGATGGCAACATTGGTTTGTGCTGGCCAAACGTACCCCAGGCTCTCGAGCTCGGTCTTCTGCTGGCTGAGCATGCTAGACGAGTTCTCGAAGACGATCACCTGTGGGTCCTTTTGGATAATCCATTCAGTACTGGCCTTCCAATTGCCGGTCCCGTTGGCGAAGATGTTGGTACCGCCGGCCAGCTTAATGAGCTCGTTCGAGAGTGTGCCATTGGACACAGTCTGTCCACCATAGGTGGCCAGCTCCAGATAGACCCTCGGCTTCTGATCCGCAGTCAGGTTCTGGGTCTTGTTGATCACAGTATTCATTCTATCCTGCAGCGTGTCCACCAGCTGCGTGGCATTGCCACCAATCAACGAGCCTATTCGGTCCATGGTGTTCATCCCATCGCTAACCGTCTTCGGATACAGGCTCACGACATTCAGGCCGTTGCTCTCCATGTTGGAGATGATATTCCCATACATCCCAAAGTTCCAAATGAACACAACATCTGGCGTCAATGCCAAGAGGCTCTCAATGCTTACAGAACTGGTCTGTCCAAGGTTGGTCGCCCCAGAGACGTTGGAGACCGAAGCGCTCGACTGGTCTACACCTACAATCCTGCTACCCCCGCCAAGGGACACGATGATGTCAGTGAAGGATGAACCGAGAGAGACGATTCTCTGTGGAGAGCTAGTGAAAGTGATGTTCACGCCCCGATCATCAACGATATATAGGCTCGAACCGGAGGCATCTGAAGCGTCACCACTGACGTTCAGGGAAGTTGTATTCGCACCCTGCGTGAAAAGCTCGGGATGAATCCAGTACGCCAAGTTTTCCAAGGCACCCACCATCTTGGGAGAGATGGTGAGTGTGCCGGAAGGTATCCAGTATATGGCATTGTCCCTTACTGCGGACACCCCGGAGGCGCTCTTACCACCATTTATGATGAGAAGTGTCGCAGCCAGGCTAGCGACGACCAATATGGCCACTACAGCTACAGCTAATAACTTTTTATTGTTCATTTTGAATCCCCTTGTCTCATTATGCAGAGATTTGTCACGACCTCCGCAGACCTTAGAAAGGCAGCTACCAATAAAAATGTTATGTCAATCCAGATTTAACGATGGTGACCCTGGGGGCGACCCCCAGGAGCTTCCGCTCGTTGTTCTTGCATCTAGGAAAGGTTCTTGAACTAGGGCACTATGCTCGATATTATGCGTTGCCTCTTGAGAGGGAAGATCCATCGTGCGGTGGTCACTGACGCTAACACAGAATACATCGGTAGCATCACTATCGACCGTGATCTCTTAGTAAGGGCCGACATATGGGTGGGCGAAAAGGTCCTCGTCTCCGACATCAACAACGGTTCCAGGTTCGAGACCTATACTGTAGAGGGAGAGCCCGGTTCCGGCACGATCTGTGTGAACGGGGCGGCGGCCCGGCTGGTGAAACCGGGGGACCGTCTGATCATCATGGCCTTTGAGCTTACGGACAAGCCGATCACTCCTAAGATCGTCCTGGTGAATGAAAAGAACCAGTATGTCGAGACCCTTGAGTCCGTCAATCCGGACTGAACCTCTTATTATCCTCTTCTTCATTCTTGGGCAGGGTGGTCATCATTAAGCTCACGGTCTACACCGACGGTGGGTCCCGCGGTAATCCCGGGCCCTCGGCATACGCGGTCATAATGACAGACGGCACCAATAAGGTGCTCAAGGAGTTCGCCCGCTATGCGGGGAAGGATACCAATAACGTAGCCGAGTACCAAGGGGCCATCGCCGGCCTGAAGGAGGCGAAAGCCCTCGGAGCCGATGAGGTCGAGATGGTCATGGACTCGGAACTGGTGGTCAAACACGTAAATGGCCAGTACTCTTGCAAGGCCCCCAATCTACAACCCCTGCTTGCCGAGGTGAGGGCCCTGATGAAGGGGTTCACGAAAGCCTCCTTCCGCCACGTACCCCGCGAAAACCCCATGATCACCCGGGCGGATGCATTATTGAACACCGAACTGGACACCATTGCCCAGCTGACCCCCCGGGGAAAACCAAATTTATAAGTGTTCTTCCTGCCCACGTTCTTCCACGATACCATGGTTGAGAAAGTACTGGAGATCGTTGGAATATCGCCGGAGAGCTTCGCCAAGGCGGTCGATGATGCGGTCACCGAGACCGCCAAGACGGTCAGGAACATCCGGTGGGTCAGGGTAAGGGAGCTTGACTGCATGGTCGGGGAGGGACACATAACCGAGTACCACGCACTGGTACGGATCTACTTCGATGTAGAGCGGTAAAAAAGAGTTTGGCTTCTCGAGACAGATAATTAACTGGATTGGAAAAATTCCATGTAGAAATAGGCTGAAAAGACCTGAAAGAAAAGGGCATATGGTTATATAGAAGTCCAATATTAGGTTTTATATGGTGCCCGAGGTCGGTGGCTCAACTCTCCTCCTAAGAAGTAGTTTTTCCTCCGAATCCCCACCAAGCGCTGACCTTGGGCACTTTTTACTAATTCAGCTCTGAAAGAAGGTCGTCCTTCTTCACCAACTTCTGCTCGCCGGTGGTCATGTTTCGTAGCGCTACCGATCCCTGGGCTAGCTCCTTCTCTCCCACTATCACGGCCATTCGGGCATTGATGGAGGCGGCGTACTTGAAGTTCTTGGAGACATTGCGGCCCATGAGGTCGACCTCGGTCACGATGCCGGCCTGGCGAAGCTGGGCAGTGATCTTAAACGCCTCGTCCTTGACCGCATCGCTGACTGGGATTACGTAAGCGCCGACCGCCTGGATCGGCGTCCGATAACCTTCCCGCTCCAGGGCCAGCAGCGTCCGGTCGAACCCGATCCCGAACCCCGTGGAGAAGGTCTTCTCTCCTCCGAACAGCTCGGTCAGGGAGTACGAGCCTCCGCCGCAGATCTGCTTCTCCGCACCTAGAACCGGAGCATCCATCTCGAACACCATGCCCGTGTAGTAGTCTAGTCCGCGGACCACACCCAGATCGACCTGGACATTGGTGAACCCATAGTCAGCGAGTATGCGGAAGACCGCCCCGAGATGGTCCTTAGCTTCCCCACTGATCTTCTCCAGCACCTCCACCGACCCAGTGGTCTTGGTGATCTCGATGATCCTCTCGATGTCCTCGGCAGACATGCCGGCCTCGGTCATCCTGGTCCTAGCCTCATCATACTCTTTCTTGTCCAGTTTCTGCAGGATGAGAGGGGCTTTGACGCCATCGATGCCCGCCTGAGAGAGCATACCCCGCAGCACCCCGATGTGGCCGATGCGGATATTGTGTTCCTTCAGCCCGACCCTATTCATGATGGAGGCGGCCAGGGCGATGACCTCAGCGTCCGATTCCGGCCCGGGGTTGCCGATGAGCTCGGCGCCGAACTGGTAGAACTCGCGATACCGGCCGGACTGCGGCCGCTCGTAACGGAAGCACTGGCCGAAGTAGAACATCTTCAGCGGACGTGCGTAGTTGGTCAGCTCGTTGACGAAGAAACGCATGACCGGGGCGGTGAGTTCCGGACGGAGGGATATCTCCCTGCCTCCCTTATCATGGAAGGCGTAGATCTCCTCGACCACATTGGGACCGGACTTGAGCGTGAAGAGCTCAGTATGCTCGAAGATGGGCGTGGATACCTCACGGAAGCCGAACAGCGCGGCCTCCCTGCGCATGATGTTTTCAAGATAGCGCCTCCTTTCCATCTCCTCGGGACCGAAGTCGCGGGTCCCCCGGGGCCTCTGAATCATTGCTGCGACATTGGGGTGGCGTTATTAACTTTTTTGTGGACACGGCGTTTCAGCCTGACCGAGGGCGGTCGGACCCCTGACTCCCCTGATCAGGCTGGAGCGGACCGCTAATCATACTTCGAATCGTGGATGCGACGGTCTAGTTCTTCCTTCTCGTCCAGCCCGTTGGGACGCTCTTCACCCCCATCTTCCTCTTCGGGCCAGGTCAAGGTGGCGTTTATCCCGGTGCGCATTAGGCCTCCCTTATGGCAGGACGGACACCGACCATATCTCCACGGCCCGAGATGAGGGCCTCGGACGAACAACATATCGAACACCGTCCCGCACCTGGGGCACCTGGTCCGCATGGCGTTCGCCCTCCCTAGCATTAAAATACGGAATATCACCACCGCGGCGATGATCAGCACCACGATCACTGTTTCCAGGTCAGAGGTGGGGCCGCCATCCAGTATCAAAGGCAATGTGCTCGCTTTCGATCCGGCCAGTTCCGCAATTCCCATGCTCCGGTCATCCCCTCTATCCCATGAATAGATTGGTCATTCTGTCATGAAATGAAAGGAGTTGAACACAACGGCGGCATTGGTGTGTTGACCAGGCATACGGTGGAACATCGATAGGTCGGGGACTCACCACCAATGATAACATATTATGGGCCCCTTGCACATGTCCCGGCCGAGGATAAGTTTGCCTGTCGACGGAATGGAACGGGATGGCGCCAAGGGCATCGATTACGGTGGAGCGGAGATCAATGTACCCCGTCCACCACAGGTCAAGGTGATCATAGTGGCCGAATCCCCATCCCCGGCCCTCATGCCTATCTACCGGGCCAGTAAGACATTTGACGATGAGTCGGCCCGCCGCATGATCTTCGCGGCGGGGGACCCCGGTCGGATGCTGGTCAGGGTGCAGCACTTCCTGCGGGAGATGTGGGACGTACAGGAGGAAGAGAAGATGCGTCAGCTGTACAAGCTCTTCCATTACGGCCATCTGATATACCTCGATCGGTCCCCCGCCGAGGAGAGCACCGGGCTCGGCCGGACCAGCATGGACCTCTCCAGAAAAGAGGTCGACGCGCTGCTGGATGAGGGGGTGCAGACCATCGTGACGCTGGGCGACCTGGCCAAGAACTGGGTTCGCACCAACTATCCGCCTGAAGGCCTCATGCTGGTGTTCCTCCCCCTCCCCTCCAACCACATATCCAGCTGGTATCCGTCCTTCCTGGAGAAGGCGTACCGGGAGAGAGGTACCGACGCCTTGGCCATTAGGGATTCCATGGCAGTACAGATCGACAAACTAGTGCGGCTGTGCACCGAGCTGTGAGCGCATCACACTAAGCGAAGGAGCTGGTCCAGGCCTTCCGTGATATCTTGCACATCCTCGATGCCCACCGATAACCGGACCAGATTGCCCACTGTGCCCAGCCTTGCCCGCTCCGCCGGCGGGACATGGAGCTACGGTCAAAAATCCCTTGCTCAGTCCCCGCCCCGCTTGACCACTACCGTTACGATGTCCCCGTCCCTCATGACATGGTCCGCTCCCACGGTCTGCCCGGGGAACTTGGCCGACTTGCCCCAGACGGTAGCGTAGCGGAAGTTCTTGCGGAAGGAACGGTGGATGCGATCGCACAGGTCGCCGACGGTCGAACCGTTCATGATGACCACCGGTTCCTTCATATCGGCGTCCTGGCCCTGGGGCTTTAAGAACACATGTATGAAGTCGAGCTTCTTGTAGATAGCTTCCTTGAGCCCGTCCAGATTGACTCCCTTACTGGCCGCGACGTAGATGGGGTTCCAATCCTTGAGCTTGGCCTTAACCTGCTCCATGTGGGCCTGATCGATGAGATCGATCTTGTTGACCACGGTCACCGAGCGAAGATAGACGCGATTACCGGTCAGCGCGTCGATGAGCCGCTCCTCGTCCATGTCCTCGCGAATGATGACCTCGGCGTTCACGTAACCATAGGCGGCGACCATGTCGGCCGCCATCTCCACGTCGATCTTGGTGAGCGGCACGGTCGGCTTGACCTCTATCCCGCCCTTATCGGTCTTGGTGATGACCACATTGGGCGGGCGAGTGTTCAGCCTGATGCCAGTATTGTAAAGCTCGTTGACCAGGACGTCGATGTTCATGTCATAGACGTCGATAACGAACAGGATAAGATCAGAGGTCCTAACGACCGCTAACACCTCTCGGCCGCGGCCCTTACCCTTGGATGCGTCCCGTATCAAGCCGGGCATATCTAGGATCTGGATCTTGGCGAACTCGTGATACATCACCCCGGGGATGACATCCACCGTGGTGAACGCGTACGCGGCCACTTCGCTCTGAGCCCCGGTCAGCCTGTTCAATAGAGTAGACTTGCCGACACTGGGGAACCCCACCAGCGCGACGGTGGCGTTTCCGGACTTCTTGACCGAGTATCCTTGGCCACCGCCGCCCGAAGCGGCCCGCCGCTTCTCTTGCTCCATCTTGAGACGGGCGATCTTAGCCTTCAGGAGACCTATGTGGCTCTGGGTCTTCTTGTTGTACTGGGTCTTGAGGATCTCGTCCTCGATCGCCTTGATCTGCTCATCGATGGTAAGGGCCACTCTGGTTCACCTAAGTACTATCTCAGTTCCCGCCCTACTCGCCAAGGCCGTATCTAAAAGTTCCGGTCTTGTGATGATCGCCCGCTCTCCCCCCGAACGGACGAAGTCGATGCCCGCCTCGACCTTCGGCCCCATCGTCCCGGCGGGGAACTGTCCGGCCCGGAGATAGGATTCGGCCTCGTCGGCGGTGACCGTGCCGAGAGGGCGCTGCTCCTTCCGGCCGTAATCGAGGAATACCTGGTCGACATCGGTCAGCATGATCAGGAGGGATTCCCCCATACACTTGGCCAGGCAAGCGGCGGCGAGGTCCTTGTCGACCACGGCCTCGACGCCCTGCAGACGGCCGTCGCGCTTGATGACCGGGATGCCTCCTCCACCGGTGGAGATCACCAGGTCGTTCCCGCCCTTGACCAGCCGCTTGATGGAGCTGGCCTCCACGATGCTCTTGGGGCGGGGAGAGGGCACGACCCTTCGCCATCCCCCGCGGGCACTGTCTTCCAACATGGTCCAGCCTTTGGCGGCCTTTAGCTCCGCCGCCTCGTCGAACGAATAGAACGGCCCTATCGGTTTGGACGGCGACCTAAATGCCTCGTCGTTCTCGTCGACCAGCACCCGGGTCAGGACGCAGGGGACGATCCGCTCGCAGCACAGCGTCCGCAGCGCTTCGGTCAAGGTCTGTTGGAACATGTAACCGATGAGGCCTTGGGACTCGGCCACGCAAACGTCCAATGGCATCGGGGACACTTCCCCCTTGGCCGCCTCATTCTGCAGCACGATGTCCCCGACCTGGGGGCCATTGCCGTGGGTGAGGGTGATGTCATAGCCAGAGCTTACCATCATGGCGATGTGGCGAGAGGTCTCCTCAAGGTTCCTGAGCTGATTCTCCAGGGTAGAGCGCTGCCCTTTCCTCAGTATGGCGTTCCCGCCGATGGCCACTACTGCCGTTCTCATATGCCCACGTCTAGGTCAAACCAACCTACGGGCAATAAATAAAGATTTTCTGCCTGGAAAACAATAAGTTTAAACCCTCTATGCCAATGCCGAACATCAATGTCAATGGTGGATGACCTCAAGGACAGGTTCTTCAAATTCCGGAGGCACAAATACGCCATTCTGATCGGACTGGCCCTCACCTTCGTCATTTGTTCCCTACTGCTAGTCTATTCCGGCTACCTGCTGTGCTTCGGCCTCCTGCTAGTCGCGCTGGCCGGATATTACATTCCATACTTCTTCGGCATGAAGTCCAAGAAGAAGCTAGCGGCCTGGGGCATTATTTTAATTGTACTGCTGGCGGTCCCCTTTAGCATTTCCTACATCGAGGGCCAAAAGAGCTTGGCAAACACAACCCAGAGCACCACCGATGGGACCATGGTGGATGGTAAGCTCACCCCGATATATGGGGACTCTAGCACGGACTATCAGTTCAGCATACTGGTGAAGGATAGCAACTATACTCAGGTCAACGTCATTATCGCAGATTACTGGACCGGTACGACCGAACGCAATGAGACCATGGCCTTCACGAATGTATCCGAGGGTCGCCTATTCACCTATGATACCACATTACAGAACAAGACCGAATATGCTTACTTCTTCACCGCCAATAACGGGCAGAATTGGGTCGTTACTCCGGGCAACTATGGCCCCATTCTAGTGTCCGACGGCGACCTGTACGCTCACTGGCTTCCGACCCTGATGCTCGCCCTGTTCATCCAGGTGGGTGTGCTGTACTTCCTGCTGCTAGCCCTCAGCTACATGAGCGATCGATCCAAGGCCAAGGTGGCCCAGATGGAGAAGCAGTATGGCACCAAGGGCGGCAAGCTGCCTCCGGCCAAAGACGGCAAGGACGAAAAGTTCGTTTGCTCAGAGTGCGGCGGGGAAGTCCCGTCCAGCGCGGACAAGTGTCCCCAGTGCGGCGAGAAATTCGACGACGCCGGGAAGGACGAGACACCCAAGGCCCCCGAAAAGGGCAAGGACGAGTTCGTGTGCACTGATTGCGGAGCCAAGGTCGACGAGGACGCCAAGAAGTGCTGGAACTGCGGGAAGGAGTTCGAGAACTGAGCACTTTCGGCCACCTCCCAGTCAAACCTTTTAATATAACTCTTCATTGAGGTAACGGGATGCCCTCAACCACAGCTTCGAAAATGGCCAAGAGCCAGAAGGAGATATCAGTCTCCGAGTTCTTCGAGAAGAACCGTCAGATCCTCGGCTTCGACTCACCGGTAAAATCGCTCATCATGGGCGTAAAGGAAGCGGTCGATAACTCCTTGGACGCCTGCGAGGAAGCGCAGATCCTTCCCGAGATACTGGTCAAGATCGACCGCATCGATCAGAAGGAGTACCGGGTCATGGTCGAGGACAATGGTCCGGGCATTGTTTCTACATCCATGCCTAACGTCTTTGGACGTCTCCTCTACGGTTCTAGGTTCCACGCCGTTCGTCAGTCCCGGGGACAACAGGGCATCGGGATCTCGGCCACCATCATGTATGGTCAGATCACCACGGGCAAGGCGGCCACCGCCCGCTCCAAGGTCGAAGGGGCCGAGGCCGCCAAGGAGATCGACCTCATCATCGATACTAAGAAAAACGCCCCCATAATCTTGCGCGAGGACTTCGTGCCCTGGAACGAGAAGGTCCATGGCACCAGCGTCGAGTTCTATATGAACGGACGGTATGTGACTGGCAAGCAGTCAGTGCTGGAATATCTCCGACAGACCGCTATCGTCAACCCTCATGCCACGGTCTCCTTCATCGATCCGGATGGTAAGAGGTACAACTTCGATAGGGCCACGGACCTGATGCCCCCGCCCACCAAGGAGATCAAACCCCATCCCGACGGCATCGAGCTGGGGACGCTCATGAACATGATAAAGGCTACCAAAGAACGGAGCCTGGCCAAGTTCCTACAGAACGATTTTAACCGGATCTCCGAACGAGTGGCCAAGGAGATCTGCTCCTCCGCCGCGCTTCCGGAAACGGCCAAGCCGGCGAACCTGAGCTTAGAGTCTTCTAAGCAGCTGCTGGACGGCATTGGCAAGGTCAAGATCATGGCTCCCCAGGTCGATTGTCTTTCTCCCATCGGCGAGAACCTCATCCGTAAGGGCCTCAAACACATGCTCATGGAGATCAAGCCGGAATTCTATGCTCCGCCGGTCACCAGAGAGCCCAAGGTCCATACCGGTAACCCGTTCCTGGTGGAGGTCGGAATCGTCTATGGCGGGAACATGCCAGCGGACCAGCCAGTGCAGATCCTGCGGTTTGCCAACCGCGTTCCGCTGCTCTATCAACAGGGCGCATGCGTGGTAACGAAAGCAATAGAGAACACCGACTGGCGGCGCTACGGCCTGGAGCAGCGCGGCGGTTCGGGCATCCCCTTCGGACCGGCCATCATCATGGTGCATGTGGCCTCCACCAAGATACCGTTCACCTCGGAGGCCAAGGAGGCCATCGCCTCGGTGCCAGCCATCCAGGAAGAGATCGCCCTGGCGCTCAAGGCCTGCGGTCGCAGCCTCAAGATCCATCTCAATAAGAAGGATCGGAAAACCAAGACCCGTTCCAAGTTCGAGATCGTACAGGTCATCATTCCGCTGATGGCAGAGAAGACCTCCAAGATCGTCGGCAAACCTATTCCCGACCTGCGAGGAACGCTAACGAAGATCATGAATGTGGTGTGGATCGACGATGCCGTTTCCTTCGCGAAAGGGCGCCACAATATCAAGGTGCTCGTTTACAACTACACGCCGAAGCAGCAACGCTTCAGACTCCACACGGTGCTCCCGCGGGGCTGCCTCGATATCGAGTCATGCAATATCAAGCCGGCCGAGGTCAAGGATGGGGAGAAGATCACCTGGGAGCTACCCAAGATCGCTTCCACCGCTGTCTGCGAGGTCTGCTTCGACCTGAAAGGGCTGGACCAGGACGCTTACTCCGAGACAGAGCTTTACGTATCGGGCATCAACCCGGTAGATGTCATGGGCGCCGACCCCCTGCCCGGCGACTGGGACCTGCAGGGTGTCCACTTCACTGAGGTGGACGCGTCGGTCCAGGAAAAGACCGACGAAGAGGATGAGGAGCCGGACTACGACGAGGCAGGAGAGGACCTAAATGATGAGCAATGAACGTAACACTGAAGCGATAAAAAGGCTCTACTCCATCTCCGAGTCCATCTACGAGCAGCTGGACAAGGGCAACATCCCCAAGATGGTGCTGCCCTTGAGGACCAAGGCCAACATCAAGTTCGACACCCGGAGCAACGTCTGGAAGTACGGCAGCCTGCGGGGAGCGAGGACGGCCAAGAAGGTCAAGGGGGCCATGATGCTGCTCCGGACCTCCTACATGCTGGAGCTGATCCAGGGCATGATAGAGACCAACAAGTCCTCGACCCTGAGAGAGGCGTACTACATCTCTGAGGGGTGGGGCAAGGCCAAGTTCCACTCCCAGGATGAGTCCAATCTACTGGCTGAGGACCTGGAAATCGTCACCCAGTGCCTCCGGGAGGACTTTAAGCTTCGCCCCGAGGAGGACGGCGCCAGGGTCATCGGGGACATCAACATCGTGGAGACGGACCGGAAGGGTAAGAAGAAGAAGCTCAACTGCCGCGACGATGTGGGCGACTCCGGCTACGGCATCCCATACAATGTGGAGAAGGAGAAGATCGAGATCAAGGACTCCTCCGCCAAGTTCGTCGTGGCCATCGAGACCGGTGGTATGTTCGACAGGCTTGTGGAGAACGGTTTCGACGAGGATTACAACGCGGTGCTGGTGCACCTGAAAGGACAGCCGGCCCGGTCCACTCGTCGGTTCATCAAGCGACTTAACGAAGAGGTCAAGCTCCCAGTCATCGTGTTCACCGATGGCGATCCGTGGTCCTTCCGCATCTATGCGTCCATCGCCTACGGGGCGATCAAGACCGCCCACCTCTCTGAGTATCTGGCCACTCCGACCGCTGAGTATATCGGGATCACCGCCTCGGACATCGAGAACTACGAGCTGCCGACCGACAAGCTCACCGACATGGACGTCCGAGCGCTGAACGCTGAACTGAAGGATCCTCGGTTCAACACCGATTTCTGGAAGGGGGAGATCGACCTCATGCTTAAGTTGAATCGCAAATCGGAACAGCAGGCGTTGGCGAAGTATGGGTTGGACTATGTCACCGACACGTACCTGCCAGACAAGCTGAACGAGCAGGGCCTACTGAAAAAGTGAGTAAAAGGTTCGGTCACCTCTTGTGGACCGTCCAGCAGCACGGCGAAGTTGGGATCGCCGCGGGTCATGGCGTGCACCTGAGTGAACTCATAGTTAGGGGAGAGTTCCTCCGCTGCGCCATGGAGCGGCTGCTAGATGATCAGGTACGAGAGAAAAATGCGGCAGAATATGGTCGGTCGTCCCTTGGGCGAACATTCCGTCTCAGGACGTGACGTTCATTCCTGCCTTGACGGTAAATAGCGTTCCGTTACAAAGTGAGTCCTTAGGCTGAGGCTTCGCGGATGCGGTTAAGCACGAAGTCCTTGTCCATAGTGGAAAGGAAGAAGCCCAGGCGAGGTCCCTGCGTCTGGTTGCAGAAGATCTTGTACAGTGCCTGGAATCCGCCCTTGGCCCCGATCGATCCGTTCTTGGCGCAAGCGTACATGGCATTGTGGATGCTCTCTCCCTTCCACTCCACGCCCTCCATCGCCACGAACAGCTCGCGAAGGAACGCCTTTTCCTGGTCGTTGAGCTCGCAGGGCGGCATGTTCTCGCACACCGCGAACTTGACCTCATCGGGAGCGAAATTGGCCAGCCAGTAGATGACGCAATCGATCCTCTGCTTAAGGATGGCCACATCTTCGGGGGAGACGGAATCGTCAATCACCCCCATCCGGCGCAGCACGGCGAGCACGCCGTCGAAGCCGTCAGTGATCTGGACCAAGTAGACAAGATGGCGGTATGGTATCTGGAGAGGCAGCTTGGAGCGGGGGCCTTCGGGCTGTGATAGCTCGTAGGCGCGCAGCAGGTCTCTGTCCCGTTCCTCGCATCCCCCACAGTAGTGCATGTTCTCCACCCGATCATACTCATCAACCATGTCCAGGATGCCCAGTCCGGCATCGTAGTCAATATGTCGGTTAGGATTCACCCTGAGGATGATGTAGTTCATGACCGCAGCGGGGGTGATGTGTAACGCGTCCACCCCGGTCACCGAGGAACCGGTGGACTTGTGCATCTGCCCCTTGCCCTTCAGCTGAACGAACTCATACGGAACGGGATGGGGAGGATCCACCTCGAAGACCTCCTTGGCCAGACGGACACCGGTATCGTAGGAACCGCCCGCTGCGGCATGGTCCTTGCCGAACGGCTCGCAGGTGACACTGAACACCTTCCACTTGGCGGCCCACTCGACGCGCCAGGGCATCTTACCATCGGCCTTGCGGATGTCGGCCTGTCCGGTGTGGCCGCAGGCACATGTATAGCTTACGAACGGCTTCTCATAACCAGTCACCTTGGCATGGGTCAGACGGCCACATTTCTCGCACCGCGGCGAGTAGGGATAGAAATCCTTGGGAACATCCCTTCCGCTCACCTCTTTCAGGATCTGGGCCACCAGGTCCTTCTTTCTGATGGCCATGTCGATGACCTCGGCGAACTTACCCTCCTCGTACTGCTCATGGGTCCACAGCACATCACAGTGGATGCCCAACTCCCTGATGGAGTCTAGGAATGGTTGGATGTAATGCTGTGCATAGCTCTTGTGCTCCCCGCAGGGGCATGGTATGTAGGCCAGAGGCTTGCCGACCTCCGCTTCATAGCTCTCGGGAAGAAAGGGATAGCGCTTGCGCAGGGGATCCCAGGAATCAACGAGGTAGATCATCCGGACATTGGCGCCCTGCTTAGAGAGGGATTTCCTGACCGCCTCGGCAGTTATAGCTTCTCGTAGAGTTCCTACATGGAGCGTGCCGGAAGGGGTGATGCCGGTGTTTATCAGGTGGGTCTTGCCCTTCGTCAGAAGAGTGCTGGCCTCTACATCTGCCCAGTGCATACTATCAGCCTAAACGCCAATAGGCTGGTTTCTTATAAATCTATCCCGCCAGAGCGGTCGTACCTGGCCTGCTCATTATCTTACGTTGGAATGATGCAAAGTGGCTTTACCAACCTGCACCTATAGCGATTAGTTATGACGACCCAACCAATGATTAAGTCCATAGCTTTCCAGAGGGCCAAGGAGCTCCAGAACGAGAGTCCGGAGGCCCAGGTTACCCAGGAGCTATTGGAAGATCGGGCGATAGTCTCGGTAACGATGAATAACCGAATTTTGGAGACAGACTTCATAGAATCATGCCGCTCCATCCTATTGCCGCGAAGGTCCACCGAATATTATGACAGTTCTCGGCCGGGGCATCAAGCTAGGCATAATAGTCCCCAAGAAGAAGGTCGATGAGGAGATCAACAACATGAAGAGGGTCAAGGGCCCTAACCGTTTCGTCGTCCTCGGCTATGATGAGGATTTTGTCGGGGGCAGCGCGATCTGATATCCGACGGCCGACTCAACAAAATTATATAAGATAGTGTGGTTTTCAAGGAACGATACTCATGCCCGCTAAGAGCAAGAAGAACACGGGATTCCAGTCCGCTGCCGGTCTGATCCGCTATTTCGACAACGAGGTAGATAAGGGACCGGTCTTCAAGCCCTGGTACGTGGTCGGCGGCATCGTGGCCATCGTCATCATCATTTCGCTGGCCAAAGTGATCTGGCCAGTCTGAGCCTCCCATCTCGAAGGAGGATTGGCACCAGGCCCAAGTAGTCTATTTTCTGCAGACGGTCGATACTGGGGATATGCTCCCCTGCCTCACTTGTCATCGGCTTGCGCAGGAGCACTTCCCGCTCGAAAAAGTTAAATGGGACTTGTATTCTGCCAAGGACAAAGTGAGAAATATGACGATGTGGAAAGATCTGCCGGTAGGGAAGGACCCTCCTAACATTATCAATGTGATCGTGGAGACCCCCAAGGGCAGTAAGAACAAGTACGAAGTGTCCAAGGATTATGATGCCATTGTGCTGGACCGGGTCCTGCACTCGAGCGTGGTGTTCCCGTTAGAATATGGCATGGTGCCCCGTACCTTCTACGAGGATGGGGATGCCATCGATGCGATGGTCGTAATGTCCGAGCCCACGTTCACCGGTTGCATCGTAGAGGCCCGCCCACTGGGCGTTCTCCGCATGAGGGATGAGAAGGGAGCTGATGACAAGGTGCTGTGCGCGGCGATCCGCGACCCTCGCAACCGAGAATACCACGACCTGACCGACCTGCCGACCCACTACCTCGACGAGATCGCCGAATTCTTCCGGACATACAAGCATCTAGAAGAGGGCAAGAACACCGAGGTCCTGGGATGGGAGGGTAAGAAGTCCGGGATGGAATGTATCCTATCGGGCATGGACCTGTTCAAGCGCACTTTTCCCGATTATTGAAACCTTTTCCTCTAACATCAATTTTAATAAAAGAAAGATAAGAAGGAGGGGCGAGCCCTCACAGTTCAGGGGTTCTCCTTCCGCCGGGTTTCCTGGTAGCTCTTCTCCTCCCGGGTGGGAGTCTCTTTTTCCACCATCTCCCCTTCCTTGCGCTGAGACGGCATTTCGGCCGATCCCCCTTTCGGCGGTTGGGCTTCTTCGTGCCCCCGGAGCCCTTTCTTCAGCCCACTCCCCATCTCTCCAACCACCGATGCTGCTTTCCTGAGGGCCATTCCGACGGCGATCCCTGCCCGGTGGGCTGAGTCCTCCGCTTTGGTGCCCTCTGTGTACTCCTTGGCCTTTTCGGTAACGCCCGATGATATTTCTTTTGTCTTGGCCACCATAGTACTTCCGGTAGCCTTGGTCTTGGCCATGACATCACTGCCAATCTCTTGAGCCGTCGGGGTCCCCGCACCCTCGCTCTTCCCCCCTTCCGCATACTGCCGACCGCTCGGCGTGCGTTCGGTCCTACCGAAAGAGCTTTCGGGGCCGGCAGTTCCCGTGGGGCGGTCGGGCATCTCGGAATAGTAGCTGCCTGTTCCGGACTCATAGCCTACCCTCGCCGACCCGGTCCTCCGCATCTCTTCCTCGGTCAGAGACTTTCCTGGTGGCGCTTTTGTGTCCCACATTGCCATCTCCCCTCTCTGGGTCTCCCCGTAGCCCCTATAGGGGTCGCCAGTCCCGGCCAGCCTCCGCCGCTCTCGCTCTTCTTCCGAGACCAGGTAGCTCTCCCTACCCGGTGATCCCTCCCGAGCGGCTCGCTCGCCCTCTTCCATGGCCAGCTGGGCCCTCATGGTCTCGCCGCCTTCCTTGAGGCTTCGGACCCTCTCTTCCTCGGTGAGCTTTCCCTTCACATCCTTCCGCTTTTGCTCGTCCATCATAGATCTTTTCCCCCTTTTCTTCTTGAGCTTCTCGCCCGTGTCCGCTACGCCTTCCTTCAGGTCGGTCGTCCCTTCCTTTTTGTCAGCGGCTAGACGTTCGGTCTTCACTTCGCTTTTTTCCTTTTTAGATTCAATCTTAGGATCCTTAGTCTTACTGACCATGGACCATCAACGCTCCGCGACGTTCAATTCGGAACCCACCGTATAAACAAGTTACTGCTATCATAGGAGATAATATATTATCCAGCAAAGAAAAGAAAAATATTGGAACGTAAAACGAATGCGCCGTTAATTACATTTTCCTGAGCCCATCATATTGTTCATGTTCACTGAAAGAAGAGAGAAACGGAAGGGGACCCGACCTTCAGGCCCTTTGGAGCCGCCGGTCCCGGTACTGCATGGGGACCCCGTACAGATCGGCGAAGCAATTGGGGTTCTGACGGCCGGTGACTCGGTAGAAAAGGCATTTTTCGCCACCGAGTATGAGCCCGATGCACTTGCGGACCTCCACCGATCCCTTGAGCACATCGAAGCCCGACACCGATGTATTGCCACCCGTCGGGGTCAGGAGGGTGGTGAGCACCTTGACGGTGGTCGCCTTTCCGCCCCCGTTGGGCCCGAGCATGCCGAAGATCTCTCCCTTCGCCACCGAGAACGAGATCTGGTCCACTGCCAACATTTCCTTCTTCTTGCGCAGCAGGCCGGTCGAGGAACGATATGTTCGAACCAGCTCATTGGCCTCGATGACCTTCTCGGACATGCCTGACCGGCCGCGCCATGAGCATGTTTAAATGATTCCGCGGGTGAACTGAATGCTCATTCTTTGCCCTCTTTTCCTAGGGAGAGCATGCCGCTACCGACCATTAAGAAGACCGTGCCTACGACGACCATTACGGCGATGACGATGATGAGGATCTCCATCCAATACCGTCCCAGGACGCTCATGATGTCCTGCGACTGTCCGGCCGGCGTGGCGCTGGCCTCGTTGGAGGTACGGCCCTCGCCGGTGGCGTTGACCGCCGACACGCGGTAGTGGTAGGTCAGGCCGTTGACGACGTGGGTATCGATGTAGGTAGTGTTGGTAGAAATGTCGTACAGCAGCAGGTCCATGGAGCTGTTGCCCCGGTAGATGCGATAACCCTGGATGTTGGCGCTGTTCGATTCCATGGGCGCGGACCAGGTGAGCGTCACCTTTTGATCCCCTCCCGTGGCCTTCAGATCATAGGGCGTACCGGGCTTGGCCCGAGGGGTAGCGACGACCGTGTCGGAAGCAGGCCCTTCGCCCGCCGCGTTGACCGCCGCGACCTTGTAGTAATAGGGAAGGCCATTGGTCAGCCCTTCGTGGAACTGCGCCGTCCCGCTCACATTGATCACCCTGAGCTCCTCGGAGGGCGCGTTCCTCCAGTACAGCCGGTAACCGGTGATGGCACTTCCGCCATTGTCGTAGGGGAGGTTCCACTGAAGGATGACCAGGCTGTCCCCGGCCTCAGCGGTGAGGTTGAGGGGAGCGCCGGGTACGGTACAAGGCGTGGCCGAGGCCTCCGTGGTCGCCCTGCCCTCGCCGGTGGCGTTGACCGCCGACACACGGTAGTGGTAGGTCAGGCCGTTGACGACGCCGCCGTCATGATAGGAGGTCGAAGATACCGTGGCCAGGTAGGTCTCCGCTCCCGAGGTGGTGGACCGATAGAGGCGATAGGTGAGGGGGGATCCGTCGTTCGATGCGGAGGCCTCCCAGGCGAGGTCGACGGTCCGGTCCCCGGCCACCGCCACCAGGTTGTGGGGGGATGGGGGCACATGAAGGGCGGTCACTGCCACCGCCTCCGACCTCAACCCGGCTCCCACCGAATTTACGGCGCTCACCTGATAGTAATAGGTCGTAGAGTCATCGAGGCCAGTATCGGTGAACGGTGCCTGTACGCCCGCGGCGACCAGAGTGGCCCCCTCGCCGTCGGGCAAAGATCCACGGTAAACGTTGTACCCGCTGATGGTCGAGCCGCCGGTATCGGTCGGAGCGGTCCAGGTCAGCGTCGCCTGACGTAGTCCTCCAACCGCGTGAAGGCCAGTAGGTTGTCCGGGAGCGCGAGAGGGAGTGACCGAGACCTCGGACGAGAGCGTACCTTCGCCCGCTGCGTTGTAGGCCGAGATCTGATAGTAATAGGTCTCCCCGTTGAGCAGGCCGCTGTCGATGTAGCTCGTGCCGATGACGGCGGTCAACAGGGTCTTGACATCGCCCGGTGGAGTGGAGCGGTAGATCCTGTAGCCGGTGACCGGCGACCCACCGTCGGATAGGGGGGCGCCCCAGTTAAGGGTAACCTGCTGTGAAGAGGGCGAAGCGAGCAACCATAGTGGCTCCGTCGGGGGCAGTGCTGGAGTGGACGATATCTCCTGGCCCAGGGGCCCCTCTCCAACGGCGTTAACGGCGCTGACCCGGTAGAAGTAGGTCTGCCCATTAGTCAGTTCTATATCGTTATAATTGAGCCCCTCGGCCGTGGTCAGCAAGACCTCGCTTCCCGAGGACGTACCTCGGTAGATCTTGTACTGAGCGATCGCCGTACGACCGTTATCGGTCGGCTGGCTCCAGCTAAGCTGAACGGTAGTATTGCCCGGGACCGCGGCCAGGGCGCGAGGCTCGCTGGGCATCCCGTAGGTGGTGGCGTGGACCTCGATGGACGGCGCTCCCTCTCCAGCCCCGTTGAGGGCGGTGATGTAATAGTAACAGGTCGTGTTGGCGTTGAGCCCGGCATCGACGAAGGTGAGCACCTTACCGACGGCCATCAGGAACGCCTCGGCCCCAGGGCCTTCACTGCGATAGATATTGTATCCAGTTATGTTAGAGCCGCCGGTCACCGTCGGCGTTGTCCAGGTCAAGACGACCTTGAAAAGGTCCCCCCTGGCGGCCGCGCCTCCAGGCACGCCTGGAACTGTAAGCGGGACAACGGTCACCGTGATGCTCTTGGGACCCTCACCCAGGGCGTTGACCGCACTGACCTTGTAGTAATAGGTGCAGCCGTTAGTGAGATTGGCATCGGTGTAGTTGAGTGTAGTGGCCCTGGTCAGGAAGATCTCAGCGCCGAGGGTGGTGCCGCGGTAGATGCGGTACTCCATGATCGGAGTTCCTCCCTCGATGACCGGCGCGGACCAGGAGAGGACCGCTTGCTGGTCCCCTTTATAGGCCTGCAGCGAGGTCGGTGCAGTGGGCACCGATAGAGGGGTCGCGGAGACCTCGTTCGAGAGTGGTCCAGGACCGGCATCATTGGAGGCCGAGACCCGGTAGAAGTAGGTCTGCCCGTTGTCCAGGGCGGTGTCGTTGAAGGCAGTGGTGGGGGAGTTGCTCAGGAAGGTCTCTGAGCCCGTCGTGATCCCCCGATAGATCTGGTATCCCGAGATGTTCGAGCCTCCGACATCGGCAGGGGCCGTCCAATTGAGGGCGATCGACCCGTTCCCTGACGTCGCCACCAGGGTGGTGACTGGGCCTGGGACGTCGGCCAGGACCACCTTGATCTCTGCAGAGCGATTGCCTTCTGCGAAATCGGTGATCGCCGAGACCCGATAATAGAAGGTCCGGCCCTCCGAGAGCCCGTCATCGACGAAGGTGGTGTCCACAGAGATGGCCAGGAAAATCTCCGCCCCTGGCAGCGTGCCACGATAGATACGGTAGTGGATGATCGGCGTTCCGCCATTGTCGTAGGGCGCGGTCCAGGACAGGTCGATGAGCCCGGTGCCTGGAACGCCGTTGAGGGCTGTGGGTATGCCGGGCGGCCCGTAGGGGATGCAGGAGACGGTGTTCGATGGCTCGCTGGGCCCATAATAGTTGATGGCGACGATGTAGTAATAATAGGGCTGGCCATTGGTGAGGTTGGTGTCAATATAGGCGGTAGTGGATGAACCGATAACGGTGCAGTACACCGCTTCCTGTCCCAGGACCGTTCCCCGGTAGATGCTGTACCCTTCGATCGCGTAGGAATAATCATAGGGTACGGTCCACGACAAGGTCACCTGGGCGTTCCCCGCCACCGGATCGTTCATGAAGGGAGGATCAGGATTGGGATCAGCACTGGCCATGGGAAAATAGAGCGAGCTGAGAAGCAGAATGGCCATGAGGAACATGGCCTGGGCGGTGCTTGCTCTGAACCTCATTTTCAGACCCTCCGTTATACCTCTGGGACCGAAAATGAGTATATTAGTAGGTATTCTACTGATAATCACTAGTGATATTAATATTAATAAAAGAATAGCAGCTTACTGCCAGATGGTCAGTTCTTCTCTGTCCTGCGAGGCTGGGAAATGAGTCCGGCGATCGGATCAATGCGGAAATGCAGAATGTCCCGGGAGCCCTCCCTGGGCGGGTGATACCTCTTGACCTGGACCCCTTTGCTATCCCGGGACGGAAGGGCGAAATGCAGATCCGAGGCCAGGCGAAGGGAAAGAATGCCCTTCTGCCCGTCCTCCACGACCAGGAAGACGGTCTTGCCCATACTGATGAGGTGCCGGAGATACTCGAGCAATCGCATGCAGATGACCTCGTCGAAGTGGCCGCCCAGGAAATCAGAAAGGCTATCCACGATGATGGTGTCGGTGGTCTGCAACTGGGACGATGACATCAGCTTGTCCAGTAGGCCATCGGTGTTCCCTTTGCCTTCGATGATGGGGTAGACTGGTATGACCAAGACCTTACGGTCAGGGAGATGCTGGGCGATGCGGTAATTGTGGGCATGCATCTCCACGATGAAGTCCTGGACCGCGAGCGAGGTCGTCACATAGGTGACCGAGTAACCATTCTCCAGCAGACCATAGCATAGGTTCTCTGCCACCCCCCTGGTGATCGCGCCTTTCTTTCCCTCCACCAGGACCATGGAGCCCTGGGAGATGGTGTCGGACCCATCTCCCCTGTATGAGGGTTCGTCCTCATGCATGTCAACCCCACCAGGGAGCGCGACATCTCGAGCGCCATCGGCATTCACGATGCTCTTGGCCACCTCAAGGGCCTCGGCATCCTGCTCCACCTTCATGGCATTCTTGATCGCTTCCTCCAGGGACAGATCACCACCCGATATCGGCTGGGAAGGACGATCCACCATTGGTTCGACACCTTCGGGCGCCCCTTCCCTTTGCTCATCCAGCATCATCTGTTTGATGAGCGCTTCGTCGCTCAGGACGCTGATGTCCTCGGCCTCCTCGGCCCCCTTCTCCACGCTTGGGAAGACTATACTTACCCGGGGGAGAAGACGATGGTCATGGAACAGCGTTATCTTGCGCCCGCTCCAGTCGATCAGTTTGGTGTTTTCATCATTGGCGACGGGCTCGGAGTCCTGGTCTCTTTTATGCTTTTTCGGGAAGGAGACATTGATCCGAGGGAGAGGCATCAGCAGGGAGAGGGATAGCTGCCCCATCACCGCCAGACCGATCAACGAACCCTTCCTAGGAGAGACCACAGGCATTGGGCAATCATCCGATGGCCCGTTTAAATTATTATGGGGCCCGATATCAACGGAGGTCCATAAGAGCGATCACGACCTAGAAGTGGAGCATAACTGACGTGCCCGGCCACTTGATATACCTTCGAATCTTAAACAATCAGCATGGTCGAGGTGTCCAGCGCAATCATCGGGTTCATAGTAGCGCTCATAGTCAGCACCCTAGTGATTTGGGTCGTAACCAAGCTGACCGGGGAGAGGGAGGGGATCGGGACGGCTTTAGTGGCCGCTATCATCGGTACCGTCATCTATACTGCAGCATACTGGCTCCTAGGGAATGGCCTGCTGGCGGCGATCATCGGGGGCATCGTCTGGCTGCTGGCGCTGAAGGCACTATACAAGATAGGATGGCTGAAGGCCCTCCTCATCGCGGTCATCATATGGATCCTCACCGCCATTGTGGGCATCTTCCTGCCGACGTTGTCAGGACCCCTCTGAGCAAGGCAATGGTCACATTGGGCCTAGAAAGGCCTATCCTCTTTTTCATCTCAACAAGCCCGGGCCCTAGGCAAGATCGATAAAAAGGGTAGCCAGGACAAACCTGGTGTCAAAGACCATTTAGCAATGGTCAAGAAGTGTAACATAAGAAAGCGTCGTTGGCCGTTCAGGCAGCCTCGCAACCGAGACACGATGCTTTCTAATGCAACTCTCCCATGTGAGAGGGTTGCTTAAATAGTTTATCATTTTTTTGTAAGTATAAGTAAAGAGAATACTGATTTTGGAAACCAAGAACCATGTTGAATGAGCGGGAGGAACAGGCGTGGCTGCGACATTTTTACTGGTCAGCATATTGTGCAGGTAGCTATCCAACGATGTCTTTCCTGTTCCCCCCCTCTCCGCTGGTCATCGGCACCCTTTTTTCATCGCAGCCATAGGTCGTAGGTCTCGCCAGCCGCCCCGACGCGAACCCTATCGGGGAGAGCTGACGACGCCTCTACTTTACACCGTGTGCAGTGGCAAAGGACTGCCTGTAGCGCCGGTTGCCCTCTTAGGGAGCGCTCCAGCTCAGAGAGGGTGCAGTCATGAAGTCCACCGATCAACCAGCGGGGAAGCCCCCACGAGGAACCGGCAGCGAGGATCGCAGCTAGACCTGGGTGACCGCAACCGGTCAAAATCGCCACATCCCCCCCGCCGCGCAGGACCAACGCCTGCTCGAGGACCTCCCCTCCGAGTGGGCCAGTGGCCCACATGCCCGGGAATATCTCCTGAGCCGCCTCGATCTCCCTGACCGTAGCCCTGCGCCCTATCTCCTTCATCAGGTTCTTGGAGGAACCGGCTGGCACAATGACCTCCAGAGATCTGTTGACAGCAGGGTCACTAAGGACCTCCGGCAGGCCAGTCAGGTGGTCCCAGTGGGAGTGGGAAAGCACCACCGCTCGGATGTCCGAGAGAGCGAACCCCAGGCAGGAAAGGTTATCCCTCAGCAAGTGGCCGTCCCATCCACAATCGAAAAGGATGTTGCCATCCTGGGATGAGATGAGGGCGGAAAATCCCCACCCCTCAGCGAACCCGGGAAGAGCTGGTGAATCATATATTATGGATAATCGCCATCGACCCATTACATTTCACCTCACCGGTGGGCGCAGCCCGGGCAAGCGCTGTTCGGGGTGCCTCCTGAAGCTGGCCGTGATTCTTTAACATAAGTGGAGGCCACAATCCACTTACGACTTGAAACCATTATGGCGAACATGTTCGCTTATGCTCGCCCGATATGCTCCCGAGCAAGCCTGTTCTCTACCCTACGCAGAGTTGTCGGACAATAGTATCATTGGTTGACCTTGTTGTCCCCATCCTTGAGACCAGATTCATAGATGATGATCCTGTGGGGGACCATAGGGGCCACGACCATAGGCGATGTGAGAGACCTTCTCCCAGAGCATATTAGAAAGGTTTGGCCTGTCGAGCCTTACAGGCCGACTATCTTACATGGCTCCTGCGCACCAGTGACATTTCGACTAGGTCGTGCATCTCAGGCCTATGTCCGGAGCGCTGATCCGCTACGCAATCCTCCCCCACCATTGTAAGCGGTGGTCGAATCAACATCAATGAGAGTAGCCTGTCGTCCTGCGTTCTGCCGTGGTGGATGTGAATCTTTTAGCAAAGCGGCGAATCTTAGGACTTCTTTCCATGCTCGCGATGGGCCCCGCCATGCTCTTGACCGTGCCCCTCTGCCTCTTCGTGCTCGTTGCACGACCCAACGTGCTTCTCTAGCTTTTCCAATCGAACCTTGATCTCCTCGATCTCCTTCGTGATATCTTTCTCTGCCAACGGAATCACCGTTTAATTCACTGGGGAGCCGCCACTATTAAAAATCGACCAAACGGCTGACGAAAAGCAGGGCTCCGCGATGAGAGCCATGCCGCGACAGCGCTGCACGAAGAGGTGGCAATGAAAGTTGACCCAAACTGGGCAGTAGAATCCTAAAACGATTTAATTCTGATATATAATATTATTCTGTATAAAAGAGAAGTGATCCCGTCGAGAAGCATCTCAATAGTAGCCAGGAAGCCATTTTAACGAATCAATTCGGCCCTTTTTGCGGGGATTGAGTCTTGGGACAGGGCGGCCCTTAGCTCCTCCACCGACGATACTCCGAGGGTCTTGAGCAGCTCCTCCACCTCACCGGGCGGTGACGTGGTGGGGGCCTCCTTCTTCAGCGCGCTCTCCCATAGCTTGTTGATGCGCTCTCCTGCGCTGACAGAGCGGATCTGGGCGTAATAGCGCTGAGTGGTCTTAACGTTCGAGTGTCCTAGCGTGGTCAATACGTCTATGAGGCTGTTGAGTTCCATCTCCACGGTCAGGGACGCGAAGGTGGGCCGGAAGTCCTTGAACTTGAACTCGATGCCCGGGACCTCCCGCAACTCCTTCTTGAGCTCCCGGAAGTGGTTGGAGCTGTAAAAGGTGTCCTTATCCTCCTGGAGTTTTTGGATAAGGTACGTTGACTCCTCCCGCCCGTAGTGTCGCAGAAGCTCCTCTCTCGCCTTGAGGAAGTCAAGGAAGGCTTGGCGGTACGGTGGGATAGTGGTGACACGGCGGTTCTCGGCCCACTTGGCCCCGCCTTTGGGCACACGGATGTAAAGCTTCCAGGTGCGGGTGTTCAGGTCCACCAGGTGGGCCAAGCGGGGCTCGGACGGCCGCGCCCCGGTGGGTTATGTAGGCACACGTGAGCAGCTTGGCCTTTGCCCTTCTCCACCCCTTAGGCTCCCCCTGGCGCTGCCGATCTTGTTGGCCGCATCTTGGATGGCTTCCAGGCCAGGCAGGGTCAGCGCCCAGATGGGCTTCCGCCCTACCCTCTGGGGAACAGATACCTTTCCTCCCTCATCCGCTGGTCACGTCGTTGCCGTTCATTTTCAGAACGCCTTCGAGCTTCTCCAGGCAGCGGGCCTGGGTGTCGGGGTCCAGGGCCTTGTCCCTGGGGCGCTTGCCACGTTTCCCGGGGTTCTCGGACTCCGGCTCCTGCATCCACTTGACCCCTCCGATGAAGCTCTCGGCCCGGGGAACCCGCCCTCCATATCGTTGCCACACTTTGGGCAGTTCACCCCATCCTACCTGGCCGGTATTGTTTTTATCCATTTAAGAATATTTTCAACAGGAGAATGAAAAGTGAAAGAATATTTTAACTAAGGCAATTAAAACATGTTTTATTACTCCGCATGCTCGTTCATGCAGAGATGGTTGGTCGAGACCTCAGGTGGGGGCTTAAGGTCGCTCTACTCGATTCCGCTCTTTTCCTCGGCCCAGCCATGTTCATAGTCGTTCAGATGAGTGGTAAGGGATTCTCCAACTATTTCGCAGTGGGGCACGACCTCGGGCTGTTCATCTTCCTGTTCATCGGTCTTTCCTTGATCTTCAGGTTCGCCATCGTCGACGGCCTGGCCCGATACACCGTGTCGCGGGGGGAAAGCGTCTTCTCCGCCCTTCCCAGGCTGCCCGGGCCTAAGAATTGGGGGGTCTGGACGGTCATCGCTGTCTATGTGCTCGAGGTCGTGAACTACTCCCTCATCGCCTTAGCCGCAGCCGCCGTGCTCGACTCACTGACCCCGGGGGACCAGTCGGAAAGGTTTCTGGCCGTAGCCTTCCTCCTCGTCGCCCTAGTGTTCCTGCAGGTCCGGTCATTCAAGCTGCTGGAAAAGTTTGTGTACTTGCTCATCAGCACGGTCGGGATCATCCTCTTATATTGCACCTTGTCGGCGCTAATGGGAGGAACAACCGGTCCGATCAGCAGCAACGTCCCCCTGTACGACCTGGAGCCGGACCTCATGCTGGTCATGGGCAGCGGATCGGGCCTGTCCCTGCTCCTGTACTCGGTCTGGATCGGCGACAAGCTTCAGAAGGCACCCCAGACCGAGGGGTTGGACAAGATGGTGAGGAACATACGAGCCAGCCTAGCCACCGCCTTCACCCTCACCGGGCTCATCGCCCTGGCCATCGTTATTGTGGCCTGGAACTCCGGCTCGGACGGCTACTTGTCAGTTCAGGCGACCGCCTTGGGGTCACTGCCCTACGCCGCCCCGGCCTTCGTCCTTTCGATCTTCCTGCTGTTCTTCGGCGTCATGCTCGTGGGCATTGACGGGAGGGCCAGGGCTATCACCAGGATGCTCCACCAGACCAAGACCACCAGCCTGGACAGAAAGATTCTGTACCGTGCCCTGGTCCTCTTCTACGTTATCCTAATCTCGGCGTCGCTGTGGCTGGGCACCCCCTCCAACCTGCTCGGGTTCATCTCGGCGGTGTCATCGGCCTTGTTCGCCCTCTCCGGGTTCACCCTCATATATCTCAATTGGAAGATGCCGGCCCAGGCCAGGGCGGGGCTGGTGTGGAGCGCGGTCGCCCTTGTCGGCAGTTCATTGATCCTAATCATCGCGTTGCTCAAAGAGGAGACGATGCTCGCCTTCGGAGTGCCGATACTGATCAGGGTCGGGGCAGTGTCCCTGCTTCTCTACCTGCTGCTCAGGCTGGGCGTGCTCCCCTGGATGGTCCGGAACGTGCACCGTTGGAAGGGGGCGGCGGCCTGCCTCCTCCTGTTCTCCGCGATATCGATACTCGGGACGACCGGGGGCATCGAGTACGACGGCGTGATCATCAACTACCGGGACCTCGGGCCGATGATGGCCGGGCTTCTGGGGGGACCGGTCATCGGTGGGCTGGTCGGTCTGGTGGGCGGCAGCTACCGTTATGGCCTGGGTGGCTGGTCGGCTGTCCCATGCTTCGTGGCCACAGTCTCTGGGGGCATCGTGGCCGGCCTACTCTCGTGGTACTGGAAAGGACGGATAAGCTACCTTAAGGTCTCCTTCGTCGCCATCCTAGTGGAGGTGATGCACCTGTTCCTGTACCTTCCCCTGCTGTCTATGGACTACCCGTGGAGCGACGTCGTCACGGTCATGACCAGCACCGCGGTGCCGATGACGATCACCAACATGCTGGGCCTGATCGCGTTCAAGTACGTGCTGGGCCTGAGAAGCGTGAGGCCGCAGCCGAGCGTCGCCGCCGTGGGTTCGAAGGATGGGGAGGGGCAGCGGGAGATGGAGTGATTGCCCTTCTTTATTCGTTACGAAGGATATTGAAAACAGTTTAATCGAGCTCATTCTTTTGACCGCCCGTGGACAAGGTGGCGCTGAGCCCTTACAACCCTGCCATCAGGGCGTCCGAGGTCATGGTTTACGACTCGACCCTCCGCGACGGCGAACAGACCCCCGGGGTGGCGTTCTCCAGGGAGCAGAAGATCTCCATCGCCCAGATACTGGACTAGGCTCGCGTGCACCGGATCGAGGCGGGCTTCCCAGCGGTGTCGGAGAACGAGGTCAGGACGATCAAGGACATCTCCGAGCGGGTCTCAACGCCGACATCCTGGCGCTGTCCAGGGTGACGAAGGGCGACATCGACGCGGCAGTGGACGCCGGCGTCGACATGGTCCCCCTGTTCGTGGGCACCTCGGACATGCAATTAGATTTCCCTAAAAGCGCATGTGTTAGTGAGATAAAGAGTGGTGTGCGAATAAAAAAGGATGGAAAAGCTTGATAATTCTTCGTTCCTCGAATAAGCGCTTTGTACCACTTGTGGTCAAATAAGGGGTCAACCAGATGTCAATTTCGCCAAAAACGCCCGAATTGAGTCTGGAAACCGCTTATCTGGATAAAAGTGAAGTGCTCCCGTCGGGATTTGAACCCGAGTCGAAGCCTCGAGAGGGCTTCATGATTGGCCGCTACACTACGGGAGCGTACTGGTTGCCAAATAAGGAAGTCTTAATTAAATCTTTCCATTCCACACCAGCCGCCCGTTGTTCACTAGCATTGGAAAATTGGATATCGGCCTAACGATAATACCCCCGTCATGCAGAGGTCGTTCGCCTACTCCAAGAGATCGTTCTTTGTCAACTTGGCATTCTTAGGGGCGCTGATCGTGCTGACCTCGTTCATACTGCTCATGACCGACATAGACCTTGTGTACCTTGCGGTCATCCTCCTGCTGGAGCTGGCGCTCTTCCTGGTGCTGGGGGTGTCACCGCTGTTCACCGAGCACGAGGTCCAGGACGGTGTACTTGTGCTCAGGCAGGGCTGGTACTTCAAGGCCCAGGTCCCTCTCCGGGAGATACGAAAGGTCAATCGCCTGCTCAAGGGGCCGGCAAGGACCGGAGTGTTCTTCAGGTTGCTGACCTCCACGCTGTTCGTCACCACCCGGCGCACGGACCTTATCGAGGTCGAGCTGCTGAAGAAGCATACCTTTGGATGGGCCCTCGGCAAGAGGGCCGACCGAATCGTGTTCGATGTCGAGGAGCCTGGCGCTCTCATCAAAGTACTGGAGGGTAGCGGCTCACTCTCTCCAGTCAAGCCCTAAGGTTCTCAAGCCCAACTTCGGTATCAAGGGCGTCTTACGCTTGTGGACGCTGCATCTGTACATGTTCCAGACCCTGTCCACCTTATCGAGCGGGACCCCTGTCTCCGCGGCCACCGCCTCATTGCTAAGGGAGCGTTCAAGGCCGAGCAAAACCTGGTCCAGTTTCTCGTAGGTGATTCCCATCTCTCCCTCGTCGGTTTGACCGTCCCACAGCCCCGCCGAGGGCACCTTGTCGATGATCGCCCTGGTGACGCCGATCTGCTCGGCGAGCTGACGCACCTCGGTCTTGTATAGATCGCCGATTGGGCAGAAGTCCACGCCACCATCCCCGAACTTGGTGAAGTAGCCAGTCAGCAACTCGCTCTTGTTGCTGGTGCCCATGACGGCGCGGCCAAGCAGTCGGGCGTGGTGGTAGAGGACGATCATGCGTGAACGCGCCATGGTGTTGCCGGCAAACTCCTTATTGTCCATGGACGGCAACATTGAAGCGTAGGCCTGTACTGCCGGCCCGATGTCCACGACCAGGAGCCCCATTCCGAACTGACGGCAGAAGTCCTCGGCATCCTGGCGGTCCTTTTTTGATGAGGTCTGGGCAGGCATGAAGATGTTCAACACCTTCTCCGGCCCGATGGCGTCGGCGCACAGTTTGGACACCGTGGCCGAGTCGATGCCCCCGCTCAGGCCGATGACCACGCCCGTTCCTCCGCATTCATTGACCTTCTGCCGTATGAAATTCTTGATCGCGGGGTAGGCATAGTCCTTGAGCTGCGGCCTCATGCGGATGAAATAAGGGTACTCTCTTTTATCAGTTACCTTACTGATGTCGGGCGAGAAGGTAGGATCATGCGCATCGCCCTAGCTCAGGTACCCTGTGCCCTTGGAGACAAGAAGGAGAACCTCGCCCGGATGAGGAAGGTCGTGGAGAACGGCAAGGCCGACCTGTACGTCTTCCCGGAGCTGTTCCTGACCGGATACATGATCCGGGACGAGGTGTTCCGCCTAGCTGAGGGCCTGGACGGCAAGAGCGTCAAGGCGGTGCAGCAGCTGGCGGACGAGCAGGGGGCGCATGTCCTTTTCGGCATGCCCGCGTGGGACGATGGGGTGCCGGGAGTGGTGCGTAACAGTGCGGTCCTGGTCTCTCCGAACGAGGTCCTGCAGCGCTATGATAAGGTGAACCTGGCCAACTTCGGCCCGTTCGAGGAGGGTTTCTACTTCGGTGCGGGGACGGTCGGCACCCTTATGGAAGTAGAAGGACACAAGATCGGAGCGGTCATCTGCTATGACCTGTTCTTCCCCGAGCTCGCGAAGTCCTACGCCCTGGCCGGCGCGGAGGCCGTGATATGCATATCGGCATCCCCGGCCACCTCCCGGGAGTTCTTTGAACGCCTGATCCCGGCAAGAGCGATCGAGAACACCACCTATGTTGCCTACGTCAACCAGGTCGGCACCCAGCTGAACCAGGTGTTCTTCGGCGGCGGAGAGGCCTGCGGTCCGAGGGGCAACCAGCTGGTCAAGAACAAATACTTCGAAGAGGACCTCTCGGTGATAGAGCTATCCCTTGACGAAGTGAGAGCGGCGCGCCGGGCCAGACCAACGGTGAGGGATTCGCTACCGTACTGAGTCCTAAGGACCATCCTGCCAGTACCTTAGCTAACGCTTTTTGAGGACCCTACAGGGGCAGGTCATGTCAGCGCACGGGAGCATCGCGCCCCCGCCATCTTCGACCTTGTCACCATCGTTCACCATGATTTTTTTACGTTCTCCAGTTCCAGAACATTGTTCCCCGCCCTCAGAGCGGGGATACTCCTTCCTAGCTCCATCCAACACGCACTCCCTACCACTGGAACGGGCCATTGTTTCCCTCCGTTCGCTCACTCGTTCCCATCCTCAACTCCCTTTGCCTCGGAGGTGGGCGAAAGTGAAACCCTCCTGTTCATGTGTGGCATCCTTCGCAGAGAGCGAAAGTGTATCGACCGTGGAACACATTAGTAGGTCGGCGCATGTTCCATTCTGGAGAAGGAGACAGCAGTTCCAACCCGACATCTTTAAATTGCATATCGCGGTTAGGAGCAAAACTAGGCCGAGGTGGCCCAGACCGGTAAGGCGCAAGCCTGGAAAGCTTGTGTCCGCAAGGACTCGGGAGTTCAAATCTCCCCCTCGGCGCTCACCACCATCTTTCTAAGCGGCCCGTGCCGCGATTTTATCAAGTATCATATACGCCGAATACCGTCAGGTCGGAAAGGACGACGAGGTTTTAGCATGAAGGTGAACGTGGACCTGCGACTAAAGGACATTCCGGGACAGCTAGTGGGCGCCCTGGAGCCGATATCCGCGAACGACGGCAATATCAGGGGGGTCGTGCACCACCACGATGTGAAGGTCGGTGGGAGGATCGCGGTCAACGTCACTTTCGAGGTCCGTTCGGAGCAGGCGCTGGATAAGATCCTGAGCACCTGGAAGCAGCGGGAGGTGGACGTTGCCAAGATCGACGCGTTCTTCGAGACCTATCCCATCCAGTACCTGATCGTCGGCCACATCACCTCGAAGGAGCTGGAAAGCATCACCAAAGGGCTCGAGTCCATGGAGAACATCGCGTCCATCGAGATCCGGTACTCCGGCTCGGCCAATTCAAGCTCCCGCGCCGCCCTGGTGACCGGGAAGGCGTCGAAGAAGGAAGCTATCGCCGCTCTCGACAACTTCTTCCAGCTGCGGGCGGAGAAGAACGATTACATCCTCATCAGGGGGCTTGATTAAGTGAAGGTCGTCATCGCTGGTTTCGGAACGGTGGGGCAGGGCATCGCCGAAGTGATCGGGCAGCGACAGGAGCTGTTCGCCAGGAGCTTCGGGCAGAAGGTCACCATCGTCGGAGCGTTCGATTCGAGCACCTTCATCAAGGAAGCCAAGGGCCTGGACCCTGTAGAACTGGTCTCCCGCAAGATCGCCACCGGGAGCGTGGGCACGAAGGCGGTGGAGGGCACCGTCAAGGAGTTCATCGAGAATTATGACTTCGATACGCTCATAGAGACGACGCCGACCAACATCGTGGACGCCGAACCAGGTTATTCGTACATAATGGCCGCGCTCAACGCCGGCAAGAACGTGGTCACATCGAACAAGGGGCCGCTCGCATTGAAGTTCCGCGAGCTCTCCCAAGCGGCGGCGAGGAACAAGGTCCAACTGAGGTACGAGGCTTCGGTGGGCGGAGCAATGCCGGTCATCAACCTCTCCCGCGAGCTGCTCAGGGGCGAGCAGATCTACTCGCTTCGGGGCATACTGAACGGCACCTGCAACTTCATCCTCAATCGCATGAAGGATGAGGGATTGCCGTTCGACCAGGCGTTACGGGAGGCGCAGGAGATGGGCATAGCTGAGAGGGACCCGTCCTACGACATCGACGGGGTCGATTCAGCGTGCAAGCTCGCCATCCTGGCCAATGCCATCTTCAACATGGACGTCACCTACAGCGACGTCCTGAGGACCGGCATCCGGAACATAACCGAGGACGCCATCGCCATGGCGGCGGAGCAGAAGAAGGTCATCCGGCTGATCGGCGAGATCAACAACAATAAACTGGAGGTATCGCCGAGAATGGTGCCGGCCGGCCACCCGCTGTCGATCGGCGGCACGCTGAACATCGTGCAGCTGATCACGGACCTGGCCGGAGAGATCACCGTGGTCGGGCGGGGTGCGGGACGCAAGGAGACGGCAAGCGCCATGCTTAGCGACCTGCTGGCGATCATGAACGAGGACCAGGCCAAAGAACGATGAAACAAAGCGTTCTTTTATATCATTCCCGCAATATGCCTTGACTGTCTCGGAGTAGTTATCTATGAAGGACGCAGAAAGGGATGTATTTATTAGCGGGTAAAGTCGCGCTATACGACACGACGCTTAGAGATGGCACCCAATCGGAGGGTGTATCTTTCTCCACCGAGGATAAACTGGACATCGCCAAAAGGCTCGATCAGTTCGGTATGGACTTCATCGAGGGCGGCTGGCCCGGATCGAACCCCAAGGATGTGGCCTTCTTCGAAGCAGCGTCCCGCGTTCAGTTCGAGCACGCCCAACTGGTCGCCTTCGGCAGCACCCGCAAGGCCGGGGTGGACGCTTCAGAGGATGCTAACCTTCTGTCGCTGGTGGGTTCAAAAGCGCCCTGCGTGGCCATCTTCGGCAAGAGCTGGGACCGCCATGTCAAGAACGCCTTGAAGATACCGCTTGAGGAGAATCTGGAGCTCATAGCCGACAGCGTATCGTTCCTCAAGACCCACGGCCTCGAGGTGGTGTACGATGCGGAGCATTTCTTCGATGGCTACAAGGCCTCCCCCGAGTACGCCATGAGCACGCTGGAAGCAGCCTGTAAGGCGGGAGCGGACTGGCTGGTGCTGTGCGACACCAATGGCGGTTCGTTGCCGAAGGAAGTGGAAACGGCGTTCAAGTCAGTGGTCGAACGCTTCGACCTGCCTCTAGGCGTCCACGCCCACAACGATTCGGACCTGGCTGTCGCCAACTCCCTGATGGCCGTGGAGTGCGGGGCGACCATGGTCCAGGGAACCATCAACGGGCTGGGGGAGAGGTGTGGCAACGCCAACCTATGCTCCGTAGCACCAGCCTTAATGTTCAAGATGGGGCGGAAACTGAGCATACCGGACCTCACCCACCTCACCGCGTTGTCCACGTTCGTCAGCGAGACCGCCAACATCATCGCTGATCCCAAGCTACCGTACGTCGGCAAGAGCGCGTTCGCCCACAAGGCCGGCATACACGTCAATGCCATGATGAAGGACGAGAAGACATACGAGCACATCAGCCCCAGCCTTGTAGGCAATGAGCGCCGGGTGCTGACCTCGGAACTGGCGGGCACTGCCTCCATCATGGCCAAGATGAAGGAGTTCGGGATCGATACCGAGAAGGAGTCGGGAAAGAAGATCCTGGACAAGTTGAAGCACATGGAATCGGAGGGGTACCAGTTCGAGGGCGCTGACGCCTCGTTCGAGCTGTTGGTCCGCCGCCTCCGTGATGACATCAAGCCACCCTTCCGGCTGGAAGGCTTCCGTATCTTCGTCGATGTGACCGGCAACAACGTCTCCTCGGAGGCGAGCATCAAGGTGGTCGATTCCAAAGGAGTGATGGAGCACACCGCGGCCAACGGCAATGGTCCGGTCAACGCGCTGGACCGGGCGGTCCGGAAGGCGCTGGAACGCTTCTACCCAGAACTTCGCGAGGTCCGGCTCGCGGACTATAAGGTCCGGGTCATCGACAGCAAGGATGCGACCGGGGCGAAGGTCCGGGTGCTCATCCGATCGACCGACGGGGAGGAGTCCTGGACGACCGTGGGCGTATCCACCAACGTCATCGAGGCGTCGCTCGTCGCGCTGCTGGACAGCATGGAGTACAAGCTGATGAGGGCCGCTAACGGCAACGGCCGTTGAACGGCGGCCAGCATCCTTTTTATCTAATATATCTTGAAACACCACCGAAGGCATTAGGTTAATCACCAGCACCCCAAAGAGCGTAGTGACGATGATCGCTCATTGCGTATGATCGGGGCAGTGGCGCGGCGATCAGCGCACCTGCGATCGTGGCCCCGAGAGACCTAATGAAATGGTAGAGATGGGAGGACGCTCGGATTTATAGGCTCGATACCATCTACCAATCTGGTCCGACCATGCCCTATGAGATCGAGCTCATCAGCCCTGAAGAGAGCAGCGAACTGTTCACCCGCTACGAGAGTCGGTATCTCTACACTGCCAAGTGCGAGCTGCATGGAACCTGCATTCGCCTGCTCACTGACCAAGAGAGGACGAACCAGATCTGGGAGAACAACTTCTACAGCATGTCGGAGAGCGTCCGGTCCCACGGCCGGCTGATAGTGCTCAACGATCCGGAGCAGCGGGTGGTGGTCAAGTACGATCCCCTCACTCGCACGGCATTCCTGTTCAACATCGACTACTACGGCTGGATCAAGAGCATCGCCCTCGCCCTGGCCAGCGATATCCTGGAAGACCAGCACCGCATCTACTCGGTGCACGGCGCGGCGTTGGACGTGGCCGGCAAGGGGATCTCGCTCATCGCCCCTTCCAAGAGCGGGAAGACCACCCACTCCTGGGGCCTGCTGCGCATGCAGGACGCTCGGCTGGTCACCGATGACTGGTACTTCGTCCGCTTGTCCAGCAAGCGGCCTCTGGCCTACGGCTCAGAGAAGAACTTCTACGTGGAAGGGGACATCGCCAGCATCTGGCCCGAATACCAGGGGCTGGTGGACAAAGCCCACTTGGATAACAGGGGTCGTGCCATCGTCAACGTCCGCTGGACGATAGGGCAGGGAGGAGTGGTGCCGCTGACCACTATGTACAAGGTCATCCTTCTCAAGCGCGACGCGGAGGACAAGAGGATCGTGAGACGGATGGACACCGAAGAGGCGATGGATTACCTCTCCGCGAACAACTTCTGCAATCCTCATCAACTGGTCAGCGACAAGCGCAAGGTCGACCTCCGAGCCAGGTTCTATCGCAGCTTCCTGGAGGAGTGCGAGGTGCACATGGTCAACACCACCGGACCGCCTTTGGAGACCCAGGAGATCATAAGGAAGATCGCGTGCCAGTATGAGGGCCGGTCGGGGTGTCGGTAGCGTGGACCTCGCCTCTGCCGCCATTCTGTTGATCGTCTGCGTCGCCCTTTGCGAGGCGGCCGGGGTGATCGGCTCGGTGTGGACCCGGAGGGGGCTCACCTGGTTCGATTCCCTCCGCAAGCCTTCGTTCACCCCGCCCGGATACCTGATCGGAGTGATCTGGACCATCCTGTTCGCACTGATGGGATTCTCCCTATTCCTGGTGATCGAGCGAGGATCGAGCGGTCAGGATGTGACCATACCGTTGATCGTTTTCGCCATCCAGCTGGTCCTGAACATCGTCTGGAACTACTTCTTCTTCGCGAGACGTTCTCCCCGCCTGGGTCTGGCTGAGATCGCCCTGTTGTGGACCTGCATCGCCGTCACTATCGCGGCGTTCTGGAACGTTTCCGCGAACGCGGCCTTGCTCCTCCTCCCCTATATCGCTTGGGTCAGCATCGCCGCGGCGCTCAACGCTTCGATCTGGCATCTGAACCGAAAATTAGGATAAATGAGAGGAGCCCCCGAAGATTAAAGAAATGGTGGGGAAGTTGGAGAAGGTCCACGGGGACTCCTCAATGGAATATTGAGGAGGGGTTAATAAAAACTATCGCCGTTCCCATCGCTGTTCTATTAAAATTATCGAGCCAGATAATTGTTTATATATCCAAGCCGAACGCATCGGCAAATTCTTCCATCCTTCTGAACTCGGCCATGAATTTGATCCCCTTCTCCGTTATCGAATAGAACGTCCTGTCCCCTTCCTGCGAGCGGACGATGAGACCCGTTTCCTCCAGTTGGGCTAGATATTTGATCAGGCGGTCATGCGACAGGTTCGCCCTGTATAGAATATGGGTCACCTTGGCCGCTCCGCTCTCCTGGACCGCCCGGAGGATGTCGGCGAAGATTCGTCCCTTCGACCGATATTTCTGCGGCTCCGTCATCAAGCCCTCCTGAGGCCGACCAACACTGCCAGCAAGGCCAAGAAACCAGCTAGCTCTAAAATCCGACCGACCACATAGATACTGTCCTCGATCGAGCTGATCATGAACAGCATGTGGCTCAATAGAAGCAACGTGAAGCTCAGGGTCACCATGATGGAATATTTGCTACGCCTGATGGCCATATGGGCCAGCTGGGCCACGATGATGATGAAGAGTAAGATCACCAGGACGAGCTCCATGATCGGCCCGGCCATTACCAGATATGTTCCCGCCGACCCACCATTGCCGCCCCTGCCCAAGCCTGCCCCCGCCAAGGCCAAGGATGACTCCCTTAGCCTGTTAGTATAGGCAAAGACCAGGAGCGAGAAGGCTAAGATGCTCATCAGGTAGTAGGCCCAGAAACCGATGTCAGCAATGGAGGATGAAGAGCCGTTGCTGGAGAACGAAACTCCTGTCAGAGAGGCATAGGATAACGTTACCCCGTTTATGAAAAGACCTACAGCTAGCAGCAGGAAGGCCAAGAACAGTGCGTAGAGTGTCCTTTCACGGATCCATCCGTAACCCCGCAAAGCGTACAAGGCCACGGCCAGAGCGACCACTGCCGTCAGCAACTGGAATGCCGCATCATATGGTAGGAACCAATGAGGTGGGAACATGAGGCACCTGTGCTAACCCCTAATGCTCCCTAGATATATTCGATATATGAAGGAATCCTACATAAAAAGTTGATAGGAAATGGTTTGGCTACCTCGTGGTGGTCGTTGGCATGGTGGCCGAGCGCATCCGCAGCCCAGATACGATGTTGATGATGCCGATTATCACCAGGAATATGCCGATGATCCACAGGATGGCAAGAATCCCTGCTTCGGGGAACAGGACGATGGCCACCCCGATCACGAGGGATAGTAGGCCTCCGCCGGCCAATATCCACCGGTTGGACGTCCCGAAGGTCTGTGTGCCCCGTGGAGCAATGATGCCCTCAAAGAGCTGGAAGATGCCCGCAATGATCAGAAACGCACCGACCAAGTAGATGGCTAGAAGGGAAGTGAAACCCGGCGCGAATATGGCAATGATGCCGATCGCTATATCGATTATGCCTTCGACCACATTCAAGGTCCGATGAGTACCTCGAGTCCGGGACCGGCTGAACCCTATGAGGACCAGCCCGGCAAATATCATGAATATGCCGAACAGGACCAGGAACAGGACCAGAGTGAACCCAGGAACCAGAAGAAAAGCCAGCCCGAATATCAAGGCTATTATCCCGAAGGCCATTCTGCCCCATCTTCTATCTCGCATGCTTTCAACGGCCAAATAAGTCAACTCCATTCCAGTTTCTACAACTGGATTGTAATGATTTGTCATTTCTACCTATATAGAATAATCTCCAAAATATTGTGGACCACGGAACGGACCAAGAACAAGCAGTTCCGGCCCAGGCAATGGGGCTAAACAGTCCAGCCAACATCCAGGAAGATTTCGATGGATCATCGCCCCGCCGAACCATTTTATGAAGTGGTCGGCCCTTGTCGATGCCCAGTACCATGGGCCGTTATCGGGCCGGTTGATCCCATATTGTTGCTCCTGAACGATCCCGACGGCAAAATGGGCCTTAATATGTTCGGACCTTGCATTCCTTGTGGGCCAACCTCCATCTACATGGATGAATCGTACATACGATTCTTTCCGACCTCGGATATACCCTCAAGACGGTGACCTCACTTGGAGGCAAACAAAATGAAGCTAACCACCAAGCTAATGGCCATCGGGGCCGTGGCCGTCCTTGCCGTTGCTGGGCTGGCCGCCGTCCTGATGACCTCGAGCACCGCTTCAGCGACCAATGATGGCACGCCCATGATCACTGTGGGCGATGAAGGCAGTGCAACCGATCCATCAAACCTATCGATACAGGTATGTTCTAGAGTGAACGGGCAAGATGTGCCCATGGTAGGCGCGAATGTGACCATCTGCGAGATGAACATTGTCCGCGAACAGGAACGTACCGCGATGACGGTAATGAACACGATCCGTGGCCAGACCGATGGCAACGGGACCGTGACCTTCGAGCGTCCTGAGGGGAAGTACTGGATGTTCGCTGAGCGCAATGGGCTCAAGGGATTCTCCCATGGAAATCTCAGCGATGATGAGATGAACATCGTCAAGATGCACCAGTGGAACTGGGGCCAAATGAAGGGAGAAACTTTCCAGGTCATGAATCAGGCCCAAACCCAGACGGGTAACCAGATCTGTGGCCAGAACGGCACCTGTGATCTGACCCAGGACAGGACCCAGAGCCGGGACCGCCTCTCCGACGGTTCGGGCGACCAGGACCAGCTCAGGCAGCAGTCCAGGGACCAGGCCTGCAAGTAAGGAAAAAACCTTTCACTTTTTTTAACCTATAGTAAAAAAGGAAGGGGGCCGGGATCATGGCCCCCCTTCCACCGAGACCGGAACAGGATCTCATCCATCATCTCGGGCAACCCTAGTTTCAATGACACTATCCCTCCATTGCAGATCCTCAGAAGCACATGGGTCGACAGATCCAGTTCCTCCTTGACCCCATCCATGGACATCCGGCCGCCGATGTGTGGAGGTTGACATTCAGGTCCAGATTCCCGAGCGAGTCGGAAAGCGATGCTGCCCCAAAGTTCGCATCCGTTCAATACAGGGCCCCTACCGGGGCCCCCTCCTCTAAATGCGCCCTTCGGATCGGATAGACAATAAGGCAGTTCATGAACTGACCGACCCATATGGCCTGGTAAAACGCCCCCCAATAGCGCTCATTTGCTCCGTTTCCGACTATTGGTCAGATTACGTATTAATCTAGGCACCTAGCAAAAACAACTGGGGAAGCCGAGTAAGCGGCCGATCCAAAAACGGAGGTTTGAAATGACGACAACACAAAAGGTCGAATATAAAGCGCCTGCGACCTATTCGCGGGCTGGTTTCTTCCTATCGATGATAGGGGGAAGCATAATCATCATCCAGGGCCTGGTAGCGATCTTCTTCAGCTCGATCTATTACGCCATCCTGACCAGCAGCCTGGGAGTGGGCATATCAGTGGTTTTCCTGGGAATCATGTTAGTGATCCTGGGCATTATCGTCTACTCCTCGGCCTATGCGCTGACCAGGGCTCCAGATCGACACACGTCATTACAGGGGCATCGATCATCATCTTTTCCCTGCTGGCCCTGTTCCTCGGCGGAGGCTACATCATCGGGTCGGTACTGGGTATGATCGGAGGCGTCTTAGCCATCATCGATCTGGGATGATATGGGGGTTCGATCCATTCATCATCAATGAATATAACTATCTGGACGTCTCAAGAATAGCAGAGATAAACAGGCCAGCGGGAAACCACACCCTGAGAAGGACCAGCTGCCGCCTCGCGTGGCTGGCGGGCATGCCCGTCGAACGGATCAGGGAAGCGATGGAGCACAAGGACGTCCAGACGGACCCATCGCTAGATGGGCGTGACCGTCGATGAGCTCGCTAAAGAACAGTGGAAAGTCAGTAACTTCCTCCAAGATATAGAAGCGAAAATGAGTGGTAAGAAGGAGAACGGCCGAGAAGCCCCGAGAATTGTCTCAGGGCTTCCGGCGGTCCGGATTTCCTCCTAACTTGGGGTTTGACGGCCGAAATGGGGCAAATAGTTTGTTAGCCAGATATTGGAGTGGGGGCACCGGGATTTGAACCCAGATCAGCGGGTTTCCACCGGACGGGGAGCGACCCCATCGGAATTGTACGGGTCAACGCTCCAGTTACTCATCAACCGGTCAGCAAACCCGTTCCTATCATTCCCGTATAACTGGAGCCCGCGAGTATACCGAATTAGCCCATACCCCCACTGGTCAGCGTTAAGTCTTGCGCATCCTCTGCGCCCGCTTCCGGCGACGCATCTTCTTCTTGCGCCACTTCCATCTCTGCTTGCCTCGCTTTTTCCAAGCGCGTGAACTTCTCTTCATTAGTATTCCTCAAGCTGCTATATTCTAGCCCAGAATCTGTGGGCATTAATGAAGCTTTTCATTGGGAAATGGCGGGCTCGTCGGGAATTTCGCCTTCTTGGGAAGGTTTCGAACCCGAGACCACTGACTTGCTTCCATGACATTCATGGTAGAAGGCCAGTGCTATATCCAGGCTAAGCCACGAGCCCGCATTCCCTCGATAGGGCTTTTCCAATAAAAGGTTTGGCCTGCCGCGGCGCCCTAATTATCGCACATCTGGCCATGTTCCCGACGCCCCATCGCCCGCCGCTTTCGGCCCCCTCAATATCCTTATCCAGGGCGAGCCCCATGCCGCCGGGAGAGGACATGGACGTTAGCGAGGCCATACGCCGCAGAAGAGCATATCGGGTCTTCGACCCACGCCCCATCGAGGAAGAGAGCATACAGGCACTGATCGAGGCCATGCGCCTGGCCCCCAGCTGCATAAATAACCAGCCCTGGAGAGTGATCATCTGCTCCGGGAAATCGCTCCCCCCGGTCAAGGAATGCCTGAACAAAGGGAATGTGTGGGCCACCACCGCCCCGCTCATTATGGTCATCACTGGAAAGCCAGCGGACGACTGTCGCTCGAACGAAGGACGGGACTACTTCAAGTTCGGTTGCGGGCTGGCGGTGGCGGAGATGTTACTGCAGGCCACCGAGCTGGGGCTCATCGCGCACCCCATCGCCGGATTCAATCCGGTCAAGGTTCGAGCGGTATTAGGCATCCCAGCCGATTACGTGGTCATCGCTCTGGTCATCTGCGGCCATCCCGGAGAGGACGAGAGCCTGCTGTCCGATAAGCAGAAAGCAGAACAGTTGGAGCGGCCGGAACGGAAGCCCATCGGAGAGAACTTCTTCCAGGAAGTATGGGGCAAACCACTGCTATGATCGCAGCAGAAAGTGGATCGAGTTCATGCAGGAGTAGGCTATGAACGAGCATTCGTCGCCAATGATCCAGAGTTCATCATCCGGCTAGCGCAGGAAGAAGATACGGAGCTCATCCTGGATCTCATTAGGGATCTGGCCAAATACGAATGATTACCGGATGAGGTCGTCGCGACCGAGGATATCCTCTTCGATCTCCTGTTCAGAAAGCACCATGCCGAGGCCCTCATCGGCGAATACCGAGGGGAGCCGGTGGCATTTGCCTTGTTCTTTAACAATCTCTCCACATTCCTGGGCAAGGCGAACCTGTACCCGGAGGACCTGTTCGTCAAGGAAGAGTATCGCGGCCCGATGCTCGGCCGTGCCCTGTTCGCGTGCCTGGCCAAGATCGCCATCGAGCGGGGCTGCGGGCGCCTGGACTGGAACGGATCGACCGTTGCTTTCTACAAACACATGGGAGCGAAGCCCATGGCCGACTGGACGTGTACAGGGTGGATGGGCAGGACCTGATGGAACTGGCTCGAACTTTATAGGGTCACGGGGCCCTTCGAACCGGGACCGTCGTCACCGGCCGAATTGCGGCAGGATGGATCCGATCGCGGCGATGAGGAGATGTCACAGACCCAGTAACCGCTGCATGTTCCCACCCAACACCTTGGCCTTGGTGCCCTCGTCGGCCCATGGCTGCTCCTTGACGAAGTTCAGCCAGCTCGAGGACGGGTAGCTCAGGTCGAACAGCGGCCAGTCGGTACCGAACGACGCCCGGTCAGGCGCTTTTTCGGCCACTTCCTTCAGCCGGGAGATGCAGGTGGCCGGATCGGAGGGCAGCCAGCCCTGCAGCGCCGAGATATCGGTGTAGCAGTTCGCATGCTTGGCGCACAGCTCGTAGGTCTCTGCCCTCCATTTGCCGCCCAGGTGGGCGATGATGACCTTCAGGTCGGGGTACTTGCTCAGCACCTCATCGTAGAACGACGGCCGGGTGAACTTATCATCCAGGGGCCCCCAGGCCGCCCCGGCATGGGAGACCACTGCTAGTTCGAGGTCGTTCGCCATCTTCCAGAAATCCTTTATGCGATCCTCCTGAGGATACCACCCCGTCGCGGGGTACACCTTTAGGCCACGGGCATCGTACCGCTTGACGAACTTCTCCATGATCCCCAGAGCCCTTGCGCCGCGCTGTGGATCGATGCCGATGAACGGGATGACCTTGTCGCGATAGGGGGCGGTGGTCTCGAAGGCCCAGGTGTTGTACTCCTCAATGTCGATCCTGGCCTGCTCGATGAGGTTGTAATCGATCGGCAGAGCGATCGCCTTGTCCACCGGCCCGGCGGCCATCATCTCCAGGAGCTTGTTGACATCGACACCATAATCAGGCCATACGTTCTCCACATCGATCCCCAGATCGAAGAGGTCCTTCAGGGCGTTCAGCGGCTCCAGATATGCCCGGACCATCGAGTCGGGTAAGTGATCTCGGAGCCAGATGTGGATATGGCTGTCGATTATCATCGCCCTGACAGCAGATCATAGCTATTTTAGGGTTGTCAGATTGTCTTCCCGGAAAGCGATATATTGTGCCAGAGGCCATTATCATCCAGGTGGTTCCAACGGTAAAGATGATAGCGTGCCTTACATCGGAGCTTCAACCTGGCACCATGCGCAACGTCGACATCCTGGGGCGAACGATCCTGGTGGCCAATGTGGGTGGCGCGGTCTATGCCATGGACGGCATCTGCTCCCATGGCCTCGCCGACCTGACCTTGGGAAGGCTGGACGGCTTCGTGGTCGAGTGCCCGCGGCACCAGGCCCGGTACGATGTCCGCACCGGCATGGTGCTCGGCCAACCAGTGGACTCCGAGGGCCGCGCGTTCGACCTCCGCTCGTACCCTGTGCAAGTAAAGGAAGGATGCGTAACCATCGATATATGATAGCACGAAAGTGCCATATGGGCCTAGGAGAATATGCACAGCATGCCCTTCCGCGATATGCCTGCCGGCGAGTGGGCCGATGCTGAGATCCTGGCCGCGCTCCTTGACCTGATCCCGGTGCGATCCAAAGAGGTCATCAGACTACTGTCCCGGCAAGAGGTCATGGACCGCATCGAAGAGCTGCGCACGGCAGGGGACGGCGAAGAGGCCTATCGCCTCTTGGGCGACCTCGAGTTCAACGGAGAGGCGGTCTTCAAGAAATGCTTCTCCCAGATGGCTTCCCGCAGTGTCAGGGTGAGGACCGCGACGTTATATCGCATACTGGAAGCGCTGGCCAAGACCAACGAAAGCCGTAGTGACCTGCTGCGGCGATTGCTGGCACCGGTGGTGAGGGAGGCACTGGACGATATAGCCGAAAATGCGGACGAGAATAAGATACGCATTCTCCGATTCTCCCTGGATGGATGGACCGGGACCAGGAGGACGGGCCCGGAGGAGATCGATTCCGATGACGTGGGCGGAAGCGAAGGGGCGGCCAGCCGTCCGGTCCTGCGCACCCGGATAGAGAATGAAGGTCTGCCGTCGGACCTCAGAAAATATGCGCGATACTTCCTGAAGAACCTGTTCCGGCTGAACAACATCCACGGCCGCAACGAGTTCTTCCACCCACCCGAGGCGGTGGAGAACTACTGGGAACTCATCTCTCCGGACCAGGGGGTGTTCCACGTGGAGATGACCCCGGCATCCAGGAGCTTCGCGGTCGGACTGTACCACACATCGAAGAGCTTCGGCCTGGAGCGGTCTGAGAACGCTGAATATTACGGCCTCCTGGAAATGCTGACCACGGAGAAGAGGGACCCTCGGGTCAAGGGGTGCCAGGTGGAGGTGCATGGAACGAGCCGGGAGGAGGATATAGCTCTCCAGGAGGCGCTGAGCATCGAGACGGTACTGTTCGATGAGCATACTGTGATCCCCCGGGCGATCGGCATCCCCCAGAAGATGTCGCCCGAAGGTCAGGAACTGTTCCGTTCGAGGCTTAAGGATCTATCCGGCATCAGGGCGGAAGTACGCTTTCCGGTGAACGCCAGGGACCCCGACTGCGGGGACCAGGACTATTCGGTGCTGGGGTTCGATCTCAGGCTGGACCCCGCCACCGAACGATTCTTACTCGATGACGCCGAGGTGTCCGAAAGCACCATGGACCAGATGATCTTGGCTATCGGAGGCAAACTTCTGGCCCTATCCCGACAGCTCCATCGAGATCCGGGGAAGTTCCCCCAGCCAGACATGGACGCCCTGGACGCCGAGGTCCATGCGCTCATCGCCAAAGCGGAAAGGGACGGACTGAACGACGAACTGGCCAGGGAGATCGTGGCCAAGATCACCATCCTAGACTATTACGAGTCTCTGGCCAAGTACAGCTACGCCTTGAGCGACCAGGTCCGCCGATATCTTGAGGGGACCCAGGTGGTGACCTTTACCATCCCGCGGGTTCTCCTCGCCCTCCTCAATCGAAGGTTCGAGCAGCAGAGCATAGACGAGATCATCCTGGCCGGGCTTCGGGAGCGTGGACCGTAGTGACCGCCGTGGGCATCTATGTGGATGGCCCTAACATGGAACGGGGCCTCTATGAGGCCGGCGAGATGGCCATCCTCGAAAGGATAGGTAGTCTGTTGGTCGAGCATGCTACCACCTTCGGCGAGGTCAAGGACGCCCGGGTGTTCCTAGATGAGGCAACCCTGTGGCGGTCGGCCCGGACCAGGGAGGACTACGAGATGAATGGCTTCCGGTTCCAGGAGACCAAGTCGTTCAAGTATGTTGATCCACACACTGGAGCGTTCACTTTCGGAAAGAGCCTCACCGACCCGTCGATGCACTGTGCCCTAGTGGACCGCCTTCACGATGAGGATTGCCCAGACGTCATGATCCTGGTCACCGGGGACAAGGACATCACTGTGGCACTGGATTATATCCATGATCACGGTCGCGCGGCCCAGGTGGTGGGGGAAGCGAACTCCATCTCCGGGTTCCTGGTCTCCAAATGCGAGTCCTTGGGCTTCGGCTGCCATGTGCTCCAGCTTCTGGCGAGGGGGAGCAAGGTCATGGAAGGGCATGTCGGCGAGCGGAAACATGAGAACAAGGCTTGCGAGGGGCTGCGGGTCACCGATGCCGGGGGAAAGCCCGTCAACGTTCAGAAGTACGTGTTGTACAGGAACGACCGCTCCAACCAGAAGAACCCCAACAACATCGCCTTCTGGCGTTCTCGGGGGTTCCGGGAGAGACCGCCCGACTGGGAGCGACTATTGGAAAAGGAGAAGGAAGAGTCCGATGGCTGAACGGTCGATCCAGGCTCGAGAAAACAATGACATAGCTCGATGCGAGACCAGCACATCATTAAAATACTCCTGCCACCAAGTTGATATGAGGTTGCAAAATGGTAGACGAGGTGAGCTTTTTCGCGATGGGCCTATGGACCGTTAAGGAAGGAAATGAAGAGGAGTTCATCAGTTCCTGGAAGGCTTTCGCCAAGTGGACCATCGATAACCAATTTGGAGCGATCGAGGCCTATCTTACGCACGACCGATCGGACCCTAATGTCTTTGTCGCCTTCGGCTCCTGGACGAGCGATGAGGCCCTAGCTCGATGGAGGGAGACAAAGGAGTTCAAAGATTTCTTTGCTCGGGGCAAGGAGCTCTGCACCGAGGCCCGGCTGTTGACCCTGGACACGGTGACGAGAATCGGTACTAATGTCCCGACCCTGATCGACCGAGCCTAGTCGACCTCCAAGATCAGAGGCCGGAAATTGGATAGTGATCCGGCCCCCTAGGCCGGCCAAGATACTGATATGTAGGTGGGGTTCCCCATCAAATTATCTGTCGGAACAGGAGATGATGGGATATCGACAGCCAGTGATGCGAAAAGGGATGCCCGAAAAGCGTTCTTGGATGAGGCGAAGGTCGAAGGTCTGACCGCCATTCAAAAATTGGTCGCGTCCGTTTATGGAACCTCGCAGTACTTTTGGTTCCAGAAGAACATCCGCGGGCCGTTCACCGGGAAGGGATCGAAAGAGAAATTCAGCCAGCACTACCACGGCAAGGTGGTCACCCTCGATCAAGCGGAGGCGATAATCAGCGTCGATCGGGACATTTCCCTGCGCGACCTAGAGCAGGTCGTTCCCTATGCCATGGCTCGGAAATTCATGCTGAACGCCCCTGCCGATATCGTTCTCTTAGAGTGCGCCTGCCGCCGCGCCCTGGGGAGCGACTGCCAACCGAGCCAAGTATGCATGATCATCGGGAAGCCATTTACCGACCTGGTGCTGGCCGAGCAGCCAGAGACCAGCCGGAGAGTGACCCAGGAGGAGGCTCTGGAGGTCCTTCGGCAGGAGCATGAACGGGGACACATGCACACCGCCTACTTCAAGGACGCCATGCTGAACCGCTTCTATTCCCTCTGCAACTGCTGCAAGGACCACTGCCTGGGGATCCGCATGATGAACCGATACCATACCTCATTCCTGACGCCGTCTGGGTTCTCCATCAAGGTCGATCCCGGAACCTGCACATCCTGCGGCAAGTGCGTCGATGCCTGCCCCTTTGATGCGGTCACCTCTGAGGGGCGGACCATCGTGAACGACACGGAGACGTGCATGGGCTGCGGGGTCTGCGTGGGATCGTGCCCCCAGAACGCCCGCTCTCTGGTCCGGGACGAGAGCAGGGGAGTTCCTTTGGACGTCCGGGAGATGGTAAAGGAGAGCCCATCGAACAAACAACAAGAAGCTAGAACGGCAGCTATGGGGCGACCATGACCCGAGTGGAGGTGAATGGATGAGGGCGATGAGCACACCAACTAAGATCGTAGGCAGCTATGCATCGGTGAACGGCCTCAATATGTATTATGAGGCCCACGGGTCCGGAAGACCGTTGATCCTCCTTCATGGCGGCGTAAGTGCGAGCGAGATGTTCGACCCCATCTTGCCGAAGCTCTCGGAGAACAGGCAGGTCATAACCGTCCATTTGGAAGGCCATGGACGTACGGCTACCCTCGATCGCCCGCTCCGTTTCGAGCAGATGGCCGATGACATCGCCGCTCTGATGAAGCATCTCGGCATCGCCAGTGCCGACATCATGGGCTACTCGCTGGGCGGCGGGGTCAGCCTGCAGACCGCCATCCGGCATCCGGAGGCGGTGAGCAAACTTGTGATCATTTCCACTCCCTTCAAACGTGACGGCTGGTATCCTGAGGTCCTAGAGAACATGGCCCAGATGGGCCCCGAAGCTGCGAAGTACATGAAGCAGAGCCCTCTAGACCGGCTTTATCCTGACGCAGATTGGGCGGTGCTTTTCACCAGGCTGGGGGAGCTGCTGAGGCAGGACTATGACTGGTCGAAGGACGTAGCGGAGATCAGGTCACCAATGATGATCGTCTTCGCCGATGCAGACGCCGTCCGCTTGGGGCACATAATGGAGTTCTTCGCGCTGCTCGGCGGTGGGCAGCGGGACGCTGGCTTGGACGGTTCCGGAAGGCCTACGGCGCGGCTCGCCATTCTTCCAGGGATGACCCACTATGATGTCCTATCTTCTCCCGGGCTGGTTGGCCCTGCCATGTCGTTCCTCGACGCGCCATGGTCAGAGGTCAAGTGATCGGCGCCGAAATGAAGAACCGAAAAAAAAGGAGCAGAAGGATGATATCAGACCAGGGGCAGAGGAAGCGTACGGGCCTGGAGAACCAGATCAGACCAACCTTTGCCACTCTAGCATTTTTTAGCTCCGGATCCTGAGCATTGTGCCCTCCTCACAATATGGCCGAACTGAAAGCAAAATAAATGACCTCGCTGGCTCCAATAGATGGGGAGTGAAAGGTGGTACGATGGCTGTCGGCGTCAGTGAGCCCCGGTCCGGCTGCTCGACCTTAGGAACAAAACTCATGACAGTTGATAGGCCGGTCCAAGGGCCGTACCTTCCAATGATGCAGGTCAACCCATGGGATTAGTACGCAACGTCACTAGGAATGCTCTAGCCATAGCCATGGTGCAACTGCTGGCCCAGCTTTCCACCTTCATACTCTCGATCTACCTTGCCCGCTATCTGGGCAGCGAAAACTACGGCGCCTATACATTGGCCTTTTCCCTCTGCTCCCTGGTCTTCCTCATCGCCGATTTCAATTTGGGGTTCCAGATGGTGGTCGAGGTCGCGCCCAACAAGGACCTGGCCCCTCAACACCTCACCAACACTCTGTTCCTCCGAGTCATACTGGGGGGAGTAGCGCTCGCACTAACCTTCGCGATAGTGCTCTTGGAGAACCAGCCGGCCGACGTTTCCTATGCCATCATGATCATCGCTTTCGCCACCGCGTTCAGCTGGCTCAACCAGGCCTTCAATGCCATGTATATCACGTTCGAGCGGATGCACCTGACCCTCTTCATCACGATCGTCGAGAGGCTGTTCACGGTCACCGTCGCCATCGTCCTGGTGGTGCTGGGGTTCGGCCTCGACGCAGTCGCCCTGGTCGTCCTGACCGGTTCCATCCTCCAGTTCCTCCTGGGGTACCTGGTCTGCTCCCGCCTGGTGGTACGACCGGTCCGCAGGCCTGACCTGAGCAAGGCAGCTAGGCAGCTGCGGGAAGCGGTACCCTACGCCATATCTAATGTGTTCATCACATCGCTGTATTCGATCAACGCTGTCCTGGTGCAGCTCATCCTGGTCTGGGGTGGCCTAGGGTACTCCGCGGCACTGACGGCCACGGGCATGTATAACCTCTCTTTCAACATGGTCACCGCGCTGATCGCCATACCGAACGTCCTGATCATCTCCCTGCTCCCGGTGATCTCCCGCATGTACCGCAACTCGGTGGAGATGACCCAGCTCATGCAGCAGAAGGTCATGAAGTACATGTTCGCTCTCGGCCTGCCCATCGCCGTGGGTGGCGTCATCCTGGCGGACAAGATCATCCTTCTCTTCTATGGCTCCCAGTACCTTCCGGCCATCACGGTCTTCCAGATCCTCATCCCCGCTGTAGCGATAAGTTTCTTCGACTCGGGCATGGGCAGCGTGCTCGCATCGGCCCGGCATATCAGGCTCATCACTGTAGCTAACGGCATCGGGGCCCTGGCGAACCTGATCCTGTGTTTCGCTTTCATTCCGTTCCTAGACCAGAATGGGGCGGCCCTGGCCTTCACCTTCGCGTACCTGGCCCTGGTGTCCACGACCTTCTACTTCTTGAGCACCAAGGTGTTCAAGGTCGATCTCGTGGACATCGCGCTAAAACCATTGGTGGCCGTGGTCGGTATGGGTGTGGCCTTACTGCTGATCCCCGGGATGAACCTCTTCATCGCCCTGGGAGTCGGTATCGTCGTCTACTTCGGCCTATTGTTCCTCCTTAAAGGTATCAACCAAGAAGATAAGGAGATCCTGAAGAAGATCCTGAAGAAGACCTAGCCTTTGCTCGGTATGCGAACGACCAGTACAGAGCGGAACGCATTCCCGACGGCCGCTTCGGCCACGTCGACGCTCCGGGCGGTGACCCCGGCACCCGGTGACTTTGCCAGGTCCAGGCCCCGGTCGATGACCGTCTTGGTGTTCTCGCGCCCATCGAGGGGATCCGGATAGGCAGTACAGGCCCATTTCGTCCGAGCCACCTTCATGGATGGCAGCGACACCCGCCCCCCAATGGCTGTCGGCGAGTAACGGCGCTCCACTGGCCGCTCAGGCGTTGTACCTCTTATAGAGTCGGTCGGCCAGCAGTTGGAAGAACACGATGAAGACCAGTAACATCAGCACGTCGATGATGGGATCGAAGTGCGATGTACCGGAATAAGCGGCGTGGATGAGGTCGTAACCGTAGGTGAGCGGGGAGAAGTAGGTCACGAACTGGCCGATGGCCGGTATCGACGCCAGAGGGATGAATACTCCCGAGATGAAGACCAGTGGCAGCCGGACCACGTTTAGCATGGACATGATGTCCCCGGGGCTCTCGGTGGGATAGGCCGCGAACAGCGTTCCCATAGAGGCGATGCAGAACGAGGTCAAGAGGAGCCCAAGGACGAGGGGGAGGACGTCCACGATGGACGCACTGAAGACCAGGAACCCAGCGACCAATGGAACGAAGGCGATGCCCAGACTGTACAAGAAGCCGCTCAAGCTCTCCCCCAGAACGACCGCATTCAGGGACACCGGCGCTGAGAGGAGACGATCGAAGGTCTTCGTCCTCCGCTCTATGGGGATGGATACCGGCTCGATCGATGATGCGGAGAATAGAATGGTGATGGCGATCAGACCGGGTATCAGGACCGAAGGGCCTGAGGTGTTGCTGACCGAGAAGGCCAGGAACATGAAAAGTGGGAATAGCACCCCGGAAACGATGATGTTCGGCTTGATGTAGTAGATCTTCATGTCCTTCTTGGCGATGGCCCAGGCAGCCTTGATCTCGGATATTACCTGATCATACCAAATGTGCTCATTCAACGGTCCTCACCCCCCTGGTCCGGACATCCAGGCCGGTGAGCTTGATGAAGACATCCTCGAGGCTCGGCCCGTAGGTGTTCAAGCTTACGATAGTATTGCCGTGGGCGTTCGCGTACCCCGTGAGCTGGGCGATGACCGTCGAGGGGTCCTCGGTGAAGAGCCGATATTTGTCCCCTTCCTTTCGGACCTCGCTGACCGTAGCGATGCCCCTCAGAACTTCCATCAGATCGAGAGAGGCGTGGTCGAACGCGACCTCCACCGATTGCACGCTCTGAATGGCCCCCTTGAGCTTCTCAGGTGAATCGATGGCGGCGATGCGCCCCTTGTTTATGATGGCTACCCTATCGCAGAGGAGGTTGGCTTCCTCGATGTTATGGGTGGTCAGGAACACCGTCACCCCTTTCGAGTTCAGGTCACGAATGATTTCGCGGATGATGAGGTTACTCTGTACGTCCAGTCCAGACGTAGGCTCGTCCAGAAAGAGCAATTGAGGCTCATTAATGAGCCCCATCGCCAGCGTTAGTCGGCGCTTCATCCCTTTGGAGAAACCACGGGCCTTATCGTCCTTCCTCGACCATAAACTAAAAAGTTCCAGAAGTTCCTTTCCGCGTTTCTCCCTCACGCTCCTAGTGATGCCATAGAGCTCGGCGGAGAACATCAGGTTCCGCCAGGCAGTGAGGTCGTCGTAGATGTTCGACGTTTCCGGGACTATGCCCATCAGCTTCCTCGCGGCGATGGTCTCCTTAACGATGTCTCGGCCAAAGATGGTGGCCGTACCTTCCGTCGGGGCAGATATGCCGGTCAGGATACGGATCGTTGTGGTCTTTCCAGCACCGTTAGGGCCGAGGAAACCGAATGTTTCGCCGTCCTCCACCGAGAAGCTCACATTGGACAGTGCCCGGAAATCATCGAACTGCTTGGAAAGATGCTTGACCTCGATAGCGAACAAAACACTGCCCCCCTTTAGAAACAGGTCCAGATTGAGCTACTGACCCCATTAATCTTTGCCACCCCTAGAGACCTCTCCGATTAGACGGCCCGGGGGCTCTTCTGACAAGCTACGAGGGTTAATCCTTGTTAAAGCGGCAAGATTGAGCTCGTAGTTGGCACCGTGTTCTTCGTACCTCGGGCTGCCGTAGGCCCCGCCGGCCGCGGAGAGGAATCTGACCGCCTCGAGCAGCACCAGATTACCGAGTGTGCTGCCTCCGATCGGCGCGAGCCGTCGGCCGACGGCGGATGCCCCCTGTGACCCTGACCCCGTGTTATGAGGGGGCGCTTCAGGGGCTAGGTATTACGTTAAATTCGGCCTTGATCCTGACAGTAATTTAACGTAGGCCTCTGAAGATCAGTACTTTGGGCGTGCATCTATTCATTTTTATTAAAATCAATGTTTATCGATTCTGTGTAGGTTATATCGCTATCGATGTCATCAGTGTTCTCAATAACCATCATCAGGGAAACTGGCTTTCCTTCTTCCGATATGAAAAATTCGATAGTTAGCTCCCATTTGCCGTTATCCTCAAAATTTAGATAGGATATTATGCTGTTCTGCATCCTTGCAGGTAATTCATCCCAGATCGAATTTAGAGCGGCAATGAGGTCAGGGGTGATATCCTCATCGCAGTCTTCCATGTCCCAATCAATTGGCATATGATGATGCACCTTACCCATTTTATCATAATTCGATGCGTATAATTGTTTGTGCGGCCGATCACCTCAACGACCACGAAAGGCCCCTCGTGATGGATAATGGGGGATCGCCGTCAGGAGATAGTTAGAAGAGGCCTGGCCAATAAAGGAAGCCCCCACCCTATGTATCACCAAGGGCCATTAATTGACAACGGAAGATATTTGCCTGGATATTGTTAGAAGTGGACGGGGGGGATTTGATGCCCTCGAGACATCTGGCTTGACCCTGTTTTGTACCAAGTTCAGGACAACAAACCCGCTCGAGAACTAAAGAAATTCGTGCGATAGATTTTTGAACCGGATTCAACAACCGCACTAGTCGCTGATATTTCTTAGCTGTGATATATTTTATTTATAAATGCTCTCCCCTTTCACAGGGGGAATATAACATGAAAACGCCATCGGCCGATTTTAAAGAAAATATCCTCCAGACGATCGGCAATACCCCCTTGGTCAGGATAAACAAGCTTAATCCGAACAAGAACACGACGATATATGCCAAAGTAGAGGGATTCAATCCTACTGGCAGTATCAAAGACCGGATTGCCTTAAGCATGATCCAGCAGGCTGAAGATGAGGGCACGCTGACTAAAAATAAAACTATCATCGAACCAACGTCGGGAAATACCGGCGTGGCTTTAGCGATGATCGGGGCGATCAAGGGTTACGAAGTAGAGATCGTTATGAGTGAATACCGTCTCGGTAGAGAGACGACAGATGATCAAAGCGTTCGGCGGAATCGTCACCTTAAGCGAGGGGAAATACGGCACCGACGGCGCCATTAGGAAAGGCACGGGAATTGGTCAAGGCAAATCCTCAAAAGTACTTCATGCCGGACCAATTTTCCAACCAATATAACCAGCTTGCGCATTATAAGACGACCGGGGATGAGATCTGGAAGCAAACTGGAGGCAAAGTAGACTATTTTGTATCGGCGTTAGGCACTTCTGGCACGATAATGGGCGTAGGTAAAGCGTTAAAGGAACATAATCCGCAAATAAAGATAGTCAGCGCCCACCCTGTTAAAGGACACTATATCCAGGGATTAAAGAACATGGAAGAAGCCATTGTCCCGGCGATATATGACCCTACCCAGATCGACATCACCATCATGGTCGAGACGGAAATAGCTTATGAGATGACCCGTCAGATCGTTAAACAGGAAGGGATCTTCGTTGGTATGAGCAGCGGTGCCGCAATGTACGCTGCCATCGAGATAGCCAAGCAGATAAAGTCCGGCGTTATTGTAACTATTTTACCTGACCGGGGCGAAAAATACCTAAGCACCAAACTATTTTCCGTATAGATCGTTTTTAAAATGGAATGGCACATCGTGAACATCGACATGGGCCTCCTCCCGGCCATGTCCGCGCAGTTGAGGCACAATTCCCTAACGACGACGCAACGCTCCTACTACCGTATGGAGCAAGGTGCCCGGTAAGCAACTAAAGGATGCCTGGAAGGACGAACCGGCAATAACGTTGCGGAAGCCCGTTATAGATTCAAAATACGAACCATCTGGATATAGTTAGAAGTGGACGGGGGGGGGATTTTTACTCTCCAAACTGACTAGCTAACCCCTCGTTTGTACCATCCGGAAGAACAGCTACTTGCTCGGATGCTCAAGGAAGAAATGCGATAGTGTCGCCCTAAACTTTTTCCTTTTCTTTTTTTAGTAGGAAGTTCGGAAGATAGTAAAAAGATTAGATGCGGGGCAGTTCAAGAAGAGCTTCCGGATTAACAATTTGGAAGCATTCGGAAGTTAAGAATTTTCCCCTCCCCCCATAATACGGTACACTGCACGCTCTAACCTCCCGTTTAGAACTCACCTGCTAGGCTTTCTCAGCACGACCTCGTACAGCTTCCTTGGGAAAGGAGGTGACTGCTCCTCGAACTCACGTATCCACAACAGTTCGTATCCTTTGGCCATCCGTTTTATTTTGTCCTCGCTGAAGAACTGCACCTCGAAGCCCAGGCCATTAGCGTACATATCCTCGCCATAGTGGGTTCCTTGTCCGAACTGTGGGCCGTGGTCGCTCCTCACCGAGTAGATTCAGGCCGCCAGGTTTGAGCGCCCGAAGGCATTCGTTCATAAGTTCAATGATCTAAACCGCTCTACTTCCCCATCAGGTATGCCCTCATTCGTTTATAGAAGGCGATGGAGGGCACCCCCATAACCGCCCCGTCAACGGGGTCCATGATAATCTCGAACTCCGATGATATGGTCACCAAATCGCTATCGGTGTTCAATTTCTCGCTGGGCATGCGGAGCATAAGGCTGGAGATCCTGTCCACCTGGTCCTTGAGGACCATGCCAATATCCTTCTTGCTATGAAATGGCCTAGGTAGGGCAACGATCATCGGCCCCCCGGGGTGCGTACCCGGGTCTGTTCGTTCACACTCAGATATGACATCCTCCAGCTCCTTTAGTCGTCCAGCATCGAAATCGAAGGGCGGATCCTGCCAATCAATGCTACCATCTGATTCTTTTGGATTCATCAGGTCGATGACCTTGACCTGCTCCCTGAACCGGGCGATCGCTTCACGGGTAATGTCGGAAAGAAATGGCAACTGAGCTCTGGTGCCAACGATGCTCGTGTCCTCGTTGATGCCATTATTGGCCAGACTGACTATAGCATCGCCAGGCAGATGGCCTTCCTCTCGACCGCATACGATCAGGAATCGGATGCGGGGGTTGCTGACGATATTGGCAATGACCTTCTCGATGCCCAGATTGGCGGATCGTAGATGGCCCATCATGCAGTAGTGTTCAGGCGACAGAGCAAATCTAGCCCTACCCACAATAGCTACGGCCACAGGGGATTTCATAGAACCGAGGACAAAAGACCCCGGGACGGGCGGCCAAGGGGATTGAAGCATCATGGGATCGACTTCGAATGATAATCGCTCTACATACCAATAAAACCAAGGTGAATGGCCGTAGGGTGATTAGCTCAATAATGCCAGTGCGAATATTCCTTCATTTTACCATTCATAGTAAAAATATAGAATTATTGACTAATAAGCGCAGTTTTTCCATCTAGATATAATTGCGAAGTGGACAGGGGGGGATTTTTACCTCTCCAGACGACTGGCTCGACCCCGTTTTGTACCAACCTCGGGACAACCGCCCTGCTCGAGAGCATAAGGAATATGCGAGATAGAAACGCATGAAACACCTTTCCATCTCTTTTTTTAGCTATATTTTATTAAGAAAATATCTTAACCACAGTAGATTAACCGTAGCTGGTCCTCTACTCCTTCTAACTTATTTAACTAATTCATCGCAATATTGACGACTGGCTATTATCAAAATAATTAAGTTAAATTTTAGTTAAAACTGAACTATTGGTTAATTATTACTTCATTAATGAGCAGATGAACATCGTTCTAGGCAGTGTACAATTACTAGTTTTCCATTCAAAGAACAAGAACATAAGATTTCTATTCCTTCCGAATATCCGATTTAGAAATACTACCAGTATATATTAAAGCTGTATATGACATTCTGTTTGTAGATACGTGAATGTCAAAACAATTGACCCCATCACAAATCGACGTAATGGAGAAGACTCATTGAACTCGCAGAAAACCCTGAAGCGTAAACCCACAATAGGGGAACTAGCGGATTCATTGGACAGGTCTCGCTCTTCCATCTTCACATCCTTGGAGTCACTAAAAAAGAGAGGGATTCTTATTGAGAATGAAAACATCCTAGAGGCTAGCACATTGGGCGATAATGAAAAAACCACATAACAGAATCAACGAATTAGATATTACAAAAGCTATTTCCATCGCTAACATCCTTTCTGAAAAATGTAACGACAAATCACTGGTGAAAGAATTCTATATTTCATACCTTATTAAATCAATATGCTCATTACCCATCCCAGAGGAAATAGGTTTATTGGAACTACCAGAAGCAATTGATACGGAGCTAGCTGGGCATTTCGGTGCCATAGATTGTAGAAAGTCAGACCGGTTATGGGAGTTTTTATCGGACCAGGTCGAATTCATATCTTCTTTCAAAAATGGCTCAAAAAATGTTATCGAAGCATCAAAAACAAGCCGTCGCCGAGGGGGCACATATCTCACAGCGCCGGAATTGGGAGCTAATCTTTCAAAAAGGTTGATTAGTAATTATCTCAACAATAACCCAGAATTCTGTAGAAGTGGCACACTTCTAGATATTGGAGCATATCACGAGTTTAAAGATTTTGGACCCCGCTTGTGGAACAGGTGGATTATTATTTGCGTTCACAAAGGAGTGATCGAAGCCATCGTCACCTCCTCTTTCACAGGAAGAGTCATTATCAATAAGAAGAGAGATTGTTAGGAATTGTATTTTTGGTGTCGATAAGGATATCATCGCTGTGAAAGGTTCAAGATTTTTGTTTTGGGCAAACCACCTACAACGGAATTGACGGCGTAATTCCAAACATAAAGCAGGGCGACTCGCTTGTGGGGGCAACATTCAGGAAGCCGCTTCCCGCACTCCCAGGTTATGCACCTTACACATCAGACCAACCGTTTGACTGGTGTCATGAGTTCCCTACCCTCAAGGGGTTCAGCATAATCATCACCAATCCTCCATGGGAGAAGGTGAAGGTAGTAACCAGAGAGGCCTTAGAGAGTGCAGGATGGACAGCGCCTAGCAAAGCCGAAATCGAGAAAAGGCTGGCTCACTCGACAAACCATGATGTGCATATAGAGAATTGAAAAATATCGGCAAATGGTGAAAGAAAGGACAACTTTTCTGAAGTCCTGTGGCCACTATCCTCTTTTCATCCAAGGGTGAGCTGAACTATTACGCACTCTTTGTTGAGAGATGTAGGGAACTGTTGGTGGAAAGTGGCTTGATGGGACTCGATAGTACCAACCGGAATTGCGACCGACTATCACCTTAAAGAACTATTTTCCGACATGATGCATAATCAAGAAATCGTTGAGTCCCACTGATTTCCTTAATAAAAAAAAGATATTCCCGAATGTCGATGGGAGGTACCGCTTCTCATACCTGAATAGCTATAAAGGGGACCAGTAAAAATCCATTGAGAGTATCGTTTTACAATTCCAAATCAGATAGGATATTTCGACTGAGCTTCATATTCACTTTGACTAGCGAGTGAAATACGCTCCCTAAACCCTATGACCAAGACCATCCATGATTTCCAAAGAACCCGGAGGTGATTACCCCCTCCTCCTTAAGGTTCATAAGAATTTCGACATTCTATCGGACGGTATCGACGAGCAGGTCTTGGGGGGTAAGGTTCCGTAGACAGGCCGACATGACCAACGATTCCAAGTATTTTTGTACCCACTGCAGGCGATGGTATTTGATGGGGGAAGAGCCTGGATTGCTTTTTGACAACGGAGTCACATACCTGAGAGTATATGAGGGCAAGATGGTTGATAGATACAACCACAGGGCAGGTTCATCAGTAACCAAGACCGGATAATATTCTTCGATCCGGCTTATCAAATTATGTCCATCTTTTACGGAACTGGCCAATCCAACAGTTTCTTGTTAAATCTCGGTACGCTATCCCGCTCGATGCTGTTCAGTGCAACATGAGATTGCAGGGTAACTTGAAGCCATGGCACCTCGCATTCAAGGACATAACGGCAGCAACAAACAGGAGGACCGTTAGGGCATCTATACTTCCTAAATGTGTTGTGTCAAATAAATTACCAACTCTAGAGGTGAAGGTACTGCAGAGGCTGAAGCCTGCCTCTTGTGCACTACAATAAATTCAGCTCATGTTCGATTTCCTAGCAAGACAGAAAATCGGAAACATCACGCTGAATTGGTTCATTCTTAGGCAAATACCTGTCCCGCCATTGAGACATATCCAAGAAGGCACCGTTAATGGTACAGAAACATTTTCAAAATCGGCTAATAGAAAAGGTTTCAATACTGACTTACACATTGAATGAGTCTCCAGAGAATGGGGAATGATAGTGGCCAGGCGAGAAGAGCCGGCAAAGTGGGATAACTCGAACAGACTGGATGTAGAGAATCGGAGATTGATGCTCTCGTTTTCAAGTTATACAAGCTCTCCGAAGAAGAAGTAAAAATGGTCCTCAGGGAATTTTCCGATATACCAAAGGGAGATGATATTGAAAAAGTTTGAAGAGTTGGAGGTCATATTGCCATAAGGCTACCTTTCTTCCATTTTTGGTAGTGGTAAATCGATGCAATTTTTTTATCAATTTGATGGCTCGTTTTGTACTACCTTATTATTTAACAGGATTGCTAGGGTCGATGTGCTGTATCCTCATCGATACAGGATCTATTGAAACTGAACCATAGTCGAATTCAACATGGTGGTTTGGGCATAGGACGATGATGTTTTCCTTTACATCCGGGCCAAGCTCCTTTAACGGCCAAATATGGCATCCTTCGGAATATGGAACCGCATGTGGGCGGGCGAGTACTGGTACCACAAAATGCACACTTATGCCCGTTGGCCTCCTTCACTTCTTTGCATTTTTTGGTTTCCCGTACTCTCCCTAGTCTTGTGTCACAGCTCACCATTGGGGCCGGACCTGGGACAGTTCCAGGTACCTCAATGGCCCCATCCGGCGTATCTACTGGGCTATATCTTCTGTCGATTATTGGCACATTGGCCCCTAGTAATCGCTGCCATTTCAGCGATCGTAATCTAGGATTCCGGAATTTTTATTTGAGGATAGTATCAGAGCTGAACTTCTGGGCAACAACGAACTCAGCTGAGAGGCCGTGCAAAAACTGTACATGATATTCCCCAGAAAATCCGTAAATATAAAAATCACTGGTCGATTTGGAGAATTTTCATCTGGGAAATCTGCCGGGAATCCATGTTTTTCAGTCCAAAAGGGGTATCTATCTCAGGTGTTGCTGAGATATAATCCACTCCCCATTCCTCCTAGATGGGTTGCAAGTAAAGATAATTTGGTTTGGTCCCACCAGCCCAGGGACTGGCTGAGTATCTATTGTGGTGTCAGCGCAAGTGGTTACGCCAAAGGAACTCGTGGATGGGAAAATTCGCCGAAGCAACACCTATTGCGACTGTGCTTAGCCCCTCCTCCTCCACCAGCAGGAGCGGCCAAGCCATTAATCAGCATGTTCATGTCGTTCTTAGTTAGTTTTCTCCACAATACTTTGTCCATTTTTAGTATCCCCTACGGAAAAGAGGAACTCTGTCAAAGGCTTTCCATTTTTCGTTGAGGTTTCACTCCCTATGCTCCCACTATTGAATCGTCTATAGGAGTAATCATGGACTGTTACGTGGCCCGAATTCACTTAGCAAATCGAGGATATCGTCCTTTTCCATATGGCCATTGCTTCTATGAAATGTAGGAAAATCTTCCTGGTTCATAAAGCGCTGGTGAGTTCCTTCAGTGCCTTAATCGCTTTTCGTTTATAGCAATAGTCTGAGGACTTTGCCTTCCACTCACGAATTCCAGTTTTCCCTATGAGTTCCGGTTTATCCTCTAGGGCGATTGTTTCAGGAATGTGATAGTATGTTGCGTACTGCCTCTTAGTATATGGTGGATCGAGATAAACAACATCCGAACGGTCATTTTTAGCCGCTATGAGGGACATTATCGTTAGTAACAATATGGTCAGATCCGATCTCTACACAAAGGTGAAGCGGGACAACTTTATCTGATTTATGGCGTTCGTATCTAATTCTTTTAGAAAGCATCCATATGTACCGGAAATGTTAGCGACCTGATTAGCCGCCTCTATCAACATGACCAGAAGGAGATGTCATGCTCATTTTCGGTGATTATGTCGTACTACATGTCTCCAATCGTAAATTTGTTTTCGTATGATATTTCATCTTCATTGCGTTCGATTCAGAGAAGTATTTTCTCTCCCACTGTCCTTGTGATTTACTGCCTTCTGAAGAGTATTCATAATAGAAAAAATCCTTAATTCCTTTGAGCCTGTTAAGGTATTCAATCGCCTTTATATAATTAGATTCTTCGAATGTCCTTTGCATCTTCCCGCTTGGTTTTAGGTAATCCAAGCCTTCGAAGGGAGGAGACTCGGAGATGAGCAGTATCACCTTGGCTCTGATTTCACACTGTTTTAAATAGTCATTAGCGTGAACCTTGTACCCCCTTTCCTTAACTTTTGAAGAAATGGAACCTGTACCAGAGAATAAAGCGATCTAACGACGCAGTCCTTTGAGAGAGGAGGGTGTAATATTTTTTCAACTATTGCTTTGACTTTGGGTCGTCTTGTTACCCCAGACTATCTTACTCCACGGGGGACTGTAAATGCAAGTCGAGTTTAGAAACTATCGCTTGGCATATTGAAAGTGACATACTTGGCGGGCCTCGTGAGTGATTATTATTGATACAAGTGGGAGAAGAACGAGTTTATTATCCTAGGCTAAGCTTTTTGTTCTTTTCAGCAAATCATCAATCCCATTTGGAGACCCTATACTTTGCAGATATGAATAGGAAGAGCCGAATGTAATCCAATTTCTCTTCCAGCTCCTCCTTGGTCATCTCCTGGATGTCAATCCCAAGCAATTCCTTCTTTACTAGCTCCAGCATTTGAAATCGGTCTGTGAAATATGGCATGATACTGGGGCTTTTTTCCATCGCCCTTCGAAACCATGCGCTTGACGCAGATTGCATAGTGGCGGTCATTTTTCTCTCCGCCCCTTGGTCCTTTTCAAAGGCGGGCAGCTTCGTCGATGTTGTCACGAAGCCGTATTCGATAAGACGATCCATTATCCGCTGAAGCTCCCGGTCGGTCAGCGGAAGATATGGTGACTCCCATAGTATTGACATATCGGGGAGGTTTATTCCACGTTTCCGTATACCAACAATAAAATTGGTTTCGCAGTTCATTTCTACGAACCTTCCCGCCCTCACAATCAAGAAGGTATTCTAGTACGGCAGTGGAGCAATACTGTTGCCGTCCGCTTTTCATTCTCAAATATGCCTCGCTCATCATATACTCCTTCCAGGAACCGTTGGCGAATCTGGGTGATTACTCATGGCGACACTTGCATGCACAATAACATGCATTACCTGAGATATAGGCATATCGGATTAGTCAGCATAATGTCCCGTAAGAACAGACCTTCGGCTGTTCCTTGCCCGATAGCCTCCTTAAGGTAATCGATGCAAGGAGGGGACTGGTCCCTCGAACCAAGTACATCGAACAACTTATCTCTGGTGCGCTGGCCTCGGGCAATGAGCAATCCCGAGTGGCTGCTTATAGTGGAGATCTGATTATCCCGAACTGCGCAAGGGGTACCGACCGGAGGAGGTGGGAGCTATGATTACAAATGACCACGCATAATCTCACGCCTGAGGACATTGACCGTCGAGCAGCAGAATGCCATCACCCTGCTGGTAACAGGCCTCTCTGACTGCGAGGTGGCTTAAAGGACCGGAGTATGCAGGAGAGACCGTGACCAAATGGCGCTTATATCATCCGGCATTCCAGGCCGAGCTGCAACCGACTACGCCAGGAGCTATGGGACCACGGACTGGACCGGCTGAGGAGCCTTGTCCCCCAGGCCGTTGCCGCTCTGGAGGCGGTGGTGAACGATTCCGAGAACCCTCAGCGTGGGAGAGTGGCCCTTGAGATTATCAAGCTTATCGAACTTCCCGAAAAATTCCCTGCATTCCACGGCCCAAGATACCCGCCGATGAAGTAATCAAACGCGAGGCAAAAGTGGAGGAAGAATAGCATCCCCTGGATTGGTGATAGAACCGCCCCGAGAAGGATATCGACCAAGTAGTCAGGGAGTTGGAAGAAGAACCTGAACTGAAGGGTGGTGAAAGGGTGTCAAAATGGTATAGAATTAGCGACAGCTCCTCCTCCCCTGAATACCTCAGTGACAAGAGAGGGAGGAGGTACTTCCCAGGACCAGGGCACCTAAGGATAGACGGGGGTTTCGCCTTGGACCTAGGCCGAGCCGTATCTTGACGATGACGGCAACCCGGCGGTCGCGTTGATATGGAATGGCAAATGTGAATTACTGGACGATAGCAGACCTGAAGAGGGACGCCAAAACTATCGGAGGTTGGCGACTGGCTGGAGAGCAGGTACTTTTCCTCTTCTCGCCAGCCCTGGAGATACCCAGCGGAAACCAATATTACCTAAGGATCTGCTGAGGGATATTCCGAAGATTGCACATCGACCTTCAGCGGTGCAGCGACCAGTATATCGAGTTCCCCGACAGCGCGTGGCCCTCGGTGTTCGCGACCTGGTTGATGGGTAGCCACCTCGTCCCGTTCATCGACCGCTCGCCCGTATTGCTAATCTTCGGCCCCACCGAATCGGGCAAGGGGCAGGTCCTGGACCAGGTGCTCCCGTCTCGCCTATCGCGGCACCAAGATGATGATCACCCACCCCGGCGGTCATGTTTCGGTGCGCAGCCCATTGGGAGCCGTCCTTTGCCCTGGACGAGCTTCAGGACTTGGACAAAGAGTCACAAAGAGCAATCATGAACATCGTCAAGGGAGCCTTTGACGGTACTTCAGTCTATCGGTGTGCAACCGAAAGAGTCACCAGGTGTGCGACTACCAGACCAGAGGCTTCACCGCCCTGTCCCTCAAAGGCTCGCACCCTGCCAAGGACGTCAAGAACCGAGGAATCCTGTTCACGATGCGCAGGAACGAGCATCCCAAGGCCATCGTGCCGGAGAGCGACAGCCCAGAGCATCGGGAGCTTAGGGCGCGAATGGTGGGCCTGCCTGCGGCTCAAGCTGCTGACCGATGCGAGCTTCCTCGATGAGGCTCTCAGGATGGTCCGGGAGCGAGCAGACACCCGAAACCCTGGGATTGGAACGACGGCCCCGCGATATCGCGCTGTCGTTGCTTTTACCAGCCGTCCTGAGCGGTCAGGAGGACGTAGCTGATAGAGACCATCAAGAAGAGCAGCGCCGAGGCCCGCGATGAGGACGATGCTGACTTTCCTCGCCCGCGTCCAGCATAGTATCGAAGAAGAATGGGAGAACTGTCCGAAGAGGCAGCTCATCTCCGTCCTCGCAATCAGGGATAGGGTCGGGTGCGAGATGGAGGGGGACGGGGAACTCGCGGAAGCGCAACGAGCAGCTTGCCACCAGGAGGGTTACAAGCACTGAATCAGTACCCTTGGTTATGGGACAAAACGAAGAACCGGTAACAAACCGATTCATCGACACCCAGTCGAAGCATAACCTCGCTACCTACGAAACCAACCGGAAGAGGTACCCCTTAGTTCGGGGAGGCCGACTAGATGGCATCGGCCACCCTTTCCCAAGGATTAACCTATGATTTAACCTTGCACTTTTTTTCCTATGAGCCAGATGCAGAGAAAGTTAAGAAGTTAACACGCGGCGAGGGACGGGCGGCATCTTTGATAAGCTCTGAAATACCCTTATCTCGATGGAGGGCTTGCGTTGGTAAGACCGATGTACGCTCTCGAGCAGGAGCTAAACGCGTTCATTCGGGAGAAACGGGAGATGCAACAGAGCGAACTGACGATACATCAGTATGAATGGACCTTGCACCGGTCTATTCCAAGCTGCTGCAACGATTTCAAGGAGGCCGGTGAACCCGCGGAAGATTCGCCGGGAGGACCTGGAGTGGTTGAGGGATGAGTTCATCACCGGCACCAATCGATACAAAGAGAATGAGATCGGCCGGATGCTCATCTTCTTGCGCTGGGCCGGTCATCCTGAAGCGAAGAGGTGGAGATTATCGTTCGGCGACACCTCTCCGACCAGAGTAAGGTGGCTGAGCGACAAGGACGCGGCGATGGTCAGGTCTGAGGCCCGAGGCCTGGAACGGTTCATCGTCCATTTCGAGCTGGACCTGGGCGATGAGGCGGATCGAGCTAATCACGGCTCACCACTTCGTCATTTCAGTCAGGCCGGAACCGGGCCAACAAGATCCACATACATGGCAAGGGACGCAACGGGGGCAAACACCGACAGATATCCTGGCACCCCGAGACTCGCCATACTGGGAAGGAGCTTAGGGATTACAGGAACGGCGAGATTGCCAAGGCCAGGGCCAAGAATTCCAAGGTGAAGGTCCCTGAAAATCTGCTCATATACGAGCGGGGAGGCGAGCTGCTGACCTATTCCAAATCGGGGATTGATAAAACGCTCTACCATCTCGGGCAGCGGGTGGACATGTCACTTCACAAACCACGACCTGAGACGGACCTGCGGCCGGATGATGTATCGCTCCGGGGTCAGATTAGAGAAGATAGCAAAGATATTCGGCCATGCCGATACGAGGACGACAATAAGGTACCTCGGCCTCGATTTTGAGGACATGGACGAAGCGATGGTGCAATACAGCCAGTATCAAAAAACCTTAATTGTACCGCAAATGGTACAAAATGAAGTTAGCCAGAGTGAGAGTGGACAGGGGGGGATTTGAACCCCCGGCCTCTACCATGCCAAGGTAGCGATCTTCCAGCTGATCTACCTGCCCGATGTAATCTGGCAAAGAAATCAATGTAATTAAAGTTTGTCATCGCAACAGGGTCGAGAACAACATCCCAGATTTCGAGAACATTATCTATGGGTCGGACGATGCTAATGCATGGAACTACATGAGAAGCTTCCGAGGCTGGTCCGCCGGCTCGGCGGGGACCTGTACGGGGTCGCCGACCTGACGCTGGCCAGGGACGAGGTCATCCGGCAAGGAGGCGAGGAACTAGGTGAGTATCCAAGGGCCATCTCGATCGGCGTGGCGCTGCTACATCCCATCGTGGACCGCCTGCCCAACCGGGAGATCCGGTCTGTGGCAGTAGAGTACCGCACCCATGCCTATGCCCTCGTGAACCAGAGACTCGATGCGATCGCCTCAAGGATAGCCTCCGAGATTCAGAGGGCCGGGTTCAAGGCCTTCCCGGTGCCTGCGTCAGATAGGGTCGATGATGAGCGCGTCTGTGCCGCCTTCTCGCACAAACTGGCCGCGCATCTGGCCGGACTCGGGTGGATTGGCAAGAGCTGCCTGTTGATCACTCCGGAGGCGGGTCCCAGGGTGCGGTGGACCACCGTGCTGACCAACGCCCCTCTGCCAGTCGGGACGCCCATGGAACAACGGTGCGGCGAATGTCATGAGTGTGTGGACATCTGCCCACAGAAAGCGTTCACCGGTAGGAACTTCGTCGCGACGGAACCGAGGGAGACGCGTTATGATGCTCGCACGTGCGAACTGCATTTCAAGGAGATGGAATCGAGTGGAAAGGTGCCGGTGTGCGGCCTTTGCCTGTATGCCTGTCCCCATGGGAAGAAAGCTTCGAGAAAACTAGACCTCTAGGCGCCTCTGGAAGCGCATCCTCTCACCCGGAACGTTGGTCGGATACTCGCCGTTGAGGCAGGCCATGCACAGGTCGTGCTCCGGAATGCCCATGGCCTCTTCCAAGCCCTTGAGCGAGGTGTAACCCAGGCTGTCAGCGGTGAGGTAGTCGCTGATCTGCTGCACCGTCTTCCCGGTGGCAATGAACTGCTCCCTGGTCTTCATGTCAATGCCGTAGTAGCAGGGGGCGCGGACCGGCGGACAGCCGATGCGGACATGAACCTCTTTGGCTCCGCTCCTCCGGAGCATCTGCACGATCTTGCGCAACGTAGTACCGCGAACGATGGAATCGTCCACCACAACGACGTTCTTGCCGTAGATGGTCGACTTGATGGGGTTGAGCTTAAGGCTTACGCCTTCCTCCCGCTGGTTCTGCTCGGGCATGATGAAGGTGCGCTCGACATAACGGTTCTTCATCAGACCCTCGTCGTACGGGATGCCTGAGCCCATGGCGTAGCCGAGGGCGTGAGCGCGACCGGAGTCCGGCACCGGGATCACCACATCGGCGTTGGCCGGCTGTTCCTTGGCCAAGATCATCCCCAGCTTCTTGCGGACGTCGTAGACCTCCCGGCCGTCGATGACCGAGTCTGGCCGGGCGAAGTACACCCATTCGAACATGCAGTGAGCGCGATGGGTGGGGCCGGAGATCTTGGAGGATGTGAACCCCTCCTTGGTGATCTCGATGACCTCCCCGGGGAGCACATCCCTGATGAACTCACCCTGCAGGATGTTCAGCACCGATGATTCTGAAGCGATACAGTAACCATGAGGGAGCTTCCCGACGCACAACGGGCGAAAGCCCAGGGGGTCCCTGACCCCATACACCCGGCCGCCAACCATGATGACCAAGGAATAGGCCCCGTCGAGGAACTTCATGGTCGAACGGATCGCCTTGATGACGTCGGAACTCTGCTTGAGCTCGTTGGCAAGAATGCGAACGATGATCTCCGAGTCGGTGGTAGTAAGGAAAGCCCACCCGTCGCCCTGCAGCTTAGTGCGAAGCTTCTCGGAGTTGACGATGTCACCATTATGGCCCAGAGCGACGTCACCGGCCATGGAGGTAACGACGATCGGTTGAGCGTTCTCCGCGCAGGACGAGCCAGTGGTGGCATATCTTACATGACCCAGGCCGGTGTTGCCCTTCAGCGCATCGAACTCCCGGCCCTGCAGGACCTCATGCACAAGGCCGGAGCCACGGACATAGGAAGTACGATTATTGTCAAAAACAACGACCCCGGCGGCCTCCTGGCCCCGGTGTTGTATAATTCTTAAAGCACGTTTTAGGTCTGGAGCGGCGTTGGTGTCCAACGCCATTGCGACAACCCCGCAATAATGCTTGGGTTTGTCGTCCATGTTTTTACTTCTGCTTTGCCCAGGAATAGGATCTCAGCCTCGGAGACTTGCCGTACCCGCACGAAGCGCATACGCTCTTTTGCATATTATATGCGCTCCTCCCGCAGCGGCGGCAGGGAACGTGTGACTTGCCACTTGACCTCTTACCCATTGATGGAGTGCCCTTGCTCATTTCCTCAGCTCCTTTACGGTGAAATGTAAATTACGTTGTCCCCGCGCACGACGGTTACATCGAGCTTTCTCACAACTTCGTTGTTGATGAGTTCTTCCGCGTTCTTGAGGACCAAGTTCATATGCGGGTCATATCCGTCCAGGATACCCCGGTATTCCCTATTAGCCTTCAGCTCGACGATAACGGGACGGTTAATCGCCTGGTTTAGAACGGTCAGAGGTTTCTGCATTTTACAGCCACCAATCTGCCCCATAAACCGAGGACTATTTTAAGCTTACTAGTCTGGGGCTAGATGAACGCCCCGATGGTCGGTGCGTCCAGACGGTCCATGTCATAGGAGATTATGCCTTCGATCATGCCCTGCCGGTCCAGCTTCCCGTTCCTGATGTGGGCGACCAGGGATGAGCGCCACAGCAGGTCCAGCGCCGCCGCGGCCATCGCCCCATAGTAGGTGTTGGCGACCGGGTCCTCGTAGCCATATTCGTCGACCAGGTAGTAGACGTAGCCAAGCATGCTGTCCCGGCGGTTCAAGGTGTTCATGTACGATAGGAAGATGTTTCGGCCCTCTCCCTCCGGCTCCAGAAGCTTGACCTGCTTGGAGTCGATCGAACGGACGGGAGTGAGGCCGCCGTCGTCGTTCATGACCGTCCAGTCGACCTTCTCTTCGTGGGCCAGCAGAATGTTCCACCGGTATGCCGGATCGCAATACACCGACGCCGAGAACACGTCCTCGGCGCTCAAGGATTCCAGTCCGGTCTCCCGGGCGGACGCCTCCAGCTCCTTGCGGTCATACTCGCCGGGGGCCACCGGACCGGGCAGCTCCATCTCCTCATCTTCGGCCGAGAGGTCTAACACCTTGGCCAGGTACTGCAGGTCAGCGAGATCGGCGATCCTCTGGGCCATGTTGCGCCGCAGGGCCTCGGGGGCGCGGGCGATGCCGGCGTCCTCGCAGTTAGCCTCGAACTCCCGGTATACCGAACGGGACGATTGGAGCGTTCTCTTCACCACTTCCAGGTTGTCGGAGACCATTTGACCACCGACTAGAAGCGCGTCCATCTGGCCGCCCATCCAGACTCCCCTACAGGAAAGGTCCAGCTCGACCTGGACCCTGCTGCCCAGGTACATATGGAAAGGGAACTGGCGGCAGTAATGCGGTCGGTCTTTATAGATCTGGCATCGACGATTGGGAGCAAGGAACGAGCACGGCCCCTCCCCCCCTTTCAAGGCGAGGGCGACGTGGCGGTGCGGCTCGTTCTTCATCACGATGCGGGTGGGGTGGTTCTTCTTGAAATACTCGACCTCGTGGGGCAGGACCTCGGCCTGGCAGAGGCAGCACAGCCCACATTTCTCGTCACAGGTGAAGGTCTTAGCCTCCAGCTCCGACATATCCACATCAAGGTCGCTGAACAACAACATCCCGTCCTTCCCTCTCTCCGGCGATGCTCCCATCCTCCACGACCTTCACGCCCCGGATCAGGGTGGCATAGGGGAAGATGGCATCGTACCCTTCGTAGAGGGACCAGCCGCACTTGCTGTGAAGGTTATTAACCTTTATGCCCGCCATGGACCGCGGGTCGACGACCATCAGGTCGGCGTCCCGACCCTCCTCGATCTTGCCCTTGTTCAGCCCGAAGACCTCGGCCGGCCTCTCGGCCATCGCTCGAACGAGCACATCTAGAGGTAGCGTTCCTTTCTTCACCAGGGCGAGCATGATCGGTATCTGGGTCTCGACCCCGGGCATGCCGGATGGCGCGGAATCGAACTCCTGCGTCTTGTCCTCGATGGTGTGCGGGGCGTGGTCCGAACCAAGCATATCGATCTTACCGGCGATGAACGCCTGGAATAGCGCCAGCCGGTCGTCCTTGGTCCTCAGCGGCGGGTTGACCTTGGCGAATGCCCCCTTCTCGTTCGTCCGGTCGAGGAACATGTGGTGGGCCGCCACCTCCTTGGTGAACGGGGAAGCGGACAAGGCATCAAGACCGGCGGCCGAGGAAACGTGGCAGACGTTGATGCGGCAATCCATCCTCGCGAGCTTGTTGATCGCCGACACCTCCGCCTGATAGGGGCGGTTCCTCATATGGTCAGCAAGGTCGTGCTCCGACGCTTTGCCGATCAGGCCCTCGTCCTCGGCGTGCACGCTCAGCACCTTTCCCGACGCCTTAGCGGCCTGGCCGACGCGCAGCATATCCTTCTCCTCGGTCACCAGGAGCTTGCCGGTGGAGGAGCCCATGAACAACTTGAAGCCCACGACGTGCGGGGCCATCGCATCGAGCTTTCCGCCCGGCACGCAGCCGGCGAACAGTCCGTAATCGGTCCAGGCCTTCCGGGCGATGGCCTCTTTCTTCTCCATCAGGTCCCTCGGCCCGATCGATGGCGGCAACGTGTTTGGCATGTCCAGCACGCACCCTACTCCGCCGAACGCAGCAGCCAGGGTACCAGTGGAGAAATCCTCCTTGCTGGTGAGCCCGGGATCCCTGAGATGAACATGAGGATCAATTGCTGCAGGGAGGATCAGCCAGTCCTTGTAATCGAACCGCTCCTCTCCCTTGATGTTCTTACCCAGGGCAGCGATCTTACCGCCCTCGATCCCGATGCACCATTTCGACAGGCGCCCCTTTACGAACGCGCGGCCTTCAACGACAAGCTCCATGGGTGATGTCCTTCCTCTCTATCCTTCCCCGGGGGGTCTGCTCGGAGAATATCTCGCCCCCGAACTTATAGAACCTGGTCCGCTTGTCCAGCCACATGTCCGGGGACATTCCAGCCTTCATGCACGTCTGCCCCAAGAACTCTTCGGCGTCCCAGTTCCATTCTACCGGCACCTGCGGCAGCAGGAGGCCGCGATAGGGGCCGAACTCGGCGATGAGACCGTCCTTGCCGACCTCGATCATCTGCGGGAGCGATTTACGGTCGGTGACACTGATCTCCTCCGGGGGAGTAAGGATGGTCACCTCAATGGTGATGTGGTCCAGCTCGTCGACCTGCAGGTCGTCGAACCGGGGATCATGACAGGCATGATGCCCCGCCTGGATCAGCGCGCTCGCCAGCGAGAAAATCGGCTCCGGGAACCCTATACAGCCCCTCAGCAGATGGCCTGGATAGTTGCTCAGGGTGACGAACACACCCCTTTTCTCATTGAAGCTCTCCGGGGCGTCCACATGCCCCTTGGTCGCTCCCCTGACCTCTGCTTCCACCGATTGCCTGGCGATCCTGACCGCCAGCTCGCCCTCGCCGTCGCGCATTTTCATACCTCAGCCCTTACAGATGCCATTGACGGTTTATCGTTCTTTTGCCGGCCCCCTGGCCTTTTCCTCCTCGTCCGTCGGCGAACAATCTATTTCTACCGTGAGCACTCAATCGATAAGCATGGCCATGGAACGAGCGCGGGACATCTATGTCGAGGACATCATGACCAAGGTCCCGGTCATCGGGAGTCCGGACCTTACGGCGAAGGACCTCGCGACCCTCATGCGGTCCTGGAAGGTCGGCAGCGTCATCATCATCGAGGACGGCTTGCCGCTCGGCATCGTCACCGAGAAGGATTTCGTGGAGAAGCTCGTGGCCGAGGACAGGCGTCCGAGCCAGGTCAAGGCCCGCGACATCATGTCCTCGCCCCTCGTGACGGTGGGGCCGAAAGAGAGCGTCGCCACCGCCGGCCGCAAGATGGCCCAGCTGCGCCTTCGCCGCCTGCCGGTGGTGGTGGGAGAGCAGCTCGTCGGCATGCTCACCGAGAACGATATCACCAGGCTATCGCCCTCATTGATCGAGATAACCAGGGAATGGAAGAGCATCAACGCGCCGGTGACCGATGAGAAGGAGCCCATCTCCCTGCAGGGTTACTGTGAGAATTGTGAGAACTACTCCTACGATCTGAGGCAGACCGGCGGAGCCTCGGGCCAGGGACCGTTGCTATGCGCGGAGTGCCGGGAGATCTTCGTTCGCGACCCCATCACCTAGTTCATTGAAGGTCGATCTTCTTCAGTCCCGGTTCTGGCGGAGCTGCTTTATCGCTCTCCAGGTCCTGCACCATGGTGATCTGGGCATCCAGGACCGATCGGATGAGCAGCATGGTCTCGCGCTTGGCGGCCAGGTAGTGTTGCTTGACATCTTCCGGTATCTTGTCCCGAGGGATCATCGAATCGACGGCCAGGATGACCTCCGTGCTCGCCCTGACCAGATGATCGCGCGTTTCTTTGGAGAAGACCGCATCGGACATCTTCTCCGCATCCGCCTTGATCCGTCGCTTGCGGGCGGCCTCGTCCTCGCACCCACGGCCTTCAGTTTTTCTTTCCCCTTCCATTCTCATCACCCTTGAACATAATGAGCAGGTGCCCCTCCTTGAACTCCGCCTTATCGGGCTCCTTCTTGGCGAAAGTGGTTGGCAAGGAGATCGACCGGCGATATTGGCCAACCTCTACCAGCAAGCTGTCGGCCGACTTATATAGGTTGACGCTTTCCTTCATAGCGAACGGAAGCTTCAAAGCTATTATGTCCATGCCATCCTTAGAATAGATGTCCATCGGCTTTTCGGTGGAGAAATGAGTGATGGGGTCGATCTCTCCGAACACCATGTCCCCAAGCTTCTCCAGGGAATTCAGCCCGACCAGCTCCACGGGCAGTTGGTACGCCTTCAGGATCTTCAACGGGCTGAACGACTCGTTGATGATCTGCATGTACTTCTCCTGCTCCCCCAGTTTCTCTTCGAAGTAGCAACCGCTATCCTCACGTATCACCCGGTTCACGACCAGGCATTCGACGGTCAGGTTGTACAGACACAGGTAGGTGAAGGCCCTCTTGGTCTCGTTGATGACCATCTTCTCGGGATTCACCACCAGACGGATGGATGTGATATCGGGGTCCTGCAGGATCTTCTGCACCGCCTTCATCCGCTCCCCCAATATCTCGATGTCCTTCAGCAGTTCCTCGGACGGCAGGGGGGTGCTCATCATCTTTCCGACGGTGAGACGGGCGACCCGCAGCATGTTCTTGAACATGCCGTAGAGGCGATCAGTGTACCATTCCGATACCTCGGGGAAGCTCAGCAGCCGCATCGTCTCCCCGGTAGGGGCCGTGTCCAGCACGATGACGTCATACTCGTTCCGCTTGTAGAAGTCCTCAACGTAGAAGAGCGCGGACATGAGCTCCATCCCGGGCAGGACGGCCATCTCCTTCGAGGAGACCGCGTCCATTCCCTGCGATAACAGGAAATCAGATATGTACTTCTGGATCTCCTTCCAACGAGTCTCCAGCTCGTAAAGCATGTCGACCTCGATGGCGTCGAGATTGTCCTCGACCTTGGTTATCTGGCCGGACAGCGTCACTTCGAGAGAGTCGGAGACCGAGTGCGCCGCGTCGGTGGACATCAAGATGGTCTTGTGACCCATTCGAGCGGACCTGAGGGCGGTGGCGGCGGCGACCGAGGTCTTCCCCACGCCACCCTTCCCGGTATAGATGATAATTCTCAACCCTTCACCGGCCTTTGCCTACGGCAGTCAATCTACTTTAAGGATACGGCTGAACGTCCAGACCGAAAAATAGGCTTTAATTAAATAGAAGGATGAAAAGATGGACGGAGCCCGTCCGATATGAAAGGAAGTTGGTGCCGGGAATGGGATTTGAACCCATGGCCTACGGATCTCTCGGACCCTGGCGTAAGGCCAGGACCTTATGAGTCCGTCGCTCTACCAGTCTGAGCCACCCCGGCACGGTTCAGAGTTATTGCTGCTCCTCGGTCTCCTCGACGGCCTCTTCCTCAGAGGCCTCCTCGGCGGGGGCCGGGGGGGCTGCGGCCGCCTGGGCAGCTGCCTGGGCAGCGGCTTCCTGGCCGAACCTCTCCTGTATGCTCGGCTCCTCGCCCGAAGCTGTTCCGACCTCCAGGACCTCGCTCTTGCGAACCTCGATCCGCTTGATGGGGATGATGATCTTGGCTGCGGAACCGAGCTCCTTGGACAAATCCCCGGTGATGATGGACTTGACCAGTTCGGAGACGGTCATGTTCGAGGCCAGGTCGTTAAGGGTCGCGGTCATGATGTTCCTGATGGCCGTTTCCTGGGCGGCCTGGATCCTCTGCTCAGTTATGCTCATCGGCTTTATGCGGATAAGGAAACCGTCCTTGGTGCGAACATCCACCACGTGGTCGGTCTTGGTCCTCTTTCTGCGGGTCAGCCTGCGAACATAATCGCTGGTTAGATCGTGACCGATGAAGGCGGTGTGAGCGTCGAGGCCGCGGATGTCGGTGACCTGGAAGCGGATCTTGATGTGCATCTTGGAGAAGTCGCCGGTCAATTCGTGAACGGTGACCTCGGTGTTCCTGCCCATCAGAGCTGTGGATTCGGAGCTCGGGGTCTCTCCTAGCTCAACTTGGTTGAACATCCTCGGAGCATAGAGCTTGTACCACTCCTTTGCCTTCCACTTGTCCTTGACCTTTCTCGCTGCCGTCTTCGCCTTCTTTACAGCCATAGTAATCCTCCGTGATCGGGCCGCGGCCAAGAGCGGTGCTCCGGGTCGTCAGGCTCGGGTGAACGGGATAATGGTCGAAGGGACCACTTATATAAAAATCTTTGTGCCGCTAGGGCTGACAGCCCAGCCTGTTCATTCAAAATTTGTAGTTGACCCTTCATGACCTAGCGACTTGATCGTTGGTTCGGGGTTTGTTCGGTCAACCGTCGAGCGCTTACTTCTTGGGCTTGGCGGCAGGCTTCTTTGGCGCGGCGGCCTTCTTGGGGGCTACCTTCTTGGGGGCGGCCTTCTTCGGAGCAACGACCTTCTTGGCTACAGCCTTGGTTTCCGTCTTCTTTGGCGCGGCGGCCTTCTTGGGGGCTACCTTCTTGGGGGCGGCCTTCTTCGGAGCAACGACCTTCTTGGCTACAGCCTTGGTTTCCGTCTTCTTTGGCGCGGCGGCCTTCTTGGGGGCGGCCTTCTTGGGGGCGGCCTTCATAGCGCTGGCAGAGCTGACCCTGCCCTTTGCGGCGGGCTTAGCGGCCTTAGTTATGGTTTTTGTCGGCATTTATATCTGAAGTGAGATATGTCCCTTCATATCTAAGTTCTTTTCTATATAGGTGAAAAATTAAAGGCCGTTAAGATTTACTGGTAGTATGGTGTTAACTTTTTCTCAATTTATAGAGCATATGCCTGGACAAATAGACCGCGGCCAGATATTTAATTGCACGCAGAAATATAGGAAAAAATAAAGGACTGAAGGGGAGGCGTGAGCCTCTTTTCGCTCAGAACTTGGCCGGGATCTCTTGCGCGTCCAGACCGAGCTTCTCCTTGGGCACGCCCAGGGCGAGGCCGTAGAGCTGGGACAGGTGGATGACTGGTATATCGTAGCCCTTGACATCCTTCTGGGTCCTGTCGAACTGTAGGTGGCAGAAGGGGCACACATCGATAATGTAGCTCGCTCCAGCGGCCTTTATGTTCTTCAGCTTCTCCACGGTGAACGTGGTCGCGAGGGCCGGGTTCCCGGAACGGACACCGCCGCCCGCACCGCAGCACATCTGCTTGTCCTTGTAATTGATGCTCTTGGCGCCGGTGGCCTCCACGAGCTCGTCAAGGATCTTGGGGCGCTCTGGGTCGTCCAGGTTCTTGAGGTGGCTGGGCTTCAGGAAGTGGCAGCCGTAGTGAACGGCGACCTTGAGGTCCAAAGGAGCCTTCACATGGGCCTTGATGGCGTCCACACCGATCTCCTTGTAGAATAGCTCAGCGAAGTGGTGAACCTTGGTCTCGCCATTGTACTCCAGACCGACCTCGCGCAGGATCTTGTTGACCTGGCGAAGCTTCTCAGGGCTTTCGTGCAGCACATGGGCCGCGTCGAATAGGGAGCCGTAGCAACCATTGCAGATGGTCAGGATGTCCACGCCCTTCTTCTGAGCCAGGGCGAGATTTCTGGCAGCTAGAGCGAGCCAGGCGTCCTGCTCGAAGGACCTGATCACACCGGGGGCGGGGCAGCAACCGGCACCCTCCAGCTCGACGAGCTCCACACCTAGGGTCTTGCAGACCTCACGGGTGGCGGACTCGATACCGGGGTACCGGGCAGGAGCTACGCAACCGAGGAACAACGCATACTTCTTGCCCATCTTAAGCACCTCCGACCAGCTTGTCGAACCCAGTGGCCTTCAGGATCTTCTGGAAGTCCTCCAGGGCCTTCTTGTCACCCAGGGTGGTGACCGGGCGGCGGGACAGACCGAGCTTCTGGCGCAGGTCCTCGAACTTCTCGTTCAGAGGTACGGTGGCGCCATTGGCCAGCAGGTACTGTCCAACCTTTCTGTGCTCATCGGACATGACGCCTTCCTTGATGGCCATGTTCCTGAGGACGGTAATAATGTCAACAATCTGTACATCACGGGGGCAGCGCTCCATGCAGGAGTAACAGGTGGTGCACATCCACAGGTCGGGAGACTTGAGGACTTCCTCCTTCAACCCGAGCTGGGCCTTGCGAACGAGCTTCCTGGTCCTGAACGAGGTCATGCGACCGGAGGGGCAGCTGGCGGTGCAGGTGCCGCACTGGAAGCAGAGCATCAAGCTCTCGCCTCCGTACGACTTCGAAACCTGATCGGCGAATTCAGCGCTTGGTTCCTTGGGAGATGACAATTAATTCACCTGGGCATGTTCATGCTACCGGCGTATATAAACATATATCAAAAACGGTTCTTGCTTTACCTAAATAGGTTATACTCTTCGACCGGACCGTTTCAGCTCGGCCAGTACTTTTCTTGCATGGGGGGTCTCCTTGCGATATACGGCATTGAGCTTGTGCTCTAACCTAGAGGGGTCGGTGTCGCTCTTTATCCTCATCCCCTTCCGGAGGGCCAGGGACTCGTTGACGAAGAAGCTCAGGCCGGAGTCGACCATCATCTCGAGAGAGCGAAAGGTCCGCTCGATCGAATATTGGCCCCCCATGCTCGCCAGGTGCCTGAACCCTATCCTCTGGGCCCCATACATGAAACGGGCGTACCGAGGCCCATTGTTCACGTGCAGCAAACGGTCCGTGGCGACCTCCTGCCACATCACTCCCTCGAGGTCGAACATATTGAGCGGGTCGTCCAGCACTACCACGTCCATGAGCCCGGCCTGAAAGTCCCTCAAGTTGCGCTCATCGTCCGAGATGGTCAGATCACAGGTTCCTTCGGGATCGATCTTGCTCAGCGCTCCCAGGAGCAGCTCTTCCGAGATAATGGTACCACCGATCACTGTGCCCCCAGTGGGGAGCATCCTCTGACAGAGTGCGATGTACTCACGCGCGATGCGCTCCCCCTCCCCATTGAGCACTGTCCCCCTCGGGGTGGCTGTGTGCAGGGTCGCGCCGACCTTTGCCTCGATCTGACCGATATAACGGTTCAGGACCGGAGTGCTGATGCCCAGCTTCCTGGCCGCCTGGTTCTGGCTCCCTTCCTCGAGCACCGCCCGAAGAACCTCGAGCTGCCGGGCGGTCAACGTCCTTCCCTCGACCTTCAGGACCATCGCCGGTTCCAGCTTAAGCTCACGCTCGGGCATGCTGTTCCGGAATGGGCGGGGGAGATAATAATTAGCCTGCCCCGCCCGCTGGGTCGAAGGATCGATGCCACGCGCCACTCCTACGGGAGGTCAGCAGGCCAGGGGAGAGCGGGCAGAACGTGAGACAAGTTAGTTCTGGAAGGTCCCGATCGATATGATGATCAGCCTTCATCGCAGATCAATGGCATAAAGCGAAGGCAGATGGCAACGCCCTGTCCGCCCCTCCGGACATTTTGCTTCCCCCATCCAATCCAGGTTGGAGATCTGGCAACCATTCGTTCTGGATATTCCACGGTGCCTTACTAATGTGACGGACGACCGGGGGACATAATCGAAAACTCTTTTTATTCGCCTCATATTGGCTCGGATGAATGAGCGACAGAACGCTAATACTTGGGATCGGGAGCCCCATCATGTGCGATGATGCCATTGGGCTCAGGGTACTACAGGAGCTCTCCAAGAGAGGCGTCCAGGGCGTGGACCTCCAGGAGGCCTGCACCAGCGGGCTGGACCTCATAGAGATCATGCTGGACTACGACCGAGTCATCGTCGTCGATGCCATCCTCAAATCAGGGGAGAGGCCGGGGACCATCCTGGTGCTCGATCCGGAAGCGTTCAGCGATACGGTTCACGGCGTCAATCCGCACGAAGCGAACGTCGCCACCACCATTGAACTGGGCAGGTCCCTGGAGCCGGAACGGTTCCCCCGGAGGATCATGTTCGTGGCGGTCGAAGTGAACGATGTGTTCACCGTAAGCGAGACCATGACTCCAGAGATCGAGGCGGCGCTCGAGGGCACCGTCAAAACGGTGCTCGAACTGATCGCCCAGACCTAGAAGTCTAGGTCATTAAGGCTTTTGACCGCGGCCTCGCTCTCCTTTCCTGGGGCGTGCATAGCAATGGTCAGTGTGTCTCTGGTCATCAGCTCCTGGGCCGACCTCAAGACCATTTCCTCGGTAACCGCGTCCATCCGTCGAAGCGTTTCCTCGGCCGTCAGTGCCTCGCCGGTCGCCATGAACATCTCGCCGAGACGGATCATCCGGGTCTCGGTGCTCTCCAACCTTCGAACGTAGATGCCTTTTAGAAGGTGCTTGGCACGCTTCAGCTCCTCCTTGTCCAGGCCCTCGGTCTTTAGGCGATCGATCTCCTTCGCCACCAGCCTGACGACCTTCTCCTGGTCCTTGACCGAGGTGTTGAAGAAGATGCTGATGGCTCCGCAATCGGTGTAACTCGACGACGACGCAAAGATCTCATAGACCAGTCCGGTGCGCTCCCTGATCTCCTGGAACAAACGCGACGATGTGCCCATGCCCATGACCGTGGTCATCAGCCGCTGGGCGAAACGGTCCGGGTGGACCGAGCTCAGACCCGGGAAGCCCATGCCCACGTAGGCCTGCTTATCATCCCGGGGGTACACCTTGAACTGCGCGATCGGAACGGGCGCCTCGCGCGGCCTTTCGTTCTTGGCCGGCTCCAGGGGATCGAAGCTCCTGGACGCCCAGTCCATGACCTGAGCAAGCTTGACATTACCGGTAACGACCACGGCCATGCGGGGCGGGCGATAATGGGATTCGAAGAACGAGCGGACATCCTGGTCGGTAAGCGACTCGACCGTCCCTACCGATCCGGCTTCCGAACGGCCCATGGCATGCGTGCCCCACATGGTCTCGGTGAACAACACATGAATGAAATCCTCGGGATCGTTCTCCATCATGCGGATCTCCTGCACGACCACGTTCTTCTCCGTCTTCAGGCACCCCTTTTCCAGGCGCGGATGCAGGACCATGTCCGCCAGGATGTCCTCCGCCACCTCCCCCGTCTCATCGAGAGCGTATGCTTGGTAACTGGTGACCTCCTTCGTAGTGTAGCCGTTCTGCTCCCCGCCGGCCGCCTCGATCTCCTCCGACATCTGCTTGGCGGTGCGGTTCTGGGTGCCCTTGAACAGCATGTGTTCAAGCATATGAGCTATGCCCGCCTGGTCGTTCACCTCATCCCGGGATCCCGCACCGATGTATACCGAGAAAGAAGCACAGTGAGCGTAAGGAAGGCGTTCCACGACGACGGGTATGCCCCCGGCCGTGCGTTCGATGATGATCTCGTTCTTCACGGACCCTTCAAAAGAGCGAGCCCGACCATATTACTTTCCATATCCGTCACCTGAATCCGTCTTCTGAACGAACCTGGGGGCCGTTGGGAAGCCTGGGTACGGAAAAGGATTAAGTACGCTCGCCTGAAATCGAGAACTGTCCGAAGGAATGACTATGACATCAGACCTGATCATCCACGAGTACAAAACGGATAATTTCAATGACGGCATGATGATAGTGGGGTTCCCCTCGGTAGGGCTGGTCAGCTCCATAGCGGCCAATTTTATCATCAGGACCTCCAAGCTGGAGCGTGTTGCCGGGATCATGTCCAAGGACTTCCCCCCTTATACCCTCATCCACGAAGGGGTACCCTCCCCGCCAGTCCGAGTGTACGCGGGCCAGCGACGTTGCAGCGATAAGGGAGAGCAGTGTAGGCAGCTCATCACCGTCGCGGCCGAGTTCATGCCCAAGCCGGAGCTGGTGCAGCCGCTCGCCGATACGCTATTGAACTATTGCCAGGAGAAGGGGGTCAAGACCATCGTGTCCCTTGAGGGCATCAACTGGCAAACGACGGACGAGCCCAAGATCTATGGGGTCGGCAGCTCCCCGGCGAGCAGAGAGCTCCTTAAAAAATACGGGGTGGAGGAGATGAAGGAGGGCATGGTCAGCGGCATCACCGGGGTCATGCTCTTCGGCGGCGAGATCCGCGGCCTGGACGTCATCTGCCTGCTGGGACCGGCCCGGGTCAACTTCCCCGATGCCAGGGGTTCGGCCAAGCTCCTGGAGGTAGTGGCCAAGATGTTGCCAGAGATCAAGATCGACCCCGACCCATTGTACAAGGAAGCGGAGGAGATCGAGCGGCAGATCAAGGCGGCCATGGAGAGCGTCAACCAGCCCAAGAAGCTAACGCCCGAGGAATCGGTGGTCTACGGCTGAGGCCGCCCCGCCTTTCCATTTTATAAGAACGGGAGAACGATTTTTTCCAGCTAATGTATTTATACGGACATGGCGATTCTTTCCGGCCTGCCATGGACAAGAAGAGGATTATCCGCAAGGTCTGCCTTTTAGGGGACGGCGGAGTCGGGAAGACCAGTCTGATCGGCAGGTACGTGCTTGATTGTTTCAGAGACGAGTATATCATGAGCTTCGGCACCAAGGTCTCCAAGAAGGTCATCGAGTACGAGGACGTCCAGCTCACCCTTATGATCTGGGATGTGCTTGGCCAAAGGTCTCAAAAGACCTTGCATGCCGCCTATTATAACGGAGCTAACGGTGCCCTGCTGGTCTGCGACCAGACCCGCGAGGAGACGCTCCTGCACCTTCCCCAATGGAAGACGGACCTGGAGAACGTCACCGGGCCGGTGCCGGTCATCCCTATCGTGAACAAGTCCGATCTCGAGAGCAAGCTGGAGCTGAAGAACGTCCTCGAGACCAGGGCGAAGATGGGACGAGAGCTACTGTTCACCAGTGCCAAGACCGGGAACGGCGTCCAGGAGGCCTTTGAGAGCTTGGGCCGAATGGTCATGGAGGCCGGGAAGTGAACCCTTTCTTCGTCATGCCGGCGTCCGCGCTATTGTCGCTCCGTGAAGAGCTGGAACTGATGGCCGGGGATTGGGCCGGAGAGACCCTGGAACGGACCGGGTTCAAGGCGGGCATGACCCTGGTCAGTTCGTTGGACGTACCGGTCACTGAATTGGACAGCTTCGCCGAGGTCTTCTCCCAGCTGTGGTCGGAGAGCGGGTTGTCCAGAACGAAGGTGATGAAGGTCACAGCCGACGAGATCGTGGTCACCTTTGACGAATCGGTCGAGGCCTCCCATGGCCGCCGATGCGATTTCACCCGCGGTTACCTGTCGGGCATCGCCTCCGGGCTGTTGGGGCGGCATTACAAGGCCACCGAGGTCGTGTGCATGTCCCAGGGGGCGGAGAGGTGCGTGCACCATCTCATCCCGTCCGAGATGGCCTCGGCCCCCCCGCCCCTGGCCATCAGTGCGTCGGCGAGGAAGTATAATCTGGAATCCGGCTGCGCGTACTTGATCGAGTCCGATAACTCCCGGGAGGCGTTCGAGATCCTGGAGGACTACATCGCCCACGGGAGCCGGGGCCTTTGCATCTCCAGAGAATATCCCGAGAGGCTGCGTAAGACCTTTCGCCTGGACGGGGCGCAGCTGGTGTGGTTGTCCTATGAGGGCGATAAGGGCAACGCTCGAGAGCCGACCAATGTCCCGCTCATCTATAACGAGATCAAGACCTTCCTCGAGCAGAGCGAGGGGGCGGTCTTCCTGATAAGCGGGCTTGAGTACCTGGTCTCCCAGAACAACTTCAACAAGATACTGAAATTCGTGCAGCTCCTGTCCGAAGCGACGGCAGTGACCGATTCCATTTTCCTGCTGCCCATAAGCCCGGGGGCCCTGAACAGCCGTGAGGTGAAGATGCTGGAGCGCGAGTTCCGGGACATCCGGACCGATCAATCGACACCCCAGCGCATGGAAATGATGAAGTTGGAAGACTGAGGCGCATCGAATCGATCGGCCAAGGTGTCGCTGAGCGCTATGTTGTCCGAAACCATCGGGAACGGATCATCCGACTTAATTAATCTTTATTTCCATATAATTTACACGGCGAGGGCCATCGGCGGTCAGCCTGGGAGCACCGTTACCACGCCGCTTGGTCGGAGAGGGAAACCCTTAAATTCGAGGTGCTAATTACATCGGTTTATGCATCTCGTCCCAAAGAAATTCTTCGTCTCCTCTGGCTGCGCCGTGAGCAAGGTCTCCGACCTAAATGCCTTCGACAAGGCATTGCTCGAGGCCGGCATCGGCGAGCTTAACATCGTCTCCGTCTCATCGGTCCTGCCGGTCAACGCCGAGCAGGTAGGGATCCGAGAGCTGCCCATGGGGACCATCACCCACTGCGTCCTCGCCCAAATGAGAGGCGGGGAGGGTGAGATGATCTCCGCCGGCATCGCCTACGGGTTCCGAAAGGACGGTAAGGGCGGCTATGTTGCCGAGGGACATATCCATGGATCAAAGAAGGCCCTGCGCGAGATCATGGAATGGAAGATGGACGAGATGGCCAAGCTCAGGGGCATCGAGATGGAGGCCATCGAGTACCGGATCGAGGAGCTCTCCGTCCCCATGGACAACTATGGGGCCTGCGTCGCTGCCCTGGTATTCGTCGAATACTAGATCTGATGAGTAGTCAACCCCTGGGAAGAGATAGGAGTGAGCCCATTTTAGAGCACTTTCGCTCACCTCCCCTCTAACCTTATAACCATCAATGTCATGAAGAATTTTTGACAGAGATGATACTCACCAACAAGTTCCGCATCTATCCAAATATGGATCAAGAGCGGGAGCTCATCCGGGTTAGGGATCTTTGTTGCTTGGTATATAATAGACTTCTGGAGGAGTACAATGCTGGGCTAATGGACCATTATGAGACGGGCAGGTTCCTAACACAGCTCAAGGATGAGATGCCAGAACTAAGAGACGTCTACTCAAAATGCCTTCAGCCTGTGAGGGATCGTCTGTTTTATAACATTAAGGCTCAAAGGGCAATTAAGGAAAAAGGGAAGAGAATTGGCAAGCTGCGTTTCAAGAATAAGACTCGATTCAAGTCCTTTACCTACAATCAGATAGGGTTCAAACTATTGCCAAAAAATGATAAGTTCGGTCTTCTTTATTTGTCGAAAATAGGGGAAATCCCAATTCGTCTTCATCACGAGGTTATTGGCAGAATCAAGCAAATAACTATAAAACAAATGTCATCGGGTGAATGGTACGCCTTCATTGTCGTCGATACTGGCTTAGACAATTACGAAACGGTCAAAATCGAGCAGGCCATCGGACTAGACGTTGGTTTAGATCACTACATCGTCGACAGCGACGGCCACGAGATCGAAAATCCTCGCCATCTTAAGCAAGCGTTGAAGAAGTTAAGAAAAGAACAAAGACGATTGAGCAAAAAGCAAAGAGGTTCGAAGAACAAAGAGAAGCAGCGCATCATCGTCGCTAGATGCCACGAAAGAGTTGAGAACCAGCGGAACGACTTTCAGCACAAGGTCTCAAGAGCGTACGTGAACAATTACGACCTCATTGTCACGGAGAAACTTAACCCAGGCAACATGGTCAAGAATCGCAGACTAGCAAGAAGCATATCCGACGCGTCTTGGAGTTCGCTGAACCAGGAACTAGCTTACAAAGCTGAAAATGCTGGTAAGCTGTTCGTTCAGGTCGATCCAAGAAACACGAGTCAGATGTGCTCCGGCTGCGGCAAGCTAGTTCCTAAAACACTAGGCGATAGACGACACGACTGTCCATTCTGTGGTCTATCGCTATCGCGTGACCATAACGCTTCCATCAATATCCTCCACCGAGGTATTGAGAAGGTAGGGCAGGAACTGCCCGAACTCGCTTGTGGACATTGGACCGCTACATCATTGAGAATGATGCAAGTCGAGTGGTTGAAGCAAGACGCCCCTTCGGAGGGGTAGTTCACATGTTCGGCGTGATTATCTGTCCGCACTGCACCCTGGTGCAGGGGGCGGATCTCAACATGGCCCGCATAACCTGCCCCCGCTGCGGGGGCAAGATCGATGTCAAGAGGGCCAAGGTCTATTTTTCTACCGATTCCCCCAAAGAGCTGGCCGATGGCGTCCGGCAGGTCGGGGCGCGGCTGGTCTACGACATCGAGATGCCCGGCGCTCCTTATCCGAGCGCCCCAGTCCCTCGCACCGGGATCCCGTCCGACGAGCAGGCGATGAGGTCGCTGGTCCTGGAGCTATCAAAGGAAAGCAAGGCCTTCACCAAGGACGACATCATGAAGGCGCTGGGGACCGCGGACGAGGGTGCTCTTGACAAGCTGATGGCCCGAATGCTCAGCGCTGGCATCATCTACGAGTCTGCACCCGGACGGTACCGACCTGTATGAGGTCGGCCAACTCGTACACCGCCCCCTGGCTAATCTTCTTGCTCGACTCCACATAGCTGATCTTCACGTACGCCTCGCTATACTCCGGTCCCGATCCCGGAGCATAGGTCTTGGGGTCGTAGGTAGTGTAGAAAGTGTAATAATAATCGCTCAGATGGTCACCAGCGCCGTCGTCGGTGAAGTCCACGAACCGGTTAGGACGGAACACCAGGAAATCCTTGTTGACCACGTCGATGGTCACGTTCTCTCCGCCGCCTGACCTGAGCGGAATGTAGGCCTGCAGCCATCCGTGGCCTCCCCAGCTGTTCTCGGCGTTCACGTACAGCGCGCCCATCTGCAGCCATGCCGGCACACCCGCAGCCCGGGCCAGTGAGCAGAACAGGATGGATTGGTCGTCGCAATCGCCCACTCGGGAGCTCAGGGTCTCCAGGGCGCTCTGCGGCTCGCCGCCGGAGGTCGTGGTCGGATACCGAACATTGGCTGTCATCCAGTTATAGATGTCCCGCAGGATCTGGTAAACATTGGTCTCGGTGCCGACGATAGAATTTGATGTGGCCACGATCTCGGAGGAGGACATGTCCATCTTCCACTCGTCGTGCAGGTAGGTCGCTTTCAGGGACGACGGGATATCGGACACGTTAAGCGACTTCTCTTTGTCGATGTCCCATATGTGCGTGTATACCGTCACTTCGTAAGTGGCGGTGGAGGTCTTGGCCTTTTGACCAGAGAAGGACGACCCGTACCAGGTGACCCAGTTCTGGCCATACCGGACTGTCCTCGGTCGATACGGCTGGAGAATAGGCGATGGAGCTGACATCCTGGATGGCGTAACCGTTCTGTGAGATATTGATCGGCTCGCAAATGTCGAACGTGTAGTTCAGCACCTCGCCGCCGTTGGCGTCCACGGTCATCGTCCGCTCGAGGGTGAAGGTCGCGCTCTCCGGGTAACGAGGCTGGAATGGGGACTGAATAAGGTCCCTTAGAAAACCCTGGACCGCAGGCGTCAAGAGAAGAAGGGCAAGTATTATCACAACGGCGATCACAGCGATCGCCTTCACGGCCGAACGCTTCTTCTGACCTTGTTCCACGTTATTATCACCCAATTAATATGATTTCAAACTTTCGACCTGCGTTCCTTTCTCGCCTTTTTAGGTTTCATACCTCCCATCTTAGCCAGAGCCTCCCTGACGTACGCGGGAAGGAGCTTGCGGTGGACATACCAATAGTAGGTTGCTACAAAGAAGAAGGCCACCACGAACAGGACGATGCCTATCGCGCTCTCGCCTTCGCCGAGGACCGTGCTGAAGGGGACGAGCAGCAGCACTGCTGCCAGATGCACCACTACCGCCTGCCCGAAGAACGGCCAGGGCGTCCCTCGGGCCACACCCATCCCGATGGTCGTACCGGTGGAAATTTGCAAGAGGGCGATCATGATCGAGTACACGACCATGATGATGACCGCCACGGCGTCGAAGCCCACGCCGACCAACGCCCGATTCACCAGCCCAAAGGCCAGGGCAGAAGCTATCCCCGCACTGAGACCGAACGCGTAGAACGGGGTGTCGGCACGCCGTTGGAACCTCGGCATGTTTATGATCATGAGCTTGACCGTCTCCTCGAGGAAGAATCCGACCAAGGCGTATGCCGGCGCTATGAGCAATGAGACAACGTAAAGGGCGACCCCCACGACGATCCCTATGGCGAACATGCCGAACAGCGTGGGATCGCTGAAGTAGGGCTTTTCGACCTTAGGGTAGGTGTAGTTCTGCAGGGTCCATAGCATCAGGACTATGGGCGGGGCGAAACCAATGGCCGCGGCCGCTAAGGAAGTGAAGTCCATCCATCCCCTAGGAAAATGTGTCCCTATTTTAAACTATGGCTATTTCACCAGCTTATCATAGTAGTGCGCGACCACACACGCTTCGGCGCACTTGCCGCACCGGTTGCATCGCTCCTCGTTCACGATCAGCCCGCGGTCGATGGTGATGGCCTTGGTGCGGCAGCTGCGAATGCATATGCCACATTGCGTGCACAGCTGGGCCCGCAGCAACGCCTTGGCCCCGGCCTCGAAGATCTGCTGGGCTTTTTCCGGAGAGGGCCCCGTCGCCACCAGCTGACCGCCCCCGAACACTTTTAGGGTGGAATCCTTGGTCTTGACCAGAGCGATCTCGAAGTCCTTGGAGTACTTTACTTGACCGATGGTCTTGAGGGCCTCCACGATCATGGGGAATTCCCTCTTGTGCGGCACGGACAGCACTCCCTCGGCGGAATAGCCTCCCGTGACGCAGGGCGACACGCCCTTGACCCACTTAAGGTCGATGCGGTCAGAACGGACCTCCGGAAGTTTCAGGTCCACTTCCTCGGCCAGCTGTTTCATTTTCCGCGGGAAGACCTTCCATCGCCAGAAGCCGTACTTGACGTACTCCTCGCTTCCACCGTTCTTCTCGGACCACGCCTTCAGGTGGGCGTTCCATTGGGCGTGTAGCTTGGGGTGGATCCGGGAGGTGTTCTTCCATTCGCTTTCCAGGCAGGAGGGGCACAGGTAACACCCGATGCGCTCGAAATCCTGTTCGTAAAGTGGATTGTAATCGAGGTTCCTCCACCAGATATAGCCCCACACCTCTACTGCCCTCCATTCCCGGATGGGGTTGAGTATTACCTGGTTCGGGACGAAGGGGTTCCTTTCGACAAAGGCGATGTTTGAGCGGGCGAAGGACTCGTAGGCGCGGTTGCCCTCTATGGTGACCGTTCCCTGGGGGAAGTTTCTCTCGATCAGCTCGGTCAGGGGGGCGAGCTTGCAGACCTTGCAGCACCACCGGAAGTCCTTGGCCGGCGGGCCGAACGAGTCGACCTGTTCCCAGAACGCGTTGCCTGCATCAGCTATCAGCAGGCGCTTGCGGTTCTTCTTGGCAAACTCCTCGACGAAGCGAACCGTCTCCGGGAACTCCAGGCCGGTGTTGACGAAGATGAGCACGTACTCCTCGAGCGCCCGGGACGCCAGCCCGTAGCAGGCCAGGGAATCCTTCCCCCCGCTGAACGAGAGCGTCACGGGCAGCTTGTTGTTCCCGACGAAGGACTTGATGTCCGATATGGTCTTCGATTCGAGCGTGCGGAAGTGGCCCTCATTGGCATTGACGAACCCGGTCCAGGAGGATTTGCGCTTGACGACCTCGATGGTGCCCTTGCCCACATCCCTGACGCCCACGGCCTTGTCGGCGGTGGGAGCGTCCTCGCTGGACACCTTGGCCACGGCGCTGCACACCAGGCTTCCGGCCAGAACGATCAGGGGATCGCCGGCCGCGAACTCGCCTTTGATCTCATTGATCATCCTTCCCGGCAGGTTCTTGCCCTTCAGATGACCGGTGTCATGGCCGATCACCACAACGCCTTTCTTGGCCAGGGGATGAAGCAGTAACGCGCCTTCCAGCCGCAGGTCGAGCTGGAACCCACAGGCTTTGAGGTCGTAACGGAGCGTACCGATGACCATGCCCTGATAAACTATCTCGTCGGTCCTGTCCTCGCCCGACACCTTGTTCAGGAATATGGTACGGTTCCTAATGAAATCGGAGACGCCGAAATGCTTCTGGAAAATATCAGAGAGCACGTCCGCGCTCTTGCCCATGCAGGGCCTTATATCCGCAGGCTTGGAGACCTCGAAGTATCTACCGGCCGAAGCGCAGACATCGCACTTCGGTCCGAGGATGAGGGTCCCGCAGCTGTCACACCATCGGAAGCCTACCTTGCCGTGCTCGAAATGGGCCACCAACTTAAATGCGTCTGGTATTTCTAGTTATTTGATGTGGGCATCACCTATACGTTCATAAGCACCAGAACGAAAAAGAAGATGTAGAGAAGCCCGCCCACCATCAACGCGGACACTTTCAGCTCCTGGCCCGTTGAGCGGAGGTAAAGGATCGCGCCGGATAACAGGGCGATGCCCATGGCTGCGGCCATGAGGCCGCTGGTCTTTTCCGCCAGGTCGATCGCCCAGGGCGTGAGCAGCAGACCGACGGTCACCGGTATGCATGACTGGAACACCATCGCGCCAGTGATGTTGCCGATGGCGTAGGTGTCCTTCCGTTCCCGGATCCACAGCACGCCGTTGAACATCTCCGGGAGCTCCGTGGCTACGGGCGATATCAGGATGGCCACGATGACCAGGGGCGCCTGGATGTCCATAGATAGGGCCTTTATCTGTTCCACAAAGATGTAGGAACCGCCGATGATCCCGACCAGCGCCATGAACACCTGGAAGAAGATCATCCAGGTGGCGGGGCGATGTTTCCTGATGACATCGATCTTTTCGGCCACGGGATCCTCCGACGGATGCAACGCCTCCTTCGAGGAGCGGCCCCCGAACAAACGGCTGCAATAGAGGCCCTTGAGCTCCTCCTCGCTGGATGAGCCGGTCTTGAGAGATTGCCAAACATAGACACCATATAAGCCCAGCAAGCCGACCCCCAGGACCACCTTAAGGTACTTGAGGTCCGCCGGCAAGAATGCCGCCGCCACGGCCAAGGAGTAGGCCAGCAAGAAGAACTTGAGGTCCCGGCGCACCAGGCTGCCATTGATGCATAATGAATTGGTCCGCCTGCGCTTACGGAACAGCAGGACCGATAGGCCGCACACGAACAGGGCGAGGGTCGCCAGCATGAATGGCGAACCCAGTATGGCCCCGATGCCCAGCTCCTCACCGGCACTGCCGCCCACGGCCAGGATGGCGATGAGAGGAACTATCGTTTCCGGCAGGGCCGTTCCTATCGCTGCCAGCACGCTGCCTACAGCACCCTCGGCGAGGTTGAACCGCCTTCCCATCCACTCCACCCCGTTGGTGAAGAACTCGCAACTGGTCAGGATGATGGCAAGGCTCAGAAGGAACAGTATAAGGTCCATCGGGTCGAGGTTGGAGATTGGGCATGATGATAAGAGCTTTTGCTCAGGCGGACAGCCGGCCTGACCAGCCGTCCGATCGAAGACCAGATGACCGAAAGAGCCAATATGGCTGGCCTGGCACTTAAATGATCATGAGGCGCAACGGGGGTCGATAGGAATGATACTGGAACTTATGGTGCCGTTCATCGCATCGACCATAATTGCCGCCCTGCTCGGGTTATCCGGGGTAGCTGGATTCTCGTTCTTGGTAGCCAAGTGGCTCTTCATCACATTCATCATACTGGCCATCCTCGCGTTCATCTTATAGTATGGGCGGAAGGAAGAAAGCAGGTCTTTTGTCGGGGGACCCGGGAGCGTCGGGTCAATATTTATTAGCAAGATGGCCCTAGTGCGGAGGCGAGATGTACGACCCGAAGACCATATACATACCTCCTGGCTATGGCAAGATCACCTTTGGCAAGACCGAGCTGAAGAACATCTTCATCGCCGTGGCGGCGCTCACCTTCGCGTTCACCATGTTCTTCTACCTCACCCCGCGGGTGAGCGGTTTAAGCACGATGGACAGTCTCCTGTTCGCTTTTGGAGTATCGCTTACCGCGGTGCTCACCGGATTCATGCTCCACGAGTTCGCCCACAAGGTGATGGCCCAGAGGAACGGGGCATGGGCGGAGTTTCGGGCCTATCCATTCGGCCTCATGCTGGCGGTGGTGTTCTCATTCATGGGGTTCATCTTCGCTGCACCCGGCGCGGTGTACATCCAGGGGATGATCAACCGCAAGCAGAATGGGGTCATCAGCATAGTCGGGCCGCTGACCAATCTCGGGCTGGGGCTGGCATTCCTAACGGCCGGCGTTGTGCTCAACTCAGGGTTGCTGGCCTTCGCACTCTACCTGATCGGATCCATCAACCTGATGTTGGCAGCATTTAACCTGCTACCGATCCCGCCCTTTGATGGATATAAGGTGATGAGATGGAACGTTCCGATCTATGTGGCCGCTTTCGGCGTCTGCGGCATACTGGCGTTCCTCGCCAATTTCACCACCTTTTTCTTCTGATCAGTCCTTCTGGTCAGGGCAGGGGTACCTGAGATGCTGGATAATGCAACCCTCCCACTCCTGCATCTTGCCGGGGTTCATGATGCCGTTCGGATCGAGGGCGTTCTTGACAGCCCTCATCGCCCCGAGGGCAGTGGCCCTCTCCTTCTGGAAGTAGGGGGCCTTAGATATGCCGACGCCGTGCTCCCCGGTGACAGTGCCGCCAAGCCGGATGCATGTGTCAAAGATCTCACGGACGGCTTTCTCCCCGTTGCGCCATGATTCAGGTGACTCGGGGTTCAAGAGCATCTTGGTATGTAGGTTGCCATCGGCGGCATGTCCATAGGTCCCGATGATGACGCCATACTTCTGGGCGATCTTGCCGAACTCGACCACCGCCTCGGGTATCTGGGAGATGGGCACCGCCATATCATCGGCCAGGGAGACGGAGACCGAGCCCTCTCCGTACCGGGACAGGGCGGACATGACACTCTTCCGGGCGTTGGTCCACTTGGCCATCTGGGCGGCATCGTCCGATCGCTGCAGGCCGATCGCGCCGATGGACTCTGCCACCTTGACCACCTCGATCAGCTCCTCGGCCACGACCTTGGGGTCGCCATCGACCTCGATCATGCACAGCGCTGCTACGTCCGGCAGGCCGGCATTGATCGCTTTGTTGACGGCCCGGATGCAGGTCGAGTCCATCAGCTCGACCGCCGACGGCAGGAGAGGTTTGGCGATGAGCGCGGAGACACACTTGCCGGCCTTCTCCAGGGTATCGAACCCCGCCAGGATCATGGCCATCTTCTTCGGCTTGGGCACGATACGTAGGGTGACCTCGGTGATTATGCCCAGAGTGCCCTCGCTGCCCACGAACAAACGCTCCAGCTGATATCCGGAAGCGTTCTTCAGCGTTCTTGTCCCCACCCTGATGATCTCACCGGTCGGGAGCACGACCTCCAGGCCGAGGACATAGTCCCTGGTACCCCCATACTTTACGGCTCGCATGCCCGAGGCGTTAGTGGCGACCATACCGCCGATGGTACACGCTTCGGCACTGCCTGGGGTCGGAGGGAAGGTGAACTTGAACGGACCGAGCGCCTTCTGCAGACTATCGTAGACCACACCGGCCTCGCATACACAGAAGAGGTCCTCGACCCGGACCTCCTTTATCTTGTTCATCCTGGTCAGATCGATGACCATCCCGCCCTTGAGGGGCACAGCCCCGCCGCAAAGGCCAGTACCGGCGCCGCGTGGAACTACTGGGATCCTGAGCGAGTTGGCCAGTTTGATCAGCTTAGCCACCTGTTCGGTGCTACGGGGCTGGACAACGATATCCGGGGTGACGTGATGGATGGATGAGTCGAAACCGTAGGTATACAGGTCCGCTATCCGGGTGGAGCAGTTCTTCTCGCCAACGATCGATCCTATCTGAGCAACCACGTCCTGGTCCATGACATCACTGAGCACGCCATGGCCGATGTCCGATAATAAATCTTACTTTGTTTGGACCCGATACATGCGGTTTTCGTCCCTTCATCACGGCCTACGGAGGTTTCTATGATTGCAGAGGCCGCAAACCTATAAGCGGTATCGCTTGCCTCCCTTATTCAGGTGAACTACCATGGTGGGTCTACCTGAAGAAGTAATGAAAGCGATAAACGATCCGAAGTCGGCCAGGGTATTGGGAACGAAGAGCGAGGGAGGCAACATCCACCTGGTGCAGCTGGGAAGCCTGAAGGCCGCGAGCCCCGAGATGATCATGGCCGGGGCCATCCTCATGAAGCACACCAGCAAGAACCTGGAGAATGCCAAGGCCGACGGCAGCCTGGTCTCCATCCTGGTGACCATGGAGATGAAGTCGTACGAGGTCCGGGCCAAGGTGAAGGACTACGTCACCGCCGGACCGTTGTTCGAACAGATGAATGCGGCCCTAAAGTCCATGGGGCTGCAGGCGCGGGGGGTCTGGGTCTTCGAACCTACCGAGGTCTGGAACCAGAGCGCCACCTACGACGCCGGAAAGAAGATGGTCTGAGAACGGACCGTCCCTCTTCCTTTTTTCATTTCATGTCGATCTTGACCTTGGCGCCCTTGAGCACCTCGATCGCTTTTGACAAGTAGGCCTCCTTCATCAGGATATGGTCCGTTGAGAACGATGAGATGGCAAACAAACTTATGTTCTGATCGGCCAGCAGTTTTGTTATATAGGCAAGGAAGCCGATCAGGTCGAACGGCAGCTTGGTGTCGAAGGAGATTATGCGGAAGGGTTCCTCCTCCTCGAGCACCTTGAGCCCGTGATCGACCTCCGCCACCACGGTGATCTCGGCGCCGTCCGTGATCACGGCAAAGACCTTCTGGTCCAGCGTCGGGACCGTGGCGACCTTGGCGATGGAATATTCCTTTTTGCGGACCGAGGCCCTGATCTCGGTATCCTTCTTGAACTCCTCGAACTTCATCTTATCTTCCGAAAGGGGGATAGTGTTCAAGGCGGATAATAATCAAGTCGCTCCGGGCCTGTCACACTCCGCCTGCTTTTGTCATTTTGCGGACATGCCTTAGCGAGCTTTGCCCCCGGTCATCCGGGCCAGCAGACGTCCGCCGGCGCTGTGCCGCAGGGCGATGGCATCGTGCGGGCACATCTCATGGCAACAGTAGCAACGGATGCATTCGCCGTACTTGAACCGGGCCTTGCCATTCTTGACCTTCACCGTCTTCTTGGGGCATACCCTCTCGCATTGGCCGCAGCCGACGCACCGCTCGGTGATGACCTCGGGCCGCAGGGCGTAGGCTCGGGCGAGCTTGGCAACCGAACGCATCAACCGACCCTGCTCGTACTGCCCCCCGGGCACATAGGTCGAGGGCTTCCTGAAATCCTTGACCGCCAGGTCGTCGATCCGCATCCCCCGTACCGTGACGCCGGCCAGATCCTTGTCCAAATGGCCCCTTCCGATCGCTGCCCGTATGGTACAGATGTCCTTTGGTTCGAAGCCCATGAGCCTGGCCGCGACCACGTCCAGGGCATGGCAGTTCGCCGATGCCACCACCGCACCGATCTTGCGAGGGTCGCCGTTGTTCGGCCCATCGCCTTCCATGCCCATGATGGCGTCCATGATATGGAGGCGTGGCCTCATCAGATCGTTCAGGTCGACCAGCATCTCCGCAAAGTCGCTGGCCGATTCCATCCTGGAATGGAAGCTGGGCTTCTCCCAGCCCGGGAGCAGGCCGAAGGTGTTCTTGGTCGCCCCGGTCATGGCAGTCATAACATGGGTCTTGGCCTTGCATACCGAAACGATGGCATCGACCTCCAGGGCCGGGCTGATCACCACGAACCGCTTGACCTTGCGGCCGTCGGGATTGGGGACCTCCTGGTAGGTGGTATCGAAGTTCAGTTCGATGTTCAGCTCCTCGGCCACCTTGTCCAGACCGGTAGCGGCGTACACCTTCCGGAGACCCCCTTCGGAGTAGGACAGGCCGGCTCCGGGGGAGTCGGCGATGATCACCTTGCACCCATGGTCCTTCAGCAGTTTCCCCACCGCGAAAACGACCGACGGGTGGGGCGTCACGCACTTCTCCGGCGGGGCGGCCAGGAGGAGGTTTGGCTTGAGCAGAACGCGCTGCCCGGGAGCGACGAAACGATCCAGACCGCCCAGCATCTCCAAGGAGTCTCCTTATTGCGGTCAGGACCCGCTCGCGATCGTAGTCATCGCATCCGACCAGGGCGACCTCGTCCTTCCGTTCTGCCATGGGTCCGACCATTGTCGCCAGAGCATATCATCCTTGCCGAGGACAGTTTTCGCTGGAAGAAGCTTTTCCTTTTTCTACCCGTTCGCTGTTCAGTGGAGATGATGCGGATCCTTCACGTGGAGAACCAGGCCGGGGTGGCCAACCAGCTCGCCCAGGCCCAACGGAGGTTGGGCCACCACGCGGTGGTCATGGAGACCTGGTCCAATACGCTGAACGAGCCGCACGATGTGGATTTCTACTACACCCACGAAAGCCTGTCCGGGGACATCGCCAATGGGCGGCGGATCCTGCGGTACGCTAAGGGCTTCGACATCATCCATGTCCACGGGGGCATCCATCGGAAGCGATGGGACGTCCTGGCCATGGGGCTGTACCTGAGGAAGCCGATGGTGGTGCACTACCACGGCAGCGAGACCAGAGACGGTTACGGCATGCACTATAGGTTCCTGGCCCACCACAAGTTCCTATCCCGGCCAGACCTGCTGAAATGGATCCCCGACGGCGAATACGTCCCCAATCCGGTGGGAGCGCACGAATATTCCTTCGATGCAGCGGCCAGTCCGCGGGTGTTCCACATGGCCACCAATCGAAGGGCCAAGGGCACTGACCTCATCCATCAGGCCTTGGAGGAGCTGAAACAAGAGGGGCTCTACTTCGAATATGTCATCCTCGACCGCGTGGACCATGCCACGGCCATGAAGGAGCTGGCGAGATCCACATCCTCATCGACCAGGTCATCGACGCCCCCACGGTGGGCATACCGAGCATCATCGGGTTGGCCACCTTCGAGGCCATGGCCATGGGCAAGGTCTCCATATCCACCTTCGACCAGGAGTATCGTCGCTTCTATCCCGGCTGCCCGGTCATCACCATCGAGCCGAACATCGGTTCGCTGAAGGAAGCCCTCGCCAAGAGCATAAGTGACCTGCCCCGGATGAGGGAGATCGGCCTGGCCGGACGTAACTATGTCAGGGAGAAGCACTCTGCTGACGAGATCGTGAAGCGGGTCATGCAAGCATATGAAGAGGTGCTGAAGTGACCTCAGAGGCCAGCGTACGTTGACCTACGGTGACGGCCATTTCCGCCCGCCCGAACGTTCCCAGTCCCGGCGAAGGATGGACATGAGGACGCAGTCGATGTACCGCCCCCGCTTGAAGCGATACTCTCGCATGAGCCCTTCGGTCTGGAAGCCGCACTTCTCGTAGCACCTCAAGGCCCGGGCGTTGGTGGAGTCAGTGAAGAGGGAGACGCGATTGAGGTTAAGCTCTCCGAACAGGTAGCGCAGCAGGACGGTGATGGCGTCGGTACCATAGCCCTTGGACCAGGCCTCCTTCTCGCCGATCATGATGCCGATGTCGGTCCTCCGGTTCTTCCAATCGAACCCTATGAGGCCGATATTGCCGATAAGCTTTCCGTCCTTGCTCTCGATGACGAAGACCCGGTCCTTGCTCTTCAACATCTCCTGGTACCATACCTCCTCGTCCTCCAGGGACATGGGCGGCTCGAACTGCAGGAACTCGGTGACCTCGGGGTCATTTATCCACCTGACCAGGGTGGGCAGGTCCCCTCGCTCTGGGCACCTCAGCCGGACCAGGGCGCCTTCGATCATCGTTCTCCCCTCCCTTCGCTCCTAAGCGCGCTCATCAGGTGCGACGACATGTAGGCGCCCAGATGGTGATGGTCGTCGCGCAGGACGCCGTCCTTCTGGAAACCGCAGGCGGTGAAGCATGCGATGGCCCTCTGATTATATTCCGGCACCCGTAGGTAGATGCGGTGAAGGTTCATGACGTTGAAGGCGTGTTCAACGAGCATCCTGGTCACTTCCTTACCACGGCCCTTTCCCCATTCCGAGGTCTCCCCGATGATGATGAATACCTCGGCCGCGGCATTACGTTGGTCGATACGCGATAATGAAGCCCAACCGATGGCCTTGTCGTTCTCGAGGTCAGATATGATGAAATCGCGGTCGGTGGGGGAGGACAGCCGCCTCTCCACGATCTTGCGCTCCTCTTCCATGGAGACACAGAAAAGGGCTCGCTGAGCGCCGAGGTCCTCGATGACCCGGCGGTCATTGAACCACTTATACAACAACCAGACGTCCTCGGTCTGCAGGGGCCGGAGGCCGATGTTCTTTCCCGCGAGCATGGCATCACCTATCGTAGCCATGACGCATCAGTCTGATAAAATCATTGGGGATGGAGAAAAATGGCTTAAGGGAGGAGCATATACGACATTCCCATGGACGCTAAGATGGTGCTGCTGGGCGCTCCCGGATCGGGAAAGGGCACCCAGGCGAAGAGGCTGTGCAAGGAGCTCGGCCTCACCTTGATATCGACTGGGGACCTCCTGCGGGAAGCGGTGCGCAACAACACTCCTTTGGGCGTGAAGGCCAAGGGGTTCATGGACGCCGGTAAGCTCGTGCCTGACGAGCTGGTCATCGGACTTATCCAGGAGAAACTGGCCGGGCTGAAGGGCGGGTTCTTGCTGGACGGATTTCCGCGCAATCTGGAACAAGCGAAGATGCTGGACCAGATCGCCCAGGTCAACATAGCCGTGAACCTGGACATGGACGAGCAGATCATCGTCGACCGCATCGTGAACCGCCGCATCTGCAAGCAGTGCAATGAGGTCTACCACCTGATCGCCAAGCCGCCCAAGATCGCCGGCAAGTGCGACAAGTGCGGTGGGGAGCTGTACCAGCGGACCGATGACACCGAGAACAGTGGTGCGCGAGCGGCTCCGGGTCTACAATGAGCGGACCTTGCCCCTGTCAAAGCTCTACGCTGACCGGGGCATCCTGATCAACGTCAACGGTCAGGGCGAGATCGATGAGATCTACGATCGCATCATCGCCGCGATCAAGAAGTTCAAACAGTAAGGCTGCGCGGACCGGGCGCCCCCCGGTCCCGGAGCGATACATTTAAAAGCCAAGAGCTTTTTCCAGGCAACTACTACAGCCCCGTAGTGTAGCGGTCAATCATGCGAGGCTCTGGACCTTGCGACGGCAGTTCGAATCTGCCCGGGGCTACTTTTTCATCCCCTTATCCAGACTACTTAAGGTCCTTAGCTTCCAGGTGCTCTTTGCCGCTGGCCAGGTCCTTGAGGTACTGTTCTCCATCCTCCGGACCGCGAGCGTACAATGTGTCGTCCTCCATGATAGGAGTGCTGGCATCGGGGCCGTAGATGTACCTGCGCCCCCGCCGGATGGCGATGACATACATTCCACTGTTAGACGCCAACTTGACCGAACCGAGGGTCGCCCCGGCCAGGTCGGAGCCCCCGCCCACCGCGACCGCGGTGATGATGACATCCGTCTCTCTCAATGACAGTTGTATGACGGGATGGGGGGGCACGTCCCTCCGCACCACATCGGCGATCTTGAGCGCGGCGGTGGAGATCTCGCCGACCGAGTGGGCCATCCGGATGATGAGCAGCGCCGTTTTGATGTCCTTGTCCACCGTGGCATTCTGGATGGCCATCTCCTGGATCTCATCCTCCAGCTCCCTCATCCTGATGTCGAGCTGGTAGACCTCATCCGCGATCTCGCCGTTGTTGTACAATAGGGAAGAGTAGGCCAGGTCGACCATCAGTTCGGAGGTGTCCTTGATCTCCAGCAGCATGTCCTCGAGGGCGCCCATCATTCCTCCTGCGGCGGATATACGGGCCATCGTTCCGCCCCCGATGCGAACCGGCGCAGGCGTTCAAATCCGTCCTCGGTCCCCCGGACGACCATCACGTCGCCTTCCTTCAGCTTGACCTCTTCGTCCGGATCGATAGATCCAGCGGATGCCGCGCTTTATGGCGATGATCCTCATCCCAGTCTCCGATTCCACGCTCAGGTCCTCTAGGGTCCGGCCCTTCATGTCCGATTGGTCGGATAGTGTAAGAAGGCGGATCTTCTCCTCGGCCTCCTTGAGCACCAGGCTGATGATGGGGGTGGTCTTGGGATTGAGCTCCAGGAGCTCGACGATGTCCCCGGCGGCTTTGGATATGGACGCCGCCCCCTCCGCCACCTGTAAAAGGCCGGACAGCTGGACCGCGTCCTCCTTGGTGCGGGATGCCAGCATCATCCGGATCTTGATCTCGTGGTTCAGGGTGTCCATACGAGAGCCCAGATGCCTTACCTCGGCTCCGATCTCCTGGCTGTCAAAGAGCAAGGCGGCATAGGCCAGGTCGACCACTACTTCGGAAATGTCTTTCATCTCGGTGAGCAGCTCCCTGACGGTGAGGTTTTCCTTCTCCTCGTTGTCAGGCTCATCGAAAAAAGGCATCGATCAGCATCCTCCCACTATGCGTGGCGGGGTAAAACGGAAGCTCTTCAGCATATTAATATCGCTAACCGCTCTTCCATTCAATTGATGTCCACCACGCCATCACGGAGCCATACCAACTCACGCATTCCATTAATCCTTAACCGATATATATCAATTATCGGAGGGGTCGGGGGCTTGCATCCGCCAATATAGCCACCCTAGCTGAAGAAATTGATATAGGGATGATAGGCTTCCGTATGCGGGGTGAGCCGTTTGCTACAGGGTACGAGGTCATTCTTCTCTCGCAATAAATCGGTCTTCACCCTGGGCCTGGTGGCCCTAATGATATCGTCGCTCGGGGACCTGCTCGCTGGCGCTACCCTGGGCTCCATGACCGGGACACTGCAGCTGCTCCCCGGGCTCATGATATTGATACCCCCGGCCATTGGCATGCGCGGCAACGTCTATGGGGCGCTGGGGAGCCGTCTGGGCACTTCGATGCACATCGGCACGTTCGAGCTGTCGTTCCGTAAGGGCAGCATCCTCAGGAGCAACATGGAGTCATCCCTCCTATTGACCCTGGTCATGTCGGTGCTGATGGGGGTCCTGGCCAAGATCGTGGCCGAAGGGCTGGGGGTCAGCACCGGCCCGTTCGAGGCCTTCATCTTCATCTCCGTGCTCGGGGGGGTGCTGGCCGGCTTTGTTCTCATCCTCATCAACATCCTGGTCGCCTCCCTGGGGTTCCGGCGGAACTGGGACATCGACAACATCTCCGCCCCGCTGATCACCGCAGCCGGGGATATCGTGACCCTGCCCATGCTCTTTCTGGCAGCTATAATCGTCCTGGGCGCCCCCAGTTGGACCGTCCTGCTGCTGTCGATAGCTTTCGTCATCGTCACCGTCGCCCTCGCCTACCTCGCTCTGACCCGGGGGGCAGGGGAAGCCCGCCGGATCTTCATCCAGAGCTCCCCTGTGCTGACACTGTGCATCCTGCTGGACATCGTCGCCGGTGTCACCATCGACCAGCAGCTGGAGAGCCTGGTGGCGTTGCCGGCACTTCTGGTGCTCATCCCTCCCTTCCTGGAGGACGCCAACGCCCTGGGCGGTATACTGACCTCGCGGTTCTCCTCGCTGCTCCACATGGGTATCTTGAAACCGAGCCGGACGCCCGGTCGAGCGGCCCTGGAGAACTTTGCCATCATCTACCTGTTCGCACTGTGGGTGTTCGCCCTGGTGGGGATATCGTCGTACACCGTGGCCGTACTCCTCGGCCTGGGAACGCCCAGTCTGCTGGAGATGGTGTTCCTCTCCCTGACCGCTGGCCTGATCGACCGTGACGTGCCTGAACATCATCTCCTACTATGTTGCAGTGTTCACCTACCGGCTTTCGCTCAACCCCGACGATCACGGCATCCCCCTGACCTCATCGGCCATCGATTCGATCGGAGCCCTGGCGCTCATGGGGGTCATCTTCGCCCTGGGGCTGGGTGCGGTCACCTGATAACCTTTATTTGCCCTACCTCCTTCACCTAGCATCAACGGTGATTGTTCATGATAGAGAGAAAGGTCGTCCAAGAAATGGTGGAAGATTATGACCTGAGCACCGCCAAGATCGGCGTCCTGGGCTCCCACTCCGCGCTGGACACCTGTGACGGGGCGGTAGAGGAAGGCTTCCGGACCCTGGCCGTCTGCCAGGACGGAAGGGACACCCCGTACTCGCGCTACTTCAAAGCGTTCCGGGACAAGAATGGCAATATCACGAGGGGGATGGTCGACGAGGTCCTCTTGCTCCCCAAGTTCAAGGATATCCTCAGGCCGGAGGTCATGAACGACCTAAGGAGCCGTAGCACCCTGTTCGTCCCCAACCGGTCCTTCACCTCCTACTGTTCCATCGATGCGGTGGAGGATGATTTCCAGGTGCCCCTGGTGGGGTCGAGGAACCTGCTGAGGAGCGAGGACCGCGGCGGGCCCAAGGACTACTACTGGCTATTGGATAAGGCCGGGCTACCCTACCCGAGGAAGATCACCGACCCCAAGGATATCAACTCCCTCAGCATAGTCAAGCTGCACCATGCCAAGAAGAAGCTGGAGCGGGGTTTCTTCACCTGCGCCTCCTACAAGGAGTACAAGGAGAAGTCCGAGCAGCTCATCAAGCAGGGTGTGATCGAGCAGGGGTCCCTGGACCACGCCCGCATGGAGGAGTACATCATCGGGCCGGTGTTCAACCTGGACTTCTTCTACTCCCCCTTGGAGAGGCAGGGCGAGAGGGTCGAGCTCATCGGCGTGGACTGGCGCTTCGAGTCGTCCCTGGACGGCCACGTCAGGATACCGGCCGCCCAGCAGCTCACCCTGAACGACGAGCAGAAGGTCCCGGAGTACACGGTCTGTGGCCACAACTCTGCGACCATTCGCGAGTCGCTCCTAGAGAATGCCTTCGAGCTGGCGGAGAAGTTCGTCGCCGCTGCAAAGGAGCATTTCGCCCCCGGCATCATCGGGCCGTTCTGCCTCCAGACCTGCGTGGACAAGGACCTCAGTTCTACATCTACGACGTGGCTCCGAGGATCGGCGGCGGGACCAACGTCCACATGAACGTCGGCCACGCCTACGGCAACTCCCTGTGGAGGAAGAACGTGTCCACCGGGCGGAGGCTGGCGATGGAAGTGCGGCGGGCCGTCGAAGAGGGCCGGGTCAAGGAAATCGTTACCTAGGCCGAGCGAAATCCTTTCCTATCTCCTTCTCGTTTCTCCGCTCATGTCCTGGCGATTGGTGGACTCGGACCTTCTCGAACCGGCCCGTTCCGCCGCCATCGACGAGGCCATCCTCCTGGCCAGGAACGAGGGATCGGTCCCGAACACCCTACACCTGTATCGCCGCACCGTGCCGACCATATCCCTGGGCCATTTCGAGCGGATAAGGGAATGCGTGGACATCGAGGCGGCCGAGCGGAGGGGGGTGAGCATCGTCCGACGGCTGTCCGGAGGCAGCGCCATCTACACCGACCCCAACCAGCTCATCTACGCTGTGGCGGTGGACAAATGCTCGATGCCAGAAAGCCCCCAGGAACGTTTCGCATCATCTGCCAAGGCATCATCGGGGCGCTCGATGTTCTTGGCGTCAGGGCGGAGTTCAAGCCGGTGAACGATGTGTTGGTGGGCGGCCGCAAGATCTCCGGAAGCGCGCAGATCCGGCGCCATGGCGTGGTCCTGCAGCACGGCACGCTCCTGGTCCGCACTGACTACGAGCGCATGTTCTCCGTTCTTCGCTCGAACAAGCGGTCGCGGGACAGTATGACCTCGCTGGCCGAGGAGCTATCCGACCTTCCGCCTGTGGGGACGATAAAAAAAGCGATGCAACGAGGGTTCGCTGAAGCACTGGACGTCGATATGGAGACCGGTGGGCTGTCAGAACGCGAATGTATGCTTGCCGACGAAATGGTCCATGCTCGGTATGGGCTCCGGGAGCACATCAATCTCTATTGAACGAAATTATTCAGGTCGAGGTAGGCGACCTTCCTGTTCTCGGCCAGGAAGCCCAGCTTCTTGTGCAATAATAGCGAGCTGACATTGTCCGGAGATATGGACGAGTGTAGGACCTGGGCGCCCTGCTTCTTACCCTCCAGGGCGAGGTGCTTCAGCAGCAGGTAGCCGATGCCCATGCGCCGGAACTCCGGGTCCACCCCGATGTTCTCGACCCATACGGCCTTCTCGATGCCATCGATCCAGGACACCGTCTGGGCGAAAATGAAGCCAACGATCTTGTCCCCTTCCTTGGCCACGAAGCTGAGACCGGAGACTCCGGTAATGGCCAAAGGAGCCGCTGGCCGAGGCGCCCAGCTTCTGCCGCGTCTCCTGGATCGAACTCGTCCCACTTCCGCTTCATGGGACCTTCGATGTACTCCCGGATGCAGGCCAGCTCGAGCATGCGCACCGACACCCGGTCCTCGTCGCTCAGAGGGACGATCTTCATCTACATCTCCTCCGGGGCGCTCAGACCGAGGGTGGTCAGCACAGTTCGCCAGCACGACGCGGGTGGCGTCCACCAGAGCGAGACGGGCGTCCTTGTTCTCCTCACCCTTCAGGACCGGAACGTAGGTGTAGAACTGGTTGAACGCTGCGGCGACCTCATGACCGTAGGCCGGCAGCACCTGGATGCGCGCCCTCTCCCCCGCTTCCCTGAGTACCGAGGGATACCGGGCCAGCACCCGGATCAGGCGCAGTTCATACTCATTGGTGAGCACGGCCGGATCGATGTCCTTGCTGAACTGCCCGGCCTTCCTCTGGATGCTGCAGGCGCGGGCGTGAGCGTACTGCACGAAGGGAGCACTGTTCCCCTCAAAGTTCAGGGCGTCCTCCCACTTGAAGACCAGCGCTTTCTCCGGCTGCACGCGAACGATGTTATAGCGGACCGCGCCGCGGCCGATGGATCGAGCGATCTCCCGCATCTTTTCCTCGGGCAGATCGGTCCGGCGCTTGCGGACCTCGTCCAGCGCGCGCTCCTCGGCCTCTTCGATGAGGTCGTCCAGGTAGACGACGGTACCCTTGCGGGTGGACATGCGGCCCTCCGGCAACGACACGAATGAGTAGAACACACATTCCGGAGCACGGTCCTTGCCCAGCAACTTCAATGCGATGGCCAGCTGGGCCTGCCCGAGCTTCTGGTCCTCGCCCAGGATGTTGATCAGGCGATCGGCCCGGCAGAACTTGTCCAAATGATAGGCCATATCCCTGGTGGTGTACAGCGTCGTCCCGTCGGCCCGGGTGAAGAAGAACTTTGTCTCCTTGCCGTGGATCCCGAACGTCTTCAGCTCGAGGTAGCAGGCGCCATTGTCCTGACTGCAGTGCTCCGAGCGCTTCAGTTCCTCGACCACGTTGTGAGCGCTGCCGTCCTTGATGAACTGTGACTCCCATGTGAACTGGTCGATGACCACATTGATGGAGAGGAGGCTCTCGATGATCCCGTCGAGCATCAGCTTGGCGGTCTTGCGCACCTTGGCGATGACCTCCTCATCCCCATCCTCGAAGCGGCGGAGCATCTGTCCGACCTGCTTCTCGATGTCCGGATCGCTCTCCATCATCTTGTTGGCCTTTTGGTAGAAGACCACCAGACGGTGGTCGGCCTTCTCGCTCTCGATGACGGGGACGTCCTCCGGCCGGATGTTCTCCAGGCCCCAAGTAAGAAGCACCACCTGCTTGCCGACGTCGTTGACGTGAGTACTCGGTGGTGACGTCGTAGCCGTAGGCGCGCATGCACCGGGCCAGCGTATCGCCGATAATCGGGTTGCGAGCGCGGCCGATGTGAATCGGGCCGGTCGGGTTCACCGAGGTGTGCTCCAGCAGTACTTTCATCCCGCCGTCATCCCCCTTCCCGTAGCCGTCCTTCATCTCTTTGATGGCATTTAGGGTGGAGGTATTGAGCTTCAGGTCATCCAGCTTGAAGTTCAGGTAGCCCTTGTCAGCCCACGCCTTGGCGATAAGCTCGGTCTTGGGGAGCTTGCTGAGAGCCTCCTCGGCAATCAGCGGTGGCGCCTTCCTCAATGCCTTGGCCAGGGGAAAACATGGAACGGCGAAGTCCGCCAATCCGGTCGAGGGGACCTCGATCTCGAAGGAGACCTCGGCGCCCATCTGGGCGAACGCTGCCTTGGCCGCGCTACGGACCTCGTTCAAGAACGGTGCGAGCGGGTCCATCACATTCCACCTATTCCGTACCTCAATATGGCCGCGATGCCGCCGAACGCCTTCATCAGCATCTCGCCCTCTTCCGAATCGATCGACAATAGTTCGACCTTGGTGCCGACCTTGCTGGCATCCTCGTAGAACGCATCCACGAAGTCTAGGCTCGACTCGATGATCGGCGTGGCCGTCGGGCACATGGGGCACCGGGCGCCCTCGACCTTTTCGACGGTCACCTGCCCGGACCAGTTGCACTGGGGGCACTTGAGCGTCACGCGCTTCTTCCTCAGCCCCTCCGAGATGAGCAGGGTCTCCACCGCCCCTAGTGCAAGAGCGTGGCGGACCTGTTCCTCACCGTAGCTGGCGAGCCCGCCGTCGGTCTTGCGGATCTCCTCGAGGAGCTTCTGCATGAGGGCTTTCTCACGCATGAGGTCCAGATCTGTCAACGACTCTTTGGCCTTCTCTACCAGTTCCTTGAGGCCGTACTCGTCGGTGTAACAGACATCGAAGGTATCGACGATCTTCTTTCTCAGCTCATGGTTGAGGTACTCTTCCTTGACGAAGAACTCCTTGGTGGGGCCCGGCCCTCCGATAAGGACGCCCTTCAGGTTCGCCTGGGCCAGGAACGCCTCGTTGGCCACTTCGGCGGTCTTCTTGTAGAACTCGTGGGCGGCGATCTCGATCAACCGCTCGAAACGGAGAGCCGATTGGCCGCCCCGGCCATGCTTGGACGGCACCATGGAGTTGATGTTCTTGATCGATACGATCCTCTTGCCTTTGACCAGCCCGATGGTCGATTCCGACCGGTCGATGACGATGAGGCCGAAGGTCATCTTCTCGTCTAGCATGTCCCATAGCTTCTCGATATAGAACTCCGAGTCGCACCGGTACATGAACGAGGTGATCGGTTCCGGAGGCTCCAGCACGAACTGGACCTGCTTGGTCTGATCGCCCGATGTAGGGGCCTCCCCCACAAAGAAGATGACCCCGTTCTCGGGCGGGGTCTTGAAGTACTTCAAGCGGGCCAGGATCGACTCGATCGCCCCGGTGACCGCCTTGTTGGTCCTCTTGGACTTGATGTTCTGTGATTGGGAGTATTCGTTCCGGAGGTAATTGGCCACGTCGGATATCTGCTTGTCCGGCGGCACGTCAGACGGAGACCAGCTCAGTGCCGCGCCCGTGGATATCTTTGATCTCCTCTAGGGCGCGCTTGAAATCGTACCTGCGCTTCTCCATCATTCTATCATTATCGCTCTCATCTGGAGCCATTGTTGGTTCGACCTACGCTTTTTTCTACACTAAAGATATTGCCGTATTAAATCTATTGGTGAACCCACATGGAAAAGGTCGTCATCTCCCTAGGCGGCTCCATCATCATCCCGGACGACCGGGACGGAGCATTCCTTAACGATTTCGCTGCTCTCCTGAAAACGCTGTCCAAGGACCTCGATATCTACGTGGTCTGCGGGGGAGGCAAGATCGCCCGCTACTACATCGTCACCGGCCGCGAGCTGTCCGCGACCGAGGACCAGCTGGACGAGATGGGCATCGAAGTGACCAGACTGAACGCCCGCCTTCTCCAGCTGGCGCTGGGCGATCGGGCTTACGACCGGGTGCCTCACACCATCGGGGGGACGGCCTCTCAGGGCAAGAAAGGGAGGATCGCCATAATGGGCGGTACGACCCCGGGGCACACCACCGACGGAGTATCCGCCGCACTGGCGGAAAAGGTCGGAGCGTCCCGGATCGTCAATGCCACCTCGGTGGACGGGGTGTACTCGCACGACCCGCGCAAGGTCAAGGATTGCGTGAAGTACGAACATCTCACCTTCCAGCAGCTGGACGACATGATGAACAAGGGGAAGCATGGTGCGGGCAGCTCCCATGTCTTCGATCCCTTGGGAGCGAAGATCGTCAAGCGTTGCCGCATCCCCATCCTGGTGGTCGATGGGCGCGACCTTGATGAGATGCGCGCGGCCATCCTAGGTCAGAATATCAAGGGCACCGTCATCGATGGCTGACCATCGGGTAAATCATTATCACCCTTCGGGAATATAGTGCAAACCAACGACATATCGGAGGGATCGATCACATGGCCATTAACGACAAGCAATGCAAGAAGATCAAGAACTTGAAGGATGAAGTAAGCGCCGAGGACGCCGTGTCAGAGATGGGTTGCCGCATGGGCAACTACGTGCCTCATGCTCTAGCGCACATTCGGGAGCATCACCCGGAGCTGGCCGTGATCATAAAAGAGCTGGACCGTGTGCTGGTGGAGGACGGTGCCCTGGACCGCAAGACCAAGAGGTTGATCGCCCTCGCCTGTGTCGCTACCAGGATGTGCGAGGACTGCGTGTATCCCCAGGCGCGTGTCGCCGCTAACTATGGCGCCACCAAGGAAGAGATCGTGGAGGCCATGCATGTGGCCGTCGTAGTGGGAGGCGTGCCGACCTGGTCGATCGCCAAGAAGGGCCTGACCCAGGTCTTTGCCGAGCTGGAAGCGGAACAGGCCAAGCCAGTGGCCAAAGGGACCATGAAGTCCGACAAGAAGGCAGTGAAGGCCAAAAAGAAGTGATGTTCAGGCCCCATCGGGGGACGCCGGCGTGATGTCCTCCAGGTCCGAGCTGTCCACCGCCCGGTAGCCAATGTCGGAAATGAGCTTTGACACCATGGTGGCCTCGGACCTCTTCATCGATTTCTTTTGAATATAGGCTAGCGAGGCGCCGCTCCGCTCCATCCCTTTTTGGATCTTCAGGGTCAGGTCGTCCAGGTCCTTGAGGTCGAGGGCGTGGTTCGGCAGCATGTGGCCGAAGCTTATCCTCTTAGTCAGACTGACCTCGGTGAACCTCGGAGCGTAGTGGCCGCCCCCGATACCGATGGCCCTGGGGCATTCCATCACTTGTACTCCCACCAGCGAGCGGGCGATGGCCCGGGCCGCGTCCCGGTCGTCCCACGTGGCCTCGCTGCTCCCTATCTCGATGAACAACGTTGGCGTCTCCAGGTAGGGGCCGTGATGCGTTACTTCGTAGGTCACCTCGAACTGCAGACCGGTAGCCTGGCGCTTCAGCTCCCTCAGCAGCGAGGTCATAAGGTCCGGGGCGGCCCGGACCAGTTCACCTTCCCGACCCCCATGGTCGGCCTTGTTCCAGTTGCCGATGGGATGGACGGTGAGGGAGGGCCGCCCGGAAGCTGCCCGGTGCCGGGACAGGAAGATGACCTCTGCCGGCCTCCGCCCTAACGTTCCTCGACCTGGTCGTCGATATGGTCGCAGCGGAGATGGATCCCCGAGATGGTGACCAGGGTCAGTTCACCCCGGACCAGTGCCGGACTCCCTTCGAACAGCCCGGACGGTTCCCACCCGCCCAGGGCGATAAGCTCGTCCCTGATGTTCACGCTGGCCTGATCCTCCGGGCTGCTCACCAATAGTCTCATCAGATCATCTCGAACCGGACCATCGACCGCCGGTCATTCATACAAGTAATGATTCAGGGGGGAAAATCTTAATGGTACGACGAAGATGCTCTCGCGTCCCGCGCCCGTGGTCGCTTCGCGGCGGAGCCTGATGGAGACTCGAAGGGCGATGGTGGGGAGGAGTTCCATCGAGAGTGAGCATTATGTCCAATCTTAACGAGAAACCAGAAATTAATACCCAGAAGGAGTTGCGCATCCTTCGGGAGTATGTTCATTTGCTAGCTGACGCCATGGACAAATCGCCCATGCCCTTCGTGGCCGGTTATCCGGACGGCAGGACCATGGCCTTCAACGAGGCGTTCGCCAAATTGACCGGATACTCGGAAGAGGAGCTGCGGTCCATGCAGTGGGTCCTCTACCTTACTCCCGCCGAATGGCAGGAACAGGAGGCCCAGGCCATGGAAGAACTTCGCCGGACCGGCCAGCCCCAGACCTATGAGAAGGAGTATGCCAGCAAGGACGGCTCTCGGACCCCGGTCGGGATAACGCTCGGGCAGACCAATGACAAGGAGGGCAAAGTGCAGTACTACTACGCCCTGGTAGCAGACCTGTCCGAGAAGAAGAATACCGAGAAGCTGGAGAAGGAGCTACTGGAGATCAAGGAGCGCACCCAGCTGATGGTCGGCACGGCCTTCGAGGGGTTAGCCATCGTACAGGACGGCAAGATCGTCGAGGTTAACGAACGCTATGCCCAGATGATCGGCTATGAGCCCTCGGAACTGGTGGGCATGAGCCTCGCTTCGCTGGTGACCCCAGGGCTGCGCGGACTGGTCACCCCGCAGCTCTCCGGCGCCACCGAAGGGACGTTCGAAGTGATGCTCAATTGCAAGGACGGCCGCACCCTCACCGTGGAGATCATCTCCCGGGACATCATGTACAAGGGCACCGAGGTCCGCATGGATCGGGTCAAGGACATAAGCGAAAAGAAGAAGGCTCAGGAGGACAAAGAGCAGCTCCTTAAGCAGCTGACCGAGGTAAGCGAGGAACTGTCGGACCTGACCCAGGTCGCCACCATCTCGGTGAACGTCGCCCAGCCCGATCTGGCCATGGACGGATTACTTCGCAATCTCGCCGTGGTCACCAGGGCCGAGGCGGGCATGGTCATGGTCCGCAACGGCGAGCAGTTGCTGGCCCGGGCCGCCTTCGGCTTCGGGGAAAGGATGGCGCCCGGCTACATTGAGAGCGTGTCCGCTCTGTTCCCCAGCTCCATCGTGGCCGAGAACCACGCCCTGTACGTGGAGAACGCCCAGGCCGAGTCGAACGTCTCTGCTGAGCTGAAGACCATGGGAGCGCACACCCTGCTGGGCGTGCCGATCAGATATGGTACCGACCTCATCGGGGTGCTGCACGTCGCTTGGACCTCCCCGCGCCCCCGGAACGAGCGGGACGTCAGGCTGCTCGAGATCGTGGCCGACCGCTGCGCCTCGGCCATCATGGCCGCCAACATGTCGGAACACAACAGGGCCGCCGAGGACATCGGCACCGCCCTGAGCGAGATCAACAGCGAGCTAAGCTCGGCCCTTAACCTCGGTGGGTTCAACCCTCCACTAAACGTTTCCCAATATATCCAAACCTCTTCTCGGCTCTTTTTTATTCATGCAGTTATCATTGTTTTCTGGTGCTCTGATGGTCAAGATGTCCCCGGAGATCATGGGATTCGGTTAAGGTCCACAGGCCGGCGCTGGTGGCGACGGTATCCCCTGACGGCATGCCTAATGTCGCCCCCAAGAGCAGCCTGGAGGTGATGGACGACGAACACCTGGTGTTCGCGGACCTGGTGGCTGGGCGAACGGCACACAACATCGTCCTCGATCCGCATGTCTCGGTAATTGCCCTGGGCGCGGACGGAAAGGGGTACCAGCTAAGAGGAAAGGGACGGATGGCGAAGGATACCGACACGTACGTCAAGATGTGCAGTCCCACATCGGCCCTGACGATCGAACTTCCTCCGCCCCAGGCAGTAGTGATCATCAATGTCGAGGCCATCGACGAGGTCTCACCTCCGCGAGCCTGGCCTTCCTGATTTGGTCAGTAACGAAATATACATTTAATATCGTCAATTATATAGATACAATGGAAAATCGACCTCTCATGCCCGGCACCCTGACCGTGGGAGAGCGGATAGTCCTTCACCTTGCGCAGTATTCCAAGTACCTCGACAGCTACGACGCTCCCCTGGACATCAGCCAGGACGGCATCGCAGCGGCCCTGAGGATCTCGAGGGCCCACGCGGCCATCGAGCTCAAGAAGCTCAAGGATGCCGGAGAGGTCGTGGAAAATCTCGTTCACATAAAAAAGGGAAAGACCAAGCGCAAGGTGTACTTCCTCTCCTCCCCCGGCGAGGAACGGGCCCGCAAGATCCATCTGTTCGCGGAGAGCGAGGGCATTGATGTCCAGCCTTTCCTTGACCTCAAGAAGTGCAAGGGCCCCGAGATCTGGGTCGGATTGGACATTGAGCAAAGGACCGTTCTCGCGCAGGCCTGCGTGTTCCGCCGGCCGTTCGAGAGGACCGCCCTGCCCTTAACTTCCGTATCGTTGCTGCCGGTCGACCCGGAGGGAATGGTGGACATGCCTCCGGACCTGCGAGCCTACGTCCCGGGCAGGTCTCCCCTGATCTGCTGAAACAATACCAATCCCAAGCGGCGGACTACTGGCTCGATCATGGCAACTATCGGGAGCGGCTTTACCACCTTCTTAAGGCCAACCGGTCCCGTGAGGCGGAGATGCTCCTGGCGTCCAAGGGGCCGCACTCCCTGGGTCCGGCTGACCGGGACCTGCTGGACATCGTTTGCTCGGTGACCGCCACCGCTGAACGCTACCGAGGACAAATACTCCATGCCCAGGCGGAGATCGCCCGGCGGGCCGGGAGCAGTGAGATCGCCCTCGGGAAGGCGAGGGAACTTTGCTCGCTGCCTTCTCCCCAGGATCGTTTCAACGGCCTGATGGTCGAAGCGCTGGTGCTGCGATCGAAGGGCGACCTGGATGGCGCCATGCAGCGATTGAGGGCCGCCCGTGAGCTGAGCAGGGGGCCGAACGGCAATCTGGAATGCGAAACGGCGGAAACGCTGATCCAGGCAGGCCGCCTCGGGGAGGCCAAGGAGGTACTGGACCGCCTCATCTTCCAGGGGGCCAAGGACGGGGACGAACTGGAGAGAATATTCTTTCCAGTTGGGGACCATATCATTACGTTCGGGTGACGGCTCGGGGGCGGTGCGGTTCTTCAGCAAGAGCCGTGGGGCGGCCAGGGAGAAGGAGAACGGCGAACTGTATCTCCGCCTATCGGACGCCTACGGCCTTATGGGCATGACCGAAAAGGCGGAAGAGTACGCGGTGAGGGCGAAGCGTCTTCATGGCCCGAGGATAACCGTGTAGGCCCATACAACCGATGTCAATTCATAAATAGCCTTGTTGCGTTCCAATAAGGGGTCCAAGGGGAGGATATGGCAGTATCTTTGACTGTGGGTGAACGCATCATTTTCCACCTATCCCAGTACTCCAAGTTCCAGGAAGCGTTCGATGTCCCTATCGACATTAGCCAGGACGGCATCGCAGCGGCCCTGAGGATCTCGAGGGCCCACGCGGCCCTAGAACTGAAGAAGCTCAAGGACTCCAAGGAGGTCAGCGAGAAGCTGTCCCACATCAAGAGGGGAAGGACCAAACGCAAGGTGTACTTCCTCACCAGCCAGGGCGAGGAGAAGGCCCATGAGATCAGACAGTACGCCGACGAGAACGATATCGACCTCACCCCCTTGCAGGATATCCGCAAGTGCAAGGGTCCGGAGCTATGGAAGGCCCTGGATGACAAGTTCAAGCCCGTGGTAGCGATGTCCTGCGTCTTCAGGAAACCGTTCCGCCGCGAGGTCCTGCCGGACATTGCCACATCCCTGCTGCCGATGGACGAGCGGGGCATGGTCGACCTTCCTCCTGAGCTGAAGGAGTACGTCGTATCGGTGACCCACCCCGAGAAGCTCAAGGACTATCACAACTTCGCCGCCGACTACTGGCTGCACTGGGACGACCTCAAGGAGGTGTTGTTCCACCTGGTCTGCGCCAAGCGGTTCGCTGATGCCGAGATCCTGGTCTTCCATCACGCCAAGGAACTGTTGCTCGCTCCGGACGACGACCTGCTGGAAGCAGTCTCCAACATCAGGGACGTGGCCCGCGGTTACAACGGCATCGTGCATTACGTTTCAAGCGGAAACGGCCAGGCAGGTAGGCAAGCACGAGTACTGTCTGATCATCACTAAGTTCATGGAGACCTCCTCCATCCCATCGGAGCGGTTCGACGGCTACATCATCGAGGGCATGCTTCACCTGGACCGCAAGGACTATCAGAACGCGTACAAGGCGTTCATCCGGGCCAGGGGTGTGTACGATGAGCACATCAATACCGCGCTGGAATGCAATATCGCCGAGGCGCTGATCCGCAATGAGGATTATCACGAACCGAGGGAGATATTGCGGAAGCTGTTCAACCGCGGTTTCGAGAAACCGGAGGATGAGGCCCGGGCCTACTTCCTCATGGGCCACATCGCCCTCAAGACCGGCGATGATGATGAGGCCCTTCGCATGTTCTCCCTGAGCCGCAACGCCATGAAGACCAAGCAGACCGAGCTCTACAATCGGATCTCGGACATGTACTACAGCATCGGCCAGCGCGACAAGTCCCTCGAGTTCGCGCTGAAGGCCAACTCCCTCAAATTAACGGGGACGTTCTTGAGCATGTCCACGTCGCTGATGTAGAGGTCCCGCAGGTCCTTAAGGTTCCAACGTAACATGGCTAGGCGCTCGAAGCCCATGCCCCACGCCAGGACCGGGTACTTTACCCCGAACGGCGCGGTGACCTCCGGACGGAAGATGCCTGCGCCCCCCAGTTCCATCCAGTTGCCCTTGAACATGACCTCGATCTCCAGCGATGGCTCCACGTAAGGGAAGTAGCCGGGGCGGAAGCGTATGTCGGTGAAGCCCATGCGCTTGTAGAACTCCTTGATCACGCCGCACAGCATGTCGAAGGAGGCGTCCTTCTCCATGATGATGCCCTCTATCTGGGTGAACTCCGGCAGGTGCGTGGCGTCGATCGCTTCCTTCCTGAACACCTTGCTCAGGGAGAACACCTTCACCGGCGGTTCGGGATTCTTCCAGAGGTGGCGGATGGTGTTGACCGTGGTATGGGTCCTCAGCAGCGCGCGCTCCGACTCCTCGCGGCACCAGCCATAACGCCAGCCCAGGGAGCCGGTATCTCCCCCGCCCTCATGCATGGAGCAGACCTTGCTCACGATGTTATCGTCCTCCAGCGGCAGTCGTCCAGGATTCTTCAGATAGAAGGTGTCCTGCAGCTCCCGGGCCGGGTGGTCCTGGGGCGTGAACAGCGCGTCCATGTTCCAGAAGGCTGGCTGGACGTACTCCTCATCGATCTCCTGGAATCCCATGTCCACGAAGATCTTGCGGACCTCGTCGGCGATACGGGTCAGAGGGTGCTTCTTGCCGGGATAGACGGCGGGAGCGAAGGTCCGCACGTCGTACTTGCGTATGGTGACGTCCCTCCACTTCCCGGTCTGGATCAGCTCCGGCGTAAGCTGGGCGACCTCTTCCTTGACCTCGATGCCCATGTCGATCAGCTCGCGGCCCAGGTCGGTCAGGGTCAGAGTTCTGGTGACCACCAGCTTCTCCACCACCAGGTCCTGGCGGGACTTCAGCTGGGCGATCGTTCCCTTGTCCAGGCGGTCCTCGGAGAGGTCTCCGGTGGCCAGGGAAGCGAGGACGAGCTCGTCCTCCATCTTCATCTCCAGCATGGCCCGGCCGTTCTCGGTGATGGTGATGACGGTCCGGTCCCCATCCTTGCGGATGGTGGCCAAATTCTTCTTCCTCAGCCAGCCCAGGGCGATGCTCGCGTCCTCCCGACCCAGGCCCGAGGAGAGGTCCTTCATCTCGATCTCCCCGCCCTTCTGCTCCAGGAGCTGGAGCGCTCTTCGCTCCGGCAGCCCCTTTTCCAGTGCTTCCTTCCCCTTCAAGGAGTAGACCTTTCGCGCCACCTCGGAGATCTGAACCGCGCCCTTGGCCTGCAGCCAGGAACCGGCGTTCATGACCTCTATCTGCTGCTCGAAGCCGCCGGTCCCGAACACCTGCTCTGGTGACGCGGGGCCGTTCAGGCGATTCAATGCCAGCAGGAGGCGGGCCTCGTTGGCGCTCAGCCCCTCTATGATCTCCGAGGCGGTCATAATGAACTGTGAAATTCTCTAGAGCTAATTAGTCTTTCCCTCGATGCGGTCGATATCAAGTGCAGGGCGGGGCCGGTCCGGCTTGATGTCCAGGACCGGCGTCCCCTCCCAGGCGTCCAGCCCCTCCACCGTCAGCACATTGTTCTCCACCTTGACCAACTGGACCACGGTCGCTCCGATGGGATTAGGCCGGTTGGGGCTCCGGGAGGCGAACACGCCCACCAGCGGGTTGCTGGGATCACCACGAGGATGGACCTTCAGTTCGTAACCTTCGCTCCGGTCGAACTGGAAAAGGACCAGGAGCTTTTCGTTGTCATCGATGCGGTACAGCCCTTCCTGCAGTTCGGGAAGCAGCTCGATCTCGCTGACATTGCCCTTCACTGACCGGACGACGCCGATGGGATGCAATTCCGTCTCAATCCCGGAGCATGAACTCCTCGATCCGGTCCTTGGCCTCTTCCCTCTTCTTCTGGTGGTCCTCCACGAAGGTCACGATGCTGTCGGCGAGGGTCTTCTTGCATTCCCCGCACAGGATCTCTCCCTTGCGACACCGATCATACAGGTCAGCCAGGACCTGGTCGTCCTTCTCGAAGAGATAGAACTTGTACTTGTAGACGGAACAGACCTCGGGCTTGCCCCCGCTCTTCCTCTGCTCCTCCACCGACACCGCGCCGCCAGTGAACGCCGACATGATCTTCTTGCGCACGAGCTTAGGCGGATCGGTGGTGTACACCGTCGAGTTCGGTTGGGACGAGGACATCTTGTCCGAGCCCTGCAGCCCGGGGAACATCTTGTTATGCAGCAGTGCCGGCTTGTAGTAGCCGAGGGCCGGGGCGATGTCCCTGGTCACGCGGAAGTGAGGGTCCTGGTCGATCCCGCACGGGATGAGGCAGGGGATGTTCTTGCCCACGATCTCCGAACCTAGGAACGCCGGAGCGGCCTGGATGCTGGTGTAGAAGATGCTCCCGATGTTGGTGGAGTTATCGAACCCGAAGACCGCTTTGGCCGTGGAGAAGGTGATCCGCTTGGCCACCTTCAACGCCAGCGGGTAAAGGTGATGGATGTACTCGGTGTCGACCATTATCTTGGTCAGCTTGGGATCGAAGCCTAGAGCGATGACGTCCAGGAGGTTCTGGTACGCCATTTCCCGAGTGTCCTTGAGCTCCAGGTTGTTATTGAATAGGAACTTCTCGTCGTCGGTGAGCTGGAAATACAACGGTACTCGGAAGGTGTCCTGCAGGTACTTGGTGAACAACCAGGGCATGAGGTGGCCCAGGTGGGTGTGCCCAGAGGGCCCGCGCCCGGTGTACAAGTAGAAGGGCTCCCCCGCCTCGTAGCGGTCCAGGACCCAGTCCATGTCGCGATGCGAATACACGACCCCGCGCTTCAGCAAAGGGTGCAGCTCGCCGTACTTGGCTAGGCGCTCGAGCAGCGTCTGGTCGATCCGCTTGGTCCCGAACTTCTCCACCAGCAGGTCGTAATCGATCTCGCCGCTGACCTCCCAGGGGGTGACCTTGAAATCGCCGTTCATGGAATGCTCATTGGGCAAGCGGTCAGGGAATATTAAAATCATTTGGACTGGCCGTGGCCCACTACCCCCGGGCCTACCCTGGGGCGGATGCCAATGCCTTCTTCACGATGGCGTCCAGCTCCTCCATCCGGTACGGTTTGGGCATGACCCCTACGAACCCGTGGGCCCGGTAGTTAGAGATGATCGGGTCAGTAGAGTGACCGGACGATACGATGGCCCGGGCCTGGGGATCGATCTTGAGCAGTTCGCGCACCGCATCCTGGCCGCCCATGCCCATAGGCACGGTCAGGTCCATGATGACCAGGTCGAACCTCCTTCCTTCGAGCATGGCGCGGTGATATTTGTTGAGAGCTTCCTCACCGTCACGAGCGCTCTCGACCTCATAGCCGAACACCCTCAAGATCTCGCTGGTCACCTCCAGGATGCTCTCCTCATCGTCCATGAGCAGGATCCTCGCCCCATTTCCATCGGACGAGGCCATCAGGTCACCTCTTCCAAATGCTCCATCATCGCTCCACGAAAGAAGCGAGAGGTCCGCATATCAAACCATCCATTTAACGTAGCCTTACACCTGACTATAGGATGGAGTATATCGAAGGTTAATATAAGTCACCAGAACATAATCAATGGTGATAGCATAGGGAATATTATTTAATCAGGATAAATGTCATTGCCGAACGAAAGGCGACTTGACAATGACCGAGCCCATCCACGCCGGTGAGATCGACCAGGACCGCTGGGAGCGCTCCCGACGGATCGAGTGGCTGGATATGGAACGGGTGCAGAGCGCATCCTTCATCGTCGTGGGGGCTGGCGCTCTCGGCAATGAGGCGGTGAAGGACCTAGTGCTGGCCGGGGCCAGGCGCCTCACTCTTATCGACATGGACCGGGTGGTCCGCTCCAACCTCAACCGCTGCGTGTTCTTCCGCGAGGAGGACCAGCAGGCCAAGAGGTTCAAGACCGAGGCGGTTGCGTCGAGGGCCATGGAGCTTGATCCAGCGGTGGAGGTCCGCACCTTCGAACAGCGGATAGAGGAGCTTCCGGAAGACGAGTGGAAAAAGCACGACATCGTCCTAGGATGCCTGGACAACGTGGCGGCGCGGCTGCATGTCAACGCCCATTCGTACCATAACGGGGTACCGTACATCGACGGCGGTACGAACGGGTTCGCTGGCCGGGTGCAGGTGGTCGTTCCTCCCTTGACCCCGTGCCTGCAGTGTGGAATGAACCGGAGCCACTACCGCATACTGGAGAGGAGGCACTCCTGCACCGGCTCGGAGGTGACGTTCTTCGAGCCGAAGGTACCGGCGGAAATCACGACCACGGCGCTCATCGCCGCGGTGCAGGTGCGGGAGGCGCTGAAGATCGTCTGCCGTCGGCAGGAGGCCGTCATCAAGCACGTCCTGCACTACAATGGGCTGAGGAACGCCTGGGACGAGCTCGAACTTTCGGTCGATCCGGCCTGCCCGATGCATCTGGACGGATAGCCTCGGGCGAAGGAGCGATTAATAGCCACGAGCACTTTCACTGACAAACCGGTTGGACGATCATATACAAAAGTCATCAAGAAATAGGTGTTCTGACGCGATCTCTCATCGAGGTCACATCCCCTCAATTGCTCGTACGAGACCATGATCGCCGCGAGCAGTTCTCCGCGACGAACGTATCGTTCGTCGTTCTCATGCCAACGCTATGTATCTTGAGCTCCGAACCAGTCGTGTCTGGCATGTTTTTGCACCAAACTGCTCTGCCAATGCCGAGCAGAAAAGCTATGCCAGACACTTTTCGACCCATTTAGTTAACTGAGTTCTTTATATCTAAAGATCCACACGGGCTACTACCTTATTCCGATAACATTCCTTCTTGCATGGGCTTCCGAAGACATCAAGATAGCCGCAAGATGCTTCTCAATGTACATACTGGTCACCTTGGCCGTAGCATTCTCCACGAGAAGCGATGGATCATCTTTCTTCCACTTTCCAGGATCATGGATGTTTGGTTTGCTCGCCAGCCTATTTGCTACCATCGTGTCGATCGAGACTGCCTACGTTGCGATGAAGAGATGGTCGTTCATATCCCGTCTTGCCACTGGTCTGGACATTGAGGTACAAGAAGAGTCAATTTTACTAAAAGCGAGCATGGGGGGCCCATGAAAACATCCTTCATTCGAACGAGTCATGCCAGATGAGTTGCTACCCATTGCTTTGCCAGCCCCTGTAAAGTTATTATCTGTAGGTAAGTGACCTCTTCCGCGGTGGACGACATCATGTTGGTCTGACGGCCGAATATCACTCGGGTGGACATTCGAAATATTAGCGGCAAGGAAGGTCGCTCGACGCCCAGTGGTCGAGGTGAGAGACTCAACCCTAAAGGAGGGGAAGTTCACTATCAGAATAGCTACATGAAGTCGATAGTTTGCGGGGGAGGCGGCCGAAAATGAAATACCCCTTCCGAGCTCATTCGTAATATCGAATAAATCAATCAAAATCGCCCTACTATCCAGTTCAACGAATGTGAGCTAAGGCGTCCTCGTCCAGGAGAACCCTGAACTTTGGTCCTATCACATAGACCTGTGAAAAGCCAAAAATGTTGTGATCGAACACATCGAAAATTATGGTGCTGTAATAATTGGTCTTGGCGTCCTTCAAGGCTTTCTGGTCCACGGTGGAGGAATTAGCTGCCTTGGCTCGAGAGATGGCTTCGTCGAGGGGGTCCAACACTTCGGCCCTCAGCATGGGGATCCGGTCGCTCAGGTACCGCCTTATCATCCTCCTACTGGAGATGGCTTGGAAGTGTCGTAATAGGAACAGCTCACCGACGAATATGAGCAAGAGGAGGTAAAGGTTGTAGAGACCATTCGCCTCTAGCTTGGCGAGTATCGATTGCCAGGTGCCGCCGGGGGCGAACATAGAGAGGACGAAAACGAACCCGAGGAGGGCGACGAATAGGCCCATGAGGGCGATGACGATGATCGCAACGATCCTACCACTCTTTTGTACCGACTCGTATCTCCCCCTGAGCTTCTCGGCCATTCGCATGAATCCTCGCTCCTGGGGCCTTATGAATATCATGATGACAAAGGCGGCCAGTATGAGGGCCATCTCAGCCAGGATGTTCAAGGTCGTATTGTAATCGTAAAGGTGCCTGATGAGGCCAAAGTATATCCCCAGGCCGATGCCGATACCAAAGAGGATGAAGTTGCTTAGAGCCAGTGGGGCCATCCCCGTCACCAGCGTGGTCGTCCCTAGCTCCAATCCGAGCTTCTTCTTCCATTTGATAAGGTAGCGGATGGGCCCTTTGATAGTCCCTGACAATTTGAGTCTCTCCTGTTTCGGTCTAGAGCCTTTGTGTCTTGTAGTAGGGATTAACCAACTGATCCAGTAGAAGCTCCGGAGGATAAAGGCGACGATCAGCCACAGGAGATAGGCTACCGGGTTGAGGAACAGGAGGACCACGTACAGGCCAATGATGAACAAAGCGATCGTCCAGCTGATCCTGTAACTATGGGAGGGCTTTTTGACATCCTCTAAGATCTGTTGCTCCCGGCCGATCTCCTTGACCACCTTCGACCTAAACCCCTCAGCCTCGTTTAGAGAAGTCCCCGCTAAGCTGTTCTCCATGAATTTGCTCTGGGTTAGCAAGGGGAATCGCATCTTCAAATACTATTCGAACGTTCGTCGCATGGACATTCTAGCCAGGCCATTGACGACCTCATTTGTTATGCGATTAGACAAGCGTGCCATTATTAGGCGAGGGGGACAGATTCTATACATATATGCTACCCTCGAACAATAATGCGGGGGCAACCGGTATTTTTCCAAATGATCCCTGGGAATGAATTCTGTCTGGACAAAAAAGTGGGAAGTGGTTTGGATTTATTCGGCTGATCGGTGAAGATTCTAAGAGGTTTGGTATCAGATTAGCTGATTGCAATCGGTAGTTTTAATTGCCATTATTAATCTCGCAACAACGATATTATGCCCCTCAGGGTGAAGGTCAGGAACGCGGAGAGCGGGTCGACGGTGGACATGGAGCTAGAGGCGGAGAACACCGTGGTGGAGATCATCGAGGGCGCGGCGGGGTACTGGGAGAAGGACGCCGGGGCCTATGTTCTAAGGAGGGGCAAGAAGCTGCTGCGCGGTCAGCAGACGGTGGTCGAGGCGGCCATCATGAACAATGATGAGCTGGAGCTAATCCCGGACCCCGAGGGCGGATGCCGTGCCGCTTCCAGCTGATATCCTGCTGTCGAGGTTGAGGAACGAACTGCGCGCCATCTCGAGCTATGTCAGCGCCCCACCGGCCCTTGGGTCGGGAGCGGCCTTTCCCATTGAGATCGATGTCGAGCTGAACAAGGTCCCCGGACCGGTCGTCGAGGGCGGGAAGGTGGCGCTACGGTACAACCACCGATTCCGCATGATCGTCGGCAAGGACTATCCGTTCGAGAAACCCACGGTCATTTGGCTGACCTCGATTTTCCATCCCAACATCATGATGCCGGAGGACGGCGGCCACCTGTGCACCAAGCTCCTGGAGGACTGGAGCTTCAATTCTACGATCATCTCGTTCATCAAGGGGGTTGAGTCCCTGGTCATGAGCCCCAATCCGGCGAGCCCGTTCGGCACCGACAGCTGCACCGCCGCGGCCGAATACTTCAATCATGGCGAGACGCACCTGCCACCAATGCTGTCCGCCCCCGCCCCCAAGGTGGTGGGCAAGTGAGCCAACCCCAGATCACTGGCGGGCAGGTCGGCGAGATCAAGGCGCTCACTCCTCCCCCGTCCGAACGGATCAAGGCACATAAGTGGCTCACCGATAAATGCCAGGCCGAGTTCCGGGAGCGGAGCAAGAAAAGTTATGAGCTGTACATCTCCAAGGTAGCAGAGGAGAAGATCCGCAATCACGCCCTGATGCATGTAAACGAGCGGAAAGAGGTCATGGGCCTGCTGCTCGGCGGCATCTACCAGCACAACGGCGCCGATTACGCATTGGTCCGGGACGTGGCGACGACGGACCTGGACGCGACCGACGTCAGCGTCCGCTTCGACCGGGGGGCCTTCGAGAAGTTGTTCGAGTCGCTCGAGGAGATCGGCTTCCGCTATGTCATCGTCGGCTGGTATCACTCCCATCCCTCGTACCATTGCTTCATGTCCGGGACGGGATGTGCAGACCCAGCGCTCGATGTTCGGCCAGAGGGCCCACTCGGCCATCGTCATCGATCCGGTGAGCAAGGAGATCGAGGCGTTCTTCCTCGATGAGGGGAAGATCCGCTCCCGGCCGTTCGCCATCTACTGGGATGAGTTCCAGAACCCTTACTACGGGACGACGGTGCGGATGCGGCAGACCGCCGACCGTTGAGTCTTTTCGGAATGATCCTTCAGACCCAGATGGCGTGTCGGCGGCGTAGCGACGCCTCGTTCTGGCCCGTACGCTCCATGATCACCGGCACGAGCGAGTCGAAGAGCACTAGGGCGGCGTCCTCGAATATCGTCCCCAGCGGAGCATACTTCTTCTTCTGGTCATCCTTGGCCTGGCCGACCTCCAGGATGATGTTGGACGCGTGGCCGAGCTTGGAGTTGGGGTTCGAGGTCACCGATATGACCTTCGCCCCGACCCTGCGTACGATATTGGCGGTCTGCACCGCGGACATGGTCTCACCGGTGTTGGAGACAATGATCACAAGGTCGCACTCGTCCACGAATGGCGTGGTCATGTCACCGACGAAGTGCACATCGAAACCCATCTGGACCAGCCGAACGGCGAACGCCTGACCGACCAGCCCGGAGCGGCCGACCCCGTAGATGAATATCTTCCTCGCCGCGGCGAGGGCAGCGATGGCGCCCTCGACCGCTTTGGGATCAGTGCGGGCCAGCGCCTCCTCCATCTCCCTCAGGATGTACCGCAGCGAGTCCTGCATCCGGGCCCCTACCGCTTCTTCTTCGCCGCGGCCGGGGCGGCCTTGGCCACCGCGACCTTGAGGGGCATGACCTTGGTCGGCCCTTTGACCGGCGCCTTGGGCTTCTCGGCCGGCTTGGGGGCGGGCTTCTTCTCCACCTTGGGCTTGGGCCTCGGCTTCTCTTCTTCGCCCTCCTCTTCGCCCTCCTCCTCCTCGCCCTCGTCCTTGCCGCCCGTCTCGACCTTCTTCACCTTGGTCTCCTTGGCGACGCGCTTGGTCAGCACCCGCTCGTAGATGACCTTCATGTACATCGCGTCGTGCTCCAACAGCGGGGACGATGAGATGATGGTGATGTTGGGATTTTCCTCTGCCAAAAAGTCGGCCAGAGGTTCGAACTTGAGATCGCCCTTCTTGATCGGGGTGATCCTCTTCTCATTGCCACCCTCATGCTCCACGCCGGAGAAGTGGGTGTAGAAATGCCCGCCGACGTAATCCTTGATGCGGTCCAGCAGAGCGCCGAAGTCCTGCGGCTCCCGCAACCCGCCGCTCTCCCGGGCGTGGGCGTGGGCGAAGTTGATCACCGGAACAGTGCCCTTGATGCTGTCGCACATCTCGAGGACCTCATCCAGGGAGCCGAACACTTCCTGACGGCCGCTCGTCTCGAAGCCGAGGCGCGGCTTGATCTTGTTGTCCTCCCACCACTCCATGATGGATGTGATGTTCTCGGTGATGTTCTTCTTGGCCTCCTTCTTGTTCTTGTCGGAGGCCAGTCCGAGGTGGGTCACGACAAGGCCACCGTCCATCTGGTCGGTCATCGTGCCGGCCCAGCGGATGTTGTCCATGCACCGCGCGGTGAGATCGGAGTTCGAAGCGAGGTCCATGTAATAAGGAGTATGCATCGAAAGCTCGACGTCCATCTCCTTGCCCATCTCTCCTAGCTCCTTCAGCTCCTTGAAGTTCTGAGCGAGCCCGGAAGCCAAGGTGATTAAGGTGTCGTCCTCCTTGATCTTCTCGGTGGGCCTGGTCATACGGACCTCCTTCTTGTTCTTGACCCGCATAATCTCCATAATGAGATCGCTCTCCACTTCCAAAGGCGTCCGTCCTACCTCTTCCTCGTCCGGGAAGCGGTCGATGACGTTGACCCTGACCATCTGAACCTCCATCGCATTGAGGCCGAGACCGTGTACGTCCTCAATGCCGTCACGGAGGGTCCTGCCCTTGCAGGAGAGAGGAATGCCCGCTGGACCAAATCGAATCATAATAACACCAATACTATCCTAAGTTCCCCTAAAGCCTTACTGATTATGAAGGAGGGTATATATAATTGCTGCTAATGGTTTTACCTATCTGGACTGCTGTGGCTAGCGTAGTGTTATCATTCTTGGAGAGCTAACTGACATGCGAACCATTTTTTAACATGACCCCGTGAGCATGAGCGGTTGGGATGAGCACTCTGAAAGTAGATTCTGTAGACGTACGTATCGAGAGATGGAGAAAGAATCTGGTGGATACCAGCCTAAGGAACCGGCTCCTCGATATCAAAGAGAGTCGCCTGGGTTGCCTCCGTCTGTCGTCCCCGGGGCCGCCGGAGATATTTCGTCAGGTCGTCGAGCGCAAGCTGTCGTTCGAGGTCGAGCTCGGTCCGGAAGGCGAGGCGACCATCGCCCCCAAGGGCGAGATGAGAAAGGTCCTCTCGAACGTCGAAAAGGGCAAGGGCGACCGCTCACTGATGGTCATGCGCACCAAGGCCCGCGAGGCCATGCGAGAGCAGGGCGTCAACATCCTATTTCTAACGATCGGCGTCCTGGAGTGGTCCTCGGAGAGCACCCAGGGCGAGAAGGTCCGATCGCCCCTCCTGCTCGTTCCGGTGGAGCTGAGCCGCTCCGGCCCCCTGGACCCCTACGTGCTCAAGCAGTCCGGAGAGGAGATCGCGGTCAATCCGACCCTGGCCCATAAGCTGAGGTCGGAACTGTCACTCACGTTGCCGGCGTTGCCGGAGGAGAACTTCGAGCTCGCCGCGTACCTGGACAGCGTGCGGCTGACCTTCGCGCGGCTCGGATGGGAGGTCAATGATGCCGCCTACCTCGGCCTGTTCAAGTTCCCCAAGATGTGCATGTACGACGAGCTGGGGCAGTTCAAGGACCTCGCCTCCGCCCACCCCGTGGTAAGAGCTTTGGCCGGGGAGCCGGCCGCCAAGGGCGAGCTTACCTCTCCAGTGTCCCTGGACGGGGACGCCACCCGGCCAGACTTCCAGGTGCTGGACGCTGACTCCAGCCAACAGGAGGCCATCGCCCTGGCACTGAGCGGGACCAGTTTCGTGCTGCAGGGGCCGCCCGGGACCGGGAAGAGCCAGACCATCGCCAACATCGTGTCCGAGACGCTGGCGAGCGGCCGGACGGTGCTGTTCGTCTCCGAGAAGATGGCCGCGCTCGATGTGGTCAAGAAGCGTCTGGAGGCCCGCGGTCTGGGCGATTACTGCTTGGAGCTGCACAACCATGACCGGGGGCGGCAGGAGGTCGTCGAAGAGCTTTCCCGCTGCTTGTCCGCGCCCGCTCCGACGGAAGCGCTGCCGTCGGACCGGGAGGAGCTGGACCGGGCGAGGGCGTCGCTGGACGGCTATGTGGACGCGCTGCATCAGGTGCGCGATGGACTGGGGATGAGCTTTCATGAGCTGTTGTCGGAGCTGACGCTGCTGCGCTCGGCGCCTGAAGTGCCGCTCACGTTCCCGAACCTGGAACGAATGTCGAAGCGGGACCTGGAGCCGCTGGAGCCGCTGGTCAAGGACGTGGAAGGCTACGCCTCCGTTCTGGTGGGTAGTGAGACGCACCCCTGGTCCGACTGTCTTCTGGACTCGTGGAAGCTGAGCGCCCAATCAGAGATCGTTCATCGGCTGTCCACATTGAAGTTGGCCAAGATCAGGCTGGCAGAAGTGCTCGGACCGCTATACCAAGATTACGGGCTTGCCGCCCCCACGGACCTGAAGGGAACGGCCGACCTGATCAACCATCTGCGGACCGTCAACCTGACCCCGTACCCGCGGCCGGAATGGCTGGAGTCCGACCCTTCCCGACTCATCCGGCTGGTCGAGGACATGCGCAGTAGCTATCTGGAGTTCGGGGCCCGCATGAGCTGGCTTCGCCAGATGTATCATGAGGACGTGCTCGCTCTGGACCTCCGTTCGATGCAGCGGCGGTTCCAGGACGACTATCACCACGTGACCAAGCGCCTGCTCAGCCTGCACTACCGCAGCGACATGGGCAAGCTCCGCTCCCTCGCCAGGAACGAGAGGAAGGTCTCGTTCGAGGAAGCGACCGATGATCTGAAGGAGATCGTCCGCACCTCCGAGCTGGCCGACCGCCTGCTCGCTCTGGAAGCGGAATGCTCCTCCGTGCTGGGCCAGCACTTCCGGGGCGAGAACACCGACTGGGACAAGCTGCGGAACTCGATCAGGTGGACCAAGCTATACTACGAGAAGTATGGCCAGCCGACGTCTCCATCCCTGATCGAACTGCTGTGCGGCGGCCCCGACGAGCTGGCCGGGCTAAAGACCCGCGTGGACGTGGTGGAGGGGGCGGCACTGCGGTTCGAGGGGGCCCTATCCTCGATCGGCAATCTGTTCGAGCTTGGCCGGCTCGCGCACGGCCGCTCCCTGCACGAGATCTCGTTCGACGAGCTGACCACCTGGGCCCAGGAGCACCTGGACAGCGTCGCGCTGTTCCAGGAGTGGACCGAGATCTCTCGGGTCAGGAGGGAAGCGGCGGAGCGCGGGATGGCCGATCTGCTGATGCTATCGGCCCAGGGACAGCTGCCGGCAACGGATGTGTGGAAGGGCGTGCGGAAGCGCTACTTCACGCTGTGGCACGACCTCCTGCTGTCCAGGGACCGCCGTCTGAGGGACTTCGACCGCGAGACCCAGGAGCGCAGCATCGCTCACTTCGCCGAGTTGGACTGCCGCCACATCGAGCAGGCGCCTTCGAGGGCCCGAACGCTCCTGGACGCTAGAAGGAGAGAGCTCTGCGAGGTATCCTCGCCGGAACAGGGCAGCGGACTGTGGGTCCTGCGGCACGAAGTGAGCAGGAAGCGCAAGCTGCGCCCGCTGCGGGAGCTTTTCTCCCAGGCCATGCAGCCGATCCAGACGCTGAAACCATGCCTGCTGATGAGCCCCTTGTCAGTGTCGACGTACCTCGACCCCGCCAAGGCGAGGTTTGACCTGGTCATCTTCGACGAGGCGTCCCAGGTGCGACCGGAGGACGCCATCGGGCCGATCATGCGGGCGCGCCAAGTGATCGTCGTCGGTGACAGCAAGCAGCTGCCGCCCACGGACTTCTTCCGCGACCTCAACGACGAGGAAGAGGACGTGCCCGACCTGGAAAGTATCCTGGACGAGTGCTCATCGGCGATGCCCCAGCGCATGCTGCTGTGGCACTACCGCTCACGGCAGGAGTCCCTGATAGCGTTCTCGAACCAGCAGTTCTACGGCGGGCGGCTGTTGACCTTCCCTTCGGCCATGCTGGACCGCCCCGGGCTGGGCGTGGGGTTCGTGCACGTGCCCGAGGGACGGTACGATCGGGCCAGGACCAGGAAGAACGCCAAGGAAGCAGAGAAGGTCGCGGACCTGGTGGTAGAGCATGTGCTCTCCCACTCCAACAAGAGCCTGGGGGTGGTAGCGTTCAGCGAGCCCCAGCAGATGGCCATCATCGAGGAGCTAGAGCGGCGCATCACCACGCTGCCGTCGCTGGCACCCTTGCTCAACGAGGACGCCGAAGAGGGCTTCTTCGTCAAGAACCTGGAGAACGTGCAGGGCGACGAAAGGGATGTGATGCTCTTCTCCATCGGCTACGGCAAGGACGCCAAGGGACGGATGTTCCAGAACTTCGGGCCGCTGAACCGGCCCGGTGGGGAAAGGCGTCTCAACGTGGCGATCACCAGGGCTAGGGAGCACGTGAAGTTGGTCACCTCGCTGCAGCCGGAGGAGCTGGAAGGCTCCACGCCGGGCGTGGAAGCGCTCCGCTCGTACATGCGGTACGCTCGAGCGGCAGAACATGATACTGACGCGGCCGTGGACGGGCCTCGGACCTCAATCCCCTCGGAGGAAGAGGTCCGTTCCTGGCTTGAATCGAAAGGCCTGGTCGTCGAAGAGAAGGTGGGGCGGTCGCTGGCCCGAGTAGATCTGGCCATCGTCGACCCGGACCGGCCCGGCAACTACCTGCTGGGCATCCTCACCGACGGGCCGTCCTACCGCAAGGCCGGCAGCGCCCGCGACCGGGAGCGGCTGAAGGTCGAGGTGCTATCCAACCTGGGCTGGAGGCTGCTCCGCCTATGGTCCCAGGACTGGATCAAGGACAAGGACGCCGAGGTGGAAAGGATCATGGCCGCGGTGGCCAAGGCAAGGGAGGAGGAAGCGGAGAAGGCCGCCCGCGAGGTAGCGAACCGGCCCGCAGAAGTGCTGGTCGCGACCGTCGCCGTCCCCGAGATGGGCGAGCCCAAGGAAGATTGCATACCCTATAGCAGGGCAGACCTAAGGGACGAAGCGCTCGTCGCCCTATACCGCTCCGAGCCGTCGAAGGCGTTGGCCGAGGCGGTCGTCCGGGTCGTCGGCATGGAAGGACCCGTCCATATCGCCATCGTCCGCGACCGCGTCAAGGACCTGGTCGCCGCCGCGACGGGGAAGAGGCCGGGCAACATCGACAAGGTGCTGGTCCAGGCCATCGGCTCTCTGGACGGCCACGCCGTCCGGGTGGATGAGGACTACCTGTGGGCGGCGGACGAGGACGTGGTCCCGGTCCGCCGGAGCGACGAGCACCGCCGGGACATCGATCAGGTCTGCGACCTGGAGCTCGAGGGCCTGGTCCTGTACTGCGTGCCGAAGGACCAGGACGCCAACATGAAGGAGGTGGTGACCAAGGTGGCCGGCCTGCTGGGATACAAGCGGCCGACCCTTGTTCTCCGCTCCCGGATCGAGGCCGTCGTCGTCAAACTGGGCGAGAAGGGCGCCCTCGCTTCCGAGGAGTCCCCTTCGGCCAAGGAGGAGGGCGCGTCCTCAGCACGGCCAGATAGCCCAAACGACCGCCGCGAGGAGGCTTGCCCCTGAGGAAAGTATATAATATAGCTCTCTATTAGAGCCGTCTACTCAATGTCGAGGGAGTCAGAATGAAAACATCACACAAGACGGACCTTAACCTGGTGGCCCTCATCGCCGATCTGAAGAGGGAGTCCCGGGAGCAGGAAACCGCCATCTGGCGAGACATTGCTCTACGGTTGGAAAAGCCCAGCAATAACTGGGCCGAGGTCAACCTGAGCAGGCTGGAGCGGTACGCGAACGAGGGCGACGTCATCGTTGTCGCCGGCAAGGTGCTGGGAGCCGGGAGCCTTAAGAAGAAGGTCACGGTAGCAGCGTTCAGATTCTCCGCGTCCGCCTCCAAGGCGATCGAAGAGGCCGGCGGAAAGAGGATGACCATCACCGAGCTGATCGAGAAGGACCCGACCGGCACCGGTGTCAGGATCATGGGGTGAGCTGAATGGTCGTTGTCATAAACGCAGAGAAGCACATCCTTGGTCGCATGAGCACCAACATCGCCAAGCGCATACTGAATGGCGAGGATGTCATCGTTGTCAATGCTGAGAAGGCCATCATCACCGGGAACCGGGACGTGATCTTCGACAACTACACCGCCAAGTACAAGCGCGGTAAGCAGATCAACGGTCCGTTCTTCCCCAAGAGGGCCGATCTCATACTCAAGAGGACCGTCCGCGGGATGATCCCTTTCAAGTCTTCCCACGGCAGGGAGGTCTACCGGCACCTGACAGTATATGTTGGAGTACCCAAGGACCTCGTCTCCGCCAAGATGGAGCAGGTAGAAGCGGCCACCAACCTGTGGACGGACAAGTACGTCACACTGGGCGAGGTCGCCGAGCACCTCGGATCGAGGTTGAGGTGAACCATATGGCAGAAGTTGTTAACACCAGCGGCAAGAGAAAGGAGGCCGTGGCCAGGTGCGTCGTCAGCGTCGGCACCGGCAAGGTCAAGATCAACAACGTCCCGATCGAGATCTACAATCCCGAGCTCGCCCGCCTCAAGATCATGGAGCCTATGGCCCTCGCCGGGGACAAGGCCACCAAGGTCGATGTCCACGTCAACGTGGCAGGCGGCGGGTTCATGGGTCAGGCCGAGGCGACGCGCACTGCGATCGCCAAGGGCCTGGTCGAGTTCCTGAAGGACGAGGAACTGGCAACAATGTTCAAGACCTACGATCGCTCTCTGCTGATCAGCGATGCGCGCAGGAAGCTTCCCAAGAAGCCCCTGGGCCGTGGCGCTCGGAAGAAGAGACAGAAGTCGTACCGGTGATTTGAATGATCATCCCAGTTCGGTGCTTCACATGCGGCAAGGTCGTCGGAGGCGTTTACCAGACGTACATCAAGCGTGTACAGCTGGGCGAGGACCCGAAGCAGGTCCTTGACGATCTGGGCCTGCAGCGCTACTGCTGCCGCCGCATGATCGTGGCGCACGCCGACCTGATCGATGAGGTCATCCCCCTGGGATAAACGCTTTAAACCTCTTCAGTATAACCCCTTTATCCACGGGTCTGTGGGGTAGCTTGGTATCCTTCCAGCTTGGGGTGCTGGTGACTCCGGTTCAAATCCGGACAGACCCACCATTAGCTTTTATCTAATTTTTGACCATCCCCGACGATCGCAGTGCTTCTAGGCCACTCCTTTTTCGACCAACAACGGAGATGAGATCCTCCCGGCGGAATCGGCGACCGAGAGACGTCATCCCTCGTGACAGATTGAGGCGGCAACATCATTCTCTCCAGTCCTGACCCGTATTGTCCTCGATCGGGTATGCGAATAAGCTACCATCTCCGGATTTTCAAGTGTGATCGATAGCCATGAATTTACTCATTCCACTCTCAACGAGGGAAGAACGATTTGATAACAGTGCTCTCTTTGAGAAAGAGGCCTTTGCAGGTTCTTCAAGGTGGAACCCAGCTCAGCGGAGTTCTTTTCATCCCCCTCACCCTTTCCAGGGCTCATCGGGGGCGAAGCGTTCAGGAGCTTAGCTTACGGCCGAAGATCACTACTGCCAGTCCCAGGACGACGGCGGCGACCACCAGCCCGATGACCACGGTGGTCTCCAGGGACAGCATGTTCTGCAGCGCCGGCAGCACCACCACCGCGGACAGCTGGTTACCACCATAGATGGTGAGAATGACGCCCACCAGCACCGACCTCACCAGAGTACCGAAGAGCACCGCCGCGGCGCAGGAGATGCATGCCATGGTGACGGTGACCAGTAGCGGGTCGACCAGCGCCCCAGGTCCATTGCACCGCTTGTGTACCAGTCATAGCCGTTCGCCAACACTAACGCCAGCACCGCCGCCATGACCACGCAGGCCACTACTGCCAGGTATTTCGCCAGCAGGAGGTGTGACCGTTTGACCGGCCTCACCAGGAAGAGGTCGAACGCGCCCTGGGAGCGCTCGTTGATTATCGAGACCGCCAGAGTGGTCGAGGCCAGCAGGCCGGCCACCGAGGACACCAGCATCGCGGTGAACGCGCCCAGGGGCATGCTCCCGAGGTCCGGCGACAAGAAGTACAGCAGCACTGCCAGGAGAGGCAGTCCGACAAACAGGATCGCCATCACCTTAGAGCGATAGAAGCCGTTCATCTCATCCTTGATCAGGAGGCCGAGGCTCAGTTCGATCCCCACGTAGGCCATGTAGAGGTCCTCGAGTTTGGGATCGTGGCGGTTGAACGATCGTATGTGACACCCTGCCTTCATCAGCGCCTCGATGATCCTGGGTACGGTAGTGTCCCACTTCTCCAGGTCACTGACGTGCGCCACCAGGAGGCCGGCGGAGGGCTGCCGCAGATCGACCCCGGGCAGGCTTACCGACCTCCACTCGCCCCTGTCGTCGATCAGCTCGACCACCAGCTCGGAGCGGATGGCGACCATCTTCTCCAGGCCCTTGATCGGCCCGGAGTAGCGGACCTTCCCGCCCTGGAGGAGGCCGACCATATCGGCCAGGTCCTCGACGCCCGAGAGGATGTGGGACGAGAACAGGATGGTCGTCCCGGACGCCCTCAGGCTCCCGGATGATCTTCTTGAACAGGAAACGGCTGGCCGGGTCCAGGGCGGCCATGGGCTCGTCGAGAACGAGTACCGTCGGCTCGTGCAGTATCGCCTGGGCGAAGCCCAGCTTCTGTAGCGTTCCCCCTGAAAGCTTGTCTACCTTCTTTGAGCGGAACTCCTCGATGCCCAGCTGCTCCAGCACCTCGTCCACCCGCTGCTCAAGGCGTTCTCCTTCCAACCCCGATAACCGCCCCAGCGTGTTGAGGGCCTGCTCCGCGGTCCTCCACTCCTGGAACGCTGCCCGCTGAGGCAGATAGCCGACCCGCACCTTCCGCTGCGCGTCGGCCTGAGCATGTCCACTCCAGAGACCATGACCCGCCCGCTCTCGTGAGGGATGAGCCCGAGCAGCGAGCGGATGATGGTCGACTTGCCCGAGCCGTTCGGCCCGATCAGGCCGAACACATTCCCTCGTCCACCCGCAGGTTGGCGTGGTCCACTGCCACGGTCGGTCCGTACTTCTTGACCAGGCCCTCGATGATTGATCGCTTCCATCTTGTCTACCTTCCTATAGTGGCACTTACCGCCGAGGAGGTCTTGAGGCCGCGTCCCCTGCCCAAATGAGGAAGCTGTCGTCCGTTGATGGAAAAACGCCAGTTCGTCCCCTCGCCGGTGGACAAAAGGGTCACGCGGTACGAAGCCAGTCACTTCGACCGGTCGGCGATGAGCTTGTCCATCCACCGTGGTAGAGCCTCATGTCGTAGAACAGGTTCGAGTACAGCGACTCGAAGTCGCCGTCGGTATTGAGGGATTCTCGCCACCCTCAGCTCCCGGAGGTCCCGGGCCCACATGGAGAATATCATCAGGCTGGGTTGGGTGTTCGAGGCGCCAACGCCCAGGATGTGCGGGTCCTTTCTGTTCATCGCTAGGGCGATCTCCTGCATTGACCTATCGGCACGCACCCTGGCGTGGACGATAGAGATGAATCGCCCGATGACAGGGCACCCAGTCAAGTACGTAACATATCCACCTCTGTGCCTCCAAGTTTTCCAGCCGCCTCTTCACGGTCTTGGCGGTGGAGCCAATTTCCTCGGCCACCTCGTGAAGAGGGCGTCGGCAGTCCCACGATAGGGCCTTGACAATCCTGTAGTCCAGCTTAGACAAAGGATCCTTGACCGGTGGCGGGCCGAGCATGAGAATGACCATGGCCTTCAGGTCGTCGATCCTTCCGACATCTCTGACCAACGCCTGGTACTCCTGCACCTCCTCGTTTGATCGAACTTGAGCATCCACATACAGGAACTGCCCACCAGCCGCAATAATGCGGGAGGTGCAGGGATGACCGCCTACCTGTTCCATCGTCGCGGTCAGATTCGTCGAGAGCGACCGGCCGTAGATGTTCAGGAAACCCCCGCCGGTCACTTGAGGGGTCAGGCCGGCCCTGAAACGGCGATGACACCCGTGGATATCAGCTGCTGGATGCGCTTGTGCACACCGTTGACGGACAGCGACAAACGGTCGGCGAGGTCTCGGTACGGTAGACGGGGGTCGATGGCTAGCTCCTTGGTGATTAGAATGTCCGTCTCGTCCATGTCCGTCCCCCTAACGCCCTGAGCGAACATAATAACGTGCCAAGGTATCATTCGCTATGACCAATCGGCTAATGCATCAGACGTGGGGATGGATCTCTGTCGACGAGCCCCCAGGTCAAGTTGATCATGCCCCATCAAGGGCGGTCCCTTGATTCATGATGATCGGTCGACCATCTGATAGAAGCGCAGGCAAGGGACTTTCGGCCTGGGACTTCCCTGCACCAATGGTTGCCTAACGGCCGGCTCGGGCCTGATATATGAGACGTGTCAAATAGATTATAATAGAATAAATTGGGGGGCCCTCGGGACCCCCTTCACTCCAGATTGCCAAAAGTAATTTTTCTCCTGCGCCTCGACCTGTTCTATAAGCCAGCCATTGGCCAAGAACGGGAGAACGGGGGACCTTTCTTTTTTCTTTCTTCATCAAAAAAGAAAGAGGTTTTATGGTAAAGGCTCAAATTGCACGGAAGGTCGTTATTGACGAAAATAACTGATATACTGGATAGTTACTTTGGTGAATCTGGACAGACCCACCATTATTCTATATTTATGTCAAAAAATTTGATTCGATTATGAATTATGCGATTATCAAGAGTCGAACCTTTTCCTAGACGATATTCTCGTGGGTTCAAATCCTTCCCTCGCACACCCAAGATTCTTGACCAGGTCCGACCACAAGCACACTGAGGCCCCTGTCGTCTTACCGTGTGGCTTGCATGGGAACTCAGGCGCGAAGAAACCATGCTTGGTGATGATCTTCGCGTCCGTCTTGTTCTCATAGAGCTGCTCGACGGTCCCCTCACCAGTGTGGCGAAGATGAACGTCCGCCTCCTCTTTTGATGATAGCCATAGTCAGCAGCGTTGATGACCCGCCACTCGGCCACATAGCCAATTGTTCAGGCATGAGAGAATTAACGATCAAGGGACAAAGACGAAATTCTTGAATTGCCACATGTCATCGTCTGGGCGGGTGGCGAGGTTTTCCTTGAAGTAGACCTTCCTGTTCCTGAGCGGGGTCCAGTCCGACGGCACGGACACAAGCTTTCCCAGGTACGGCCTGGCGATCTTGAGCACGTAGTCGTGAGGGAGGTCCTCGGGGGTGCACAGCCCCTCGCGGGGGTGCTCGATCATCCACATGACCGCGGACACCACTCCCAAGGCCACCTGCACGGTGGTGGCGTTCTGTCCCGGAGCAAGATTTCTGGCCTCCTCGATGGTGAGGATGCTCCCGCACCACCAGGAGCCGTACTCGTGCCCCATCAGCAGGGCGCCGAGCGTGTCCGCTCCAGAGACGATCTCCTTCTCCCGCAGGATCCGGAGCTTCGGTTGCATCTCGTAGTTCCTGCACCTCAGCTCGTGCAGGGAGGCCATGGTGTCATTGCACGGCATGTAGGCATAGCAGACCGTCGGCCGGTAGACGACCTCCCCCTCCTTCAACACGGTGAACTTGTCCGATAGCCCGAAGGCCTCCCCGTGCCTGATGACCATCCCGACGATCTCGCAATCGGGAACCCAGGACCTCACCCAGGTGTTCATGCCCATCTGGGCGAGCATGATCTGGTTCCTTGGCCCGGTGGATGGCACGTAGGCCATCGGCGGCAAGGTGGTCTCGTGCGTCCCCCAGCCTATCTCTGCCGGGGCGGTCCCCTCCTCCCTCAGGCCTTCGATGCTCCAGGTCCCCACGAACTCGTCGACCGTCTTGGGATTGTTCGTGATCTGGGTGTCCCTCTCCGAACAGTGGATGATCTTAACGCCCAGGACCATGGACAGCTCGGCGTAGTTATGCGCTCTCACTAGGGCCCTGAAGTGCTCGGCCTCGTCCCTGCTCACCTTCTGGTCGGCCATCAACCGCTCGGATATGTCGACCAGAGCTTGCTTCACGAAATGGGAGATCAGACCGGGATTGGCACCGTGGTCTATGACCGCGGTCACCCCATCATCCCAGCCCTTGGTCAGTTCCCTCAGGCGCATCTGCCTGTGGTAGAGCGACTTCTCGACCGGGTTCTTGGACTCTATCTCGTGGATGGAGTCCCAGACCTCCAGCGATGTGTTGACGAACAGCACCTCGTGTTCGTGGCACCATCGGATGAAGGTGCAGGTGTCCAGGTTCCAGGCCAGGTCGATGAGGAGCCCGCCGGGCGACAGGTGCTCCGACAGGACGGAATCGATGTTATCGGGGGTTATTCTCTGCTGGCGATATCCGACGCCCTTGCTGGTCCATTCCTTCAGGGCAGAGGCCTTGTTCTCGAAGTCAATTATGGTGATGTTACCATAGGGTATCTCTACATGCTTCAACAGGATGGGAAGCGTGCATCGCGCTACAGAGCCATAGCCAATTAGCAGTACCTTGCCATCGAACTTCATCATCGGTAATGATCCTCTTTGAGCTTGACGAACTAGGAGACGAATACCCCACTCGGATAAGTGATTTTTGGCTTCAACGGATAGTAATAATAAAGTCGGAATGGATTTCGCTCGATCCCCTGCTGATCGACGTCGTTAAGGATTTTGCTGACCAAGGGAAGGTAATGTTCCTCCCCCGTAACAAGTGTGAGCGTATCGTGCAAGAGCGGCCCACCTCGGAGTGGCCACGGGGAGCGCCTCCATCCCGGTTGGAGATCACCCTGCGCGGGGAGGGGGAGGGTACGGAGCTAAGCTTGGTGCAGGCCAGCGTACCGGCGGAGCAGGTCGAGGACTACGCCCAGGGGTGGCACGACCGCTACCGGACGCCCCTCTCCGCCTTCCTCAAGAAGGACCATAAATAAATGACCCAGGGTCCGGCGCTTACCCTGAGATCGAGCCTAGGTCCGCTTCACGTAAGGTGATGCCCCGATGTAGGATCTCAGGTCCGGAAGGCCACCGAGTACTCCATGCTCTTAGAGCCGAAGTACTTCTTGCAGAACTCTGCGGTCTTTTGGGGCGGGTATTCCTTGCAGGAGAAGACGTCGATGAACGCTCGATCGGTGTTCTCGGCAAAGTGCCCGGAGATCAGCGACGTCTCGATCAGTTGAGCGAGGGAATAGCCCTGCACCCGAGGGTCGGCGCCGAACCGAACCACGATGGGGTCGCCGAATCTCTTCATATCGATGTAGTTACAGAGGTCGATAGAGAACTGCGTGATCACTTCCTTGCTGGCGATCCTTTCGGGGTCGCAGTCATGCAGGTCGATGGAGGTCAGGAGACCCCACTCTTCGCCTGTCTTGAACTTGGCTATGCACTCTGCATCGCTCAAACACTTACCCGTCCGTGGACTCATGCTGTACATGCCTAGTATCACCTTACCGAGATTATTATTGAGGAAGTGCAAGAACAATCCTGGTATTTGATAGTGATTCCCATTCAAAGAGGGCATCCCAATGAGCGCATATCATAAAATCGAGACGATATGCCGCCAGCTCCTTCTTCGATGCTGTTCTTTGTTCAATGGCTTGTCAGCTTATCGATGACCTCAGATGGACGTCCATCCACTGACCCGGCCGATCGGCCGTGAGCTCATTTTAATCCTCGCTGTAATAAGGGAAGACCACCTGTCGCGGCCCTATTTCCCCATTCTTTCCGATCTTCCAGGGCCGAGGGAACTCAACTGCCCCACGGCCTTCCAATCAGACCACCGAACGGTACAGGGTGAGGCATTGGCAGATCAGATCGAACCTTGTTCTTCCGTTGCCACCTCTGCCTCTGCCATTTTAGTTCGATCATGCGCGCCGGCCAAGGCTTTTGCTCATCTACCGTAGCAGTGCTTGAGCCACTTACTTGGCCTGCTCTTTTGATCGAGCTGCCCTGCTCTGAGCCTTTTCCGCCTCCCGTTGCGCCTTCCGGTCCAGCTTGCGGCGCTCCCTTTCATCCCTCTTCCGCTGGCGGATGAGCCTATCGTTCACCGGGACGAGCCCCGCCGCGATCCAGTCCTTACGATAGGACAGCAATTCCACCACCGCGAACACCGCCCAGAGCAGGGCGGCGAACACGAAGAGTAACACCGGCGGTTGGTAGTTCAGATGGATGGAGATCTGGGAGATCTGTACATCGATGTTCCCTCCCAGGGCAATGGTCCACACCCAGACCGCGCTCCCCACCGCCACCAGGACGGCGAACGCCATGCGCGAGCATGAGCCCTTGGGATAGAACCCCTTGAAGAAGCTCAGCGCGGTGATCGCGATGCCCACCACCAGCAGGCTACCGGCGATGACGTTGAATACGTTCTGGAGGTCACCCAGTCCGGCTTCAGAGACATCGGTGAGCGCAGCCCCCAAGATGATGAACACGGCCATGGGGACCACCACGAACCGTAACACCGCCTTCCGGGAGGTCCGGATGCCTTCCGACAGCCGCCCGTACCGCGGACGGAAGTCATGGTAGAAGCGATGCTTTTCCGCATCCTCAGAGTGCAGGGGAGGCAGGGGCGGGAGCTCCGTCCCCTTGGGCTGGTCCCGGCGATACAGCCATTCCCGACAGTAGTCCTGATAGTCCCCCAGCTCCCTGGCCACCGAGAACGCCATCAGCACCAGCAGCAGATCGAACAACAGGAACAGCGGGATGTCCGGACCGAAAGTGGCCAGAGCGGCCATCATCATCATGGGCCCAAGGGCGACCGGACAGCGAGCACAGGTTCTCCTGGAGCCAGGTCATCCCGGGATATGGCGATTTACCAGCATCCTGGGCATTTGCTCAGCCGCTCGATCCATTCCAAAGCCATCGCTTGCCAGGTTCGAAGGGGTAAAGCGGGGTCAAGTGTGCCATAGGTTCTTCTCGATCTTGCATTGCGGCGGGTTCGAAGTATTCCCTTTAAAAATGTATAAAGACGGTAAAGGAGGGGCCGGCCCCCGTCCCGATCATTACATCGAGCATAGGTCCAGCCCCTGTTCGCCATTATTTGGATGTCCACCCACCCTAGGCCTTGGGGGCCACCTTCATTGGTTCAGCGGTCGCTTCGGGCGGAAGGGTCACCTCTCCCTTGCTCTCCATGTGCTGGACGATCTCCCCGGACAGCCCCTGGGTCCAAACATCGGCGGCCTGCTTGCCGATCTCTTCCTTTACCTCCGATGCCCACTGGTCTGCCACCAGCACAATTATGGCCGAGGTGTTGGGCTTCATCTCGGAGGCCATGGTCTTGATGCGCTGCTCGTCGAAGCCCTTGTTCCTCAGTTCAGCGCCCAGGGCCCCCAGGATGCCGACGCCCAAGGCCGCCCAGCCCACTGGGCCCGCGGCGATCCCGATGACCCCGCCAACGATTGCTCCGGCGACGAATCCCTTGCCTGCCCCGAAGTCCTTCGTTTCCTTGACCTTAAGTTCCCCTTCGGCGTTCTTGGTGAGAACGGCGGCGTCCCGAATCTCCATCCTTTCGCCTCTGCTCTGTTCCTTTCTAACCATCTTTAGGCCTTCGAGCGAACGGGTGGCTCCCGTGAGATCATTGTACCTTGCCACTACGATCGTCATTGGTTCATCTTTCTTAGCCATCTATTCTCCTCCACGTATCGCTCGCCATTGCTCCAGCAATGTTCGAGCTAGATAACTTGGCTGGTCGCCGTATATAAACAACGTCGCCAACGCGCCCTCATTTGCTCCATATTCTTGAAGCGGTCAGTTTTTGCAAGGTCCGGCCACCCCCGACCTCCACCCCCTGATGCGAGGAGGGCGTGCTCCCGGAGACCGCCTCTCATCTGGCCGTCCTTCGTCGGTGCCCTTGTAGCCCATCGGTTCACTGAATTCCAAGTTTAGCTCGGGAGGACGTGGTCATGACCTCGTTCACCGTTGAAGAGCAGGACCAGATGCTGGACCGTCCCATCGAAACGAGACGCACGGTCCGCAAGTTCAAGGACGAGATACTTCCGAGGCCGATGGTGAAGAAGGTCCTTCAGGCCAGTCTGTTCGCCCCTTTCGCCCAGATCAGCGTGACCCGCAAGGACTTTCGACGGTTCGTGGTCATCCCCTGGGAAAGCGAGGTCACTTCCCGGGTAGCCGCGTTGATGAAGCACCAAGGCACCGCTCAGTCCGAGGAGCTGAGAGAACGGATGCTACACGATGATCTTCCGAGGGGACGCGGAGAACGGTACCTGGGCGTTATGAAGATGACCGGCCAGCAGGGGCCACCCACCCTGGGAGGGCGCCGTACTATATTGTCGTGGCCGAGCAGAAAGGGGTTCCCGATGTGACGCAGCTTTTTCTAGCCCACTGCCTGCAGAACAAATGGCTGAAAGCGACCGCCCAGGGCCCCTAGGCGCCCCCGGCCGGTCCCGTAGGCCGGCCGAGCAGCTCCATCGTCCTGTCCCATAAGCGCTTCCGAAGCTCCCGGTCATGGGAAGTCGAACAGGTCGATGTCTCCGTTCTCTTGGCGAAGCACTTCCCCGTCACACCCTTGACCTTGTTCGAGGAAGCAAGGTGAACGGACGTCTCCGCCCCCTTCCGGGCGCTGATCTGCATCGGACGGACCAGCGCGAACATGATGGCCGAGCGGCGGCTGCCGCTGTTCTTCCCCAGGTTGGTGGCGACGAACCCAGGCATCACGGCGTTCACCGTTACTCCGGAGCCCTTCAGCCGTTCTGCCAGCTCGTAAGTGTGCATGACCAGCATCAGTTTGACGTTGGAGTAGACCTTCATTCCTGAATAGCTCTTCTCGCTCTGCAGATCAGTAAGGTCGACCTTTCCCCGATTGGCCAGCCCGGAGGTCACGTTGATGACCCGGGAGGGCGCGCTCCTCTTCAGCAGGTCCAGCAGCTCTAGGGTGAGCAGGATCGGCCCCAGGTAATCGACCGCCAGTGTCCGCTCGAAGCCGTCGACGGTGACCTCTCGCCTATCGAAGACCGCTCCGGCATTGTTCACCAGCACATCCAACCGGCCGTACTTCTTCCTGAACTCCATGGCGAAATGCCGGATCGAATCGAACGACCCCAGATCGCAGATCATGAGATCTTGTGGACCCATTCCCGGTCTGGCCGACGATCGCCTCTCGAGCCTCCTCGCCCCGCTTTGGATCACGCACGACCATGACCAGGGTGGCGTTCATCTCTGCTAGGGCTAGAGCCGTCTCCTTGCCTATGCCCGAGTTGCTGCCGGTCACGATGCAGACCTTGCCCGCCATGTCAGCCATCTTCCATCATCCCCAGTGATTGATCGATGATGATACATGGGTCGAGGTATGCGTCATTCTTTCCATGCGTTTCATTTCCCTACCGTCGCGCGACCCTCCCTATGAACGAAGGATAAGGCCCGAGAACGCCCAGACCTCCACCGTTCCGAACCCTTGCGATCATTACGGTCCTGTTCGGGTCGTTGCGATAGTAAAAAGAATGATTGGAAAGGGGCCGGGTAGAGGGCCACATCGTCGGTCCGAACAGAAGCGTGCTCTCCCATCCGGGAGCATCTATTTCATCCAAGATCATATTGTCATCAGGGGCGTGAGAACACTGATCAAGCTGGTCGTCTTCGACATGGATGGGACCCTCACTCGCGAGAGAAGCTCTTGGGAGACCCTGTTCAAGGCATTCGATCATGACTCCAGGCCCTTCCATCAAAGGTATGTCTCCGGAGAGCTGGACGAGGATGGTTGGGCTTCTGCCAACATGCGGGCCATCCTCGACTCCCGACCAGGACTAAGATCCAGCGAAGCGGGAGAGGCCATCGTCAAAGGTACCCACTTCCGAGAGGGCTTTCCCGAGCTGGTCGCTGAGCTTCGCAAACGGGACATTCGATGCGCCATCATATCGAGTGGGATGGAACCCATCGCCCGGGTCATCGGAACCAGGGCCGATCTTCACCTGTGGAAGGCCAATTGGTTCCTCACCGACGATAACGATCTGCTTCTTCCGACCTACGTGCGCAATGTGACCTTCCTGGAAAAGGACGAATGGATCAAACGATGGAGGGAACAGTACGGCCTCCGGAAAGAGGAGATCGTGTCCGTGGGGGACGGCCTCATCGATATCTGCATGTTCCAGCAGTCTGGCCATTCGATCGCCTTCGATCCCATGGACGACCGGGTCTCGATCGCAAGCGAGGTCGTGCACGAGGGGAACGATCTGAGGGTCTGCCTGGAAACGATCCTGAATTGGCACAGATAATGCAGCAAGGCCCGGGAAGAAGAAAGTATCGAACCCGGCCGGCGACATTAGGGTCAAAATTCAATTGGGCCCAACAGAACAGCAATGCTTAACCCCGTTTTATATCCTTATCATCCCATGGGAGGTAGCTTGGTTATATATGGGATGGTAGCTCAGTCATAAGAGGCATTATTATTTCCACCTACAAGATCGAGAACTGTAGTAGCCTCCACCTCATTGGGATTTGAGCTTGATCTGCAAGCGCTCGCCCTGGCGTTGGACGGGTCTGAATACGAACCGGAACAATTCCCTGGCCTCATTTATCGTGTCAAGGATCCCAAGGCGGCACTCCTCCTGTTCAGGAGCGGAAAGGTCGTTTGTACTGGATCAAAGAGCTCAGATCAGGTCAGGACGGCAATTGAGAAAGTAATAAAACTCATCGAGAAGACCGGTGTCACCGTTATCAAGGAACCGGAGATCGTGGTCCAGAACATCGTTGCCTCAGCAGACCTAAAGCAGAAACTGAACCTTAACGCCATCGCCATATCATTGGGTCTGGAAAGGGTAGAGTACGAACCGGAACAATTCCCCGGGCTGGTGTACCGCTTGGACCAACCGAAGGTAGTGCTTTTAATATTCGGTTCTGGGAAGGTTGTTTGCACTGGTGGGAAGAAACCTCAGGACATTGAGGCTGCGGTGGAGAAGATCTCGGCCGAATTGCGAGCTGCTGGTCAGATGCGATAAGAATTCATTGGTGTAGCACTAAGCTGTGGAACATATAGGCTCTAGAGGATACCGCTATGACCACATTCACCATCGAAGCACAGAACCAGATGCTCGACCACCTGATCGAATCGAGACATACGGTCCGAAAGTTCAAACCCGATGTGCCTCCAAGACCAATGATAGAGAGGGTCCTCAAAGCAGGGCTGCTTGCCCCCTATACCCAGCTGGTCGCGACCCGAGAGGATTTTCGCCGGTTCGTGGTGATCCCTCGGGATAGCGAGGTCACTTCCCGAGCGGCCTCGCTGATAAAACGTAGGGCCTCCACCTTGTATGGCGATCTGGAAAAGAAGATGCAGCAAGATGACTCCCTGAGAAGTCGCGGGAACCCCTACTTGGGTCGACTCGAGATGGTAGGTCCACAGGGGTTGCCCATCCTTGGAAAGGCCCCTTATTACATTGTTGTAGCCGATCAAAAAGGGGTTCCAGAGGTAGCAGGTCTCGCGATCGCCCATTGCCTGGAGAACATGTGGCTGAAAGCGACCGCCCTCGGCCTTGGCTTTCAGCTTCTCTCCATCACCGAAGAGATGGCCGAAGACAGGGAGTTTTGTGAGCTCATCGATATTCCTTTCGGGGAGTATGCCCTGGATGGCTGCCTGATAGGATATCCAGATGCTTCCCCGACACCATCGAAAAGACCCCCATTGGGCGATGTGACGAGATGGCTTTGAACGCCCATAGAATAAAGCATACTAGGAACATTAGAGGAAGAACATGGGGGTCTGACCATCTTACCGATGACCTCCCCTTCGCCTCTCTCCTCTTCTGGATGAGACGGGGCACGGCCACCAGGAGACGCCATTTGTCGATCTGGATCAATAGGGTAGGCCTTCCACAATATCCTCATTAATGCCGTTGGATCTCTGCAGCCCCACGTTTTATCAGGCTGCCCCGCCCCTCCCATGTCTTGGCCATGCCCATGACATTTCTGATGCTGGCCAACGACGCGTACTGGTCGGCCAGGATCCGAGCCTGGTTGGGGGCATGCCCCTCTGGACCAGCTCCTTCAGGAAGTTGCCCACGGCCTTGCCCAGGTCCTCGCCCTCCTTGATGCCATACAGTATCTTGGTGAGCTTCTCCAACAGGCCCGGTACCTCTTCGCCCAGGACCTTGAATATGCCCCTCAGCTCTTCCTCGGTCGGCATATTGCGGTTATGTTCGTTGTCCATTCTTGCATCTCCCTTTCGGGCATCTCGCCCTTGTTCTCCACTTCAGCGTGGTCACTTTATTTGGTCAAAGCGAGCACTTGTGACCACTCCCTGGTCACATCTCCGGAGATGAGCTTAGCCTCACTCCTTCCCACCTTCGCTCAGTGGTTGGGTTAAAAATTCATTTGATATGTCCGCCCGATCATGCCATAGGATGGTAGACCTCGATCGAACGAATCACATAGATCATCGCCCGAGGGGTCCTGACCGGACCCATCATATATCCATATAATTTGCCGATCCTTACTCGCATCAAAGCCCCAAATGGTCCCATGGGGCCTAAGGACGAGGTCAAACTAACCTAAGCTCCGTTCCCAACGCCTTTGACAGGTTCTCAAGGTCCTGGACGATGTAGAAGAAGGCCATCCACGACCACCTCCCCCATCTGGCCAGGCCCTCCTTCTTGATCGTCTTCACGCCCTCCCTCTTATTCACAGGGACCTCCCCGAAGAACAGCTTACCGAAGACTGTCGACCGACCATACGTCGATGGGGAACCCGCCGTGCGGGTTGATGATGTCGGCAGAATAGTCCCCTATCCCAGGCAGCTCCAGGAGCGATGCTTTGGCTTCTTCGGGGGTCGAGCCCTTTAGCTTCTCCATCGTCGGGAACCCCTCGCGGTCGATCTTCTCTCGCCAGGTCCACGATGAGCCTGGCCCGGTAGCCGAACTTGCATGTCCTGGCCAGCTCAGCGGCCTCCAGCCCCGCAATCCTTTTTGGCAAAGGCCAGGTGCCTACCTTCTTTCCTTCGAACTCAGCGACCTCCCCATAACTGGTGATGAGGCAACGCATCATCTCGTCGCTCCGCTTGAAGGAGGTCATCTGCAACGATATGGCCAGAGCGGCCAGTGGGAAGACCGTACTGGGGGAGGTATCGTGCATGCCGTAGTGGTCATTCACCGCACGGTTCAGAAGGTGGTCACCTTTGGCGAACTCATAGAAGTCATAAAGGTCCTCGTCCGCTGCCAGGTCGTGGACCAGGGCCCTCTTCAGCATGCGCAGCTGCTCCGGTCCGAGCCCGTCCTCCAGGAAGAGCTCGGCGATAATTCGGGGGTGCATGGTGGTCCCCGCAGAGGTGAGCTTGACCCCTGCCAGGGCACCATGCAGATGCGTGGCCGTCCACATTGTCCCATTCTCGAACACCTCAAACGGGGTGAACAAGGACCACCCCGCCGGTTTTCGGATGGTAAGCTCAAAGTCATAGGGTGGAGCCGGGTTCAGCTCGAAAACATACGAACGCGCTAAGACGACCATTTTAATATAGCATGGGAGGACGGGAATAATGAAAGCGAGGACCGAGCTATCAAGAACCGATTCCCCTTAGAGCTCTCCGAAAGTGGACGATCCGTACTGTTCGATCATTTCGTGGGCTTTCTTGTGATCCTGCCCTCAAAGACCGCGTTGGACCGCGCCTCGGGGTATGCTATCTCTTTTTTAATATCCGCCCTTTCCTCGGCCTCGGTCTTCGGCCTTTTTTACTCCATTGGACAAAGGCAGCTCAGGCATCCTTTGCAAAGATAATTTGAACAGTCCTACAACAAACTCCCAGAGGGCCCCTCGGCCTCAACCGGCACCTAACAAAGGACGAGGCTTCTGAGGTCAACGAAGTACCATGACCGACCTCTCGTGAAGGTTTATGTTATGGTTGCTACCTCGATCATGCCAGTATTGGTCCTAACACCTCGACCAACACTGAACTTTCCATGACTGCAGGGGTTTAGATCAACTCGACCATCTTTACAGGGCGACGATGGGGAAGGGGCGGAGGGTTAGCTATAACTAAGATGAGGTACCCTGGCCAACGTCGGAAGGAGGGCATTGAGGATGCCAATACGATTGAACAGCCCTTGGCTTGCCATCACCATCATCGCTATGATAGGAGCGGTAACGGCCGCTGGTATCGGATGGGCGCTGGTATCGGACCATTCGAACCCGGATGTGAACGTGGCACCGAATGGTCCGGACCCCACCCAAGCGGATACGGGCAATAGTTCACAACCGTCATCTGGCAACGTCCCAACGGCCCCGATAACGACGCCTTCGATAACAACCCCGAATGATAATTCTCAATCGTCAGCTAGCAACACCACAGCGCCGGTCACAACTCCATCGGCTTCGACACCGAGCAACATTCCCCGATCATCACCCAGCAATGACACAACCTCTCCAGTAAATTCGTCGGTAACAACACCCCCAACAACAACACTGGACAATACCACAGTGCCGGTCACGGCTCCGTCGGTTCCGACACCGGACAACTCATCGCCACCCTCTAACAGCACGCCAACGCCCACCACAGACCCGAAGGGACGTCAACGCCGCCTTCAACAAATGGGACGAACGCGACATAACGGTAACGCGCTCCGACGCAGCAGGTAATGTCATCGACGGGCCATTCGTTCTTCTCCATGAAAGGATGGGATCTAGCGCCTAGACCCCTTCCACGTCACTTGGCACCAATCATCTTACAAGCCTTGGCCCTGGCCATTCCTGGCCACCACTTCTTTCTAAAGCTAAATAAGAATAGTGTGAGAGGATTTACGGTAACAGGCTCAAATTGCTCGGAAGGCCGCTATTGACCAAAGCAATCAACTTACTTGCCAGCCAAGATGGGCAATCTGGACGGGCCCACCATTAACTATTTCCTACAATTCCATCTTTGAAAACAATTCACATGTTCTGCCATCGGGCCCATCCTTATTCGCTTCAACCCATTATTTATGAGCAACAATATTGAAGAATCTAGAGTCCAAAAGTATATCTCCCTACTTGTGTCAATCTTGGCCAAGTCAATTGTGTGCGCCTAGAAATGGATATGCCAAAAACCCGCAGTGACCGCCGATGAAGCCCATTGAAGTTACCAACCTAAAGAAGTACTACGGCGATGTAAAAGCAGTAGACGATATCTCCTTCACGATTAACGAAGGCGAGGTCTTCGGGCTCCTCGGCCCCAACGGGGCAGGCAAGACCACCACCATAGAGATCCTGGAGGGCCTACGGAAAAAAGATGGTGGAGATGCCCAAGTCCTGGGTTTGGACCCCTGGGACCACGGTTACGAACTGCATGGGAAGATAGGCGTCATCCCGCAGGAGTTCACGTTCTTCGATAAGACCAGTCCGCGGGAGGCCATAATTTACTATGCACGTCTCTTCGGAAGAAAAACGGATCCGGATGAGATCCTTAGAGCGGTCCTGCTGGAAGATTCCGCAAACACACTTTTTGAGAACTTGTCGGGAGGGCAGAAACAGAAGACCGGCCTGGCCCTTTCACTCGTGAATTCTCCCGACCTGCTGTTCCTCGATGAGCCCACCACCGGTCTTGACCCGAACGCGAGAAGGGCGATATGGGAAGTGATCAGGGGATTGAGGGCCCAAGGCAAGACGATAGTCCTGACCACCCACTACCTGGACGAAGCACAACAGCTCTCCGACCGGGTGGCCATCATGAATCACGGGCGCATCGTGGCCCGGGGGACCTCGGAGGAGATCATCAAGCAACACGGCTCAGGGGAGCGGTTGGAAATTGGCGGAAGCGAGGAGCTGGCCAACTATATCAAAACGAACACCAAGCTCAATGTGGAGTTCAGTAATGGTGTGATCAGCGTTCTGCTCGAGCAGAAGACCGACGCCTTGGTGGCGCTGGATGCGGCTCAGCGTTCGAAGATGGCGTGGGGCGAGATCCGTACTCGGGTGGACAGCCTCGACGATGTGTTCGTCAAGCTCGTAAGCGGAGCTGTGAACGAAAAGGGAGAGATCACATCGGCCCCGATGACGGCCGATCCGGAAACCGATCGGAGCGCTGAGCATGGCTAGCAGAGTTAGCGGCAAGAGAACCATCGCGGACTTCAAGGTGTACAGCCGGGGATATCTGAGGAACCGGGTGGGGCTGTTCTTCGGTCTAGTGTTTCCGATCATCCTTATCCTGATATTCGGCGCGATCTTCTCCGGTAACTCTACTGGGACGACCACGGTTTACGTCCAGAACGAGGACACCGGCCCATTCCTTTCACCGCAGATGGATGTGGCCAGCCAATTCGTGAGCGCGCTTAACAGCTCGGGTACGCTCAACGTCGTAATGGTGGACCCCTCGGAGAATTTCGCGAAGTACCTCTCGGACCATTCGGCCTCGGACGGGATCGTCATTCCCGCCAATTTCTCCAGGGATTACATCGCCGCACATCAGGTCAATGTCACCGTCTACGGCAACCCCGCATCCAGTAGCAGTAGCATTGTGTCGGGAACGGTCACTGGCGTAGCGAACCTGTTTAACCTGGAACGCTTCAACGGGACCGTCATTATAGGCACGGAGCAGACCACGGTCAACACCCAGCAGACCAAATACATCGACTTCCTGATCCCGGGGCTCATCGGGTTCTCGATACTGGTCAGTCCAATGTTCTCACTGGTGAACATTTCCTCCAATTACAAGAAGACCAAGCTGTTCAAGCAACTAAGCTTGACCCCGCTGACCAAGATGGAGTGGTTGGTATCCAAGGTGCTCTGGTACATCGTCCTCTCGGCGATCTCCTTTGTCCTCATGGTCACCGTAGGCGTGCTGGCCTTCGGAGCGCACATAACCCTGACATGGTGGATCCTACCCTTTTTGATATTAGGTCCCATGCTCTTCGCAGCGATGGGCATGCTGGTCGGAACGGTGTCTAAGGACCCCGAGACCGCGGGCGTGGTGGGGAACATCGTGACGTTCCCGATGATGTTCCTTTCGGGCACTTTCTTCCCGATAAGCATCATGCCCCAGTACCTGCAGACCCTCGCCCACAGTACTGCCGCTTTCTACGTGATCGAAGGATTGAACAACGTCATGGTGTATGATAACAACACAGCAGCCTTGATCGACCTGGCCGTCGTCGCAGTGATCACGGTCATAGTTTTGGTGGCCGCAGTGAAACTGTTTAAGTGGAGAGAGGACTGAACTAGCTCTATCTTCAAATTGCTCGCTCGGTGGTTGAGGTTGAGCATGATATATTGGTAAATTAAAGGGGCCAGGCACCGATTGTGACCGGCTAGGCGGCCAACTGGTCGACATATCCTCCAAGGGTCATCAAAAGCCGATGAAACTGCTTTCGGAATATAAGCAGAAGTACATCCAAGCGGTGGCCAAGGCCAGTAAGAGCGCCGTCAGTGTGAGGGCGGCAGGCTCCTGCGGACATCCTTGCGGGCCCCACTCAAGGAGATGGGGCGGCTCGGGCATTGTCCTGGATGAAAAGGGGCACATCCTCACCAATGCCCACGTGGTGGCCCAGGCGGATCGGATCATGGTCCTGGCGAATGATGGCACGGCGCATACTGGCGAAGTTGTCGGAAGCGACCCCACCGTGGACATCGCCGTGGTAAGAATAGATGGTTCATCAATGCCGCAGGCCGAGATGGGTGACTCCGATGAGCTCCGGGTCGGGCAGCCCATCCTGTGCATCGGCAATCCCCTAGGTCTTTCGGGGGGGGCCTTCGGTCACCTCTGGCATCGTCAGCTGCCTGTGCCGGAACCTGATTATGGGGCGAAGAGATGGATTCCCGGTGATACAGACCGATGCTCCTGTAAACCCAGGAAGCAGCGGCGGTCCGCTAGTGGACCTGGATGGAGATTTAATGGTCATCACCGTAACACAGATCCCCTACGCGGAAGGCATGGGCTTCGCCATCCCTATCAAACTGGCCCAGTCCATCGCTCAGCAGCTGATCTAGCACGGCAAGGTCCGGTGGGCCTGGCTTAGCATCACCGCTCACGATGTGGACATGCGCATGACCTATCACTTCCGGTTTCCGGACACCTGTGGTGCCTTCATTTCCTAGGTCACCAGGCAGGGGCCGGCAGAGGCGGCCGGGCTGAAATTGGGTGACGTCATCGTTAGGCTGAACGACTGGAACCCGCAGGGGTCAGACCGTGGGGCAAGCGTCCCTTACCACACTGCCATACAGTTACTCGTCAAGAATGCCCTCGTCGGACCAACAAAGTGGTCCTGGGCCGGAAGGATTATGGTCGACCTTCCGTGCGACTGGGCAACTTCGGTGACCTGGACGAAAAATACATCGCATCCCTCCATCAATCGCTCATAAACAGAGAGGAGAGTGAACAGTATGGCTAATTCAAAAGAAGGTGGTGTTCCGCGCCGGATGCTCGGACGGACCAGGGAGAAGGTCTCGGCGATCGGCCTGGGAGGACACCATATCGGAAAACCGGACATCGGGGAGGCGGAGAGCATCCGCATCGTCCGCACGGCGATCGACATTGGGATCACGTTCCTTGACAATAGCTGGGACTATAACGCTGGGCAGAGCGAGATCCGCATGGGCAAGGCGCTCCGTGACGGGTACCGCGAGCGTGTCGTTCCTCATGACCAAGATCGACGGCCGGAACAAGAGGTCGGCGGCGAGCCAGCTCGACGAATCGCTGAAAAGGCTGCAGACCGACGTCTAGACCTGCTCCAGTTCCACGAGGTATCCAGGCCGAAGATCCAGAACGGATCTTTGCCGAAGGCGGCGCATTGGAGGCGCGTCTGGAGGCCCGGGTGGGGGCAAGGTCCGCTTTATCGGGTTCACCGGGCACAAGGACCCGATGTCCACCAAAGATGCTTGGCACAGCGGACGAGCACCACTTCCGCTTCGATACGGTCCAGATGCCGCTGAACGTGATGGACGCCCATTTCGAGAGCTTCGAAGAGAGGATCTTGCCGACCCTCGTAAGGGACGAGATCGGCGTCCTCGGGATGAAGGCAATGGGCGACCGGGTCATTCTGGAAAGCGGGACGGTGACGCCTATCGAGTGCCTGCACTATGCGATGAACCTTCCGACCAGCGTCGTGATCACCGGCTGCGACTCAATGGAGGTGCTCGAGCAGGCGCTCACAGCAGCCCGTACCTTCCACCCGATGACGACGGAGGAGACCGCGGCCATCCTCGCTCGGACCGCCCAGGCTGCGTCGAAGGGGGCGTATGAACGCTACAAAACGACCCGGATCCACGACAGCACCTACCACAACCCCCAGTGGCTCGGCTGAGGAACGCATGGGTTGGGCCTCCAAGCCCATCCGACCCCGGCCACCCCCAGATCCAGGCGTTTGAATCCGATAGGATCTGTTCCTGTTCATCTTCAGCATCGTCACTGGGGTATTGAGCGTGAGGGATGTGCCCCCTGGTTCATCATATCGTTCGCCGGCGGTGTGATCGCGGACATCACCCCGGTCCCGTATCCAGTGGGTGGTACGATCACGATGGGGGGGGCGGGGATAGGATGATCATAATGGGCACCTGCGTCCCCGATGTTGGTGTGTCCGTGTGGTGAGGTTTGCCTCTACGATCGTAGCGCTGTTGCTATCTTACGTCTTCTTACAAAGGAGAGGCATGTCGGCATAGTCAGGAAACTTTTTAGGCCCTCCGGGCCAGTCGTTTTTTACATAATGCCATCCTAAGAGCCCTTGCGGCGCTTCGCCGCGACAACGATACCTACGGCCACAACGCCCATGGCCGCGATCCCGATCAGGAGGAACTCGTTGTTACCAATGGGGCCGAACAGGCCGGTCCCGGCCACGGCCCCCGAGGAGCTGATCCGGAGCTCCTTGGTCTCGACCGCCTCGGCGCTCCCGGCCAGGTCGGTAGAGTAGTACTGGACCACATGAGAGCCCACGCTGCTCAGGACCACCGCCGAACCATTGTAGCGGGTCCAAGGGCCATTGTCGATCCGGTAGGAGGTGGCGTTCACCCCCGAACCCTCATCGATGGGATCGAGAGTGAACGATATGGGTGCACTGTAGTCTCCAGAGGACAGAATGGCCCCGTTGACGGCCAGGGAGGTGATCGGAGCCAGCGTATCTACGGTCGTGGTGGTGTCGGGGGTGTTGCGCAGGTCCTCCGAAGTACCGGTCTGGTCGAAGCCCTGAGTAAAGAACTCATAATGGCCATCGCTAGGAGCGAGGAACATGATGGGGCCGTCATAGAACCTGCCGTCGGGATTGGACGCTGATGTGTACTGGGTCCAGGGCCCGCTATCGCTCTGGCGGTAAAACAAGTAGGTGTAGGCCATGGGCGCCGTCGGCTCGTTGATGGAATAGCTGACCGGGAAGTAATGGTCGTTCTGCAGGGGCCCCAGGGCCTCCACGGCGGTAGCCAGGGGGATGACCGGCAGCGGGTCCGTGCCGCTGAGCGTTATGTCATCCAGATAGACGCCCTCGAGCATGCCGTCGTTAACTACCTTGACCCGATCGGCGGACCAACGGTCAAGGCCGTCCCCTCCCGCCGGGGCCTTGGTTCCGGATACGAACTCGAAGGCCACCATGGTCGCATTTCTGGGCACGCTGATGGTCACCGAGGTCCATGATCGGGCGGTCGCCTGGGCGTAGGAATCGGTCCATAGTACATGCTTCACCAGACCATCCCCGCTGCCAGTGTAATAAACAGCATTGAGGAAATCGTAACCCACGGAGAGGTTGGAACCGGGCTGTACTGCGTCGGAAGCACCGGTCTGCGACCAGAACCAGAAGGTCATTGTCAGCTGGCCATAGTAGGAGGCGCCGACCAAGTTCTTCCGCATGATGGAGTCCTGGCCGGTATCGTAGCGATAAACGAAGCTGGAGGGCGTGGCATTGGCCGGGAGACCGGTGATGTTCACGTTCCATGGCTGCGTGTTGGCCGTGGAGCCATCCCCCATTTTTACCGGCATCATATAGTGACTGTTGTAACCGACCCTGGCGCAATAGATGGCGCGGTCCCCACCATGGACGTTATGGGTGGTCCGGCACCAGTAATCGCTATCCGAGTTGTTGTTGGCGTCGTACCGTTCCCACTGTGCATCCCACTGGTCGTATGTCGATTCCTCGGCTCCCTCGGAGATGAAGACGTGAGTTGCAGGAGGATCGGCGGCGAGTGATGCCATAGGCAGAACGGTCAGGACCAGTGACGCAGCCAACAACATCACAAGGAATAAGGGAATGAATTTTCTACGCACAGAACGACATCTATGGCACAAAGCCACCCATAAATGTTCCTCAGTGGCACTGCCCGATCTATGATGGCGGTTGGGACGGCCAATATGGGCCTAGGGCCGATGGGATCGACATCACGGACCAATAACGGTCTTGAATAAAGAATATGGATAAGAGGTTTCAGTAAGAAGGCGGGCGATCAGTTCGCGTCGTCGTCAGCCACCTCGGCCACCTGGGGGGCGGCCTTGGCGATCGGCACCACCTCGACCTTTTTATACATCTCCTCCGGGCGGACCGGGGAGCCGTTCTTCATGAGAAGGTCGTTCTCGATAGATATGCCGAAGAGCGCCTCGTTCTCCCTGAGATAGGGAAGGAGCATCTCCCAATCCTTCTCCCCCATCCGGACGATACGACCGCCGTTGAGCTGGTCCTCGCCTACCTTGTCCATCGGGTCGCGGACATAGATCGCACCGCCGGAAGCGAGGGAGAACAGATTGCCGCCCGGATACGGCTCGGCCAGATCATGGGCGCGGCCTTCTGCATCGAAGCTCAGGGCGTTGAGCACGACGAATCCCCCGCCGTTGAGCGGGTCACCGGCCATTATGGATTCGGCCAGATAGTCTAGGCAAGTGCCATTGATGATAACGCGGGGCTTCCCTACTGCGTTGATCAGCGGCCTTCCCGCGGCGTTGCCGCGGATGAAGATGTTGCCGCCCTTGGCGCCGTACATGAAGGTCTGACCCACATCGCCGTGGACGACCAGTTTTCCCGAGGCCAATATCTGACCGAGCTGGTCCTGCCCGTTGCCGTGGATGGTGATCGAGGCTCCGTCCAGCCCCGAGGCCAGGTAGTCCCCGGAGCTGCCGTAGACATCGATCTCGAGACCGTTCGAACGGGGGCCCAGACCACAACCGAAGAAGCGCTGCCCCTGCGTGCCGACGGTGATGACCTTCTGCCATCCCAGTTCGGCGGCGCGGCAGATGACGTGCGAAACTCCCTCTTCGCCCTCCATGGGGAAACGATCGCAATCGATCGCCAGGGCCCATTGACCGGGCCGAGGAGCGACGATCGAGCGGTAGTTCTGCAGGTCGAGCAAGGCGATACTGGATGCCTTGCCTGACTCAATGCGGGGCGAGGACCTCACCATATGCGCGATGGCGTTGTTGAGCTGGGTCAGTATGCGGCTCCGGCGCAGTGTTCCGGTCGGGTATCGGCGGTCCAGCGCCAGGGATAACAGGGCCAGCCGCTTCTCGCAACCGGCGGCGCTCTCGGCCTGCGTGGACAACGCCGACATGGCGTCCATCAATTCCTGTGGAGAGCCGCGGGCGACCGCCTCGGTCCAGGCCTTGAAACCTTCCTCGAGGCTTCCGGCCAGCATCTTGTCGGCTAGCGCGGAGGTAGCCGCTTTGGACAGGGCCCCGGCCATGACGGCGTCCTTGGCCATGTCGAAATCGTTGCCCGGGACGGCGACCTTCGCGCCGAACTTGTTGGTGCAGGTCAGCGGTCTCCCCTTTCCGGGCACATCCTTGCCCAGGGTGAAGATGAACGACCCGCCGTCGGTGTGGCTTCCGCCCCTGGCGTTCCAATACACGTCCGCCTGCAGCGGCAGCGTCTTGTACATCTTGGCCAGGCTCTCCAAGGCGGAGTCGATGGCCTGTTTCTCCGATGCGATCAGCCCGATCTGCAGTTCCCCTTCGACCAGGGCGAACACCTGGGGCCGGAGCATCGAAGTGTCGGTGATGCCGATCAGCTGTAGGCGATCGTTGTAGTGGTCGTTCCGGCTTATGATGAAGAACCAGGGGCCGTCGGGGGAGCGGTGCAGATGGGTCGACTGGATCGCCCGATAGATGCTCTGCTTCTCCGCCGGCAATTGGAAGAAGTCCCTTTCGGTGGTCGGTGCCAAGGCTTCCAGGATGTACTCCAGGGGATAGCCATAGACCCGGTTGAGCAGGTCGAACAGCAGGATAGATACCTCGGTATCGGTGAGGAACAGCGGCTTGATCCCCTTCTGGCCCAGGTATTCCGATACGGAATGGTAGTTGGCGAAGTCCCCGTTGTGGACGAGCGCCTCATCCAGCCCCATGAAGGGGTGGGCCCCGCCGGGATGCCATACCCGACCCTTGGTGGGGAATCTCTGGTGCCCGATCCAGATGTTCGCCTTGAAGTCCTCCATGTTGTAGTACAGGATGACGTCCTCGGCGTAGCCAACGATCTTCATGATCAGCATGTTCCGTCCCTGGGACATGACGAACGCGGTCATGGTCGAGTTCGCGTAGTACTTCAGGTTGATCAGATAACTGGTCTGGTAGACGTACTCGTCCTCGGCCTGCCCCTCATCGAGGTCCTGGAGATTGTTCTCGGCGATGAAAGAGTCCAGTCTGGCCTTCTTGGCCCGGCAGAAATACCTGACCACCGTCGGTGGGCGTACCTCTAGGCGCGCCAACAGCACCGGGTCCGAGCTGGTCGACACCTGGTGGCTCGAGGCGACATCGTACCGCTCGTGGATGAACTCCTCCAGCTCCTTTCGGACCGAGTCCTGGAGATAGGCCACCTGGATGAGATAGTGCTCTTCCAGGGTCTTCCGGTCGACGCCCAGCTGCTCCGGGATCAGGCCGACCGCGGATATGCCACCGCCCTTGCCATTGCCGCGGTTGTGCATCTGCTGCAGCGGCTGGAGAATATGCTTCCCTTCGACCGGCTTCGAGGCGGCGAGCCCGACGACGCCGCAGCCTCCTTCGGCCGCCTGGGGCACGATCTCGAAATCCCTGGGGTCTAGCTTCTTCCTCGATCCTAGAATTGCATCAGAGCGGTTCATTACTTCAGCCTCCCGGGGACACCATCGTAACGGAGCAGGTCCATGCGGCCCCTCAGCTCCCTTATGTCCTTCATCTCCAGCCGGTGGAGCAGTTCCTTCCACTGCATCTGCCAGGAGCGGTAGAGGTTAGAGAGCCTCCTTGCCTGGGTCGGTATCTCGTTCTGCAGTTCGAGCTCCTTGTCAGTGGTGGCGATCCCGCGGGGGCAGCCGCGGCCGCTCTCACAGTTCGCGCACCGGACGCAGCCCATCGCCACCATCTCGGCGGTGCCGATGACGACGCCGTCCGCGCCCAGGGCGATCGCCTTGGCGATGTCCATGGCGGTCCGCATGCCGCCGCTGGCAATAAGCGTCACCTCCTCTCTGATCCCCTCCTTCTCCAGGAAGCGGTGCACCTTGGGGATGGCGTACTCTATCGGCTGGGCGATGTTCTTCTTGGCGATCTCCGGAGCGGCCCCGGTGCCGCCGTAGCCTCCGTCCAGGTGGACGATGTTGGCGCCCGCATAGTAGCTCCCTACCACTACCATCTCCACGTCGTTGGGCGTGGACACCTTGACCGACAATAACGCTCTCGGATTTATCGAGTGTATCCAGTCGAGGTGCTTCTTGTGGTCCTCGACCGAGTAGACGCTGTGGAACGGGAAGGGAGAGAACAGGCTGGTGTATGGCACCGCCTCCCTCATCTTGGCCACCTCGGGGGTGTTCTTCTCATAAAGTAGATGGCCCCCCAGACCGGGCTTGGCCCCTTGAGCGTATTTGAACTCGACTATCGGGGCGCGCTTGATGGTCTCCTCCCGGACACCGAAAAGGCCGGTGGCGATCTGGGTGATGACATGCTCCTTGTACGGGACCAGGATGTCCGGATAACCGCCCTCCCCGGTGCAGGTGAAGGTGTTCCATTCCTTGGCGGTCATGGCCCGGGCGATCATGGTCCGCTTGCTGATCGAACCGAACGACATACCCCCACCGTAGACAGGTATGTCGATCTTGATCTTCTGGCCAGTCTTCCGGTGGTTGAGATCGATGGCCGTGGAGATCTCTTCAGGTTCGAAGTTGCCCCTCATCGGCGGCAGCGGGAACTTGATCCGATCGAACCCGCCTCCGCAATTGCCCGTCTGGGTGAAATGGTCCAGCGATATGGGCTGACCGGTCTCCGCCTGTCCCCAGGTCGCCAGTATCATGTCGGGGGTCCATCTGGGATCGCCCATGCTGGCGAAGATGGGGTTAGGTGCGAGCTGCAGCGATTGGGTCGGACAATTCTTGACACAGTAGAAAGCGTTCGACGAGCAGCTCGCACCGATGCAACGGGCTTCGGCCGGTATGAGCATTTTGATGTGGCCCTCGATCCGCTTGTGCACACCATATGGACATAGGGATGCACAGAGGCCGCAGTTGATGCAGCTCTCGGCCCTGGTAACGCTGTACCGGCTCATCCTCTGCAGCAGGCGGGACGGCACCTGGTCGAAACCCTCGTCCACGATCGGCGTTGACACAGCGCACATCTCAGGCACCTCCCTGAATGTTGGCAAAGGCATCCTTCTCCGCGTCCTCGTAGAATATCGCCCGGCCGGTCTCCCCGCGCAGGCGCCTCGCTTCCCTAATTCCCATCGCGCCCATGACCTCTAACAGCTGGTCCCTCCACGCGCCGATCATGTTAACAACCCTCCAGTAGGCGAAATCGGTGGTGATGTTCCCGTTGTTCATGGGGCATACTGTGCAGGTGGGTCCGGCATGGCAGCCCAGAGCTACCTTTAACGCCTGTTCCAGGACCACGGCGTCGGCCCCACAGATGACGCTCTTGGGCACATGCTCGGCCGCCGCGAGGCCTCCTGCCGATAGTATGCTGACGGACTCACGCAGTGATCTCTGGGCCAGTGCCTTGTTGATCGAGAGCAGGGAGTCCTTGGCAAGACGCCCGGTCCCTTTCTCCCGACCCTGTTCATCGTACAGTAGATGCAATATGTCCACCCCCGCGGTGACGAGATCTATTGCCATCTCCTCGATCCGTTCCGTGACCTCGACCCGGACGCCGATGATGGAGTCGGGGAACCGGGACCTCAGGGACGCCAGGTCGTTCTTCCAATCCAAGGACAGCTCCAACTCCACGATCTTCGGGGACCGGACCGTGGGGGCCGCCGTATTTCGGGGCGAGAACACCGGGGCCAGGCATTGGCTGGCCTCGCCGATGCCTTCCGGGATCTTTGCTTCCGCGGGGAAGAAAAGGACGGTTCCCAGGGTGCTAGCCGCCTTGATAAGTCCCTCGAAGGGGGCGGAGACCAGGTCGGGGAGCCGACTGACGTCCATGAGCATAGGCAACGGCACCTCGACGAACTTGGGCATCTTGGTGAGCAGTTTGCCGGAAGGATCGAACTCCAGATGATCGACCCGAGGCCCCAGGTCCACGGTGGTCGATATGTACTCCCTGCCGTGAATGCCATCCCTGGTCGGCCGTACGATCTCGGACATGTCCGTCCACATCGAATCGTAGCCAGGACCGGCGAACATGCCGCGGTACCCGGCACCGAACACGGGCAGCTTTCCGGTCTGGGATTCGTTCCAGATGGTCGACACGCGGGTCGGCGTCCAGATCCCTTCCCCGAGCGCCTGGTATTCTGGTGAGAGCTTTACCGTCAGCGCCCTCTGGGGGCAGGTCTCCACGCATCTCAGGCAGTTCTTGCACAGGTGGTTCTTCGGTTCGGCCATCAGGCGCGGGTCGGTCGGCGACCGCTCGTGCACGGTGTAGACACAGGCATCAACGCAACGCCCGCAGTTCATGCATCGGTCGCTCCGGACCACCGCCATCTTGCCGAACGGCTTTGGGGGCTGGGGGAGCTCCTTCTTGGGAATGTGATAGTGATGGTACATCTTATTCGCCTCCTTCCACGTTCTTGCCGGCAGCGCCGAGCACCAATCCCCGGTCCACCAGGGCGTCGTATTGAGCGGAGTTCTCGGCCAGTTCGATGAAGCGCTTGACCTGTTCGTCGTCCTTGCCATACTTCGCGGCCAGCCTCTTCTCCAGCTCATCATATAATGGCACCAGGGACAGCTTCGATTGGCATACCTGCTCGCAGGCCTTGCAGCGCATGCACAGGAAAGTGATGTGGGCGTGCTCCTTGCTCACTCCTTCGCCCTTGGCCATCTGTCGGGCGGTGAGGAGCTTGCCTCTCGCCGTGACGCGCTCGTCCTTGGTTATCAAGTAGGCCGGGCAGACCCCTACACAAGCCCCGCACATGGCGCACTCGTCCGCAGCGGAGAGGAGGATGTCATCGTTCTTCCTGACCATCAGTTCCCCTGAGGCGATGGCCTTGATCCCGACAGCAGAGATCGAGCCCAAGGTGTTGACCGCCCTCAATGCCGAACCGAGGACCCCGGGGCTGAACAATGCCGCCGGCAGGCCGCCCAGCTTACCACCCAGGCGAGGATACTTGCCGCGGTTCATGATGTTCTTAGGATCGAGTTCCTTCTTGGCATGGGCCAGCTCCGCCATCTCTTGAGGGTCGCCCTGATCTATGAAGGAATGGTTCCACACGCCGAACGAGTAAGGTTTGGCCCCCTCGTCGTACAGGGCCTTGCTGATCAGGAGCCCCCGGAACGAGTCCATCATATACTTCAGCTGCCGAGCCTGGTCGGTGATGTAGTAGCACAGGAGCATCCCATCCCCGTTGTCCAGGAAATGTATCTCCAGCATCGGCTCGATCTGGTGCCTTTCGCAGATCTCTAACGCCTTACCAACGATCTTGGACATGTTGGCCTTCGGGGCCAGGACCTCCGAGCCCATGAGGCCCGGACCGAGCTTCCTGAACTTCATGGGGAAGTACCGCTCGTTGCACATCAGGTGGGAGAGATAAGGTTGGGCGACCTTCGCCGACTTCGGCAGAGGGACCGCACCGATCGCGGGGTCCTTCTCGCCCTCATAGGTGATCAGGAGGCCGTGGGCCTCTGGATAGTCCTCGCGATGGAGCACCTGATTGAACCTCTTGAACTTGGCCGGGCTGTAGTAGGTCAGGTCTAGTGGCTTCTTTTCCGCCGTGGCCAGGCTGATAGCATAATCCATGGCCGAGGCATGATCGGTGAAGAAGACCAGCTTGGGGAACTGTCAGGGACGGTCTCTGCTTGAGCTTTAGAGTGACGGCTGCGATGACCGCGACCTGCCCTTCGCTTCCGAACAGCGGCTTGAACAGCGGGTCTCCGGGGGCTATGGTCCTTACATCGCCTGGTGCGGTCACGATATCTAGGGAGGTCACCGATGCGATCAGTCTTCCAGCGGAAACGCTGCCTATACCGATACCTCCCGCGGCGACCCAGCCACCGACGGTGGAGAACCTGCTCGACGGCGATGAACGTACGCTCAGATCTTCCTTCTCGAGGAACCACTCGAGATCTGCCCAGCGCATGCCCGCCTGCACTTTGACCGTAGCGCTGGCCGCATCAAATTCCAATATCTGGTCCAGTGTGTTCATGTCCAGGACGATGCCGCCCGTCACGGGCATGGAGCCACCGAAGGGTGAAGAACCGGCCCCTCGAACGATCACGGGGACCTTGTTCGCCGTTGCATATCCCATAACTTTCTGGATGGCATCGATCGAGAATGGCTGAACGACGACGTCGGGCATGGAATCGAACAATACCGACTTCATCATTTCCGGCACGTCCGCCTGGTCGCGCGCATAAAGGGACTTCGCCCCTATGGCTGAAAGGATCCTTAGGTCAGGAATATTCAATGAGGCGATCTCTTTGGCGAGCTTGCCTTGAAGCGCCTCATCGTGCTCAGGGAATAGGTCCTTGGCGTTCTGATGGACCTTCCACGGATCGGGCGATCTTGCATTCTCAGGGGTGTTGACCTGGTCAGATGAAGCGGCGTTCATACTGACATCCTCCTTGTAAATGTACATGCGTACTGCTCTGTTCTAGCGGTCCCCTCGAACAGTGAACGATACCGAGGAAGTCGTACATGTCATGCGCGACTTTCCAGATTGCAGAAGACATGCCAGAAATGAAAGCGATCGGTTTCCAGAACGTTCACGAGAGCCTTTACGGGCCCCCTCCTGCGACGGATCGCTCATTCCGGCACGGCCTTCGTGTTGCCCGCGAGACCCCCGAGGCGGGCTTCAACCTTCAGTACCGTGGGTCGGTTTGGTAGCCCGCATTGTCGAATTGGAACTTATATATTATTGTGCAATTGTCTAATACCATTACCAAACTCCATCATCTAGTTAAAAATTGACAAGCTCCATCGCTTTTCTAGACATATATCTAATTATATCAAGTAATTTGGTCAATTTCAATGTCAACTCTCACGCATAAGTGAAACGATCGCGCAAAACTCTCGAATTGGATGTCAATTGCACATCTTCTCATCCGGAAATATATAGAAAGGCCCCAGTAGAACCCACGCCAGGACCATAGGGTGGGGTGGCATCTAGGGGGCCCTCCTCCAGAGCAGGCTTTTCTTCTCCTCTTTGTCCGCCCCCCCCTGAAGAAGGGGACCAGCCATGCCGTTTCCTCGAACTGCCGAAGAATATCATCGCGGCCATGGTCAACGGAACGGCCATGAGGACGCCGGACAAACCCAGGACCCACCCCCAGAAGAAGACAGAGACGAACACCACATATATGGGGACGGCCAGCACCTTACCCGCCAGCTGTGGGAAGATAAGGTTCTCGGCGATGACATTGATGAGGCCATAGAGCAAGAGGACCGCCACCGCTCCCATCAGCCATACTGGACCCACGCTAGAGGATCGGCGGGATGGCCGCCATCAGATAGCCTATGTAAGGTACGAAGCTCAGCGCGAAGGCCATCAGTCCCCATAGGAGCGCATAGGGCTATCCCCAGCACCAAAAGCACCGCGACGGCCCCTATGCTGATATAGAAATTGATCTTTATCCGGACTATGAAGTAATCGATGATATCGTGGTACAGTTCCTCCGTGCCCCGACCACCACATGGTCGACGCCCAGCCGGGCCACCATGCTCGCATGGAATCCGTGGAAGCTCCATCAGCAGGAAGAGCGTGGCGAAGAGGACGAACACGCCGTCGATGAGGATCGTGGTGACCTGGGTTAGCCGGACATTGGAAGCTAATGATCTGGAAGAGAGAGCGATACTGGTCAGCGGTCTGGGCGAAGCGCTCTCGTAGCTGGATATTGGTCCTTCAGTCCGATCAGGGTAAGGACGAGAAATGCGATCACCGCCACTCCCAGGACGACGACGATGAACATCGTGAGCACCAGGGCCCGCCGGTGGGCATCCCCCGGCGAGTGAACCACTTCAGCACCGGGGCCAATATCATGGCAAAGAACACCGAGAGGAAGATGGGGCCCAGGACGATAGAGCCGAACTTGAGTCCCGCCAGCACCACGACCATGGCCGGCCACCACCAGAACTACTGTGAGGAGAGATCGGTCCTGTCCGTTCGCCATCGCTTTGTTCATCCCGCTGCGGAACACCTCGAGGATCGCCGCGGCATGGGGGCCGCGTTCGACCGGTTCTCTTGGTCCGGGACCTCTCACTGCCCTCGCCATGCGGCGAGCCTATCCCCTTTGTACACCTAGGCATCACTACCTTTTATTCCATCCTAATATATACTTTCGTTATTAAGCGGCCCTGTTCGTAACATCGAACATTCCGACCCCAGGGTCGTTCTTCTTTTCCTGCCAACGGCCGGTGGATCACTCGATGACCGTAAAGAAGTGCACGGCGTAGGACTGTCCCCGGATGGACCTAGGCACGGTGATGCGGTTCGTCCTGACCACCTCGCCGGTCTTTCTTCTCCACGAGACCTGGGTGCTCGAAGCGATCTTGTCCTGCAACGCCCCCATGACCGCCGTGATCGGGTTGTTCCTGGTGTCCGCGGTGGTGTCGGTGACCGGGGTATTCATCTCCGCTCATTCTTCGGGAGACCCATACCCGAGCATTTCCGCGAAATTCCTGTTGCACATCTTATGGAGGTCATCGAGGTAGATGATGATGGCCTGTGGTGATTCGCTCATGATCTGGGAGAATTGGTCCTCCAATCCCAGCACCAGCTCCTCGTGGGGATGCTCGTGCATGGCCATTTTTACCAACCAATATACTGGGCTGGCTGGCGCTATTTATTCCTTCCCGCATCGGGGCTGGTGGGTCTCGATCCGTGAGGAATACGTGAAGGGCGGCGATGGAGGAGACCGAATGATGAAAAAGGCTAACTCTTTAATATCCATAGCATGCATCGATTGTCGATAGTATGCTCCCGGCCAGAGAGAACGCCCCCGGATCATCGACCAGCGATATCACTGCTCCTCGGCCAGGCGTGAAACCTCAGCGCTTGAGTCGATGCATTAGAACGGGATGAGACCATGGACGACATCATCAAGGTCACCGGCCTTCAAAAGACCTTTGGCTCGGACATCGTCGCCGTCGATGATATCGCCTTCAACGTCCGAAGAGGCGAGATCTTTGGTTTCTTGGGACCGAACGGGGCGGGGAAGTGCACCACCATCAAGATACTCACGACCCTGATAAAAAAGACCGCTGGAACCGTCACCATCGATGGCATCGATGTCGATCATGATGCGGAGGCAATCAGGCGGATCATTGGCTACGCCTCCCAGGAAGTGGGGGTCGATAACGACCTCACCGCCCGTGAGAATCTATGGATCCAGGCCCGCTATTATCACCTGTCGAAGGATCAGGCCACCCAAAGAACGGAGGACCTGCTGAAGACCGTGGACCTGGTCGCCGCCGGTGACCGGAGGCTTTCCACCTTCTCGGGCGGCATGAGAAAGCGCCTGGACCTCGCCACCGCGCTGGTGTCCGACCCCAGGGTGCTCTTTCTCGATGAACCGACCACCGGGCTGGACCCCAAGAGCCGCAATGAGCTATGGGACTACATCCGTTTGTTGAACCGCCAGGGGACCACCATCTTTCTGACCACCCAGTATATGGAAGAGGCGGACCGCTTGGCCGACCGGCTGTGCATCATCGATCAGGGGAAGATCGTCGCCGAGGGGGTCGCTGAAGAGCTCAAATCGCAGATCGGCGCGGACACCATCCTGATCAATCTCAAGAGCGAGGACCCCGCCGTGCTCTCCCGGGCCAAGGAGATCCTCGGTCAGATCCCCGAGGTAAAGGAGGTAAGGGATTGCCTCACGGACGATCTATGCGAGAACGGCCTCGTATTGGTGGTGCCCAATGGTTCCCGGGCCATGCCCCAGGTGGTGAGAGGCCTGGATAACCAGGGGATCGCGGTGGAAAAGCTCACCCTGGCCACGCCCACCCTGGACGATGTGTTCCTCAAGCTGACCGGAAAGACCCTAAAGGTGGTCGAGAGGAAGGATGGCCAAAAAGGAACGGGCTGGGGTCGCAGGAGGCGAGACCAATGAACATGGAACGGTTCTCGGAGATCGACACCGTCTTCCGACGATGGATCATCAAGCTGCGGCGGCAGCCCATCTTCCTGTTCTTCTCCCTGATTCAACCATTGGTCTGGTTCCTCCTGTTCACCCAGGCATTCTCGGCCATCGGCAGTTTCCCCGGGTTCGCCCAGCTCACCGGGACCTCGTCCTACATCACCTTCTTCACCGCCGCGGTGATCATCCAGACCGTAGCATCGGCGGCATTACAGTCTGGCATAGGCATGGTCAATGATATTGAGAGCGGCTATCTGGACAAGATGAAGGTAGCTCCCATTAAAAAATCGTCCATCTTGTTGGGCAAGGTGCTGAGCGATGGAGTCAGCATCGTGCTCCAGGTGGCCATCATCATAGCGTTGGCCCTGCTGGTAGGGGTGAACATCGCCACGGGGTTCTTGGGCATCCTCCTTATACTCTTCCTGGCGATGGCGTTCGGCGTCGCCTGGTCGGGCATCTCGCTCTATGTGGGACTGGCCACCAAGAAAACGGAGACCACTTTGTCCATAGGGCTGCTGACCACCTTCCCCCTGCTGTTCCTCTCCACCGCGGTGATGCCCAAGCAGCTGCTACCAACGTGGGTGCAGGCTGTCGCGACGGTCAATCCCATCACCTACATCGCCAATGCGTTGCAGGGCCTGATCATCCGAGGGTTCGAATGGGACGCCATCGGTCAAGCGCTGCTGATCATCGTGGTGATCGGGCTGATCACCCTCTCCGCCAGCCTGGCCCTGTTTCGCCGGGCGGTGTACTAGAGATCCGATGGGTTTTCAGGACGAACATCCTGATGCGATTGGAGGCGGGCGCGTGGGGATAACACACGGTGCGGCTGATGAGCCACCCTCCATGATTATCACATCAGCGGTGCGACTCCCCACCGTCGGCGATGGTCTGATCGAGAAAGAACTCTTCATCATTTCCACCAGTGGGTTCGGAAATGCCAGATATCGCGCTGAGCTGAGGAAGGTCATAGAGGAGAAGGGATACCAAGTGGTGGACGATTTTGCCTGCAAGGGCTGGGACACCTACGGCCCCTCCAAACTGTTCGGCGGGATAAACAAGGGGAGGCCGAAAGCGAAGGACCTGGGCCGCGCGAGGGAGTTCGCGAGGGGGCTCAAGCCTTAGACCATCGCTATCTTGGGCCAGGGCACAGGGCCCTCGTAAGCTCCGGTGAGGCGAGAGGCCTACAGATGGACCGATCCATCCACCATCTGGCAAGGTTTGAATATCATTTCTAAATTTCTATATCTAAACAATTATAACATAAGAACCATTATTTTTCCACATGAACGTTGCGAGGACGATCGGTATCGGAAGGATGATACTGGGAGCCGTTGCCGTATTCTTGGCGATATATTTGCTTCCGAACGTGGATTCTTCGTTGCGGGTCATTGCAACGGTGATGGTAGGGGCGGTCGGCGTTCTAAGTTTCATCGGCCATGTGATCTTTCACAAGTCTGACGCCGAACGCCTGGGATGGAAAGGGGAGAACGCCAACTGGCAGTTCGAGGTCGGGTTCGCCAACCTGGCATTTGGGGTGGCAGCGCTCGTCGCCGTGGCAGGAAACTGGAACATCCAGGCCATCGCCCTGATCACCTTTGGCTACGCGGTATATCTCCTTCAGGCGGGCATCCTGCATGGCTACAACTACATGCACGAGGAGGGCCGGCCAGATGAGCTACCTGGTGCGGTCCTCCTTCCTCACCATCTTCTACGTGGCCCTGATGCTCAGCTTCACCGTGCTCGTTCTGAACGAGAACCATATCTGGCCGCTCTGAAACCCAAACCGACCCCCTCTGGGGTGACATGTGTTGCGATCGGCCAAAGATGGCCTCTTTCACATCGATGGTGATCGATAGGGCGTACTTGTGCGAGACAGACCGGGGCCCCTTACTACCACTCCGGGCCGTTCTGTTAATGATCGAAAACTGAAAATCGGTTCTCTCATCCTTCGCCGTCATGGTTTAATCTTTCTGACTCCCACTTCGATCGAAGACCATGGATACTAAGTTGCTCTTCGTGGAACCGCCTAAGGACTACTGGTTCCTCATGGGAGAATATCTTCCTCCCCCGACCGGCCTTCTGGCTTTGGCCGCCTATGTGGAGAGGGAGCTAGAGGATGTGGAGATCGAAGATCCTGGACTGTCAGGCGGAGGGCAAGGACTGGACCGGGGTCAAGGAACGCATCGAGACGTTCGCTCCGAGCGTCGTCGCCTCTTCTGGTTTCACCTGCAATGCCTACGTGTGCGCCAAGGTGGCGGAGATCGCCAAGACCGTCGATCCCACCATCGCCACGGTGGTGGGTGGGCAGCACTTCTCCTTCACCGCCGAGGAATCCCTCCTTGCCTTTCCCGAGATCGATCATGTGATCAGGGGAGAGGGCGAGCAGACACTATTGGAGTTTATCAAGACGACAAGGTCTGGTAGCAGTCTTACGGACATCAAAGGGCTATCATTCCGGAACGATGAAAAAGTGATCCATAATCCCCCCCGAGAGCCACTAGGGGATCTGGACGGTCTCCCCATTCCCGCCTATCACCTGGTGGAAAAGAACCTCCGCAAGTACCATTTTAGATGATGGCCGGTAACTCCAGATACCTTATCCTGGAGGGTTCTCGAGGGTGCCGGCATAAATGCTCGTTCTGCACGCAATGGCGGCATTGGAATAGTAGATGGAGAACGAAATCGGCAAGGCGCATCGCCGAGGAGATGGCAGGACTGAGGGACAATTTCGGAGCGGAGTTCATCTGGTTCACTGACGATAACTTCGAGCTACAGAAGAGAGGTATGGAACTGGCACAGGAGCTGAGACGGCAGGACTTCAGCGATTCAGTGCCCTGGTTCTTTCAGTCCAGGAGCGATGATATCGTCAAAAATCCAGATGTCGTGGAGCAGTTGCAGGCTCGGGGCAATAACTGGCAGCTCATCGGCGTGGAGAGCGGCTCTCCCCAGGTGCTCAGCGATTTCCGTAAGGGAGAGGGGGTCGAGCAGGCGGCCCAGGCGATGAACATCCTTCGTCAGAACAGCATACTGTCCCAGGCCATGATGGTCATCGGTTCCAGGAGGGACACATTCGAATCGATCCACCATCTGCGGAGTTCATCCTCGATCTTCACCCCGACATGGCCATCTTCACCGCGCTCACCCCATACCCTGGAACGGACATCTACGAGGAGGCGAAGCGCCACGGCTGGATCGAGGACCGGAACTATGCGCACTACGACATGGCCCGTGCCATAATGCCTACCGAGACGCTGTCCCGTGGTGAAGCGCAGGAGGAGCTCGCGCTGCTACCGGTCCTTCTTCGGCTTGCCAACGAGGATCATGAACGGATTGTTCTCCAGCAATGAGCATAAGAAACGTTGCTATCGTCATCTGGCGGGGAAGCGAGTGCTCGGCAAACTGAGGCGGATGGTTTGAACCAGAGAAAGTCGTCGCATCACACATCGTCCTTTCACTGGCCACAGCGGGGATGCTTGTCCTCATCTCCTGGCTCACCTTGCCGCAGGGACGCGAACTGTCCTCCACAGACCAACCGATCAGAGCATCCGGGTTCATAGCTAGCTGTGTCTTTGGCCTGGTGCAGAGCACCACCCCGAACAGGCTCAGGGGGGAGGAAATAGATAACGGATGTTCTCCCTGGCCCCGAAGCAGTGAACGGATGCGGCGGGTAGGGCACCATCCAGATTGCTGCCAGTTCCAGGACCATATCGTGTTGATTGGAAGCAAGAGGTATTGCAGCGGCTGCCTCGGCCTCGCATTTGGTTCGGGTATTTCCTTGCTCATACCGGCGACATATCCTCTCTTCACACAAGCTGTCCGACCGAATCCCTCCTAGCTTCGGGGTCCTGCTAATCCTCGCTGGCCTCGTCTTGGTGGCGCTGGACCTGTTCGAGACGGCCTACCGCTCCAGGAGAGGGGCGATACACATCCTGGTGAACATCCTCCTGGTGATCGGTTTCCTCCTGGTGACTATCGGAGTGTCGGAAGCTACCGGTAGCGCGCCATATGGTCTTTTGGCCGTCCTGGCATCATTCCTCTGGCTGAATACACGGATACAGATATCGGACATGACGCATGCGGAGATTGTCGCAACTGTGGCCAGTCATGCAGGTCCTATTGACGCCTAGATTGTCTGAAGATTATTCTCAGCCCCACCACCAGCACCGCCAGCCCGATGACCACGCCAAATATCCATCCCCAGCTGATGTCGTAAACCCAGGACGGAAGGCCAGAGATGTTGCGGATGCCGAACTCGAAAATGATCCAGAGCCCGATCAGGACGACAATGATGCCCCAGAATATGGCCCCTGATCGGCCGCGCCCAGAACATTCCTGACCACAGCGGTCCTCCCACTCCTTATTGGCATCTCTTCGGCCCGTCGCCAGGCTAGCGCCACAGTTGTTGCAATATAATGCATCATCTGGGTTCTGCCGGCCGCATTTAGGACAATAGACCATCGATTGATTATTGATACCATGTGCTTAAAAATCATAGTACGAGGACCATTTCACGCAGATCAGGGGCGACCCATGGATCACGGAGCATAATGCCCCCAGGTCGAGAAAAATTACCTCGTGCCCATATAATTTCCTAAAAAGCTTATAAAAAGGTCCGGCGCACATATTGCCTCCGGGGGAACAGGGTTGGTCGAACCCAATGGCGGAATGCCGATACGGAAGTTCGCCGTACCCGAGATCGTCTTCGGAGCTGAAGCTATCGATCCGGTCGAACGGAGCGCCCCTGGCCCGCTCTCGGATCCCATATTTTCGATGGAAGTACCGACCCGAGCGGTCAAGGAAAGCCGACAGAACGGGAACCGATGGCATTCGGTTCGGTGCATGAACCTGAATGCGAGGACCTGGAATTGCTTCGGAGGCTTGCATGAGAGCTTGGCATAGGGACGAGGAGGTGTCCCGAAAGAGCGATGAATGCCTCATACTGCAGGAACAGGTCGCCAACTTAGAGAGGGCTAATGCTGAACTGCAGGCCAGCGAGGAGAAGTACCACACCCTGGTGAACAACATCGACATCGGGATATACCGAACACCTTTCGATTGTAGCAGCTCGATAGTACGGGCCAACCCGGCGATGGCCCGTATCTTCGGCTATGATGACGTTTCGGAGATCTTGGCGTTGCCCCCGGCGGCCCTTTACGCCGACCCGGGGGAAAGGGAGCCTTTGATCGTAGCGCTACGGGAAGGGTACAGGGTCAAGGGTCGGACGGTGAGAATGCGGCGTCGGGACGGCACCACCATCGTATGCTCTCTGACGTTCACCGCGGTCCGCGGTCCGGAGGGAACGATCGAGTTTATCGACGGGGCCATAGAGGACATCACGGAACGGATCGGGATGGAGGACGACCTCCGGGCGAGCGAGACCAAGTACCGCCAGCTGGTCGATAGCGCCCTGGAAGGGATATGGGCGGTCGACCAAGGGTGGAACACTAGCTTCGTTAACCAGAGCATGGCCAAGATGCTCGGCTATTCCCCCGAGGAGATGATGGGGCGACCCCTCGTTTCATTCATGGACGAGATCGGTAGAGCGGCGCTCAACCAGCTCATCGCTCGACGAGAATCGGGATTGAACGAGGTCCACGATTTCGAGTTCCTGCGGAAGGACGGAACGAAGATCTACACCCGCCTTTCCACGTCGCCGTTCTTGGATGACCAAAACCATTCCGCCGGCGCCCTGGCCCTGGTCAGCGATGTCACCGCCCGCAGAAGGGCGGAGGAAGCCCTCCGGCAGAGCGAGGAGCGCTTCCGTTCACTGATCGAGCAGGCACCGGTAGCGATAGGGATGAACCACGATGTCCGATTGGAGTACGTCAATCCTGCCTACGCGAAGATGTTCGGTTATGATGATGCTCAAGAAATGAAGGGTCGCTCCATAATTGAAACGGTCGCACCATCATGCCGAGAAGAGGTTGAGGGGCGGGCATTCCACCGTGAACAAGGCTTACCGGCGGAGACCGAGTTTGAGACCGTAGGCCTGCGGAAGGATGGGTCACAGTTCCATGTTCATGGCAGCGCCGTCCGCATCAACTTGGTGGACGGACCGGCCACGGTGGTGTTCTTGACGGACATCACCGAGAGCAAGTGCTATGTGGATGAGCTGCGCCGGAGCGAGGAGCGATTCCGCTCCCTCATCGAGGAAGCCCCAGTGGCCATAGCCATGTCCAGGAACGGGCTGGAGATCTATGGGAACCCTGGCTACGTGAAGATGTTCGGTTACGAGCGAATGGATGAGATGATCGGGCATCTACTGACCGATAGGATCGCCCCCAGCCATCGCGAGCGGACCCTGGAGTTCGCGCTGGCACACGATCGAGGCGAGGCGATGAAGGCGGAGCTGGAGACGATGGGGCTGCGCAAGGACGGGACCGAATTCCCCTTTATCGCCGCGGTGACTCGGGTCCTCCTCGCTGATGGTCCGGCCCTCCTCGGCTTCTTCACCGACATCACCGAGCGCAAGAGGGCCGAGATGGCATTGCAGAGCTCCCAACAAATGCTCCAGCTGGTCCTGGACAATGTGCCGGACCGGGTGTTCTGGAAGGACCGGGAGCTGAACTTCCTGGGTGCGAACCGGACCGCCGCCCGGGACGCCGGGCTCTCCGATCCCAAGGAGATCATCGGCAAGAACGACCACGAGCTGGCCTGGCGGGAGTCGGCCGCCTGCTACCAGAGGGACGATCGTCAGGTCATCGAGAGCGGCAGACCGAAGATCAACTTCGAGGAGATACAGGTCCAGAGCGATGGCAGCACGCGGTGGCTGCAGACCTCCAAGGTGCCATTGCGCGATCCGGAGGGCCAGATCTTCGGCATCTTGGGCACCTACGAAGATATCACCGAGCGCAAGCGGGTGGAGGAGGAGCTGCGAGCCAGCGAAGAACGATACCGCACCCTATCGGAGGCGACCTTCGAGGGAATAGTGGTCCATGCCGACGGTGTCATCTTTGATGTGAACCTGGCGGCCCTGGAGCAGACCGGGTACACCCGCGAGGAGGCGATCGGGCGGCCGATACTGGAGTTCTTCACCCCCGATTCCCAAGAGGTGATAAAGGAGGTCTTCCGGCGATCGCGGGTGGAAGCCTACGAGGCCCGCCTCATCACCAAGAGCGGAGAGGTGCGGACGGTGCAGATCCAGGCCCGGGCCATGGACTACAACGGGCAGCGGGCCTATGTGACCACGTTCATGGACGTCACCGAGCGGGTGGAGGCCCGCAGGCAAATCGAGGAGCTGGCGGCGCGCAAGGAGGACGAACGGCAACGGCTGCGCACGATCCTGGACACTCTACCGGTCGGTGTGGTGATCGTCGATGAGTCTGGCCAGGTGATGGAGAACAACGCCAGAGCGCATATGATATGGGGGCCCGGTGGTCAAGCACATGCCCGAGAGCGTCAAAGAGTACGGCACGCTGACCGGCTGGTGGGCGGATACGGGCCTGCCGCTGAAGGCGGAGGATTGGACCGTGGCCCGTGCGATGCGGGAGAACCGGACCATCGTCGGCGATCTCATCGACATCCAGCGGGTGGACGGCAGCCGGGGCACGGTGATCAACTCGGCGGCGCCGCTGCAGGAGCCGGGGCAGGGTCATCGGCGGGGTGGTGGTCACCGAGGACATCACCAAGCAGCGGGAGCTGGAGCACGAGGCCATCGCCGCCAAGGAGCGGGCAGAGCTGTACATCGACCTATTGACGCACGACATCAACAACATGAACACGGCGGCCCAGGGCTTCCTGCAGCTGGTGGTGGACGAGGCCGGATTGGGCGAGAAGGGCCGGTCGCGGCTGGCGAAGAGCCAGAGCGCGCTGGACGATATCTCCGACCTGATCGAGAAGGTGAAGAAGATCCAGATCGTGGAGGCGGCCGACTCGCGGCGGGGGCTGGTCGACCTGGGGTGGACCATCGAGGACGTGGTGCAGTCGTTCAAGGAGTACCCGGGGAAGGATGTGAAGATCAACTACCGGCCGCAGCTGCAGCGCATGGTGCTGGCATCGGAGCTGTTGTCCGATGTGTTCACCAACCTGATCGGCAACGCCATCAAGCACTCCGGCGGGCCGGTGACGATCGACGTCGGCATCGGCAAGATCTTCGAGGAGGGTCGCGAGTACTACCTGGTAGCGGTGGAGGACGACGGGCCGGGGGTGCCGGACGAGATGAAGAAGAAGATCTTCTCGCGGCTGCAGCGGGGGAAGACCCGCGCCAGCGGTTCCGGGTTGGGGCTGTACCTGGTCAGGAGCCTGGTGGAGGATTTCCAGGGCCGGGTGTGGGTGGAGGACCGGGTGGCCGGCGATCCCACCAAGGGAGCGAAGTTCGTGGTCATGCTGCCGGTGGTGGCCATGCCGGAGGGGGCGGGACGGTGAGAGAGTATCTCGGGCAAATTATAATGAGGATATGTTGAGCAGACCGACTCACCTCAATGCTTGCTGGATGACGGCCAATATAGCCTCAGTGTTGATAGCAGTGCCACAATAGAATACTTCACCCCATTCTCGTCCAGGCCACTGGAGACCGTTAACGCTGCCCCACAGTTGGAGCATTTGTAAGGTATGCTCAGATTTCCGCTCTTCATCTGGTCGATCAATGTGTTCATATCTACATTGACGTTCTTCACAACCTGCCGGTTCTTGCGGTTCCTTACGTCCCCTGCTTCGGCCAGATAGCCGAAATCCTCGTTCAGCTGGGCTAGTTCATCATATCGGGCGGTCAGCTCCAATCTCTGGATCATAGGTGGAAGGAACTGATCCCTCAGTAATGTGCTGACATCGCGGACAGAACGAATAATGATGGTGTCCCTGAATAAGAATCGTGTTCAGCCGATAGGTCTTCATGAACCAGCTTAGCTGGGTCGGATTGTATCCCGTGCAGGTCTTGGCGGCGCAACTGTAGTGGACCGTCGTCCCGCAAAGGGAGCACCCCGTAATCATCTCTTTTTCGTGGATGGGTGCGTTACAAAGAGCGCAAGTACCCTTTATTTTTGAGCCGAACAACGACATTTCGATTTTTTAATGAGGCCATTACGATAAAATAATGTCGGAGCGAATGGTAATAGACGATATGGGGAAAGATTAGTACGAAGATCTTCGACTTGGCATGAGGGAATTTCGTCATGGATGGAATGGGCTGAATCCTCATTTTAATTGTTCGTGGATTCGGATTTGGCACGCAGTTATCAATACAAAAGAAAGCATACTGCTGGAAGCTGCTTAGAATGGTAAAGGCCGGCATTTATGAACAGGTCATTAACAAGGACCTTGCGGACGCGATTGCTAACGAACCAGACTTGCAGCCGTTTACCAGCGCAATTGACCACACTGAAGCACCCAAGATACTTTCCAGCTACCTTGCATCAGTATTGGAGAAAGGGCTTTCATCCAACGGTTTCGAAGGGGACCTAGGCGAACAGGTTAGGCTCGTTAATGATATTGTCAACACTATCGTGAAAGCAACCTGTGAAGTCCATTTTGAGGGTTTGTCCATAGATCCAAAAGCGGAGCAGTTGTTGGCACTAATCGAAAAGAAAAACATCATTTACCAGTTCAACGAGAAGGCTGGGGTCCCACGACCAGAAACGTCGATATCGCAGAGTTCGTTGTTCACGGGTGCGGTGCACGAGCCGAGTATGGTAACGGAATTGAGAAAAGAGATCGCATCATCCGACCGAATCGATATGCTCGTCTCTTTCATTAAATGGAGTGGTTTGCGGCTCCTCATGGATGAGCTGACGGAGTTCACCCAGCGTGGCGGTCATTTGCGAGTTATTACAACTTCTTACATGGGCGCGACGGATGTGAAAGCCGTCGAGTGGTTATTTCGCCTTACTAATACTGAAATCAAGGTATCATATGATACCAAACGCACCAGGTTGCATGCAAAGACATACGTGTTTTCCCGAGAAACAGGTTTTAGTACGGCATATATCGGATCGTCTAATCTATCGAATGCAGCCATCTCTAGCGGCTTGGAGTGGAATGTGAAGGTCACGGCGCAGGATTTGCCCGATACGATGCGCAAAGTCAACGCAACATTCGAGAGCTATTGGAATTCCAGCGAATTTGAAAAGCTCGATGATATGGGAATCGACCGGTTGGGTTGTGCACTGAAAGCCGAGCGCTTGAGTGGTGGGAAGTTATCGCCAATGCTGTTTGACATCACTCCATATCCCTTCCAGCAGGAGATACTGGATAAGCTTTTGGCGGAACGCGCCATACAGGGATCTTATAAAAATCTAGTTGTGGCGGCGACTGGGACGGGGAAAACAGTTGTCTCCGCCTTTGACTACAAGCGCTTCTGCCGAGCCAATGTTGGCAAGCCGAATAGACTACTCTTCGTTGCTCATCGGGAAGAGATTCTAAAACAGAGCATTGCCTGTTTTCGGGGGGTGCTCAAAGACCAAAACTTCGGCGACCTATTTGTCGGCAATTTCCGCCCCAATAAGTTGGACCATTTATTCGTATCGATTCAGACATTCCAGTCCCAGTGTTTCGATGAGAAGACCTCTTCCGATTATTTCGATTTCATCATCGTGGACGAGTTTCATCATGCGGCGGCGCCTACATATCAAAGATTGCTAGAACATTACAAACCTAAAATAATGCTCGGCTTGACCGCTACGCCCGAATGTATGGATGGCAAGAGTATTTTGCCTTACTTCGATGATCGTATTGCTGCCGATGTGCGGTTACCTGAGGCGATTGACCGGAAGTTGCTGTGTCCTTTTCAATATTTTGGAGTCACGGACACCGTTGACCTATCGGAGGTCAAGTGGACTCGAGGTGGCTATGATAAAACGGAGCTATCTAATGTCTATATGTTGAACCGCCTCGTGGCGGAGCGACGTGCCGACATGATCATTAGGTCCATTGATAAGTATGTCACAGATATCAATGACATCAGAGGGCTAGGGTTCTGTGTATCTGTCGAGCACGCAAAATTCATGGCTGAGCACTTCAACGTCTGGGGCACCCCATCCATCAGCTTGACGTCCGATTCAACCGATGAGGAACGAGATACTGCGAAACGGCGACTGTTGAGTGGGGATGTCAAATTTATTTTTGTCGTGGACATCTACAACGAGGGCGTGGATATACCAGAGGTCAATACAGTCCTATTCCTTCGCCCAACGGAGAGTTTAACGATATTTTTACAGCAGCTCGGAAGAGGATTGAGGCTGGCCGATGGGAAGGAATGCCTAACCGTGCTCGACTTTATCGGTCAGGTCAATAAGCGATATCGATTTGAGGAGAAATTTGCAGCACTACTGAACAGTTCGGCGAAGAGTGTGGAGGGAGAGATCAAGAATGGCTTTGTGTCACTCCCCAAGGGCTGCTACATCCAGCTAGAACGTAAAACAAAAGAGATCATTTACGAGAACATACGCAATGCACTCGGTATCCGATCTGGAGTTATCTCAAGGATAGCGTCATTTGAAGACGATAGCGGGTTGCCCCTTACTCTGTCCAACTTCCTGACCCACTATCACCTAGACATTCGTAGCATCTATGCCTACAGTAGCTTTTCGAGACTCTGCGCCCAGGCCAAGGTTAGATCTGAGTTCTCAGAGCCGGATGAGGATCTATTGACAAAGGCATTCCAACGCCTCAGTTTCATTGATTCGCGACGGTGGATCAGCTTCCTACTTCGTTTACTCCCAGCCATCGACAATGTCCACGAGGAAGCCCTCAATGCAACAGAGCGAAGAATGCTGCAGATGTTGCAGTTCACCATATGGCAGAAATCCACCGCAGAGTGTGGATTTACGAGCACGGTCGACGGTTTGCAACAGTTAAAACGCAACACCCACCTGTATGGCGAGTTTCAAGACTTCTTGCGCCATCAGCTCGGCCGCATCGATTTTATTGATGGAAGAAACGATCTCAACTTCGATTGCCCACTAGATCTGTATTGTACCTACTCCAGGGACCAAATCATGGTGTCGATGGATTTCCTAAAGCCATCGACAGTGCGTGAGGGTGTCAAGTATCTGCCAGACAAGAAAGCTGATGTCCTTTTTGTGACACTGAACAAGTCCGATAAGGACTACTCACCGACGACAATGTACAACGATTACTCCATTAACGAGTTGCTCTTCCACTGGCAGAGCCAGAGTACCACCTCTACTGACTCCCCAACGGGTCAACGGTACATCAATCATCAAAAGATGGGGCACCAAATATTGCTATTCGTTCGAGAGAGAAGAAAAGATGTTTTTGGTAATACCGAGGGATATACCTTCCTCGGCACCGCCGATTATACTCAACATGAAGGAAGTCACCCGATGAGCATAACCTGGAAGTTGCACCAGCCCATACCCGCAAGATACCTTAAAAAGACGAATCAAATGATTGTCGGGTGATGCAACAGTGGTTCATGGGTTCAAATCCCTCCCCTCGCACCCAAGAAAGAAGGTTAGGCCAGTATTCGTCTATTAACATTAAAATTCTAAAATTAGATTTATTATCAAAGGAGTAGGTATGACTCATCTAACTATCCCTCTGCATCCTTTCTCCGTACTAAAGACCGATAAGATCAACACCTCATCCAGTGATACCCACTTAACTCATGAAGCTGTACTCCGGGTCCTCCGAACAGTTCATTGAAGACACGGTCCAAAACCAGATTGCTGACAAACTCAAAATCTCCTTCTTCGAGCATTTCCGCTTCAATCCATCCCCATCCGAAGTGCAGTCGTGGCAGAACTCTCTAAGAGCAATGTCCCTACTCCTAATGCGGTCAAAGCTGAACGACCATGGGATCATTCTCGAATACCAACTCCCTATGACCTCCAGGAGATTGGACTTCCTGATCTGTGGCAAGGACAATTCAAAGAGGGATAATGCGGTCATTGTCGAGCTGAAACAGTGGGAAAAATGCAAGCTAGCAGAAGGTGAGAACGAGGTCCTCGCCTATACAGGTGGGGCGGAGAGGGAGGTCCTCCATCCATCTGCCCAGGTCAATCAGTACCGAATGTACTTGCAGGACACGCACACTGCATTCTACGACGGTCACGATCCTATTGCACTGAACGCTTGCTCGTACCTCCACAACTATCCATTCGACAGTTCAAGATCCAATCTTCACAGACCGATTCCGAGGGGTCCTGGACCTCTGTCCACTCTTTACCAAAGATGACCTGCTCAAACTAACCGACTTCCTAGTAAAAAGACTCGAAACCGGACAAGGCCTAGAGGTCTTGCAAAAGATCGAACAAAGCAAGTACCGCCCCAGCAAGAAACTCATGGACCACATGTTAGCGGCGTGATCCGAGGGAGGAGTGAGTACGTCCTACTGGATGATCAATTGGTCATTTATGATAAGGTGCTTGCCTGGGCCGGACAGGGCTTCCACGACCGTAAGAAAGCAGTTATCATCGTCAAGGGTGGGCCGGGAACGGGCAAGTCTGTGATCGCCATCAATCTCATGGCCGACCTATTACTCAAAGGATTCAACGTCCAGTACGCCACTGGCTCAAGGGCATTCACTCAAACCCTAAGGGCGGTCATCGGCTCAAGGGGAAGCGTGCAATTCAATTACTTTAACAGTTACACCAACGCCGAGCTCAATGCAATCGATGTCCTAGTCGCTGATGAGGCCCATAGGATAAGGAAATTGAGCAGCAACCGGTTCACGCCCAAAGAACAGAGGAGCGATAAACCACAGATTGATGAGCTCATTAAAGCGTCAAAAGTAACGGTCTTTTTCATCGATGATGACCAGATAGTGCGTCCAGATGAGATCGGATCGGTACAATACATAAGAGACGCTGCAGCCAGGGGTGGTTGTTCCCTATTCGAGTATCAATTAGAGGCCCAGTTCCGTTGTGCTGGCTCGGACGCTTTTGTCAATTGGATCAATAACACCCTCGGCGTCAAGAGAACAGCCAATATTCTATGGCAGAACAACGAGGGCTTTGACTTCAAAATATTTGATTCGGCCGAAAATATGGAAAATGCTATTAGAGAAAAAGTAAGCCAAGGTAACACTGGACGAATGACTGCCGGATTCTGCTGGCCCTGGTCCGAAGCCAACAATGATGGGTCTTTGATTCTCGATGTCAAGGTCGGCAACTATCAGAGACCGTGGAACGCGAAACCGGAAGCTACCAAGCTAGCCAAGGGAATTCCAAAAGCCGTACTATGGGCCCATGATCCTAATGGAATCGAACAGGTCGGCTGTGTTTATACAGCCCAAGGATTCGAGTTTGACTATGTCGGAGTCATCTTTGGCAAAGACCTTCGATATGATCCAGACAACCAAATGTGGATCGGGGATAAGGAGCACTCCTTCGATGGTGCCGTCAAGAGATCTAAGGATCGATTCGCCGACCTGGTCAAGAATACCTATCGTGTCCTCCTCACCAGGGGGATGAAAGGCTGCTACGTCCATTTCGAGGATAAGGAGACCGAGAGGTTCTTCCGATCTAGGATGGAGCGCTGAGGGCGAGCATATGAATTTATGAGAACAGATCCGATCAAGAAAACAGGGAAAGGGTTTGCTGGCCGATCTAGATCTTGGTGATCTGGATCATCCAGTTGCCGTCGGCCTCCACCTTAAGATAGTGAATGCCGGGGGATGCACCGAAGACACTGCTATCGACGCTGACCGACTTGCTGCCGCTGTAGGGGCCGATCTCGTTAGCGAGCAGGTCGACATAACCACCCTGCCCATCGTACAGGGTGACGGCGAAGTTGGACGATCCGTCATGGGTCATGGTGACCTTCACCGAACCGCTCTGTAGCGCGAATGGGGCGGGCACATCCGCACCTTTTCCACTCAGCGTCACCGGTATCGGCGACGCTGTGGATACCCTCGGCTGTTCCACGACGACGGTCCAGGGCCCGCTCGCCGTGACCTCTAGATAGTGTTGTCCCGCTGAGGTTCCCACGGCCTCGCCGGAAACACCCACGAGCGAGCTGCCTGAATAGGAGCCGATCTCGTTGGCCAGAAGATCAACGTATTCTCCGGCGGATGTATAGAGGGTCACAGCGAAGTTCGATGCGCCACTGTAGCTCATGTGAAAGATGGCAACGCCCGATCTCAGGTCGAACTTGTCGGTGACGCTATCACCACTGCCACTCAATGTCACATTGGCGATCTGGTCTTGTGCTGGTGTAATGGATGAAGGCGTGGCACCGTTCGTGGTGGTGTTGTTCTCTACTACGGGTGGAGCATTCGTCCCGGCGCTCGATTGGCCCCCGCTGGAGTCCTTGCTGTTGTTCGATGTTCCAGCCGCGGCTACAGCCACAACGAGCATGACGATGATGATCATGACCGCGACTGCCAAGATCTTTTTCTTCGACCCCGCTCTCCTCGGAGGAGGCGGAGCATACGGCTGCGAGGTCGCCAACGACGCCCCGCAGGATATGCAAAAGGAGGCACCTTCCTGATTAGGTGCCCCGCATCTGGGGCAATTCAAATCAAATCCTCCTTTTATGCCATTACCAATGGTCCCTATTTACCATTTATCTAGAAAGATAATGTAAAAAGCAACTTTTTTTAGCTACCTCATTCCTTCAGCAACTTCGCCAGGGTCATGGTCCCCTCTTTTCCTCTAACCTGCCCTCTTCAATTAGCACTACAACGGCCTCTCGAATTCTGCTCTCCACGGCGGGACCCATCCTTTGGAACCCGAACAGCCTAGCCGTCTCCTTTACGAGGTCGTCCATCGGCAGGGCGATCTGCTGCCTCAGCGTGTGGGCCGAGCCGTTGGCGATCTCCACCAGAGGTATCTCATCAACTTTCCTCTTGCAGTCTTCGCCGATGCCGGGAACCCTGAACCCGCAGTAGCCCTTTGGAGAGAGACGCGTTGGCCATAGGACATTGTCGCCACTGGACCTCGTCATTTTCACCGATGTGTGCGAAATGACCGATCGCACTTGATGGACGAAGCTCTCTGTGCACCTCTTGACGCCCCAGCAAGGCGCGATCCGCTTAGCTGCAACATTAAGCAGGATTGGCCCCTCGAGATCAACGACATCCTCCAGCTCTCTGGCCATCTCCCTCATAGAGTTGTAAGCGTGGATGTCGGCGTCTTCACGTAGGTGGCCCGGGCGGTACGCCCGGTATGTGTTCAATTCCAACGATCCATTTCTGCTGATGATGGGGAATGCGATCTCGCCAGGAGCCTCCTCGACGTTTGTTGCCTTCGGAGGGCTCGGCTTAGCGCTCTCTGTAGTGTCCATATGGGCAGCCTTTTTGGCCAGTTTTGCTCCCTCTATTGCCCGTTCCATCTTTGCGAGCTCCCCGCTCGGGCTATGCCACCAATCAGTGGACCAAACGCGGTGGAGGGTCCAGCCGAGATCGTTGAGCACGCTCTCTCGGAGCTTGTCGCGGTCCCTCGCCGTCTTGGCCCGATGGTAATTAGCTCCATCACACTCAATTCCGATTAGGTAGTTGCCAGGCTTCTCTGGGTCAACCACACCGAGGTCGATGCGGTAACCTGAGCAACCAACCTGGTGATGGATCTCGTAACCCTTGGCCTTAAGGGCCTTGCTTACCTCTTCCTCAAAGAACGACTCGCATTGGCCATCGGGGTTGGTTGTTACGTTCTCGGTAATGGCCACCATGCCTCTCTCGGCATAGTCCAGGAAGCTCTTGAGGTCGGCCACCCCCTTGGCGCTAGTTCTCGACAGGTTGATCCTGTCCGCGCTTATTGATGAAAAGACAACGACCTCCCTCCTAGCCCTGGTGATGGCCACATTGTTGAGGCGTCTCTCCCCACCAATCTTATTCAATGGCCCGAAGTTCATCGAGATTTTCCCGCTCTTGTCGGGGCCGTAGCAAATGGAGAATAGGATCACATCCCTCTCGTCGCCCTGGACATTCTCCAAGTTCTTGACAAATATCGGGTCCGATGCGCTGTCGCAGATGGCCTCGAGTTCGTGGTCCTTACCAAGGGTGGAGTCCAGCATGTCCTCTATCAGCGTCTGCTGGGGGATGCTGAATGTGACGACGCCGATGGAATACCTCGATAGGGACGGGTTCCTCAGGCGGCGAATAATCTCCTCCACGATAGCCTCCGCCTCCTTGCGGTTGGTCCTAGAACCTCCCATGTCGTATGTGCCGAGTATGGGGCGGAGCGTCACAGCCATGCGCTCCTGGGGCGACGGGAAAGTGAATAGCCTGTTGTCGTAGTATCGGTGGTTGCTGAAAGCGATGAGGCTCTCATGCCGACTGCGGTAATGCCACCTCAGGTACTGCTCTGGCAGTCTCGCTGCAATGCAGTCGTCCAGTATGCTCTCCATGTCCTCTACGGTGTCGTCCTGGTCGCTCAGCTCGTCGTTATCCGTCCTGCCGAAGAAGTTGGTCGGCGGGAGTTGCTTCGGGTCCCCAACGATGATGACGTCGGTGCCACGCGCTATGGCTCCGACGGCGTCCCACACGGGCATCTGTGACGCTTCGTCGAACACGACCAGGTCGAAGGACGGGTAGGACGCATCTAGGTATTGCGTCACAGAGATCGGGCTCATCAGCAAGCACGGTTTTAGACGAGGCAGCAGGTTAGGGATCCTGTGGATGAGGGAGCGCACCGACATGTGCCCGCGCTGCTTCTGCATCTCTCTACGAAGAATGCCCAGCTCAGAGTTGCCGTTCTCGTTGCCGGTTGTGGATGGCAGTCTTTCCGCCAATCGGGCACATATCTCTTTCTTTGTCAAGTCCTCCAGCCTGGTGTCTAGGTCGCGGAAGGTCTGGATCTTCTGCTCGAACTCGGGGCTGAAGAATTTATTAAGCACATTATCAGATCCGACCTCGCTCTCTACCCATTCGAAATAGTAACTATGGGCGAACACGATGCCAAGGTCTGAGCCCGTTACCTGGTCGCGTTCGAATGCCTCAACGAGTGGCCCCAGCCCCGAAGAGAGGGCGTCGCGCCGTACTGAGCGCCAGTGACACCAAGCCTTGAACTCGGGGATTTTTTCTTGCCATAGCTGAATGTCTCCGAGGGATTTCTGGGTGAAATCTGGGCGATCTGGCGAGCCCCAGGCTGAGGAGGGGTTCTTATGAGTTATTTCCTCGATTACATTGAGGGACCTTTGTTCCTCGTCGTGCGCTTTGATGAGGGCGTTTAGGCGCGTTAGAAGCTGGGCAATGGGGTTTGCGTCGCCCTCGATTGTACCTAGGAAGGTCGCCCAGTGGAATAGTAGCTTGTCCATGGCCTCCTGGCTTAACGTGATCGCTCTAGCGTCCTCCCTCAGTTTACGGCACTGTGCCGAAGCCTTCTCGATCTGTCCCCAATCCGCCTCTCCGTTGCGCCAGTACTTTCCAAGGACCGGGACGGCCAATGGTGTCATCGATGTCACCCGAGCCTCTTGTCCCTTCAACTCGATCGCTTGCTCAATAATGCCAGGCAACTCGGTGTACCCTGGCATCTGAACGTTTCTTAGCCACTTTCCTAAGTGAAAGGATGGTCGAGAATTGCCCTCTCCATGATCGGACATCTGCGATGACATCATCGATCGTCCCCACCTTCCACTTGGCGGTGCTGACTTCGCTGAGAACCGTCATCTCTTCTTCAAGTTCCGAGCTCAGCTCCTTCAGTGAGATGGATGCGGAGCGGAGCTTCTGTCCAATATCTCCATCTTTAGCCAAGCGGTCTCGGTCGTTGGTGAGGATGTCAAGTACACGGGAACGAATGGATGAGGGTTCCTGACCGATGGTTCTGCAGATTTTGTTTATCGAGGCCTTCAGCTTATCGCAATAGACAGCAGCGCTCTCGAATGCGTCCCAGTCTGCCTCCCCCTCCTTCCAGTGGGCTCCAAACAGCTCTTTGGCCATGGTGCCGTACTTAGCCACCTTGGCCTCCTCTTCACGAAGCTGGATGGCCATGTCTAGGTCGCTGAGCAGCCTGTCAATCTCAGGTATTCGGCCACGGCACGCTTCGCGTACTTTCTTCTTGGCTTTTCCGTAGCCGAGGGCGCGGGGGAGGAACCAGCTGTCCTTGCAGGCGACCAGGTCCCTCCTGATCTCTTCAAGCTCTAGCTTAACGATGCCCCCAGTGTAATTGGAAAGGAGGGCTTTCCTCAAGTTGTCCCTTTCCCTCCCGTGCTTTACCAGGTCGGCGGTCGCGATACGGTAAGCGTCCCAGTCCTGGGCAGAGAGCAGCGCACCTACCGGAATGGATGGCGGACCCTGAAGATTATCAAATAGCTCGGCTAAAAGTGCCATGTGAGCCAATTTAAGTGATTCGATCCGTATCTTCAAGGGCTCCGAGACTTCGCTCACAGCCCTTTTCGCAGATAGACAAGCCTTCTCTAGGCTTCCCAAGGGCTCGATTACCTCACTCCCTAGGTCGGCAGTCCAATCGCTTCTTCCGTCCTTCGGTAGTCTGGAGACCAACTCTGGCGTTATCCAGCTAGAGTAGGCGGCGGTGACGGACAATTGAAGCGACGGGAGGTCCATCGATAGCAGCTCCGGCGCGAAGGCTGAGAACACCTTGCTTCTAAGCGCATCCCTGCATCGACCGGCGGTGACCCATGTTGCGATTTCTGATTCCATCGCTTCATTCAGGCCTACCATCATCGTTGACGACGGCACTCCGGGCAGAAGCTCAATAAGGTCGGCAGCAACGCCACTCGCGGCGCAGTGGGTGTCCCAGCTCCACCCTCGCGTGGGTAGGCCCAGGTGCCCGCTAACCTCGAGGGAAGCACCCTCAAGCTGTGTGCAGCACCTCGCCCCCACGTTCAAGCTCTCTACAATCTTGTTCGTTAGGGTGTTGGACCAGTCAGGATAGTCGGTGGTGGCCCAAACGTTGTCCTTGGGATGAGTGATGCAAGTGGCGGCCAATTGGAGCAACGTGGCCAGGTCGCTCAGCCTGTCCTTCCTCTCCTTGTCCAGCGGACCGGAGCCTAGCAGCTTGAGGTCGATGTGGGGGTACCCGTGCAGCTTTATGAGATGGGAGATGCCGTTGAACACGCTCTCCCCCGTACTCCTGACCTTGTGGAGCGAAGTGACGTACGAGTTGAGCTCGATTCTAAGCTTCTGTATCTGTGAGGTGCCTCCCATCCACCCCGAGCCAGTCATCTGCTCTTCGACCAAAAGTGACTGCCGGAGTTGGCTCAAGAACTCGACCTTGTTGCTCTTGTTTGAGTGGAGGACTAGGCAAAATGGGCCCAGGTCACACTTTTTTAGCCGATCGTAAACTACCTCGAGTGCCGCCTTCTTCTCGGAAACGAATAGTACAGTCTTGCCCATAGCCAGATTATGGGCGATAATATTGGTGATGGTCTGAGACTTGCCCGTCCCAGGGGGGCCGTGGAGCACGAAGCTCCTCCCCTCCCCAGACGCGCACACGGCCGCGAGCTGGGATGAGTCGGCACTTATGGGGCAGAAAGTCTCATGAGGAGGATATTCACGGTCCAGCGTGTCGACGCTCGGAAACTCACCCTGGCCCTCAAACTGAAGGTTGGGTGTGTTCATCAGGTGCGCCACCACTTTATTGCGCTGAAGGTCTTCTGATCGGACTTGGAGATCCCGCCACATAAGGAACTTGGCGAAAGAGAAGTGCCCGATGTAGGCGTCCTCAACGATCTCCCACCTATCCACCTGTTTGACGGCCTTTCGGAACGTGTTCAGAATTCCGTTTACGTTCAGACCACTCTCGTCCCCCTGGATCAACTCTATCTCCGGGATGACGATGTCGAAGTCGTTAGCCAGTTGCTCGAGGAGAGTAACGTTTATCATGGGCTCCTCGTCGCCCAGCGAGATGGAATAGCCCTCCTGGATCGAGGTTCTGGTGATCGTCAATGGGACCATTATTAGCGGTGAGAGGTGCCTTACCTCGGAAGTCTTCGCTTCATACCAAGATAGGAAACCCAGAGCCAGGTAAAGCGTGTTCACCCCGCTTTCTTCTATGCTCAGCTTGGACTTCCTAAAGATCTCTGTCAACCTCTTAGACAGCTCCACCTCTGGAAGATCGACCCTAAGCCTATGCGATTTCAGTTCTTCTTTCAAAAGCTCGTTGATAGCATCCTGACCGGTGCGCTTGATGTGGACCTCGGGGTCGCGGACATCAACCCCATCCATCTCCTTTGGGCGGGGATGTACTTTGAATGGTCTCCCTTCGGCGATTGAATTCTCCAGCTCAGAGATGTTTGGGTAAAGGACATGTATGTTCGATTTACACTCCTTGAAGTTGAGCAGACGGTTGCGCATGGAGAGGTCGAGAAGCTTACGCTTCCACCGTTCAACCCTGGTGCTGGAGCTCTCCTCCTCCCTCTCCTTCTCTGCTAGAACAACGGCCTCTAACATGGGCTTATCTGACAGCACTACATTGTTTGGATCAACATCTGTGTTCTGGTTAGTTGTGTCGATGGTCCCCTCGTCTGAACGCGATGGAAGTGGGCGAACCTGTCCCTTACCGTGCCCTGCGCACATCAACCGCAAAACGGAAGGCACCCTCCTCGCCAAGCTTCCTCCGTCCGGCATCCACCGCTTGCTGGAATGAAACTGGCTGATCAGAGGTCAGCAGGGTCGTCTCGAAGACACAGATCTCTCTCAAGTCGATCCTCTTTCGCAGTTGGAGGGGGTCGTAGAGGATCGCATCAGCGAAGCAATCCTCTTCGAGCCAGACTCCCGCGTAAGCGTGGCCCTCATGAACTACAAGCAATGGATTGAGACCTGCCTGCTCCAAGCATGCTGCAATCAAGACGGTCAGGTCTAGGCAGGTCCCAAGGCCATTCCCCAGGACACGGTCCGGCGTCCTGATTTTTTGTCCGGTTGCCTCGTAGCTCGCTGGTGGGGAGACGTACGCGATCCGATGTTTCTGTATGGCAGAGAATATGGCACCCGTAATCTGGAAGGCCCTTTGAGGACTCTTGCTTTGATACCCATCAATGGATGAACATCCCAACCATTCGCAGAGAATGTCTGCGGCTTCTCGCAAAATCGATTCGACTGCCATGCTATTGGGGGTCACGAATGCGGCAAGTATCTCTGGTGGGGAGTTGAGCCCGCTCCACTCGTCGTAGGCTAGGACATCGATCCGGGCCTTGTGACTGAGAAGCAGCTCGTCTCCTTTTTTTACACTAATGTCCAAAGACCCGGTTACCTTTTCCGTAAGATGAGCCAGGTAATTGTGGGAGGGATGGAGGTCGATTGGGCCGAAGTTGTGCGATCCTTGTGGGCTCAGTGATGACAGCTTGAGCACCATTTCTTCCGCAAAGCAGGGTTCCGTTGAGATGGTGATTGTGAGATCATTTAGAGTGACGTCGGCCTGGTTCGTGATTCTTAGTAACTTGATTATGGGCACATCGTTTTGCTGCATGGCGTAATTGATAGTGCCATCGGCCTCGATCTCGATCTTTAAAGGCGTTGCTATATCCCTTCCCCCTTCTTGGCGAACGTCCTGTACGCAGAGCCAGGACATATCTGTTTCTTTTGAAATGGTCATAATAAAATAGAATTATTTATATCGAAATACTGAATTCGAAGTAATCTGGTAATTGGATCATCATTGATGGGCGCAGAGGGCTCCTTCCGCACCATGAACCTCCATTGCATAGAGCCGATACAGGCCGGGACCTGTATTTCGCTCAGCCTAGGGCGTTAGGTTAATTGGGGTGCCAATCGGAGCCTGCCATCTGAGCCGGCCGCCATAATACTCAAAAGGGCGACCTACCGGAAGCATGCTATATCGTTCATAGAAACCTGGTTCCAGGGTGGTAGATGGAACTTCGACCAATGGCATGCAGAATATGGAGTCCGGGCTATCCGGACGACCCCCTAATCCGACAACGACATACACCATTTCGGGCCGATGCACTTTTTGGAACCTCCTATACCTCTCCAATTGCTGGTCATTACACCAATCTAGCATCCCGTTGTGTAGTTTTGAACGGTACTTGCACTCGACCCAAATGATGTGCCCGTTTGGTTCATACCTTATTTTGAAGTCTGGGTTCAGCAACGACTCGACCCATCTGCCGTTTAGATCGGGCCTTCGGGGTGTAACTTCTAGAAATGTAAAATCACTATTAGGAAAGAGGTCGGCAGAATAAGCCTCGAAAAGATCTCCTTTTGAGCGTGTGTCTGACCTTCGCGCCCTCAGGTTTTTTTGTGCTTCGATTGTTTTTATCTGCAGCTCAGCCTCAGCGATCCTAGAGTAGTTCTTGAGCAGTGAGTAAAGTCCTGCGGACATGATCAATGCGCCAGTGATCCAAAAGGAGATTCTCATGTCCATTAGGACAGAACCACTGGATGCGAGCAAGATGCCAATAATTATTAGCGAAATTGAGATTTTTTCCCTTTTTTGATTCTTTCTCTTCTTCTCAAATTCTTCTTCAATAATGATATTCTCTTGCTCTGGCGAGATCGAATCTTTATTCTCTGTTGGATCTATGAAGGAAAGACCACAGTCTTCACAGTGATCATCAACCAATTGTGAACCGCACTGATTGCAATAATTCACGCGGCCACATGGGATAATGTCGATATATCATTAATCATCAGATTATTGATAATAATGTTTCTTTTTAATAAAAATAGTAAATAAATTCGCTATTAAGTTCAAGCGAGGAACGCCTGCCCATAGCGACTCGTCCAACAATGAGAACACCTGGTAGAGGGTGCCAGATAGGGGATCGAACTGGAAGTTCCAGGATGAGACGAAGAGGAGCCTAAGCGGCTCATGATTTAGTAAAGAATCGGATCGAGCCAGTATATCCATCTGCCCTGCATGTGCCTAAGCTGAGTACAGTTGGGGTCAGACGGTCTAGTCCATGCCTCGCCCAATTATAGTGAAGCCCATGCAGATCTACCGCCTGTCCCCCGGTAAATTGGCCTTGTAATAATGTTATTTCTCTAACCGCCCAGCATGAGCAAAGATAAGGACTGTTATCTAAAAAGATAGAAATACATCTGGCATTCATTTAATTCACGACCTCAATACATTTAAGAGGTCGGCAGGGTAACCGTGAAGAGAGAAATATGGGCCGTTTGTGCGATCGTCCTTATCGCCTCTGCCATGATAATGGCCGTACTGGTCTCGGGATTTTTTGATACGACCGTAACCCCAAACCCATCACCTTCTTCGGACCCGCCCAACCTGGATGGCGTAAGGGTGATCGCCATTGGACCAGCCAATCTGACGACCTACGGCTACATGGCCATACCCGTGAATGTGACCAACGGAAAATCGGTGCAGCTCAACATGAGGGAGGTAAATTTCACCGTTACCCTGGCCGATGGGTCGACCATTGAAGCCTACTGCAACGGACCCGACATTGTAGCAGCTCATCAGACCAAAGAGTTCCTGATCGTGGCCAATGTCCAGGGGGCCATCAATGTCACGATTATCAACCTAGTAATGGGGAATCACTACGCGAACTGTGCCGTTCCATCGAACGACCCCTCATCGCCCATAGTATCTCCAGGTCCTTCTTCGACCATCGGGCCGTCACCGATCACGAACCCGACCTCCTCACCGAGTGTCGATCCTTCGACCCTCCCCCTACCAACACCGACCCCTGCACCGACGCCGGCAACGGCATTGAAAAAGGAACCCAAGGTGGTGTGCTCTCTATCCGAGAGCTGGCCGTTCCGCCCCGCCTACCACCCGTACAGTCCACCGTTCTACGGCGAACCCAGCACGGGCGAGGTCGACACGTGGGTATCACAGCAGGCCGATGCCAGCCACATCGGCATTGTGATTTACTTCGTTGGCCTCCACGCCGATCAGGTGTTCGTGAACTCGTCGTACGCCGGGGGGCCGCCGGTCTGGGCCAATATATACAACGACGGCGAGAAGGGGTGCTACGGCCTGCTGCTGGACGACCCGGCCACGATCAGCGGGGACATGGGCTGGACCTGGATGTACAGTGGCAGCGGAAGGGCGGAGTACCACAACACCACCCTGTCTGTTACCACGTACGCCCTGGGAACCCACGAGGTCCGTTTCTACGCTTACGATCAGGATACGGGGAAGCCCATAAGCGATGTTGAGGTCTCTTCCTTCACCGTATATGGCTCAGGGGGGAAGTTCAACCCGTACTACATGTTCGACACGAAGATGTCCACCGACTTTCCGTACCCGTTCGTCCCCGGGCAGGTCTACAACTTCACCTTCGAGGACTCGTGCAGGTACCCATCCTACAGTGGTACCGTGAGGTCCACATGTTCACCTGCCCGTACGCTGAGAAGGTGTGGCTCGTTGGGGACGACGGTGCGAGGACCGAGCTTGCACGCGACAGCAATGGATACTACACAGTTTCTCCTGGCAATATGCCGGAGGGTCATCGGTCCACGAAGCCCACCTTCAGGTGCAATTGGGCACACCCGATGGCGGTCCTTATCCCTGGTCGATGGGGCACTATTGGGTCGTCGATGGGGCGACCGATTCCCTCATGTCCCACGTCAATGGGCAAAGCTGGGCCGGAGAAAGCTTCGATGTTCAGGGACCGTAGAACGACCGACAATGGATCTGATCAGGTCCATTAGGGCCGGGAATTGAGCTCATTTCTTCGGCAGTCCCAGCATCTCCACCGTCCGGTCCCACAGCTGCCCCTGCAGCGGCTCGTCGTAGGACACCGGGCAGGTCGTTGCTTCCGCCTTCTTCTCGAAGCACTTCCCCGTCACGGTCCTGACCTCGTCCGAGAATGCCAGGTACACGGGCGTTTCCGCTCCCTTTGACGCGCTGATCTGCATCGGACGTACCAGCGAGAACATGAAGGCCGAGAGACGGCTGCCGCTGTTCTTGCCCAGATCAGTAGCGACGAAGCCGGGCATCACCGCGTTGACCGTCACCCCGGTGTCCTTGAGCCGCCTGGCCAGCTCGTAGGTGTACATGGTCAGCATCAGCTTGACATTAGAGTAGACCTTCATTCCCGAATAGCCCTTCTCGCTCTGCATGTCCGAGAGGTCGACCGTCCCTCTGTTGGCGAGCCCGGAGGTCACGTTGATCACCCGAGATGGCGCGCTCTTCTTCAGCAGGTCCAGCAGCTCGTGGGTGAGCAGGACCGGCCCCAGATAATCGACGGCCAGGGTCCGTTCGAAACCGTCAGCGGTCACCTCGCGCCGGTTGAAGACCGCTCCGGCATTGTTCACCAGCACGTCCAGTCGATCGTACTTCTTCCTGAACTCCGTGGCGAAGTTGCGTATCGAGCTCGTCGAGGACAGGTCGCAGAGCATCAGGTCGACGTTTCCGTTCCCGGTTTGATTGACGATCTCTTTTCGTGCCTCCTCGCCCCGCATTGGATCGCGCACCACCATGACCAGGGAAGCGTTCATTTTCGCCAGGGTGTAGGCCGTCTCTCGGCCTATCCCCGAGTTGCTACCGGTCACGATGCAGACCTTACCGGTCATGTCGGCCATCTTCCATCACCGCATTGACTGTTGAACGACGATTATACGTCTCTCGTGGCTCATTAATTCACTTCTTGAGCTGCTTTCCGATGTTCCAGCACTTCGCGAACGGCTCCCCCAGTTTCCAGTACTGCTTCGAATGCATGTCGAAGAGCATCGGCCGGACCTTGCTCAGGTCCACCGCGCCGTCCATCATCATATCATCATCGCAATAGGAGGCGACGATCTCCCCGATGAAGACATCATGGGTCGGAAAATCGACGGTCTGGTACAGCCGGCACTCCATGTTCACCGGGCACTCCGAGACCATCGGCGCCGTCCTCAGCTCGCCGTAGAAGGTCTCGAAGAGCTTCGACTTGTCGGTGGTCTTGGCCGATACCATGCCAGCATAATCGGTCTCGACCACCTGGTCCTGGGACGGGATGTTCACGCTGAACGTCCCGTGCTCCCTTATGCCCTCATTGGTCCGGTGCGACTTGCTCAGCCCGATCGATATGTACTGGGGGGTGGCGAAGTTCAGTATGCCGACATGGGCGATCGGAAGGTAGTTCGGCCTGTCCCCGATGTTCGCTCCCACCAGCGTCACCGGCATCGGGTACATGCAGTTCACTGGGCCAAGTTTGTTCTTCATCGTAACTCCTCAGTTTGTGCAGTGATGTCGAAGACTATTAGGATTTGTCGCGCGGCTTTTTGAGGGGGCCGATAAGGGAACTTTGTTCGCCACCCTTCAAGACGCTCGTTCGTATGCTCCTTTTATGGACTTGGCAAATTCATCATTGGCCATAATGAGGTCTAGAATTATGCGCGTTCTGATGTGCTCGGTTTACTCTCGGGTTTTCAGAACTTGTTCCTTAGATGCATAAAAAAAGTAAATTGATCGGGGTTTTCCCGATTACTGATTACAACCCAAGCGCAGATCCCTGCACCGTTCAGCCCTGTAACCGCACGTCTTAAGGGAAGTCTCCGAAAAAGAGTCACTGGCCCCTGACCAGCCCGATGAACCATTCATAGATCTCGATGAACTGATCCATTTCAGCCTTCTCCCTTAGCGCCTTAACTGGGACGGGCGGGCGGGCGGCGATCTTGTCCCCCGATATCTTCACCCCATTTATGGCGTTCAGTTTCTTTACCATCTCCATCCTTTTCTCTCTAGAATCGAACGGGGATGTGTGTATCCATTCCTCGAAATAGATCTCTATCCTTCCGTCCGTGCTGATCCAGAACAAGCTTACGTCCTTGTCCTGTACGCTGATCCTGGGTCTGAACCCCACTCGGCCGCTCTCCGCGATGCTGTCACCGTAGGAGACAGACTCTGATATCCTATCGGACCATTCGATCAAGCTTCTTATGGCCTCGATGTCCTGCTCAGGAACATTGTTCTTAACAAGGGCCTCAAAAAAATCTGTTCTGGAATATTCCGTTCGGACCTTGGGGGGCGGACTTGTTGATGGCAGATACCTGGAGGGCAGACTTCTGGTGGTTGATCTTTTCGCGCGAACGGGGTTCGCCGAAGGAGTGACTTCTGGTGCTTCTGGGGATTTGGTGAGGCTTCCGCAGTCCGGGCAGAATATGGTGCTCGGCGGATACTGCTTATTACATTTGTGACAGGTCTTTTCTTGTTTCATAGTGCATCCCTTCCAAGCTGATCCGGTTTAGGAGAGCCCAATAAATTTAATATTGGTCCAGAAGACGCGATACCTTGGGCGATGAAGCGCACTTATTTAAAACCCTCATAAGAACAGATGGTAGGGGATTCGAACAAACAGCAAGCTGAATGCTCACTTTTTCTGGGCTTCAGTCCATCAGGACAGCAGCAGGTTCACGCCCAGCAGCACCACGATCGCGTTACCGACCAGCATTGTGGCCCTTTTTAGCCTATCGCTCAGGCGCTTCTGCGCTAGAGCACCCGTAGCGGCTAGGAATGTCTGCCAGGACAGTGACGCGATGGTCACTCCCACGCCGAACATCGCGCAGTCCACGGTCGAAGTATCCACTCGGCGTTCCCGCCCATGATGCGGGCGAGGAAGTAGATGGCGGCGAACGGATGACGACGGTCAGCCTGATGAACTGGAAGTACGTCCTCCAGGCGCTGCTTTTGCTCCGGACGGACCGAACCGCTTCGTCCTCTCTAGCCTTCCGGACCTTCCAGATCCCGTAGGAACCCATCAGGACGAGCAGGGCCCCGCCGAGCAGGTTGAGGGGACCCGCGATCGGCGAGAGCATCGACGAGACCAACAGGCCGGCGAACACCACCAACGCCGCGCAGAGCGCGTCAACGGTGGCCGTGCCCGCCCCGGCGCTGAACCCGCTGCGGAAGCCACCGTCGATCGACCGGCCGACGATGAGCACCGATATTGCTCCCAACGGTATGGAGATGCCATGGCCGGCCACCATCCCATCGATCAGAGCGCTCATGATCTTAGGCGAAGATGAGGATGAGCAAAACGATCTGCAGGACCAATACCCACATGACCAATCTTTGAAGGCCATCGACCTTTCGTTCTAGCTGGCTCTCAGACCCATATGGGTAATATTTAGCAGGATACGGTTGATACTGGTTCGGCTGGGCCTGATTGTTGGGCGGGGCTGGTTGTTGAGTTGCAGAGGACGCTACTGCAAAGCTCTTTCCACAGTGAGGGCAAAACGCTGCTTGCTCAGGAACCTCAGTACTGCAATTCCAACATATGGGCACTATTTCACCTGATCTGAATGACATGAGCCCATGGCCTGGGGCGATATAAAAGCCTCCCATCGCCCATCCATAAATAAACAAAAGGGATTTAGTTGACGTGCTCTTATTATGAAATTATTATTATAAATAGTTCATCAGGAGCGACGATCGCCCTGAACAGAACCCCATCCAACCATTGTTCTTTCCTTCCCGCTCCACTCTTCTTGATTTTTAATACCTTTTGAATAGGCATCTTTTGGAAGATCACAATTAACACCTCATAAAATGAAGGGTTATTGAGAACAGATTCTATATAGGACATCCATATAAGTTTGGGACGGGCGGCCTCCGATGATTTGTTGCTCGCACTTCAATTCTCCTATAACCGCTCGTCCCTACTATTGTTAAGAATTTTTCAGAGTTATTAAAATATTGTTTAGATGTAGTCCGGAATCGGGGGAAGAGGAGCAAGAAGCCAGATACCTTTTTTCTAATTCATGGCCCATTAGTCCTTCGATAGCACACTGATCACTTTGCCATCGTGCTCAGACCAGACCGGACAACAGACCTTCCCATGTGGTCGGACAAGCCCCTGAACGCCTCCTCACCCCGCACGACGCGAACGAACTCATCGGGGTCTAGGATCTTCGAGCATTGAGGGCACCGAGCTCGTCCCCCATCACCCTCGGCTCCAAACCCGCGTCGGAAACGGCCAGGTTATGGATGCCACGGTCGAGCATGCAGCTTGCGCTTCCACCCCGTGCACGCCCGCCAGGCTAGTCGTGCGCCTCGTGGACCATGGTCCGGTAGCCGCCCATCGTTTGTCACATCTTTACTGAGGGCCCATAGCACATGGGCCCGGGGGGGCGGGCTGGACGTCTGGCAGGCGCTCAACGTCGGATGGCCGTTCCGGAACTCTCCGCGGATGGGCCAGGAAGTAATAGTTGGTGTTGTTGTCGAACTGGTCGATGAACTCGTCCCGGGAGAGGGGATCGCCGCCCTCCAGCCAATCGGCCATGACCGAGATGTCCATGTCCACCTCCTTGCTCAGCAGATCGTAGAGCTGCTCGGGCCGTATGTCGTAGAAGGTGGCCGCGCCCCGCCCGTGCTCGAACACGATATAGGGGCGATACTTCATCAACGTCCGCTTACCGCCCTGAAGCACCAGATATTCCGCCCCTTCGACGTCGATCTTGATGAAGCGCAGCGGCCGGTCCGGGGGATAGAGCTCGTCCAGCGTCCGCGTCCTCACCGTGATTTCCCTGATGATCGGCTCCCCGAACTCGTAGCTCCGGCGACGCAACCCACTGTAACCAGGATTGTTGGTCACCAGCTGGAAGGTGGACCAGCCGCTGACGTCCGCCAGGGCGCAGTTATGCACCTCCACCTGCGGATACTTCGCCTCGACCTTGGCCGCCAGCTCGGGAATGGGCTCGAAGGCCATGTGCTCCCCCTGGGGCGCGAACTTGAGCATCTCCCGGACGAACATACCCTCATTGGCGCCCACGTCCAGGCAGTTCGAGTCCTTCCTCAGCACCCGGGTCATCACCTTCCTGGTCTGCTTGTCGTAAATGAGATTTGGATCGTGCTTGTAAAAGCCGTACACCAGGCTGTAGGTGTTCCTCACCGGCGTCTCAAAGGGCTTGCCAGTGATCACTTCGTTAAGGCGATGCCTGATCGTTCGTTCCGGCGCCACGGCCCCCACTTGGCTACGCACCTGTCAAATACCTTTCTCTATTTGGACAATGCTCGATCGGCCCCTTGGGGCCCTCAAGGACCCGCTTCGGCATTCCCATCAGCTCGCGTTACCCGGAACGCGACCCTAGGCGCCACCGGCCCGGTGGGAACACCAGCTCGAACCTCACCCCAGTCCCGAGCGACCCAGTCTCCTTGATGCTGGCCTCATTCACATCGAGGATCTGTCGGGCAAGGAACAGTCCGAGCCCTCCACTGCGACCGAACCCCCGCTCAAAGATGCGTTCCTTGTCCTGGTCCGCCACCCCTGCGCCGTTGTCCTCATATATGATCGCCAGCGAGCCGTCCCTGCTCCTGCACCAGACCCGGACCCGGGTGGCCCGCTCACCGTGACGCTGGGTGTTGTCCAGGAGGATGCTGAACACACGCTCGATCAGGGGATCGGCCAGCAGCTCCACATCGTCCAGCTCCACATCGAGCTCGATGTCGCCTGCTAGTCCTAGAGCCATGGCCCGCTTGAAGACCTGGGCAGCGCTCTGCCACTCCGGGGGGCGGACCCCTAGGCTCTGGTAGTCCGTGGCAAAGTTGAACTGCCGTTCGATGGACCCGGCCGCCTCGGTGATCATGCGGCCGTACTTCTTGACCCCGACCTCATCGAGCGGGGCGTCCCGCAGCCGTTCCCCCGCTCCTCGGACCACCGTAACCTGGTTCAGGATATCGTGCCTGGTCACGCTGGACAGCAAGTTCAGCTTGACGTTGGCCGCTTCCAGGGACCGGCTGATCTGCTTCTCCTCAGTGATGTCGCGGAGCGTCAGGAGCAGGGAAGTGATCGTCCCCTCCTTGTTCACGATCGGGGTCACTTTGAGCGAGTAGATGCGCCTGTTCGTCCCCTCTCCCAGGTCCACCTCGATCCGCTCGCCCTGCCTTGCGCTCACAACCTTGTCCTCGGACAGCTCCGCCGAGAGCGAGGAAATAGGACGGGCGTAGCTGCTCTTCTCGGTCGAATGGGTCCTCTCGAGAACGGTGCAGTTGGCGAACACCACCCGACCGGACGTATCGGTCACGATGATGCCGTCGTCCATCGTCTCCAGTATCTTTTCCATAGCCAGGGGCACGACGTCGAACAGCTCGTACATGAACGTCCCCAGGAAGATCAAGAAACCTGAAGCGGTGAAACCGATGACGACCAAGTAGGTCAGGGACAGGGACACCCAGTCCTGAAGGCCAAGGAGCAAGCTGAACATCGGAATGAGCGAGGCGACCAGGACCAACCGGACCTGCCGGCGATGCATCTGGGATGATCGCAGGTAAGCGCTGGTCAACAGCGCCACGCTGACCAACAGCAGCCCCAGGGAATAGCCAGAGTGAAGGGCGAAACCGTAACTATAGGTGTGTTCGAACGAGGAGTAATTGCCGCTGCCGTCCAGACCCACAAAACTGTAGAACAGATGGTGCAGGTCGTTCGTCCACACCAGCAGGAGCGAGATCAGGGGGATGATGAAAAGGAGCGAACGCCATTTGCCGTTGACCACCTCCCGGCCCAGGAAGGTCACGGTGAACAGCAAGAAGAGCGGCGGAACGGTCACGTTAACGATATATTCGAGGTCGTTCCAGAACAACTTGCTCGACAAGGTGGGGCTCAGCAGCTCCATCCAGTAGGTCCCGGCCAGGAAGGCCACTCCCAGGCTCATTAGCACAAAGAGGTTCCTGACCCGGAGCCTGCTCCTCAGCCCCACGTAGACGGCCAATGCTACGGACAGGCCGATGGCGACGGCGAGGGGGGCGAAGAACAGGACCTCATTGGCCATACCAACATCGATTCGAGCCCGACGATAATAGAACTAGTCTGTGCTTGTTGCCGCTTACGGCCTCAGCGCGTTGCTGCGACGGAACGCGCCCTTCGGCACGGTCATCTCGAACCGCGCCCCCTTGAACGGCACGCCGGTCTCTTTGATGCCAATGTTGGTGATGTCCAATATCTCCCGCGCCAGGAACAGCCCGAGACCGTGGTTCTTGCCGTAACCGCGCTCGAAGATCTGTTCCTTGTCGTAATGCATGACCCCCATCCCGTCGTCCTCCACGAAGACCGTCAGTCCATCCTCGGCCTCCTCGCTCCAGCACCGGATGAAGATGACCGTCCGGCCGTGGTTGGCGGCATTCTCCATCAGGTTGTAGAAGACCTTGCTCACGAGGTTGTCGGCATAGAACTCCACGGCCGGGTCGATGTCGTTCTGGAGCTGTATCTCGCCGCGCTGCACGCCGGTCCAGGCATCGTTGACCACGTAGCGCAGGTTCTGCCACGACGGTGCCAGGACCCCGATCCCCTCGTAATCCTTGGTGAAGCGGATCATTGCCCCGATGCGGTCGCCCGCCATGCTGGCCTTCTCGATATAGCTGGCGGCCACGTCACGATCCTTCTGCTCCTTGGCCAGGTGCAGCAACCCGTTCATCACGAACAGCTGGTTGCCAATGTCGTGCCGGGTCACCCCGGACAGGAGGTTCAGCTTCTGGTTCGTGTTGTGAAGCGTTCTCTCCATCACCTTCCTTGAGGTGATGTCGTGGGAGAGGATCTGCACCCCTACCACATGTTCCCCGATGGGTCCAGAACGCGGGTGTAGATCGACAGGAACCAGGTTATGCCGCTCGGCAGGGTGATGTGATCCTCGTACTCCCGTAGGGTGTTCGATGACGCCGCCTCGGCGATGCGTGACAGATAGAGCTCGGCCGAGCCTTGGTCGAACAGGTCGGTAACGTTGCGCCCTACGAACCTTTCCGGGGTGCCGCCCATGTGCGACGCCGCAAATACTGGCATTTGTTTCATTGTTCAAATATGTAATGATTTCGGCAATCGGCAGAGGTGTAGTACACAGGATTCTCTGTGTTAGTCTCTGTGTTAATCTCTGGTATTCCGTTCCGCCAGCTCGTCCTCCATCAGGGGCTCACTTGTCCCTTGTAGACTAACAAACGGTCCAACTGATACGGTCACGAAGCCTCTTCAATTTCTGCCAATTTATCATAGTCGATCGAATACCATTTTGTTTTATCAATTTTCATACGATTATAGTTTGCGGATATTACATACCCCTGCTCCTCCAAGGCAAGAAAGGTCCGCATAATTGTTTTCTCCGACCAAAACGGAAACTGTTGCTTCCAATCCTTGTAAGTATTATAAATCCAACGTTTCCCGTCTTTGATGTGTGGACTTTTCAGCAACCAATAATGAACCTGCTGAATAATGATTGCTTGATTGAGCCCTAATTTCATCACAAGAGTGGGTTGAATCATAATCGGATTTTCATTGATTAATAGTTTACTCATTTGGATA
>CAVSJV010000006.1:0-47905 GCA_963728405.1 Methanomassiliicoccaceae archaeon | reverse complement strand
GAGGATGGCCGGGACTGGGTCTTCGCCGTCGCCGACAACGGTATCGGCATCGACCCCGATACAAGGACCGCCTGTTCCAGATGTTCCAACGATTGCACACTAGGGACGAGTACGAGGGAACGGGTATGGGGCTGGCGATAAGGCCAAAAGATCATCGAACGGCATGGCGGGCGCATTTGGTTCGAATCAAAACCGGGCGAAGGCTCGACCTTCTATTTCTCCATCCCAACGAGAACCTGATTGGACAGCAGCGGGATTTGAACCCGAGACCATCTAGTAGTATCAAATTTCAAGTCAATAACGGCCCTTCATGCATATGGGTCATTGTCAAACCCTTTAACCATTTTAGGCCCTGTTGCAAAACTCTCAGCACCAGAACTCCTTGCGCATAGCCAGCTGAATTAGATCGAACAATGCCAACTTCACTCTGACCTCATTTTTTCGACCTTTTTTCGAGCGACACTTTAATCGATATCCGAGCAACGCGCCGATCATGCTGAAGACCGTTTCCGCATGCGCTCGCTTCGCGTACAGCGAAGCGAAACGGTTCGGCCAGTGATGTGCGAAGTTCACCAGCTTTTGATAGAAGTTCTTCGGCCGCTCGAAGTTCCGCGCGTTCTTCTTGATCGCATGGAGCGGCGTCGCTCCATGCTGCCTGGCGGCGGCCAGGCAGTCGTTGCCGAAGTAAGCGGAGTCGGCCAGAGAACGCTTCGGCAGAAACGTTCGACGGTAGTCGGTCCCAGATGTCCGCGAACATCTGGCTGTCGTGCACGTTCGAGCGAGTGAGCTCGTAGCTGAGGACCAAGAACTCGTCCACCTCGATCGCCGCGTGCACCTTGACCCAATCCTCCAGAGCACGCTGCGCGTGCTTCGTCTCTCTCCATCCTCGCTTCCGTCCCGAATAGCCGGTGGCGTCCGTGGCCACCACCGCGCTGCGTCGCGGCAGCGCGGCGACGATGTGCTGGAAGAACCGTTCCAGCACCACGGTCCAACGCTTCGACGACAGCTTCCTCGAAAGCGTCGAATGGTCCGGAATTCGTTCCAGGCGATAGTACGAGCGGACCATCGCCAGCACGCCCTCGGTCTCGCGGAAATATGAGTCCGAGAAGCTGCTGCACGAGGAACGCAACGAGGAGCGTGCGCTCCTCGTACGCTGGTCGCCCGAGGCGACCACGATGCTGCCAGCAAGCGAACGAATCCGTCTGCTGACGAATCGCTTCCAGCGACAGACGAAGCGAGTTGATCGCCACATCGTCGTAGCGGTCGAAGTCGACCGCCACGCGCTCGACGACGCGTAAGTGTCCAAGTGCGATTGTCCGCAAAAACTGAATATGTTGTTCGGCATCTCGAGTATCGTGGCAACGACCTACTACCTTCCTAGACAGCTGGCAATAGGTTGGACCACACTTTAACATTTTGATAACAATATAGATAACAAACGATAATTATGCTTCAGAATCAGTCAGTCGACTTTTGCAACAAAGCCATTTTACAAATGGTGCGGGATTGCCGCTGGGAAAGGTCCGTGAGCAAAGTACCCCCAAGGTAAATCTTTTTTTAGGGATAGGAAGATTCCTAGTTCATGCTCGGGGGGGGGGAACCTTCAATCATCCTGCTCCTGGGACGACCACGCGGGCGAACGCATGCGACGCATGCTCGCCGATGAGGGCTTCTCCATAAAAGTCGTTACCAATCTGTCATCGGTTTACGATGAACTCCCCAAGGGCTACGATGCCGTGGTCCTTGACCTTAACCTGCCAGATAGCCAAGGATACGATACCTTCGAGGCCGTGGAGAGAATGTCGGGAACGGTCCCGGTCGTCGTCCTCACCTCTAACTCCAACAAGGAGACGGCGATGAGAGCGATGCGGCACGGGGCACAGGACTATCTGTTCAAGGAGACTATCATCGGTGAGGTCATGGTCCGCTCCATCCGTTATGCCATATTGCGTAAGAGGCTGGTGGAGGAGGAAAAAGCCAGGGTGGAACTGCAACGCTCCAACGCCGACCTGCAACGGTTCGCCCACATCGCCTCGCATGACCTCAAGGAACCGCTCAGGATGGTCTCGCTTTACCTCAGACTATTGAAGACACAATACCGGGACCGGTTGGACGCCAAGGCCCAAAGCTACATAGACTTCGCCGTGGAAGGCTCCCAACGAATGAATGCGATGGTCGAGGACCTGCTCGCCTATTCCATGGTCGATAAGATGAGCATGAACCCGTCCATGACGGACATGAACGAGGTCCTCGCCTTGGCACAGAAGGACCTTGATGCCGGTATCAAGGAAAGTGGTGCCACGATAACCCACGACTCGCTACCGACAATCATGGCCGATAAAACCCAGATGGTGCTTCTGCTGCAGAACCTCATCAGCAACGCCATCAAGTACCGTGGGCCTGAACCGCCGAAGGTCCATGTGTCCGTGGAAAGAGGAGAAGAATAAGATTTCTCCGTCCGAGACAACGGCGTCGGCATCGACCCCGAGTACAGGGACAATTTATTCGAAATATTGACGGTTCATGCCAGGAAGGAGTACGAGGGAACGGGCATGGGGTCGGCCATCGCCCAGCGGTTCATGGAAAGGCACGGCGGCGCATCTGGGTCGAGTCCGCCCCGGGCCATGGCAGCACCTCTGCTTCACCATCCCTGTTCGTCGCTCGGCTGAAGTATTGGTCGATCAAATGGACTCTGAGCAGTTTACATTGGTGATGAAATTAGGCTGTCCTCTTCACCTCTGCGTTTGTTGTTTTTAAAAATAATTTAAGAGGTTTTGGTCCATATTTCATAGCCTCGAACAAGTGCTTTGTACATGGACGGTACAATTGAAAGTAGCCAGTCGTTTTATTGGTTCCAATCCCGATCGGTCCACTTCACCCTCGCCCAGAAAAGAGGGGGGGCGATATTTCTTGGAATTGTATACTGCCGCATAGTAATGCAGGGGTCATATGCTATTGGAAAAATGATACCCCTCAGCCAGTTTCTAGGACTAAATAAGGACCTACCGTTCCAGCATGCGTATCTCTAATACGGATTCATATCCTTTGAGCGAGACCAGGGCCCCCAAAACGATGTAGAAGGCGGTGACCCCCGTCGGGAGACCACCTCCCACCTCAAGAGCTGGTTGTGTACTAATGGCGACCCGAAGCAAGACGCCCAGGGCACCAAGAATCGATGTGCCCGCGTAGCTCCACCATAGTCCCTTTCTGCAATAATGGATAAAAGCTATACAAAGAAGGATCTGGGGAGTGACGAGAGCTAGGGCAAGTACCTGGACTCCTGAAGGAGCAGAGACCAAGGTGACGACCAGAGCAAGTACGATCGAGACCGTAAAGATGACCAGCAGACCTATGCTCGCCCCCATGTTCACGCTCAAAGTCTGTCTCTCCATTCAGTTCGCCCCGCACCCATGTTAGGAATTGGCTGGTGTTGACATCTGCATGAGCTTTCGAACAAATAACCGCATGCCTTATGCTCCATTATATGATCGGCCATAAGACCAACTCTCGAAGGATAATAGTTTAGTTGGCCACGCTCGACCTCGACTCCCAGGTGCGAGTTTGCGGGCCGAGTGTCCCCGTGCAGAGGACTTGTCAATACCATTCTTGTGCCGATCTACGGTCTACTCGCCACAATGGACGCCTTCCCGGAGACGATGATGGATTCGTATGCGCTAGTGGATCTGCCTGGTAGGAAGGTCGCATTTCCCACCACAGTGAAACAGACGTTTTCGTTACTGTGGACATTGGCCATCTTGTGGCCCTCCTTAGCACCGTGGAGGAGTATCTCATTACCATCGAACACATAGTTCATCGGTACACCAGATGGGGTGCGGTCGTCGCCGATCGTTGACCGTACCCCGTAATCGTCTTTCTTCAGAATCGCTAACGCCTCCTCATTTGAAATCTCCGATCCCTTTTCTCATCGCTCCCCTAGTGCCACCGGATTCACTCCATTGACTGGTGTGGAAAATTGCCATAAAGTGAGCATGCATCCATACTGCGGTTGGATGGCCGAAAGTGCATTGCACGATTCGTCGTCCCTACCATCCCCATCCCTTTTCGGGCCAGTAGGAGATGCTCGAACATCGAGATCTTTGCCCACATCTCATTTTTTCGACCACTGCCCTCATGGCAAAGAATTCGATGGACCAGGAGACGATGGATCATTTTGGAAGGGCGTTCGGAACGGCCCCCGTCTCCAGGGAGAATGGGACATCGTTTGATTTGAGCATTGCTGGCCGACCATTTTTCAAATGAAAGATGGGTGGGAAAAGTTTAGTAGCCGCAGCTTAACTCTTAATAATATTCTCCTGTGGACGGGATGAGCCCCGGTTCCCCGTCCATCGTCAGTGTGGTAAATTGAGGCGAGCCCTCTGAAACCAAGACCGATCCAAAAACGAGAAGCATATTCTTACTTCAATAAATGGGTCCCCGTTGCCGTATTGATAGGGGTGGTCAGCGGGCTGGGGGCCCTGGTCTTCTATTATGCGCTGGATTTCATGACCACACTTCTGCTGGGATATGGCGCGGGCTATTATCCTCCCCTGCCAGCCGGGGAGGGAGGGACCTCCTACGTTTTGTCCACCACCGCTTACCTGATACCGATCGTTACCACCCTGGGCGGGCTGGTCTGCGGCCTCATCGTGTTCAGGTTCGCCCCGGAGGCCGAGGGGCACGGAACGGACGCGGCCATCGACGCCTTTCACAACAAGCGTGGCCTGATCAGGTCCCGGGTCCCCCTGGTCAAACTGGCGGCCTCGACCTTCACCATCGGTTCGGGGGGAAGCGCAGGCCGAGAAGGACCCACTGCCCAGATCGGAGCGGGATTCGGTTCATTGCTGAGCAGGCTCCTGAATCTGAATGTCCGAGATAGACGGATCGCCGTGGCCGTGGGCATCGGAGCGGGGATCGGTTCGATCTTCAAGACCCCTTTTGGGGGAGCGGTCCTGGCGGCGGAGATCCTCTACAGGGAGGATTTTGAGGTGGTGGCCCTGCCCCCTGCCCTCCTCGCCTCCACGATAGGGTACAGCATCTTCGCCTCCGTGACCGGATGGACCCCCATCTTCGGAACTATGGCGCTGCCAGCGTTCCATGATCCGGTTTACCTGCCCATCTATGCTCTGCTCGGCCTGGTGTGTGGCCTGGTGGCCATTGCCCATGTGCGCCTGTTCTATGGGCTCAAGAACGCGTTCGCCCGGCTAGGGATCCCAAACTATGTTAAACCGGCCATCGGAGGCCTCATCGTCGGGCTCATCGGGATCTTCCTCCCCCAGATACTGGGTACGGGCTATGGCTGGCTCCAGCTGGTGATAGATGGTGATTTCTCCCTTCTCCCTCTTGGCCTCATCCTCATCTTGATAGTCATGAAGATGATGGCCACTTCCCTGACCGTCGGATCGGAGGGAGTGGCGGGGTGTTCGCGCCGACCCTGTTCGTGGGTGGTATGGTCGGTGCCGCCATGTGGATCCTGATCAGTCCTTTGATCCCCGGTTTTGCAGTGAGTCCGGCGGCGTTTTGCATCGTAGGGATGATGGCCTGCTTCGGGGGTGCCGGAAAGGTTCCCATTGCGGTCATACTCATGGTAGCGGAGATGACCGCTTCCTACACCCTTCTCGTTCCCGCCATCGTGGCGACCACCGTGGCCTATATCGTGTCCGGGAGGGACGCCCTGTACAAGAACCAGGTACCCACCAGGGCAGAATCGCCAGCCCATCGGGCCGAGCATTCGGTGGTCGTGCTCAGCCGGTTAAAAGTAAATGACTGCATGATCAAGGACGTGATAACGATCACGCCAGAAAGGTCAGTGGGAGAGGCGCTGGAGCTCATGGCGGAAAATGAGGTCCATGGGATCCCTGTGGTCGGTCCAATGGGGGAGCTTGTCGGGGTCCTGACCCATGTAGATGTCTTGGAGCTGGACCCTTGTGTCAGGTATGAGTCGAAGATAGAGGATGTGATGACCCGGAAGCTCATCGTCACTCACCCTGACGATAAGCTCCAGGATGCCTTCCAGAAGATGATGTTTCATGGCATCGGAAGACTGCCGGTGGTGGACCCCGAATTTCCCTCCCATCTCTTGGGCATCATATCGAGAACAGACATTGGTAAGGCCTACGATAAGGAGATCCGCATCCTACTTGAGGAGAATTCGACGGAGGCGCAATGATGGGCGTGACCGGCCATCTTGCCTGACGCAAGAGGGCTAGCACAATATGAACAAAGAGACCCGATATGAAAGATCAGAGCATGACCATGTAGGCCACATCGAGCACGAACACCGCCAACAGGGGGAAGATCGCCAGGTTCATGGCCTTCTTTACCCTCGGCGAGTTCAAGGTCGTAGAAGAGATGAGCTCCTTCGAAGAGAGCAGCGCGATGAGCATGATAGCGATAAGCGCTCCACCGACAACTCCGCCCAGGCCCGTCATCATGGTGATAGCGCTGGTTGTGGTTGTAGTAGTTGTAGCAGTTAGGATCAGGCTCATTATTTGAGTAGAACAATAGCCAGGTATATATAATTTAGTTCTCAAGATTTATAATCTAAAATAGTACCAGATAGCCGAACGGCAGCAGCGAGAACAGGAATAAGTTCAGAGTGCCGTGGATCAGAGCCACGAAGGCAAGGCTCTTGGTGCGGTGGAACAGCGAGCCGAGGATCAGAGCCACGAAGAACACATACAGAACGTAGGGAATGGATTGATAACCGGAGTGCATCGCGGCGAACGCTACCGACGAGATGAGGATCGCGCCGATGGCGCCGATGGCCCCCTCCAACCTCGCCTGCAGGATGTAACGGAACACCAGCTCTTCGCCCAGGCCGACGAAGAACACCATCACCATGAACAGCAGGCCCATGTTCCAGAAGCCCAGGTCCGGAATCATCCGTAGGTCGGCGATGGTCAAACTGAGGATCTTGAACTCGATGTTAGCAAGCAAGATCGCAATGGCGAGACCGATAGGGAGATAGTAGGCCTTCCATCCGGACGCTTTCGGCGAGAAGGCGAAGAACTTCTTCAAGCCACGAAGATAGTCCATTATGCCATTTGATTCGTCGCGGATCAATAGGAACGCCACGAAGATCACCGGCGCATAGACCAGAGGGATCCAGTACAGGGTCATGGTGGCGAACTTGGGCATGCCCAGGTTTAGGACCCTCAATATCGATACCAGGGAGAACGATTGCCAAAGGATGGGATTCTCCTTCAGCAATATCGGCGCCATCACGCAGACCAGGATGTTCAGGAGGTGGACGATGACACAGGCCTCAAGGTTATTGGCGAATAATAGCATCTCTCCGATGAGGATCAGGGCCATGGGCACCGCGACGGGCAGCACCATGGGCAGGTGAGCGTTCATCCTGGAGAGGCGAAATTCCACGGGGTGGGATTTCGGTCACAATATTAAGAGGTTAGCTAATGGAAATCATAACGAAGAGAGCTTCGACCCCGAATGTTATTCCGGCTGGCCTCTCAAAAAGGAAATCATAAATAGTCAGGGCCATGTAGCCATGACGAGTTGCTCGAAGACTTCAAGTTTGAACTACGACGATCCTGGGACCTCAGCGCCATCATCGTTCTTTCTCTGTTATTAGCGCTGTTCATCTACGCCATCCCTGATAATGTGGGTAGAATCGTCCTGGGGCTGCCGTTCATCCTGTTCTTCCCCGGTTACGCCCTGATCGGCACGCTGTTCCCGGAGAAGAAGTCCCTCGACCTCATCGAGCGCGTCGCGCTATCGTTCGGACTGAGCATCGCAATCGTCCCTCTCATCGGCTTCGGCCTCAACTACACGCCGTTCGGCATCCGATTGGAGCCGATCCTATGGTCGCTCATAGCCTTCAATGTCGCCTTCTCCCTCCTGGCCATGTGGCGCCGGAGCACGTCGGCCGAGCCGTTCCTTCCGTTCGAGCCCAAGGTGTTGTACGGCTCGGCGATGAGGCAGTTCGGAGGCGGCACAAAGGTCGACCGCACCCTCACCGTCATCCTCGTGCTGGCGATCCTGTCCTCGGTCTTCGCCCTAGGCTATGTGATCGCGGTCCCGCGTGATGGCGAGCACTTCACTGAGTTCTATGTGCTCGGACCAGGGGGCAAGGCGACCGATTATCCTTCCAATCTCACCGTAAATCAGTCCGGCCCGGTCATCCTGGGCATTGCCAATCACGAATACCGCACCGTCACCTACACCATCGAGGTGTGGCTGTCGAACGCCACCTACGCGGACAACACGACCACCGTTCACCAACTTTTCTTCGTCGGCAGCAGCAACGTCACTTTAGACCATACTGCGGCGAACACCGAGGGCAACTGGACCAAGCAATGGGAGACGAACTACAACATCTCCGTGCCATTCCCCGGGCAGTACAAGATGTGGTTCGTGCTGCTCAAGGACGGCCAGCCGTTCCAGGGACAAGCCTACGTCGACTATGCCGGTTCGGCGACCCAGACCCGATTCCTTGATATGATCAACGGGACGGACACGAACCTGAGCTTGAACCTGAACCTCAACATCTCGGCTTAGAACAAATTGCTCAGAAGATGTATCGAACTTCAGTTGGAGTTCGCTTTCATCAGCAATGTCAAAGAGTTCAGCGTCAGCGCCGAGACGCAGAAGAACGCCCCCATCAGCACGAGGCCGATGGAGATGAGGGCCTGCCATATGGGGGTGATGAAGAAATGGATCTCTAACGCCGTCATCGTCCCCAAGATGAACCCCATCAGCAGAATGGTGACCCCCGGAACACCGAACATCAGCAGGGGGCGCTTGTAGCCGATGACCGAGATGACGTTGCCAAGGAGCCCCATGCCCATGGAGATCGAGCCCTTCTTGTGGCCGTTGGGAACGTCGTAGCGGACGGAAATGGGCACTTCCATGATCGACAGCCCCTTGTCGTTGAAGTGAGTGATCATGTCCGATTCAATATTATACCCATCAGAAGAGAAGTTCAGGTTCTTGAGAGCGCGACAGCTCAAAGCCCGTAGTCCGGACTGAGTGTCGGTGAACTCGACCTTCGCGCCGACGTTGGATAAGGAGTTGATGACCTTCTGCCCCAGGACGCGGTAGCCGGGGATGTCCTTCTCCTCGCCCAGGAACCGGGAGCCGATGACCAGATCGGCCTCGCCGCCCAGGACCGGTTTGATCACATGGGCGATGTCCTCGGCGCGATGTTGTCCATCGCCGTCCATCATGACCGCGACCTGGCAGCCCCTCCGCTCTGCTTCTCTGAGCCCTGCCAGCAGCGCCTTGGCCTTGCCACCGTTCTTCAGCATGCGGACCACCTGCGCTCCGGCCAGCTCGGCCATCCTTGACGTACCGTCATGAGAGCAGTCGTCGACGACGATCACATGGTCGACGTACTGATATGCGCCCAGCACCACCGAGCCGATGGCCACATCCTCATTATAGGCAGGAATGACCGCGACGATCTTCGGTCGCGGGTGCGGGCACTTCTTGCTGCGGACAGGGGTTTCGTTCAGCGGCCGTCCCATGGGGAAAATGTCCGTCTCGGGTACTTCCATGGGAGATGCAGGTATCGCCATTTGACCGCTCCAATAATTACAAATTATATTTTCCTATAGTCTGGCTATAAGTAATATCATATATAAAATCGGGGTCGAGAATAGTCAATACGAATAATAATGGCCAGCGATCTGAACGCTCCCGACCCAGGTGGATCGCAGGATCGGGGGCGAATGTGATCCGTTCCTAATCCTCGTCGAACCGCCCCTTCCCCGTGTCGATCGCGTCCAGGATGTGCGTCGCCGCCTTCCCGTCACCGAACGGGTTCGACCAGGACGATTTGCGGTTCATCATCGACCACGCCGCCAGTAGGATCTTCTCCGGGTCCGTCCCGGCGAGCATGTTCGCACCCACGCTGACGGTCTCGGGCCGCTCGGTGTTCTCCCGGATGGTGACGCACGGAACGCCCAGGATGCACGCCTCTTCCTGCACCCCGCCAGAATCGGTTATGGCCAGCCGCGCTCCGGCCTCTACCTGCAGGAAGTCCAGGAACCCGAAGGGCTTGAGGACCGAGATGCCACGCGGCCTCAGGCCGAACTCGGTCATGCGCGCCTGCGTCCGCGGGTGGGCCGGGAAGATGACCGACAGCCCGGTCTCCTTGCCCACCGCCTCCAGCGCAGCGAGGATCCTGGTCAGCCGTTCCTTCGAATCCACATTCTCCTGGCGATGCGCCGTCACCAGCACGTAGCTCCGGGGCTTCAGGCCCAGGTTCTCCAGCACGTTCGACCTGGCGTCGGCGAGCTTCTTGTTCTCCTTGACCGCGTCGACGATGGTGTTCCCGGTGACGTAGACGCCCTGGTCGATCCCTTCCTTGGACAGGTTCTTCCGCGCCTCCTCGGTCGGAGCGAACAGGTAATCGGACATGTGATCCGCCATCACCCGGTTCACTTCCTCCGGCATGGTGCGGTCCCACGAGCGCAGCCCCGCTTCCACGTGCCCGATGCGCACGCCCAGCTTCGACGCCGCCAGCGCGGCGGCCATGACCGTGTTGGTATCCCCTTGCACCAGGATGACGTCCGGCCGGTCCTTCAGCAGCACCTCCTCCACCCCGGCCAATATCTTCCCCGTCTGCACGGCATGCGTGCCGGAGCCGACGTCCAGGTTATACTCGGCCGCGGGAAGGGCGAGCTCGTCGAAGAACACCTTGTCCATCTCGTAGGAGTAGTGCTGCCCGGTGTGCAGCACGTAGAACGAAACGTTCCTTTTCTTGCACTCCCGGATGACCGGGGACATCTTGATGATCTCCGGCCGGGTGCCGAGGACAACGGCGATCTTCATCTCTCCAGCCATGCAGCGTCGGAGATATCAAGCTTGCCCGCCCCCTATCATTTCCACAGGGAGGAAAGGACCTTCCGGCCGAGCCGGCGGACCGGAGCCGGGTAATGAACTCGCCCGAGGATTATCTCCGCCCTCCTGGCCAGGAGCCTCGACAGGTCGGTCAGTTTCCCGGGGATGGGGGCCTCGCTGACCACCGTCGCGTAGGTGATGCTACCGATCAGCCGGACGTCCACGAACCTCGACGAGAGGTACAGGTGCTCGGCCGCCTCTCTCGGCCCGGGGCTGGAAACGGTATCGTGGACGGCGATGGTCGCCCCCTCGCCCAGGCAGGGAAGCCACCGGGCGATCTCCCCGCGGACCAGGCTCTCCTCGTCGGGGCCGTCCAGGAACAGCAGGCCGATGGGGCAGGGGACGCAGTTCCGCGCTTCCTTCGAGCTCATGACCATCGGGACGACCGCGTCCTCGACCCCCGCCGTTCGCAGATTCCGTTCGAACTCCTCTAGAGTGGAGGCCTCGTCCTGCTCACCGTGCTCCTTGGAGCCGGTGTGGGGATCGATGGCGTACACCGTCCCGCGCTTGCCATCCCGTGAACCATGGGTGAGCCAGATGGTCGAACGGCCCTTCCACGAGCCCACCTCCACGATGGGGCCGTCGGCCGCCCGGGCGAGCTCGTACAGTCGCCGGCCCTCGGCCGTGGACACGAACCCGTCGACCGTGGACACCGCTGATTCCGCCTCTTCGATGCTCATCGTTCACGGTCCTTTCCATGCGTTTCCACATGGATCGTGGAGGGGGGCTCCAGGCCTCGGGTCGGTCTGAGCCACCAATGTGCCCCCTTCACCCTCGTCGCCCGGGACGCCTCGATGGTCAACAGGATGATGGTTATTATCACGAAGATGAAGACCGGGAACGATAGTAACGCCAGCCCGGTCAGGACAGAGTCCGAGGACCCGCCGAAGGCCAGAGATGCCAGGGCGCTCGGGACCGATGTGACCGCAAGTACCATTGTTGCCAACAGCAGTAATAGAAAAATTATGGAAAGAGCGGCCATGATGGCATTTCGCCGTCTCATGGTCGCTATTTGCGTGCGTTAGATATTTTAATATACCCCGCTCAGAGGCGTTGCGCCTTCATGTCGGCCTTCATGGCCATGTACTGGTCGCGGGTGAGCTCACCCTTCGCGTAGCGGAGGTCCAGGGCGTCGGTTGGGCTGGTGGCGTCGGCGACCTTGGCCCCCGAGACCGACTTGCCGAAGAAGGTCGATTTCTGTGCAGCCGGCACCGGCGCGGGCTTGAGCGTGTTCGCCTTCTCCGCCGTTATGAACATGTAAGCGGCGATGATGATCAGCACGAGCATGATCGGGAGGACGATCAGGGCGACGGTCATCCACCAGATCATCTGAGCCATGCTATCGGCAAGCTCCCTGGCCGCCGGGTCGGTGATCTTGCTCGTCTCGGCGTCAGGGTGAATGAAGGCCGCCAGGACGATGAACATTACGAACAGGCATACCACTACACCTGTGATTATGAGACTTGCGTTGTGCTTGATTAACATAATGCATCCCGGGGCGGGAATTACCATACCTGAGCTTATATTTTATCTAGGAATTTCCAAATTATCGCCGTATTGTGTTGAGGGCACGGAGCCATGGGGCGGATCTGCACCACCTGAGGAGGCCCATGGAGCTACCGTTCCGCTTATCTACTCCGACCAATAATATGTGGTGCCGTAGGAGCAGGAGGAAGGGATCTGCAGAGCGATATTAATGTCATAACCGCAAAGCCAGAGGACGTCAAGCTCATCAAGAAGTTGTCGAAGATCAAGCACACTTTCGTGGTCATGTCCGGCAAGGGCGGGGTGGGCAAGAGCACCGTCACCGTGAACCTGGCGGTGGGACTGGCCATGCGCGGCTACGAGGTCGGCATCCTGGACGCCGACATCCACGGGCCCAACATCCCCAAGATGCTGAAGGTCGAGGACGTCCAGCTCATCGCTGACGACGAGGGCATCTATCCCGCGATCATCCCGCCGCACCTCAAGGTCATGTCCATGGCGTTCCTGTCCCCGAACCGCGACCAGCCCATCATCTGGCGCGGGCCGATGAAGATGGGGGCCATCCGCAAGTTCATCGAGGACGTCTACTGGGGCGACCTCGACTACCTGGTGGTCGACCTGCCCCCGGGCACCGGGGACGAGCCGCTCACCATCGCCCAGCTGATACCCAACGCCGACGGCTCCATCATCGTCACCACCCCCCAGGACGTCGCGCTCCTGGACTCCCGGAAGACAGTGGTCTTCTCCGAGGGCCTACACCTGCCGGTGGTCGGCATCGTGGAGAACATGGCCGGCCTGATCTGCCCGCACTGCGGCAAGGAGATCGACCTGTTCAAGATCGGGGGCGGCGAGAAGGCCGCTCATGACCTCGAGGTCCCTTTCCTAGGGCGCGTTCCCATCGACCCGGAGGTCGTCAACACCGGCGACGAGGGCGTGCCCATCATAGCCTCCAGCCCGGACTCGTCGGCGGCCGTGGCGTTCAACGACATCATCGAGAAGGTCATCGAGTTCGCCAACAAGGAGAAGGAGCCCCGGCCGGATAAGGGCAAGAAAGAGAAGAAGACCTGAAACCCTTTCCGACCCACTTTTCTCAGATCAGCAGCGAGAACGGCAGCAGGAACACCAGGAACAGGCAGGCGCTGGTCGCGATCTTCCTGGTATCATGGTCCTCCCTCTCGAACGCGTAATAGGTCGCCGGGACCAATATGCCCAGCAGGGCCAGGCCGAGACCGGCGATGAGCATCGTCCGCTCCAGCATCCCGCCGATGCTCCTGATCGAGAACGGGGCGGCGTAACCGGCCAGGATGAGCCCTTCCAGGCTGATGACGGCGGCGACCCCGAGGACCAGGATGACATTGAGCTTGTGACCATGGACCTTCCTACCCAGCACCGAGCGGCCGCCGATGACGATCAACGCCACACCGGTCAGAGATAGGAGGTAGCTGCAGGCCACCGAACACGAGCGTGCTCTTGATTATCCCGCCGATGCCGGCGACAGTACGCTTGGTCGGCGATGCCGATCAGCATGAGGCCCGCCGAGGCGAGCACGAGGAAGATGATAACAGGCAAAGCAATGGTGATCTTCTCCCGGCCGCTGAGCAGCTTGAGGACCACCAGGCCTGCCCCGAGGAAGAACAGCTGAGCGCCGAACCCGGCCATCCACATGCTACCAACGGTGTCGATGCCGGCGATGGTCATGGGGGACGCATAGTAGATGCACCACCAGGCCTTCGACGAGAACGGCCGCTCCTACCATGGGGACCTCCCAGGACAGTATCGGTTCATCTTTTCCTTCCCCTTGAGCAGGGTATTGGGCAGTACGAACGCCAGCAGGCCGACCAACCGAGGATCAGGAACTGCACGCCCACCATCGAGTACCATGCTGGCAAAGAAGCCATTGTTCAAGCTTTGGATATGATCGATCTGCCGAGCGTTCGCGGCGATGGCCATCCCCTTCTAGCAGGACGATCGCCGCGAGCACCATGGACAGCGTATTGAAGCTGGTCTTGACCTTCAAAGCCTGGACCTCGGAGGGAGGATAAGACTGCTGCAATATAATCCTTGATGGTGCCGTTATTATCGGCGATTCTAGTCTGGGAATGGATTTATGACCCCCGGCGAGGAATACGGTAGGGAGGAGAAAAAATGAAGATCTGCGTATCGGCCGAGGAGCCGGACATCCATGCGCTGGTGGCGGAAGAGTTCGGCCACAGCCCGTTCTTCGTGATCTACGACACCGACACCAAGGTCTGGGAGGCATACCCCAACATCGCTGGTGAAGCGACCGAGGGGGCGGGCATCGTCGCCGCCGAGCAGGTGGTCTCGCTGGAACCGGACGTGGTGCTCACCGGCTACGTCGGCGTGCACGGCGAGAAGAAGCTGAGGTCCAAGAACATCAAGATCGTGCAGGACGAGGACGGGACGGTCGAAGGGGCCATCAAGAAGTATGTCCAGAAGCACGGGGACGAGTGCCGCACCGCCAAGACGGCGACCCAGATGGCACCGCCGGAATGATCAGGCGACCTCTATTTCCACGGGGATGCGGTTCCTCAGCGAGTCGAGGATAGGCGAGACCTTCTGGGCATAGCGCACCAGGTCCTCGATGTCCGCCCTCGATGCGTCGGAGTGCACGTCCACCATCACCCTTACGTCCTGGAAGCCGGGACGAACCTCCTTGGATAGGCCGAGGAAGCCATGGATGTCCACGTCCCCGTCAAGGGTGATGTTCAGCTTGTCGAGGGTGATGCCCCGGATCGAAGCGTTGTATACGATGACGACCGATAGACACGAGGCCAAGGAGTGCAGCAACGAGACGATGGCATTGGGAGCGCTGTCGGCGCCCATCAACGCCTCCGGTTCGTCCGAATGGATGACGAACGGCCGAGCGCGTTCGACCTGCTGGTTGCCCCCATCGAATCGATGAACTATCGTCTTGTTCTGCGCCCCGTCCACCCATTCATTGACCGCATGAAAGGAGAACGATGCCAGGTCTGGGTCCTGGTTTATAGCTTCGATGGTGTTTTCCAACTTTTGCAGGTCAACCCCGTTGACAAATCGTGTCGCAGCGCCGTGCATCGTGTCCATCTTGAAGCCCTCGCTATGCTGGCTAGTTAGAATCTGTCCTATTTTAACGTTATCATGTCAGATAAAATAGTCAATGCTCCATTATATCCGACGTGAGCGACCTAGCTACGGAAAACGGGCTGGTGAGAGCGTTCTGATTCCGATGATAATCAACGCACCCCCACGCTCGAACGGGTTCGACCGGGGGACTCTTATGAGGCCCGGAACGACAGACAGCGTAACCAGGGAGGTGCTTTCTCACTACCCAGAACCTTAGATGATTCGGAATGTGTCGAAAATCGCAATCGTCATCTGCCGTTCGTCAGGACCGACATTTGTATAATGAATTTACGTTTCCTTAGAACAATGGCTAACGGGGACGTTCATGCGAGAATCGTAAACGAATCGATATTTATCGACAATTATCGTAACGTTATTGCTACTTTTTTATATAGGGACTTGTCAATCCCTCGCTTATGCGGGGACGAACCGCAGTAAGGAGGAACGGTGCCCGGGGGGAGCCAAGCTATGGCCCCACGACTTTTCCGGGACGAGCTTCCAAGGATGTGAGCATGAGGACCGATAAGGAGGTGAAAGGGAGATGAGGAGCGTATTACTACCCACCGACGGCTCCACCCCGGCCCTGGTCGCCACCGTCAAAGCGGTGGAGATGGCAAGGGAGCGCGGAGCGACCTTAATTATTCTCAAGGTGGTCGAGCAGTCCCCCATGATGGACATCGAGAAGACTGCCGAATCGTCCGCTCTGATGCGGCCCGGCATCGAAGGCGATGGTGTCGAGTACGCCCAAGAGCTCGCCGCCCTCAACAAGGTGCCCACCAAGGTGCTGATCAAGGAAGGACCGGTCGTCGGAGAGATCGATCCGCACCGCGGAGGAGGAAGGCGTCGAGCTCATCGTGCTGGGGACATCATCCCTGAAGGGCATGAACCGCCTGTACATGGGCAGCGTGGCCAAGTCCGTGGTCAGCCAGGCCCCGACGTCGGTCGTGGTCATCAAGCCGACCGCGGAGGAGATCAAGAACGCCGCCTCCCTGGTCACGGAAGTGGTGTCGGAGGCGCCCACCGTCCGGGCGGTCCGGGCGATTACCCGAACGAAGCAGTTCAAGGTCGGGGTGTATCTCTTCGTCATCTACATGATTGGCTATGCAGCCTTCATCCTGGCCGGCTCGTACGCCCGCAACTTCTTCAAGGAGCTGGTCGGGAACAACCTGAACGTGGGCACTGCGCTGGGGCTCGTGCTCATCCTGATCACCATAGTGCTAGCCGTCGGATTCAACTTCTATGCCGACCGGGCTGAGAACAAGGGGGCCTGAAGATGGCCGAGATACAACCGCTGTCACTGTCTATCTTCATGATCATTACCGTGGCCACCCTGGCCATATCGATCTACGCGTCGCGCCGGGTCCGTACCGCCGGCCACTACTACGTCGCCGGGGGCGGCGTCAAGTGGTTCGTCAACGGTTTCGCCATCGCTGGTGACTACCTCAGCGCCGCGTCGTTCCTGGGTATCACGGGGCTCATCGCCTTCGCCGGCTACGACGGCTTCATCTACGCCATCGGTTTCCTGGCCGGCTGGATTGTCGCGCTGTTCCTGGTGGCGGAGCCACTGAGAGCGATAGGTAAGTACACCTTTGCCGACGCGCTCACCAGCAAGTTCAAGAGCCCGAGGATCAGGCTCATGGCCGCCACATCCACGTTAGTGGTCTCGGTGTTCTACCTGATACCGCAGATGGTCGGTGCCGGTTCCATCGTCGGACCGCTCCTCGGCCTCGACTACGAGTTCGGGGTCATCATCATCGGCGGACTGGTCGTGTTCATCGTCGCCACCGCGGGCATGGTCAGCACCACCTGGGTCCAGTTCATCAAGGGCTTCCTGCTCCTGATCGCGGTCGTCGCTCTGACCGTCGGCGTCCTGATCGTCGCCGGGATGGGCCCGCTGGACTTCATCGGGACCATCATCAACGGCAACGTGACCCTGCCGACGGGGTCGGTGGTCTCCGGGGACGCCTTCATGTCCCCCGGGCTGAAGTACAAGGACCCCCTGGACTTCGTGTCCCTGTCGATGGCCCTTATCCTGGGAACGGCCGCTCTGCCGCACATCCTCATCCGGTACCTCACCGTGCCGAAGCCTTCGGATGCGCGGAAGTCGACGGTCGTGGCCATCGTGGTCATGGGCACCTTCTATGTGCTCATCCTGTTCCTTGGTCTGGGTGCCATCTACTTCTTCAACCTGGGAAATCCCACGCTGAACCCGGCGGACGCCAATCTGTCGGCGCCCCTGCTGGCCAAGTACATCGGCGGAGACGCGTTCTACGCGATCATCTCCTCGATCGCCTTCGCCACCATCCTGGGTACCGTGGCCGGGCTGATCATGGCCTCGGCCGGAGCGATCGCTCACGACATCTACAAGGGAGTGCTGGGAAGGACGGCCGACGAGAAGAAGTCCCTGTACATCTCTAAGATGACCGCCATCGGGGTCGGCATCATCGCCATCGTGCTGGGCATCCTGAGCAAAGGGCAGAATGTGGCGTTCCTGGTCGGTCTGGCGTTCGCCATAGCGGCGTCGGCCAACCTGCCGGCGCTGCTGTGCACGCTGTTCTGGAAACGGACGACCGAGAAGGGCATCATAGTCGGTATAGCGGCGGGACTGGCCGCGTCCATCGCCCTCATCATCATCTCCCCTACGATGATGGGCTCGGGAGCGTTCTTCTCCCTGAACAATCCGGGCATCGTGTCCATCCCGCTCGGCTTCGCCGTCACCATGGGTGTGTCCTTAGCGGAGGGACGCGGCGCCAGTGAGGTGAAGACCGAGAAGGCGGCGACCTAAACCCTATCAACGGCCGGGGCGACCCCGGAAAACCTTTTTCTTTTTTTATCTCACTAACCACCTCATTCAGCTCGGGGGAGGGTTCGGAAAGGCCGTCGGGACATGGCCCGATCTCTTGGTGTCCTTCCGATCCAAACCCATGATGGTCGGACTATTTCTTCCACCCTACGAGGACGGCGGCCAGCACGATGGCCGCTATGATCGCGACGGCCAAGGCCACGTGAGAGGCAGGTGTTGTCAACCGAGCTCTGCGGCACAGCGCTAGCCATCACGGAGTCTGCTCCCGTGCCCAAGGCGTTGGCAGCGCTGACCTTGTACCAATAAACCTGGCCGTTACTGATGTTGGTGTCAGTGTACGTCGTTCCGTTCAGCGAGCCCACCAGGGCGTAGGTCCCGTTGGAGGTGGCGCTCCGATACACCTGGTAGCCGGTTATGGGGCTGCCGCCAATATCGGATGGTGCGCCCCAAGACAGCGTCACCATGGCATCGCCTGCCCTGGCAACGAGATCAGTAGGCGCATCAGGCGCCGATGGGGTCAACGGCGATCCATTCATTCCCAGAAAGTTGAATATGCTCTCCGCATACTGTACGGGAGCATAAGATTGCCCGCTGTGGGGAATCCCAATAAACCGCACCAGCCACGACCCATTGATCTGTCCAGCGATTTCGACCGAGATCGAGTCCGGCGTCAGAACGTCATTGGTGCCCACGATGAGCATTATCGGCTTCTCGATACCGGCGAGCCCGTCGTAGGATCCGTTCCATGCGAGATTGGCCAGCGCCTCGTTGCGGAGGCCCTGGGTCTGGTTGGGATCGGAGGCTATGGATCCTATGATATGAAGCAGGGCCTCTACCTCAGGGATATAGATGCTGTAGGTGGCCGAGCTGAGGACCATCTTGCGCACGCAATCAGGGTGGCTTATGATCAGCTGCTGGGAGATGGAGGAACCCATGGAGGTCCCATAGGTATTCATGCTGTCGTAGCCAAGCGCATGTATCAGCCCAGCGGCGTCGTCCGCGTATTGAGAGATAGATGGAGTGGCGTTATTGTCGCTGCTGTATCCCATGCCCCGGTGGTCGTATACAAAGATGTGGTATTGTGAGGCAAGGATGCTGATGAAGGTCGCATTCCAGCCATCCATGGTGGCACCGAAACCGCAGATCAGCAGCAGCGGTTCGCCTGACCCATATTCCCGGCATCCGAGCGTGACGCCGTTGACGTCCACATACTGAACAATAGGTGCCACTGTCGCCACTGATGAAAGCTGTTGAGTAGCGTCGCCGGTGGTTCGGTCGGCCACGAAGGCACCCGCATATGCCGTTGTGGCCAGAAGTCCGAATGCAATGAAGACCATCAGGAGTGTGTATCTCTTGTTGAGCATGGTACGACCTCGGGCTCAAAGATGCTGAGTTCGTCGGGTGATGAAAGCCCAAAAACATATAATTATACTGGATATTTTTGTACTCGACAACGGAGCAGACAGTGCACAGCCTCGGCCCTATTCCAAAAGATAAAGGCGGCATAATAGGAAGGCTTGCATTATATCATGCCAAGTACCCCCCTTACAATAAGAGGGAACATTAAAGAATACCCAGAAAAACTGGACAGAGCAGGATCACCGCACGTCCGACTGCTCCCGCATGTCCCGCTTCTTCCGGTCGATCTCCTTCTTGATGTCCTCGATCGCCCTCTCCACCTCGATCTTCTCATCCTCCAGGTCCTCCAGCTCCTCCTGCAGCATGGTGACCTCGTCCTCCGGACGGCGAGCCATGGGGGGAGTGAAGGGATTCCAGGGATTGAAGCCGGGATAGAACACCTCGGGCGGGGGACTGAACCGGGGGTCCATCCAGGGCGGCCACCGCGCCCCCATCGGTCCATATCGCCTGCGTCGTCTCCGTTCGTCCGATCCGCCTTGCATTCTCAAACCTCGAGAATGCTTGGGAGCGGGCAATATTTTTATCGTTCGGTCGAGGAGGGCAAAAACTGGGAGGGAGGCTAGGACCCCGCTCCAACCCCTAAGGGGCCGATCGGTCTCTCGTCCTCAGCCGGATGAACATCATCACTGTGCTCGATGGGCGGGGCCTGGAGGGGCCCGTTCATCTAAATCCCTCCCGATCCTAGGTATGGTAAAAAGGAAGGTCGAACCGTTCTTGCCGTCCGACTCGACCCAGATGCGGCCGCCATGCCGTTCGACGATCTTCTTGCTGATGGCCAGGCCGATCCCCGTTCCTGAGTACTCCTTTCTGGTGTGGAGACGATTGAACATCTGGAAGAGTTTCTTGTTATTTTTTGGATCGATGCCGATGCCGTTGTCCTTGACCGCAAAGGTCCATTCCGTAGCGCTTTCTGAAACGGAAATTCGAACCTTCGGCGGCTTGGGGCCGTGGAACTTGATGGCGTTTCCCACTAGGTTCTGGACCAACTGGGCCATTTGCAGCACATCGGCAGATATGGTCGGAAGAGGCTCGGCCATGATCTCGGCCTTGTTCTCGTGGATGGGGGCCTTGAGCATTTTCTTAACGCCATCCAGGACCTCGTTCATGTTCACCGGGGCGAACTCCTTGCCCTTCGTATCGATCTTGGAGTATTCCAGGAGGTCGATGATCAGGGCCTTCATCCTTTCCCCACCATCCACGGCGAAGTCCAAATATTCCTTGGCCTTCTCGTCGAGTTGATCCCCATACCTCCTCTTCAGGAGGTTCAGGTAGGTGGTCACCATCCGCAGCGGTTCCTGCAGATCGTGACTGGCCACGCACGAGTACTGCTGCAGTTCGGCGTTGGAGCGTCTTAGCTCCTCCTCCATCCTCTGGCGATCGGTGATGTCCAAGAACGAGGCCACGGCCCCTCGGACTTGACCTCGGTCGTTGAACAGCGGGCAGGCATTGCCCCGCATGGTCCTCCTGTTGCCACTCGGTAGAAGGATCTCGATCTCGACGTCCTTGACCTCTCGACCCATAGCGACGGCCTGTTGCATCGGCAGTTCACCCGGCCGAAGCTCACGGCCATCCTTGAAGAAGCGACGGGTCTTGTCCCACCCCCCGTTTATGGCCGAGCCGGCCGAGAGGTTCTCACCCTCATTCGCCTCGTACAGCCGGTTGGCCATCTTATTGCCAGTGATAATGCTGCAATCTGCATCGAGGGCGACAAATATGGCCGAGGGAACAATATCCATCACCACCTCAAGTTCCTCGGCTCGGTGGCGGACATCCTCATTGTTTCTTTCGTTCGGCATAAGGACTTTTAATTAAAAGCTATTCAGACATATATAAGGGAATCACTTATATTTTAGGTGAGGACGTTCTCGATGGTCCTGAAACGCAGGTAACTCGACCTTCGTGTTCATTATATCCCTGTTAAGCCGATTAGTATTCCTACGAGGGATAAATGAAAGTCTGCGTCGATTGTGAATGCGAACATGCCAACGACCTCGAGCGCTGCCCTCATTGCGGCGGAGAGCTTAGGAAGAGAAGCATTTCCGAGGCCATGATGGCCCTCATCGAGGAGGGCGAAAAGGGGAGCACGACGTCCCCGCTCACCTGTCCGCGCTGCGACACAAAGGTCGCAATCAGGGGGCTCCGGGGCGTGTGTCCGAACTGCGGCGCCAAGATCACTAAGGCCGCCGATGCCGACGGCCGGCCAGTGCTGATCAGGGCTTGAGCTTTTCTTCGTGAGCGGCAACGAAGGCCGACCGTAGTGCCGGCAGGAAGCTACTACGGGGCCGGCTCTTGTAGACCACCCGGACGTTCCACTCCGATCGCAACAGTTCGATCAGTCGTTGGGGTGGCGGGTACGAGGTAACGAACACGAACGGCATGTTCGGGATCAGGTCTCGCACCGCTTGGAACAGCGAGAGCCCACCGAACGGGCGGAGGTCGTACTCGCAGGCGACCAGGTCGACGGCGCCGTCCTCGACCAGGCGTAGAGCTTTGCCCGCATCATCGGTCACCAACACCTGGAGATCGCCCAGGCCGCAAAAACAATGGTCCACCAGCTCAAGGATACTGATGCAATCATCGACGTAAAGGGGTTTCATAATATCGTGCCACTGTTTCGGGACGATATTATTCGTAATGATAAAACTATCTCGCTCGAATTACGGGGAATGAGATTCCTGACGCTGCGAACGTGCCGTGCTCTCCTGCCACACATCGCAACGGAGGAAGTGCAGCATGTCGTAGGAAATGTGTGGCATCTCCTCGATACTATGGAGATGCTCGACGACCCCACGTTTTATAAAAAAAAGATTCGGGGTGCTCACATCGTCTTCTGCTTCATCGGCTCCGGCATGTTGACGGCCTTTACCCGGCTCGCCACCTGCTCCGGCGTCATCTCCATGTCGCCATGGAAGTCCTGCTTGTGCATCTGCACATGCTTCATTAGGTCCTCTTCTCCCTTGGGCGTGATCACGGTGAAACTGCACACCGGACAGATGAACTGCAATCCTTCGGCCATAGTTATCGTTGATTTCACGTCACCATGTCATATTTATTGTTATCTTGTTAGAGGATAGTGGCCTCGTTGAGCGACCGACCGGTCCAGTATCTCCTCGCCGCATTCGGGTGCTCGGCCACTCGACGGGGACGGCCGCCGATGCTCCGATCGCCGACACACGGTTCTACAGGCCGCTCAGCTACGAACTGGGATGGTGAAGTAGAATGTCGAACCGTTCTTGCCGTCCGACTCGACCCAGATGCGGCCGCCATGCCGTTCGACGATCTTCTTGCTGATGGCCAGGCCGATCCCGGTCCCCGGGTACTCCCGTTCGGTGTGGAGGCGATGGAACATCTTGAACAGGTTATCGTGATACTTCGGATCGATGCCGATGCCGTTGTCCTTGACGGCGATGATCCATTCATAGTATCGGTGATGGGCTGAGATCTCTACGATCGGTGGCTCGGGACCGTGGAACTTGATGGCGTTGCTGATGAGGTTCTGCAGCAACTGAGGTAGTTGGGTCGCATCGCCACGAACGGTCGGCAGGTGCTTCACGGTCACTACTGCTTTGTTCTCCTTGATCGACAAGTGCATCATGTCGATCACGCGTTCGGCGACCTGGTTCAGGTCCACGGCCGAGAACTCCATACCCTGGGTCTCGATGCGGGAGTATTGCAGCAGATCATTGATGAGCCCCCTCATGCGCTCCGCACCGTCAACGGCATAGGCCATATAGCCCTTGGCCCGATCGTTGAGCTCATCGCCGTACTTCTTGTTAAGAAGACCCAGGTAGGTGGTCACCATCCGCAGCGGTTCCTGCAGATCGTGGGAGGCGACGTAGGCGAACTGCTGCAGCTCGACATTGGAGCGCTTAAGGTCCTCCTCGGCCTTCACTCGTGCGGTGTTGTCGAGCACCAGCGATAGGACGGAGCTCATCCGGCCCCGCTCATCATAAATGACGGTGTTGTACCAGGTGCAGTATAACACCCTACCATCCTTAGAGAAGTTCCGGTTCGAGGACACCACCTTCACGCTGACGCCATCGGTCAGCTTCGCCATCGTCCTCTCCACGATAGGAATGTCCTCCGGGTAGACCAGGTTCAGGCCCATTATCGGTTTGCCCACGACCTCTTCGGGGCTCCAGCCGAACAGCTTCTCGGCCTCGCCGGCCCATCTGGTAACGATGAAGTTAGCATCCCATTCCATCACGGCCATGGGTGAATTTTCGACGTGGGTCCGCAGGCGCTGTTCGCTCTCCCCTACCGCCATCTGCGCGCATTTGATGGCGGTGATATCCATCTGGGCGGAGATCAGGAGGTCACCATGGACCACATACGAAGTGATGAAGTCCTTGTCCACACAAGGGCTAGAGTACTGGAACGTCACCGCCTCGCTCGAACGTCTTGCTTCCTCGATCATGGGCAGATAGAAGGACGCCGCCTTGCGGCCGAGCACCTCGGAGCCTCTCCGTCCTTTGGCCTCTTCGATGGATCCGAGACCCAGTAGCGCAAAGCCCGCCGGGTTCATGTCCTCGAAGATCCAGTCGATGACCTTACCCTGCTCGTCGTAAAGGAGCCGATCGATGTAAAAGACCTCCTGCACCGTCTCGAACAGGTGGCGGTACTTCTCCTCGCTCTCCTTGAGCGCTTTCTCCGCTTTCTTGCGCTTGGTGATGTCCAACAATGAGGTGAGGACGACCTTCTCCCCATGAAGCATGATCATCTGCGACGACATGAGGCCGATCCATACCTCACCGTTCTTCCTGACGAACTTGAACTCCAAATCGCGGAAATGACCTTGTTTCTGTAACTCGCTGAGCATCCTCTTTCGTTCTTCAGGAGAATACCAAAGACGGTGCTCAGCGGCAGTTCGGCCGATGATCTCACTCCGGATGCAGCCATAGAAGGCAAGCCACCTTTCGTTGGCATCGAGGATGCAGCCATCCTCCAAGCGCATGATGGCCATGGCGGAGACGTTCCCATAGAACGCCTTGGCGAACTTCTCTTCGGAGTCGTGCAGCATCTCCTCGGCCCGCTGCCGTTCCGTGATGTCCCGTATGATCATGCTGGCCCTGGTGCTACCAACAGCATCAGTGAACAGGTTGGTGGTGACCTCTCCAACAAAGGTCGTCCCCTCCTTTCGTTTTAAGGTCAGCTTCGCGGTGGCTGTACCCCGCAGTTCTCGCCCTCGTAGGGCACGGTCGAGCTTTTCGTCATCAACGACGATCATTTCCCATCTCATTCCAGTTAGCTCTTCTTCGGTCATGCCGAACATTCGGCAGGCTGCAGGGTTCGCCGACAGGATGCTTCCGTCCGGTTGGGTAAGTAAAATGGCATCAAAGCTATTCTCGAACAGGGAACGATAACAGGTTTCCTTCTCTTCAGCGACCATCATTCTTTCCTTCTTCCGACCATTGTCACTTCGGACCGCTATGTATATTATCCAATAAGATAAAGATGCATGAACCCTCTCGAAGAGTCTAACAAGATAGAAGTATCGATCATTATACTCTCACGGCCTCGGAAAATTTCTGTCGGGCGATATCTGGACCCGGTCAGAAGACCGCCAGCCCTGTTGTGAGGGGGGACCGCTAGCTCCTGCAGGTGACGCCGACGGCGGCCCCCCCTCTTCTTGAGGACATACTCGCCCAACTCGACCGGAGACGGACCTCGTGGATACCGGCGACTCCCTTCGGGACGAACCTTCAGTCGCGGGCATCAACGAGCGTCGCTCATACCTTCCAGTCGTATGCGGGGTGGACGACCTCATCACGGCCGTGCCTCAGCGCCGAGGTCATCACGTCCTCTGGCTCGGGGGCGCGCATGGGGTTCGGGCCGATCTCGGCGATCTTCTTGACGAAGTCGTTGATGATCGTGCGGAAGTGTTGCGGCTCGTCGGGGTTGACCCACTCCACCTCGAACCGCTCGGTGTCGAAGCCCAGCTGGTCAAGCACACGAGTAAGGAGGGCCATGCGGTTCCTGGTGCGCACATTGCCACCTTGATAGTGGCACTGCCCTTCCTTCCCTCCCAGGACGAGGACGCCGTCGACGCCCCTCGATAGGGCCCGCAGCACCCATTCCGGGTCCACCCGGGCAGAGCACGGGGTGCGGATGAGGCGGAAGCGAGCGTCGATCTGCAGTCGCTTGAGCCCGGCCAGGTCGGCCGCGGGGTACGAGCACCAATGGCAGGCGAACACCAGGATGGCCGGGAACGGTTCTTTGGATTCGATCAGTCCCTTGGAGAAGGCATCGATCTCGGCGACCACCTCCTCGTTGGAGAACCCTTCCAGGTTCATGGCCCCGGCCGGACAGGCGGCCGCGCAGGCGCCGCAGGCCTTGCACTCCGAGCGGTCCACCTGGGCGATGCGCTGGTTCGGTCCCGTCTCCTTGAAAGAGATGGCTCCCTGGCGGCAGGTCGAGGCGCACACGCCGCAGCCGGAGCACAGGTCCTCCCGGACGACCGCGCCGGGCGCTTGCGTCGCCGGCTGCATCTTCTTGGAACGGGCCACTGACATGTTCAGCATGTCCTTCGCCTTTTCAGTGGCGGTGATAGCGTCCTTGGAGTGGATCCAGGCGACCTGCTCCCGGAGGTTCGTTTGCTCGACCATGTATGGGTTCAGGCCGGCGTTCTTGGCCGCCTCGCGGAACTCGTCCAGGTAGATGCGAGGGGAACAGGCGGCGATGACCAGACGGTCCAGGTTGTGCTTCTTGACCATCTCAGCGATACGCTTCGACGACTGGGGAGAGCACATGAAGCGATCTTCCTCGACATAGGCGACGCCATCCAAGCCCTTGGCGTACACCCTCAGCTTCCCGAAATCGAGAAGGCCATCGATGGTCTCACCGCAATCGCAAAAGAACACTCCGATCCGGGGGGCTATGGTCTCCATATTTTTACCACCATGTTACACTGTGACTAGGGGCATTATGAACAAGGTGATAATAAGCCTAATCGCCTGAAAAAGAAGAAACATGGAAGGAGTTTGCGGCCTTGCTGATCAGGCCTTCCAAAGGCCATGGACGTTACACCACTCCCGGACGGTGAACGTCGCCGCCGTGCAGGGGAACTCGGCCTCGGGCTTCATGCCGGGGTGGAGGTAGGCGCGCATGGTCTTACCGTCGGCGATGACCTCGATCCACTCGATGTGGTGCTTCTCCTCCATGGGGTGCGGCACGCTGCCGATCTTGACCAGGATGCCCGTGGCGGTCTTCTCCACGACCGGCACATGCTTCTCTCTCGAGGCGTCGGTGGTGTTCTCGACCTGCTTGACCATGGGCTGGCCGTCGCAGACCATCGTTCCCACGTTGGCATGCACTACTTCGACCATATTCCCGCACACGGTGCACTTGTAGATCTCGTTCAAAGTTGTCATTTCAATCCTCCTAGTATTCTTCTGACTACCGCCGGTGGCATCCTCTCCATTCAACAGATGGATATTCCAACGGGATTCTCCTTTCCCGACTATAGTTCCTGGTTCAACGACCGGACTCGTTAATCCCATTGTGGAGAAACGAAGGTCCAATCTCCCCGGGCGTGACTTCGGGCTCGCCCAGCCCTAGATGTATTATTTAAAATGTTTATTGCGGCGTTTAAATCTCGATTTATGATTAGACCGCAATTGAAGCATATATATGTCTTTTCCCAAAAATTTATTGACCTTTTACTACCGCACAAGGAGCAGGTTTTTGTCGTCGGACCATATGGAACTCCTGCAATTACTGAGGTACCAGCACTTTCAGCCTTGTACGTCAGCATCTTAATAAAATTCCCCCAGGAACTATCTATAATTGATTTCGAAAAACGATGATTTTTAGATATTTTGATATGTGCAACGATTCGATATGTATTGGACCATAGTTGTTGATCATATTGTTACTTGTTTTGTGCAAAAAGTCAACATGGATATTCTTTACAGTTTCGTGAAATCTGGACGATCTAATTCTTGCCTTATTCCAGTTACTCCCTCCAATTGTCTTTCTTGTTAGCTGCCTATAACAACGAGCGATATGCTTTTCCATTGACCCATATATGCTGATTTTTTCAATCACTTTACCATCGGAGAATGTAGCAAAAGGATCTATTCCGAGATCTACGCCAACTTCATTCTTTGTTAAATTATGTCTTGGTTCGACATTCATTTCGGATGTGATAATCGCATACCATTTCTCAGTTGATGCTCTTTTAATTGTAAGAGTTTTTATTTTTCCCATAATAGGTCGCTGTAGGACAACTTTTACTCTGCCGACTTTACTAATCGCTATTATCCTCAGATTCAAACGAGAATCCGTGTTGAGGATAGGTCAGACTTTTTACAAGTAATAATATAATAATTAATAATATTAAAATGTTTATCGGTGAAAGAGAACAAATATCAGTACTCTTCACACATCCTTTGGTAGAACGACCGGGCATGGTCGCAGGATGGGCAGAGCTCGGGCGGCTCGATGCCGTAGTGCATGTAGCCGCACTCGCGGCAGACCCACCAGACCGGCTGGTCCTTCTTGAATATCGTTCCCGACTCCACGACCTTCAGCAGCTTGGTGTAGCGTTGCTCGTGATGCTCCTCGGCCTTGGCGATGGCCCTCATCCGGGTGGCGATATCGCTGTAGCCTTCGGCGTCGGCAGTGTCGGCGAACTCCGGGTACATGATGGTGTGCTCGTAGTTCTCCCCGGCGATGGCGGCCCTCAGGTTCTCCGAGGTCTTGCCATAGGCCACTGGTACCTCGGCCTCGACCATGATCTTCTCGAACATGCCCTGGCCCTTCAGTTTGGCGAGGTACTTGTACAAATGAGATGCATGTTCCTTCTCCTGGTCTGCGGTCAGCTGGAAGATCTCCCCGATCTGCTCGTAGCCTTCCTTGCGGGCGACCGAAGCGAACATGGAATAACGGTTCCTGGCCTGGCTTTCTCCGATGAAAGCCTTTGCTAGGTTCTCGAGGGTCTTGCTCATGATTTCCTTCCAGCGGTTCGGAGTGAAATGTGCCTATTTAATTAATTTGCCGGAATTTATCGCCAGGTACGGGGGTCCCTACTCCAGCAGCTCCTCCACTTCCTTCTGACCGTTCTTCAGCTCCTCGGCCTGCTCCTGGTCGAGACGCAGCAGGAGGGTGGTGAACTCACCCATATGGGTCTTCTCCTCCTTGGCGATGTCCAGAAGGACCGCCCGGACATCAGGGTTGCCGCTCGAGGCGGCCATCTGCTCGTACAGCGAGATGGCATCGAGCTCGGCGATGATCGCCGCCCTCAGGATCTCCAGATCGATATCACCCTTCTTTACTTTCGAAAGCTCACCGGGTATCTTAGACATCATAAGAAAAACACCTCGGGGGCGATGCGATTACTGAATGATAACACATTGGCCGGACCCGTCGCCCTCAGAGCGAGAGCTTCTTCCCGGGAAAGGGCGCGGTGAGCAGCTTGGCCCGGACGGTGAGCACGTTGTTGTCGAACGAACCCTCCGCCGTTGATGGATCGACCTCGTAGGGCAGGGAGTAGCACCTCGCCATGCGCTCCCTCCCCTCGGCCTTGAAGTCCAGGCAGATGGACTTCTCGAGCACTTCGACGTTGAGGTTATCCTTCCGCACCATCGGCAGGTGCTGGTCGAACACCAGCCCGGTGCGGTCGTCAGACAGATAGATGTGATGTTCCGGAAGGACATAGTACGTGGTGGTGGAGCTCAGGTCGATCCCTCTTGTGTTCGACAGAGCTTGGGCACTTCATGCCTAAAAATTTTCCGAGCCGTCCTCGGTGCCCGGCTCGGTCGAGCGCATCACCCGCAGGCCCTCCTCGAACCCCATCATGCGGAGGTCGAGCTCACCTTCGGCTTTCTGCACGCTCAGGCAGAGGTTCTTGCCCCGACGGGTGACCGCCGGGGCGTCGTCCGAGCTTGCCTTGCGGCACAATGTCGAGTCCAGGCCGAAGACCTCAGCGACCTTGAGGCCCATCGTGTACCGGTCCATGCACTCGTGGCCGGAGGTGTGGTAGATGCCCCTGGCCCCCTGCTCGAGCATGGTGAGCAGCACCTTAGCGCAATGCGGAGCGTAGGTCGGTGCAGAGCGGCGATCGGCGTACAGGTCGATGGGGCGGCCGGCCCGCAGCTCTCCCAACGCCCAGGTGACAAAATTGGGCTTATTGGACGACCGGTTCCAGCCGTACAGAGTGGAAACGCGGCACACGATGTTCCGATAGTCGGCGTCGAGAGTGAGACGTTCTCCTTCCAGCTTCGTTTGTGCGTAGATGCCGGATGGGTCGGGGGTATCGAACTCGAAGTAGTGCTCTTCCTTCACCCCATTGAACACCGCATCAGTGGATATGTACATCAACAGGACGTTGGCCAGCTTGCAGGTCGCCGCCACGTTCAGTGTTCCCTCGGCATTGATGGCCCACGCCTCCTGAGGATGGGTCTCGCAATGATCGAGGTCCGTCAGCCCGCCCGCCAGGATGACGATATCTGGGCGAAGGTCATTGATGGTCCGGCGCACCTCGTTCTCGTCCCGGACGTCCAGGTGGACCATGTTCGCGGTGCTCAGCTTGGCATCGTGGTCGTGGTACGTCGCCGTGACATCCCAACCACGACCATTGGCCTCCAGCACCAGGTACTGACCGAGAAGGCCGGTCCCGCCGATCACCAGCAGCTTGTTCACAGCATGACAATGCATGGCGGGGGTCAAAAAGCTTGCATAGGGTGCCAAGGCCTGGACCGGAGCAGGTTCGAGTTAGGATTATTATGATGGTAACAATACCGTGTCCCGTTCCAAAGGTGGCTCAAAGCCCCCGGAACAAATTGAAATAACAAGCCATATATCGAAAACCGATATAGGTGTCCCCATGGTCGAAAAGAGCAAGAGCACATACAGCCGAGCGAACGGCACGATCCTAGCCATCCTGGCCAGTTTGGCCATGATGGTCATGTTCATAGAGATCATGCTCGTTCCCGCCCTTCCACAGATAGCCCAGGACTTTCCCGGGGACACCGAGTGGATCTCCTGGGTCCTGTCCATCTACTCTGCTCGTCGGTGCGGTGGCCACGCCCCTGGTGGGCCGCCTGGGCGACATCTACGGCAAGAAGCGGATCCTCGTCACGGTCATGGTCGTCTACCTGATCGCCCTGGTGGGCTGCGGCTTCTCCCTGACCATATCCCAGGCCATCTTCGGCTACAACAACATCTTCGTCCTGCTCTTCTTCCGGGCGCTGCAAGGCATCGGCATGGGCATGTTCACCCTGGCCTTTGGCATCGTCAGGGACACCTTTCCCAGGGACAAGATACCGGTGGCCATCGGCCTCATCTCCGCCATGTTCTCGGTGGGCGTGTCCATCGGCCTGCTGGGGGGCGGGTACATCACCTCGGTCGCCAACTGGACCGACGCATTCCATGTGGTCACCCCGTTCTTCCTGGCATTGGCCATCGCCTCCTACTTCCTGATCAAGGACCCCGCCATCACCCGGGAGGGCGGCCTGGACTTTCCGGGATCCATTACCTTGGGAGTGGGCATCTTCACCTTCCTGCTCGCCCTGACCCAGGGCCAGGGGTGGGGCTGGGAGAGCGCCATCATCATCGGCCTGTTCCTGGTCTCGGCGATCTCCATAGTGGCCTTCGTGGTCATCGAGCTTCGGTCCAAGGACCCCATCGTCCGACCGAGCCTCTTCAAGAACCGCGGCATGCTGGGCGGCAACGTCGTCGCCGTGTTCGTCGGTCTGGCCATGTTCCTGGTGTTCCAGACCCTGCCGTTCTTCCTTGAGACGCCGATCGCAGCGGGTGGGACGTTCGGGCTGACCGACACGTTCACTGTTGGCCTGTACATGTTCCCCACCGCCATCGCCCAGCTGATCTTCGGGCCGCTGGGAGGCACCATGTCCAAGCGGTTCGGCCCCTCCAGGGTGCTGGTCCTGGGCATGGCCGTCCTGAGCGCGGGCTTCCTGGCGATCATCGCCCTGCATTCCACCTTCTGGGACATCGCCATCTCCCTGCTGATCATCGGTGCCGGGCTGGCCCTGTGCATGGTGTCCATGATCAACCTGGTGGTGCAGTCGTGCCGCCAGAGCGAGTTCGGCGTCGCATCGGGCATGAACACCCTGTTCCGTATCGTGGGCGGTTCCATCGGGCCGGTGCTAGCAACGGTGATCCTGGCCGCGAACACCATCCTGTTCCCGGTGGGGCCGGGCGTGTCCATCAAGCTGTACTCGGAGGACGGCTACATCCTGACCTGGTGGGTCGGGTTCGCCTTCGCCCTCATCGGCCTCATATGTGCCCTTGCCCTAAGGCCCCGCTCTCAGGACATGGTGTGCGACATCCCGGCCGCGGACCTGCCCCCGACCAGGTGAACGGAGGGGCTCGGCCCCCTCCATCTTTCCTTTTTCCACCGGTCCCCGTCGTTCTCGTTCGATCCTCCTGAACCTCGCCCGTCGCTCTACCACTGGTAGACCGGAAAGGACTTATCCGCCCCCATCACTGGAGGGCCCAATGGCCGATAATATCACCATCCGGGCGTGTCCGTACTGCGGCAGCATGGATACCTACCCGGCCCTGCTGTTCGGCGGGCCCCTTCCGTGGATCGATCACAACGACGGCGGTTACCGGTGCCGGAATTGCGGCAGGACCGCCGTGCCGCTGGACTTCGATACCATGGACGAGCTCTCGGCGTTCCAGAAGAGCCTGACCGCCGGCAAGACCGAAGGGACGGGGGAGTTCATCCACGTCCCCATGATGCCCGTGGACACCACCACGCTGTTCCACGTCCCCTACATCGACCTGCCCATAGCACAGGTGGCGGAGGTCGTCGAGGTGGAGTGGAACAACGGCTACCGCATCAAGGGGCAGAGCGCCAAGTTCTCGAGATACTGGCGGGCGGTGCAGAGCCCCCGCTATTCGGCCAAGGAGCTCATGCTCCTGGACCTGTCGGGCATCCAGGGAGGTAGGCCGAACTTCGACGTGCTCAAGACCCTGATCAAGAGCAAGTACCAGGTCTGGCTCGATCTGGGCGTCCGGGACGTCGAGGACGTTTTCGATGCCTTCGCCATGGACGTCTCGCGCACGATCATCGGGACCATGACCGCTCCGAGCCTCAAGGTCTTCGAGGAAGCGTTCGAACTTTCGGACCGGGTGGTGCCGTGCATCCAGATGACCACGGAGGTGCTGTGGCCCCGCCACAAGTCGGGACCACGGGACCTGGAAGGGGCGGTGGCGGCGCTGACCGACCTGGGCTTCGAGCACATCGGGGTCATCGATCTGACCCGGGTGGGCCAGGGCAACGGCGTGGACCGCTCATTGATCGAAAGATTAGCCCAGCTGGACGCCGACATCATCATGGGCGGCGGAGTGATCGAGGAGGATGTCGCCCTGCTGCGCTCCGCCGGTCTGGCCGGCGCCTTCATGGACCCCTTCACCCCGGTCATCGCCGACATCATCCGCGAAGAGGAGAGGGAACTGATCACCGAGGATGTGACCCCGGCGGCAAGGCCGGCGGCGAAGGGCAGTCCGTCGCCCAGTGATTAAGGACCCCGCCCGATCCCTGGTATAGACTGGCCGAGCAGCCAGGAGATTCGATCCCCCCGCCTCCGCTATGTCGTTCCCACCATAGCGGAGGCTACCCTCGATTTCTTCATCTACCCTTCCCAGCGCTCGCTGCTCTTGCGGCCAATGATTTTGTACCATCCATGGCCCCCCATGCTATCAACGCCCTTGGGGGATAGGGGTCCACGACGATCCGTATCCCGGTCAAAGCGGCGTCAGTGCCTAAGGTAGGCACTAAAGCGACAGAGAGGAGTCGAGAACATGAGATTGAGCAAAGTATTAGCGTTGCTGTCCATGGTCCTCTTGGCCGGTGCCTTTCTAATGGTACCCGCCTTGTCGACCGCTCAGACCAGTGGACAATCCAGCTGGCCTGATACGGCAGTGGTAATGTTGTCGCCGGACCAGGAACCCAACCTGACCACCCCCATCCCTGCGAGCGAGCACCCTGAGGGGGCCATCGTGCTCCAGATGAGCAACGGTAGCGACCAGATCTGCTACCAGCTCTGGGTGTCCGGGACCAGTAACATCACCCAGGCCCACATACACATGGGGGCTGCAGGACAGGAAGGACCGGTCGTAGCCTGGTTATTCCCGTCCACCAAGGTCGGACAGGCCGCATCCAGCCTGAACACGACCAAGATGCCTGGCAACTTCTCGGGCCTGCTGGCCAAGGGTAACATCAGCGCCTCGGACCTGATCGGACCGATGCAGGGTAAGAGCCTAAGCGACCTCATGAGCGCCATGAAGAGCGGGCAGACTGTATGTGAACGTCCACACCACCCAGAACCCCGGCGGAGAGATCCGCGGACAGATCACCAGCGCCAACATATGGACGGCCGCACTGGCCATTCCCATGAGCCCGCTGGATGAGCCCACGCTGACCACCACCGATCCAATGTGGAACATCTCCGGTCTCATGCCGGCCAATGGTTCGAAGATCATGACCGCGCTGGAAGGGCGGAACCTCGGTCCCATTCCCTGGGGCGTGGCACTTGTGCAGCCCAACGGTTCCAACATCCACTATGCGCTGTGGACCTTCAACATCGCCAACGTGACCCAGGCCCACTTCCATATGGGCATGCCGGGCGCGGAGGGATCGGTTGTGACGTGGCTGTACCCATCGAGCACCGCGACCGCCCCGGCGAGCATATCGTCGGCGGATGCCGGGAAACCGATGAACGGCAAGCTGGTCGAAGGTAACGTCAGCGCCGCCAACTTGGTTGGGCCGCTGCAGGGCATGACCATCAACGACCTCGAGAACGCGATGAGCAACGGGTCCATCTACGTCAATGTGCACACCACCCAGAACCCTGGCGGAGAGATCCGCGGACAGATCGACCCGATGAACATGACCTGCGCCGCCGCCCCGTCCACGGGATCGACCCCGTCCTCATCCCCCACCCCACCGTCCACTAACCCCTCGTACGCGCTGAGGGCGTGAGCTAGAGGACGAAACCTTTTCCTTATTTTTTCAAAACGCCCAAGGCCGAACGGCATACGGCGGAGAGAAGTTCTATAAAATTCAGAATGGTCTCTGGACCGCTAGGTCCGGACTATTTCCTAGAGGGGTCGGGCCCCTTGACCCGGGCGACCACCCGGTCCACGGAGTTCTGGAGCCCTTCAGGCCAGCGCTCATCGGACCAGTCCACCACGAGGCGTTCGGGGTCCAGACCTTGTTGAGCGGCCTTCGTTTTCAGACAGTTCTCCGCCGCCGAGGGGTCCCGGGCGAAGGCGCAGTCATCGTCATGGCCTCCCATCACCATCACCGCCTCCGCTCCGGAGTCCAGCGCGGCGGCGATCCAGTCCCCATCGACCTGGCCGGAGCAGGGCGTCCTGACCACCCGATAGTCGACCTCGGAAGCAAGCCGTTTCAACTCTTCCAGGTCCTTTCCGGCAAAATACCTCCAACGGCAGGCCAGAACGATGACCTCGGCATCCGTGTTGGACTCGACGGTCCGGATGACCTGGGGCATCCCCTCGACGGTCCACTGCTCGATGTGCTTGTTGCAGGTCTCTCTACCTTCGGCTGTTCGTATATTGCTATTATTCATGGTCCGTTCTCCTCTCCCTCCCTCCCCACGAGGCAATGGAGCGAGTCAGGGAGGAAACAAGAGGACTCATTGTATATAATCGGCCCAGTGGGGGCTTCACAGGCGAGCTGGCCACGGCCGACGATGGCCTTTTCGTCTGTCTCTTGGACCGAAAGATGAGGGTCCTGAATTAAGGACCCGCCCCGCCCGGCCATATTTTTCTACCCTGCGCATATTATATTTAGAGTCCTGATGCATAGTATGCCCACCCATGGCCCTCAGCACCCTGGAGCTCGTCATTGTTGTCATCGTGGCCTTCGTGCCGGCCATCATGTACCTGCTGTGGATACGGTCGGCGGAGATCCATGAGCGCGAGCCCCTCTTCGCCGTGGAGGGTGTGTTCATCTATGGCCTCACCATCGCCCTGGGCCTGGCCTTCGTGCTCGAAGTGATCTCCATATCAGTTCTCGACAGCATCACCAACGGCACGCTGAGCGCGGTGGGCTCCAACATCATATTGGCCCTCATCCTTGCTCCGATCATCGAGGAGTTCACCAAGGCCACCGGCGTGTTCGCGGCCCACCGGCGGCTCACCGAACCGGAGAATGGCCTGGTGTACGGTGCGGCCTGCGGCCTGGGTTTTGCCGCCGGTGAGAACGTGCTCTATTACACCTCATCCCTGACCACCGGAGTGGAGATCTTCATCATCACGGTCATTGCCCGTACGCTCACCTCCACGCTGCTGCATACCTCGGCCACCGCGATCTCGGGGTTCGGCATCTCCCGTTCGTACTGCTTCCGATCTTGGTACGGAACGCCCAAAAGCTGGATCCCTTACTACCTGGTGGCGGTGCTGATCCATGCATCGTTCAACTTCCTGGCGATCATCGGCACGGACATCCTGCCCGATGCCAGCGGTGAGGTGGCGTTCCTGAGCCTGTTCCTGTCCATCGTGCTGGTGTGGACCACTGTGCGGTGGATCCGGCGGAAGATCGTAGAACTGGACCGCCAGAACGCGGAAGGCGGACCGATCCGCTGCCAATGAGCGCGTCGGGAAGGAGTGCTAGAAACGATCGGAGCACCCCATCCAGAAGCTGCATCAGGCCATATGTTCGAGGGCTTCACCTCAGGCACAAAAAGGATATATCCGACGCAATATTTCAACATATATTGAAATGAGGTATAAACCATGACAGATAACAATAAGGTCGAGATACCGGAGTGGGTCTGGGAGTTTCATGGGCACACCTGCCCGTTCATGCCCATCGGCTACCGCATGGGCGTACTGGCCATGAAGGAGCTGGGGATCGAGCGGGTCAAGGACCACGGCGCTTTCGCCTTCTCCGAGATGGGGGTCGGGCATCCCCAAACATGCATGATGGACGGGACGATGGCCGCCACTGGCTGCACCTATGGCAAACTGATGATGGAACGGCTCGGATACGGTAAAGTGGCGATGATACTCTACGCACCGGGCAAGGGCGCGGTCCGGATCTACCTCCGCTCGGAGTTCCAGGATGAATTGGGCAAGTTCGAGTTCTTCGCCTACCGCAAGAAGGGCGTAGAGCCGTCGGACATCCCCGCGGACGTGACCGAGAAGGTGGTAGACCGCGTATTGGTAGCAACGGACGGGGAGCTGTTCAAGGTCGAGCGGCTACCCGATTTCACCTTCAGCAGGCCGAAAGGGTCGTTCGCCAAGGTCAAGTGCAGCAAGTGCGGGGAGTACGTGTTCGAGCGGTACGTGCGCACGGTCGACGGAAAGCCGATGTGCATACCTTGCTCTGAATACACGCAGACCTGGGTGAACTTGGTCAAGGGCGTGCAGTAGGGATATGGATGGACGGGGTATACTGGGTTGCTGTCATCTCCGTATTCCTGGTGGCGATCGTCTTCGCGATGTTCGGCCAGGGCGGCGGTTCTCTGTACACCCCCATATTTGTCCTGCTGGGCTTCACGACCCTGATCTCGGTCTCGACGTCCCTGGTGCTTAACCTGGTCACGGCCGCTTCCGCGGCGGTCGTCTACTATCGCAGCAAGTTGATCGACCTGAAGATCTCCGCCGCCTTCATCCCCGGCATCTGTCTCGGCGCCCTTCTCGGAGGCGCCCTCGGCAACTTCGTCGATCCAACGTTCCTGCTCTGGCTCTTCGTTGTCTTCCTTCTGGGAGCGGGGGCGAGGATGATATACACAGTGAGGGAGGGGGGAAAGGAGGCGGAGACCTGTCCGGTCGGCTTTTCCCGGGCGATGTATGCTACCATCATCATGTTCAGCTTCGCCGTGGGGGTGCTGTCGGGACTGCTGGGCGTAGGCGGGGGCATACTCATCGTCCCGTTCCTGATATTCGCCTGCAGGTACCCGATGAAGAACTCCGCGGGCACCGTTTCGTTCATCGTCATATTCTCCTCGTTGTTCGGAGTGATAGGGCACTCCGCCTTCGGGACCCTTGATCTCGCGCTGATCGTTTCCGGGAGCATAGCGGTGTTCATCGGTGCATCGATCGGGGCAAGATTGACGGTGAAGCTGAAGTCCAGCTGGATCAAGGTCGGCTTTGGGCTGATCATGTGGATCTTCGCCGTTCAGCTGATCCTGAAGTTACTGGCATGAATTCACTGGTATAGCCTATGATCTTCAAACTGAGGAAACTGTGCTCGTCGGCCGAGGAGTACGAAGCGATGGCGGATAGTACCATTGATCTGGATTCATTGAGCGTTTCTCTCTCCCATCATCCTAACATCGAAGTCGCTCTCTGCCCGCCTGTCCTCACCATTCTTTTCGAGGACGAAGGCGTCGTCGTCAAGCTATATCCCAGTGGCAAAGCATTGGTGCAGGCTAGCCTGAGAGAGAATGCCGAACATGCCTGCTCGGAAATTGTGCAGGCCATTCAAGAGAGCCACGTTTCAAATAAAACTGAAATGCGAATTGATTAATACCGGATTGTAATTAGTGATTTCAAGATATATTGAAATGGTGAAAGCACGACCGCCCCATCGAACGGCCCTTTGCATAGCAGCTTGAACAACTTGAATAATTATCTGTCACAGCATGTGTTGGCTTGTCACATACCGGCCCCCTTCACCGCAATGTTCGCATGCGGAACGGAGGTGTGAGATCATGGAAGAAGAGAAGCCATGTTGTGCAGCGGCCGCGGCAAGGAGGATCAATAAGATCGTTGTAAACGGCCAAGCGGTGGGCATCGCACAGCTTGACGAGATCATCGGAAAGGTCGCCGCCATGGGTCTGGCCAGTGAGGAGGAAATCGGCCGGGCGCTGTTGAAGGAAGTGAAAATCTACAACTATGTTCCGGCCAACAGAGAGCCGGACTATCGACGAGCTATTCTGGAAGAGTATGCCAGGAGGGGATAGGGTGGCATCAAAAATAGAGGTGCTGGGAACCGGATGCGCGAAGTGCAAACAATTGGAGAATAACGTCCGCGAAGCGGTCGAAGAAATGGGTCTCAATATCGAAGTGGTCAAGATCGAAGATTTTGAAGAGCTGATCAGGCGCGGGATAACCATGACGCCCGGGCTCGTCATCGATGGCGAGATCGTAGCGATCGGTCGCGTTCCTGGCGTCGAGGAGATCAAGGAAATGTTATCTGAAAGGTAAGAAAGAACACAATGGGAAGAGCGGGATGCATAGAGCTTAACGCCTAGGTGCTGGGCTAGCTCGATGGAGGGAAAAGCTACAGAAATTTGTGGCCATATTCTTCGGACGTCTCCTTTGGTGATCGAACGAGATTAATTGAAGTGAATAAAATGAGAAAAATTGAGATCTTCGGAACGGGGTGTGATACTTGCCGGCGTTTGGAGACCAAGGTTCGGACCGCGATCGAACATCTTGGAATCGAGGCAAACATCGAAAAGATCGAGGACTTCGAGATGTTCATACGACGGGGGATAACCAGCACTCCTGGACTGATCATAGATGGCAAAATCGTCTCCCTCGGAAAGGCACCGAGCGTGGAAGAGATAATTGAAATGATCAACGGTAAGGACAGGGAGGTCACTAGCCCACTGGCTACCGGGATAAAGGTGCTCAACCCCACCTGCGGCTGCTCGACCACGGGAACGATGATCTATCCCTGCTCGGGCGGGTCTAATGTCGGTCAGGTATCCAACGAGGCGGCCAAGCTTATGGTCGGCAGAGGGCTAGGAAAGTTCTCTTGTCTGGCCGGCGTTGGCTCGCACGGGGAGGGGTTCATCGCCTCAGCGAAGAAGGCTGGTCGGATCATTGTCATCGATGGATGCGCCACTCGCTGCGCCTACAAAATGTTAAAGCACGTTGGGATCGAGCCCACCATCCATGTGGTCGTCACCGACCTGGGGATAAAAAAGGACTATGAACGGCTCAATCCAAGCAAGGAGGACATCGACGATGTCCTGCAGCTACTGGAGAGCAAGTTATGACCAATGGTTCCTCAACCGGTCAAATGTCTATTGTTTTCCGCAGCCAAGACTGGGCTGGCACTGCAGGTAGAGATTGCTTGTTCAGATTCCAGGCACATGGAGGCTAGTATCTTGACATACTCGATCGTAGCGGAAGGCTTGACCAAAAAGTTCGGAGACTTCGTTGCGGTGGACAACATCTCCTTTTCCGTTCAAAAAGGCGAGTTCTTCGGCCTCCTGGGCCCCAACGGGGCGGGCAAGACGACGACCATCCGCATGCTCACTGGCGTCCTTAAGCCGGAGAGTGGGCGAATCCTCATCGACGGCATCGACCTGAAGAAGGAGCCGCTGATCGCCAAGGAAAGGATGGGCGTCATTCCTGAGGTCGGGACCGTCTACATCGACCTCACCGCCCGGGAGAATCTGGAGCTATTCGGAAGATACTATGGATTGGCCAAGAACGTGAGGGAGGAGCGAGCGGACCAGATGCTTAAGGATCTTAGTCTTCATGACCGAGCCGACGAAGTAATCAAGGGTTTTTCCAAGGGCATGAAGCAGAGGATAAGCATCGGCTGCGCCATGGTCCACGAGCCGTCGGTACTGTTCCTGGACGAGCCGACGGAGGGCCTGGACGTTCAGAGCAGGAGGTTGATCGTGGACAAGGTCAAGACGCTGAACGCCAAGGGATGCACGGTCATCCTCACCACCCACAACATAGAGGATGCCAGCCGCTTGTGTCAGAGGGTGTGCATCATCAACAAGGGAAAGATTGTCACTGTCGATTCGCCTGAGCACTTGAAATCCACCTTTGAGAAGACGCAGTCCATCGAGGTCTCGTTCGACCGGAAGGTCGATTGCGCGTTCTTCTCAACGCAATGCATCACCAGATTAGAGGAGCACGCTGACAAGATTAGGATATACACCTCAAACGTGGGCGAAGCGATCGACAAGATCATGGCGGTAAAGGAGGAGCAGGGATTGAACATCGTCTCCCTGACCACACTGGGGCCGTCGCTCGAAGACGTTTTTCGTCAAATTGACGGAGGCCAAGAAATGAGATATTCGATAGTAATGCGCGGGGCCACGGTCACCGCTCGCAAGGATATAAGGATCTATTACAGGAAGGCACCGGTGTTCATCTTCGGGCTCATATTGCCGACATTTCTGTTCTTCGCGTTCTTCGTGGGCCGACAACTGGACATATCAAGATATTTTCCGGGCTTTCTGGCGATGACTATTTTCTTCACCGCTTCTTCCGTAGGCCCGCTGATCATCCCCTGGGAGAAGCAGTCGGAGTACCTTCGAGCGTCTGCTCACACTTCCGGTGAGCATTCCGACGCTCGTTCTAGGTGATACGCTGGCGGGCACCTTGTTCGGCATCATCATAAGCGCCATCGTTCTATTGGTAGGGACGGCGTTCCTGTCGATATCCCTACCTCTGGCTACCATCCTCGCCCTACCAGTCCTTTTCTTCCTGGGCAACCTCTGCTTCGCCGCGCTGGGGGTGCTCCTCTCCGCTCCGGCTGGAAGAGTGCCGTCCAACGTTATGATGCTCTCCGCGCTGATACGGTTCCCCCTCATCTTCATCTCCGGCATCTTCACCCCCCTGGCGGATTTGCCCGAGGGAGCCCGGGTGGTCAGCATGTTCTCCCCTCTGACCTACCTATCGGACGGTCTGAACGCGACCATGGGACAACCGTCGGTTATTCCTCTCCTTGTTGACGTATTAGTTCTGGTAGGCTTCACGGTCGTGTTCCTATTGGCCGCCAGCTCGATTTTGAAGAGGAAGGCATTGAAGGGGCTATGAGCATTTGCAACCTCAGTAAACGATAATTTGGCATACTTTCCCCTGTCGAACGGGGCGCGACCATTAAATTCCTCATTCGACAGTGGATCTTTTAGGTGCCGCCAATTCTCTTTCCTACGGATGCCTCGATCCTTTTTGAACGCTATCGAACAGCATTCGCTTCAAATTATATTGAAATGAAAAGGCTTATTAACTCCTATAACATTTCAAATAATGTTGAAATGGTAACTAAGTTTACCATGACCAATCGAGAATAGTAATGTAAGAAAGGCCATGGTATCTAAATTCATAGTTTGGTGACAAAATGCCGATGAACCTGATAATATTCGAAGGAATGCTGTGCTGCTCCACGGGCATCTGTGGCCCAGAGCCAGACAAAGCTCTCATACAACTTAGTGAGGACGTCAAGAAACTTCAGGCCGAATTCCCTGGCAAGAGAATAACAAGGGCTTCGTTGTCATTCAATGCGGCGGCCTTCCTAGAGAGCCCAGAGGTGCTCAAGCTGGTAAAGGACCATGGCACCGATATTCTACCAATAACCGTGCTCGACGGAAAGATCCTCGCCAAGCAGAGATACATGAGCTATGACGAGATGAAAACGGCTCTGCTGGGGGACCATTGAGCGGGCTTCAATGGCCAGGCCATAATGACAGAACAATTAGTTTAAGGAGGTAAGGTAAATGAATTCATTAATCGAACCACAAGAAGGCAAGACCAAATTCATATTTTTCAGCGGAAAAGGAGGAGTGGGAAAGAGCACCATGAGCTGCGCCACCGCGGTATGGTTGGCCCGTAAAGGTTACAAGACGCTCATCGTCACCACCGATCCCGCTCCGAACCTGGGAGACATCTTCGGAGAGGATATCGGGCACCACATCACCGCTATACGAAACGTTCCTAACCTGTTCGCGATCGAGATCAATCCCGACGTCGCGTCGCAGGAGTATCGTGATCGTATGGTCTCTCCCTTGAAAGGTATCTTGGACCAGAAGAATCTGGACTCGATGATGGAGCAGCTGAAAAGTCCGTGCGTGGAAGAGGTCGCGGCCTTCGACAGCTTCATCGAGTTCATGGACGACCCCCAGTACGATGCGGTCGTCTTCGATACTGCGCCAACCGGGCACACCATACGATTACTGGAGCTACCCAGTGGCTGGTCCACCGAGCTGGACAAGGGCGGCTCGACCTGCATCGGACCGAGCTCATCACTCCAGGGAGCCAAGGTGAAGTACAAGAAAGCTATAGGCTACCTCCAGGACGGAGCAAAAACATCGTTCCTCTTCGTCCTCAAGCCAGAGCGGTCGTCCATCACCGAGACCAACCGCAGCATGGAGGAGCTGTCCAAGCTGGGCATCAAGACCAGCACTCTGATCATCAACGGCATTCTTCCAGCGAACGTGGCCACCGATGCCTTCTTCAAGAAAAAGAAGGAAGAGGAGGACAGTATGCTGGAGGAGATCAAGGACGATTTCGTCATCAATAAGATACAATACCCCCTCCAGGACACCGAGATCAACGGGGTGGACGCTTTGGAATCTGTCGCCTCTTACCTCTTCGATGGTCGTAAGGCCCAGGTCCATGCCGTTTCCGAAAGGACGCCCGCATCTTTAGCCACTGTGAAGAGCGACCTGGACGTGGTCCGAAAGCTGCTGCATCCCGCCAACGGCACAAGATACATATTCTTCACCGGGAAGGGCGGAGTCGGAAAGAGCACTCTGGCCTGCGCGACGTCCGTATATCTGGCCGACCAGGGCCTCAGGACGCTCATCGTGACCACCGACCCTGCATCCCATCTTCAGGAGATATTCGGGCAGGAGATCGGATCGGAACCCTCCCCTGTGATCGGCGTAAAGAACCTGGACGCGGTCAGGATCGATCAGAAGGTAGCTCTTGAGGAGTATCAGGCCAGGATACTCGAATCAGTGAAGGACCAACCCGAGGATGTCAGGAGATCAGTAGAGGAGGACCTTCACTCCCCCTGCGCCGAGGAGATGTCCGCCTTCGAGAAGTTCATGAGCTACTTCGAGCTGAAGGGTTACCAGAGCGTGATCTTCGATACCGCTCCCACGGGCCACACCATACACCTGCTGGAGCTGCCGTCAGACTGGAAGGGCTTCATCGACCTAGGAACGCTGGCCAAGAACACTTCCGAGGATACACGGAACAAGTATGCGGGCGTCATCGATACGATGAGGTCCAAGGACAAGAGCACCTTCGTGTTCGTCGTATATCCCGAGTACACGCCGATCATAGAGGCGTGGAGGGCATCGCAGGAACTAAGGAAGCAGGTAGGCATCGAGACCGCCCTGGTGGCGGTGAACTACATCCTGCCCAAGGAGTATGGACACAATGAGTTCTTTGAGAACCGTAGGAGGCAGCAGGAGAAGTACCTCGCAGAGATAGAACCACGGTTCCACACTCCTTTGTTCCTGGTCCCTCTCCTAGACCATGCGCCGGAAGGAGTGACCAATCTTCGCTCACTTGGCAAAACGATCTTCAACCAATAGGACCGGGCGGTTCCCCGGTCTAACTCTTTCTAAAAAAATATTAAGAACATTATGACTCAAAAAAAGGATAAAAAAGGAAAAAGTATCGAACTCAACAAAGTGCCCACAGGACATTCAAGCGAGAGTGAACGCCATCGTACGCAGGCGATTCAATCCGCCACAGCGGGCGGAACAATCGGCATCAACCACATTCTAAGGGTCGATGGGCGCGGCATGATGGTCATCCCTAAAGAGGTCCGTGATAAACTAGATATTGTTTGCGGAGGCGAATTCATGTTGCTGACGAGGGTGCAGACTGGCATGGCGCCCATAATTATATTGATTCCAGACGATCAGTTGTTTGGAAAAACCAAAAGCGAATAGTTAATGCTCACGGCAAGGATTATCACGGAAATAGGTGCAGATCATTCTTTGATCAAAGACCTGCCCTGTTCAGTTAGCATGTAGATACGCCACCTCTTTCGAGGGGATGAGGCGATAAGATCGGCCTCCTCCAGAATATTCAGATGATAGGACAATTTTGAATCAGATAGATCGATTATTTCCTTAAGGAGGCAAGGACATAGTTCGATGAAGCGAAGAGCGTGTAGGATCTGAAGGCGTATTGGATCGGAAAGAGCGTTGAAAACCTTCGCTTCCAGAACAAGGCTTTCCTTGCTTGGAATGCGGCATTTTAGCTTTTCCAATCCACCTTGCTGGCGAAGAGCCGCTTCCATTTCCTCAGGTAGATTCATGCTATCTGTGCAACACTCGTTTTTCTTCGGACCCCTTGCAGCCATTCACGCAACCCCTTACTTGTTCGACAACACCAGATTGTCGATCATCCACTTATTGATCTGATTCCTGCTCTTCCGAAATGCTCGCAGCTTCTCTTCTTCGGTGCCGTCCACGCTCGCCGGATCGTCGAATGCATGATGGATCTGCACTCTGCCTCCGGGAAAGAACGGACAGGTCTCTGCCGCGTTCGAACAGACCATTACCACGTAATCAAAGTCCTGCCCCTCGAACACGTCAAGGCTCTTGGACCTTTGGCCTGAGATGTCGATGTCCAACTCGGCCATTACCCGCAGGGCTAAGGGGTGCACCACGCTAGGTTTTGTCCCAGCGCTTTTGGCTGTTAGAACGGTAGAATAAAGGGAATTTGCAAGGCCTTCGGCCATCTGTGAGCGAGCAGAATTATGAGTGCAGATGAATAAGACGGTCTTCAAATGGTGCCTCCAAATATTCCGTTTGGCTTCTTAGGTAACAATGGTTAGGAACTTATTTATATCTATCAATCGTTTCAACAATAATTGAAATTAGCCATTGTTCATTCATAGCTGGAGAGGATTCGATGAGCGACGTAGCAGGGGAGAATTGTCCGCCGCCAGGTACGGCGCCAAAGAAGCTGTCCTTTTTGAACAAGTACCTGACCGTGTGGATCTTCGCGGCCATGGCCTTAGGCGTGGGATTGGGCGTTCTGATCCCCGGCTTAGCGGATTCATTGAACTCATTGAGCGTCGGAACGACCTCCATACCGATCGCCATCGGCCTGATCCTCATGATGTACCCGCCCTTGGCGAAAGTGAAGTACGAGGAGCTCGGTCAGATCGCAAAGCAACCCGACGCCAAGAAGATGTTCAGCACATCTCTCGTCCTGAACTATATCGTCGGCCCCCTCCTGATGTTCGCCCTGGCCTGGATATTCCTGCCCGATCAGCCGCTGTACCGCGTCGGTCTGATCCTCACCGGGGTCGCCAGATGCATCGCCATGGTGCTGGTATGGAACACCCTGGCCGACGGCGACTGCGAGTACGCCGCCATCCTGGTGGCACTGAACTCGATATTCCAGATCGTCCTCTACTCGTTCTATGCCTACTTCCTCATCACCATCCTATCGGATGTTTTGTCGCCAGGCTCCGGCGTCGCGGTGGATATCTCCATTGTGTCGGTCGCGATCAGCGTGATCATCTACCTGGGGATACCGTTCTTCGCCGGGTTGATCTCGCGCTATACCCTTAGGCCAAGAAAGGGCGCCGATTGGTACGACAACAGGTTCATGCCCGCGGCCGGGAAGGTCTCGCTGCTGGCGCTTCTCTTCACCATTGTGGTCATGTTCTCGCTCCGCGCCCAGTCCATTGTGGACACCCCGCTCGACGTCGTCCGCATCGCCATTCCGTTGCTGTTCTACTTCAGCATCATGTTCCTGCTGTCATTCTGGCTGTCCATGCGGTTCAAGTTCGACTATGGCCACGCTGCGGCGCAGTCGTTCACCGCGGCGAGCAACAACTTCGAGCTCGCGATCGCCGTGGCGGTGGGCGTGTTCGGCATCAGCTCGGCGGTGGCCTTCGCCACGGTCATCGGCCCGCTGGTCGAAGTGCCGGTGCTCATCTCGCTGGTCAATCTGTCGCTGTACTTCCGCCGTAAGTATTACAACAAGGACGGGACGATAATGACCGCGACGACGAGGAGCTGATCGACTGGGGCCCCACAACAAGGAGCTGGTGGCCATCGGCGCGTCCGTCGCCGGGCACCGCCAGCCCTGCTTCCGTCACCACCTGACGAAGGCGAAGGAGCTGGGGATCGGGGCCGAGGACATCCAGGAAGTGATAGACCTGGCGAAACGCATCAGCGAGGTGGGGGACCAGCGCATGGCCGAGTTCGCGGACCTGGTCTTAAAGGAGTAACGGAGGAGAACGAATGACCATCGAGGAAATAGATCTCTACAAGCTAAAAGCGGAGGACCTGCAGAAGTATCTGCCCGACGGGGACGCATCGTCCTGCGGGGCCAAGAGCTGGGCCGAGTACGCCCAGATGCTCGTGGACAAGAAGGTGAAAGCCTCGGACTGCGGAAAGAATCGACGGGAAGCTGGCCGAGGCCATTGACGCGGCATTGAGCATCGACATCCGCCTGCCAGAGAGCGATCCGATGCAACAGAAGGTGACGGAACGGCTGATCGAGTTCAACTCACCGGACGAGAGCTCGCCGATATTGATCACCGGGAACTCCATCATCACCCATCAGATCCTCAAGCTGGTGCTCGATGCCGCCAAGGTCAAGGCGTTCGTGATACCGGTCGATACCAACGGCTACACCCTGGACAATTCGATGGTGGCGAGCACCTTCACCCCTATGGCGGTGATGAAGGCGCTCACCGACAGCGGCATCACCGGGAAGAACTCCTCCAGGAAGGCGCTCATTCCCGGACTAGCGAAGGACCAGAAGGGCAACATCGAGCGCATCACCCGCTGGAGCCTGGAGGTCGGGCCGGTCAGTGGCTTCGAGCTGCCGATGTACCTGCTGAGCCGCTAAGGCCACCATAACTTGCCCGGCTCGAGGATGACGACCATCGAATGGGGACCATGATGACAGGATGCACCCCCCACAGTGAGCGATGAGAATGGTCGTAAAACTACCAAAGAAGCATGAGTGGCCTGCCCATTGGCTCAGGGGAGAGGTCAGAAGGCACTGCGCCAACTGCGAGGCCGTGGTGGAGCGGACCGATCGGGCATGCCCCCGTTGCTCCGCCGTCCTGCTGAAGGAATGTCCCCGCTGCCACTACTGGGTGCAGACCGATACCTCCTACTGCGTCTCCTGCCGATGCGCCTTTCCGTTACCCCTGCCCCGCAAGGGGGTCATCAAGCTGTGGCACGCACAGCACGATGACGCCGATCGATCAGCGGAAGCGGTTCAACCGCAGGGCGTTGGAGATGACCCCCAGTGAAACGCCCAGATCGCCGATGAGGATGGCCATCCATAGGGTCACCAGGCCGGGCAGGGCGAGCACGGTCAGCGCCAGCTTGACGGCCAGGGCGACACCGACGTTCTGCCGGATGATCCGGGCCGACCGCTTGCTCAGGCGAATGCCGTAGATCAGGTATCGGAGATCGTCGCCCATCAGCGCGACGTCCGCCGCTTCCAGCGCCACATCGGTGCCGGCGACGCCCATGGCCACGCCCACCTCCGCCTTCGCTAACGCCGGAGCATCGTTCA
>CAVSJV010000005.1:512500-516434 GCA_963728405.1 Methanomassiliicoccaceae archaeon | reverse complement strand
TTCTATCCTCTCTCTCCTCTCTGCTCTCTGCTCCTCCTCTCCCCCCTCCTCTCTCCTCTCCTCTCTCCTCTCTCGCAGCTTACCGTGTACTCTGGATAGGTGCCGAGCTCCGCAGCATACATGTTGATGCGCTGTCCCTCATGGAAACACGCCCGCGAATCAGCATACAGCAGCGTCGTGTCTATGTGGAATCGAAGCCACTGGGACGCAGCGGTGAGGCTGCGCCGCGCTTCCGCACAAGAGAGAGCCGGCGACAGAGAGAGAAACGATGGAGAGAGAATGGAGAGAGAGGGAGAGAGAAAGAATAAGGCTGCTAAGAGGCACACAAAGTAACCGAGATGATGGAGAGAATCCTACATGCCAGTTTGGTTGCTCTTTCTGCACTATCTGCTGCTCCTCCTGCTGCTGCTGTTCCTCACCGCCGCTCATCAGCGGTTCTGGGCGGAGTGTCGCTGCTGCAGGCGCTGGCAGTTGTGATAAGCGCTCCTGCACCATCACAGTGAGGAAAAGCACAGAGAAGTAGCTGCTGCTCGTCTAATAGCAAAGACGGTGGAAGAGCCTGGCAGCGCAGCTAGAGAGCAAGCAGCATGCCTCCAGGAGGAGAGCGAACTGGTCATGAATCCGCAGCTGTCTCGATCCTCCGAGTACTCCTCATGCAACAAAGATGGTGTAAAAGAATCCACTTGTCCATTGCGAATGTGCGCACTCTGTCAAGGCACTGTTAGCAGCGTATATATAATGTACTGGGGAAGATACCGTCTCCGCAGTCTCAGTAGCACTCACACCACAGCAGAGAATAAGCAAGCACCCACTAAGTGCCAAGCAGTGACAGGAGTGAAGCTGCATTGGGACAGCAGTCTATATATATTCGGTTTTTTGTTTTGAGACACGCTTGCATGAGTCCATTGAACACAAGAAACGAGGTTTTGTTCCGAAGTTGCGAAGAATTGGGATGGTAAGGGTAGAGACTGGCAAGAAAAGCTGTTGAAATATGGTGCAATGTAGGCGACAATCGCTTGCGCAGAGAGAAGCCGAGTGCAAATGGCGCCGGAGCACGCCTCAAACGAGCAGAAGAACATTTTCTTTCGAGAGCAATTCTTTGTTGTCGACAACAATGTTCCTTCCCTGTTACCAAAACTCGAGGTGACACCTGTCAAGAGATAGCTGTGTGGAGAGGAAGAGGATCAACAACAGACGTTTTTGTGGCTGTATTCTCGGAAATTGTACACTGTCCCACGGTTGCACGTAATATTCCGCACAGTATAACATCAAATTGCAGCAGCTTCTGTCGGAGTTGCGTTTGCGACAGTCTCTTGCTGCGAAAGCGGCAAATGGAGCGACTACAAGTTCTTCGATGAAATGTATTCTAGTTTTCAGCGATATCATTCATTATGTAACGTATCTGATTATCTCGTCTCCGTAATGTGTCACCGCCGTCCTCCTCCATCTCGACTACCGGCAACAATAGCAACACTACGAGCAGCACTACTCGAAACAGAAGTGAGGCGCGACCTCCACCCAACCGCGTGAGAAGTATGTACTATAGAAGCTGCGGTGCAGATCTGCAGCACTGAGTGACAATATGATGCAGGGCGGAGCCAAAGTGTGGATGCAGTGGTGCCCCAAACTTCCAGTAATCTTCTATTTCTAATGCTTTGATAGACTGCGCAATCGTCTGACATGCTATAGTTGCTGCACGAATCCAAGCACTCTCCGCTGCCGGCACTCTTCGCGTTGCATCAGCCACTAGCTCGCCTTCGACTGCCCCACGCACGCACTCGCCACTGCCGCTGCCGCGCACCGCAGCGCGTACCTCTCCTCGTCGGCGCTCACCAAGTCCTCATCGGCACCTGCTACATGCACGGCAGCAGCCGACAGCAGTCCCAACAGTACGGGCAGCAGCAGCAGCAGCAACACTGTGCGCGCAGACTCCCCACACAGCCGCCCGCAACGGCCCACTTCCCCTTCTCGTCCGCCTCGCCCGACTTTCGTAGACCCGCAGCATCAAAATCTACCGCAGCAGCATGTGATGATGCTACCAGAGTTCTCACAATCCGCACCCGCGCTTCATGTGCCTTCTCCGCAACGGCCGCCAGCGCCTGCGTCACCTTCGTCTTCGCTGTCCTCTTCGCCATCCGGTGAGTTCGCGCGCTGAGTGCTATGAGAGAAGGAAGATCGCTCACAGCGCGCAGAAGGGAGCAAATGGACGCATTCGAGTACCCCTGAAATACAAGGTGCGCCGAATCTGCTACTGCTGTTCGCTGCTACTGTAACCTCTGCTGGTGCTGCTGGTGCTGCTGGTGCTAGTGCTGCTGCTGGTGCTCATGGACTGAGTAGGAAGCGCGACTGGATGCGCGGCGCACGCAAGATCTCCTCCGAAGGTACATTCTGCTGCAAAGATCCTTGCTGCTGCAAAGCGACTGATAGAAAGCATTAGACTACCGGGTGCTGGAGCAGGAATGGCACCAGGTGGCTAGGCCGCTTAGCGACAGTGCTGGCAGCTCAGCGGACAACACATTGAGCAGGAGCGGCAGCAACAGTAGTAGTAGTGCCACTATTCCACTGGCTGCTGGCAGCAGCAGCAGCGGCAGCGATAAGGTGGACAAGCCCTTCGCAGTCCGGAAGAAGGCGTTCTCAGCTGACAAGGAGCGCACTACGAATGCTGACAGTGAGCACCGTTCTCTCTCTTGAGGGTCCATACTCTCTCGCTGCCGCACTGCTTACCTTCTGCCCTCTGATTCTACCCTCGCATACTGCTCATTCTTCTAAATACTCTTGTTCTCTCTGTTCCCTCCATCTCTGCTGCTCACGCGTCGCAGCGCAACGGCTCGCAATGCGGAAAGTCAGTGAGGCTGACGAGCGCGCGAGCGTGCTCACCGCGTCCATCGTGATCACGCGTGACTCGACACCCAACCCAAGAACAACAACAGCATTACTGTCAAGGTGTGAAGCTGTCGATGTCAGGTACCGACAGCTCCCGTACTCTGTCGCCTAGTGCTCTCTGATGTTTACAACTTGCAGGACAGACATACTCTAAATCCAAGAAGAAGTCATCATCTTCGCACATGAGGACTGTCTTTGTATGCTGTTCTCCGCTCTCTGCATCTCCTCTTATCGTTCCCTCTTTGCACTGCTAAATGCTGCGCTCAGATCGGCAAAGTCGAGATGGTCAAGTTCGATGTATTAACTATTATCTTCCGGTCCTTTTATCACTTCAACAAGTTTGCGCAGAAGGCAAGTTCCACTCACTGCCTGAAGCTCCCTAACAGTGTATAGCTGTCGGAGCTGTTCCCAGCTGTCATGAAGGAAAACCCACTGCCAAAGAAGAGAGACTTGGAGGTGCACCTGCACTGTCTCTTCTCTCTGTCTCTCTGTCTGTCTCTCGCTGCGCGACAGATTCTCACGCTGTCGTCCCTGCAGTGCGATCCTGTGGAGGGAGGGCGGCGCGAGCTACAAGCGTGGCTGTTCCGGATTGTTTGCTATATTTGGGAGTGATCGATAGCAACGCCTTTGCGTGGTTCATGGACCCTACAAAATGCGTATGAGCCCCTGAGACGGAGAGAACAGAGAGCAGGCGCGGAGGGAGAGGGAGAGGGAGAGAGAGCAGCCCGAGAGCGGAGAGACGGGGAGCAGTGCGAGATAGAGAGAGAAAGAGACAGTGACAGAGAGGAGAGAGGCAGAGAGAGAGAAGGGCAGAGAGAGGTAGGAGAGAGTGGAAGGCAGTGGAGAACAGCGTGAGGGCGCGGCTGGAATGTGAGAGAAGACGAGCAGCTCTGCGAGGTACTCACTGTTCATGTGCCACTGCAGCCGCTGCTGGTATCCCTGCTGCAGCCTTCGAAAGAGGGCAACCTGAAACTGCACTGTATGCCGCTGCTATGGACACTCTGTGTTGCTCTACTGTTCCTCACTGCGACACGGCACTCTTTCGCTGCTG